>NZ_AXZL01000073.1:0-227092 GCF_000485795.1 Shewanella decolorationis S12
GTGTTACATTGACTTAAAAGGGAATAACCATTTCTTCGTCAATGCGCCTTGGATTGAGATGCCTGTGAGGCTCTGAACTGATTAGATATTTAATGTGGTTGGTATTATTAAAAGCTCACATTAGCTCGTTCAATTTGACCAATTAAAAAAGCGCCCCGAAGTTCGGGGCGCTTTTTTATCAATACAGAGCGAGGATTAGGCCGTGGTGTTGATATTGTGGCCTGTATTTCCAACGGGTTGAGGTACGGCTGCGTTAATTAAATCAACGGCAATTTGACCTTCCGCCTTTTGCTGCTCCTTGGCTAACTGGGCCACTTTTACGCCAACGGCACCGTTTTCTAAGTTTGGCGTGATAGCTTGGGTGTTCAGTGAAATAGACATAACTAACCTCAATTGTAAGCTGAGTCTTTGTATCGGCAAGCTCAGGTTTTACTTTAGACCTTTATCCTGAGTTTGCCAATTCGAACCCCTGCTATTGCTTATGCCGCTTTATTCGCTTTTGCCGCGAGTAACTTACGGCTGAGTACTATGATGGCGGTTAAACCTAATGAGCCCAGAATTAATCCCAGTGCTAGCCCAACACTTTGCAGCGCTGTAGGATCTAACACTAGCGCAACCCCCATACCAAACATCATCACGCCCGACATCAGCTTGAGCGCTTGGCCCTCTTTTTCGGTCAGCTTGCGTTTGCCTAAGGTCGCACTAAACACAATCACAATAATCGCCAGTGGGATCACATAGACGATATTGTATAAAACCAAATACATATAGCGCTCGATGTCCGGCAGGTTATGCATGGATAGCACGCTGGTATAAATCATCGGGAAGCCCGCAGTGCAGAGTAGCTCGTAGGCGTTGGCTAAAATAGCCAGTACGGTTGAGCCGACAATCAGCGCGCCTAGGCTGCTGGAGTTCGACAGTTTGCCCATGCGTTTGATTAGGCTAGTGCGGTTTTCCGCCGACATTGACAGGGTTACTTCGCCCTTAGTGAAGAAGTAATCCTTCACGTTTATCGTACCTGCGATCAAGGCTAAGATCCCCGCGGCTAGAATGATCATCCCGCCATCGCTGCCCGCGCCTAACAGTTGGAAGATGTTTAGCCAGGCCGTCATAAACAGGAAGTAAATAAAGCCGGAGAAGAACACGAAGATCCCGCCAACCAACAGCATGCGGCTGCGGCTCTTAGCGTTAACCATAATCGACAGTAAAAACAGCAACACGAAGAAGGCGCAGGGGTTAAAGGCATCGACACCCGCCAGCACTAAGGTTAATAGTGGGAGCGACATAGTCTCGGGCGTGACTACACCCACAAGTGGTAATTCAACGGGTTGCACTTCGGCTTGATCGTTACTCGCAAGGCTGGTGGCATCGCAGGTGCCTTCACCTGAGTCGGTTCCACAGGTGCCAAACAGGGGCTCACTATTGGTCGGCGCTGTAGCCGTTGTCCCTGTGGTTGGCATATCCGCTTCACTCAGCTGGCCGCCAAGGGATAAGTAACAGTTCTTTAAGCGATTCACTAAAAACTCACCTGTCACCGCCTCGCTGGAATAACCGACAATTGCTTTCTCGCAGCTGGCCATATAAGGCACTGAGCGAGCCTCTGTCGTGGTTTTGGAGGCGATATTTTGCCAAATATCCTGCACGCCAGGAGCCGAAACCATATGGGATTCGAGTTCTATCCAAGGGTATTTCTGTGGCAGTGAGTCGATAAACGGATGGGCCTCGGCGCAGTGTGGGCAGGTTTTCGACCAAAAGAAGTAAAGCTTGATCTTCAGCTCACCTTGGGCGTTCACATAATGCCAAGTTTGGTCCGGGTTATTGGGCGTTTCGGCCCAACTTGATGTGCTCAACATGGCCAATGCTAAAGAACATAGCAGAGCGAATTTGGTTAAGTATTTAGTCATAGCGCCTCCACAATAGTGGGCATAATCTGTTTAAATGGTTTTCTGACTACTACTCTACTGATTTAGATCCCCTTGATTAAATTGAGCATTAAGAAATGTTAGTTAACTCGCGATTAGCTGGTTTTTGGGAAGTGAGGCAGGTTTATGGGAAGGGCGATTCGCGGCAGATAACTAAAAAGCACCCAGAGGTGCTTTTTAGACGATAGTGACTGTTGTCTTGTGGGCTTAGTTTAACACCGCGCCATTAACACTCAGTTTTACATCGATATTATTTCGTGTGGCGTTGGAGTAAGGACACACTTGATGGGCATGACGTACTAAGGCTTCGGCCTCGGCTTGGGGCAGTTCGAGATTGACCTCTAAAGAAACGGTTAAAGCAAAACCACCTGCATCATTGGCGCCAATGCCAACAACTGCGCTGACTGGTGCTTCAGTAATCGCCACTTTGCCAATTTTGGCGACATGTAAAACCGCATTAGAGAAACAGGCCGCATAACCCGCTGCAAACAGTTGCTCTGGGTTGGTTGCCAATCCACTTCCGCCCATTGCTTTGGGGTAGGCGAGCGCAACATCGAGTAAGCCATCATCGGTACTAACTTGGCCTTGGCGACCGGCTCTAGCGGTAGCACGGGTTTCATATAATGTTTTCATATTTCGATCCTCGTAGTGATAAAAAGTAATTTAAGTTGTGCACAATTTAATTGTGATAAACTATAATTCGATTTTTACCCTGAATGCAAGTATATTGTGCGCAATATATTTAAGTTTTTGGATAAACTATGCCTAACTCAGAGTTATCATCATTGGGAAATACCTCGCATACTGCTGAAAATACCCAAGCAGACAATGCCTTATGTTTAGAGAATCAGGTGTGTTTCTCTCTTTACAGCGCCGCCAATGCCATGGTGCGCGCCTATCGTCCTATGCTCGATAAGTTGGATCTAACCTATCCCCAATACTTGGTCATGCTAGTGTTATGGCAAGAGCAGGGGATCAGCGTGAAGACTCTAGGGGATAAATTGTTCCTCGATTCTGGCACGTTGACGCCCCTGTTAAAACGTTTAGAGTCGAAGGGATTGGTGAGTCGTGGACGCAGCGACCAAGATGAAAGGGTTCGGGTATTGTCTCTGACAAGTGCAGGGCAGGCGCTAAAGCTCGAGGCCAGTGAAATCCCGCATCTGATGCGCTGTAAAATCGGTGCTGAGATAGAAGATCTTAAGGCGCTAAAATCCATGTGTGACAAAGCCTTAAAGCAATTGCACGCCAGCATCGAATAGTGTGAAAGCCAATCTCTGATAGCAAGGGAGTGGAACATGGATAAACGCACCATTAAAGCGACGGAATGGATATAGACGATATGAGTTCATACGATATTGCGATTATTGGTGGTGGGATCAGCGGTGTCGGTATCGCCCAATACGCGGCGGCGGCGGGGTATTCGACCCTGCTTATCGAAAAAGGCGAGATTGGCGGCCAAACCTCGGCCAATTCCAGCAAGTTAATCCACGGTGGTTTGCGTTATCTCGAAAGCGGGCAAGTGAACCTTGTGCGTAAATCCTTGCAGGAGCGTCGCCATCTGCTCGACTTTGCGCCAAGCTTAGTCAAAGCCGTGCCTTTTTATATTCCCGTCTATCAAGACAGTCATCGTAACCCTTGGACAATTCGGGCGGGCTTGAGTCTGTACGCGCTACTCAGCGAATTTGATCCGCTTGGCCGCTTTGTATCTATTCCCGCCGTGCATTGGCATCGTTTTAACGGGCTTAAACTCCAAGGTTTGAAGGCCGTGTTCCAGTATTGGGACGCGCAAACCGATGATAAATTGCTTACCCAAGCGGTGGCTCGAAGTGCCGAGGCATTGGGTGCCCATGTGTATGCCGAGGCGGAGTTTTTACAGCTTAATCATCTGGGTGAGCAGATTGACCTAAGCTTTCGCCATCGCGGCGAAGTGCAACAGATTGAGGCTAAGCTGGTGATTAATGCCGCTGGTCCTTGGGTGAATGAGGTGCTGGCAAAGGTGTCACCGCCACTGGCTGGAGTCGAACTTGATTGGGTGCAGGGCGCGCATTTACTGCTGGATTTACCCGCCCCCGACGGCATCTTATATTTAGAATCTTGCTTCGATAAGCGGGTGATTTTTGTGATGCCTTGGTATGGTCAACTGCTAATTGGCACCACGGAAACCGAGTTAACATCCATAGATACGCCGCCCCAAGTAACTGAGTCTGAAATAAATTATCTATTAGGGATTTATCGACACTACTTTCCACTGTCGGCCTCGATTGATGAACTCAAAACTAAGATAGTGCAGACGTTTTGCGGCGTGAGGGTATTACCTAAGCAAGCGAGCTCAGCCTTTGAGCGGCCAAGGGATACTTTAATGCAAACCTCAGTTTCTCACCCAAGATTACTCAGTCTCTACGGCGGCAAGCTCACGACCTTTAGGAGTACTTCGGCCGAAGTGCTTGAGTGGGTTGAACAAAAACTCGGAAAACGCACTCCCATCGCCGATGTAGATAGCCTGAGATTAAGTTAATCTGAGCCGGACAATCGGCCAATGCTGCACTTCAAGGTGATTTTTCGGCGCAAAAACGCTAAAGTGTGGCGCTTTTTGACTGGGGCCTTAATGTGTTTGTTATGCTTCAGTTGTCATCCAAATTTCACTCGCCATCTCAATAGATAAGATAGACGGGCACTGCTGTGGGTACGATGCTGTGAGTACATTAGTACAATGTGGGTATTTTGAACGAGGCCAATGCCAATCCTGTCGCCATATTAAGCTCCCTATGGCGCAGCAACTGGCGGCTAAAACCCAAGAATTGCAGCAGTTGTTAGCGCCTTTTGTCGATAACGCCGAACCACAGTTTTTACCTCCAGTTGTGGGTGACAGCAGCGGTTTTCGTAACAAGGCGAAAATGGTCGCCTTGGGCGCTGCACATGCGCCTGTGTTGGGGATTGTTAGCCCCAGCGGCGAGGCGGTGAGCCTGTGTGACTGTCTATTGTATCCTGCTGATATGCAAGCCTTACTCCACCGTTTAGAGCGCTTTGTGCAGCAAGCGGGCATTCCGCCTTACCGTGTCGATAAGGCCAAGGGCGAGCTTAAATTTATCCTACTGACGCGCAGCCAAGTGCGCGGCGAGTATATGTTGCGGTTTGTGCTGCGCTCGCGGGATGCCATCGCCCGTATCGAGCGAGAATTGCCTGCGCTGATGGCGGAATATCCGCAGATCAAAGTCATCTCCGTCAATTTGCAACCTGTTCATATGGCTATCTTGGAGGGTGAGGAGGAAATTTTTCTCACCGAAAACACTCGCCTCGAAGAGCGCTTTAACGATGTGCCTTTGTTTATTCGTCCCAAGAGCTTTTTTCAAACCAATCCGCAGGTGGCGGCAAAGCTGTATCAAACCGCCCGTGAGTGGGTGGCCGACTTCGCGCCAGCTTCCCTTTGGGACTTATTCTGTGGTGTGGGCGGCTTTGGTTTGCACTGTGCTAGCAAAAACATCCCACTGATAGGGATTGAAATTGAAGCCGAAGCCATTGCCTGCGCTAAGATGTCGGCGCAGTTGATGGGATTGGATAAAGTAGAGTTTATGGCGCTCGATTCCACCGACTTTGCCAAGGGCGAGGCGGCGCAAACTAAGCCAGAGTTGATTATTGTCAATCCACCGCGTCGCGGGATTGGTGAGTCCCTGTGTCATTCCTTAAGTGAGTTTGCGCCTAAGGCGATTTTGTATTCCAGCTGCAATCCTAAAACCTTAGCCAAAGATCTCGGCCATATCCGTGGCTATCGGTTAACTAAGGTGCAGTTATTCGATCTCTTTCCCCACTCTGATCATTTCGAAGTGTTAGCCTTATTAGTCAAAGACTAAACCTCTGCACTCCATTACTCGGTATCAGTTTCAGTTTTGGCCGTTAAGGCATCGTCCCAGATAATGCTAATTTCAGCGCCGCCTAAGGTCTGTGAGCGGCTTAACTCCAGCGTGCCATAATGCCAAGTGGCGATTTTCTTGACGATATATAGCCCTAAACCATAGCCACTGGTATCGCTCTGCTGGCTATCCCGCTCGAAGGCTGCCACCAGTTTTTTGGCTTTGCCTTCAAATCCCGGGCCATCATCCTCGACACTGATCCGATTTATGCCTCCTTCCTGATAGAAGTGGACATGGATGTCATGCTGGGCGAAACGCATGGCATTTTGGACAAGGTTTTGAATCGCAATTGTCATCGCAATCGGGTCGAAGTGGGCCTGCCGCGCCTCATTGTGAAACACAATATTGAACTTAGGCAGGTAGATTGCATATTTGTGGGCCAACTTTTCCATAAATATGCTGATGACTTGGGACTCTTGGCTGAGGGGGGCCTCTTTATGCTCTAGGCGAGCAAAAGACAGATAATTCGCCGCTAGCTGTTCAATATCGTTAATGTCTTCATTTAAACGGTTTGCGTAATTTGTGTCTATTTGCGACCTGATTAGTTCAAGTGTAAAACGCATTCGGGCCAAAGGAGTACGAACCTCGTGGGAGATAGTGCGGGACAGCTCCTTATGCATTTGTACGAAGTCGACAATTTGGTGGCTGATGCTATTAAACACCTTAGCCAAGGGAAAAATGGTCGAATGCTTATTCGTTTCTAAGGGACGTTTACGGGGCAATTGCCCAAACTCAATTGCTGACTGTTGCAAATGGTGAAGATCCCGAAAAATGGGCCAGATCCATCCAAATGCAACTAAGCAAAGTGAAGAATATAATCCTAATAGAACTAAGCTAGTATTTTGTTCTTTAGGGGTTGATGTCTGTATGGGGCCTAACATTAATATGGCATTAGTTGTTTTATCTAGGCGATAGTAATAGAGATCATTATCACTATGACGCAGTGCGATGGTTGCCCCTTGCTGTAGAGAGGCATGTAAATCGGCGGGGAGGGAGAGTGAATCGGCGGTTATGCGCATTATTTGAGGAGTTTTTTTGTCGACTCGTAGCAGGTCATCGACATTGATTTGGTAACTGTATTCATCATCAGCGAAATGTTCGGCAAGCTCTCCAAAGCTCCAAATGACCAATCCACATGAGAGTAATAAAAATATAAATAAACGGTAGAACTGAAATTTCATGGGTCAGACTCTGCCTTGGATTGGCAAGTAGTTGAATAAATAACCCTTACCATGAATAGTTGTAATAGCTAATCCTGGCACATATAGCTCATCTAAGCGTTTACGCAGACGGCTAATTTTCAAGTCGATAGCCCTGTCTAAACCATCATACTCGCGGCCGACAAGTTGCTCGAATAAAAACTCCCGAGAGAGCACTTTCCCTGCATGTAAGGCGAAGATCCACAGTAAAGAAAATTCCTTAGTAGTGAAGGATAAGACTTCATCTCCTAGACGAACTTGCTGCAGGTTAGGGTCTAGGGATAAGTCGTGTATTTTGAGCTGACCTCGGCTAAGGGGATTATGCTGTTTCCTTAGAGTTGCTTTGATGCGTGCTAACAGTAGTGGTGGTACTACGGGTTTAAGTAAGTAGTCGCAGGCGCCTAGATTCAGGCCACGAATTTGATCGGTATGATTATCGAGCGCTGTCAGGAAGATAATCGGGCAGGGATAACTCGCGGCCAATTGTGGGTAAATACTAAAGCCATCTAATCCTGGTAACATGACATCACAAATAATTAAGTCAAAGTTATCGGTATCTCGCCTAGCTAAAGCATCCTCAGCATTATCAATGTGGATTGTCCTGTACCCTTCTTGAGTTAAATAAGTACAGACTAACTCTGCGAGGGGAATATCGTCTTCTACTAATAAAATCTGCGTAAGTGACTCAGGTGTTGGTGTACTTATCATAATAAGTTCCAATTTAGACCGCGGCGTCTTCTGGTGTTTGCTGGTTCAAATTTTGCGACTTTAACTAACGCCGTTGTAACTATCTGATTGTTTTTTAAATCCCTTAATTCAAACAGTGTGTCTTCTGCAATCGTTAGCTGAACCTGATATTTAAAATCGAGGCTATCGTTGAAACAGGCCAGTGCAGTGGTATGTTTTACTACCCAAAGGCACAGGGATTGTGGGACCTGTGATTGATACTCTATAAGTAGATCTAAGTGGCAGGTAGGTCTTTCTAAGGTAATTGCACAAGTGTCTGGTGTGATCCTGATCTCGTCGGCTAGTATGGATGAGCTGAGTAAACAGATAAGGGCTAAGCTGCAATAGGTACAATATGAGAACCAGAGTGAACCTAAACGATAGGGTTTAGAAGTCATAACTAATCCCTACAAACCCGGAGAAATAGCCTGCTTTATCAATTACCACACTATCAGTGATTTCTTGTCCCAACCCAGTATATTCGAGGATCCCAACAAAATTCACATTGTCAAAAATGGGCACATTGACAACGGTGCGTGCATGGTAATTGATGGTGGCCGAGGGGTGATATTTGGTACGCAGTGGACCTTCTTCGGCCTTGGTCAGTTTGTAGTAGTAACTTACGAGGTTTTCACTCTTTCGAATTGCCCCAATCTCAAAGCCGAGCGCACCCCAAGAAAACGCCTGACTGCGTTTGAGTCTAAGCTGGATCTCGTTACCTTGGTGAACGCCAGTAATATCGTGGAAGTAACCTATGCTGATATCGAGATAGGGCGTCACCCAAGTGGCATTGAGTCCACCTAGGTAGGAAAGATTGCGTTCAATTTCCTCGAATTTGACGACTTTAGGATTGATGGGCTGCTTCACTGGGGTATAACCTAAAATATCACTCAGTAATAGTTTATTCAGTCCATCGAATTCGTAGAAAAAACCATCCTCATTAAAACGCGTCTGTAGGTCGACAATAAAGCTCTCTGACTCGTACAGGCTGTAACCTAAGGTGAAGTTTTCGACATAAAAGTTCTCACCGTAGTAATACCAAGTGGGCAGTATCCAAGTGTTGATATTTTCAACTTTTGCCCTTGGGTTTTCGAGAGCACCATAACCTGCGGCAAGGGAAATCTGCCAGTCTCCGGCGGAAACTGTTTCAATTTCTTTAGCTTGCAGTGTAGTGCACCAACTCAGTAGTAGTACGAGCGGCAAACATTGTTTTCTGACGTTAACTGTCACTTCTTAGATAATCCCCAATGTTGTTTAAATGCATTGCTAAACCGCATTAAGACGAGCCTCAGCCTATCATTTTGTTCACAGAATTTAAGCATAATTATTCATAGTGCTACAAAATGCTACATCTGTGTCGGTAAGCTTTTACGTAATCAATGTGTTTTTGCGGTGTTGATAAGTTGTACAAAATGCTACGTAAAAGTGTTGCTGTTTTCTCCAGCTTGAATGCTTAGATGGTTGGCCGCTAGGCAGCTTGTCCGTGATAAACGGCTTGCGATAACAATAATGGAGAAAGCAAAGTGAAGCTTAAATTACTAACTTGTACTATTGCTGCCGCCCTTTATGGTGCTGGTGCTATGCAGGCTGCTGCTAGCATAGGCGATGTACATCAACTTAAAGGTTTGCAGTTAACACCAGAACAAATTGCAAAGTTAAACGCCCCCCAAGCCGAGATCGATGATTCGGCACAAGGGGTTGGGCTCAACCTTCAAATTACCCCTCAAGCTAACAAATTCGAATATGAGGAAGGTTTGACGGGTGAGCAAGTCTACATCGTTCGTTTAAACCAAAAACCACTGGCACAAGTGAGTACGGAACTGTTTGCAAGCAGCAATACCAGTAAAGCCGTTGCGAAATCGTCAAGCCAAAAATTATTCGTTGCCGGACAACCTGCAAGTAGTGCGGTAAAGAACTACCGTAGCCGCTTACTCGATAGCCAAAGACAAGTGATTGCTGACATTCAATCGACCGTCGGTGCGCGTCAGGTACGTCAACAATTTACTAATGCGGTCAACGGTTTCTCGATGGCGATGACTCAGGAAGAAGCGCAACGTGTGTCTCAATTGGCCAATGTCTCTTCTGTTCGTCGCTCGAAAAACTATGAGCTATTCTCGGATGCGGGCCCTGAGCTTATCCAAGCCGATAAGATTTGGTCGGGTGAAGCGACTGAAGCCGTGCCTTACAAAGGTGAGGGGATTATTGTTGGTATCGTCGATACTGGGATTAACTCAGATCACCGCTCATTTGCCGCTATCGGTGAAGATGGCTATAAGCACAGCAACCCTTGGGGCGCCGGTAACTACATAGGTGACTGTACCAAGAGCGGTTTCGAAACCATGTGTAACGACAAGTTAATTGGCGTTCGCTCTTATCCTGTGATTACCGATAACTTTACCAACGGTGCTTATGGAGCAACTCGTCCCGCCGTGGGTGAAGACTATCAAGGCCACGGTTCACACGTTGCTTCTACCGCAGCGGGTAACGTACTGTTCGATGTCGACTATATTAGCCCCGATGGCGGTAAAGCGGTATCCGATGGTTCTGTAATTAAACCAAAGTTATTCCCACGCATGAGTGGTGTTGCTCCCCATGCGAACATCGTCGCTTACCAAGTGTGTCATCCGGATAACCAGCTGAATGCAGGCTGCCCTGGTGAGGCGCTGATTGCGGGTATTGAAGATGCGATTAACGATGGCGTTGATGTCATCAACTTCTCCATCGGTGGCCAAGATTCAAACCCTTGGGTAGATGATGTGGAATTAGCCTTCTTATCTGCTCGCGAAGCCGGTATTTCTGTCGCGGTGGCGGCGGGTAACTCAGGTCAACCTACTGGTTATAAAGAATATTTTGGTGCAATCGACCATGCTTCACCTTGGTTAATGAACGTGGCGGCCAGCACCCATGCCCGTGAAGTGGAGATTGAAACTAAGCTGACGGATCCTATGGGCGGCAACGAAGCGCCAAAATGGAGCGAAATAGTGGGTGGTGCGATAAATAACCATTCAGTTACTGGTAGAGTGGTAAGGGCAAGTGACTATGGTGATGAATACTGTGCTAAACCTTTCCCGGCGGGCACCTTTGACCTGAAAGATGGCAACGGTAACCCAACGGATGTGATCGTCGTGTGTAAGCGTAACAGCTTATCAGACACTGCAGGTATTGCGCGTTCAGTGAAGGCTGACAACATCAAAGCGGGCGGCGCCGATGGCATGATCATGTATAACTATGCAAACGGTGATGCGTTAGTGCCTACGGCTTCTTACTCTGTTCCAAGTATCCATATTACCAAGGAAGAGTGGGACGGTCGTTACGATAACGGCATGGCGGGTTATGGACTAAGTGATTGGTTGGCTAAGGGCAGCAACCATGTACTGACTATTTCTGAAACGCAAATCGACCGTACCATCGACCCTGAGCGTGCCGATTGGTTAGCGGCGTTCTCCTCTCGTGGCCCAAGCCCTTCAACGCCTGAAGCTTTAATTCCCGCGGTTGCAGCTCCTGGTGTGAACATCTATGCGGCCTTTGCCGATGAACATCCATTTAGCGATTCGCCTGCATCGGGTGACTTTGCCTTCTTAAGTGGTACCTCAATGGCATCGCCACATGTGGCAGGTTCGATGGCGTTATTACGCCAAGCTCAGCCAAGTTGGAGTGCAACTGAAATTCAATCGGCATTGGCGATGACGGCTGAAAACAAAGTGCAATACTATCGCTTGGATGACAAGAATGGCGATGTGGCATTAGCCTCAACCTACCGTGCGGGTACTGGTCGTATCAACGTGGCCAATGCGGTGAATGCGGGCTTCGTAATGGATGAAACCGTCGATAACTTCAAGGCGGCGGATCCACACAATGGCGGCGCGGTTCATAAGTTGAACATCCCACAATTAGTGAACTTCGAATGTAAGCCTAAGTGCCAATGGATCCGTACCATTAAGGCGACCAAAGACGGTACTTGGAGCGTCACTAACGGTGATGTGATCAACTGGAGTGTGGATTCACGTTCACAGTTAGTCCAAAACGGCGTGTCGATTAAGGTGTCACCAAGCGAGTTTACCTTAGCGGCGGGCGAGAGCATGGATATCGTGGTTGAAGCATCAATCATGGATACCCAAGATTGGTTTAGTAACGCCGAAGTTGAGCTGCATTCAAACCTGATCTTCACCGAAGCGAGCGGCAAAGCCTCAGAAGCGCATTGGCCAGTAGTCTTTAAATACGACAAAAACGGCATGCCAGGACGCTTAAGTGCAGTGGCTCACCGTAACAATGCCAATGCTGTTATCAAAGGTATTGATTTACCAGAGGGTGACAACATCCATGGCCGCATCTTCAGTCCAGTGAAAGCGGATGTGAAAACAGTGGTGCTGCCAAAGGATGACGATGGCAACTTCCCTTGGGCAAGCAATACCGATTTAACGATCCCGATGGATCAGCGTGTCGACGAAGCGACTCATGTGGAAATGATTGATGTGCCTGCCAATGCGCGCCGTTTAATCGTCGAATCATTCGGTACGACTAAGTCAGCGATTCTCGAGAATTTAGACAAAGGTAACCTCATTGTTTATGTCGGTAAGGACTATAACGGTAACGGTAAGGCCGATCCTTTCGAAGAATTACTCTGCGTGTCTAACCACATCCAATACAACAACTTCTGTAATATTAACCAACCAGAAGAAGGCCAGTATTGGGCGTTGTTCTACAACCCAAGAAAAGGCACTGCTGCGAACAGCTATTACAACGCGATGGAAGAAACCTTCCAATATGCGACGACTATCGTTACCGATGACGTTGCGAGCGATATGAGCGTTGAAGTACCTGCGAGCAATGGTCGCGATCCTGTTGATATTAAAGTTAATTGGGATATGCCAGAGATGAAAGAAGGTGACGTGTATTACTCGTTACTGGATTTCGGAACCTCTGAGGTGAACGCGGGGAACATTGGTAAAGTCGCCTTTAAACTCGAGCGCGGCATCGATGATGTGCACTTAGACGCCACCCAAACGGCGGCAGTAGCGGGTGACCAAATTCCATTTACCTTCGAGGTACAACCTAACGACTCCGGCGTTGACCGTGCATTTAGCATAGTTGCGAACATTCCGGCTGGATTAAGCCTACGCCCTGAAGATGTACTGACTTCTTCGAGCGCTATCGTTAAGGATGTGAAACTGGAAAATGGCAAACTCACTATCAGTGGTATTCAACCCGATACCAGCGATCTTGAGCCTCGTTACAACGTCACCACTAACATTGATGACGCTATGTGCCGTACGCCAAACTTTGGTAACAAGAAGCCGGGCGGATACGTGAACTTAGAAGAGTTTGCTATCTACCCAATCTTCAGTGGTTTTGCGCCTGTTGAGTATGGCTCTAACGGTAAAGCTTTGAGCGGTAAGGATAATAACATCCTATATCGCAACGGTATTACCTTACCAATCAGCACTGTGTTTGGTGGTACTTACGATCGCTTCCACCTGTATAACAACCAAGACCAAATCAACATCTATAAACAAAACTCACTGGATATTCGTGGCCACGGTATCGTGTCCTTATTCCAAGGACAGCCGTTCTTCTATCCATACCATGACATCTTCCCGTACAACAGCTTCCCATACGCCGCTATCGGTATGCTGTGGCGTGGATTTGGTCTGGGTGCCGGAGCGACGCAAGCCATCCTAAGTGCGCCATTGATCAATACTTCAGCTGAACGTGCGGGTATCTCTATCGCGAGTACTCAAACGGGTTGGGGTATCTTGGAATACGATAATGCTCGTTCTTACAAGCCATTAGGATACGATGCAAACCGTGTTTACCAATGGGAAGAGAAGGACGATAGATTCGACTTCGAGCTTATCTTCAACGTAAACACCCGCTTTGGTGACGGTGAGTACGAGATGATGATGGCCTACGACAATATCAACTTCGGTTCACAAGATGGTCGTGGCTCTATCGGTCTGCAAGGCTTCCAAGGCGGTCTATATGCCTATGGCCCACTGCAGAAATATCTCGGTGAGCAATACGCCTTCGATAACCTGAAGGACAAAATCAGCAATGGTCTTGTGATTTGTTACGACTACGTTGGCCCAGAGTCATCACAATTTGAAGTGACGGCTTGGACGACAGTTAAAAACACTGCTGCAGGCCAAGTGCTGACGGTTGATGCGGTTAGCCAAGTCGATGGTATGGCTGATATCAATATGAGCCACAGTGTAACTGTGCCATCCAACATCAGCATTGGTGCGATTGCCGACCAAACGATTGCGGAAAACACGAGTTTAGAAGGCTTGAAAGTCATTTATGCCGACGAGCAAAACAGCGTGAACAAGATCACCGTAACGGGTGAGCACATCAGCGCTGTGGTGAATGGCAACACTTCAGGTTCAACTATCACTATTACACCAGAAGCTAACTTCCACGGTGACGTAGAAGTCACAGTAACTGTGAGTGATGTGGAAAACCCAGCCGATGCAGCGAGCACCAGCTTTATGCTGACCGTTGAATCCGATGGTGTTGAACCACAACCACCTGTAGTAACACCTGAACCTGAGCCGGAAACAAATAAGGATAGTGGTGGTGCACTCGGTGGGCTCACTATGTTGTTGGCGCTCGGTGCAATGAGCAGAAGGAGAAAACATCACTAGATTGTTTATTAAAAAATAGTCAATTATTAATCCTGAATTTAGGATGCCGGCAAATGGATTTTGCCGGCTTTTTGCTTTATGGGGATGGATAACTGCTGATTTTGCTTTCATCAAAATGTCTTTTTAATGGCATAATCTTGCTTATTTTATGCATCGAAAGGCAAAGCATATGCTGCAGATATTCTTACGTTTTTTTACCCTTGGGCTGATGAGCTTTGGCGGGCCTGCTGCACATATCGGCTATTTTCGACAAACCTTTGTCAACGAACTCGGCTGGCTTGATGATAAACGCTATGCCAGCTTAGTTGCTTTAAGCCAATTTATGCCGGGTCCAGGCTCGAGTCAGGTGGGATTTGCTATTGGTTATCATCGCGGTGGATTACTTGGGGCCATAGCCGCCTTTGCCGGATTTACCTTGCCTTCCTTTGTATTGATGTATTTGCTTGCTGTAACCACCGCCGCTTGGTTAGGTAACGATTATATGCAGGGCATAGTTCATGGCTTAAAGCTGTTGGCTGTGGTCGTGGTTGCAGAAGCTGTGCTGGCGATGTTTAGCCAGTTTTGCCAGCGTAAAACCGCGCGTTTATTGATGCTTGGCTGCGCCGCGAGCATACTGATTTTCCCGTTCTTGTGGACCCAAATTGCGTTGTTAATCCTTGCCGCGCTTTTAGGCTTATCGTTTTTGAGTGCAACCGAGAGCGAGCCTCAAAAACCTGAACCCATTCGCTTGAATTACCTTAGCCTAGCTATATTTATCGCCTTGTTTGTGGCGAGCTTTTTTGCCTTAAATCTTGGCGTTGAAGCGGGGATCTTTGGTGAGTTTTATCGCGCTGGCAGCTTAGTCTTCGGTGGCGGTCATGTGGTGCTACCTCTGCTTGAGACTGCGGTCGGCGATTCTCTGAGTAGCGATCGCTTCCTCACCGGATACGCCTTTGCCCAGGCTATGCCTGGGCCTATGTTCACCTTTGCCACCTTCCTTGGCGCAGAAATGATGCTAGACAATCCCTTTGTCGGCGCGGCTATCGCAACGCTTGCTATCTTCTTGCCGGGATTTTTATTGATGCTGGTGGGCTTAAAGAGTTGGCATGCGATTGCGGCCAGGCCCAAGATTGCCGGCATGCTTGCTGGTGTAAATGCCTGTGTGGTGGGATTGTTAGCGGCGGCACTATATCAACCCGTATTCAGCCAAGGGGTATTGTCTGCTGTGGATATGGCGTTGGTTTTGCTCGGTTTTGGTGCATTAAAGATCTTCAAACTGTCGATGTTATTATTGGTAGTCGGCTTTAGTGTTTGTGGTATGGCTTTGATAGTATTGATGTAATGCAAGGCGAAGGTAATTTTTACAAATTAAAGGAAATTTTGTTAACTCTAACTCTGAGTGATTGCACCTTTTTGGCTATACTTCAACCAGATAAAAAATATAACCCGATTTAATCTGGAGTAAGCAAGCATGTCGAATTTAAGCCTGCGTAACAAATTACTGCTGTTATCTTTATTTCCCCTCGTATTGACCTTACTCGTGCTCATGGTGGTTTCTTATTATGTTGAGCAGGAGTCCCTCTCGGAAGAAGTTGTGACCTTTAAAACTAAATTGGTCGGTGAACGGAAGCAACAAATCAAAGAAGCCACTGAGATTGCCGCTGGAATCGTGCAATACCAATTGTCATTGAAAGATAAAGGGAATGTGAATCAAGCCCTGCGGGATATTCGTTTCGGTACTGCTGGCTATTTCTTTATGTACGACTCTCAAGGGAAAAATATTTTCCATGCCCTAATGCCAAATCTTGAGGGGCAGAACAAAATCGATATGACTGACCCACGGGGTACTAAGATCATTGTCGGTTTGCTGGATGCGGCCAAACGCGGTGACGGTAACTTTTCCTATTACTATCAAAAGCCTAATACTAACGAGCAAATCGAGAAGATTAGCTATGTGATGATGGTTCCTGGGACTGACTGGATGTTAGGTACTGGTGCTTATATCGATGATATTGAAGCCGTGGTGGAGGATTACCGCCAAACTGTTACCGAGCAGATGACAGATAAGTCCTACATGATCCTATTAATTGCCCTCGTGCTGACGGGGATTACCGCCTTTATTATCATGGTGGCCGCCCATCGTATGGTGATACCCATTAAAAATATGGCCGTTAATCTTAATGATATTGCCAAGGGGGAAGGGGATTTAACTAAACGCTTAACCGTGAAGGGCGAGGATGAAATTGCTCAGTTAGGTCAAGCCTTTAACTTGTTTGTCGATAAACTTCAAACCATTATCGGCGATGTGGCAAACGCCACGGCTAAAGTGAAATCCGCCGCCAATGCGATTCACGATCAAACCAAAGTGATGTCTAGCCAACTGCTTAGCCACAACAACGAGACAGACCAAGTGGTGACGGCCATTACCGAGATGTCATCTACCGCGAGTGAAGTGGCGCAAAATACCACCCAAGTTGCCGAGGCGACCCAAGCGGCAACAGGTGATGTGGCTAATGCTCAGCGTTGTGTTGATGCTTCACTCGAAGAGATTGCTGGACTGATGTCGCAAATCAATAATGCCGCGGGCAGTATTAAGTCTCTAAGCGAGCAATCGCAAAAGATTAACAGTGTGCTGTCGGTCATTGGTGGCATTGCCGAGCAAACTAACTTACTAGCATTGAACGCGGCGATTGAAGCGGCACGTGCTGGTGAGCAGGGCCGTGGCTTTGCCGTGGTGGCCGATGAAGTGCGTAATCTTGCCAGCCGGACTCAGGCAAGTACCTTAGAAATCAACGAAATGCTATCAGAGCTCCATAAGCTGGTGGCTATAGCGGTAAAAACCATGGACGAGAGTCAACAGAGCTGCGTACGTTCAGTGGATTCTTCCCGCGCTATTTCCGAAAGCTTAGGATCTGTGACATCGGCGGTCACAGCGATTAACGATATGAGCACACAGATTGCGACGGCGGCGACCGAGCAAAGCTCTGTGACCGAAGAAATTAACCGTAATGTTTATGCTATTCAAGAAATCGTCAACGAGCTGCTGCATTCCAGTGAAGATGCGGCCAGAGTAAGCCAAACCGTATCGCAGGAAGGCATTAACCTTGGCAAGTTGGTTGGGCAGTTTAAAATTTAATACTGATTTATTATTGGGTTATAAAATAAAACGGGAGATAACATCTCCCGTTTTTAATATTTATCTTTGGGCTTAACCTTGATGTACTGTCATGCCCAAGCCTTAAGCTGTTTCATTAATGTTCGCAGTCACCTTTTCAGCCCTGACTGCACAGACCTTATATTCGGGAATATAAGCCACAGGATCTAAGGCATTGATTGTGAGTTTATTCGCGGCGGCCTCGACAAAATGGAACGGCAGGAACAGCACGCCCGCTTGCGCGCGTTTAGTCACAAAGGCATCGATTTCAATCTCACCGCGGCGGGTGGTGAGGCGAAGTTTATCGCCATTCTTTATCCCGAGTTGCTCTGCATCATAGACAGAAATCATCACTTTAGGTGCACCAAGTAAGTCCAGCCCGGGCGTTTTGCGCGTTAAGGTGCCCGTGTGGAATTGCTCCAATAAACGCCCCGTCGAGAGCGTCAGTGGATACTCGTTGCAGGGCATTTCAGCAGGTAGGCGATAACTGACAGGCGTAAATAAGCCTAAGCCTCGAGTGAATTGGCTCTGATGCATAATCGGTGTTCCGGGATGGGTTTCATCTGGACAAGGCCATTGAATACCTTGAGAAATCTTACCATCTGCATCGACACTTAATCTGTCCCAACGAATGCCGCGATATTGCGGAGTGAGCTCGTTGATCTCGTGCCAGATGGTTTCCTCGTTGGCATAGTCCCAGCCTGCGCCCATGGCGTTAGCGACGGCTTGCACTATCTGCCAATCGGGTAAGGCTTCACCCGGAGAGGCGAGTGCTTGTTCGAGTCGCTGTACTCGGCGTTCGGTATTGGTAAAGTGGCCGCGTTTTTCCACAAAAGCAGCGGCGGGTAATACCACATGGGCAAGCTCGGCCGTCTCGGTTAAAAAGATATCCTGTACCACCAGAAACTCAATTTTGCTCAAGGCATTAAGTACATGGGCTTGGTCGGGATCGCTGAGCACGGGATTCTCCCCCATCACATATAAGGCCTTAATTTTGCCCTTGGCAATATCGTGCATCATATGAGTGGCGGTGACGCCAATCTCCCCCGATAACGGCGTTTGCCAGTGGTTTTCGAAACGCATTCTGGCATGAATATCCGTGACCTTTTGGTAACCAGTAAAGTAGTTGGGCAGTGCGCCCATATCGCAGGCGCCTTGAACGTTACTCTGGCCGCGAAGTGGATTTATACCCGCGCCAGACACACCAATATTGCCGCAAAGTAACTGCAAATTAGAGATGGCGGTGACGTTATCGTGCCCCGTCGTATGCTGAGTGATACCCATGGCGTAGTAAACCGCGGTCTTTTTGGCTGTGCCTATGGTGCGTGCGAGGCGGGCAATGTCTTCGGCTTTTACGCCCGTGATAAGCGCCGCGTTTTCGAGGGAATAATCCTGCTTGGCTAACTCTGCATAGAGGGCCTCAATACCTTCGGTGCGCTGGGCTATATAGGCTTTATCCTGCCAATCGTGGCGAATAATTTCTGCCATGATGGCGTTGAGCAGCATCACGTCCGTGCCCGGTCTGTGAGCGACATACAGCTCGGCTTTTTCGGCAATGCCAACCCGCTTTGGATCGGCGATCAGTAAACGCGCACCGTGCTGCATCACCGCTTGCTGGATTTTCGAGGCGATAATCGGATGGGCGCAGGTGGTATCCGACCCTAAGACAAAGATGACGTCCGAGTCCTTGATGCTCGGAATATCATTGGTCATGGCGCCACTACCAATGCTCTGCTGCAAGCCCGTTACCGTCGATGAGTGGCAGAGGCGAGCGCAGTGATCGATATTGTTGGTGCCAAGGACGCTACGAATAAACTTTTGCAGCACAAAGTTATCTTCGTTGGTGGCCTTGGCAGAGGCGAGACTTGCGAGGGCATTGCTGCCATCTTTTTGTTTTATCTCACTTAAGCGTTTTGCTACATAGTCGATGGCTTCGGGCCAACTACAAGGTTGTAGCTCGCCGTTTTTACGGATCAGTGGCGTAGTAAGACGTTTGTCGCTGTGAATAAAATCGAAACCAAAACGTCCTTTAACACATAACATGCCTTGGTTAACGACCGAGTCTTTATTGCCTTCAATGTGGCGAATGCGATTGGTGCTAGGGTCGATTTTAAGGTCGAGACGACAGCCCACGCCGCAGTAAGTACAAATCGTCGAGGCGGTTTTTAACTCTGTACAATCCCCTTGGCGTTTATCTCGGGCATCGACCAGTGCGCCTGTCGGACATACTTGCACACAGTTACCACATTGCACACACTGGCTATCGGCCATACTCGCACTAAAGCCGACTCTCGGCGCACGGCGCTCAAGGGTTTGGCTAATTTCTTGCGGCAGCGCCTGGTAGGAATCTTGGCTAAATTGGATGGCGCAGTGGCCACTCTGCTGCTGACACACATCGACGCATTTACCGCAGCTAATACAGCGGTTGGCATCGAATTGAATAAAGGGTGCGCTCTTATCCACACTGAAATGCCGTGCATTTTCAGTGGCTAAGCTTTTGGCCTCGACACCGTAATCCGTGGCGTAATCCCTCAGCTTACAGTCGGTATTGGCCTGACAGGCGCACTCGAGGCAACGCGCCGCCTCTTGCATGGCGGCATCGGCGGGAAAGCCTAACTCAACTTCACTGTAATTCAGCAGCCGTTGCAGCGCCGTGAGTACAGGCATTTTCAAGCGGGGCTGGCGCGGGGTATGGGGATAAAGCCTTGACCCTGCTTTTGAGCTTGTTTCGGTTTGCTTAAGGGCGCTTGGAATGAGGGCGTTTGGAATGGTTTTAACCGAGTTAAACTCATGGGCATGTAAATCGCAGCTAAGGCCAATTTTTAGCATTTTATCAATGGCTTTTGCTGCTTTTCTACCATCACCAATGGCGGCAACGGCGGTGGCCGGGCCGCGGCGGGCATCGCCCATCACAAACAGTTTTTCGACTCCCGATGACATGGTTTGCTCACAACCCATTAGCGTGTTCCAACGGCTCAGCGCCAGTTCACCTTGGCTGAGTTGCCCCATAGGATCCTGCATAAAACTCAGATCCGGCGCTTGAGAGACGGCAGCGATAACGGTATCGAAGGCCTCGGTAAAGGTTTCTCCCGTGTCCACAGGCGCGCGTCTGCCCGAGGCATCGGCTTCGCCGAGCGCCATTTTGCTAAAGGTGACCGACTGTACTCGTCCGTTATCATCACTATGATTTTCAATGGGATTGGTTAAAAAGTGGAATTTCACGCCTTCGACTTCTGCCTCGTGTACTTCGTAGGCTTCTGCGGGCATTTCGGCGCGGGTACGGCGGTAGATTAAGGTGACATCGCAGCCTTCACGCACCGCGGTGCGGGCGCAGTCGATAGCGGTGTTGCCGCCGCCAATGACGGCGACTTTCTTACCCAACTTCAATTGTTTGTCGAGGCAATGATCCTTAAGAAAATCCACCCCAAGGTAACAGCCCGCAAGCGTTGAGCCTTTATAGTGCATAGGCACCGCCTTTTGGGCACCGATGGCGAGGCACACTGCATCGAAATCGGCGACTAGCTGGGCTAAGTGAATTTCATGGCCGAGGCGAGTATCGGTATGAATGATTAACCCATTACGGCACAGCAGCTCGATTTCTTTATCGAGAATCGCCTTGGGTAAACGGTATTCGGGGATCCCGTAGCGCAGCCAGCCACCCGCCTGGGGCATGGCCTCAAATATCTCAACACTATGACCTTGGTTTGACAGGTAATAACCCGCGCTTAAACCCGCGGGGCCCGCGCCAATAATGGCAATTTTCTTGCCTGTGTCTGCGAGGCGTGGTGGTTGATAACTGCCGCCTTGTTCATCGTCGGCCAAGTCTAAATCGGCGGCGTGGCGCTTAAGTTGACGAATGGCAATGGGGTCATCGACGAGGCCGCGGCGGCATTCGCTTTCGCAAAACGCAGGGCAGACTCGGCCGATCGATAGCGGTAGCGGCAGGGTGTCTTTAATGACTTTAATCGCTTGGGTGTGGTCACCTTGGGCAATGTGGTAGAGGTAACTTTGCACATCGACGCCCGCAGGGCAGGCCTGTTGGCAGGGAGCCTCACAATCGGCAAAGTGGTCACTTAAAATTGTGCTCAGTGCCGCTTGGCGTTGTTTAGTCAAATATGCCGATTGGGTGATGACCTTCATGCCCGCTTCGGCGGGCGTTTCACAGGCTTTAACACAGCGTAGGCTGGCATCAGTATTTTCGATTTGCACTAAGCAGAGGTTGCAGTCCTGCTTATTGGCGTTAGGCGCTGCGCCCAATTGCCGTGTCGCATCCGTTGGATCGCATAGGCTCGGAATGGCTATGCCGGCCTTACGGGCCGCCTGTAATAGGTTATCGCTCGGCTCGGCCGTGACGCTGTGATTGTCGATGTTAAGTTCTATCATCCCAAGGCCTTTTGTATTTGTAGGGTGCTTGCTGCTTGGCAGGCTTAAGGTGGATTTGAGTATAACTAGAGCGCTTTAGAAGACGCTTATGGGCGGGGGAAGTTTGACGCTAAATTGCTGTTGTTATCACAAACCCGTGTCAGACTGTGCGCTGGAGAGGGTTTGCTGGTGGAAAGTTGTGATTTGTTTGGTATTTTGTATTGGATTTATCTGTATCTCGTTTAATCCTTTAAGATTTTTAGTGATTATCACTGTTTAGCTTGTTCAATTTTATGCTGAATAGAAGCGTTAAACGGGTTATTTCATGTAAGATCACAGTCTTAACTCGGCTTTGTCTGTTAATCTGCTGGCGCCAGCGGTGTTTTTTATGGTGATAAAATCGCAGCGAAACGCCATCACGCCCTAGGTTTACCAGCGTTGTTAGGTTAAAATGCGCGGTTGCAATTACCGTTAAGCGCCGCCTCCTTTGATGGAAACTCCATTGAAACGGCAAAAATAAAGCGAAGTTAAAAATCCATGTTTGAAGTTAATCCAGTAAAATTCAAAATTAAGGAGCTTGCCGAGCGTACGCAGCTTCTTAGGGGGTATCTTTGACTACGATGCTAAGCATGAGCGTCTAGAAGAAGTCAGCCGTGAACTTGAAAGTTCTGAGGTGTGGAACGAGCCAGAACGTGCTCAAGCCCTAGGTAAAGAGCGCGCCAGCCTCGAAGCCGTTGTCAAAACTATCGATGATATGGACGCAGGTCTAGAAGACGTTGAAGGTTTGCTAGAGCTTGCCATCGAAGAAGAAGACGAAGACACCTTCAATGAAACCACCAAAGAGCTGGATTATTTAGAGAGCCGTTTGGCCGAACTCGAATTCCGCCGTATGTTCTCTGGTCAACATGATGCCTCCGATTGTTACTTAGACATTCAATCGGGCAGTGGCGGTACAGAGGCACAGGACTGGGCCAACATGGTACTGCGTATGTACCTGCGTTGGGGCGAAGCCCACGGATTCAGCCCTGAGCTGATGGAAGTCACCGACGGTGACGTCGCCGGCATTAAGGGCGCGACCATTAAATTTACCGGTGAGTATGCGTTCGGTTGGTTACGCACCGAGACGGGGGTGCACCGTTTAGTGCGTAAATCGCCATTCGACTCATCGGGCCGTCGCCATACTTCTTTCTGCTCGGTATTCGTTTACCCAGAGATTGATGACGATATCACCATTGACATCAATCCTGCTGACTTACGTATCGACGTATACCGCGCCTCGGGTGCGGGTGGTCAGCACGTTAACCGAACAGAATCAGCGGTACGTATTACCCACTTACCGACCAACACGGTAGTGCAGTGCCAGAACGACCGTTCACAGCACAAGAACAAAGATTCGGCGATGAAGCAGTTAAAAGCCAAACTGTTCGAATTAGAAATGCATAAGCAAAATGCGGAAAAGCAAGCGGCCGAAGATGCCAAGTCTGACATCGGTTGGGGCAGCCAAATTCGCTCTTATGTATTGGATGATTCCCGTATTAAAGACTTACGCACTAGCGTGGAGACGCGCAATACCCAAGCGGTACTCGATGGCGATCTGGACAAGTTTATCGAAGCCAGTTTGAAATCAGGGCTGTAATTAATTCAAAGGTATAGACGAGAAATAAGATGACTGAACAAGTACAAGATGAAAACAAACTGATTGCCGAGCGTCGTGCCAAGCTAGATAGCATTCGCCCGAACTGCAGCGCTAATGCTCACCCTAATACTTTCCGTCGCACCCACAAAGCGGCTGAGTTGCAGGAAAAATACGGTCAAAACACTAAGGAAGAACTCGAAGCCTTAGGTTTTAGAACCAGCATCGCTGGTCGTATCATGGCAAAACGTGGCCCATTCCTGGTGATCCAAGACGTGTCTGGTCGTATCCAAGCTTATGCTGAAAAGGGCGTTCAAGCGGATCTGAAGGATAAATACCAAGGTCTGGATATCGGTGACATCATCGGCGTAACTGGTCAGTTGCACTTGTCAGGTAAAGGCGATCTGTACGTGAACATGGAAGAGTACCAACTGCTGACTAAAGCACTGCGTCCTCTGCCAGAAAAATTCCATGGCTTAACTGACCAAGAAACCCGTTACCGCCAACGTTATGTGGACTTAATCGTTAACGAAGAATCTCGTCAAGCCTTCGTAATGCGTTCAAAAGTGGTTGCAGCTATCCGTAACTTTATGATCAAAAAAGAGTTCATGGAAGTTGAAACCCCAATGATGCACGTGATCCCAGGCGGCGCTTCTGCCCGTCCATTTATCACTCACCACAATGCGCTGGACATGCCAATGTACCTGCGTATCGCGCCAGAGTTATACCTCAAGCGTTTAGTGGTCGGTGGTTTTGAGCGTGTGTTCGAAATCAACCGTAACTTCCGTAACGAAGGTCTATCGCCACGCCATAACCCAGAATTCACTATGATGGAATTCTATATGGCCTATGCAGACTACAAAGATCTGATGGACTTAACCGAAGAACTGTTAAGCTCTATCGCGATTGAACTGTTAGGCAGCGCGCAAATGCCATACGGCGAGCACACTGTTGATTTTGGTGGCCCATACGCGCGTCTGAGCATGTTAGAAGCGATTCAGAAGTACAATCCTGACAACGCGACTATCCAAGCCATGACCTACGAGCAAGTGAAAGATCTTGAATTTATGCGTGAATTGGCAACTAGCCTTGGCATAAAGATCGAGAAGTTCTGGACCTGTGGTCAGCTATTAGAAGAAATCTTCGGTGAAACCGCTGAATGGCAGTTAATGCAACCGACTTTCATCACTGGCTACCCAGCGGACATTTCGCCACTGGCACGTCGTAACGATGACAACCACTTCATCACCGACCGTTTTGAATTCTTCATCGGTGGCCGTGAAGTGGCTAACGGTTTTAGCGAATTAAACGATGCTGAAGACCAAGACAGCCGCTTTAAAGCGCAGGTTGATGCGAAAGACGCGGGTGACGATGAAGCCATGTTCTACGATGCAGACTACATCACTGCACTGGAACACGGTTTACCACCAACAGCGGGTCAAGGTATCGGTATCGACCGTTTAGTGATGCTATTCACTAACACTCACACTATCCGTGACGTGATCCTGTTCCCAGCGATGCGCCCACAGGCCTAAGCCTGATTGGGGTTGTTGATTAAACACCAACCCCAGCATTTTGCGAACAATAAAAAACCAGCCAATTGGCTGGTTTTTTTATTGGGTCATTATTTAATAGCCTGACTTATTGATAAGCGCCGCTGGCATAATGTAGCTCATAGCTATGGCTATAGATTTCGAGGATATTGCCAAAGGGATCTTCCATATAGATCATGCGGTACGGCTTTTCGCCTGGATAGTAATATCTTGGCTCCTTCATACGTTTTTTACCGCCAGCGGCGACAATTTTTTCGGCAAGTTCTTCAAGGTTGGGATCTTGCACGCAGAAATGGAATACGCCAGTTTTCCAATATTCAAAGTTGTTCTCAGGGTTTACTTGATTCGCGAATTGGAATAGCTCGACGCCAATTCGGTCGCCCGTCGATAAATGAGCAATTTTAAAAGAACCCCAATTAGGACCAAATACATCGGTGCACATCTCACCGATAGCCGAGTTGTCTTCAATAATTTCTGTTGGCTGCATGATCAGATACCAGCCAAGTACCTCAGTGTAAAACTTAACCGCTGCCTCGAGATCGGGGACTGAAATACCAATATGCGAAAAGGTGCGTGGGTAAGGTGTATTCATATTAACTCCTAGTGCGAATGTAATGTGCCCAAAAGCCGAATCATCACAGCTTCAGTAGCGATGGAGTCAGTTTATGGCGTTCTATTAACAATTAAAAATTATCAAATTTTCTTATTTTGATAATTTATGTTTATGCTTGGTGGATGGAATGATCGATAGAGAGTGCATATGCTGAATCAACAATGGCTGCAGACCTTCGTGACCTTGATTGAGGTCGGGCACTTTACCCTGACGGCTAAAAAGCTGTTTATGACTCAACCTGGCGTTAGCCAACATATTAAAAAGTTGGAAGAACAGGTGGGGGTGTCTCTGATTCAGCGACAGGGCAAGCGCTTTGAGTTGACAGAAGCGGGCAGCATTCTCTATCAACATGCCTGTGACTATCTACAAGCCGAAACAGAGCTGTTAGCGCGATTGCAAACCGACGATCGCTATATTGGTGAGTGCCGTTTTGGTTGCTCGGGGGCGATAGCAAGTTTGCTCTATCCGCACTTTCTAGAGAGACAAATTCAGTATCCCGGCTTGAATGTGATGTTAGAGGCGGCGCCCAACCAACGTATAGTGTCGGGCATTTTAAATAACCAGCTCGATGTGGGCATAGTCACTAAGCGCACAGATGAAGCTGAACTCAGTTATCAAGCCATAGGCTATGCGGAGTTAGCTTTAGTGCTGCCAAGTCAGTATCGAAGTATGCCATTAGATAGGGAACGCCTTGAACAAATAGGCTTTATTGATCATCCCGATGGACAATACTATTTGCAACAAGTCCTCAGGGCCAATTTCGGCGAAAGTGAAGCTACACTTACTGCCCGTGGGAGTAAGCGACACGCGAGTGGCATCGTCCAGCAGATCCCACGCAGAGGATATGTTAATCAGCTCAATCAAATCTTACTGCCAGTCGCTAAAGGCATTGGTTTTACTGTGCTTCCTTTGAGTACGGTCAACGCCTTTATACCTAGGGAGAGTCTATGGGCGGTAGAACTTGAGCAAAAAGTGGAGGAGTCACTGTTTTTAGTGCATAAAAACACTCGTCCTTTACCTTCTCGCTTTGAGGCATTTATTGACTTAGCGATTCGTCTGATTGCCAACGAATAGCGGCTAAAAATTCCCTGATGAATGTGATTGTTTGGCTTGTCATACTAAAAATGACATAGTTTTCAGTATTGATAATTGCAGTTAGAATTTTTATTGGTATTAAGTACTTAATTGATGAGTTTTTTAGCGTATTAACAATATAGAAATATTTTGCGAATTAAGGCTAAAAACTGCTGATATTGCTGATAAAAATCGAGTTGTGTTCTATTCCTTTATGCGCAGACCTCTTATACTTAGCTTCAACCCTGTGCCGTAGCACATTCGACTTATTTAACGACTCAGTGAAATCTACATGAAGATCCCTTCTCTGCTTGGTAGTTTTATCTTGGTATGCAGCAGTTTAACTGTTGCCGCGACAGCGCATTCTGCCGATTCGGCCTCTGTCACTACAAAAAGCACCGCCACAAAAGCAACCACTGGTAAAAAAACTACTGCAAAACAGCAGGAAGTGGCGGCCAATAGTGCAATGGTGGTGGATCTTAAAACTAATGAAATTCTCTATTCCAGTAATCCCGATGCCGTAAGGCCGATTGCCTCTGTGACTAAGCTGATGACCGCCATGGTGACCTTAGATGCTAAGTTACCCATGGATGAAAAGCTTGCTATCAATATCAACGACACTAAGGAAATGCGCGGTGTGTACTCTCGAGTGCGTATCGGCAGTGAAATCAGCCGTAAAGATATGTTATTGCTGACATTAATGTCATCTGAAAACCGTGCAGCGGCGAGTCTTGCCCACCATTATCCCGGTGGGCATAAGGCTTTTATTAAGGCGATGAACGCTAAGGCAAAAGCCCTAGGCATGAAGAATACTCGCTATGTGGAGCCAACAGGGCTGTCAGAGAAAAACGTTTCGAGTGCCCGCGATCTGGTGGTACTGCTCAAGGCCAGCCAAGGTTATCCCATGTTAGGTCAGTTAAGCTCGACCGAAAAGAAAACCGTTACCTTTGGTAAGCCTAAGTACAGCCTCGACTTTAGAAACACTAACAGATTGGTTTACAAAGATAATTGGAATATTCATCTCACCAAAACTGGCTTTACCAATGAGGCCGGCCATTGTTTAGTGATGCGTACTGAAATGGCTAAGCGCCAAGTGGCCTTTGTGGTGCTCGATGCCTATGGTAAATACACCCATATGGCGGATGCCAACCGTTTACGTAACTGGTTAGAAACCGGCAAAGTGACTCCGATCCCTGCCGAAGCTAAGCAGTATAAAAAGCAGCGCAGCCAGCAACAGTTTGCCAAAGTCAGCGAGACCTAAGCTCACTGCAACCAGAGGCAGGCATTAATTGCTTATCCATCGAATAAAAAGGCCAGAATCGTTCTGGCTTTTTTGTTGGTATTTGCCTAGTCCTTTGTTATAGATGAGCGACTAAAAACCAAGCAATCACCCCGCAAAGGGGGCGTTATGTGGCGATACGCCGTATCATTGGCGGGATTTCTCTCTCAAGGATGATATGCGTGTGGCGTTAGTCTTAAAAAAACTCCAGCTGATCTATGTGCCCTTTATACTGCTTTGCCTGTCATATGTCTCAGGTTACAGCTTGCTCCATTGGTTATTGCTTATTAAGTTCCAACTGCTAAGCATCGACGAATCGATTATTAATTTCTGGCTGCCGCTGATATTGCCTTGGACCTTGCTGTTTTTCTACTTAAGACCGCGGCTTAAGTTATTCCGCTTTACCAAGAGTAATAGCCGTTTTATCTATTTTGTGATTGCCGTGCTGTTACTGGCCGTGCCCACTATCGTGGCGCAGGAATACCTTAATAGCGCAACGGGCAAGTTGACTCAACTCGAGTCCATCAATGGGCTATTGCACCAACCTCAGACCAAGTATTACCAATTAAATCAGTTTTATATCGATAAAAAACACATAGGTGTGCAGCGTAATATTGAGCCGATAGGCAAGGGCAACAGTGAGCTGCGAATGAGCCTGTATATTGCGATGCCAATTTTCGCTAAACGCAATGAGAGTTGGCGGGTCGGTGCTAAGGCCTTGGCATGGTATGGCAAAGTCTATGAGAAAACGATCAGTAATAGACTGGAACCGCAGGAGAAAGAAGCTCTATTTCAAGAATTTATTCATCATAGTCAGCAAGCGTTTAATGCATTTAAGCCCGATGAATTTGTCTATCTTGACCGTATCGGTCCGTCAACCCGCTACACTCAACTACTCAGTGCTGCCCAAAAAAGCTCAGTCTACTTCGAGGGTTATCAAACCGTCTTGATGCCTGTGAATCAACCCTTCGAGGCGCGTAATGGTCATAAACTGGCGTGGATTATCGCTTGGTTAAGCTTTGGAGCCATTCTGTGGTTGTTGATGAGTCTGATGCTAAAGCTAGATGAGACAAAGCTTGCATCGAAGCCTTTGGCTACTCAGCTGAGTATGGCGAAACCAATGGCTGAGCTTTATGGCTTTTTGGCCGAATTTAAGCCTCGGCCGGGCTTTGTTATCACGCCTATCTTGCTCTATATCAATGCCTTGATATTTATGTTAATGGCCTTTGCCAGCCAGCATTTTATCGCTTTACCAAACAGTGTGTTACTCGATTGGGGCGCAAACCTTCGGCAGTTGGTGCTTGAGCAACAAGTTTGGCGTTTAATCAGCAATATGTTTTTGCATGGCGGCCTGATGCATTTGGTTTTTAACTTATATGGGCTGTTTTTTGCGGGGATGTTTTTGGAGCCTCTGCTGGGCAAATGGCGTTTACTTGGGGTTTATTTGTGCTGTGGCTTAGTGGCGAGCATGGCCAGCATTGGTTGGTATGAGGCGACGATCAGTATCGGAGCCTCGGGCGCCATCATGGGGCTATTTGGGGTGTTAATGATGTGGATATGGTTGGGCTTATTGCCCTTGGCGGACAATATGCCACTTGCCCTGAATCTCACTCTATTTGTTACTGTAAGTCTTGTAATGGGGCTTTTGGGTGGGGTGGATAATGCCGCGCACCTTGGCGGTTTGGGCTGTGGATTGTTGCTTGGGAGCTTGTTACGGCCAAATAAGGTGCAACCGCAGGCCAATAAAAAGCCGAGGTAAATCCTCGGCTAATGGGTTTTACTATTGAATGTAAAGGGTATTTAGGCGTGCTCAAACATCAGGAAAAGGTACACAATAAACAGCACTATATGCGTCGCCCCATGGAGTGCATTAGTTCGACCACTGCTAAAACTGACTTTGCAGACCATTAAACTGGTGGCTAAAAGCACCATATCCGCCGCAGAAAGGCCTAAGTGTACCTCTTGATTTATCACACTTCCGATAATCAATACTGCCGGCACTGTGAGTGCAATGGTGGCGAGCACTGAACCAAAATAGAGGTTCATCGCCCGCTGCAGTTGATTGTTGATCGCAGCCTTAAAACCACCCACGGCCTCTGGAGATAAGATTAAACAGGCGACAATAAAGCCGCCCAGTGCTGGCGGCGCACCGAGTGATGCCACGCTGTAATTGATTGGCATCGCAAGGGTTTTGGCGAGCAGAATCACCACCAGCAAATAACCAATCAACAGCACTGTGTGGTAGATATTGCTACGCAGTATGCCGTGATGCTCTTCGTGGTCCTCGTGGTCGGCATCTACAAAGAAGTGGCTATGGCTCTTAGTTTGGATCACCAAAAAGATACCATAGAGCAAAATTGAGATGATGATCAGCATCCAAGACATGGGCTTGGACATGCTGCCAATGGTGCCGCCCTCGGTAAAGTTAGGTAGCACTAAACAGAGTAGGGCGAGGGGAATAATCGCCACTAGATAGGATTTCACCCCATCCAAATTAAAGTGCTGGGTATGATAGCGCCAGCCGCCAAGTAGCAATGTGATACCGACTAAGCCATTGGTAATAATCATGACTACGGCAAACATAGTATCCCGAGCCATGACGGGGTTGGGTTCGCCCGTTAACATCACTGAAGAAATCATCACCACTTCGAGCGAAATCACCGACAGGGTTAAAATCAAGGTGCCGTAAGGGTCTCCGAGCTTGATGGCAAGCGCATCCGAGTGACGCACCACGGAGAAAATAGCCCAAGTCACTACGCCTAAGAGGGCGAGTGAAACGGGAATATAGGTTGAGAGTGCCGTGCCATCGGCGAGCAAACTATCACCGCCCGTCTTGAAGAATACTAATGTGAGTATTCCGAGCAGTAGGGCAAATTCGTCTTTGATAAATGTCTTCATAGGCAGTTGATCCAAAGCGGAAAAAGGCCGTTAGTATAGACATTGGTTATGGCACACTTTGCATGAATAATCCTTTAGATTTGGGGTTAGGCATAAAATTTTGAGCGAGATCGCTTTTTTATTCAAAACCCCAGTGTTCGGCTAATACCTTTGACTTAGCTGATGTTGCGCGCAGATTTAGGCAAGTCGCATACAGGCTTAGACCGTGCCTTAGCCATGGTGCTCAGTATTAATTAACTTGCCGAGCTGATCGTAATTATTCCAATCCCCCGCTTGGCGGTCAGCTATGTAGCTGCCTTCACTGCGTTTTTCGCCATTAGGCCAAAACTGTTGCCATAAACCTTCCCTGCGATCCTTAAGGTAAGAGCCTTGTTCGGCGAGTTTACCGTTGGCGTGATAATAGCTGGCATTGCCTTCCTTCTGGCCTTTTAACCAAGTTTCGCTCAGTTTGGGTTTGCCATTTTGATGGTATTCCCTGCGTTCGCCGTCGAGCTCGCCTTTTGTGTATTGTGCTTCGAGTTTTAGCTGGCCATTGCTGTAATATTCTTTGCTAGTGCCATGTTGCTGATTATCTAAAAATTCGCTGCTGGCGGCTAAAATGCCATCCTCATACCAACTTTCCCACAGACCCGTTTGCTGACCTTTATCCATAGTGCCGCTGAGTTTGAGCTGGCCATTGTTTGGATAATATTCGGCATAGGTGCCTGTTTTATCATTGTTATCATAGGTTTCTAAGCGATAAACCACTTGCTTAAAGCTGTAGTACTCGCTGGTGCCATTACGTTTATTGTCCTTCCAATGGGTTTTCTGGCTGATATTACCCTCGGGAATTGCGCCATAGGTTGGATCTTTGGCTTCATAGCGGTAATCAATCCAGAGACCCGTTTTTTGATTATCCTCGTATTGGCCGGTGACGCGGCGTCGACCTTGGTAATATTCGGCGTAATTGCCATTGAGTTTACCGTTAACAAAGGTCTGCTCTTTTTGTTTTTGCCCCTGCTGATATTGGATCCACAGCCCCTCTTTAACGCCGTTTTGGTAATCACCTTCCTCATTGAGATCGCCATTGTAATACCAGCGACTAAAGTGGCCATCGATGGGATAGCTATTACTGTTATCGGGTTTTGTGCGGGCGTAATGGGCGAGCTCTCTGGGTTTGCCATTGTCGTAAAAGGATTCGTATTTACCAACCCAAGCGCCTTCGATACGCTCGCCTCGCTCATTGAGTGTGCCATCTTCATAGTAGGATTCGGAGCGGCCAGTGAGTTTGCCATCCACATAAACATCTAAGCTGCGAAGCTGGCCATTGGTGTGGTAACGGCGAAATTCTCCGTCCCGTTGACCTAGCTTCCATACCTCTGCGGTTTGCAGTTTACCGCCGTTATAGCGCTCAAAGACTCCATCCTTTAAGCCCATGTTGTAGCTGCTTTTTTCGATAAGATTACCGTCCGCATCGTAGCGTTCGGAGGGGCCATGCAACGGGTATTGACCATTATCGGCTAATTGCGAGTCCTGATAGGTTCGCAGCTCTTTAAGTTGGCCGTTGGAATGGAAATACTTTTGCGTGCCAGCGAGCATATCCTGCTTGTAGTTCAAATCGCTGGTCAGTACACCTTCGAGGTTAAAATACTGCTGACGTCCCTCTAACACATCGTTGAGGTATTGCTCCTCCACTTGGAGTTTACCCAGTTCATTGAATTGCTGACATTTACCATGGCGCAGCCCCGCCTGATAGTGGCACAGGCTTGCCAGTTCGCCATTGGGATAAAAGGTGCGTTCTTCACCCTCGAGTTTATCGAGATTAAACTGGCTGGCACTGGCCTTAGTGCCATCGTCGAAAAAGGTTTCCCATAACCCTTGGCGGCGACCGTCGGCATCAAAACGCCCATTAACCACAATCTGGCCTTCGGAGTTTTGTTCAAGATAGGGGCCGGTGAGTTGGTTGTTGGCGTAGGTTTGGCTCTGGGATAGGGTGCCGTTTTCATAAAAGCTTTCCCATTTGCCATGGCGTAGGTTATCAAGATAGCTTTCTTGCGCCTGCAATTTACCGCTGGGGAAGAAGCGCTTAACTTGGGACTTTTGACCATTTTTATAGAGGGTGCTTTGGGTAACGTTGCCTGTGGCACTAAATTCCTTCCATTCGCCAACGGGGACACCCTTGGCAAATTGTTGCTCCTCGGTTAGGGTGCCATCTAAATCGAACAGTCGCCAGGTGCCATCTTGGTAACCCAGTTGATAGTTACCTTCGACGATTCTACTGTTATTACTATGAAATACCTGCCATTTCCCATTCGGTATTCCCTGCGAAAATTGCCCTAAGGTATAACCTTGGTTATCGCGGACAATGGCGATATCACCATTTAAGGGCATGCCCGTGGCGAGATTGTAATAGCTGGGTATGCCGTCCTGCTGACGGATTTCGACCATCATGGAGGAGAGGTTTTGCGCCGCCTGTGCATAGGCACAAACTAGACTGGTTCCGGCAATGCCGAGGCTAATAAAGCGAAATGGCGTGTTGTACATGCTGATCCTTTGCTCTGGGTCTTAGGGCCGCTTAATAGCGGCCAGTATAAGAATCCTAACGTTTACATAATGTTGATGCTGTGCACTTTGGTCGAGTGTACAGCACGTCAGTGTACGCGAATGGCGTTAAGCTAAACAGCTTACAGCCACAGGCTATTAATAAAAGGGAAAGACGTTATCTTCAACCGATAAGGCTGGCGGCGGAGTTTCCTGATTTAAAAACTGGCCATGATTGTAATGATTCATCACCCGTATCCAGCCATGTTCATCAAATTCGTATTGCTTACCGTGTAGCTTACCTTGGTCGTCATAGTTGGCAATTTCGAGCACATAATCTTCTGGTGAGCGCAGTTCCCAATGGCCGACTTGTTTGCCCTGCTCAAAACGGCCATGCCAAGAGCGTCTTTCAGGATTCGGCCTTGGGCGATATTGGAATTCGTTATCGGTAAATATCCAATCACCCTCACGCAGGTCATTACGGTATTCGCCTTTTTCATACACTTGGCCGTTACTGGCGTAACGCTGGACTAATCCATCGGGTTTGCCATGTTTAAAGTGCATGGACTCAAGCAACTGACCAGAGTTGGTCTTGTTGAGGTATTCACCGTGGAGCTCACCATTATCATCGTGGCTATAGGTGAGGGTGGCGTCGTCCTGAAATTTCTTCCAAGTGCCTGCTTGTTTATCTTTGGCATATTGACCTTGCTCTACCAGCTGACTTTTGCCTGTGGCTGGCTCAATTTTCACCGTCTCATAGGCGCCTTCACGCTTACCCGCCTGATAATATTCGCGGGAGAGGGTGATGACATCGTTGTAGTCGAAGGATTTGATCTGTAAGCCATTCAATTGCTTATTGAGTCGTTCTTGGCGCTCGATTAACAAACCTTTTTTAAAGGTTTCGGAAAGCGACCAGTTTTTGAGTTTGTCCTCTTCTTGAGTCTCAATCAGTTGGCCATCACGATAGCGCTGCTGTTTGCGATAAACCCAGCGATTCCCTTGGTATTTGCTGTCGGTGGTGCGTTTAATCTCACCCTTGTCATCGTATTCGATAGCCTGGATGACATCGCCCTTATCGTTGGTGACTTCCTTTAATTTTATCTGGCCATTTTCAAAATAAGTAAGCTGCTCACCAACCTTATAATTCTGTTGATATTGAAAGTGTTGCTTTACCTTACCATTGTCAAAATAGGCAAAATAGTCGCCGTGTTTTTTATCCTTAAACCACTCTTGGGTGGAGATGACTTGCCCATTCAGTCCCCAAGTGGTCTCTGTGCCTTGCAGTAGGCCATCAACCTTATGCTCCTCTCGATTGAGCTTGCCTAGGTTAAAATATTGGCTCACACAGGTAGGGTCATGGCAGATTTTGGCGGTGACTTCACCTTCTGGTCCAAAATGTTCGCTGATGCCGACTTCTTGGCCATCTTTAAAGGTGGTTTTGTAGCGGATATTGCCGCCATTCCAATAACCCGTTTCTAGGCCTTGTTTCACACCATTTTCATAGTGTGACTCAGTATATAATTGGCCAGTGGCTATGTACTTTTTGATTACGCCATCGAGCTGGCCCTGCCCGTTACGAAAGCCCTGTTCGTAGGGTTTTCCATCGTCGAAGTTACATTGATAAGGCCCGCGAAATTGCTCGCTGGTAAGTGCCTTACCGATATTTTTATCGGCGATGGCCGTTGAGCAGAAAAGCCTATTCTTTTCTTTGTAGTAAACCTCGACCTTGTAGTAGCCATCAGTCAGATCAACGGGTTGCTCAAAATAGTACAGAGCCTGTTTTTCATCCTTGATGACATTCCAGTGGGCATCGAGTAATACCTTTTCCGCATTGGCATGGGTACTGATAAGTACGAGTGCTCCTAGGAGCAGTTTTACAGTAAATGGACGCATAACCGCTCCTTAAGGCAAAGGTTTAAAGGTGAATTCATAGGGAATATCGACAGCATCTTGGGAGATCGTCATATAACTCACCTTAGCCGCGGCGCCTATAACACTTAAATAGCGGCCGTCGACCAGCACCTCGTTAATTCGCTGCTCAGTGTTTTCGGGGAGTCGAATGGTTAATGGCTTACCTTGGGCATCTTCGACCTTAAAGTAATTGTTAAGATCGCTACTCGGCTCATTGCCATATCCGGTTTGCGTAAGCCAAGACTGTAAATCGATTAACCAAGGGCGGTGAGTGGCGGGCAGCACCAGCGGTTGCCAATGGATATCACCTTGGCAGCGGATCTTGCCCTTGATCTGCTTATCGTAGAAAAACTGCCGTACATGATCCGGAGTCATCAAAATATAGGCGGCACCGTTTGGGCCATTGGGAGCAAACTGCCAAGTGACGGGATTTTTACCCTCATTAAATCCTTGTTCTATTTCAGGTTTACAGGCGGTTGCCAAAGCAGCTGACATGGGAATATACAGATTATTCCCATTATCAGTCACAGGTTTTATCCCTTGGATGGTATTGACCTCATTTTTCGCGCTATCGAGAGCCGGATTGCTGAAGCTGCCTAGGCTAGCGTTACCAAATTCGGTGGGAGGATTCGCCAGATTTTTGTTGTACTCGGTAAATTGTACAAAGCGAATCGTCTTGGTTTGAGTCAACTCCGGCTGGGGTTGTTGCTCGATTAACACCACAGTTTTGGGGATCTCATCGAGCTTAAGTAAAAGCGAGTTGTTGGTGAGGTGATGGCTGTCATCGGCCCCAATCAATTGTTCTAGCAGCTCCTTTTCCGTCGCCGTTAGCCAAGAGGGATAATTACCTTCACGACGGCCCTCAGCTATCATGCCTTTAAACTGTTGAAAAGGCATATTAATAGTTTGAACCTCACTCTGCCTTGAGATGACTTTAAACAGCTTTTCCTCGGCATCGAGCACTTGGATTGTTAGGCTGGCATCGCCAAAGGTGTAGGGTTTTGCTACCAGTTCATCCCACGACTTTTCGACGATATTATTCGTTTGTGGGATAAGCGTCAGCTTGGCATTAATATGGTCTATCTGCTTGAGTTTATTCGCGGTGTTATCCCAACCTGTAGCAATAATATCGGTTGAAGACTCAATTGAGGGATTGTAATTCCTCGCCCAACCTTTGCCATGCTGCCAGAAGTGAATGTCAATCGCTTTGCCGTTAGCATCATAGGCGCTTAAGTCTTCATAACGCACATCGGCGGCCACATATTGTGGACTCAAATTGTGCACAAAGTGCAATTGCAAATCTTCAGGGGTATCAGTGCCCCAAGGGCCAACATTATCTAAAATACCTTGTTGCTCAGGTAATAAGGATTTAATAAATGCCTCGTCATTAGGGCGATATTGCTGCGGTACCTCGCTAATGCGGTACAACTCCTTTTGCCTATCATCCCTATCGCGCTCAGCATCAAATCTATCATCGGCATGCCAAAGCGTGCTCATGATATAGGGTCTATCCTTAGGCGCCATCACGGTACGGTGGGTGAAGGTACTCCCTTGACGCTCTTCCCGTTGAAAAAACGCCATGCTCTCTAACCAACCGGTTTTGCGGTTCACTTCGAACTTGCCGAAGGCCTTATACTTGCCTTTTTCACCTTGTAATACGGCGACCAACTTATCTTCGCTGACCTGCTCAACCGTCCAAGTTAAGCGCGCATCCATGGGCGCGCTAGTGCTAAATCCCACGCGAGGCTCAAGCGAGATAGGCAAGGTTGGGGCTTGTTTAAACAAGTTATTAAGATTCTGCCAGCGCTCAAATAACTCCTTGATTTCCTTTTGATCAATCTTGGCAATGGGGGTTAATTGGCGGACTTCACCATTGTTAAATTCCACCTTAAAGCCATCTTTAACCAACTGAACAATTTCATTGGATTTGGCTCTAGGGTCGATATTACTCACCGGAATTGGCATACCATAATCGCTAATTTGTAGCAGATTAGGTTGGATAAAAAAGCGGGCGTTATGGGTTAATGGCGTGGTTAAGCTGGCCGCCTTACCCTCTGCATCCTGCAATTGGTAATCCAGCAGCATTCTTGCCTGTAACACTTTACGGGTTTCGAAACCATCGTTAAGGCTTATGGTGGAAATAATCTGATACTCGCGCTCAGAGGGGATGCCCGCCGACGAGGAAGAAACGCTATTATCGCAAGCGGTTAACAGCGTGAGCGTGGCAGTAATGCAAATTATCCTACATATCCCTATAGCCATCTGAACTCCATTAGTAACTTATGTTATTGAAATGTAAAAGTATTAATCTGTGGTTTGGCGACATTATACACAAAAACGCCCCTAGGAAATAAAAAGCACACGCCAATATGGGAGCAAGATCAGTCATAAGTTTGGCTGATGAACTTCAGCCTAAGCTGAGAAAGCCGATTGCTCTAATCAGGCTTCATCCTTTACTCTTGTGAGCACAGCTAGATAACTCACAAGCTAGGGAAGATAAACCTGTGGTAGCTTGTTCAATGGAGAAAGAACGATGAGCCCACAACCTAAGTCCGACAATAACGCCCATACTTCTCAGCCTATCCCGCAGGAAGCTTTTGATTGGTATGATGAATATGCCCACGGCATCATCGACCGCCGCGAGTTTATGGCTCGCCTCGCAGGTCTTGTGGCACTGGGGTTTACCATGACAACGCTCACTGGCGCACTCATGCCCAACTACGCCTTAGCAGAACAAGTCTCCTTTAACGATCCCAGCATTCAAGCCAGTTATGTGAAGTTTCCCTCCCCCGAGGGCTATGGCGAAGGTCGCGGTTATTTAGTGATGCCAGCTTCTATGCTGATCCCCGGCAAAGAGGCGGGCGATCCTAAGACCTTGGACCCCACTAAAAAAGCCCCCGTGGTGTTAGTGGTACACGAAAACCGTGGCCTGAATCCTTATATCGAAGATGTCGCCCGCCGCTTAGCGGCCAAGGGGTATATCGCCTTTGCCCCCGATGCGCTTTACAGCCTCGGCGGTTATCCCGGCAATGATGATGCAGGCCGCGCCATGCAGGCCAGCCTCGACAGATCCAAAATCGAGCTGGATTTTATCGCCGCCGCCCGCTTTTTAAAGGCGCATCCCCAGAGTAATGGCAAACTCGGCGCCGTCGGTTTCTGCTTTGGCGGCTATATAGTCAATATGCTCGCCGCCAGCATTCCCGATGAGTTAGCTGCTGGTGTACCTTTTTATGGCACGCCAGCGGCTACAGAGCTACGCAGCCGAGTCAAAGGCCCGCTAATGTTGCAATTTGCCGCGTTAGATCAACGGATTAACGACACCTGGGCCGAGTACGAAACCCAATTAAAGGCTAACAAGGCCGAGTATATTGCCTACCTTTATCCCAATGTGAATCATGGTTTTCATAATGATTCCACCGCCCGTTATGATGAGCCAACCGCCGAGCTCGCATGGGCAAGAACCTTAGATTTTTTTGGGAAGCATCTACAAGGTTAGGGGTTGCCGAACGGCAAAAGGGAATTTTGTGATACGGGGACACATTTGTTGCGGCCTCTCGGCCGAGATAAATCAAAGTCGTGGGGCTTCACCCCACAGCCGATAATAGTGCTAGTTCGCGTGGTTGCTAATTAGCAATAGATTACTGCAAAGCAACAGTGCGCCCTATTGCCTGCGTAGGCTTTGCATTCTCTTGTATTAGCCACCCCAGTGACACGCCATGGTATTTGATTGAGCAAATAGACTCACGGCAGCATCTACTAAAACCTCCATGTTTTATAAGGTCACTGGTGCAACAGTGCCACTGCTGGCGTTCCTATTGACGATCGAATGTTAGTTTGATGATTGCCTATTCGAATTGAATTAAACATTTAATTTACATTTAGTTAGTTGACCGTGGTCAATAAACCGCAAAATCAGAGTGTTATATTTATTCTAACCATCGTGGGAGGATATCTTCGAGCATATACAAAGGTGATATATGAGCCTGCATCTGAAATTATCATGGTTGCTTTTGGCATTATTAATGATGCCATCGGCTTTATTTATGACGGGTAACGCCACTGCGAAAGAGGCGTCCAATGCCCAACAACTAGAGGTGCCGTGCAAATGTCTTTGGGATAAAAATCGCAAATTCAATCCTGATAAAATTAACTATAAAGGCAATATTTGGCGATGCAGTGTGTATTTAGACAACGGAGCTTGCAATAAAGTGGAGCTTATTGGCCCCGCGGATACCACTAATCCACTTAATCCGAGCCATGTCTATAGCCTAATGACCGCCGTGCGAAAAGGGGAAACACGCATGGCTGATTTGTCAAATGCCGAGCGCAAAGCAGTGCTGGAAGCACATCTATCTGCGAGTAACTATCCCCATCAAACAGCGAATATGTCTTGCAATGAGGTAAAGTCGCGAGCTGCAAGTGCTAAGGCAAAGTTACTCGAGATGGTGACGGGATTGAAGACCTGTCTTCAAGGGGAATTGAGACAAGATTGCGGCAATTTTTATCAGGACCAAAGACCACTGTGGGAGGCCTATACTGCTGAGCGTACAGAGCAGTTTTTCCATTGCGAGTAGTGCGTAAGTTTCAACCCACAACCCTATGATGTTGCTGGTTCGCTTTGTGTCGCGAACTGGCAATTGTGTCGCTGCAAAGTAACTTTGTAACTCATTGCCTGCCGCAGGCTTTTGCATTCTCTTATATTAGTCCCCCCTGTGATACGCCGTGCAAATATCCACTTTTAGAAGGTCATAGGTGCAGCAGTGCCACTTCAGGCATGCCCATTGAGTTTGCCGTTGTGGGCTTGACATAAAAGCTATTATCCAAATTAGTCATCACTTAACTATCTAATTTGTAATGTGAAAGTGGTAGACAGATGTTAAACAGAACGTTATCTTAGGTTTTTAACAAGGATGAAACTTAATCGTGACCACGGCTAAGTTCACTTGCATCAGGAAGATGTGTCTTTATCTCGCAAGAAACACCTCCTGAACAATATGCGATAAGTCTCTAGGTGCTAGGTGCTAGGTGCTAGATTCTAGATTCTAGATTCTATAAAAGCATTACAGCAGTGCAATCCCTTGGCTAACGGGTGTTGGCCAAGTGCGGTAGCCATGGCAGAGCTTTTGTTTTTGCGGCCTGTTGGCCGAGGTGAATCAAGGTCGTGGGGCTTCACCCCACACCCGACCAAGGAGGACTGCTCGTCCTATCCTCCTTGGATGCTCCAAGACGCCCCTAGCGAAGTTACATGCATTGAATACTGGCTTCGTGCTTATTCGAAAATCGCTAACGCTTCCGATGGTACATCCTGTACCCCGAAAGCTAACTCGGCATCCATGCCTCGCTCACGCGATTCCTTCAACGCCCTTCAGCAACTTCGCAGGGGAGGTGAACTTCTTTGGCAGTGGAGTTTTGGGTCAATGATGGAGATATTAAATCATATCTGTCCAATTATTTCGTGCGTATAAAGATACGTTGAAATTGTATAAGTTGAAAACCCTATTGGGTAATGCTTTATTGCCAGAACATATCCTCAACTATTCAGTAAGTTAGAGTATGTTTAAATTTCTCTAGAAACCATATATCAAGGAATAACTTCTTTTTTTATAGATAGTTATCTAGTATAGTCGTTAGAAATCTCATTTGCTATTACTGAAAAATGCCAGAATCAACAAATACGAATTACAGTGTTAGTAGGATGATATTCTTGGTGAGTACTGTTATAGGGTTAGTGTTTTGTATATTAATAATAACTCTACTTGTTTTCTTACCACTTCCTTCATTCTTATCTTACTTTGGTTATGAAAACTCAGTGACATTGGTAAATGCTGATAATATCAATGACCCTTATATCTCTTATATTATTGGAGATCTAGTTAAGAGTGGAACATTAATCAGTCTAAAAGATGTATGGTCATTTCAAACTGGTTTTTATCAAACTATAATTACAATTCTAGTTGCTATAAATGGTTTAATAGCAGCAATATCAGTTATTTATATAAAAAGTACTTCAGAAGAAAAAGCGGAAGAAATAACCAAGAAATACATGAGCGGCGACTTATTTAATCACTCACTAAATCAAAAAGTCGAGGCTCAAGCAGCTTTGCAACTTCGTGTAGTGCAAAGTGACTACAGTGCTACGGCAGAAACATTTGAAAAATCGGCTCAAATGGTTGATGGTGCTCTTGAACGGTTAGCTTTTTTGGAGGCTGAAAATCAAACTTTACGACAGCAATTGAAGGTGATAGCGGAACGTGTAGCTAAATTAGATGCAACTGAAGCCGAAGGCAAAGATTATCGACTTGTAAAAAAAGGGATGAGAGATGGCGTTCGTAAGAAAATCGGATAGAAAAGTTCAAATGGCTACAGAATTTGAAGAATTATCAACTCCTGAACATTTGATAGCACTTGCCAAAAATAAAGGTTTAGAAACAAATCCTGTTAATGTATCTGAACTTGCTAGATACCTTGGAATTGCTGTGAGGTACGAACCGATGCAAGATGAAGAATCAGGCTCGCTTAAAAAAGAGAAAAAAACTGGTAATTGGATTATGACTGTTAATTCATTGCACCATCCTCATAGACAGCGTTTTACAATTGCTCATGAAATTGCCCATCGAATTCGACATGCTGCAAATAGTGACTCTTTTGAAGACACGACATTCTTCAGAAATGGTGACTCTAATTGGATGGAAGCTGAGGCTAATAATTTTGCTGCTTCACTCTTGATGCCTAGAGAAGCATTTGAGGCATTTATAGAAAATGTTTCATCAAAAGTAGAGGATGTCGCAATGCACTTCCAAGTATCCTCTAATGCTGTGCGAATTAGAGCTAAAGTCTTGGGTTATGATGGACATAATCTATGAATGAATTTATATATTTCCCTATAATTAAAACTAGGGATGGCGAGCTTCGCTGTTTTGAGCATATAAGTGAAGATGATTTTTCAAAGATTTTGCCTATTTACGAGTTGACTAAATCAAGAAAAACAAAAATGGCGCCAGATGGTGATATATATCGCAGAATGAAACAGATTGCTGAGATCCAAAAAGATAGACCATTTATTCTTGACCTAAGTACTGATGAAATGTATAGCAATCCACAAATTGAGCAGCTTTTATCAGAGCAAAGTGGTTTTAAAGAGTGGCAATATTTTTTATTTGATCTCTTTAGTGATTTAAATATTATTCCGATGGTTCACTTGTATGAGGATGATAATGGTGAGTTTGCTGATGTTGAGGAGTTTGTTACAATTGCTTCAACAAAATCTGAATTTCTCGCGGTTAGATTACCTTATGATTTAAGCTGTAGTGAAGTTGAGCACTATTTGGATCCTATCATTTCAAATTTAAGAGATGGTTGTAAGCTTTATGTTATTTTGGATGCCGAATTTGTTAGGGAAAAACCAATTGATGATGTTGTTGATGCTTTTCTTGAAGCGTGCGAAGGTACTAAATCTTTTGAGGCTGAAATTGAAGGTGTAGTTATGCTCTGCTCTAGCTTTCCATCAAGCGCAGCTCAAGCCGGGGGAGATGATGTTTCTGGTAGCTTTCCTATTTATGAAGAGGATATATATCAAGGTGTTAGTGTAGAGTTTCCTATCAGATATGGTGATTATGTATCTATCAATACCGAACAAATTGAAATGAAAGGTGGTACATTTGTTCCAAGAATCGACATAGCATCACTTGATGGCAAGTCATTTACGTACAAAAGATATCGTAGAAACAATGGGGGCTATGTAAAAGCTGCGCAGCATACTATTGCAGATTCTGAATCGTATCAACCGCTTGGTGTTTGGGCTGATGAAGAAATTAAAGCTGCAGCAGCAAATAGTCCTTCAGGTATTAGTCCTGCATATTGGATCTCTGTACGTATGAACTATTACATTAAAAGTAGAATCTTATTAAGAGAGTCAGTTGATTCTTTTCTTTAATAAAGAGGGTGCTTTTTTTGTAATAGTATATATATCATCTGAAGTTAGATGAAGAGTGGTTTCTTGTTTCATTAGTCTTGATGCCACTCCATATTTTTCTTTAAAATCATTTCTGGATATTGTTCTTATTAAGTCTAGTGAATTATTTTTGGATATATACTCACAAAGTTCATGCTTAGATCTTAAGTACTTTCCTTTTGTTAAAGAGTTTAATTTTTGAACGCTGAGAACACTTGTTAACATCATCTTGTCATGCCTTTTGAAATGCTTTGAATGACGGATATGCTTAATGCCATCAATGTCAGCAATCAAAATTCCTATTTCTCTAGGAGTAACTTCCCTAACACTAGCTAAATTACTTGGTTCACATACTACGAAACAAAAATCAAAAAACTTTTTATAACTCTCAATTTGATAACTGAGTCGAGATACTTTATCTCTTGCCCCCTTTATTTCAAAAGCGGTTAAATAGTCTGAATTTAATAAAGCTAAATCTGCTCGCCTCTCACCAAACTGAAAGGGAAACTCTGAGCTAACCACGAATGTGTCATACTTTTCGAGGAAATATCTCACTAATAAAATTTTTATTTCGAGCTCTGTCATTGTAATATTTTACCTGTACATTCGGACAGTATTGTGGCCTATCAATAGCTATTCAACAAGTAAATTTGTCCTTATATTATAAATTTATCGTAAATTTGGAAATGATAATCATAGAATGCCTTGCTAGTCGTTGTTTAAACAGAAAATTAGGTTCGTAAAGGAGCTCTAAGTGAGGATTTTGCATCACTGCACTGTACCGTTGAAAACAGTTTGTATCATGAACAATAGATAGCGGCTTAATAACTATTAAACAATTTATATTGTTGGTTGCTTTTTGAACTGGCATGTGTTCTCAACACTACGGTTGATGAGTACACCAGATAGGGCACTGTTGCACCAGTGACCTTCTAAAACATGGATGTTTTAGTAGAGCCTACAGGGATGTATGCACGGCGTGTCACTGGGGTAACAGTGCTAAAGCCTGCGGCAGGCAATGAGTTGCATCATCACTTTACAGCGATATTGTTGCTAGTTCGCAATGCAAAACGAACCAGCAACATCGGGTGTGGGGTGAAGCCCCACGACTTTAACACTTTATTCAAACGAAGTTTGAAAGTTTAAGCCCTGCGGGTGATTGCAGATCCCAATCACTCGGGATCATAATCCAACACTGGCGCCAGCCACTTCTCCGTCTCGGCGACTGTCATCCCCTTACGCTTAGCGTAATCCTCCACTTGATCGCGACCAATATTACTCACGCCAAAGTAGCGGGATTTCGGGTGGGCAAAGTACCAGCCGGATACCGCGGCGGTGGGGAACATGGCGTAGCTTTCGGTAATGTTTAAGCCAATGGTTTCATTCGGCTTTAACAGTTCCCACAACAGGCCTTTTTCGGTGTGATCCGGGCAGGCGGGGTAACCCGGTGCGGGGCGGATCCCTTTGTATTTCTCACGAATTAAGGCTTCGTTATCGAGCTGCTCATCGGCGGCATAACCCCAGAATTCCTTACGTACGCGCTCGTGCATCCGCTCGGCAAAGGCTTCGGCTAAACGGTCGGCTAAACACTTGAGCATAATGGCGTTGTAGTCATCGTGGTTGGCCTCAAAGCGGGCGATATGCTCGTCGATACCATGGCCAGCGGTCACCGCAAAGCCACCCATATAGTCGGCAACGCCACTGTCTTTTGGCGCCACAAAGTCGGCCAGACAGAAGTTATCGTTACCTACCCGCTCAAGCTGCATCCGCAGGTGATGGGTGGTCATTTCGACTTCGGTGCGAGTCTCGTCGGTATAGAGCTCAATATCATCGAAGCCGACGGTATTGGCGGGGAATAACCCAATCACGCCCTTGGCGGTGAGCCATTTTTCATCGATGATTTTTGTAAGCATCGCCTGACCATCGGCGAACAGCTTTTGCGCCTCAACGCCCACTACTTTGTCGGTTAAGATCTCGGGGTAATGACCGTGCAGCTCCCACGCGCGGAAGAAGGGCGTCCAGTCGATACGGTCAACTAAATCGGTTAATGGATAATCATCAAATACTTGGCGACCCAGCACATTAGGTTTGAACGGGGTGTAGTTTGCCCAGTCGTGCTGGCAGCGGTTTTCGCGGGCAGCCTCCAGCGAGACGATTTCCTTACGCTTGGTTTGCGATAAACGCTTAATGCGCATCTCTTCGTATTCGGCGTAGGTCTCATCGATAGTCGCTTGGCGAGTTTCGTTACTCACTAGCTTGCTGACCATAGGCACGGCGCGTGAGGCGTCGGCAATGTAAATCGCGCCATGGGGATAATGGGGCGCAATCTTCACCGCGGTATGGATTTTCGAGCAGGTGGCGCCGCCGATAATCGCTGGAATGGTAAGGCCTTCACGGTGGAAGGTTTTCACATTGTGCACCATCTCATCGAGGCTTGGGGTAATCAGCCCAGACATGCCGATAATATCGATATTGTGCTCTTTCACTGCCTCGAGAATGCGCTCTACCGACACCATCACGCCTAAATCGAACACCTCAAAGCCGTTACAGGCGAGCACCACGCCGACAATATTCTTGCCGATATCGTGCACATCGCCCTTCACCGTGACCATCAAAATTCTGCCGTTAGATTGGCCTTCGACCTTTTCTTGCTCGATAAAGGGGTTGAGGTAGGCTACGGCCTTTTTCATCACCCGCGCCGATTTCACCACCTGTGGCAGGAACATTTTGCCCGAGCCAAACAGGTCGCCGACAATATTCATACCGTCCATCAGCGGGCCTTCGATCACATCCAAAGGGCGTGAGGCAAGTTGGCGAGCCGCTTCAGTATCTTCGTCGATAAATTCGGTTATGCCTTTGACCAGCGCATGGGCGAGACGTTGATTAACCGGCCATGAGCGCCATTCTAAGTCTTCTTTCTTGGCGGCACTTGAGCCATCGCCACGGAATTTTTCAGCAATCTCAAGCAATTGCTCGGTGTTGTTTGAGTCTTCAACTGGGCAGGGCAGGTTGAGCACCACGTTCTCGACCTTATCCTTAAGCTCGGGGTCGATATCATCGTAAATCGCTAATTGGCCCGCGTTGACGATACCCATGTCCATGCCGACTTTAATCGCGTGGTACAGGAATACCGCGTGAATCGCCTCACGCACAGGATTGTTACCGCGGAAGGAGAACGACACGTTCGACACCCCGCCGGAAATCATCGCGTGGGGCAGGGTGGCCTTAATCTCTTTAATGGCTTCAATAAAATCGACGGCATAGTTATCGTGCTCATCGATACCCGTGGCAATGGCAAAGATATTCGGGTCGAAGATAATGTCTTCGGGTGGAAAACCCACCTTATCGACCAGTACGCGGTAGGCGCGGGTACAGATCTCGACTTTGCGCGCCTTAGTGTCGGCTTGGCCTTGCTCGTCGAACGCCATAATAATGGCCGCGGCGCCGTAGCGTTTCACTAGGGTTGCCTGCTCGATAAACTTCTCTTCGCCTTCCTTCAAGGAGATAGAGTTCACAATCCCCTTGCCTTGAATACATTTGAGGCCCGCTTCAATCACCTCCCACTTAGAGGAGTCGATCATAATCGGCACGCGGCTGATATCCGGCTCAGAGGCGATAAGATTTAAGAACTTATGCATCACCTCCACGCCATCGAGCATGCCTTCGTCCATGTTGATGTCGATGATCTGCGCGCCGCTTTCTACCTGTTCACGGGCGACATCGAGCGCCTGCTCGAACTTACCTTCTTTGATCAGTTTTAAAAACTTGGCCGAGCCAGTGACGTTGGTACGTTCTCCCACGTTCACAAACAGGGTTTGGGCGTCGATAGTGAGCGGTTCCAAACCCGATAGACGGCAGGCGACGGGGATCTCGGGTAACACGCGCGGTGCAAAGGGCTCCACGGCTTCGCGAATGACTTTAATATGCTCGGGCGTGCTACCACAGCAGCCGCCGATAATGTTGAGCATGCCTTCACGGGCCCATTCTTGGATAACGCTCGCCATATCCTCTGGGGTTTCATCGTAACCGCCAAACTCGTTTGGTAGACCCGCGTTAGGGTGCGCCGAGACATAACACTCGGCGATGCGTGACAGTTCTTCGACGTAGGGGCGCAGCTCTTTTGGCCCAAGGGCGCAGTTAAGGCCGATAGATAAGGGCTTGATATGGCGAAGGGAGTTATAAAAGGCTTCGGTGGTTTGTCCGGTCAGGGTTCGGCCCGAGGCATCGGTAATGGTGCCTGAGATCATAACCGGCAAACGCGCTGGAGAGTTTGGCCCAAAGAGTTCATCGAACACGGTTTCGATGGCAAATAAGGCGGCCTTAGCGTTTAAGGTATCGAAAATGGTCTCGACCATAATGATATCGGCGCCGCCCTCAATTAAGGCGCGGGTCGATTCGCAGTAAGCGGTCACTAACTCATCGAAATGGATATTGCGATATCCTGGATCGTTAACATCTGGGCTGATAGAGCAAGTGCGGTTAGTGGGCCCTAACACACCGGCGACATAACGTGGCTTACCCGTGGCTTGCTCGATTTCATCACAGGCCTCACGGGCGAGGCGCGCGCCTTCGCGGTTAATTTCGGCGGACAGCGACTGCATATCGTAGTCGGCCATGGCGATAGTGGTGGCGTTAAAGGTATTGGTTTCAATAATATCCGCACCGGCTAATAGGTAGTCGGTGTGAATTTGTTTGATAATATGTGGCTGAGTTAGGACCAACAGGTCGTTATTACCCTTTACATCGGTATGCCAATCCTTGAAGCGCTCGCCACGATAATCGGCTTCTTCCAGCTTGTAGCCTTGGATCATCGTGCCCATGGCGCCGTCTAAAATCAGAATGCGCTTTGACAAATGGTTGCGAATGTCTGCCAGTGTTTGACTGGCTCGATTGGGTGATATCGCCATAAAATGATTACCTTTACTACAGCTAAGTTGAGTCCAAAAATATGCAATTTTGCGGCAAATTGCATTTTATTATTGAATGTCGTTCGTTATGCTTTGGACATTTATACGTATAGACGTCCATAATACGCGACATCGGATTGTCAGGGCAAGGTGAAAGTCATTAGGAGCGAGAATCTAGAATCTAGGCTTTGGTTCCTAGCACCTAGATTCTAGGCCCTAAGTTTTTAAAGGCATATATGAAACAAGTTCGCTTATTACTGTTGCGCCACGGGGAATGTGAAGGTGGGGCGATTTTGCGGGGCCGAGTCGACGTGCCTTTGAGTGACAAGGGCTGGCGGCAGATGTCGGCGGCGGTGGCGGCGCAGACAGCTGTGTGCCACGGCATTTATAGCTCGACCTCAAAGCGCTGCGCCGAGTTTGCCAAGGCCTTTGCGGCTGAGCTGCATTCGAGTGCGTCAGTAGGCATAAGTTTAGATGCGCCCGCGCCTTTGCCGCTCAAGGTCAACCTGCTAGAGGAGTTACAGGAAATAGCCTTTGGCGATTGGGATGGCTGCCTGCTGGATGACTTATATCAACACGATGGCGAGCGGATGGCGGCCTATTGGCAGAATCCCTGGGAGGTGACGCCGCCCAATGGTGAGACTATGGCAAGTTTCGAGGCCCGTATCGATGGTGCGATAGAAAGTATTTTAGATAAAGAGTTTGGCCTTCTGGCTATGGATGATGAACAGGCCCATGGGGAGTTTAATGCTAGTGCTCCTGCGGCCAATATTTGGGTGGTGACCCACGGCGGGGTTATTCGCCACTTGATGTCAAGGGCGCTAGGGGCGGTGAAAACCTTAGGTTTTTACAGTCAGCTCGCCTTACCCGTGGCGGCGGTGGTGACCATCAATATCCTCGAGGATGAACAAGGCAAAAGATACTGGCGTTTAGATTGGCCATCGGGCCACTGTGAGTAGCTTGCAAGCATCAGTCACCGACATGATGAAAATTTTCTGATTTAAACAGCATTGCCTAATGAGCAAGATATAGGATAATGCTTTTCCCTGACGTTTGAGTTAGATAGCGTGCTCTGTACGTTTAACTCAAAGGTCGCAGAAATAGGTGTTAGGAATTTTGTGCAATTGAGTGCTATTGCTTAAGGGCAACAGTGTTTAAGCGCGCCGGATAACCCAAACATAATAGGGAATCGGGGAGCTGCCCGTCAGTAGCCCGAACTGTACCCGCAACTGTGAGTAGTTAAAAGAAGTACCTAGAACCTTCTTTTCTACAAGTCAGGATACCTGCCTATTTCTGTTTTCGCTGCGTGCAGCCTTAGTTCTCGAGCGGGTAACTCGAGGGAGCAGAAGATGACATTTATCAGTTTTGTCCTGTTGGCCCAAGTGGCAGCAGGCTTAAATCACACCAATCAATATCCATGTGGGAGCAATCGTTAGTGATGCATACCACATCGAGTCTTGCGCCAATAGCACCCGCTACTGCTTATGCTAATACGGCACTTAAGGTCAGCCAATTGAGCTGGGCGATTGAGGGAAAAACCATTCTCTCGGAGATTAGCTTTGCCCTGCCGCAGGGGGAGATGCTCGGGCTGATAGGCCCCAACGGCGCGGGTAAATCCAGTCTGCTGCGCTGTTTATACCGCTTTATTCGCCCTGCTAAAGGTCATATCAGCTTGTTTTCGCAGGATATCAGCGAGCTGTCGCCCAAGGCGTTTGCCTGTAAAGTGGCTGTGGTACAGCAGGATACACCGCAATATTTCGACATGACCACAGAGCAATTGGTTGCCATGGGACTCACGCCACACAAGGGGATGTTCGATACCAATTCCAGCGGCGACGGTGAAAAAATTGCTAAGGCGCTGGAAAAGGTAGGCCTTAGTCATAAAGTGCATCAACAATACGATCGTTTATCGGGTGGCGAGAAGCAACGCGCCCTGATCGCCCGCGCTATAGTGCAGCAGCCGCAACTGTTGATTTTAGATGAGCCGACAAACCACCTCGATATCCGCTATCAAATTCAAATCTTAGAGCTAGTGCGCAGCCTTGGGATCAGCGTGATCGCCTCGATTCACGATCTTAATTTAGCCAGCGCCCTGTGCGACCACTTATTGCTGCTGGACAAGGGGCAGGTGAGCGCCATGGGCACACCGAGCCAAGTATTAACCGAGGAACGTATCGCCGAAGTCTTTGGGGTATGCGCCCAAGTGACGCCCCATCCACAGCATGGTAACCCATTGATTAATTACTTTTATGGTTATCAAAAGCCACAGGGAGTTGCGGCGGATGAAGTTCATTCCCATACGCATCAGAAGCAAGGGGGTCATCCGTGACTCATTCCTGCCACAGCGCAAACGCGCAAAATGAGAGCGTAGAGAATGCGCCATGATAGACACACTTAAACTGGTAACCATGAATTTATTAACCCAAATATTAACGCCGCTTACGCGCCAGCAATGGCTGATTTTAGGCTTGGTGGGCTTTGCTTTATTGACGCCAATTGCAGCGGCTAGTTTTGGCGCGGCCAATATTGGCTTTTTAGATGTTCTGCACGTGTTTATTAGTAAATTCAATTACTTTTTTGCCAGTGATGAGGCAGCCCGCACTAGCAGTATGACTGAGCGAATCGTCATGGAATTAAGGCTGCCACGGATTTTACTCGCCTTTGTGGCGGGCGCAGGGCTGTCCTTGGCGGGCAGTGTGCTACAAACTGTGACCCGCAACCCCCTTGCCGATCCTTATTTGTTCGGCATTAGCTCTGGTGCCTCTTTTGGCGCCGTGGTGATGCTGACCCTGTTTACGGGTTCTGGTCTTTTTGATAATGCGGGCGTGATAGCCAATTCGGGGATTTTTAGCGGTTCGGGGACTTTTGCTGGCTTGTTATGGTTTAGCTTACCCTTCGGTGCCTTTATTGGCGCCAGTCTGTCGGTATTAATTGTGCTGGCATTAGCTGGGTTAGGCCTTAAGAGCCAAGTGGAGCGCATGTTGCTCTCTGGGGTAGCCACCTCTTTTATGTTTAGCGCCTTAACCAGTTTATTGCTGTACTTTGCCAGCCCGCAGGCTACCGCTTCGGTATTGTTTTGGAGCTTAGGCAGTTTTGCTAAGGCCAGTTGGTCATTGCTGGTGTTGCCATCCTTGGTGGTGCTGGTGAGCTTTATGATTATTCTCGGTTGGAAACGCCAAATCATGGCGTTGCAGGCGGGGGATGAAACGGCCCACACCTTAGGGGTCAATGTGCCTAAGCTGCGCCTCAATATGCTGCTACTCTGCTCGCTTATCACTGCAATCTTAGTCGCTACTTGTGGCGGTATTGGCTTTGTCGGCTTGATGATCCCACACACTGTGCGTTTGTTGTTCCCCGGTCGGCAGCCTATCTTTCTGACGGCGCTGGTGGGCGGTTTGTTTATGGTGTGGATTGATGTACTCGCCCGATGTTTACTTGGTAATCAAGAATTACCCGTAGGGATTATCACTGCCGCGATTGGTAGCTTCTTCTTTTTGCTGATTTTGCGTCGGCGCAAGTTATCGAGCTAATTGTTTTATGCAGATCATCAAAATGAGTACTTAGTGCGTATAGCAAATCGCTGCCGAATGCGTCGTAGTGGTTATCTTAGAATGTGTTATGAGCAGCGGATCTATCATTGGATCCGAAATTGCCACTGGAGTGTGAATGTCTCAATCTGTCCCGTTATTTCAAATCGAGCCTGTGAGTAAAGCGCAGGATCAACTCATCCAGCAAAAGATCGATCTTAAAACTAAGCCGCCCGGCGCTCTGGGGCAGTTAGAGTCCTTGGCACTGCAAATTGCCCGCATTCAAGGGGCCAAACAGTTGCAGATTATAAAACCGACTATGCTGGTATTTGCTGGAGACCATGGGATTGCCGCCGAAGGCGTGTCGATTGCCCCGAGTGAAGTTACGCGGCAAATGGTGCAAAACTTTGCCCATGGCGGCGCGGCCATCAATGTGTTTTGCCGTCAGTTAGGCTTCAATCTCGAAGTGATTGATTGCGGCATTTTAACCCCTGTTGAGGGTGTCGAAGGCATTATCGACCAACGCCTTGGCGCTGGAACTGGCGCGATTCATTTGGAGCCTGCCATGACGTTAGCCTGTGTGGATAAGGGCTTTGCCATGGCGCAGGCGTTAATCGAACGTCACTATCAAGCGGGCTGTAATTTGGTTGCCTTTGGCGAGATGGGCATAGGTAATACTTCGTCAGCGGCGGCGATTATGGCGGCCATTATGCAACTCGATGTAGCCGACTGTGTTGGCCGTGGTACGGGCATCAATAGCGAAACCCTAGAGCGTAAACAGATGCTTATCGAACTCGCACTGCTATTACATCAGAGTGCGATGACAGGGCCTAAGCAAGTGCTGGCCTGTTTGGGTGGCTTTGAAATTGTGCAAATGACGGGGGCCATGCTCGCCGCCGCCGAGCGCAAGATGCTGGTCGTGGTGGATGGTTTTATTGCGACCGCGGCGGCTTTGGTTGCCGTGACGATCAACGCGAATGTGCGGGATTATTTGATTTTTGCCCACCGATCCGAGGAGCAAGGTCATCAGCGCATGTTGGAACATTTAAAAGCTAAGCCCTTGTTATCTTTAGGGTTGAGATTAGGCGAAGGTACGGGCGCCGCCTTGGCATTACCGTTAATTCAAGCCGCAGTAAATTTTTACAATCAAATGGCGAGTTTTAGTGATGCGGGGATTGAGGCTGTTGTATGATGTGCGCTGCTAAGTGGCTTATTTAAAATAATAACTTTTAGCAGACCTTTTTAATCTTAAACCTTGCAGCAAGTGTTAATTCACTAAGGATGCTTTATGTCAGAACGCGAAAGCTGGCACAAAGAGATAGATTTGTTTTTAGTGGCCATGGGCTATTTTACCCGCATTCCTATGCCAAAATGGGTTGAGGTCGATGCCGACAAACTCAATAAAGCCAGCCGTTACTTTGGGTTAGTGGGCCTGCTGGTGGGGCTGCTCTGTGCCATCGTGTTTTGGCTCACCCAAAACTGGTTGCCCGCCGGCGTGTCCGTACTGTTGTCTATGGTCACTGGTGTGCTGCTAACGGGTGGTTTTCACGAAGACGGCTTAGCCGATACCTTCGATGGTTTCGGTGGTGGTTGGACGGCGGAAGACAAGCTGCGGATCATGAAAGACTCTCGTCTGGGGAGCTACGGCGCCTTGGCTTTGATGCTCGTGCTGATGCTCAAGTGGCAATTATTAGTGGAACTTGCGCTGTATGACCCCGTGGTTGCAGGCTCGGCGATGATAGTCGCCCATACTGTGAGCCGCGTAGTTGCCGCTAGCCTTATCTTTACCGAGAAATATGTGCGCGACGATGAGTCCAGTAAATCCAAGCCGTTAGCACAGCATCAAGGCATTAATGAGCTGTTTATTTTGATCGCCAGCGGCGTGTTAGTGCTGCTAGTGCTTAAGGGCATTGCCGCGTTGTCGCTGCTGTTGGTGATGATAGGTCTGCGCCGTTTGATTGTAGTGATCTTTAGACGCCAAATCGGCGGCTACACAGGCGATACCTTAGGCGCGGCGCAGCAGATCTGCGAAATCGTCTGTTATTTCGTGCTGCTCGTTGTGGGTAGCATACTGTGATTCATTTAGTGCTAGGCGGCGCGCGTAGCGGCAAGAGCCGTTACGGCGAAGCCTTAGTGCGCCAGTATACCGCCCTCGGATTCGATGCCTGCTATCTGGCGACCGCACAGGCGCTTGATGCCGAAATGAGCAGTCGCATTCGTTTACACCAGGATGGACGTGCCAAGGATGATATCGACTGGCAACTCGTCGAAGAACCCTTGGCATTAACCGCCAAGCTCAAACACTTAGCTAAATCCGGCCGAGTGATTCTGGTGGATTGTTTAACGCTCTGGCTCACCAATCAATTACTTGCACAAAGTCCTGATGCCGAGCCCGCTTCAACGGAATCGGACTTTGCATTGGATTTTGCCAGTTCTCGCCATGAGCCTTTAGAGCACTGGCGGCAGCAACGCGCCGATTTTATCCAGACTTTAAACACCCTTGAGGGCGTGGTGATTTTAATCAGCAATGAGGTCGGCTCTGGCATTGTGCCCTTGGGTGAATTGAGTCGTCAGTTTGTTGATGAAGCGGGGTGGTTAAATCAGGCGGTTGCCGAGGTGGCGGATCATGTGACCTTAGTGGTGGCGGGTCTGCCACTGGTGCTTAAATCGAGTTAAGACAAAGTATTATCGACGCATTCTTTGTGAGGGGGCGAACCGATTCCCCTTTAGTCTATATTCCTCTGTTGAGTGATGTTCTTGCCCATGAATTCAAATAACGCCTCTAATCCTACTTCAGCCTTGGTGCAAAACCAGTTTCAAGGTGTTGTAAGCCAAAGCGAAGCTCAGCATTCGGGCGCAAAAGTGCTTATGGTGCAGGGGACCACCTCGGATGCGGGTAAAAGTACGTTAGTGGCAGGGATTTGCCGATTGCTCGCCCGTGAAGGCGTTAAGGTCGCGCCTTTTAAGCCACAGAATATGGCGCTCAACAGCGCCGTCACCATTGATGGTGGCGAGATTGGCCGCGCTCAGGCGCTGCAAGCCGCAGCCTGTTTTCTCGCGCCGCACACGGATTTTAACCCAATTCTGCTGAAGCCGAGCTCGGACACGGGCGCGCAGATCATAGTGCACGGCAAAGCCTTAACCACCTTAGAGGCCTCGGCCTTTTTCGGAGAAAAATCTAAGGATTATAAAGCCATGGCGCTAAATGCCGTGCTGGAATCCTTTGCGCGTTTAGGGCTGCAATACCAAACGATTGTGGTTGAAGGGGCGGGAAGCCCGGCGGAAATCAATCTGCGCGAAGGTGATATCGCCAATATGGGCTTTGCCGAGGCGGTCGACTGCCCAGTGATCATCATTGCCGATATCGATAAAGGCGGGGTGTTTGCCCATTTGGTGGGCACTTTAGCGCTGCTGTCGCCCTCTGAGCAGGCTAGGGTAAAAGGCTTTGTGATCAATCGCTTTCGTGGCGATATCAGCCTGCTACAGTCTGGTCTCGATTGGCTCGAGGCACATACGCAAAAGCCCGTTTTGGGCGTGTTGCCCTATTTGCATGATTTGCATTTAGACGCCGAGGATTCGCTTATCGAATCGCCCACTAAGCAGGCAAAAAGCCGTTTTAAGGTGCGGGTATTAGTGTATCCCCGCACCAGTAATCATACGGATTTTGATCCGCTTAGACTGCATCCCGATATCGATTTTGATTATGTATCGCTCCTGACTCAGGCCTCAGCTCAGACGCAGGATATTGCCGCCGATCTGCTGATTTTGCCCGGCAGTAAGAATGTTCGAGCGGACTTGGCTTTTTTACGCGAGCAAGGTTGGGACAAACAAATTGCCAAGCATCTACGCTACGGCGGTAAGCTGCTGGGGATTTGCGGCGGCTATCAAATGCTGGGTGAAAGCATTGCCGATCCCATGGGGATTGAGGACACGCTCGGCGTGAGCCAAGGGCTGGGATATTTACCCATTAGCACCGAATTTAAAGCTGAAAAACAGTTACGTAGGGTCACAGGCCATTTAGCGCTGCAAGGGCAACAAGTGGAAGTGAAGGGCTATGAGATCCACTGCGGTGACTCCCAATACCTTAACCTAAGTACCGCGGTAAACTCTGCCCCACTATGGCTGAAAACTGAGAATAGCCAGCAGGCTAACCCCTTTGCCGATGGCTGTTTAAGTGACGACGGGCAAGTGCTCGGTAGCTATTTACATGGGCTATTCGACAGCCCTGAGGCCTGTCAGCTAGTCCTTAATTGGGCGGGGTTGGAAAATGCTCAAGCGATTGATATCAATGAAATTCGCGAACAACAGATAGATCGTTTGGCCGATGTATTAGCCGAGCATCTCGATATACAAAAACTTGCGTCCATTATAAATGCATAAGAATTAGCAGTAGGAAGAACAGAAGATCATGACAACAGAGAACGAAAAACAGCTCGACAATGAGCAAGTGCAAATCAAGGCCGAACGCCACAAGGCGCGCCAACAAAAACTCAAAGCGGGTGTTGATGCAAAAATTGCCGCCGCTCAGGATGAAAAGGGCATTTTGTTAGTCCTAACGGGCAATGGCAAAGGTAAGTCGACCTCAGGTTTTGGCACGGTTGCCCGCGCGGTGGGCCATGGCAAAAAAGCGGCGGTAGTGCAATTTATCAAGGGCACATGGGAATGCGGTGAACGTAATCTGCTTGAAGGTGCGGGCGTGGCCTTTCATGTAATGGGCACCGGCTTTACCTGGGAAACCCAAGACAGAGAAAAGGACACAGCTGCCGCTCTGGTGGCGTGGGAAGCCGCCGAAGCCTTACTGCAAGACGAGAGCATTGATTGCGTGATGCTCGATGAGCTGACCTATATGGTGAGCTATCACTATCTTGATGTGGAGCGAGTACTGACTGCACTTAAAAATCGTCCACCCATGCAGCATGTGATTATCACTGGCCGCGCTTGCCACCGCGCGATTATCGAACTGGCGGATACGGTTAGCGAAGTGCAGCCGATTAAACATGCCTTCGAAGCGGGCATTAAAGCGCAGCCGGGATTCGACTATTAAGCAGAGCGTGTGTCGCTATAACCATAAAGCGACATTTCCTATACCCATATGGGGCAGAGATAAAATGGCGGCCATGCCGCCAACGGTCACTGTTGCAACAATGCCATCTTAACGACTATTGAACTGTTCATTAGGCTAAGAGCTCATGCCCCATTCCGTGTTTCGGCTCGTTAGCTCAACCGAAAATTCCCACACCTGCTGCGATACATATTCTTATCTATTTGCCTATGTTTGGCCTTACCAGAAATCGGCTAAGAATGTATGAGTATACAGTCGTATTAAAATTTAGGTGTTTTGGTATGATTTTTAGACAAAATCAGTGCGCACAAATTCCATCCGCAATAAATAAAACTCTATAAAATCAGGTGAATATAGTAACTGAATTTTAGTTAATAGGTTTGGAAAACTCGCATGCGCGTTTTCCTGATGGTGTATTTAGCAGAAAGCTGATAAGTTCTTTGCATACAGATAGTTAACTGTGCGCGTTTTCACTGGTCTAACGAGGTAAACGCGCATGCGCACGAATAAAATGTTATGAGTAAGTATGGGCATCAAGCTACCGCCAGACCAATTAGCCCTATATAAGAGAATTGATGAGATTCTCTACCACGATTGGGATCCTATAGGAGTGTCTGGTCTTGGAGGGCCTGCCGATGAGTATTATGGATATCTCCCGCAGGTATTTAAGCGTGCTCTTTACGCTGATGATCCGCAAGAGATAGCGGAGTATCTTACATGGGTGACAGTTGAACGAATGGGTGTGAGCCCTGCAAAGGAACATGATTTGAAGATCGCCAGCCAAATCCTTGCTAGCAAAAGAGAACTAATCCATGGCAAATGAGCACCTTTCTCATAACAAGTCAAACAACTACGCGCCTGCGGCGCCGGTTTTTGAGGCGTTAAGGCTCCAATGATCATCGAGCAAAGAATCAAAGAAATATTTGGTGAAAGGGCTTTTGAAAGGCCAATTTTTTACACCAATCCGGGCGGTCTAAGATTTGAACTATCTGAAGGTGGGGATTGGCTTGAACAGTTCGAGCTCGCTTATAAAAAGGCGCTAGAGATATGCTCAACTATCTTTGATGATGAAATTGTTGTGTGCATTCGTATCTTTGGTAAAGAATCATTGATGTCCGTTTTGTCTGTTTTAAAAGAATTGAGGCATATCGGCTTATATCCTTCTATGAAGAAGGAGCACTGGAAAGAGAAAAACGAGGATGATCCAGAGTGGGCGACAGATGGAGATGAATATTGGCACACTGTCGCTTTCGCTCTGCCATATAATGCCTTGAATAAATTGTTGTGGTGTAGCTTGGCTTGCGACCAGGGAATAAAGCCCTGCCCGCCGGCTGAGTATTACTTGTTCGATCTTAAGAAATCTATTGAGGTATGGCCGTATGATGATCGGGGCATGGATGTAGTTGGTCCCAATCACAGCCTTCTAACTGAGCTTTACAACAAGTTTTCTAACTATCTACTTGATTACGATCGGGAGGCAATGGATGCTAGTTTCCAGAAAATGCCTTAACAAAGTGGTCAAGTTCACTTCGGCCCTGCGCGGGACACCCAAAGCTTCGCTTTGTGTGCCCCTTACCACGGCGTTAACCCATAGATATTTTTATCCGAAGCCGATGCGTTAGAGTTAAGACTTTAACTCGAATTTGTCCATTTGCTTTTAACGTACATATCGCAAATGGGTAGTTAAAATTGGCATTGGGGCACCAGTGACCGTTGGCGACATGGATGTCGCCGTCGAGCCTATAGGGATATATTCACGGCGAGTCACTGGGGAAACAATGACAATAAACTCCATAAATAGATACAAAGATTAATCGCTTTTGTCCCAAAGCATGCTTCGTATTTTTTTAAAACTTAAAGACTACGCTAATGCTAAACAAGTGAGCCATGGTGATTAGCGAGACGACCGTCCGCCCCATGGCCGCTCTTTGGCATCCATGCCACCGCGGCATTCGTGAATCCATTCACATCAGACGGGGCGGTCGAGCATCCAAGGAAGGACTTGAACAACATCCCTGTTTAACGGCCTGTTCGCCATCCATGGCTCTCGTTCATAAGCTTAGAAATCCTAGATTTCTATTCACCGTGTCGTTGAGCAAATACCATGGTTCGCCCTTAAATATGGTCTGTATTCAATAACCATGCAATGATATTCGTCTTCCAATATTTAACGCTCTTCTTGTCCCAAAGCATGCTTTGTATTTCTTTAAAACTTACAGACTACGCTAATGTCAAACAGGTGAGCCATGGTAATTTCAAGAGTATAAAAGGACTATTTCAATGAGCTAGCTCGCGCCCTTATTGCCATAAAAAACGCCACCTTTCGGTGGCGTTTGCTTATAGATAAACCTAAAACAGAGGATTACTCATCATCGGCTTTATATTCGACATAGGCTTCGCCTTGGCTTAACCAGGCTGGCGCGGGTTTACCTTTAAGATAATGGTCGAAGTATTCCATCATGCGAATGCTGTAATCGAGCTTATTAGGGTATTTCTTCAGATGATGGGGTTCATCTTCATATTGTAAAAACACCACATCTTTACCCGCACGGCGCATCGCCAAGTACATTTCAACACCCTGCTCCCAAGGCACCGCATCGTCTTTATCGCCAAACATGATCATCAGCGGCGTTTGAATGCGATCGGCATAGAAGACTGGCGAGTTCTCAATATACTTTTGCGGCGCAGCAAAGAGGCTTTCACCTATACGACTCTGACCGGTTTCGTATTGAAATTGGCGCGCAAGCCCAGTGCCATGGCGAATACCGCTGTAAGCACTGGTCATGTTGGCCACTGGGGCACCCGCCACTGCGGCTTTAAACATCTTGGTTTGAGTGATGGCAAACGCCGTTTGATAACCGCTCCAAGAATGCCCTTGTAAGCCAATGGCGTTAGCATCGGCAACACCCATCTCGATAAGCTTTTGCACACCCGAGGTCAGTGCTTGAACCGAACTGGCACCGGGGTAACCGATATCGAAACGAATATCCGGCAAGAATACCGCATAACCGTTATTCACATACCAAGCAAAGTTTGGTCTGTGGTTGACCTTCATTTGCGGGAAGGCATGTAGCCTGTCAGTCATAAAGCGATAGTAATAAACCAGCACAGGATAACGCTCGCCCGCTTGATAGTTAGTCGGTTTAATCAACACACCATCGAGCGGCTTGCCATCGCCATTGGTCCAATGCACTAATTCGGCTTGGCTCCAATTAAAGGCTTGGCGCTGCTTATCTAAATCGGTTTGCTTCACGGCATTTTGCGGGGCCTGATAGCTTGCGGTATACAAGTCAGGGAACAGATCGAAGCGCTCCTTAGAGAACACTAAGGTATCCGCATCTTTACTGCGTCCAAGCACTGTTAATTTATACTCGCCTTCCATCAAAGTCTTAACGCCCGCTTCGCCTAAGGTCGCTTGATAAAAACCATCGGCTTTAGTCTTGTCGCTGTAACCATGCAGCAGCACAGTGGCGTTGTAGGCCAGTGTGGTTGGCTCATCGGGATTATCAACTAAGCCTTCAACACGATATTGAATTTTTTGAGCGCGTCCCTGCCCTGCGGTTAAGGCAAATCCACTTTTCGATGCGGTATTAAACTGCCATACATCGTATTTGTCGTAGACGAGGAAACCTGCATCGTCCTTAAGCCAAGGGCCAAAACCATAACCCGGCGCATTGGAAGGATAATCATGGTCTTCATCGGCAAAACTCACCTTTAAAGACTTAGTCAGATTGGTGCGACGACCTTCGGCAATATCGTATAAATACACATTACCTTGCTGATAATAGGCAACATATTTGCCGTCGCCCGATAAGCTCGGCTCAGCATCACTTGGTTGTTGGGTTAACAGCGGCAACTTGCGCCCGGTGTTGATATCCACCAAGTAATAGTCTTGATAAAAACCCGCCCAAGTGATCATCTTGCGATAGGGCAAGTCTGAGCTTGCCAACATATAACGCTTGTGCTGTGACAGGGTCACATCTGGCACCGTTTTATCGCCAAGCTGCACCACATTGTTTGATCCTAAATGCAGCACGGCTAAGTAAGTGCGCTTTTGCTCTTTATCATATTGCTTGATTTCATGGGGTTTAATCCGCGGATCGTCCCCATGCCAGACCTTAAGCCCACGTAGGCCTGTGACTATCTCTTTGTCGTAAAGATCTTTTTCTTCTGTAATTTTCTTCAGGCTGAGCTGCTGGCTCACCTCGGGCACACGGCCAAAGAAGAGTCGCTCACTGTCTAATGAAAAGTTTAAACTGGCGTAACGATTTAACGTCCACTCTTTGGTGTTTGGCACGGGGCGAATTTTGCCCGAAGCGATATCAACTAGGCTTAACTGATAACTGCGGCCATAGGGTAATTCACTCGCATCACCTTGAGTAAAGGCCAGCCAGTGACCATTTTTTGAAAGTGCTAGCGCGCCAATTTGTTGGGTTTGAGATTCAAATGCCGTTGATTTTTTGTAGTCTTTCAAATCAATCAGTTGCAGTTGGTGCTGTTTCGCCTCGATATCATTGACCGCAACAGCCAAGCGGCGACTGTCTTTATCAAACTGATAGGCGGTCACATGCTCCAGATCCACCCGTTGCGAAGGCGAAGAGAGATTCACTAAGCTAAAACGACGGCCTTGGTCGAACTTATCGACTTTCACCTTCTCGGCTTTGGGCTTATCATCGGCACCTTCGGTTTTCTCTTTGGCGTCTTTCTTGGCCTCTTCGTCGGCTTCATACCAAATGGCTAAATGCGCGCCATCGTCGCTAAAGACAAATTCCTTTACCCGTTCAAATTTGGTTTGCGAGCCCGTTTCAGTGTCGAGCAGCACCATATCAGCCTTAAGTTTTTTCTTGGCTTTAGCATCACTGGTTTCAACTTTAAGCAAGCTAGGCTTAACGGCCATAGCCACATAACGGCCAGTATGACTCACGATAGGGTCTGAGCCGCCTTCAATCTGAAAGTCTTTTCCTGATTGCAGGTTTTTAATTAAACCATGACTATCGCCACGATCCGGCGCCACCTCTACCGCTAGCACTTGACCATTGTCAGCGATAACGGGCTTTTCAAGGGACTCAAACTTCATTATGTCGGTCAGGGTAAGGGGTTTAGTGCTAGTTTCAGCATGGGCATGCGGCAATATTCCGAGGGATAACAGCACTAGCGATGTGATAGGTAATAACTTCAATGTCTTCCTCTTTTATGTAGTTGTTAGACTAAAGTAGACTTTTTTAACCATTGGCTCTCCATCATCGTTATAACCCAGTATTTTTACAAGTTTTACCCAATAAAAAATCGTGATATTGCTCACTATTTCCTGTGAAGTTTGACCAAAGACGGTTAAAATAATAGTGAGAAAAAACACCAAATTCATAGTCATGTTACCCGGCTAATACCGGGTCTGACGATTGCAGTAACGACGAACCGTGGAAGGACTTCTCCATGTCAAAAAGAACGATAACCGTAATTCCAGGTGATGGAATTGGCCCAAGTATTATTGATTCAGCCTTAAAAATTCTCGATAAAGCAGGTTGTGATTTTGAATATGAATTTGCCGATGCCGGCTTAACTGCTCTCGAGAAGCAAGGCGAACTACTTCCGCAGCGTACTTTAGAACTGATCGAAAAAAACCGCATCACCCTGAAAGGCCCGCTAACTACACCAGTAGGCGAAGGTTTTACCTCTATCAACGTGACATTACGTAAGAAATTCGGCCTGTACGCGAACGTACGTCCAGTGTTGTCTTTTAAAGGCACTCAAGCCCGTTATGAAAACATTGATATCATCACAGTGCGTGAAAACACCGAAGGCATGTACTCAGGCCACGGTCAAAAAGTGTCTGAAGACGGCACCACTGCTGAAGCGACCAGTATCGTCACTCGCCAAGGCGCAGAACAAATCGCGACATTCGCCTACGAACTGGCCCGCAAAGAAAACCGTAAGAAAGTCACTATCGTGCACAAAGCAAACATCATGAAGTCAACTTCAGGTCTGTTCCTGAAAGTGGCCCGTGAAGTGAGTCAACGCTACCCAGACATCAAAACCGAAGAAATGATTGTCGATGCGACTTGCATGAAGCTAGTGATGAACCCAGAAAACTTCGACGTTATCGTGACCACCAACCTGTTCGGTGACATTCTGTCGGATCTGTGTGCTGGTTTAGTCGGTGGTTTAGGTATGGCACCCGGCGCCAACATTGGCCGTGATGCAGCGATTTTCGAAGCGGTTCACGGCAGCGCGCCAGATATCGCAGGTAAAAACCTCGCGAACCCAACCTCAGTGATCTTAGCCTCTATCCAAATGCTGGAATACTTAGGCATGGCCGATAAAGCCGATTTGATCCGTAAAGCCGTATCGGCAGTGATTGAAGAAGGCGACCGTACGACTCGCGATTTAGGCGGCACCCACGGTACGACTGACTTCACTCAAGCGGTGCTTGACCGTCTGTCATAATCGCTTTTGCGCGAAACAAAAAACGCACCTTGGGGTGCGTTTTTTTATGGCCGCTATTTAGCGGGACAGCCAAATAAAAAGCCCCAAGCATGACTTGGGGCTTCTTCACTCACTAACAGAACGCTAAAAACCGCTGATTAGTTCCAAGCCTGGCTCGGTCTAATCCACAGGTGCACAGTCACTTCATCACGGTCATGGTATAAATGCTTACACTGTAACTGGAATTCGTTGATGCCGTTTTCCTTGAGGATTTCCTGCATGGTATTCAAAATCGCCATCACTTCTTTATAACGGCTCTTCATCGGCAGCTTGAGATTGAAAATCGCTTCTTTAAACCAGCCATTGATGGCCCAAGCTTCAATCAGCTCAGCCACGCGCGCAGGTTTTTCAACCATGTCGCACACTAACCAATAAATGTTTTTACGCTGTGGCTCGAAGCGGAAACCATCCTCGCGGAAATGTTTCACTTGTCCGGTTTCCATCAGCTTTTCATTCATTGGGCCATTATCGACCGCGGAGACCATCATGCCACGACGCACCAATTGATAGGTCCAGCCGCCAGGGCAAGCACCTAGGTCCACCGCATTCATGCCACTGCGAACCCGCACTTCTTGCTCTTCTTTAGGTACAAACTGCGCGAAGGCTTCATCGAGTTTCAAGCTTGAGCGGCTCGGCGCATCGGCAGCCATTTTCAGGCGCGGGATCCCCATAAAATAGGGCGAGCTGTTGTTGCTGAAGGAATAACCTACGTAGGCGCGACCTGGGCCGATAAAACACACGTGGATAATCGGACGCTTAGGATTTTCTTGCGCGAGTAAACTGCCGGATTTTTTCAAATGCTGGCGCAAAGGCACGGTAAACTTACGGCAAAATGCCGATAGCTCTTTGGCTTCGTTGGTATCTGGGGTTTCAACCCTCAGCTCACCCGCTTTACTCACCTCACTGAGCGCAGCCACAATCGGGCTGACACGGTCAGACTCGGGTAAATCCGCCAGCAGCTCACTTGCGGCAAACATCTGACGGGCAAAAATCAGTGAATCTAACGGCAGTTGCTTCACTAAGGTATCGCCGCCGTCTTCTTCAAAACATTGATATACCACGTAGGCATCGTTGTTGTTGGCCTTAACAAAGCCACCCACATTGAGCTCGGCGGCTCGCTGTTGGATTTCTGCTGCGCATTCTTTCTCATAGCCTGCACGGCAAAATAAAAATAGGTTTTTCATGGAGATCCTTAAGAAATCCAAGCCATAAACATGGCCGACTATCGATTTGGGCGCCAGTATAGCAATTTCAATACACAAAAGCCCGATTTGCTATCGGGCTTTTGTGTTATTGGCAGCATGAACGCACGGCGCAGTGGCTACGCCACACAAGTATTATGACTCGTTGCCATCCACCACTTTATGGCGCCATACGGCCGCGGCCAGCAATAACCAACCTAATAAGAAACAGCCACCGCCCATTGGGGTAATAGGGCCTAACCACTTGCTACCGACTAGCGCTAAACCGTAGAGCGAGCCAGAAAACAACACTATGCCCGCCATAAACAGGTACGCCGCCCAGTCCAGCAAACGCGAGGTTAACCACTGCCCGGCAAAGGCCACGGCAATCAGCGCAAAGGTATGATAGAAGTGATATTGCACGCCTAGATTAAACACATCAATCAGCTCAGGCGGTGCGACAGCCTTGAGTCCATGGGCACCAAAAGCGCCTAGCGCAACCGCAAAAAATCCGCTTACCGCGGCGAGTAATAACAATCCTTTACGCATTTTTACCTCCAAAAACCAATAGGCTTTACGACGGATGACGCTCAAGCCGTTAATCCAGACTCTGAGCGCTTTACGCCATATCAAGAAAAAACATTAGCCAATAAATTTTGCTGATAAATCAACAGCCAATGCAAGGTTAGCCGCTTCGGTCGTGCCTGACGACTTTCTTGGGACAAAACTATGATCCCCATCGGCTAAGTATGCAATTTGAATATTACTGTTAAGCGGCCAGCTAGGGATTTGCATCTTACCGCCAAACTTATCCCGTTCCCCTTGGAGCACTAACACCGGCACTTGGCAGTCGTTTAGGGGTTCTAACCTAGGTTCACCGCCCTTTAGCGGAATAAAGGGATAACCTAAACAAATGACTCTGTCGATATGGCTCGCTTGCACACTATCGCAGGCCAGTAACGCCGCCATGCGTCCGCCCATGGATTTGCCCATCAAGACCACACGCTTAACCTCAGGCTGAGCATGTGCCACATCGAGCATCTCGCTAAAACAGGTAAGTAACTTTGGCGCTCTATCAGGTGGGCGCTTTTTACCATCCACGGCATTGGCCTGCATATAGGGAAAGTTAAAGCGCATCACTTGAAAACCATTTGCGACAAGACCTGCTGCCATTTGGCACATAAAGTCTGAATCTCGATTCGCCCCAGCACCGTGGGCAAATAAAATCAAGGTCTCTGATGGCTCACCTTCTAACACATAGGCACTAGGCACCACATCCTCGTTGACCAAAGGATTATCCGGGCAACAACTCACTGCGTGACTCCTCGGCAAACATATCTAACATCCACTCACGGAACGCGACCACTTTACCCAGCTCGGCATGATTCTGTTGGCAGACGAGGTAATAGGCATCTTTGCTCACTAACACTTCTTGGAATGGGCACACCAGTCGACCCGCCTTAATATCGGGGCGAGCGAGTACGCTATAACCTAACGCCACACCTTGGCCGTGGGCAGCCGCCTGCAAAACGAGGGAAGAGTGACTAAAAATCGGCCCTTGGTTGACGTTGATATCGTGAATGCCACATTGTCTAAACCAGGCCTGCCAATCGTGACGGCTCATATCGTGCAGCAACGTGTGGTGTTTTAAATCTTCCGGCTTAGACAAGGGCTTAGGACCGTTTAACAGCATGGGCGAACATACGGGGATCAGCACTTCATTACGGAGTTTATCGGCGCGAAGCCCTGGCCAATTGCCTAAACCATAATAAATGGCAACGTCGACATCGTCGGTTAAAGAGCTGGCCTCTGTGTCTACTGCCTTAATTCGTACGTCAATATCGGGATTTTTTTCACTAAACTTCGACAGGCGCGGCACCAGCCACTGAATAGCAAAGCTTGGCGACATGCTCACGGTCAACGAACCAATGGCGCTACGTGCAAGTAGCCTGTCGGTCGCATCCGCCAGTTGAGTGAAGATATCTTTAATATCGAGAAAATAGCTCTGGCCTTCTTCGGTCAGTAGCAGTGATCGATTCTTTCGGCGAAATAATTTTAATCCGAGAAAATCTTCCAGCGCTTTAATTTGGTGACTCACCGCAGCCTGAGTCACAAACAATTCTTCAGCCGCTCGAGTAAAGCTCAAATGCCGTGCGGCGGCCTCAAATGCTTTAACCGCATTCAGTGGTGGTAAGCGTCTTGACATAGTGATCTCTATCTCAATTTTTAATTAGTTTTTCTAATCCGTATTGTTACATTTAATCGTTTGTAAAGGCCAGCGTTTTTGATTAAATTTTGCGCCAACGAAACACATGAGTTGGACAATCTCGAACGGGTGATGGGAATGTCTGACAGCAATACTTTGTCAGCCCGGAGGCGACTATGTTCAATTTAAAATCTGCTTTTGCATTAGTGTTAGTCAGCGCACTCAGTGCCAATGTCAGCGCAAATGTTATCGATGCAGAAATTATCATCGACACCAGTGATTTACAGGCAAGCATCAATGCTGAACTGACTGCGACGATGGAAAAAATGCATGAAGAAGCGCTGCAGGATCCTACCTTATTGCTTGCCGATGAAATGTTACCGGCCCAGCAAGTGGTCAAGACCGAATAAATTGCACTGCTTATCCGTAAAATAAAAGCCGCATTCCAATGCGGCTTTTTTGTATTCGTTTACCTGCGAATCGGCGTATTAAGGCCAAAGTTGATGTTTGGCCTTAGCTCGCGTTTTACTGGCTATCGCTTAAGGGCGGTAAACCTTAACATTGTGATAACCTTGCTCAATCAGGTATAGCGCCTGTAATTTACTCATCACCCCACGCTCGCAGTACAACAGGTAAGTCTTCTGCTTATCGAGATCGGCAAATTGAGTCGCTAATTTGAAGAAAGGAATGCGCTTGATTTCCACGCCTTCAATCTCCAGCGGCTTGTTCTCTTCTTCCTCTGGGGCGCGAATATCAATCACCACTTCATTGGTGTCGATAGCAACAACGGTTTCAGTTTCAGTGATACGCGTATTCATTTGTTCTGCTATCTCCCTGATATCAATGGCCACGGCCTGCTCAACGATACGGTCAATCAAGTCCTCAGAGAATTTGGTCTCCTCAGCCTCAATCTTGGCCAGTACCGCCTTCACGGTTGGCTTTTGCGAAATCACGCCGCAATATTCGGGCATAGATTTAGCAAAATCTTCGGTGCCGATACGGCGGCATTCGTTGATGATATCCTGCTTGTCCATGGCGATCAGCGGGCGCAGGATCAGCATATCGGTGCAGCGGTCAATCACGTTCAAGTTAGTTAAGGTTTGGCTCGATACTTGGCCTAAACTCTCACCAGTCACAATCGCCTGAATGCCCATACGTTCAGCAATACGCGCCGCGGTGCGCATCATCATACGCTTGAGCACCACGCCCATTTGACCGTTGTCGATTTTCTCTAAAATCTCGGCCACCACAGGCTCGAACGGCACAGACACAAACTTCACCTTGTGGGATTCACCATAGGTTTTCCACAAATGGTAAGCGACTTGTTTCACGCCAATTTCATGCTGCGCGCCACCGAGGTTGAAGAAGCAGTAATGGGTACGAGCGCCCTTCTTAATAAATTGGTAGCTCGACACGCCTGAGTCAAAACCGCCCGAAATCAAGGACAATACATCTTCCTGCGTCGCCATAGGGAAGCCGCCTAAGCCTTCGATACGCTTAGTCACCATATACAGTTTATCACCCTCGATTTCGAGGTTAACTGTCACTTCTGGGTTCTTCAAACGCACGCCAATCGCATCGGTAAATTGGTTTAAGCCACCACCGACATAACGCTCGACTTCGATAGAGTTAAAATCGTGTGAGCCAGTGCGTTTGACGCGCACACAGAAGGTTTTACCGGCAATTTGATCACGGTAAACGGGTAAGACTTGCTGGTAGATATCGTCGACTGAGGTAAAGCTGTATTCATCCACTTGCACCACATGGGCAATCCCAGGAATACAGGCTAAACGCTCACCAAAGGCCTGAGCTAATTCAGGTTTATCATTTGGCACCTTTACCCAAATACGGTCCCATTGACGTTGCACTTTGGCATCTTCATCAACTTTTTTGAGCACGTTACGGATGTTGGTTTCAAGCATTTTGGTGAAGCGCATGCGCACGGGCTTGCTCTTCATCATGATTTCTGGGTACAGCTTTACAATAAACTTCATGGGATTTCCGCGGGCAATTTTGTAAACAGCAAAATTGGTTAAAAGAATAATCGCCGGATTATAACAAACTCACGGCGATTGGCGCACCTGTTTCCACACACGGACTGCTGGTGGCGTGCGCTTATGCACAAGTCAAAAAAATCACATAGAAAAACGCCGTGAAACATTCACGGCGTTTTATTCAAGCTTAACGCTAATTCCCTACTTGAATTTCCTGAGATTCTTTTGCCTTACCCTGCTCAATAGCAATCTCAACGCGGCGATTTCGCGCGCGGTTTTCAGGTGAGTCATTAGGCACGATGGGATTATTCGACGCCATCCCGACTACTTTCATCCGCTTGGGATCGAAGCCCTTCACTTGCAGCAGCACATCGGCCACCGCCACTGCGCGTTTGCTCGAGAGATCCCAGTTCGAACTGTAGAGCTCATCACTTATCTGCATATCATCGGTGTAACCTGAAACAGTGATAATCCCCGGCACATCTTTTAGCAATTCGCCGACCGAGCGCACCACAGGTTTAAATCGCGGTTGCAGGAACCCCGAACCAGACGCAAATGACCCCTTTTCACGAATACGGATAATGATTTGCTGCCCAAGTGACTCGATTTCAATGGCGCCATCAGTGATCTCTTTATTGAGCTCCTGCGCCATTTTTTTCACTTGTTGATTAATTTTATCCTGCGCCGCCGCGGCTTCAGCTTTAACCGCATCCGCAGTTTCTTGGGCCGTAGCCGAGGCTTCACCGCCCCGCTGCGAACCATTTTGCTGCTGAGTCCCCCCCGCGCTATCGTCTTCACCCGCTTGGAAATCCAACGTGGGTTCGGTCATTTCGTTGGTTTGTTGGTTGATGATCTCAATTGGCGTGGGATCGGGACGACCAGGACGAAACTCCAACGCAATCACAGACGTCCCCTTAGGAATATCTTTGACTTCGACCTTATTTTGTACCCCGAAAGCATACTTCATCGAGCCTGCAATCTGCTTAAATTTCATCACGTCCATTTCGGAGAATGACAGCAGCAGCACGAAGAAACACATCAAGAGGGACATCAAATCGGCAAATGTTGCCAACCAGAGCGGCGCTCCGGGCGGTGGACAGTTGCACTTAGCCATGGGCTACTCTCCGTCCGTTGTATCGATTTTCCGCTGTTTTTCAGCAAGATAATTTTTTAAGAAACCTTCAATCACCCGCGGATTTTGGCCATCTTGAATGGCTAATACCGCATCCATAATCAGATTGCGGTTAAGCATCTCTTCGCCCATACGCAAGCTCAATTTATCGGCAATAGGAATAGCCACCATGTTAGCAACCACGGCGCCGTACAGCGTCGTTAACAAGGCCACCGCCATCGAAGGACCAATCGATTTAGGATCTGACATGTTGGATAACATGGCCACCAAGCCCACTAAGGTACCAATCATCCCCATCGCAGGGCCAACGTCACCAAAGGCCCTAAAAATCGCAATACCGTTGCGATGGCGCTCTTCGGTAAGGGCTATGTCTTTTTCAAGCGCGGCGCGCACCACTTCACCATCGTGACCGTCGACCAACATATCGACGGCTTTTTGCATAAAACTATTGGAAATTTGCGCTTCTTCGAGGGCTAGGAATCCGCCTTTACGGGCGGCATCGGCCATAGTAACAGATTGCTCAATGAGGTCTTCTGGCTTATCAATCTTAAACATAAAGGCTTTGACGGCGATTTTTACCGCACTCAAAAACTGTTTCAGATTGAATTTCATCATTACGACGAAAAATGAACCACCGAACACGATAAACACTGAGGGAACGTCGATAAAGATTGCCAGGCCGCCGCTGGTCATCATAGCCCAAAGGATAAAACCAAAGCCCCCGACTAGTCCTATAACTGTAGCTAAATCCACAACGGCTCCTCAATATTCGGTATAAACGACATCATACTGACTCTATTCGCAAAATAACACTAAATGTCACCCGCAGCAGGTTCACACTTTGGTCTTAACTCAAGTCTTATTTTATGATGTCGAAGGATGATTATAAGCATAATGCTATTATTGTCTTTTATCGGACAAGCACTAAGCAAGTTTAGCGGCAATTTCAATTTTCTGAAAAAAATTCAGCAACAAAGCGTGCTATCGAGCAAATATCCGTCGACTGAATTTGACCCTTGGGCCGCCCTGATATACCTTGTGTCCGCTCTTTCAAAGGAATTATTAACGTGGCGAAGAAACCCGAAAATCTCAGTTTTGAAGAATCCCTTGGTGAACTCGAGCGCATCGTTGCCGAATTAGAACAGGGCGATGTCTCTCTGGATGATGCGTTAAAACAATTTGAACGTGGCATCAATCTAGTGCGTAACAGCCAAGCAAAACTCGAGCAAGCTCAGCAAAAAGTGGCCATTTTACTCAAGCAGGATGAAAATGCGCCCCTATCTCCCTATGCCGTTGAGGGCGAATAAGCGTGTTAGTCAATGCAATAAAAGAATATCAACTACGGGTTGATGACCAATTAAAACAACGTTTCAGTACACTCGAAGACACAGCACCGCAATTAAAGGCCGCCATGACCCACGGCGCGCTGTTAGGCGGTAAGCGTATTCGTCCTTTCTTGGTTTACGGTGTGGGGCAAATGTTTGGCGTGCCGCTTGAAAAGCTCGACGCCTGCGCCGCCGCCATTGAGTGTATTCATGCTTATTCGTTAATCCATGACGATTTACCCGCCATGGACGATGACGACCTTCGCCGTGGTCAACCCACAGTGCATATCGCCTTCGATGAAGCGACCGCTATACTTGCTGGGGATGCCTTGCAAACCTTAGCCTTTGAAATTGTGACCGAAGCTGTGCCAGGGATCAGCAGCGAGCAGCATATCGCCATGGTGAGAGCGCTGGCGAAAGCCTCGGGTTACCGTGGTATGTGTGGCGGCCAAGCGATTGACTTAGCCTCAACCGATAAGCTCATCGACCTTAAGGCCTTAACTCAACTGCATAATATGAAAACGGGCGCCCTTATCAGCTGCGCCGTTGAGTTAGCACTGATTGCCGCCAATGCGCCAAAAGATGAATATCAGACTATGATGGAATTTGCCCATGCGGTAGGACTTGCCTTCCAAGTGCAAGACGATATTCTGGACATCATTGCCACCACGGAAGAACTCGGCAAACCCCAAGGCTCTGATGCTGAATCAAATAAGAGTACTTTTCCGCAACTACTTGGACTGCAAGGCGCCAAAGACACCGCCGCGCAACTGATCCAAGAGGCACTATCAGCGCTGGCTAAATTGCCATACAATAGCCAGTTAATTGCAGACTTCGCCCGCTATATCATTGAGCGAAGAATATAATAAGAGACGAAGTATCTCGCTATGAGTTTGGACATTTCACAGTTTCCCGTGTTGGCTCAGGCCAACACTCCTAATGAACTCCGCCAGCTTCCTCAGGCCCTGTTACCTCAATTGGCCGATGAGTTGCGGGAGTTTCTTCTTAAGTCCGTTGGCATGTCCAGCGGACATTTTGCCTCTGGACTCGGCACAGTCGAACTGACTGTTGCCCTGCATTATGTCTATAACACCCCGTTTGACCGTTTGATTTGGGACGTTGGCCACCAAGCCTATCCCCATAAAATCCTCACCGGTCGCCGCGACAGAATGCACACCATTAGGCAAAAGAACGGCTTACACCCTTTCCCTTGGCGGGAAGAAAGTGAATACGACACCTTTAGCGTGGGGCATTCAGGCACATCTATCAGTGCCGCATTAGCCATGGCCGTTGCAGCCGAAAAAGAACAGGCAGGTCGCAAAGTGGTCGCCGTAATTGGCGATGGCGCCATGACGGGCGGTATGGTGTTCGAGGCCATGAATCACGCGGGTGATTTGCACAACGATATGCTGATGGTGCTGAACGATAACGAAATGTCGATTTCAGAAAACGTCGGCGCGCTCAACAATCACTTAGCGCAGTTGATGTCGGGCCGTCTCTACACCACCATTCGTGAAAGCAGCAAAAAAGTACTCAAAGGCATGCCGGTCATCAAAGAGATGGCCAAGCGCACCGAAGAGCACCTCAAGGGCATGGTTGTACCTGGCACTCTGTTTGAAGAGTTAGGCTTTAACTATATCGGCCCCATTGATGGCCACGATGTCGAAGCCCTAGTGGAAACCTTGCGCAATATGCGCAATCTCAAGGGGCCACAAGTGCTGCACATCATGACCAAAAAAGGTCGTGGCTATGAGCCAGCCGAGAAAGATCCTATCGGTTGGCACGCGGTACCTAAATTTGACCCATCGCAGTTTAAGAAGCCAGCGACTAAGCCAGGACTGCCAACATTCTCACAAGTGTTTGGCAAATGGTTATGTGATATCGCTGAGCAGGATGAAAAAGTCTTAGGGATTACGCCTGCCATGCGTGAAGGTTCGGGCATGGTGGAGTTTTCACAGCGTTTTCCGAAACAGTATTTCGATGCCGCTATTGCCGAGCAACATGCGGTGACCTTAGGCGCAGGGTTTGCCTGTGAAGGCTATAAGCCTGTGGTCGCCATTTACTCGACCTTCCTGCAACGGGGCTATGACCAGCTAATCCACGATGTGGCGCTTCAGCGTTTACCGGTATTGTTCGCCATTGACCGTGGCGGTATCGTCGGTGCCGACGGCCCAACCCACCAAGGGGCATTCGATTTAAGCTTTATGCGCTGCATCCCAAATATGGTGATCATGGCGCCATCGGATGAAAATGAATGTCGCCAAATGCTCTATACCGGTTATTGCTATGATGCAGGCCCGAGCGCGGTGCGTTATCCAAGGGGCAGCGCCACAGGCGCGACTCAGGTAGAAGCCATGACGGCGCTGCCTATTGGTAAAGGCGTGATTAAGCGTTTAGGCAAACGTATCGCCATGCTGAACTTTGGTACCACCTTAGCCGCAGCCTTAACCGCCGCAGAAAGCTTAGACGCCACCGTTGTCGATATGCGCTTTGTGAAGCCCTTAGATGTGGATTTAGTTAAAGAGATGGCGCAAACCCACGATGTGCTCGTGACAGTGGAAGAAAACGCCATTATGGGCGGCGCAGGCTCTGGTGTATTAGAACTGCTGCAAAAGCTTAAAATGCCTAAACCTGTACTGCAAATCGGCCTACCCGATGAGTTTATTAAACATGGCTCTCCTGAAGAAGTGACCCATGATTTACAACTCGATGCCGAAGGTATGTTAGCGCAAATTAATGCCTATCTCGCCAATTAAGGTGAAGGGAGCTTGCTCCCTGTAAATGATAAAGTAAGTTGCTGATTAGCTTAAATAAAAATCTCAAACTAAAAAGGACTGCATCTGCAGTCCTTTTTATTACTTAATGCTCAGCGCGCTCGCTTAGGCTTCAATATTGATCGAAGCAGATTCTTGGCTAGGGCCACCCTGTGACACCATCACCATGGCAGGACGCAGTAAACGGCTGTTTAGCTCATAACCCTTTTGCATCACTAACATCACAGTATTGGCTGGATACTCAGCGCTTGGCTGCATACCAATGGCTTGATGTTGATCAGGATTGAAGGCTTGACCCTGTGGATCGATAGGTTTTACCCCAAACTTAGCCACGGCGGTCAAGAAGCTCTTTTGCGTAAGCTCAACACCTTCGTAAATCGCTTTGGTGGTTTCATCCTGCGGATTAGTACCTTGCAGCGCACGTTCCATATTGTCTAACACTGGCAGTAATTCGTTGGCGAATTTTTCCAAGGCAAATTTGTTCGCCTTTTCCACATCCATCGCGGCACGGCGGCGAATGTTGTCTACTTCGGCAGCAGCACGGATAACTGAATCTTTTTGCTCTTCAACTTTCGCCAAAGCGTCAGCGAGTAACTGTTCCAGCTCTTCAATACGGAAATTGGCTTGGGTAAGCTCATCAATCAGACTCGCTTCTTCGGTAGAAACTTCAGACTCTACACCCTCTTGGATCAGATCCTGTTCTGCTTTAATCGACTCGTTGCTCATTTTCACTCCAGCTAAAAATGCTTTGTTTCTAAATACTCTGGGCATATTATGGGGATCAATTTTGACGTTTCAAGGCCTAAGGCCAGATCTAGCATAAATATGACCACAAAGTTCCACACCATTGGCCTTATTGGCAAGCCGCACCACTCAGGGACAAATCAAACCCTCAAACGTCTGCACCACTGGCTGACGATGCAAGGATATGAAGTCCTCGTGGAAGAGCGCGTTGCCAGCGAGTTAGGGACCAATATCGTCGCGGTCGATTTATTAGAGATTGGCGCTCGCTGTGATTTAGCCATAGTTGTAGGTGGTGATGGCAATATGCTCGGCGCCGCCAGAGTGCTGGCACGCTTCGATGTAGGCGTGATTGGTGTAAACCGTGGCAATCTTGGCTTTTTAACGGATTTACCACCCGATGCCTTTGAAGAAGCGCTCGCCAAAGTGCTCGATGGTGAATTTGATACCGAGCACCGCTTTTTACTCGAGGCCGAAGTCTATCGCCATGGTCAGCTAAAAGCCAGTAACACCGCAGTGAATGAGGCAGTACTGCACCCGGGTAAAATAGCCCATATGATTGAATTTGAAGTCTATATTGACAATCAATTCATGTACAGCCAGCGCGCTGACGGCATGATAGTCTCAACGCCGACAGGGTCTACCGCCTACGCCCTGTCGGCAGGTGGCGCCATTCTTACCCCCAATTTACAGGCATTAATCTTAGTGCCCATGTTTCCACATACACTGTCGTGCCGCCCAATTGTGGTCGATGCCTGCAGCACCATTAAGATGGTCGTTTCCCCTGAAAATGGTGAGAATTTAGAAGTAAGCTGCGATGGCCACGTGCATTTAGCGGTATTGCCCGGTGATGAAATCATAGTGCGCCGCAGTTCAGAGCAACTCAGGCTTATCCATCCAAAAGGACATAATTATTTCCACGTTTTGCGTACCAAACTCGGCTGGGGCAGTAAGTTATTTTAGGTTTTGTGACTAAACATTTGTCGTTAATGCAAAACCTACCATTAACTAAATTAGCAACACTGGTTTAAAGGTGAATCATAAAACCGTAACAGTGCTGTAAATACCTTCATTAATCGTTATTAAATTTCAGATTAACTCAAAATTCATTAAGTGATCTTTATCACACCAAAACACACCCCATCATTTAGCGTGAACTAGATCACATCAATTAACCCGTGTTCAAAATGATATGATTTCTTAAAAATCAATACATTAAATAATTTCGGTAAAAATAATTCTGGCTCACGGCAACAAAATGCGTGATATGAATCACACCTTAAAATTGTCTTAAAAATTCATCAATAGCCCATTAATGAAATAAATAGATCAGTTAATTGCAATACTGATAGCTAATTTAGTAAATATCGCCTTTTTTATAACTAAATAAAACCAAAAGCACAGCTAGTATCACTAAAAGAAATATAACAAACCACCATGAAGTGATACCGATCACAGTTAGGAAAATCCTATGAGAGAAGCCTCCCGCAGCGCTGTAAATTAGCATTTCATATAGCAGCCAAAATGATCTAGATCATATAAGTTCAACCTCGAATAGCGTCTAGTACACACCACAGAATGTCGTGGCAGTGATTATTAGTAGTGAATACTACTGACTTATCCGTTGTGAGTTTCGACATCTAAACACTAATAAGATCCCTATAAAACATAAGACAGACCACTTTATGTAGAGGCAAGCATGACAATACTGCAACTTTTCGCGAGCTTGACGCCAGTGCTCAGTGTAATGATCTTCCTTGTATTACTGAGAATGCCAGCGTCAAAAGCTATGCCCATTTCCATGGTAGTTACGGCAATCGCCGCCGTATTTATTTGGCAAATGGATACCACCCTTATGGCCGCGTCCATTCTAGAAGGACTACTGTCAGCCATCACTCCATTAACCATCATCTTCGGCGCGGTATTCCTACTTAATACCCTGAAATACTCAGGGGCCATGGATACCATCCGCGCAGGCTTTACTAACATCAGTGCCGATGCCCGTGTTCAAGTAATTATTATTTGTTGGTTATTTGGTGCCTTTATTGAAGGTAGCGCTGGCTTTGGTACGCCTGCCGCCATTGGTGCACCGCTGCTGGTATTACTGGGCGTTCCCCCAGTTGCCGCAGCAGTTGTAGCCTTGATTGCCGACTCAGCTTGTGTGTCATTCGGTGCAATCGGTTTACCCGTGCTATTTGGTATGGAGCAAGGCTTAACCCAAGGCGGTGTTAGCTTGGCTGCTGAGCAATTTGCAGCCCACGGCGGTAGCTACGTTGGTTATGCTCGCTTTATCGTAATGCATATGATCACTATCGACTTAATTACAGGTACATTAATCCCACTTGTCATGGTGACCATACTGACAGGATTCTTTGGCCGCAATAAATCCTTTAAAGAAGGCTTAGCCATTTGGAAATTTGCGATTTTCGCAGGCCTTGCCTTTACTGTTCCAGCATGGATTATCAACTATCTTGCGGGTCCTGAATTCCCATCGGTTATCGGCGCATTAATTGGTATGGCTTTAGTCATCCCTGTTGCTCGTAAAGGCTACTTACTGCCAAAAACCCCTTGGAATGATTTTGCCGAAAATGATAACCAAGAAGGTGCAAAAATTGAGACGACTGCTAAGTTCTCACAAATTGCCGCTTGGACACCTTATATCATCATGGCTGCGCTATTAGTGCTTTCACGCACCGTTGCGCCACTTAAAGCCTGGTTATCCAGTTTCAACATCAGCTGGACAGGCCTAATGGGCACTGAGCTTAAAGCCAGTTTTGCAACCTTATATGCTCCTGGCGCCTTCTTCGTGGCCGTGTGTATCTTAGGTTTCTTCCTGTTCAAGATGAAAAGCCCTGCAATTAAGCAATCCATAGGCGTTTCATGTAAGTCCATGCTACCAACCATCATTTCATTAGGTGCATCTGTGCCTATGGTGAAAATCTTCTTAAACTCAGGTGTTAATGGTGCAGGCCTTGCGTCTATGCCAGTCGCCTTAGCCGATATGTTAGGTCAATCTATGGGCGCGGTTTGGGCATGGATGGCACCTATTGTGGGGATTTTTGGTGCCTTCCTGTCAGGTTCAGCGACCTTCTCAAACATGATGTTCTCCAGCTTACAATACAGTGTGGCCGACAACATTGGCATGAACCATACACTGGTATTAGCACTACAAGGTATCGGTGCTAACGCCGGTAATATGATGTGTGTGATGAACGTGGTTGCCGCTGCAACTGTAGTAGGTATGGCGGGTAGAGAGTCTGAAATCATTCGTAAAACTATGCCTGTTGCCCTTGGCTACGCCTTACTTGCAGGCACTATCGCAACACTTTGGGGTGGCTTCTAATCCATCTTGTTCGAAGTCACGCCGAGTGACTTCGACTTTCTTATATACGATAAAGAGAGTGATGTTATGTCGATTAACTACAAAGAGGTCATCAATGATCTCAGAACGCAATTAGGTGATCGTCCAGTGACGGATGATCCCGTCCGCCGTTTTGCTTGGTCTACCGATGCCAGCTATTTCAGGATTGTCCCCGAAGTCGTTGTCCACGCAGAAACCTTAGAACAGGTCAAACTCACCTTAGCCGTTGCCCGCAAGCATAATGCACCAGTCACATTTAGAGCGGCAGGAACCAGTTTATCAGGCCAAGCCATTGGTGAAGGCATTTTACTTATCCTTGGCCATGATGGTTTTAGAAAGATTGAAGTAAGTAGCGATGCGAAACAAATCACCTTAGGTGCCGCCGTTATTGGTTCAGACGCCAATGCTGTGCTCGCGCCACTGAATCGCAAAATAGGCCCAGATCCAGCGACAATCGCTTCTGCAAAAATTGGTGGGATTGTCGCCAATAACGCTTCAGGCATGTGCTGTGGTACAGCACAAAACAGTTACCAAACCATCGCATCGGCAAAACTGTTGTTTGCAGATGGCACAGAACTCGATACTGGCTGTGAAAAATCTAAGGCTGAGTTTGCCAAGACTCACGGAAAATTACTGCAAGATCTGAGCGAGCTCTCCCACCTAACGCGCCATAACACCGTATTAGCCGAACGCATTCGTAAAAAATATTCCATCAAAAATACCACAGGCTACGGTATTAACTCCTTAATCGATTTTACTGATCCTTTTGACATTATTAACCACCTAATGGTCGGGATGGAAGGTACGTTAGCTTTCATTAATGAAGTCACTTATCACACCGTGAATGAAGCTAAATTTAAAGCTTCCGCCATGGCCGTCTTCCATAATATGGAAGATGCGGCACGCGCCATTCCGCTCATTAATGGTGAAAGCGTTTCTGCGGCAGAGCTCCTCGACTGGCCATCCATTAAAGCGGTAACCGGCAAGCCAGGCATGCCTGATTGGTTGTCAGAACTACCTGCCCTATCAGCGATTCTACTGATTGAATCCCGCGCAGATGATGCGCAAACTCTTGAAGCTTATACCCAAGATGTCAGTGCCAAACTGGCTGGTTTTGACTTCATCCGTCCGATGGAATTCAGTACCAATCCCGCAGTTTACGACAAGTACTGGGCGATGCGTAAAGGGCTTTTCCCCATTGTTGGTGGTGAACGTCCAAAGGGAACCTCAGTTATTATCGAAGACGTTGCCTTTGAGCTTGAACATCTAGCCGCAGCTGCGCACGATATCACTGAACTGTTCCATAAACATGGCTACCCAGAAGGCTGTATTTATGGCCACGCGCTAGCGGGTAACTTCCACTTTATCATTACCCCCGCCTTCACTACGCAGGCCGATATTGACCGTTTCCATGCCTTTATGGACGATATCGCCGATATGGTGATTAACAAGTACAACGGCTCGATGAAAGCTGAGCATGGTACTGGTCGTGCAGTGGCACCATTCGTTGAAAAAGAATGGGGACAAGATGCTTATGTTTTGATGAAGAACATCAAACAACTGTTTGATCCTCAGGGTATTTTAAACCCAGGCGTTATTCTTAACGATGATGCGAACGTCCACGTTAAAAATATCAAACCCTGTCCTGTCGTCGATGATTTTGTTGATAGATGTATCGAATGTGGCTTCTGCGAAAAAACCTGTCCAACATCAGCACTTAACTTCTCGCCACGTCAACGTATCGCTACTCTGCGTGAAATCGAGCGCTTAGAGCAGTCAGGCGATAAAGCCGCCGCCGAGAAAATGCGTGCCGATGCCAAGTATGATGTGATTGATACCTGCGCGGCTTGTCAGCTCTGTACTATCGCCTGCCCTGTCGACAACAGCATGGGTCAGTTGGTACGTAAACTGCGCACCCCATATATCAGCACCACTGAGCAAAAAGTGTTGGATTTCCAAGCCAAACACTTCGGCGCCGTTAACCAAGTGATCAGTACGGGCTTTGATGTACTTGGGGTTATCCATAAAATCACTGGCGATGGTATCACCAACGCGCTGATGAAAACTGGCCGCTTACTCTCTAAAGAAGTGCCCTATTGGAATCCAGACTTCCCCAAAGGTGGCAAACTGCCTAAACCGTCCCCAGCTAAAGCAGGGCAAGAAACCGTGGTTTACTTCCCAGCCTGTGGTGGCCGTACCTTTGGCCCAACACCTAAGGATCCGGATAATCGCACCTTGCCAGAAGTCGTCGTCACTCTGCTTGAGCGTGCAGGTTACAACGTGATCACCCCTGAAAAGACCCGCGATTTATGCTGCGGCCAAATGTGGGAATCTAAGGGCGACTTTAAAAACGCCGACGCCAAACGCCAAGAGCTTATCGACGTGGTCAGCAAGATGAGTAATGGCGGCAAAATCCCCGTATTAGTCGATGCCTTGTCTTGTACCTATCGCACCCTCACGGGTAACCCTCAGGTGCAAATCACTGACCTTGTTGAGTTTATGCACGACAAGCTGCTGGACAAACTGACCATCAACAAAAAGGTCAATCTGGCCCTGCACTTAGGTTGTAGTGCACGCAAGATGAAGTTAGAGCCTAAGATGCAAGCGATTGCCGATGCTTGTTCGAGCCAAGTGCTCAAACCTGCGGGCATTGACTGCTGTGGTTACGCCGGAGAAAAAGGCCTGTATAAGCCAGAAATCAACGCCAGCGCCCTGCGTAATATTAAAAAGCTCATTCCTGTCGAGATTAAGGAAGGCTATTACGCCAACCGTATGTGCGAGGTCGGCCTAACGCAGCACAGTGGCATTTCCTACCGCCACTTAGCGTATCTGCTCGAAGAGTGCAGCCGCTAACACGCTGAATAAACGGGGCTTAAAATAGCCCCGTTTTTCTTTAGAAGCAAACTATTCTCATTTATCAATAAAACACCCACCACCACAGAGTTTTCTCACTAGCAAAAAACAAAATATAAACTTAAAAATCAACACATTAAAAATTTCTCATTTTTGCAAAAATCAACAAGATCATTTACTAAATTAGGGCTACTTATTTACTTACGATAAGCCTATATTTGATCAACTACCTTAGCATTTGTGTGGACTTTGGGGTCACAGTGCAAGGCAATGTCGTTCACTAACAAGAAAGAGAAAGCACAATGAAAATCGCCCTTTTCATCCCGTGTCTTGTTAACCAAATGATGCCAGATGTCGCAATCGCAACACTGGAATTACTGGAAAAACTCGGACACCAAGTGATTCTACCCGCAGGCCAAACTTGCTGTGGCCAACCTATGACCAACTCGGGTTGCTTTGATGCAGCACGCAGTACTACCTTGAAATTACTTAATGCTTTCAAGGGTGTGGAATGTGATGCCATTGTTTGCCCTGCTGCCTCTTGTTTAGTGGCCGCCAAAGAAAACTTCCACGAATTTGATAACAGCCCAGAAGCACAAGCCGTTATCGACAAACTCTATGAGCTGACCGAGTTCCTCCACGATATCGCCCCCATTCCCGCCTTTAACAAGCCTTTTGCCCATAAGATCAGCCTACAACTCAGCTGCCACGGCATTCGTATGCTCAGTCTTGCCACGCCAAGCGAGCAAATGGGCCCGCGATTCAACAAAGTTGAAGCCGTGCTCGCCAATATCGCCGGAATCGACATTGTCTATCCAGACCGTCGCGATGAATGTTGTGGCTTTGGTGGTACTTTTGCCGTTGATGAAGGCGCCGTATCCGCCAAGATGGGTAAAGACAAGGCCCAAGCCCACGCGGCAACAGGCGCGCAATATGTGGTTGGCTTCGACCCTTCATGCCTATTACACCTCGATGGCATGATCCGCAGACAACAATTGCCAATTGAAATTCGCCACATAGCGCAAGTGCTTAACGCCGCGCTCTAGGAGACCCACTATGGCATATCAACATAATCACGAGGCAACGGGTTCGCAGGTTCACGCCCACAAGGCAGATATTTTCTGCCGTGATGAAACCCGTGTTGACTGGCACTCAAAGGCCCTTTGGGTGCTGCGCGAAAAACGTGACCGCGCCGCAGGCAGCTTACCCGAGTGGGAACAACTGCGTCAGTTAGGCTCCGAAATCAAACTGCATACCTTAACCAACCTTGCACAATACCTTGAAACCTTTGAGCAAAACTGTCTTGCAAACGGTATCAAAGTGCACTGGGCAAAGGACGGTGCCGAGCACAACCGTATTGTGCACGACATCTTATCTAGCCATAAAGTGAAGAAGTTAGTTAAGTCTAAGTCCATGCTTACCGAGGAATGTCACCTCAATCCTTACTTAGAGCAACGCGGGATTGAAGTTATCGACACCGACTTGGGCGAGCGGATTATTCAGCTCGCGAAAATGCCGCCTTCGCACATTGTGGTGCCCGCTATCCACATGAAAAAAGAAGAAGTCGGAGACCTCTTCCATGAGAAACTCGGCACTAAAGCGGGGGCAGCAGATCCCTTGTATTTAACCCGTGCCGCCCGTGCTCACCTGCGTGAGCAGTTCCTCAGCGCCGATGCCGCCATGACAGGGGTAAACATGGCGATTGCCGATAAGGGCGCCGTGGTCGTTTGTACCAACGAAGGTAACGCCGATATGGGCGCTAACCTGCCCAAGTTGCAGTTGCATTCAATGGGGATCGACAAAATTGTCCCCGATATCGACAGCGCCGCCGTGTTACTGCGCACCCTAGCGCGTAACGCGACCGGTCAACCCGTCACTACATATAGCGCCTTCTACCGTGGACCCCAGGTCGATGGAGAGATGCATGTAATCATCGTCGATAATGGCCGCACCGAGATGATGAAGGATAAAATTCTTGCCGAATCATTGAAATGTATTCGTTGCGGCGGTTGTTTAAATACTTGTCCTGTGTATCGCCGCTCTGGTGGTTACAGCTACAACTACACTATTCCCGGCCCGATTGGGATTGCCGTAGGTGCCAAGCATGACGATACCAACTCCATCGCTTGGGCTTGTACCCTGTGTGGCAGCTGTACCTATGTCTGCCCGACCAAGGTGCCGCTCGATAAGATTATTCACCACCACAGACGCCTTAAGGCCGAAGCCGGACAACTCCCTTACGGCAAAAACGGCTATATGCCATTAGTGGGTAAATTTATGGCAAGCACGACTCTGCTCAATTGCTCAATGGGCGCAGCCCGAACTGCACTGCGCATTCTGCCCGGTAGTCTGCTCAAGCCCTTTAGCGGCGCCTGGGGTAAATACCGTGAACTGCCCGTCGCCCCCAACTCCAGCTTCGAAGCTTGGTTTAAGAAACACAGGAGCCTATAAGATGTCTAGTAAGCACGAAATTCTCAATGCGCTCAAACTGTCGGCTTTAACAAACCATCCAATGCCAAGCATCGATGTCGCCCCGAGGGTAGAAGATCTGGTTGGCCAGTTTGAAACCAATCTTAAAACAGTGGCGGGTACACTTCACCGCGAAGGCGGTCTTGCGGCACTGCAAGCCAAGGTGGATGAGCTTCTCGCCCAAGGCTTACAAGTCATCTCACTCGTTGAAGGCATCACAGCAAACCGTGATGTGCCACCCACAGCCCATGAACTTAGGGATATCGATTATGCGGTGATCCCTGGGGATATTGGTGTTGCCGAAAATGGTGCCATTTGGGTAAACAATAAGAACTTAGGCCACAGAGTAACGCCTTTTATCTGTGAAAACCTGATCTTAGCCCTGCCAACCAATAAGATTGTGCCAAACATGCACCAAGCGGCAAAAGACATCACGCTAGCCTCAGGTGAGTTTGGTGTGTTTATCGCAGGCCCCTCAAAAACCGCCGATATCGAGCAAGCCTTAGTCGTCGGTGCCCACGGTGCCTGTAGCTTGAACGTGTATTTGCTGTAATGCCTCAAGATTTAATGTAACCAAGAAAACGCAAAGGTTACGGGACAATCGAAACAAGAAAGCCGACCTTCATTGGCGGCTTTCTTATTTAAAATTTAGCATGACGATATTTGAACAATTTGATTTATAAGGATTAATAATCTAAAGGTACAGGCTTGCCATGGCCTTCGCTCGCCGACTAGGTGAATAGAGCAATCTAGGATTTTTAAGCTTATGAACGAGAGCCATGGTCGTTATCACGTATCCCTGCATTGGTACGACATTCAGGCGCCTACTCTTTGATAAGCGCCGCAGCCAAAGCAATAGCTAGTGATAAGCAAGGGATCTTTATCAAGTCGCTTTAACCAAGTGCGATAGCGTAATACTGAGGATGCCTTGCGAGTATTCTCGACGCGGCTGGTCGTATTCTCGACTATATCTATTTGGCATTTATAGTAAAGGTGAGTAAATGAACGAAGTATTACTACAAATAAAGGCGCTCACCAATAGTGATCCTTTGTTGACAGCTGTCATTGTCGGAGTATTAACATTTACGTTAATTGGACTCGTAGGCTACATACTAAAAGATGTTCCCGCGAAACTGTTAAGTTGGCTCAGTAGCCTGCTATTTGTGCGGCTCACTATAGACGATAGCCATCAGGCACGCACAGAGATATTCAATAAGCTGTCCTTTTTGATCAGTAATACTACCATTCCGTTTTTTTCACGCTCTATCTCTGAGGCTGTGTACTTTGACTATGGTGTGAACTACGACGGGCGTGTCAGTGTTAAGTCTATTGGCTACGGTATGCACCTGTTTAAATACGATGGCTGTTTTATGTTGGCAACCCGCACTAAGGTCGATAGTACGATGGCATACGATTCTATTACTGTAAGCGCACCATGGTGGGCAAAAGATAAACTTCATCGTTTTTTAGAAGTTACTCGTGGAGACATCTCTACTGAGCCGAAAGTGAATATTTTCGAAGAAACCGAATGGTGTCGCTATGGCACATTGAAATCATCGGGGTTTAGTGACTTAGTGCTAGATGAAGGGTTTAAGCAGGAGTTGATGAGGGAAGTTGATAACTTCGCAAGTCGGGGAAAATCGGTTGTCAGTAAGCTAACCATACTGCTACATGGAAAAACGGGCACGGGTAAGACGGGTATCGCGAGGGCCTTAGCGGTTGAGTATCATCGCGATCTTTACATATTAAATCTATCGACTGTCAATGATGCCACTATTCATAAAGCAATTAGAAAGGTAGCGCCCGGAGCGATGTTGTTAATAGAGGACTGTGATTGTGTAAAGGCTACGGTATCACGTGCAGCTGAAAGCAATGTCGACAACCCACCACTCACTTTAGGTGGCGTACTAAACGCGTTAGACGGGATCATTCCTCTTGATGACTGCCTAGTCATAATGACCACAAATCATCTTGATCATCTTGACCCAGCGTTGATACGTAAAGGTCGTGTAGATGTCAGTATGGAAGTACCACTGATCAGTGCAAAGCAAGTTAATGAGGACTACTTTGAGCGTTTTGGCGCAGTGCTGAATAGAACTGAGCCATTGTTAGGTTGTGAAGTCTATGAACTCCATCGCAGAGCGAAGTTAAGATATGGCCGTGTCCATCATTCAATGTGATTTCAGTAAAAATCTGGCCATCCATTTTAGATCAACAACATATGCACTTTTGGTTTGTCTACAACTTGTACGTGTTAAATGAGAGTAATCAAAAGTTAAAGGGCGAAAGCTGAGGCATAAATTTGAGCTAACTCATTAAAATATTGGTGTATTTAAAACATATTAACCCAATAACACAAATGGGCAGTGTTGGTTTAGATAAACAGGATTACTGTGAGTTGCAGGACATGACATCCCATGTTGAGATTGGCCAGTCAATAATTGATTTTTTATTTTTTATAAGGGAACAACCAAGTGTTCTTGGGCGTTTTTATATTTGGGTTAACTAACCGCAATGCATCGTATAGTTCGCTTCGCTTATATGGATAGTTAGGGCTCAATAACACTGATGAACCATTACTCATTTTCACTAAAATAAGGCTAGCGTTTGATCCTATATCTGTGCTGTGCTCAATTTCAATAATATCTTGTGGATTTACGCTAAACGTCCATTCTTTAAAAGTAGGGTGAAATGAGCTGAACTCGGAGTTTGTCAGCTTGATATAAAATTTCGCAGGATGAGTAAGCAACCATGCTACTAGCGATAACAGGGCAAGCTCAGAAACCACAACAATATATTTTGCGTAATACAAAAACTCGTTATAAAAAGGATTACTTTTGGGAATCAATATCAAAAAAAGCCAGAAGATAACGGGCAAAAAAAGCATATTAAAAGCGAGAATTTTGGCTTGTTGTTTTCTGTTTCTTTCATAATAGAAAAATGTGCGTGTAATATTCATATAATTAACGCCTAGATTCAGTGCGACAATCACCGCAGTTGGTTGACGTTATCACCCGCACCTTCTTCTGCTGGCGATTTTAAATCAACAACATAATGCACTTTCAATTTTCATACAACACGCTCAGATTAAAATGGTTTATTAAACGATCGGTTGGGTAAATTGCGTATATAAAAAATGGCAGAGAAAATTTCTTCTCCGCCATTTTTATGAAAAAGCTCAATAGATGTTTCTACAACAATCCACTACATAAAGGCCTTAGTAAAAGCTTCCTTCGATTGGCGAATATAATTGCGTGCACTTTGGGCATGTTGCTCCCAAACCGCCCTATCGCTGGGGTCAGTGAAGGGGTTTTGCTCGGCGGCAATAGAGCGCTCAAAGCGATCGTAGAAGGTTAACATCGCTGAGGTGATTTGATTAAAACGCTCTTTAAACTCCTGAAACTCATCCATTTTTTCAGTCGTTTTAATCATGTACTGCACTAACTCAGCATTACTATTTGAGGCAAGTAAAGCTTCGGCCTTGGCGCTGATATTGGCATTCACGTCGGCCATGATTTGCGCTCGAGTCTGCTCATCTTTACTCATGACCTTACTGTAATTTTCGGGTGTACGGGCTATGCTAGCGTGTTGCAGATAGCTACGCAGATGCTTATCTAAATCCTTACGGAAAGCATCTAAGTTCTTCTGCATACTCACTAAATCGTTATCGAGCGCCGTAACCTGTTGCAGCTCTTTTTCGATCTCAGACATAAAGCGTTCGGCCTGCTGATAAATCTTCAGGCCGTTTTCCTCGGCAAATTTTTTATCACTACGGCTTAAGTCGCTATTGTCATAGTTTGAGCGGTCAAAGGTGGCCGCAAGGAAGGATTTAAAGGGTTCAGCAAATGCCGAATAAGCGCCCGCACTCACCACATTTAAGGTGGCCGTGGCTAAGTCACCGAAGGGCTTGACCATAGAGCCTAAACGCGCCTGTTGAATCGGCGATGCCACCCGCTTAGCATCGGTCAAGACTGACCTAAAAGTGTTATAACCCAATGGGTTAGACATTTTGTTACGCTCAGAGGTCGCCAATACAAAGGTGATACTTGAGTAAATCGCATTGGAATATTCAAGGTATTGTCTTTGGCTTTCGAGCTGGGCGGCGTAGTTTTTACCTAAGGTCCTAAAGGATTCGGCCTGAACCTCGTAGTTTTTGTCTTCTTTAAGCTTATCTAAAATGCCGCCAATGATTTTTTGCTCGTTTTTTTGCAGCGCAATATCGAGGCGAATTTTATCTAGGGTTAAGTCATCCAAACTGATGGGGCCATTAATGGCTTCGATATCGAGGCGAATATATTGGCGGCTAGGGTCGTCAATCGACACCCTGTGGGCCAAGTATTCTGTCGTATTGGGCGTGATATCAATCAGCGCCACATGTTGCCATTGGGCATCCAGCTTTAATACCGGTGATGTGAGTACATTAATCCGATATTGGGTTTGGATATTTTGAGTCTTGACCCAAAACTCTAACAGGCCCGCTTCGGATACAGGAAATTTACTGACGATACTGCTATTGCCTTCGGCACATAATAATGCGCTCTCACCACTGTGGGGCTCAGCGCCCTCAAATTGGCAGCCCATGATCCAAGACCAAGGTTGAGATAAGCGGTTACCCTCAAAATCGCTAGCAAACACTAGCTCATTATCCTTGGCACTGGCATTAACACTGGTTAACACGCCAAACAACAGCATTGAGATAACAACAGCGGTGCGCATAAGAGCCTCATAAAACATATATATCAACGACCAAGCCTAAAAAGGCCAGAATTCTATCCTATCCACACGCTTTTACGGTCAGTCGCTAGCGGTATTTTATCGATAAAACACAGGCTAAAAACTGCGCTAATTTTAAGCTGGGATTAAACCAGCGAAATGTATCAGAGCGCATGCCGACACGCTAGTACTTAGACGGTCTCAAGCGTAAAGATAATGACTTAGGATTTAATCTTGAGCTGGCCCATCGCAATAAACATCCAAATCACCAGCATTGTGCTACAGGTCGCGAGCGACACCCACACGCCAATCACGCCAAAAGCCCAAGCAAAACAATAGATAATTGCGGCAATCAGTATGAGTTTTGCGCCAGTTAAAATCGATGCCTGTTTAGAACAATTAATCGCTTGGAAGAAACTGGCGCCCACAAGAATCAAACCTTCCATCGGTAAGCCCCAGAAATACCATCGCATGCCTTCAATCGCCACCGGCGTTAAGCCTGGGTTGTCACCGGCAAAAAGGTACACCAACCATTCAGGGCGGGAATAAATCAACACTAAGCCAAATGCAGCGGTAAGTAAGGTCATGCCAAAGGCGATATTGCGAGCCTGTTTAACCCTATCGAAGCGCCCTGCCCCTGCATTAAAGCTGTAAATAGGTTGGGTACCGAGGGCAATGCCTTCAAAAATCAAATAGAAAAACGCTTCGGTGTAACTCACCACCCCGTATGCTGCCACATGCAAAGGGCCACCAACCCATAAAAAGGCGGTGTTATGTAGAGTCAATACAATCGACAGATACAGATTCATTAAAAAACTTGGCAAACCAACACGGGCGATATTGACGCAGTTATCAAGCTTAAGCTTCATCTGCTCAAGATTGATTTTGAGCTGAGTGCGCGCTCCGAAAAAATGCTGTAAACAGAGTAAGCCTGTGACGGCCTGGGACAACATGGTGGCAATCGCCGCCCCAGCCAAACCAAAGGGAAACACCACAATAAACAGCCAATCTAAAAAGGTGTTCAGCACGCCACCTAAGATCAGCACAAAGGTCACCATAGATGGACGACCATCGTTACGCAGCAAGGTGGTGAATGCCATTGAAATAATAGGGAAATGACATAAAGCAAAATACCAGAACAGGTATTCGTTAGCGTTTTCGAGTATCTCCCCCTCGGCGCCGAGGGCAATTAAAATATCCCGAGAAAATATCCCGCCGACTAAGGCAAAAAATGCCCCCGCCAGTAAACACAAACTAAAGGCATTGCCGAGCAACTTACGCGCCTTGGCGACATTACCTTGCCCTAAGTTAATCGAGACTAAGGCCGCGCTGCCCATGCCTATCATGGCGCCGACGGCATAGAGAATCGCGCCCACGGGATAGGCCAGCATCATGCCCGCCAGCCCGGTTTCGCCGAGATAATGGCCAACGAAAATACCGTCTATGGTGACATAAACCCCAGTCACCAGCATGGAGGCGATCGTTGGAATGGTATAGCGCCAGAAGAGCTTAGCAATTGGCTCTTGCAGCAGGCGTTGATCCGTTGCGCTATGGGAAATTGCAGTCATAACCTAATCTCATAAAAATAAAGGCAGGGCGCACGCAGACTTTAGTTCTAATACTCAGAAACAAATAAATAAAGGATGAACAAAATTGCGGCAGTGGATTGTACCTAAATTTTGCCTTAATACCAAAGGGATTGAATGAGGTGGATTTTTAACAAAAACTAATCAGCACAATGCCTTACTGCTAGTACACATTTATTCCGTGATTACAACAAGCTAGCATCACTCAATAACAGATGTGGCGAAACTCATCATTTTTCACTACTTTTTTGGTATTTAACCCTTAATTAGGTAAAGTGTAGGCTTATATTGCCCGAAATCGGTTAATTACCTGGGCATTATTTGCCTAAACAATTGAGTTAACCATTTAATTAATAATGAATTAGTGGAATTAAATTCAATAACAATAATAAAGGGAAGGACATGAGTCACAATAGTCCAAATGCAGAGAATGATCTGCGCGAAGTCAAGCAGTTAGGCATGTGGGCCTCCATAACTAGCCTAAGTTATATTTTTTGGTTAGTGGGCGGCATGGAGCTGGTCGAGCGTATCGCCTATTACGGCGTTAAAGCCAGTGCGGGCTTGTACGCCAAAGCCCCCGAGTCGGCGGGCGGTCTGGGGATCAGCCTCAGCGACTATGGCATCATTATTTCACTTTGGGCCATTATGCAGACCTTTGTGCCCGTGTTTACAGGCGGGATTTCCGATAGGGTTGGCTACAAGGAAACCATTTTCGGCTCTACCGTGATAAAAATCATGGGCTACCTGACCATGGCGTTCTTCCCCAGTTTTTGGGGCTTTTTATCGGGGGCACTATTACTCGCTATTGGTACTGGGATATTTAAACCCGGCATTCAAGGCACCTTAGTGCTCTCCACCAATCGCAATAACACCTCGATGGCCTGGGGAATATTTTATCAAGTGGTGAATATCGGTGGCTTCTTGGGCCCATTGGTTGCCGTACATATGCGCCAACTTTCTTGGGATAATGTGTTTTATGCCTGCGCTGCGATTATCTCGTTAAACTTCTTGTTTTTATTAACTTATACCGAGCCGGGTAAAGCCGAACGTCTCGCCCGTAATCAACAAATTAAATCCGGTGAAATTAAGCAAGAATCACTCTGGCGCGATGCTTGGCATGAGCTTAAAAAGCCTATCGTAATTTATTACATGCTGGTGTTCTCTGGCTTTTGGTTCCTTTTTAATGCCCTGTTCGACGTACTGCCTATTCATATTTCGGAGTGGGTCGATACCAGTGTGATTGTCACCAGCCTGTTTGGTAGCGAAGGTACCAGTAACGGCATTTTACAGTTCTGGCTCGGGTTAAATAACGAAGGCACTAAGGTGATGCCTGAGGGCATGTTAAACCTTAACGCCGGCCTGATTATGACCAGCTGCTTTTTAATTGCCGCCCTGACCGCCAAATACCGCATCACCACGGCAATGCTGATTGGCTGTTTACTCAGTATCTTAGCCTTTGTGTTTATCGGTGCCTTCCATGCGGCGTGGTTTATCGTGCTTGCCATCGCCATGTTCTCCATCGGCGAGATGATGATAAGCCCGAAGAAGAACGAATTTATGGGTAACATTGCCCCCGAAGGTAAAAAAGCCATGTACCTTGGCTTTGTGATGTTACCTCAAGGAATTGGTTGGGGCTTAGAAGGCTATTTTGGCCCAAAACTCTATGAGATTTTTGCCTCGAAAGAATTGTTCTCACGCGAGTTATTACTCGAACGCGGCATGAGCTCAGCGGATGTGAACGCTATCCCGCAAGGGGAAGCCTTTACCACCTTAGTCAGCTTTACTGGCGAAAACGCCCATGATCTGACTCAGCTGCTCTACCACAGCCACAATATCGGCATGGCTTGGTATATTATCGCCGCGATCGGCACCATTTCGGCTGTAGGGATTTATATCTATGGTAAGTGGTTACTGACGCTGCAACGAGCGCAGCAAGCCGTGCACTAATGGATTGAGGTCTTTAGGGGTACACGTTCTGCCCCCAATAGGCTTATCTAAAAAGTGATTTCTAAAAAGTAAGTTAGAAAAAGTGAGTGTATAGGCACTCACTTTTTTGTTGGATGTGACAATGCTTGGCACAAATGTCACTAAAAACCCGCTAACAACGCTACTTCAAATTGCTCGGCCGAGAGCGTTAACCCCAAGGCGTTGCACTGCTCTTGCAGTTGGTTTAACTCCTTATCAACGCTGGATAAGGTCAAAGTATTATCATCCAGCAGATAGACTTGGCGTAAACTGGTAAAGTAAAACAGCAGCGTAATCAAGGCATTTACATCATTAGTCGCCGCCGCACCCCGAATTTTACTCAGCTTACGGTAAATGCGATTTTGTAGCTGCTTTAACTGCCAGACGTAATAAATCTCTCTAAAAAAGGGCTTAGTCTTAAGTTGATACACTATGGCACTACAGAGTAACACCGCCAAAATCACCCCGAGTAGATTCCAGTGGAAATTCCCTGTTGGCTCACCGGGCACTGCCTCAACACCAAAGAGCGCAATCAATCCCGCCCCAAAACTTAAGGATAAAACAATCAACCCCAGCACTAAGGCCACCATAAACAGGTTCATATTGCTGCGGTAAACCGTTTTATCTACTTGCTGTAACTTCATTGGCTCACTTCTTATCGAAAAATACCTATGGGCGGCGCAGCATAACTCAGTTTGCTTGAGCCTGCCTGAATAAAAACTTGTATAACAACCAAGGAGACAAAGATACAAACTGAAACAAGCAAACCTAAGTTTACAAATCACCAAATTACTAATAAATTTATTTAGTTACTCTCTAATTGCCGAAACAGATTTCCGTAAGCAAGGCATTAACGCAGATACAAAGCAGTAAACAAAACGGTGTACAATTTATCGATAGCCCAATCAGTGATTGTTTGTATAAAACAAACTTACCCCATTGAAATTGGAATAATGCAGCCATCTAAGGAATAACATGGCAGTAAAAAACACCTTAAAACAGTTGCTCTTATTGTTACTTTTAAGCACTAGCGGCGCCATCAATGCGCAAGAACTGCTCGCCGTTGGCACCTCTTTTAGCCAGATTTTTGAACAAAAATCTAATGGTGAATACAGCGGTTTGGGTGTAGATATTCTCAATCGATTTGCCGAACAACAGAAAGTCGTTATTCATTATCAAATCGCACCTTGGCGACGGGCTCAGGCAATGGTCGAGCGAGGGCAAGCGGATATTCTAATTGGCCCCTATATTTCAGAAGCACGACAGAAAGTCTTAGCCTTTTCGTCCCTCGCCTTTTATCGCGATGAAATTGTTTTTTATGCAAGAACAAATAATCCCACAACTTGGGATGGCACCTACGACAATATCCACGGATTGCGGATAGGTAAAATGCAGGGATGGAGCTATGGTTATCGATTTAATGAGCGGACAAAAACACTCACAATTAATGAATTTGCCGATCTCAAAAGTGGTATAGAACGCTTATCCCGCGGCGATCTCGATTTACTTGCAACCAATGTACGTAATACTCAAGCCGTGCTTTCGCAAATCAAAATCCCGCAGGCCATTACGCCTATTATGCCGGTCATTGATATTCAAGATGGTTTTATGGCCTTCCCCAAATATCAGAAGTTTCAACCGCTTCAGCAACATTTTGATCAATTTTTACAAGCAATGTATGACTCAGGAGAACTTGCAAAGCTTGCAAAAATCAGAGGGGTTACCATCCCTAGCTCAGCGCTTATCGATTAATCTCTTCGCCACACTCAGACGACTAAGCAGTCAAGCAGCGCTTGTTCAATGGCATCCCAATTCAATGCCTCGGTGGCAATCATTTCCAGCCGGGAATCTAGGCTATCGTCCAGCTCTGTCACCGCCATATCGCCATCACTCCAATTGATCCCAGCAATACCATCGCTGGTGATCATCACAGCTTTTAACCGCAAAAGTGCAGAATGACCTTGAGTCTGTGCCGAGATAAATTGCATGAGTTTATCAAAATCAAACTCTTGCATTGGCTCAACGACCCAGCCACAGCTAAAACAGCCTTCGCCCTGATTGTGTTTACGCACTAAGCCGCGCGCATCAAACTGAAATCCTTGCTCGCTCGCTTCCTCAGCAAAAACGCTCTGTAATGCTAAGTTGTCAGTAGGTTTACGCAAAAAACTTGCGGATGCAGTCACTGGTGTAAAAGCGGCGGATTTGCCATTCAATGCTTTTTGACGCCGTGGCTGCTTAAGGCTGTCGAGCAAAGTTTCGGATAATCCCTGTGATGCATTGTGTTCAACCACACGAGTATCACTCAGCTGTAACTCATTCAAATATTGACTTAAGTCCTCCGCCAAGCGCCCGCCCTCTGCCGCTTCAAACTCGGGGTATAAATCGGTTTTCGTGGTGACTATTACATCGGCAACCTGCAACTGCTGGATAAAATTATCGTGCCCATGGTAGCGCTCATCCCGTAATTTGCGTGCATCGACAAGGCATAGGGTGCTCTGTAAGCTGATAACATTGTGATAATGGGACGCGCTAAGCACTTTGATTATCTCGTTGGGATGCCCAAGCCCCGTTGGCTCTATCAGTAATCTGTCGGGCTTTGCACGGGCGATCAGTTGATTGATAGCAACTTGAGTTGGCACACCTGCGGCGCAGCACATACAACCACCCGCCACCTCACGAATTTGCACGCCGCTGTCGCTAGCATCCATCAACCCGGCATCAATCCCGACTTCACCAAACTCATTGACTAATACTGCCCAGGTTTCGCCTTCGGGTTTGGTTTTAAGGAGCTGTTTAATCAGGCTAGTTTTACCAACGCCTAAAAAGCCTGTGATGATATTGGTGGGAATGGCTTTGACTATCATGGACGACACTCTCATGGCAACGAACAGAATTGAGGGCACTCGAGTGTAGGGATTATCCCGTTAAAGCTCAACAAAAAGCGCGCCTATGGCGCGCTGATAAATGGATAAGTGGAAGCTGAGGGATTATTTACCCTTTGGAGTATTCGGCTTATTTTTGGCGTATTTACCTTCACGGGCTGGCGATTTACGCGCCCGAGCTTGGCTTTCGCTCGATTGACCAAATCCGGCGTTGCCGCCAAAGCCGCCCTTACCTCGCGCGCCGTTGCCTTTCGAGCCATGACCTTTAGTGCCATTGCCGCCCGCCCCTTTAGCCCCTGTATTGCGACTGCTCTTGTAATTCCACTTAGCGGTCTTAGTGGTTGCCGTAGGCGCCTCACGGTAACGCGCTGGCAGCGGTGTGCCTTCCTCGTAACCGGGCTGTACCGTCACTGGCAGGGTTTGGCCAATCAAGGTCTCAATCTCAGCTAGCATCTCATCGTCGGCTGGAGACACAAATGAAATCGCGCGACCCGAGAGCCCCGCACGGCCGGTGCGGCCAATACGGTGAACATAGTCTTCCGCAAGGAATGGCAATTCGAGGTTAATCACTAAGGGCAACGCTTGAATATCTAAGCCGCGCGCCGCCACATCGGTCGCCACCAGCACCCGCAGTTTGCCAGCTTTAAAATCATCGAGCACGCGATTACGCGCGCCTTGGGTTTTATCGCCGTGGAACACGCCCGCGCTGATCCCATCGAGGCTGAGTTCCTGCAATAGATGCTCGGCGCATTCCTTGGTGCTGGCAAACACCAGCACCTGACGCCAATTATTGCGCCCGACAAGCTCTGACAATAACTCGGCCTTGCGGCGCTTATCGACTCGATAAACGAGCTGCTCAACCGTGGATGCCGTGGTATTTTCGGCCACATTGACCCACTCGGGTTGATTGAGCATCTTATGGGAAAGTTGCTTGACCGCATCACTGTAGGTGGCTGAAAACAACATGGTTTGATGCTCTGTGGCGATTAGGCGTTTTACCTTTTCAATATCGCGCACAAAACCTAAATCGAGCATGCGGTCCGCTTCGTCGATCACTAAGGTAGTCACACTCGATAGATCTAAATGGAACTGGCCAATGATATCGAATAGTCGCCCTGGTGTTGCGACCAGAATATCCACGCCCTGCTCCACCCCTTTACGCTGGGGATTCATGTTAGCCCCGCCATAAACGGCTAAGGTTTTCAGGGGTAAAAACTGGCTATATTTCTGAATATTAGCGCAAACTTGAATCGCCAGTTCTCGGGTCGGCGTCATCACCAGCGCACGCAGCAGAGGCTTATCATTTGGCTGTTTTGACAGTTGCTCAAGCACGGGTAAGGCAAAGGATGCGGTTTTGCCTGTGCCCGTTTGGGCGCAGGCCATAATGTCTTTTCCTTCGAGCGCGAGGGGGATCACCTGCTGCTGCACTTGCGTGAGCTGCTGATAGCCACACTCAGCTATCGCATTCAAAATAGGGGAAGATAAGCCGAGTGTGTCAAATTTCATAAAAGCTCTTTTTGTTAGTGCGAAGTGTTAATGCAAAACCGCTGAGTGCAGCTTGGTTGAATAAAGTGCGGCGTTGTCTGCAGCTTTATCAACCGCTACACGAATCAACTGCTATTCGAATCAGCTGCCATATGGCCCTTTACGGGGTCGCGGAGTCTAGCAAAGTTTACGACGCATTTATAGGCAAAAAATGCCTATCAGCGCAGGGCAATGGTTACACAGCTATCAACTAAGCCTCTTTAACCAAATACTTGCTCGCAAACTCAGTAGCGTTCACTGGCCTTGAAAATAAGTAACCTTGACCATAATCGCAGCCTGCATTGAGCAACACTTGGCGCTGCGCCTCGGTTTCGACCCCTTCGGCGATCACTTTCATCCCGAGTTTATGGGCCATTACGATAATGGCTTCGCACAGGGTTTGATCGTTTTCATCCGTATCAATATTGCGGGTAAAGGATTGGTCGATTTTTAAGTAATCGATATCGAACTTCTTCAAATACGCTAAGGACGAATAACCGGTACCAAAGTCGTCTAGGGAAACTTGAACGCCCGCATCCCGATAGGCCAAGAGTTTTTCAGTCACGCCCATACTGGCATCGAGGAGTAACCCTTCGGTGATCTCGACGCACACCCCTGTACCAGTGACATCCAATTCCTGTAGTAACTCCAACCAATTGTGTAACAGCGTACCCTCATCGCGGAACTGGATCGGTGATTTGTTGACGCTAATTTGGATCTCAACCCCAAGGTTTTTTCGCCATAGGGCACTTTGGCGCGCCGCCTGTTCGAATACCCAATTGCCAATCTCGACAATCAGCCCAGTATCTTCAGCCACAGGAATAAATTCCGCAGGAGAAACCTGCCCCCGTTCAGGATGGAACCAACGCAGCAACGCTTCCGCCTTTAGCACTTCGCCCGTTTCCATAGTGACAATAGGTTGATAGTGCAGTTCAAACTCTTTATTCACCACCGCTTGACGCAAATCATGAATTAAGCGCATCCGATACTTGGCGTATTCCTGCATCGAAGGGGTGAAATAGTTGAAACGATTACGACCCTGATCTTTCGCCGCATACATAGCCTGATCCGCATGTTTGAGCAGACCTTCGATGCTGGTCGCATCATCAGGATAAAGCGTGATGCCGATACTGGCGCTGATATAGGCGGTTTCCTCCCCCAACACATAGGGCTCGGCTATGCGTCTTAAAATATGTTCGGCAACCCGCTCTATCCCTTTATGGTCAGCCATCGAACTGAGCACCACAGTAAACTCATCGCCACCGAGACGCGCCACCACATCGGCATCCCGCACACAGGATTTTAAGCGACTGGCGGTTTCTATCAGCAGGAGATCCCCCATAGCATGGCCTAGGGTATCGTTCACTTCTTTAAAGTAATCCAAATCGAGGAACATCAGAGCAAAGTGATTTCGATTACGGTCGGCATTTTTGATTTCGGCGGCTAAATATTCGAGCAACATGCGCCGATTCGGCAAGCCCGTGAGCGTGTCGTAGTTGGCCTGTTTCCAGATCAAATGCTCGCTCTGTTTTTTATCTGTGATATCAGAAAACAATGCCACACGGCGATAGGGCTGACCTTCTTTGTCGTTAATTGTGTTGATAGTTAGCCAAATCACGTATTCTTCATTGTTTTTACGCCGTTGGCGCATTTCTCCTTGCCACTCGCCTTTTTCACGAATGTCATTATTCATATGAGTATAAAAATCATGCCCATTCAGGTCGCAATACAGCATACGAATATGCTGCCCACGAATTTCAGACTCACTGTAGCCAGTAATTGCAGTAAACGCGGCGTTTACTGTGATAATCACGCCATTTTCATCGAGCACACTCATGGCTTCAGAACTATTGTTATAGACCAATGCTGAGAGTTTTAAAGACTCCTCAATCAACTTCGCTTCAGTGATATCGGTATAAGTACCGCACATTCTCAAGGCGTTGTTATTGGCATCGCGGCTCACCACTTTACCCGTATCTAAAATCCAGCGGATATCACGATTAAGAGTTTTTAAGCGATATTCCATCCTATGTTGCGGCGTTTCCCCACGAATATGGGCCTCGATGGAGTGCAGCACCTTGGGCCTGTCCTCGGCGATAATCGAGTCCATCCATTGGCGGCTATTGGCATTGAGCATATCGATATCGCAACCTAAGATATCTGCGCTGCGAGTATTACGCTCGATATGATCATTACGAATATCCCAGTCCCATACGCCAAGATCACTACTGCTCAGAACCAACTCAAGTTGCTCACGACTGGCGAGTACCTCCATGTCAGCTAATGTTTGCGCCGTGACATCCAAAAAGCCAGCAATAACCAGCAAGACTTGATGGTTTGCGCGCTTACATGCCACTGTCATATGGGTGTAAACCAGTGAACCATCCTTCGCAATAAAGCGTTTATCTAATTCATAATTATCGATTTTCCCTTCAAGCATTAGCTCAAATTTCAATACATCAGCTTCGATATCATCGGGGTGAGTGAGCTGCTTCCAAGTCATATGCAGCAACTCATCCTCTGAGTATTTAAGCATCTGGCATAATCTTGGATTCACCTTGATCCACTTTTGATCGACGCCAGTAATGGCAATCCCAATATTGCCGACGTTAAATTGGCTGCGAAATAAAAAATCATCCTGCAAACGGATTTGCTCGTCCCGCTCTAGCTCAAAACGGCGAGATAGCAAGCGACTCAACAGCCAAGTGGCCAGAGGATAAATCAGTAAAATGGGTAGAGTAATTTTTGCGAGAACGGGTATAGCAAATTGACTCGGCAGCAGGAAAAACCACGACAACATGACAAGATGCACTAAGAAGGCAAAACCTATTACTTCAGTGCCCGAAATATTCGCAAGGTGAGCTTTTCGATAATGCCGCCATATCACACCGATAAGACCGGAACTGATAATGACGCCAACACCAACCCACATGGCAACACCGCCAATACTGAGTCGGTACAAGGATGTGATAACAACGGCAATCGCCGTCGGTAAACCACCAAAAAACAGGCCAGAAACACATAACAGCACAGAGCGGGTATCGAAGATAATACCGGGTTCAAACATCCATGGGGTACTCATAATCGCGACACCTATGCCACCTATGAGTAACCCGATCCCCAGCCGCCACAGCAAAAAATACTGCCGCTGATGCTTTTTAGGAATTGCATCGTACAAAAACACTAAGGCGAGCAATAACGCCGCATTTTGTACTAAGGGTAAAAAAATGCTTTTATCCATGGATGTGGAAGCAACTCCAAAAATGAGGAAATGGTTTATCTTACGAAAACTCTCCCCCAGAAGTGTAGCAGAATTGCTTACAAATCATGATCTAATTACATGGGCTAATTCACAAAATGTTGTAAAGTTGTTTCTGGTAATCAAGGGCGATGCTATGCCAATCGAAGCGCCGCGCTTTCGCCTTACGTTTTAGTTGCGTCCAATCCCGACGGTTAAATTTCTCGAGTGCTTCGGTCAGCGTTGCCAGCATAGCCTCGCCCTGGCTTTTGATATCTTCGCCATAGAACACAAAACCATCGACATTGTCCTCGACCGTATCCCGCAATCCGCCCACACCATGGACAAGGCAAGGCTGACCGCTACGCATGGCAAGCATTTGGCTAATACCACAGGGTTCGAAGGAGCTTGGCATCAGGAACAAATCACCCACTTGATAAAGACACTGCGAGAGTTCCTCATTGTATCCCTGTAGAAACACAAAATGAGCATACTTAGCCGCAAGGGTTTGAAAAAACTGCCCTATCTCGGGGTCACCGCTGCCAAGCAACACAAATAGAGCCTTGGGCTGCGTCTGCTGCAACTGTTGCAGTAACGTCTCTAATACCGATAAGCCTGAAGGTAAAATATGGCGAAGGATCAACACTTTTTGATCGGTCAGCCGACCGACCGAAGTCAACAGAAAGTCCGGGAACTCCCCCGCAGAGGCTTGGCGCCACAGAGCTTGCAGCCGAGTAAAGGCAATCATATCAACACAACTCACCTGAGTTCGCCCACCCTGCCACTGCACTAAGGCCGACTCTATGCAATTCAGTAGCGCCCTAAACTCAGTTAATCCCATACGTTCGAGGGAAGTTTGAGCTAAAGCCTCTGGGTATTCGCAACCGTTTAAAATCCCCAGTACTCGACCTTGATCGGCTTTGTGTTGTAAATCCGCCTCCAACCCTTCTCCACCAAAAAAGCCCAACTCTGGGCGAGAGGGAAGCAATACCTCCTTGGCGTAGGTGGGTGAGACGAGATGCACTCTATCCGCCAGTGCAATCCCCATCCGCATCGGATTAATGCAATGGGGATAACGGGGATCGATAATCTGGGCGCGTTGTCCCTCATCCAACTGGGCGAATAAATGAGGAAACCAAGCCGCAAAGCTTGAGGTATCATGGCTCAGCGGCCTTATCCCCTGCAGCGCAAGGTTATGAATCGAAAACACACATGCTATGCTTTGCAACGCTTGATACTCAGGCGCCAGCGCCCGCAGCATGGCTAAACAACCCGTGTGCCAGTCGTGCAGATGTAAAAGCTCTGGCATAGGCACAAGCCCTGCCACTAAGGCTTTAGCAACACTTGCACACAAAAGCGCAAACTTAGTCGCATCATCGGCAAAGGGGCGATCACTCGATCCTTGGCTATAAATCTGCCCGGGGCTCGATTGCCACAGCCCATGCTCGAGCAAGTAAATATTGGCACCTTCCACCTTTGGGTGCGCCAGCCAATACAACTTAATCGGCTCCTGTCGCCCAGCAAAACTCAGCTCAAACTCATGGATAAGTTTGGCGTCAAAGCCCGTTAAAAATCCGTAGCTGGGCATAATGACATCAGCTTGGATACCAACACCCGCGAGCGCTTGGGGCAAGTCACGGATCACATCCGCCATACCGCCCACTTTCGCCCCTTTCAGCGCCCCATTTTCCGCCGCAACCATTAATATGCGTTTCACCTAACTTCATACTCCAACAGGGTTAATATTCAAGCAGATTATCAACTTGGCCTTACTCATAGCCCACCGGCAGCCCTAACATATCGCGGGTGACTAAGGTGATGCCTTTTTCAGACACCCTAAAGCCTTTTGCCCTGTCATGGTCGTGGTTATAACCAATCACTGTACCTTCGGGGATGATGCAGCCCCTGTCGATGATGGCGTTTTTAATCTTACAGTGCCGCAGCACCACCACATCGGGCAACACGACTGAATCCTCAACCACGGAGTAGGAACAAACCCGCACCTCGTTAAACAGCACGCTGCGGCGCACTGTCGCGCCCGAGATAATACAGCCGCCGGAAATAATCGAATCCACCGCCATGCCGCGTCTATCGTCATCGTCGAACACAAACTTGGCGGGGGGCAATTGCTCCTGATAGGTCCAAATCGGCCATTTTGCATCGTAGAGATTTAAGGCAGGCGTGGGCGATAACAATTCCATATTGGCCTGCCAGAAGGAATCTAAGGTACCCACATCGCGCCAATAGGCTTGCTCGTTGGGGAAAGCACTCTTAAAGGGGTAGGCAAACACTTTATGTTTTTCGATGATCGAGGGAATAATATCTTTACCAAAATCCCGATCGGAATTGGCATTTTGCGCGTCTTTCTTCAACTGATCGAACAAAAACTCTGTGTTAAACACATAGTTGCCCATCGAGGCAAGGCACTTCTCGGGATTGCCTGGGGAGTGTTTAGGGTGTTTAGGTTTCTCTTCAAATCCTAGGATGCGCATATCGTCATCGACTTCCATCACCCCAAATGCACCCGCCGCCTCGGCCACAGGCACCTCGAGGCAGGAGACTGTCATATCGGCGCCGGACTCAGCATGGGCGGCCAATAAGCCAGCGTAATCCATGCGATACACATGGTCACCCGAGAGCACCATCACATACTTGGGCAGCTCATGGCGGATGATGTCGATATTTTGAAATACCGCATCGGCCGTGCCTTGATACCAATTCTCAGAGTAACGTTGTGAGGCTGGCAGAATTTCCACCGACTCACCTAATTCCTTTTTAAAGTGACCCCAACCGCGCATTACATGGCGAATTAACGAGTGCGACTTATATTGGGTCACCACCCCAACGCGGCGGATCCCCGAGTTGATGCAATTAGACAGCGGAAAATCGATGATCCTAAACTTACCACCGAAATACAGCGCGGGTTTGGCGCGCCAGTCGGTGAGTTCATGTAAACGCGAGCCTCGGCCACCAGCCAGAATCAATGCATAGGTTTCACGAGTTAAATTACTGATATAACGTACATTAGACATAGGCTCTACTCCCCAAATAGCACATCAGTGCCGATTGCTTCACAACCACTCTTCCCTGCCGCCCTAAGGCCGCAGCATTGCATTCCACTGCGCATTCCTTTGCTCATTAATCTCTCCGTTACAGTTTCCAAATATCATCTCGATAGCCAGCAATCGTCACATCACTGGAGAAGCGACCGCTGGCCGCCGTGTTGCGAATACTCATTTGCGTCCACTTTTTAGGATTTTTATAGGCCTTAGCCACAGCCTCTTGGGCGAGGCGATAACTGTCGAAATCCGCCGCCGTCATCCACTGATCGTCCGCGCTTTCAATCGAGGCGATAATAGAATCGAAAATCCCCGGTTCGAGCAGGTTAAAATGGCCGCTCTTGAGTAAAGCCATAACTTCGGATAAGGCCTGGGACTCGGCGATAATCCGTTGCGGTTGGTAATCACAGCGCATTTGCGACACTTGCTCGGCGTTAAGGCCAAAGAGGAAAAAGTTATCCTCGCCCACCTCTTCGAGCATCTCGATATTGGCGCCATCTAAGGTGCCTATGGTGAGTGCGCCGTTCATCATGAACTTCATATTGCCCGTGCCAGAGGCCTCCTTACCCGCGGTGGAGATTTGTTCGGAGACATCGGTTCCGGGGCAGATTTTTTCCATAGCACTGACGTTGTAATTGGGCAGAAACGCAAAACGCAGATACGGCGCCACCACAGGATCACAGTTAACCATATGGGCAACATTGCTCGCGAGTTTGATGATAAGTTTCGCCATAAAGTAACCGGGCGCCGCCTTGCCACCAATCAGCACACAGCGTGGCACCAGATGCTCTGTATGCCCCTGCTGGATTTGATGGTAAAGGTGAATCACATGCAGAATATTAAGTAGCTGACGCTTGTACTCGTGGATCCGTTTAACCTGCACATCAAACAGCATTGAAGGGTCAAACTCGACGCCACATTCCTTAGCGATCATCTTGGCCAGCACCGCCTTGTTGGCTTGCTTCACCTCACGCCACTTTTGGATAAAGCTGGCGTCTTGGGTTAAGGCATTGAGCGCCGTCAGTTGGCTTAAGTCCGTCACCCAACCTTTGCCTAAATGGTTAGTTAACAGTTTGGCGAGTGAAGGATTGCAGTGGGCTAACCAACGTCTTGGGGTCACACCATTGGTGCGATTGTTAAATTTCTCCGGCCACAGGCTATAAAAATCCTTAAACAGGCCCGACTTTAATAACTGGGTATGCAGCGCCGCCACACCGTTTACCGAAAAGCTCGCCACTATGGCTAAGTAGGCCATGCGCACGTGGGGATCGGGGCCATCTTGAATAATCGACATGCTGGCCAGTTTAGCGCCATCCCCCGGCCAGTGGTGGGCAACTAAATCGAGGTATCTGGCGTTGATTTCATAGATGATTTCTAAAATTCGCGGCAACATCAGCGCCATCATACGCACGGGCCAGCGCTCTAACGCCTCGGGCAACAATGTGTGATTGGTATAGGCCATAGTGTGGCTGGTGATCGCCCACGCGGCGTCCCATTCGAGGCCATATTCATCCACCAGCAGCCGCATTAACTCGGGAACCGCAATACTTGGGTGGGTGTCATTCAATTGCATCACATTTTTTTCAGCAAAATGAGTGAAATCATTGCCATGGTGATGCACCCAACGTTTTAAAATTGCTTGTAAGCTAGCGGAAGACAAAAAATATTGCTGACGCAGCCGCAACTCTTTACCGTTTTCGCTGGCATCGTTGGGGTACAACACCATAGTGATCTGCTCGGCGAGATTTTTGCGCGCCACCGCCTCGGTGTAATCCCCTTGGTTAAATTCTGCTAAGTCAAAATCATCGGTGGCTTCAGCCTTCCAAAGTCTTAAGCTATTCACGCGACCATTGCGATAACCGGGAACAGGCATATCGTAGGCCACGGCGAGCACATCTTGGGTATCAACCCAAATCATGTGCCTGCGCCCTTGTTTATCGACATAGGATTCGGTGTGACCAAAGAACTTTACCGTCACATTATGGTGCGGTACACGTACCTCCCATGGATTTCCCTCACGTAACCAGCGATCAGGGCGCTCAACCTGATAACCATCAACTATCTTTTGGGCGAACATGCCGTATTCATAACGAATGCCATACCCAGTAACGGATAAGTCCATGCTGGCGCAACTATCGAGAAAACAAGCTGCAAGCCGACCAAGGCCACCATTGCCTAAGCCAGCGTCATGTTCGGCCTCTTCTATCTCCTCGAGGGAAACAGAATAATGGCTTAATGCCTCGCGGCTATCTTGCTCTAACTCTAAGTTTAACAAGGCATTGCCTAGTGTTCTGCCCATTAAAAATTCGAGTGATAAATAGGCCACTTGTTTGTTGTCATAGCGGCTATCTTTGATGCGCGTCTCACGCCAATCATCCAGCATTTGCTCTTTTACGCTCAGAGCCAGCGCTTGAAATAATTCACCACGCGCCCCTTCACCGCGGCTTAATCCATAGCGAACATGGCGAGTAAAAGAAGCGGGCAAGGCATCACAGGGCTCGCAGGGTTCGTGAGCGGTTTTGCTCTTACTTTCACCCGTCTTCGTTGAACGTTTTTTGGGAGTAACGCCGCTGGTATTTGGGCTCAGCTCACTGTTATGACTCATAGTTAATTCCTTATAAAATCAGCATGAAACAGCATAAGACTGCGATCCTGTAGCAAATATCGCGTCGGTGAGGACTGAGCATCCAGCGGCTCAGTGTGAGTTAAAAATTGTGGATCAGTTTGGGTATGCAGCAGGCATTGCCACGGCCCTAAACCGTCAAAAACCGGCAGGGTAAAGGCCAAGGGGTGCTCATCGGCATTAACCATCAACAGCAGCGCTTGAAGGCTGTCACCCTGAGTCTGCGGCTGAGTGGCAGTTAAATTGCCCGATAACACCACACTAAGACTGCGCCCCATGGACTCGCTCCACAGGCTTTTGCTCATAGGTTCACCTTGACGGCTAAACCAATCCAGCCTTGCCCCCGATGGGGTTGAGACAGGGGTTGATGCTTGAGGTGAAGATGCCTCAGGCGACCAATTGAAGGCATTGGCCACTAGCTGCTCATGGATAAAACATTTGGCGCACAGCAGCGGGAAGCGTTTACGCAAGGCAATCAGCTGTGAGGTGAAACTCAGTAATGAGCTATCCATACCGTCCGCTGACCAATCGAACCAATTCAATGGGTTATCTTGGCAATAGGCGTTATTATTCCCGCCTTGAGTGCGGCCCGTCTCATCGCCGCTGAGTAACATAGGTACCCCTTGGGAGAGGAATAATGTAGTCAATAGATTGCGTTGCTGGCGGGCGCGCAGAGCAAGAATGGTCGCGTCGTCAGTGTCGCCTTCTACTCCGTAGTTATGGCTGAAGTTCTCGTGGTGACCGTCGCGATTTTCTTCACCGTTGGCCCAATTATGCCGCTCGCAATAACTCACTAAATCTTTGAGGGTAAAACCATCGTGACTGGTTAAAAAATTGATACTGGCGGCGGGAGGCCTACCGCTGTGCTCAAAGAAATCCCCTGAGCCATGAAAACGCCGCGCAAACTCGGGCAACATGCCATGATCGCCGCGCCAAAAACGCCGCATAGTGTCACGGTATCTGTCATTCCACTCGCTAAAGGCTACCGGGAAATTACCCAGCTGGTACCCACCCGGGCCAATATCCCAAGGCTCAGCAATCAGCTTCACTCTGCACAACACGGGGTCTTGTAGCAGCGCATCAAAAAAACCGCTACCAGGGTCGAATCCATAGGCTTCACGGCCAAGGCAAGCGGCTAAATCGAAGCGAAAACCATCGACCCCCATCACTTCAACCCAGTAACGCAGCGAATCTAACACCAACTGCAACATGCGCGGGTGATTGAGATTTAAGGTATTGCCGCAGCCGGTATCGTTGATATAAAAGCGTTTATCATTTGGATGCAGGCGGTAATAGCTCAGATTGTCGATACCGCGAAAGCTAAAGGTCGGCCCGAGGCGACTACCCTCAGCGCTGTGGTTATAGACCACATCGAGAATGACTTCGATACCCGCGCCATGCAGTGCATCCACCATGTTACGAAACTCAGCGATATCCTCACTCGAGAGATAACTCGGCTCAGGCGCAAAAAAGCCAATGCTGTTATACCCCCAATAGTTAGATAGCTGTTTTTCAAGTAAAAAAGGCTCGGAGAAAAATGCCTGAACAGGCAGTAACTCGACGCAATTTACGCCGAGATTAACTAAGTAATCTATCGCGGCTTGGGAGGAGAGACCTGCAAAGGTGCCACGCAGCGGCGCATCTATCTCAGGGTGCAGTGCGGTAAACCCCTTTATGTGCATCTCATAGATAATGCACTGCTCAAGCGGAAGTGGCTCACGCTTACTCAAGAGAGGCCGAATAGCATGCGCCTTAGCCGCATCCAAAAGAGGGCGAGTATCGACCACTTTGCATTTGGGGACAAAGTCCGCGTTATCTAAGGTACTGAAAGATAAGTCCTCGTTGGGGTTATCAATCTCATAACCAAAGTTGGCGATATGGTGGTGATAGCGTCCCACGAGCTGGCGAGCGTAAGGGTCTAATAGCAACTTATGCGGATTAAATCTGTGGCCTAATTGCGGCTCGTAGGGACCATAAACACGGTAGCCATAAAGCTGGCCGGCACTCAGTCCATGCACATACAAATGCCAGATCTGCTGGGTCTGCTCCGTCAAGGCGATGCGCTGAATTTCCACCTCGCCTCGGGCATTAAACAGACATAACTCCACCCCAGTGGCATGGGCCGAAAACAGGGCGAAATTCACCCCGCCATCATCGACCGTCGCCCCCAAGGGAAAGGGCTGCCCCGCACTTAGGTTATACGCGGTTGAGCCATCAGCATTTACAGGCACGGGATTCGTCATAGGCTGGTATCTCTTGGCGCATCCGTCGCGGGCCCGAGAATTAAGCAACCCAGAGGCGGCACAGTGATCAACGCGCTCGATGCCATGCCCTGCCAAGGTAAATCTTCGGCAACCACCTTGCCCGCATTCCCCTGATTGCTGCCACCATAGAGATGGCTGTCGCTATTGAGGTACTCACAAAAATCCCCGCCTTGGGGCAAGCCGATACGAAATCCTTGGTGCAGAGTGGGCGTCATGTTCACCACAAACACCAAGGGCACATCACTGCCCTCGCCATAGCGAACAAAGCTAAAAATACTGTCACGACCATTGTCACAGTCGAGCCAGCGAAAACCCTGCGACTCATAGTCGAGCACAGATAAAGCGGGGAATTGTCGATAAAGCCGATTCAGATCCCGAAGCCAGCGCTGCACGCCTTGGTGGGGCTCAAAAGCAAGCAAATGCCAATCGAGACTATGGTTATGGTTCCATTCGTCACGCTGGGCGAACTCGCTGCCCATAAACAGTAGTTTTTTGCCCGGATGCCCCCACATAAAGCCGTAATAGGCCCTGAGGGTGGCGAATTTTTGCCAATCATCACCGGGGATTTTATGCAGCAAAGAGCCCTTGCCGTGCACTACTTCATCGTGGCTTATCGACAACATAAATTGCTCAGAATAGGCATACATCAGGCTAAAGGTCAGCTGGTTATGGTGATACTGGCGATAAATGGGATCGCGACCCAAGTAGCTTAGGCTGTCGTTCATCCAGCCCATATTCCACTTAAAACCAAACCCCAGTCCGCCGCTATCTGTCGGCTTAGTCACCCCCGCAAAGGCGGTTGACTCTTCGGCTATCATGCAAATGCCAGGGAAGGCTTGATACAAACGTTGATTCAACATTTGCAGAAAATGAATTGCCTCTAAATTCTCCCGTCCGCCATAGGCATTGGGCAGCCATTGCCCGGGTTCGCGGCTGTAGTCGAGGTACAACATGGATGACACCGCATCGAGTCTTAGCCCATCTAAGTGAAATTCCCGCAACCAATAGCAGGCATTGCTGAGCAGAAAACTGCGCACCTCACCGCGGTCGTAGTTATAGATCAGCGTATCCCAATCGGGGTGTGTGCCTTTGCGCGGATCCTCATGCTCATAGAGGCAAGTGCCATCGAAACGCACAAGGCCGTGGGGATCCTTAGGGAAATGCGCCGCGACCCAATCGAGTAACACGCCAATGTCGGCCTGATGGCAGGCATCGATAAAGGCCTTTAAGCCATTAGCATCACCAAAACGATGGGTCGGCGCATACAGGCCAACGGGTTGATACCCCCAAGAGCCGTCGAAGGGGTACTCGCTGACTGGCATCAACTCGATATGGGTAAAACCTTGCTCCTTCACATAGGGGATCAACTGCTCAATTAAGTCTTGATAATCAAAATATTGTTCACCAAACTCGCCTTTTCGGCGCCAAGAGCCTAACTGCACTTCGTAGATAGACATAGCGGCGCGATGCCAAGCCGTGGTCGCGCGTTTGTGCATCCATTGTGAATCTGCCCACGGGTGTTGGTGTTTTTTCGGCACTATGGAGGCATTGTGCGGCGCACATTCCATTTGGGTCGCCATCGGGTCAGATTTGGCGTGGCGCTCGCCATTTTGATAAACCAAATCAAACTTATAGTGCGCGCCTTCGGCAACAGCAGGCAGGAAAATCTCCCACAAGCCGTTGGCCAGATGTTGGCGCATCACATGGCGAGTATCGTCCCAGTGGTTAAAATCCCCCACCACAGAGACTCGTTTAGCATTGGGGGCCCATACGCAAAAATGCACGCCTTCAACGCTATCAACTTGGCGCCAGTTGGCACCGAGAAAGCGATAGGCCTGTTCGCTACTCCCCTCGCCAAAAAGGTATAAATCTTCACTATTGAGGAGCGAGCCAAACTGATATGGATCGATAATATCCAGCTCACAGAGGGGATAAGTCACCCGTAGCGCATACAAAAAGGGCTTAACCCGTCTGCCAAGCGTACCCGCAAATAGCCCCGCCTCATTGACGCGCTCAAGGCTCGCCACCTTGCGGCCATCCTTAAGACTTATCACATCAACCTTTTGGGCATTGCGTAAAAAACAGCGCACCACCAAGGCCTTGCCCTCGTTGATACTGTGCATACCAAGCAGGGAAAACACATCCGTATATTGACCGTTTAACAGCGCGACATCGCTACCGTCATAGAAGTAAGTCTGGGCTTGAGTCATCATTTGGCTTCCATTTTTAGTCAAAGGGTATCTGTATGCGCAGCCGTTTCTGGCAAATGTCTTGCCGCAGCAATGCGTTGCAAACGCTTAGCCAGCGTAGGCCTACCAGCTGCTTCACTTAGGCTGATGGGCAATCGCCGCTGCCAATTGGGGTACTCGAGCCAAGTGCCGGGGATATTCACCGCATGGCGGTCCCCTAGCAGATCGCACCATTGCACGCTGTAAAGTGCGCTGTTGCCCGAGGCGCCAAAGGGCATCCACGCCGTTAATAAATCTTCAATATCAATCTGTTGAATATCTGTCTCCGGCAATAAGCCTCGGGAGATTAAGCACTGCGCGAGCTGATGTTTTTCTTGCTCACGTCCGGCGAGCGCTTCTCCCAATTCATCATCTGTCTTGAGTAGTTCGAGTTGTCGCCTCAGGTGCAAATCGCTGCCCGTCCACCAAGCCACTAAGGTCGGTACATCGTGGTTTGCCAGCATCATCAAACTCTGGAACTTATAATGGCTTGGTGGCTTAAAGCCCTGATGGTCTTTGCAGAAGTAGAACAACTCGTTGGAATAGATCCCCGCCTGATACAGGCGATGAATAATATCGGGCGGCACTAGGCCTAAATCCTCACCAATCACCACACAGCGAGCACGTTGACTCTCAAGGCAGAGAATCGCCAACAGGGTTTCGACCGGGTAATACACATAGGCGCCATGGCCGAGGCGCTTATCTAGTGGCCACCACCAGAGTCGCAGCAGTCCCATCACATGGTCGATTCGCAGCGCACCGCAGTGGGTCATGTTGGCGCGAGTCAGCTCAATAAAATGACGATATTGATGCTGCTTTAGTTTGACGGGATCGAGGGGCGTGAGACCCCAGTTTTGTCCCTGCGGCGCGAAGGGATCTGGCGGTGCGCCTATGCTGGCGTTTAAGCAAAACTGCTGCGAATTGGCTTGGACCTCAACGCCCTGCAACGCTGCGCCCACGGCTAAATCGCGGATAAGCCCTATACCCATCCCCGCTTCTTTGGCTTTGAGTTGGCACAATTGCAGTTGATCTTCAGCCACAAACTGCAGGTATAAATAAAAGCCTTCATCCTGTGCGATGGCCCTTGGACTGCGTAGCGATTCAGCTTGGGCAAATTCCCTGAGCGGCGCGCCCTGCTCTGCTACAAAATCCTCAAACCGCTGCGCTCTGGGTGTGTTGGGCTGTAAATGGTGTTCGCAAAAGACTGTGTATAAACGTGCAAATGCGCGGTACTTAAGTTCACTCACCTTGGGATAATCGAGCCAGTTCTCCGCATTGAGTAGGGAGATGGCTTCTTGCCATTCCTTCGCCGCAAACTCCGTCTTTAATGACTCAAATTCAGGCACGCTAGGTAAATGAATATACAGCGGATTAAGCCTTCGACGATCGCAGGGACTATAGGGACTCGGATGTTCCGGCGCGGCAATATCTAAGGCATGTAATGGATTGAGTTGAATAAAATCGGCGCCATACTCGGCCACTAAACCAATAAGTTGCTCTAAATCGCCAAAGTCGCCGATACCCCATTGGCTTTCGCTGCGCAGGCTATACAGCTGAAGACTCACGCCCCAAGGTTTATGGCGCTTTCCTTGAGCCACAGCACTCATCACCCCTTGATAGGCGGTTCTCGGCGCCACCATAAAAGTGCCATGGAACTCAGTCGCCTTGCTTGCAGAAGATATACTTGCTGCTGACGTTCCTGCACTTGATACGCCTTGCTGATCATCCGCCAGCCCAAGCAAACTGACGCTCAGGGTGTGGTACCCAAGCCCCAGGCAAGATAAATCACTTAAGTTGTCTTTATTGTCAGATGTATTTGGCGCGGTGCTAACATTTTCCCATGAACGGCGAGTCTCTGAATCGATATATGGCTCACTGGTATCGTCCACATCACGGCAATAAAACTCATGGCCTAAGAGGTCAAGACGGTATTGCAGGAACTGACACTCATTGGCAAAGGGGCTAGTGCCAAATTTCGCCAACTCCTGCGCCTGAATACGGTAATCCCCGATCGGTTTTAGCGCCGAAAACGGTACCTCGAGGATAACCCTGTCCCCTTTTTCACAGGTAAAGGTGAGCAGCAGATCGCCACGGTAAGATTGAGGTAAATACAGGCAGACCCAAGGTTCGTCGACATAGCACCAATGAAACGCCGGCAACACTTGTGTCCAATGGTGAGCATCGAGTTGATACACTTGAGCGTCAAGCTCGTCACCATTGAGTAAACTCGTTAATGGTTCATCCTTTGCCTCGCAGGCCTGAGTGTTTTTCTCCTGCAACATACAGGTCAAAATCCCTTGCCTGTCAGCCTCGGGAATGCGGATGTACTTGCCGAAGCAGTCAGTAAAGTCTGCTCCCACGCCCCGCAAATACAGCAACTTATCCAGCCCCATATTTGTCGCCCCCGCGACTGCTCATCCATAGCCTTAGATAGGCAGTAACCATGCCAGCGCAAAATAACAGCATGAAGACAGATTTGTGTCAGCCAGATGACAACAAAGAAAACTTATAAATCAGCATCTTGAATCTAATATACCTCTTCATTACCCCAGCCATTGCCCTTGGGGTAATCTTATCAACGCACTAGTTTGAAGCAGATAGTGGTTAAAAAAGGTGCAACGCGCTTAAATGGCGCAAGCAAAACAGTGTGTAATCTTCGAGGACAGGTTCTAGAAGCTGCGCTGAAGTTGACTCCGCCACTCAAGCAGCAACGCCAGCATCAGCCATTAGCTGCAACACTTTGTATCAATTACATTTTTAATGTTGAAATCCCCTTCATCGCTCTGTCACTATGCGCGCACAAAACAAAAACAACACTTAATCGCAACATTTACCTATGCCCACTTACATTATCCAAGCAGGCAGAGGCGTGGCGAACGACGCAAAAATAAGGAAATTGATATGAATAGATTTACGGGACTTTTACTCGCCAGCAGTTTGAGCATAGCCCTCACTGCCTGCGGCGGTGGCGAAGATGAGCTCACTCCCAATATCCCCAAACCTGACCCGACCCCACCGAGCTTAAGCGCCGATGTCTGTTATTTAATGAGTACTACAAAGGGGGATTTAACCTTAGCCATCGACCTCACCCATATGCCGATCACGGGCAAGAACTTTAAACAATATGTCGATAAGTCATTCTATAACGGCACCTTATTCCACAGAACCATCAATAACTTTGTGATCCAAGGTGGCGGTTTCACCACGGGATTACAGAGCAAACCAACCAGTGCGCCAATTAAAAACGAGGCCGCCGTCGGCATCAGCAACAAACGTGGCACAATCGCAATGGCGCGTACCACAGTGCCAGACTCAGCGACATCACAGTTCTTTATCAATGTGTTAGATAATCCGCAGCTTGATGCTTCGACGAGCAACTATGGTTATGCTGTTTTTGGTAAAGTTGTCGAAGGGATGGATGTGGTGGATCAAATAAGCATTGTGCCAACCAAAACCAGCAACGGTTTTAGCGACACACCAGTGAATGAAATTTTGATTAATAGTGTGACGGAAACTAACTGCCCCGCCGCCTAACCAAAACAACAAAGCACTGTATAGACAGTGCTTTTGTATTATTTAAGACCGAAAGGGGATTATTCGTCCCCTTGAATTTTACCCACCAACAGCATAGGTGCTGCATCAATTTTATCGGCATCCATCATGGCCGCAATTCGCTCCACCGATGAGAGTAGCTGACTCTGCTCCCACTCTTCAAGATTTTGATATTGCTTAATAAAGTGTTCCTGAAGCGGTTTAGGCGATTCCTGCAATAATGCGTGACCCGCCTCACTTAAATACAGATGGACTTTACGCTTATCGGACTCGCTGCGTTTGCGGATCACTAATCCCCGCCCTTCAAGCCTATCAATAATTGTCGTCACAGTAGCGGGACTAAGAGTGATTTCTTCGGCCACCTGCTTAGCTAAGGGAGCGTCGAGTTGGGCAATTTTCTGCATCACCATCAACTGCGGCCCCGTCAAGCCGGAATGTTTATTGAGTTGCCGCGAATGAATGTCGATAGCGCGGATCACGCGGCGCAGTGAAATCAGCAGTTGTTCATATTTTTCCATCGTACTTCGCTTACTCCTCATCACCTCAACGGCCGCACCTTACCAGAAACGCAGCCACAACTCACCTTGGTGGGTAGTTTATCGTGTAACAATCTGAGTTTAACTAAACAAGTGAAAGCTGAAAAAACTCTTAAAAAACATAGCGTATGCAAACCTTAATCTCTGTCATAAAAGTTCATTATTTAGTTACCCAGTTCCAACTTTAGTGGGAATTTACCCTCAGTAATCTATCTAAGCCGATCTAGATCACAACTTGACGACCCCTTAATTGGTAGTTTGGTCACCAGAAAGAAACAAATTTAATCTACAACCAAATAGGTGAACTTATGGCTGCAAAATTTTTTATTCCTTCAGTCAACGTACTAGGTAAAGGCGCCGTCGATGACGCTATCGGTGATATTAAAACCTTAGGCTTTAAACGCGCGTTAATCGTGACGGATAAACCTTTAGTTAATATTGGTCTAGTCGGTGAAGTGGCGGAAAAACTCGGCCAAAACGGCATTACTTCAACCGTGTTTGATGGCGTACAACCTAACCCAACTGTCGGTAACGTTGAAGCGGGTCTTGCACTATTAAAAGCCAATCAATGTGATTTCGTGATTTCATTAGGTGGTGGTTCACCACACGATTGCGCAAAAGGTATCGCCCTCGTCGCAACTAACGGTGGTAGCATCAAAGACTACGAAGGCTTAGATAAATCCACTAAGCCACAACTGCCATTAGTGGCCATTAACACCACCGCTGGTACTGCCAGCGAGATGACCCGTTTTTGTATCATCACTGACGAAGCTCGCCATATCAAAATGGCAATTGTCGATAAACACACCACGCCAATACTGTCAGTGAATGACCCTGAGCTGATGCTGAAAAAACCAGCGAGCCTCACGGCTGCAACAGGCATGGACGCGCTGACCCATGCGGTTGAAGCCTATGTGTCTATCGCAGCGAACCCAATTACCGATGCCTGCGCTATTAAGGCCATTGAACTTATTCAAGGCAACTTAGTGAATGCGGTAAAACAAGGCCAAGATATCGAAGCCCGTGAGCAAATGGCCTATGCGCAATTCTTAGCGGGAATGGCCTTTAACAACGCCAGCTTAGGTTATGTGCACGCCATGGCACACCAATTAGGCGGTTTCTACGACCTGCCCCATGGTGTATGTAACGCCCTGTTATTACCCCATGTGCAAGAATACAACGCCAAAGTGGTACCAGATCGCTTAAAAGATATCGCCAAGGCGATGGGTGTCGATGTAGCCAATATGACCGATGAGCAAGGTGCTGCGGCGGCAATCGCCGCGATTAAAGCCCTATCTGTTGCGGTACACATTCCAGAAAACCTAACCTTACTCGGGGTTAAAGCGGAAGATATTCCAACTCTGGCCGAGAACGCCTTAAAGGATGCCTGTGGTTTCACTAACCCTAAGCAGGCAACCCATGAAGAGATCTGCCAGATCTTCACTAACGCGTTATAAGCCAATACGCGTTATAGACCATACGCATTAACGCCGTCTGTCGCGCGCCCATTGACAGGATGTTGTTCGGCTAGCGCAAGCTAACGACATAGAATCGGCCCAAACAAGGGATCTTGTTTGGGCCTTTCTTTTAGGCGGACTCAGCCAATTTAGCACTACGCCATAATGTAAAAACCACCGTAGCGCCTTAATCTTCGGCAGTTGGGATCCCATAGATCGAAAAATAGCTCCAATAGCGTAAAAACGTGATCTTAGTGGGTTACATGCTGTTACAAATCAGCTAGACTGGCTCCAGTTCGCTTTTTCCCTGCAAAAGATGAAGCCAGCTGAGAGGCCCGTTCTAACGAATGGGCCTCTGTCCATTTATCCCCATCCCGATGCACTTCCTACATAATTTGCTAATGTTTAATGGCTTATCGTGCCATTCAAATCTGCTCACTTATTTGCTGCTTTATTGCGCAGTAATTAAGCAAAAACGAATTTGAGTGCAAAACTGAGAGCTAGCACATAGTTATTCGTTAAAAACTCATGCTAAATAACACTTGAAGGAAATGAATTAACTGGCTCATTTTTATACAAAAATACTTGTAAAAACGGTGATTTAACACGAGCGATATCAGCGCAATTAATGATTGACCGAATTCAAAAACGATGCCTATGATGGCAGCAACATCCTCAACAGGTAGGTACGCTATGACAGCAATTACTCATGTATATAACTACACAGTTAGATGTCCGCATTACAAAGATCCCGAACATCCAGTGAGTTGGTTAAACCACATCGAATTAAACCAATCCAGTGAAATTGCCTTAAACCGTATCACCAAATGGCACGAACTCTCAGGCAGTAAATCCTTTGAAACCAGTAAGTTTGTAGTCCGCAAAGCCGACAATGAAGAAGCCTACTTTTCGATGCAAAGCGATAGGCTTAAAAATGATGGTCACGCGCTCGTCACCTTTAAAATCTTCCTCGATACCTGTTGCGATGATGCCGCTCCTGAAGAAATTATGCAGCATCTCATTCAGGACTATCAGCAACGTCTGGCGAAGCTCGAATAACACTATTCGGCTATCTAGACAAATCAATACTCGGCGACGATTTAGGCCAAATGAGTTTCCATTTATTATGCAAAATCAGTGTTAGGTAAACACTCATATCAGTACCTCAACACATCATAGGGCTACAGGGACATTTCAACTCATCTTCCTTGTGGCCCTTGCTCTTTAAGAGCCCAAACAAAAACAATATCGAATTTTCACCTTATCTTTTCGTCTAGCACTTTACGGCGCGCTAGCGACCTTCCATGCCTAGCCAGAAACAACTGAATCGCAATCTCGGCAGATAAACCCACTTGATGAAATAGCCACCGACAACAAGTGAGCTAGCGCACAGTTATCAAATAACTGTCATGAAGTGCGTCACACTTTGCGCGCTACAAGATGTCATAACCTGCTCAAGCAATAAAAATAAAAACAATAAAATCAATTACATAAAATAAAAACCTAGCTTATCTACGTCATTTTGTCTCATTGCTTGAGACGCGAGGCCAAGGTTACTATTTTGTTTCAAAACCTTTTCCGCAGCACAATCTAATCATTCAACATACAGGAATAATCGGCATGGCTATAGCAAATATTGTTATCGTAGGAGGTGGTGCTGGCGGGATGGAAATTGCAACTAAGCTAGGCCATAAACTGGGGCGTAAGGGCAAAGCAAGAGTGACCTTAATCGATTGCGCAGAAAGCCATATTTGGAAGCCATTACTCCATGAGGTTGCGACTGGCGCACTCGATGTCGGTATCGACGCTTTAAGCTATCGAAGCCATGCAGCCGCCCATGGTTACCATTTTCAGCAGGGCGCAATGACGGATATCGATAGACAAAACAAGCAAGTAGTGCTGTCAGCGATTTGTGATGATAAAGGTGATGTACTACTCCCATCTCGTCATATTGATTATGACTATTTAGTGGTCGCCATTGGCAGCATCGCTAATGACTTTAGCATTCCAGGCATACGTGAGCATTGCCAATTTCTTGATAATACAGAGCAAGCAATGGCAATCCGTAAAATTTTGCTGAATAAGTTTCTCCGTTATGCCAGCCATAGCCTGCTGGCCGATAAAATTAAAATTGCTGTTGTAGGTGCGGGGGCCACTGGGGTCGAAATGTCTGCGGAAATGCACCATGCCGTGGATCAGTTGCGCGGGTTTGGCTATAACATCGATTCACGTCTTTTGGAGGTCACCCTCATTGAAGCTGATAAACGAATTTTACCTAAAGTAGAAAAGCGTGAAATTTCAGACTCAGTAACCAAAGAATTAGCCGCGCTCGGCGTTAAGGTTATGACTGAAACACGCATTAATCAGGTGGATGAAACGGGGCTGACCACAACTGATGGGCAAATGATCCCCGCCGATTTAGTGATCTGGTCTACAGGGGTAAAGGCACCGGATTTTCTGAAAGAAATAGGCGGACTTGAAACCAACCATATCAACCAGTTGGTGGTAAAACAAAATATGCAAACCAGCCGCGATCCGCATATTTTTGCAATTGGTGACTGTGCTGCTTGCCCACAACCCAACGGTACTTTTGTTCCACCAAGGGGGCAATCGGCACGACAAATGGCACTCATGACGGCCGACAATATTATGCTACTGCTTGCAGGACAAGACGCACATCATCAGTATGTTTATAAAGATCTTGGGTCGCTTGTTAATCTGTCGAAATTTCATACCGTGGGCAACTTGCTGTCATTTATCGGAGGTGGTGTGATGGTAGAAGGCAAAATCGCTCGCTTTGTTTACACTTCTCTCTATCGGCGACATTTAATTGAACTGCACGGAGTGGTAAAAGGCAGCCTTTTAATGTTTGCAAAAGGTATCAGTCGCATTATTCATCCCCATCTCAAATTGCATTAGCAAGATTATTAAGGCGTTTTGCGTAACTATTTGGTATCTTGCGAGGCACCCGTTAGTTTTAGGATAAACACAATGACAAAAGCGACGCTGTTGATACTGCCTCTACTGCTTGCCACCACGGCATGTGCTGATTTAAAAGATGCGGGTCGCGCTATCGGTACCACCACTAAGGACGTGACAAAAGAGATTGGTCACGCCACCCGCGACACCACCAAAGCCATTGGTCATGCTTCACGGGATGCGGTGAAATCGGTCAAAGAAGATCTCACTAAAGACTCAGAGTGACGCCCATGCGTCACTCTGTTTTATTAAGCTTAAGGTCTTATCAAGCTCAAGGCATTATGCCGCATTAGCACGAATACCATGAGGGACTGGTAACCCTTGTGCATTTACGTTTACAAACACCATCTTATCGATACTGACCACAGGCGCTTGCGTCATCTTATTACGCACTTGGCAACTGACCGTAATGGAACTGTGCCCAAGGCTGACAAGTTCCAAGCCAAACTCCAACACATCCCCTTGGCGCGCCGGCGTCATAAAATTGATCTCAGAAATCAGCTTAGTCACATGGCTGCTGCTCTTCATCTGGCATGCTGCAAAGATGGCCGCCTCCTCGTCAATCCAACTCAATAACTGGCCGCCAAAGAGGGTATTTGCAGGATTTAAATGCTCAGGTTTGACTAAACGACGACTGTAATATTTCATGACGGTGACCTCACTGTGAATGCCAAGTTTTACAGCCAATTCACAGCATTATTTAGGCCAAGATAAATAGCCATTGAATAACAATGAGATAGCATTAACTCTTTGTAAAACGGTTAAAAACTTGCACCAACTCGAGTCAGAGTTGCACCAGAATAATCAATTAGATAAAAAAAATAGCGACTCAGAGAGTCGCTAAGCTCAGGCAAGCAATGTATTGACTGGGTAATTAGATAAAAAAATAGCGACTCAGAGAGTCGCCAAGCTCAGGCAAGCAATGTATTGACTGGGTAGGAAGTTAAGTCACAAGGTTTGACTTAAAAACCCGTGCAGCACATGTAGGCGAACTGCACGGGGACAACAGCTGCAATGCAGCTAAACACAGGGTTTACAGGTACAACATCTTACGGGTACAACATTTTAATTAAACGACAAGCTTCGCTTAAAACTGCTCTTCTTCGGTCGAACCAGTCAGCGCAGTCACAGAAGACTGACCGCCTTGGATCACTGTGGTAACTTGGTCGAAGTAACCTGTACCCACTTCCTGTTGATGCGCCACGAAGGTGTAACCTTTCTTCGCTGCCGCAAACTCAACCTCTTGAACTTTCTCAACATAATGCTTCATACCTTCACCACGAGCGTAGTCGTAAGCCAGGTCAAACATGTTGTACCACATGTTATGGATACCCGCTAAAGTGATGAACTGGTACTTGTAGCCCATGTCCGACAGCGCTTGCTGGAAGCGCGCAATCGTCGCGTCGTCCAAGTTTTTCTTCCAGTTGAACGAAGGTGAACAGTTGTAGGCCAGCAATTGGTCTGGGTACTGAGCATGGATTGCCTCAGCAAAGCGGCGTGCTTCTTCTAAATCGGGCTTAGCGGTTTCACACCAGATTAAATCCGCATAAGGTGCGTAGGCCAGACCGCGAGAAATCGCTTGATCCAGACCCGCTTTCACGCGGTAGAAACCTTCACTAGTGCGCTCGCCAGTCACAAAGTCACGATCATATGGGTCGCAATCAGAGGTTAATAAATCCGCAGCGTTGGCATCAGTACGCGCAATAACCAGCGTTTCAACACCGCTCACGTCAGCAGCAAGACGCGCTGCAACTAACTTTTGTACCGCTTCTTGGGTTGGCACTAATACTTTACCGCCCATATGGCCGCACTTTTTCACTGAAGCTAATTGGTCTTCAAAATGCACACCAGCGGCGCCCGCATCGATCATCGACTTCATCAACTCGAACGCATTCAGTACGCCACCAAAACCTGCTTCCGCATCGGCGATGATGGGTAGGAAGTAATCGACAAAGTTTTCATCTTCCGGATTAACTCCGTTGCTCCACTGGATTTGGTCAGCACGGCGGAAGGAGTTATTAATGCGTGAAACGACCGCAGGCACTGAGTTTGCTGGGTATAAGGATTGATCTGGGTACATAGTGCCCGCTAAGTTAGCGTCTGCCGCGACTTGCCAACCAGACAGATAAATTGCTTCGATACCCGCTTTAGCCTGTTGTACCGCTTGGCCGCCAGTCAGTGCACCTAAGGAGTTCACATAACCTTTTTTTGCGCCACCGTTGACTAAATCCCACAGTTTAGCGGCACCGCGTTTGGCAATGGTGTTCTCAGGAACAATGGAACCACGAAGTGCCACGACTTCCTCTGCAGTGTATGGGCGACGTACGTTTTTCCAACGTGGATTCTCTGCCCAATCTTTTTTGATCGCGTCAATCTGTGCCTGACGTGAAGTCTGTGTTGCCTTAGTCATAATGTCACTCCTTTCGTGTGGTGTTGTAGCAAGTGACGCTGCCCCACAGCGTCACCCTGCCCATTGGTTTAATTGGCGATATCCACCGCCATAACGCATCCCATAAAACGCATTAACTGTTAAAGCATTTGAAATTAAGCTGTTAGCATCTCGTAACCGGGTAAGGTTAAGAAATCGACCAACTCATCCGAAGTGGTAATATCCTCAAGCAATACTGCCGCTTGGGTAAATTTACCGTGGGTGAATCTGTCACCGCCCACTTCTTTTTTCACATTCGCTAACTCTTCTACCAGCATGTCCTTAAACAATTGTTTAGTGACAAGCTTACCGTTTGAGAGTGACTTACCATGTTGGATCCATTGCCAAATCGAGGCTCGGGAGATTTCAGCGGTTGCCGCATCTTCCATTAATCCGTAAATCGGCACACAACCGTTGCCACTAATCCACGCCTCAAGGTATTGCAGAGCGATGCGAATATTCAGGCGCATCCCTTGCTCAGTGCGCTCACCATCACAGGGTTTTAGTAACTCTGCGGCGAGAATCGGTGCATCCACATCACGGGTGATATGTAATTGGTTTTGATGATCTTGGCCTATGTATTCGTTAAAGATCCCCATTGCCGTGTCAGCAAGACCAGGGTGAGCGACCCAAGTCCCATCGTGGCCATTGCGAGCCTCAAGCTCTTTGTCCTTACGTACCCGTTGCAACACAGTTTCGTTCTGAGCGGGATCCTTAGCTGGAATAAAGGCCGCCATGCCGCCCATCGCCAGTGCACCACGTTTATGGCAGGTTTTGATCAGCAGTCTTGAATAGGCACTTAAGAAAGGCGTATCCATGGTCACCGCTTGGCGATCCGGTAAAACGCGGTCGCTATGGCGCTTTAATGTTTTGATATAGCTGAAGATATAGTCCCAGCGACCACAGTTGAGCGCGACAATGTTTGAGCGTAATTCATAGAGAATTTCGTCCATTTCAAACACCGCGGGTAAGGTCTCAATCAAACAAGTACATTTGATTGTGCCAGGCTGTAGGCAGAATCTTTCTTCCACAAAAGCAAACACTTTTGCCCACCAACGCGCTTCGATATGGCTCTCGAGTTTAGGGATGTAGAAGTAAGGACCACTGCCCTTCGCCAGCAATTGGCGATAGTTATGGTAAAAGTACATCGCAAAGTCGAATAACGCGCCGGGAATGGACTGCTGGTTAAATTCAACATGCTTCTCTTTTAAGTGCAGGCCACGTACGCGGCAGATCAATACCGCAGGATTTGGGCCTAGCTTGTAATGTTTACCGGTTTCAGGCGCTGTGTATTCAATCTCACCGCGCACGGCATCACGCAGGTTAATCTGACCTTCAACCACCTTTTGCCAGCTTGGTGCTAAAGAGTCTTCAAAATCCGCCATAAACACTTTGGCATTGGCATTGAGTGCATTGATCACCATCTTACGTTCAACGGGACCGGTGATTTCGACACGGCGGTCGAGTAAGTCATTCGGAATGCCACGGATCTTCCATGCACCGTCACGAATAGCACGAGTCTCGGGTAAAAAGTCAGGTAAAGCCCCTTTATCGATACGCGCTTGTCTATCTTTACGTTTGGCGAGTAAGGTGGGCACTTCTGCTGCAAATTCCCGGCAAAGTGACTCAAGCAACGCCAGCGCACCTTCGGTAAAAATCACTTCTTGGCCAGGGATAGTATTTCCCACTATGGTCAGCGTGCCATTCGCAGTGGTCTTATTCTGTGCCGAATTCAATTGCTGCTCACTTAAAGTTTGTTCCGTCATCTTCTCACCCTCTCAAGAGGCAAAACTCTTGCTCGTTTACGACTCATTACCAGTAAAGACATGGGTAACATGTACAAACATTCGCCGCAAAACATTCAAATGTTCGTTTAGAACCAAAACTTACAGACAAACATTTGTATTTGCAACTATCCAAAAGTGTCATGACCGCTAAAACATTTGACCAAAAAACATCAAAAATTGGTCTGACCAAAGCGGGGCTTATAAAGCAATAACATGTTTTTAAACAACTTTTATCTTTAATGGTTATTGTGATCTTTTGGGAGGTGAAATTTGTCTGACAACTTTACCACTTCAGACAACATGTAATTTTATACGTAAATTAATTACACAATGAAAACTTAAATATACAGCATTTACCCCTTATTCGACCTAAGTAGAAAACAAGCAGCGTTTTGAACTCCATCTAAAGGAAAGCAATCAAAACTAACCAAAACAACAAGTTAACAAAAATGAAACACCCAACAAATTTAAACACTCGTTTAACTATTACGTTTACGTAAAGTGTCAACACAATGAGGGATGAGTGACAGGGATCACGGGTTATGTATCTCGATCAAAAAGCCCAGTCGATATGGTTAACCCAAAAAATAAATCACTTTTTTATAAAAAAAATGAAACAAATTAGAATTCTGACCACGTGTTGCTTCAAGTGAGGGCAACAGGTGATAGTGAAGGTCTTTATACCCAACGCAGTTAACCGTATTTCATATGTAAAGATAACCAAGATTCATGGCCTTTTAAGTGCCAAACAAGGGGTTGCAAAGTAGATGAAAATCATTATCATTCGCGACCTTTCTGATTGGGGGACTTTCAATGCCAGTATTACAGCCAGTATTTCGCTTATCACTTATAACACTCGCCTGCCTCAGTGCTTTACCACACACAGCCAACGCCGATGACACAGCTTCTGCTCGCGATGAAAACATCGAACGTATAACGGTGTACGGCAGACAAAACTCCGTGGTGAAAAACTCAGGACTTGCGACTAAGTCAGATATGTCCTTGATGGAAACACCTGCGGCGGTTGTTATCGTTGACCAGGAGCTGATTAACAGCCAAGGAGTCGATAATCTGCAGGACTTGATCCGCAATATCAGCGGGGTGACTCAAGCAGGCAATAACTACGGCATTGGGGATAACTTGGTCATTCGCGGCCTCGGCGCGAACTACACCTATGACGGCATGTATGGCGGTGCAGGCCTTGGCAACACCTTTAACCCCACTCGCTCCCTAACCAATGTGGAATCCGTTGAGGTTTTAAAAGGGCCAGCTACTGGGCTCTACGGTATGGGCAGCGCGGGCGGCGTGATCAACCTGATTGAGAAGAAACCGCAATTTGAGTCCAAACACAAATTCACCACAGAAGTTGGCCAGTGGGATACCTACTCTTTCGCCATCGATAGTACGGGTGGGATCACAGATGATCTTGCGTACCGCTTAGTCGCCAAAACCGCCCGCAGTGAAGGTTACCGAGATTTAGGCGCCGACCGTGATGAAGTGTTCGGCTCACTCAAGTGGGTATTAAGTGATAGCCAAGATCTGATGCTATCCGGCGCGTATATTAAAGACGCCATTGCCGTTGACTCCATCGGCCATCCAATCCGTATCTACAATGCCGATTCTGTCGGTGGCAAAACCGCGGGCGAAGTCACTTGGCAAGATTTGATTAACGATCCTAAGGGTCAAGGCATACAGCTAACCGACGAGCAGCGTCAGCAATTAGCGGCATCACTCGCCAGTGGTGATGGTTTAACTCCCTACTCCTTCGGAGACGCGGGATTAATTTCTCCCATGGCAAAAGATAATGAAGGTGAAGAATTAAGGTTCAAGCTGACCCACAATATCTACTTTACCGATAATCTGTTCCTCAACCAGCAGTTGCAATATCGCGACTACACTACAGGTTTTGCCCGTCAAACAGGGGCTTACAACTATGTGTACTGGAATAACAAAGGCAAGATAAACGCCGATCCCCGCGCGCCACTGGTTGAAAATGGTGTGCTCTATCCCTTTGCCGCTAGACGCCAGGAATACCGCCAACTCGATGCCGAAGAAACCTCATGGCAGTATTTTGCCGATCTACGTTACGACTTCCAAATCGGCAATATCGACAACGAATTACTGGTGAATGCTAACTACGAAGACCGCAACATTCGCCTCGAGCAATTCTCGATTTACGATGCGGACCAAGTCATTAAAAACAAACAAGGCGAAGTGATTTACCGTGGTTCGCTACCGTACATTTACGATATCCGCAATCCAAATTGGGGAACGGGTAAATTTGCCGACTACGATCCGCTCAAAACCGCCAACTACAATAAAAAAGTCAGCGCTTGGGGCCTAGGCGTGCAACATGTGGGTTATCTAGGTTATGGCTTTACCACCCGTGTTGGCGTGGCCTTTAACGAAATCAAACAGAGCTATGAACACCTAGGTGTGGATGAGCGCTACAGCGCGAGTCAAGCGAGCCCCACTCCTGAGGAAGATAGCAAAGATAACGGCGTGACCTACAACTTGGGCTTAACTTATATGCCCATTGATGATTTATCATTTTTCGTCAATCACTCAAAAGGTCGCACCGCCTATAGCATTTTAGGTTCTATCACTGGGGAAAATACCGACCGCGAAGACTCAGAATCCGTCAGTAACGATCTCGGCATGCGCTTTAAAGCCTTTGATGATCAAATGTTGGCATCACTAGTGTTCTTTAAAAGCTCACGCACTAATGTGCCTTACAACAACCCAGACTATAACGCTGGCGTGTCAGGTGCCGATGTGCCCGTGTACTTTTACGATGGTAGCGAAGATACCCAAGGGGTCGAGTTGGATCTCAATGCCCACTTAAACGATAACTGGCGCATCAACCTCAACGGCATGTATCAAGACGCTAGGGATAAACAAAACCCGAATGACAAAGCCAACTACGACACCCGCCAAAAAGGTGTGCCCTATGTTACCGCGAGTGCTTGGGTAACCTATGGTGCAGACTGGTTTGCCTTAACAAGCCCAATTGAGCTGAGTTTAGGCGCCAAGTATGTGGATGATAGAAGCACGCACTCAAGCTCATTTGGTATCCCAGATGGTTATGTGCCGAGCTACACCTTAGTGGATTCTGCCATCAGCTATGCCACCGACTCCTGGAAGTTACAATTGAATATCAACAACCTATTCAATAAAGACTATTACAGCAAAGCCATGTTCCTCGGCGGCATGCCAGGCGAAGAGCGTAATGTGAAACTGCAATATAGCTACAGTTTCTAAGCGTTTTCCTTAAGCCCATAAACAACAAGAGAGCCCATAGGCTCTCTTGTTGTTTTAGCTGGCAGGCTTAACTGACATTCTCCCGGTCGCCACGCATCAGCGACTCCAGCTCAGCTTTACCCTTATTGGATAAATCAATCAGCTTGGCTAAATCATGTTGATGGGCAGCACTAGCGATCACCAGCTTTTTATCGTGCTCGGCAAAAATCTTCACCCTTTCATTGGCCTGCACCTGTGATAAGCCTAAGCCCTGCAAAATCTTCTCACTGGCAGACAAAGCCGAACCAAAGGTTTCACGGAACACATCGGTCACCCCAAGGCTCATTAATCGATAGGCGTGGTTACGGTCACGAGCCCGAGCGACGATATTGATATGGGGGAAATGGGTTTTTACCTGCTGGGCAATTTCAATCGAATCCTCAACATTATCAACGGCCAGCAGCAACAAGCGCGAGCGGGCAATCCCCGCAGACATCAACATATCTAAGCGTCTGGCATCGCCAAAATAGACCTCACCGCCATATTTGCGGATCACATCCACATGGCTGGCATCTTTATCTAAGGCCACAAATGGAATACCCGATGACGCTAAAATCCGCCCAGTGATCTGCCCTACCCGCCCAAATCCGGCAATGACCACCTCGGATTCAGTCACATTAATGGTATCGGGTAAACGAGTATCCACCACCTTAGGTTTAGTGGCTCTAAAAAGCGTGAAAATCATCGGTGTGACTGCCATGGATAAACCGATGGCGAGCACTAAGATTTGGGCGATTTTATCATCCACTATGCTGGATAATTGCGCCTGCGACAGCAGCACGAAGGCAAACTCACCGCCTTCGGCCAAGATAAGGCCTAGAGCAATACTCGGGCGCCATGTATGGTGCCGTAAACGGCCAAGGAGCATCAGCACGAGAGTCTTAATCAGCAGCATGCCCAGCAAAATCGCGAGGATAAGTAAGGGATCGGTTAAAAACAGCTTGAGATCCATACTCATGCCGACCGCCATAAAAAACAGCCCAAGCAGTAAGCCCTTAAAAGGTTCGATATCGGTTTCGAGCTGATGTCGGTAGCTGGAGTTAGCCAACATAATTCCAGCTAAGAATGCGCCCATACCCGCCGACAGCCCTAACCACTCCATCAATTCGGCGCTACCCATCACCAGCAATAATGCAAAGGCGGTTAACACCTCACGAACCCCGCTGCTGGCGACAAGCTTAAGTACCCGCGGTAACAGATATTTGCCCACTAACACAAAGCCCACTAAGGCCACGCAGGTCCAATACCATGGCACCGCATGGTGCTCAATCTGGGCCGAATTAGGTGCAAGGTAAGCGGTTAATAGCAACATGGGGATCACGGCGAGATCTTGCATTAACAACACCCCAAAGGCATCGCGGCCAAGCGGAGTGGTCAGTAGTCGATGTTCGCTCATCAGTTGTACCGCAAAGGCCGTCGATGATAGTGATAACGCCGCGCCAACCACTAATGCTGCCTCAATGGATAAGCTAAATCCCCAGGCTAAACCGCCAATTGCCGCCCAAGAAAGGAGTAACTGACCACTACCGAGACCAAAGATGGCGCTGCGCAGCTCCCATAACTTGCTCGGATTGAGTTCAAGCCCGAGCACAAACAGCATCAGTACCACACCCAGCTCGGCAAAATGCAGCACGGCGGCGGGATCCGACACCAGCGCCATGCCTCCTGGGCCTAAAATCACCCCAGCAGCGAGGTAAGACAGAATCGGTCCTGCGCCAAAACGTTTGCCCAAGGGCACAAAAATCACCGCGGCCAATAAAAATAACAGTACAGAAGTGAGCAGACTCGACTCTTCCATTAGGGCTCCACAACGTTAGCGAAAGGCAAAAAATAGGTATAGCCTTAAGCAAAAAAGCTTCGGCTACCGCTGGCAATCATACTCTAGTTAGGCAGGAAAAAGTGTGAAAAATTGACCTAAAAATCATCGAGAAAATGCAAGAAATAAGCGAAAAAGCGAAAGAAGAAAACCGCGTTACATTAACCTAAACAGTCAGTTACACAGACAATACAACTCGTATCCTACTGCCTTGCCAACTGACTGGTAATATTGGTGGCGCGTTTATCGGAGGCTAAAGCGTCCTCATAACAGAATACACTGTTACGGCCATTGGATTTTGCGGCATACAGCGCCATATCGGCACGGTGTAGTAGAGGGTCTAAGCTTAAGTCTTCTGTTGTCATACCGCTGACCCCAAAGCTCGCGGTGATAGTAAATTTATGCCCCGAGAGATGCGTATCAATGGCTTCAATCCGGCTTCGGCATTGTTCGGCAACTTCCATCCCCTTAGATTCATTGGCATAGGGCAAAAACAACGCAAATTCTTCGCCGCCAATCCGGGCAAACACATCACCATTGCGGACATGGGGTTTTAATACTTCCACGACTTTTTTCAGCGCCCAGTCACCCGTACCATGGCCGTAGGAATCATTAATCCGTTTAAAATGGTCCAAGTCGAATAAAATCACACAATAATCTCCCCCTCGGGCAGCGGCTTGCACAAACAAGTTTTCGCCAAGATCTTGCCCCGCACCACGGTTAAGCACGCCCGTCAGCGCATCCATTCTGGCCATGCGCATAAAACGCCGTTTTTGCAAATTGCCCACGACTAACAAAATCGCGAGGAAAAACAGCCCGCCCACTAATATCGTGATAAACATCAGCATATTAGTGTACTCACGCTCTTTTACCGTTTGCTGAGCGATGTAAAGTTCGCGCTCTTTATTCAGCAAGTTGATTTCACGCGCCTGCTCATCGGCATTAAACTTAGCCGCTTGATAAGCAAGGGTTTTCATCCTCGACTCATCAAAAATCAGTTGATTATAATGTTGCTCTTTTCTGGAGTATTCGTAGGCTTGCTCAAATTGCTGTTTTTGAGCATAAATCTTAGCGAGTACACGTGATGCACCGTGCTTAAGCTCTGTATTGCTAGAATCATCCACAAGATTCATAACATATTGAGCATGTAACTCAGCTTTCGTAGAATCTTGCAACAACAAATAAGCTTCACTGAGCAACTCATGTACGCTATTAATCTCCAGCTCAAAATTAAATGATTCATACCCCTTTAGAGAATCTAATAAGTAAGAGATAGCAAGCTGTGGCTCATTCAATCTAAGACTCGATTCTCCCATACCTTTTAATGCAATATTCGCAATTAGTGGGTAACCACTGGATTCACAATAACTACGAGTAGACTTAAATTCATCAAATGCTTGTACATACGACGCTATCTCTAATTGATGTACTGATAGATAAAGCCTAGCCCCACAAATATCTTTAACATCACTTTCGGAGGCAAGAGCAAGCGCTTTAGTGGCATATGTAGCAACTTCCTCTGAGATCCCCATCGCCGAATACAAGCTAGCTAAACGTAAGTAAGACGCACGTTTAAGATTTGTGTCCTCTATTCGTTCGATTAAACCAAGACTCTTTCCCATTGCAATAAATGCATCATTGAAATGACGTAGAGCAATATAGGCTGTTGCCTCATAACTATATGCAGAAAATAGCATTTCCGAGTCTTTGAGTAAGGGTTCTGATTGGCCCAATAACTCAATAGCAGTTTGATACTGTCCTGAATAAATAGAAGCTGCACCTTTAAAGAGCAAAACTCGTCCCTGCTGTAAGCGAGACATAGAACCAAATTCAGATTCAATTGTTTTAAGTAGGTTTATAGCAGCAGGTAAATCAGAATGTTGTAATGTTTCAATCTTAGCGAGTGTTTCATCATAATTTATAGATGCAGCAATCAAGGGCATACAGAATATGCACAAGATTGCCGACATGAAAACACTAAAAAGCTTCAATTAATCACCAATACCACATGAAATAATAAGGTAGGATTGATAGTTACTATCACCACTTAACGTTTTGAGCTTTTCTATATCCCCAGTCATTACAGCGTTAACTTCTTCATCAGTTAATCCGTGGGCACGCATCACCGCCTCAGGATTCTGTTTATAATCTTCCATTAACTGCGCATCTTGGCCTAACTGGGTAAAAAAATCCGATAATGCAGACATGCTTATTCCTTTATTAGCTTAAATAATACCGACTCTAGAAAGACTTAACTTTGAGTCAACAGAACTTAAAACATTTTCGTGGTATTCAGAACGGTTACCATGATTAACCAGTAAGAAAGACTGGTAATCGCCTTCTCCACTTAAGCTTTTGAGTTTTTTCATATCCCCCGTCATGACAGCAGTAATTTCATCAATACTTAAACCATAAGCAAGCATTACCACCTGTGGATTCTGCTTATAATCTTCCATTAACTGCGCATCTTGGCCTAACTGGGTAAAAAAATCCGATAATGCAAACATGTTTTCTCCTTATTGTTAATAATGACTCAATATCACACTTCAATTTAGCCCAAATCTTCGGGACCGATCCCTAACTTAGCCAAAATAGCATAGTTGTACTCCAGCTTTTTTGCTGGCGGAATTAACAACGTACTAATCGGTGTTAAGTGTGCTTGGGGTAAATTCGCTAAAGGTAAACGCTCGATACGCGGGGCTTGGATTGGCAAATTAGCCGCTTCGTAGATGACCACCTCATGCTCGAGCGGGTACCATTGATTTAACTGCTCCACGAGGATCTGCAACCTATCACTCGAGGTATGAAATTGGGTTAGGGTATGTTCGCCCGCAATCGCGATTTGCCAGAGTAATAAGTGGGTAGTGGGATCGGGCACATGGTTGAAAAACATAAACTGGCTAGCTTCAAAGCTTTGATGCCCGGAGTTGCCAGGGTCAATCCCTAAGTCGGCCCACAGGCAAGCTTCGGCCGAAATCCCCGGCTCCATCTTGGCTGAAAACCCTTCTGCCTTGGCGCGAGTGATAGCCATATGGGATACACAGGCAAACACGCCCGGATGGCCATAGAGTGCACACACGGTTTTTTTACCCGCTCTCACCGCATCGAGAATGGCATTGACCATTTGCTCGTAGGTGTCCCGACGATTTTTAACTTCACCATTTTGCGCATAAAACTGCTGCAAATTGATGACATTGGAGTTGAGCTTCGTCAACCAACGCTGCGAAAAACCGTCGGGTAAGAGTGAAAATACAATATCGGCATGTTCAATATAGCTGCGGCTTAATACGCTAATTTGCCCCGCGAGCTGTAACCCCGTACCCACACAAACGAGTGATCCCAATGGTCTCTCCTAAAAAGGCGATCTCGGCGGATTAATACATAAATTCAAGCGCTGAAATAACGTTCTCTAAAACCAATATCATCGCTAAGATCATCAAAACAAAAAACTTTCACAACTCTACCCACATTTAGCTAACAATGCCACAGCACAATACTGCATTTGGTAAAATTTACTGACCTAATTACCGCCTTACACGGTACATATAAAATAAAAAGCGATACAGGTACCAATCGCCGTAAATCAGTGTTCATTATAAAAATCTTCACTCATCGCGAACTAAAACGCGCCGCTTAGGTCGAAAACTCACACAATTGCAACGATAAGCGCCGCAACGCCCAATTACCCTTGTCATAAGGGGGAGTGCTTGGGTATGATGGCCGCCAGATTTTCAGAAGTAGCGCATACAATGATCAATAAAAAGCAAAGTCTTACCCTGCTGAGCGCCATTGCGCTCTCAGTTTCGCTCAGTGCCTGTAGCGTGTTTGATTGGCTGATCTATAAGCCCGATATTCCGCAAGGCAACTACATGGAGCCGCAACAGGTTGAAAAGTTGCGTATCGACATGACCAAAGAGCAGGCCGAATACATTCTTGGTCGCCCAGTACTGCGTGACAGCTTTGCCGATGACACTTGGTATTATGTGTACCACTATAAGAGTGGCCGTGATGCGAGCATTACCCATAAAGAATTGATCCTGCACTTTACTGGCAACAAATTAAGCTTAGTGAAGGGCGACTATGAATTAAGCCCAGAGTTTAATACGCCGCTTGAGCAGAGTAAGTTACCTATGGCCAACACCGCTGAGTCTGCGCCACTCGTGCCAGCACAGCGCCCAGATGAAAAGCCATTAGTGAAAGAAAATCAAACCGAAGCGCAAGTTCAAAAGCCTATCAAGTAAGCATACTGGTTTAACACTAGCCTTAAACACAAAAAGCGCCCATGGCGCTTTTTGTTTGTTCGTGTTGCGGACAGATTAAGACACCCGTCCACCGGTCACTTTATTGGCACGACCTTCATCCTTGGCCTTATCGGCACGGCGACGGCGCACATCCTTAGGATCGGCAATCAGCGGGCGATAAATCTCTACTCGCTGCCCGGGTAAAATCACTTGGTCATGCTTAACCACATTGCTAAACACCCCAAGCTTTACCGTTTCTAAATCAATCTCAGGGAAAAAACTCACCATATTGCTCTGACGCACTATGTCAATCGCGCTCGTGCCGGGCAATACGCTAACCGAAATCACCTTTTGCTGAGTCGGCAGTGCATAAATAACATCGACGACGAACTTATCTGCTTCATTTGTCACTGTAAATTACCTTAGCGCGGCTGGTAAACGCCGTCACCATAGACACCATAAGATCATTAAACACTTTACCAAAAGCCATATCGACCAATGAGCTGGAAAACTCGAAATTTAAGTCAAACTCCACCTTACAGGCATCTTCAGTCAACTCGGTAAAACGCCACTGGCCGAATAAGTGTTTAAAAGGCCCATTTTCAAGTCTTAACTCGATACTCTTTCCCGGCACCACCTGATTGCGCGTGGTGAAGGTCTTACGGATCCCCGCCTTACTCACATCGACCGAGGCCAGCATGGTTTTACCATCAAACTCAAGCACTTTACCGCCAACACAACCGGGTAAAAACTCTTTGTACGACTCAACATCATTGACTAAATCATACATTTGCATCGCACTAAAACGAACTAACACACTTCGAGAAATCTGCGGCATAGGGCTTGGCACTCTCAATCTAAGTAAACACGCTGTCTCAAGCGAACTCCGCGCGCCCTACTCTCTAGGGAAGCTAACAAAATTGGTTTGGATTCTACCACGATACTTAAAAAACGCACCCCTCACATATCCCTATGATGACTAAGCAAAACCGTACAAAAAACCAGCAATGAATTAATGAAGGCTTGAAATAGCTCAAATAAACCCTTATATCCATTTCAAATTGATTCACCGTGCGTATAATGGCGCCACTATGGTAAAGAAAAACTCAAAAAAAGCCGCGCCTGCGACGATCGCACGTAATAAGCGCGCAACCTTCGAATACCGTTTCGAAGAAAAAATGGAAGCTGGCATTTCCCTCATGGGATGGGAAGTGAAGTCTATCCGCATGGGTAAAGTGAACCTATCGGACTGCTACGTCTTCTTAAAAAATGGCGAAGCCTTTATGCACGGCTGTACCATTATTCCGCTCAATACCGCCTCCACCCATGTGGTGTGTGACCCTATACGACTCAAAAAATTACTGTTAAGTCGTAAAGAGTTAGACAAACTAGCAGGTTTAGTGGAACGTCAAGGCTACTCGATTATCCCCATCTCCATGTACTGGCGTAAAGGGGCATGGGTCAAAGTGGAAATCGGCCTAGGTAAAGGCAAAAAAGACCACGACAAGCGTGAAGATACTAAAGCGCGTGAGTGGCAAGTTGAAAAAGCCCGCGTAATGAAAAAGGAAAAAACGCGCGGATAATGAACAAACGATTGAACTTGCAGCAAATGATACTAGGTTATCGCCACGCTACGAGTTACAATCAACTTTCTTGGGGGCGATTCTGGATTCGACAGGATTCACGAAACCCTGGGAGCATGCCGAGGGGCGGTTGGCCTCGTTAAAAGCCGCAAAGTTATAGTTGCAAACGACGATAACTACGCTCTAGCCGCTTAATGCCGCTAGCCATCTACCACACGTTTCGCACATGGGCAGTGGATTTGATGGTCATCTCACATCGTGCTAGCGAGGGAACCCTGTCCGGGGGTGAACCGCGAAACAGTACCGGACTCACCGTGTGGGATCCTGTCTTTCGGAGTTCAAACGGTTAAACAATAGAAAGACTAAGCATGTAGCGCCTTGGATGTAGGTTTTCTGGACGCGGGTTCAAGTCCCGCCGCCTCCACCAAATAAAACAAGGACTTAGCAGAAATGCTAAGTCCTTTTTCTTTTTAGTGGCGGCAAAATGGCCACACAATGCCCACATTATCTTCATACCGCTATCAATCTAAGTTCTACTTAAATCCTCCTAGTAAGAAATCATCTATTTTCAGCACTTTCTCATCGGTAAAGTGAGTTGCATAAATAGCACTTAAGCCTCAAAGTAACCATATGAGGTTTAGTCGCTACTTGTTGAAAATAAAGATGATAAGTCCAAACCCAAAACTTAACGAATACTGTAGCCGTTACTATCGATTTAGAGATTTATTTCACTGTGGCGAAACCTGGCACAAGGCCAAATACGATAACCTACCCATGCAAACGCAAAGCTGGGAAGCCTACCAAAAACTCGCGAAAGAAATACTCGACCCCATTACAGACCACTTTGGCTCAGTAGAACTCACGTTTGGATTTTGTGGGCAACAACTTAGAAGTTTAATCCGCAAAAATACCTCCCCAAGAATCGCCCCAACGTTAGACCAACATGCTGCCTATGAGCTCAATTCCAAGGGCAAGCCTATCTGCCCTCGCCTCGGTGCTGCAATGGATTTACGGGTAAACAACACCTCATCGCAAGCAGTAGCTATTTGGGTCGCGAGCCATTTGCCCTTTGATCGACTTTATTATTATGGTGATGACAACCCCATCCACATTAGTATTGGCCCAGAAAACAGCTCGCAAATTGTTTGGTTAAATACGATTAATAACAGACGTATACCTAAAAAGCTCACCCTAGAAGCGCTAATAACACTCCCCAAAAAATGAGGTAAAAATGATAACAGCAACTGCATTTTTACAGAATGTAGAAACTGTTAACCACAGCAATGCAACACATTGAACAATAAAGACTAAAACGCTACTATCGACAGCTAGATAAGGAGTGTTTATGTCCATCGATTTTTATAACCAGAACGCCAGCTCGTTTTATGCCTCGACCGTAGAAGTTGATTCTACCTCCCTACTTGAACAATTTACCCCTTACTTACCTAAAGGCGGCAGCGTGCTTGATGCGGGTTGCGGTTCAGGTCGAGACAGTAAACGTTTGATCGAATTTGGTTTTCACGTCGATGCATTTGATGCCAGTGAAGCACTTGCCACGCTAGCGCAGCAGTTGCTAGGCAAGCCTGTTAGGGTTGCCACCTTTATGAAGTTCACATCGACTCAGCAATATGACGGCATTTGGGCCTGTGCCTCGCTGCTGCATGTATCAAAAGCCTCACTACCAGATACCTTCGCGCATCTTGCCAGTATGTTGAAATCGGGCGGTGCATTTTACTGTTCATTCAAATATGGACAGGGTGAAGTCGAACGTGACGGCCGCAGCTTTACCCACTGCGATGAAGCACTCTTAGCCGAGCTATTAACTGGTTTGCCACTTGCGATTGATAAAGTCTGGCTAACAACCGATTTACGCGTAGGACGTGAAAACGAACAGTGGCTCAATGCAGTACTCCTTAAGCAGTAAACCATGATCGAACAACAAACCTCACTCTACTCAGGCAAAAAACTGTCCTATGGCGGGGCAAACGATCCCTTGCTACCAAGGCTGATCCAAGCCATTAATCACGCCAGTGAAATCGAAATTTCCGTCTCTTTTATCCAACCATCAGGTCTCGATTTACTATTTGATCCGCTGCTCGATGCCCTTCAAAGTGGTGCGAGTTTAAAACTGCTAACATCGGATTATCTCTCTATCACCCATCCTGTTGCCCTGCGCCGTTTAATGCTACTGGCCGAACGTGGTGCCAAGTGCAAAATATTTGTGTGCGGCCATCAAAGCTTTCATATGAAGTCGTACATTTTTATCCGTAGCGAGCAGGATGAAATAATCGAAGGTTGCGCATGGATTGGCTCTAATAACATCAGTAAAACTGCGTTATTACACAGCCATGAATGGGCATTACGCCATGATTTTGAGCTGCCACTCACCTCACCCGCGGCGCTTGAGTTTGCCCATATCCGTAAGCAGTTTGAGGCCATTTTTAACCACAATCAGAGTCAGTCGCTGACCCATGAGTGGATCGACAGTTACCTTGGCCGCTACCAACACACTAAGCAACAACGGAGTATTGCCGCCGTTAGTCTTTACGAAGAACAAGAACATATCGAGCCACCCACGCCCAATGCGGTACAAATGGAGGCATTAGCAGCACTGAAGGCGAGCCGTGAACAGGGTTTCACCAGAGGATTAGTGGTTCTAGCAACGGGCATGGGCAAAACCTGGTTGGCCGCATTTGATACCCTGCAAACTGAGGCCAAAAAGGTACTGTTTGTTGCCCACCGAGAAGAGATCCTTATTCAAGCGGAAAAGACCTTTAATCAATTGGTGCCTGAGGTAAAAACAGGTTCGTACAATGGATTGAATCAAGATAGAAACGCGGACTACCTGTTTGCCTCGGTAGCCACCCTTGGCAAGCAACAGCATCTACAGCACTTTGCTGCCGATCATTTCGATTATATTGTGGTGGACGAATTCCATCACGCAGCGGCCAAAAGCTACCGTCAACTGCTGGCCTACTTTCGTCCCCAATTTCTCCTTGGCTTAACCGCCACACCAGAGCGTTCGGATCAAGCGGATATCCTTAGTTTATGCGATAACAACCTAGTGTTTGAACGCAACCTAGTGCATGGCATTGATGGGAAATTACTGGTGCCGTTTGATTATCACGGCATTTACGATCAAGCGGTCAATTATCAAGACATCCCTTGGCGAAACGGCAAATTTGATCCCGATGCTTTGGATAATGCCCTTGCCACCCAACGCCGCGCAGCCCATGTTCTGCATCATTGGCAACAAAGTAAGCAAACTCGCACCTTAGCCTTTTGCGTCTCTAAAAAACATGCTGACTTTATGGCGAAGTATTTCACCAACAAAGGCATTAACGCCATCGCCGTTTACAGCGACTCAAAAGTGCGCCGCAATCAAGCACTGCAATGGTTAGCGCAAGGACGTATAGAGGTTATTTTCTCAGTCGATTTATTTAATGAAGGCACGGATCTGCCAGCGATTGATACCATTTTGATGATCCGACCCACCGAGTCAAAAATCCTGTTTTTGCAGCAGTTAGGTAGAGGCTTGCGTCTTAGCCATCAAACCCAAAAGCAAAAACTGGTTGTGCTTGATTTTATTGGTAATCACGAGTCATTTTTAAATCGGCCTACAACGCTATACAACCTTGGCAGTCTGCGGGAAGTATTAAAAAATCTCAATCAAGTCAACGCGCTGCCCAAAGGTTGCCATGTCAATTTTGATCTGGAACTGATTGAGTTTTGGCAAAGCTTAGTTAAACGGTTGCGCTTTTCTGTACAAGAAGAATATCAACAACTTGCAAACCAGTTAGCCCATCGTCCCACCGCCAGCGAGTTTTACCATCACGGGATTGAGATGAATAAAGTGCGTCAACAAGCACAAAGCTGGTTTCACCTCGTAGCCAGCCAAGAGGCTGAGCCGCGCTTCTCGGACATGGTGACGCGTTATGGTGATTTTTTGCTGCATGGAGTTGAAACCACCACCATGACAAAATCCTTCAAAGCCATTTTGCTCGAAGCCCTGCTCGAACTTGATGGTTTGCGCAATCCGCCCACGCTTGCGGCACTTGCCGAGCGTAGCCATGCCGTATTTTGTCGCCGCCCCGATTTAATGGCGCAGGAATTAACGCAGGCCGCCAAGCAATTTAAGGCTCAGGATAAAGGCTGGCTAACTTATTGGAAAGACAATCCAATTAAGGCTTTTACAAAGGCCAACAGTAAAACACCGCCGTGGTTTCAAATAGACGCTATGCAGCGTTTTGTGGCGACATTTGCAATAGATGAAGCGGATATCGAACTACTGCATGACTGGGTACAAGAGCTAGTCGATTTGCGTTTAGCACAATATGTGCAGCGACCGCAGCAAAAAGCCACGGTGAACACGAGCAATGCCAGCACTAACAACACCAAAAATACCAACACGGCAGCAAAACCACTGGCGCAGGTGTTACCTTTTGAGTCAACACCATCAACAGAAGGAACATTGTTACCCTTCTATCCTGAACTGAAAATCGCCTGTGGCCACTTTAAGCATGGTTCAGCACAAAATGCCGAGCACTATTGCGTCCCCGCTGGTTACGGTTTACTTGATCCCAAACGGCACTTTGTTGCCCCCGCATCTGGCAATTCGATGAATGGGGGTAAAAATCCAATTCAAGATGGCGATTTATTGCTGCTGGAATGGGTCACGCCAGAAAGTGCAGGGTCTATCTCAAACCTGACCATGGCAATTGAAACCCAAGACGATACGGGTGATAACCAGTATTTGCTCCGCGTTGTTAGAAAAACAGCGTCGAATCAATATGAGTTGCATGCCCAAAATCCGGCGTATCAAACGATGTTAGCCACGGACTCAATGAAAACCTTTGCGCGCTTAAAAGCCGTCCTAGAAAGACAAAATTAGTGTGTTAAGTTCTTACTCGAACGCCTCGCTTGAGCTGATGACGACCTTGTAGTTCGAGGCATCAGCAGCGGTGGTCAATTTATCTAGTTGAAAATTGATCACCACAGCCAACGCAGTTTTCTAATTTACCTTGCCTTTGACCATCCATAGGTTTTACGAAGGGATAAGGATGAAATGCATGCAAAATTAGTATGTTATGCAAATAGGTAAACACTCAACTGAATTAAAAAAAGCTCAAAGTGAGTTTCATACGTTATTCCCCCACATCGACACCATTTTGATAATGGTACTCGGATGAGGCTTCGCCGTTGAAGTAGTACACCAACTTGCCGTGTAATTGGTTATCAACGAACTCCTCGCTTCGCTCTAAGCTGCCATCTTCGTTAAAGCTGTAGCTTTTGCCTTGCAATTGGCCTTTATTATCATATTGCTTTTGTCCTAATAAGTGGCCATTAACGGAGAAAGCTTGCCATTGACCGACTTCGTGCCCAGCCCGATACTGCCCATGCCATAACTTGACCTGATTGTAGCTACTTTCATCGACTAGCCATTTGCCTTCACGCTGGCCATTAACATACTGTCCTTTGGCCTGAATTTGTTTATCAAAGTCACGCTGTAAATATGCACCATGTAACTTATCGTTTTTGTAAAACGCTTGATGCATTACCGTGCCATCGGCGGCAATTTCAATCTGTTCGCCATTAAGCTGGCCTTGTTGATTAAACTGCTCATTACGGGTCATATCAGCATTTTTTGTTACCCACTTGCCAACTTTTGTGCCGAAGTGATATTGCCCAGTAACAAACCCGCCGTCTAAGGCGTTATCTTCACGATATGCGCCGTGCATTTCACCTTTGCTGTAGTTTATCCGTCTTATATAGCCATTCCAGCCATCGCCGATATATACGCCTTCGTAGCGCCCTTTGAGTTGTTCTTCACGTCCGATTAATTCACCAGTGGCAGTAAAACGCTGAAGCAGACTCCAGTCCTTCACGGTATCACGCTGATATTGATAGGTTAATGCTCCTGTTGCATCGAAACGTTTTTGCGTAGTCAGTCGACCTTTGGCCAGATATTGCGTGTCAGTTTGGGTCGTAACATTACCCGCATTATCATAGGCCGTATTTTGTATTTCACGACCCTCTTTATCATAGACTTGTTGCTCAACTAACCGCCCTTGCTGATCAAAACGCTGTTGGTTTCCTACCTGCTTACCATGCTGATAATGTTTAATTTCTCGAGGCACATCAGCGGCTTGATAAACTAACACTTCACCGTGTAATTTTCCTTTGATGTAAAATTCTTTAGTGAATAACCAGCCTTCTTTTGCCCAGTAAAGGCGCTCGCCTTCTCTTTTTCCCGCCACCATATTCACGGTTTGCTCTGGCTGACCATTGCTATGGAAGCTTTCATATAAGCCTTCCATACCGTTAGCGCCATAGGTGACTCGTGTTTGCAGTTGGCCATTGTCAAAATAACCTTGCGCTAATCCAGACTCTACACCATTCACATAATGTTTATGATCGCGTAATTGACCATTGGTGTGAAAACGTTTTTGCTCCCCATGAAGCCTGCCATTCTGATATTGGTACTCACCCGAGCGTGTGCCATCTTCCCAGTAATACAGATGCATTCCCTGATAACGCCCCTGTGCATCGCTACGCCCTTTGCGAGAGAGTTGACCATTAGGGTGATAAAATTCGAAATCACCGACAATAGCACTCTCCGCTAAATTGGGGCCGTTGACTGTCCCCTTAAAAACGGGTTTATCCGTCTCTACATAAAAAAGCGCTACTGGCCACACGCCATTTTGCTCAATCGCTTGCTGTTTCTGGTAGTAAATCGCTTCACCTGGCACCTCGCTTGGCAGCCATTGTTGGTCGAGTAAGATGCGATCAGCCAACACATTAAACGACATGAATAGTACAGATAATAGTAATAAGGCTCTCATATCAGTTCCTTAAGGCAGCGCAGGAAATGTAGTAACCCACTGTTTATTAACGGGCTCGCCGCTAACCTTCAGGTATTCAATCGCTTGCACTCGCCCTTGCAGCTCCAACCATCGGTCTTGATGCAACACTTGCTGTAACGGACGTTGATAAAAATCGTCGCGCTCAGCCGACATAAAAGGCGCGAGTGGAATCTTCTGCGCATTTAAAAAACGATAACGACGCATCACCTCGCCCACTGTTTGCGTGGTATCGAGTTCTGGCAATTGAGTGGTATCAATCAACCAACCTTGCTTAGGTTGATACGCAAGCGATTGCCATTCGGGTGTACCGCTACAACTCAAGGCGCTACTGACTTTAATATCGTAAAAATTGCGACGGATCCTATCGGCACTGGTGAGTTGATATAGAACTGTCTTCTCAAGGTGTTCCGCCATACTGTTTTCGGATTTGATCTGCGTCCATTGCAAGCTGTGACCGTCAACTTGGGGCGCATCCACCACAGTTAGCGAACACACGGCAGCTTGCTCGGTGCTTAACTGTAGGCTCACACCATACTTAGCCACCATTTGGGGTTCGACTAAGGCGGGGTCCGCAGCTAATGTCTCTTGCGGCGCTTCATTGTAGCTCGCATACATATCATCACGGTAAAGCGTGCGCTGATCCACTGGGGGATAAGCAACGTTCTTCATGTAATCCATCATCGGAATAAAACGAACATTTTTGGTCAACTCACGGCTCTCATCCGGAGTATTGACATAGATGGTTAGCGTTGGCGGCTCGGCCGGAAAACTAAAGAAGGTGATGGGTTCAAATTGCATCGATGCAGCTAACCCCAGCATATTCCGTTCGGCTGCAGTTAACCAAGCAGGCCCTTCTACCGACGGCGATTGGTACTTCATCATGGCACCTTCGGCACCGTCAAATCGCCCCGCTAACCAAGATTTATGGGTTGGATCGCGCGATGTCAGCACATAAGAAAAAGGCTTATCGGGGATAGGGGCAAATTCCAGCTGTAAATCTTTATACTGCATGGACACCGTTTTGTTTGGATCGGGTGTTAATGCCAGTTTAACCAGCTTAGCGCCCTGATAATGGGCCTTTGCGCGAAACTCAACAACTTGGGATAGCAGCTCTGAGGGCTCATTCCAGCCAACGAGTAAATGTTGTTCTACGGATTTATAAAAACCATCCTTTTCAGCGAAATTAAAGCGATAAATCTTATCGAGTTGTAGCGGTAAAACGCTACCATCGGCACTGTGCGCCGTAATATCGGTTAGACGAAACTCTCCTGATGCTTTTAAACCTGAAAAATCATGCTGATAGGTAAGACTAAGTTGGTCATCGTAAAGGTCAAAGTAACCCGCATCGTAGGCAAAAACCGCCTCTTGGCTTAAGGGTTTATTGGCCTCTTCTAATGATAATTCGGGCTGTTTTTCATATTCACCCGGTGGGAAATCGTAATCAAAAGCCACTCGCTGCGATAGGTCGCCCAACTCACGCTCCTTAGGCACCATAATCACATTGCTGCGCATCGTCCCCTTAAAGCCGTAACGCTCAAAGGGCACCTCAGCCACTAGTCCCATCTGCACGAGCCATCCGCGGTCGCGCTCGAGCATTAGTTGGCCGTATATTTTGGCTTGCTCACCTTCGCTTTCCACTTGAGCCAAAACATGAGTATCAGTGACCTTTAACACGGTAAGCTTTGAATTTGCATGGCCTTGATAGGCCGGAAGCATAACCACTGCCCCCTCTTTAGCGGGTATTGCATTAATAAAGACCGATGAACTAAAGAGTTTTTTAAGCTCCTGCTCAAGCTCAAGCCCGCGCTCTGCCAGCATGGCTTGCCAAGCGGGTTTATTTAATGCACTAAATTCTTTAACCGTGCCATCGTCTAAATTTAAAGTAAATTCAAAACCCTGAGAGAAAATGGCATGCATTTCGGGATTTCGCTCAGCCCGTTCACCGCTGCTTACGCCACTCCCTTGACCATCACGCATTTTCATATAATCGACGTGCACTTCGAAGCGGCTATTTTTACCCGCCTCGAGCACCTTATAACGCAGCAATTGATGGGATGTGGTATTCACCGTTTCGGAACGCCCACCGGCTTCGACCGAGATGAGGGCCGTGCTATACACCTGATACGCGCGCTCATCGCCTTTCTGCGGCTTAAACTCCACATCGGCATCGCCAAATGAGCAGGCTGATAATAGAAAACATGTAACTACGCTAACCAAATACTTCATGGTTATTCCTTGTATCTGAATATTAAAACGCCGCATTATGCCTGTTAATCGAACATAAATACATTTTTGCGGCGATTTTATTGGACACGCCAGCTTCGCAAGCTGTGTTATTGATGGATATAGAAGGTAATTTCGCATTCAAAATGCTCTGTGCAGACGAAGAATTCGACCGTAAAAATAGCTTTTGAAGTATTAAAAATAGGATTGCAGCAGCTTAAAATGAGTAGTGTTCGATGACGGCTGTAGCGACAAACTCACCTTAAAAAACAACGCTGATGCTAACAAAATAATCACATATGTTCATTAATAGTATTAAAAAATCTATTACAAGCCCAAATTAAAGTCGAGATAAAGACTTTTAAAGTCATACACATTTTAGCAAAAATATAAATATTCACCTTGTAAACATGCCATTAGATTCTTTTCTTATTCAAATGCGTTAGCTCAAGGGTATTGATAAGATTCCGGCCCTCATAATTAGTTACTGGTTTTATTTGTACTAATAATGTAATGAGTCTATATCGCATATTACAGCTGCAAGTAAAATAGTCATTGCGACAACCAGAAATTTTATTCAGTCAAAAGTAGTAAATTAATCGGCATTAACCATTGCAGTGTGAGTGAAAAACTCAATATTAATATTGTTTTGCTTGATAGAATTCAGCACCTAATTGCTCCCAACAAAAAAGCACAACCCCATTAAGTTGTGCTTTTTAGATTAAATAGTGAAGCTGTACTAAATCAATATCAGCTCTGCTTTTCAACCTTATTGATAGTGCCTTTATAGCCTGTGGCATCGACGGCGGTAATCAACTTATCGAGGTTAAAATCTTCGGCAACCGTGACCACGGCTTGCTCGGTTTTCAGGTTCGCCTTAGCTTTAATCACACCATCGGTTTTGCGCAGTGCTTGATTGACGACGGTGACGCACAGTGGGCAGGTCATGCCTTTAACATCGAGTGTTACCTGTACGTTATCCGCCCAAGTGAATGGCGTAAACCCCAGTGAGGTGATGAGCACGAGTCGTGCTATACGTGATAGTGGCTTCATTCGAATACCTCTAATAGCCAAGGTAAAACAAAGGGATACAATTGGAATGCCAGCACAATCGGCACGCTAAGCCAATAGATAAGCAACATTTGTCCCCGACTAAACTTGCCTGTGCAAAGCGGCTTTTTCGCAAAGTACAAACGCCAAAAACCCAGCAAAATCAACCCTGTTGATAGGAGCAACATGGGCACTTGTAACCAAGCTAAGCTCGATAACCCCGACAGCCCTGCCGCAGACACGCCAAACACTAAATAAATTAAGGGCGCGATGCAGCAAAGGCTAGAGGCAACCGCCGCAACAACGGCGGCGGCCATGGTGGCAAGCAGTGGTTTAGCGCTGCTCGCTTGACTTGTACTCATAGGCGAAGACTTTTGGCTCATAGTAATTCACAGGATCGCCGTCCACTTCGGCATAGGGATAACCAAAATTGTTCAGTGGAGTCTGCTCCGCCACGGGGAATAAGTCAAAGTCGCGGCCATAGTTAAAGCCAACCCAATTCATTTCCCAGTTACCAAACAGGTAATCATTCACCGCTTGCACCGCAGGATCGCTATGTTCCTTGTTCTCGGTGAGGCGCATTTTAGTGACATCCGCAGGATCGGCGGGCAGCCAGCCGTAACCCGCTAAATAGAACATAGCACGACAATGTTGACCGCCAGTCACGTCGGCAAAGCCCTTATCATCGGCGCTGCCAAAGGCTTTTTTGGAGTATTTACCCATTTTGATGGCTTGGCCTAAGCGAATACCAAACATTTCACGGGCAGGCACACCTACTGCGCGCATCAGCGCCACAAAGACTGAGTTGATATCGGTACACTTACCGCCGAGTTTGCCACTTTCAAGAATCGCCGCCACATCACCACTACCGCAACCTATCACACTGTTATCACGGTACATATTCGCACTCACCCAGTTATAAATGAGTTGTGCTTGTTTGAGCGGATCAGTTTCTTTACCCACAATTTTATCCGCGGTTTGCTTCACAATACCGTCTACTGGCATATGCTTGGTTGGTTTCAGGTAAATCGACACATCGGCAGGATACTCAGGTTTAGCTGGTGCACGATAATGGGTTAACTCGCCACTTTTAAGGGGTTCCCAATCTTGGGTTTCAATCACTAACTCTAGTGTTAGGGTCATCTTACCCTTGGCATCGGGCCAAGTGGCAAACAGGGTTTTCGCACCATAATGGTTATTAGCACTGATATAGGCATCTTGATAAGTGCCGCTAAAATTAAGTTTTTCAACCTGTTGAAAAGCCGTGTTTTCAGGCAACGGAACCCATAACTTCACTACGCCCGATGAGCCCTCTGGCGCCACTAATTGATAAGTATTAGTTAAAGTAAAACGGCGACGGCCACAGGCTTTATCGGCCATTGAACTGGCTTGGGTCGATGCCGCCAACACTGGCATCACGGTTCCCGCCGCCGACAAAATCGCTGCACCTTTCAAAAAATCACGTCTTTGCATTAGGCATTCCTTATGTTGATGAGCATTAGAAAAAAAGAGACCACTAAAGTACTTGGTAGCGATTATAGAAAGTCCCATCTGCACCTCAATAGTGTTGTGAATGGGAATGAGATCGATGTACCAAAAACGCCTTAAAGAGCACATTAATGCAAGAATAGTTAAGACAAGTGGGACATTTTGTCGCAAAGGTATTGAGTTTAACAGTTGGTCAATTCTGTACTCTTAAAAACGTTGTCACACGTTACTTGCGCATGTTTAGCTCGACAGCCTCTTAAGTCATACATGAACAAAGTGACGAAACACCAAATAAATCAAAATAAAAGTTAAAAAGCCCTGAAGCTCTGCAGGAAAATGAGACTTAGACTTGATTGTTGCAAAAATGTTCCAAAAAAAATGGTAAAAATCCACATTCATTCTAGGCTTAAAAATGCACATACCTTACAAAAGTAGGTTAATCTATGAAACATAAACTGTTATTCAGTCTCTGTTCTCTCTTACTTGCCACGAGTGCCCAAGCCGAAGTGAATATTTCGGGTTTTGCCTCGGTGGTTGCGGGTAGAGTAATAGATGGCACTGGCGTTGCAGAGTTTGATCTTGGTCCAACCTTCCTCGCTGATTACCCACTCGTAGGCGCATACGATGAAGATATCAGCTTTAAACCCGACACACTTTTTGGTATTCAATTTTCTGCCGATTTACTTGAAGGGTTATCAGCAACCGCTCAGGTTGTTTCCCGCGGAGCCGATGACTTTTCAGCCGATTTTGAATGGGCTTATCTGTCGTACGAAATCAATGAGCACTGGACAGTACAGGGGGGCAAGAAACGTCTACCACTGTACTACTACAGTGACTTTTTTGACGTAGGCTACGCCTACCCTTGGATCCGTCCACCAGCAGACAACTACACATGGCAAATATTTAACTACACAGGTGTTAGTGCACTATATAACTATCTTATTGGCGAATGGACTATGTCTGGACAGGTCTATTACGGCAGTGAAGATAGTGACCCCAATAAATTACTCTCCGATTTCTTCTTTCTCGAGAACACTCGCGAAGTTTGGAAAGATATTGGTGGAATCGTAGTGCAATTAAATCGTGACTGGTTGGATATTCGCTTAACCCATATGCAATATACCAATGAGCGTTATATTGGTGGTGTACAACAAGAATGGAATGGCAATAAACAAAGAACAGGTAAATTTTACGGCTTATCGGTCAATATCGATTATAACAACTTCTTATTTTTATCTGAGCTGAATAGATTGGATCTAGATGGCAGTAATCTAGACACTTATCTCGTCACATTGGGATACCGCATAAAATCTGTTATGCCTTATGTCTCGTATTCTGACTTTAATGATGGTGAAGGTGGTGAAGTCCATCACACTACTTCTGCGGGTATACGTTGGGATTTCCATCCCTCCGCCGCCTTTAAAATTCAGTACGATGACGTAAAAGATGATGGCGGCCCAGGAATGAAGGTAGCGGGTGACTCGCAATCAATCAGCCTCGGCGTTGACTTGGTATTTTAGGAGAGAGACATGAAAAAATTACTTTGCTCAATCCTACTTTGTTTAGTATCGATGCCATTATTTGCGGGCGTGGTCGTCATCGTCCATCCAAGCAATAGCGATACAATTGACCAAAAGGCCATTGAAAATATTTACCTAGGAAAAACAAAGACATTCCCTGGTGGTGCTCCCGCTGTCCCCGTCAATTTAGACAGTGCAGTACCGTTAAGAGAAACCTTTGATTCTAAAGTCTTAGGTAAGTCTTCGAGTCAACTCAAATCCTATTGGTCACAAAAAGTATTTACCGGTAAAGGAACACCGCCCAAAGAAGTCACTAGTGGGGCAGAAATGATCAAACTTGTTTCTTCAAACCCCAATATTATTGGCTATATTGATAGTAGTGAGGCCAATGATTCGGTCAAAGTCGTTGCCGAATTTTAAGTTGGAGTGCCGGAGCATGCTCCGGCACCGTTTGGGGGCTGATAATGAATTTATTTAATAACGTTTCAATTTTTAAAAAAGTTGGTGCAATTTTTATTTTAGCGGTAATTATTTTCACCTTGAACTTAAGCATTAGTGTTATTTCAATTAACAAAAACCGCGCAACACTTAATTACATGGAACAACAGGTTTATCAAAGAGTGGAACTGGCAAACCAAAACGTATTCTTTGTTCAACGACTCGATGAACTTTATACGCAATCAGTTTCATTTGCAGATGAAGATTTACTCACCAATGCTGGGAATATGTACGACTCGGTTCGCAAAAACCTTAAACAACTCGATATTGTCGATCCCACCCAAGCAAACCAACTCAACGAACTCTCAAACAAACTCACTCGCTATAATGAAATGACGCTAAAACTGGCTAAGGGCATGCTGGCTGGTACTATCGATATGGCGAATATTGGCCAAATCAGTCAAGAAAAATCCCAAGCCTTTGAAGCTGTACTCAATGAGGTTCAAACCTATAAACAAAATAAAATTATCGAATTTAAGGATGCCATTAAAGAAGCGGCTGACCGCTCTGAGCAAAGCCTATGGCTTACTGTATCTTTTGGAATCGCGTTGCTGATTGTCATGTTTATAGTGACTATCGCCATTGCAAGGTCTATTAGTTCATCCGCCCACAGCGTTGCCCGCTCACTAGAAGAACTTGCCGATGGTAAAGGCGATTTAAATCATCAATTAAAGGTTTCTGGTACAGATGAGTTAGGACAAGTCTCCAGTAACTTCAACCGTTTCCTTCGGTTACTGGCCGATTCAATCCTTCAAGTTGTTAATGTAACCGACCCACTTTTGGATAGCTCTCGTTCGTTAAAACAACGTATGGAAGATGCTACCAAAGCAACACAACAGCAAAGCCAAGATGCCAGTACAGTGCAAGTATCAATGGAAGATATGCGTCACTCGGTCATAGAAATATCACAAAATGCCCGCCAAGCGGCCAGCGCAGCTCAAGTAGCCGAAAAAGAAGCCATGCAAGGTATGAACGTTGTACAAAGAACCATTGATATCTCACAGGATCTCAATAAAGGCATACAGGTTGCATCCAGCTCAATTAATGAACTCGCAAGGGATACTGAAAATGTCACCTCAATTTTGAATGTGATTACATCAATTGCAGAGCAGACCAATCTGTTAGCGTTAAATGCGGCAATTGAAGCCGCGCGGGCGGGTGAGCAAGGGCGTGGTTTTGCCGTTGTTGCCGACGAGGTTAGAGCGCTAGCCTCTAAAACAGCGGATGCAACAACGGAGATCCGTCAGGTATTACAAAACCTAAAAACCGCCGCGGTTTCTTCGGTGAATACCATGAATGTTGCCCTAGCCAAGTCGTCTGAAAACGAAACCAATGCTCAAAATACGGGGCTGGCGCTAAAATCGATCCAAGAACAGATTGTGAGTATTAATGGTATGAATACCCACATTGCCTCAGCCACTGAAGAGCAAGCTTCCGTTGCTTCTTTAGTCGTGAATAATGTGGTGAGTATGAATGCTTCCTTTGACGAAACCTTACAAATCTTGTCGCAAGTACGGGATGTATCGGAAGGATTAGTCGATTTTGCTGATGAACTGAAAAACGCCACCTCACAATTCAAGCTCTAACCGTATCCAATGACCAATACAACTTCGAACGCAGTTTTGGAGCTGTATTGGTGCTTGTTTTCTGTTGTTTGATGTATTTTTAATTACGAAATCATCCGATTAGTTCTGCGTCATTGTTTGATATCGCCCCATTAACCTCTTCAAATTGGTAAAGATAAGAATAGTCCACTACAGATTTAACAGTTTGGTTCTTGATTAACTTATCTTTAATGCAAATTCATTTGAGCCAACGTAAGACTGCTTACTCACCAGGATAACCGCAAAACACTGATAATATTAAGATAATCTTAATTTCATCGTCATCCTATAAAAATCTTTTGTAATAGCAATTGCTCTAATGAGAAAAAATGCAAATAATGTTGCAAATTTAAACTTTGATGGCTCAATGATGAAAACAACTATCCACGCAGAACGCGCTCCTGTGGCGATTGGCCCCTATTCCCACGGTACTTGCTATGGCAACCTGATTTTTACCTCTGGACAACTACCTGTATGTAAAGAGAAAGGTGGGGTTGTCGAAGGCGGGATCAGCGAACAATCTGTGCAATGCCTTGAGAATCTGAAATACGTGATTGAAGCTGGCGGTGGCAGCCTAGAGACTGTGCTTAAAACCACCTGCTACTTAAGTGATATCAGCGACTTTGCCGCCTTTAATGAAGTCTATAAAACCTATTTTAAAACTGACTGCCCTGCCCGCAGTTGCTTTGCGGTAAAAGATCTTCCACTGGGTGTCAAAGTGGAAGTCGAAGCCATCGCCCACGTTCACGCATAAATTGGTAAGGTTGTAGCCCGATGAAACCTCTATGGCAGCAATATATTCAGATTATTAACCAAGTGGTTAAACCCGCTTTAGGCTGTACCGAGCCGATTGCCGCAGCCTATGCGGCGGCCGTGGCCCGTACCTTATTACCGGTGGACCCTGAGTCAATTGCAGTACAAGTTTCTGATAACTTGTATAAAAACTCGATGGGCGTTTATGTCCCCGGCACAGGTAAAATCGGCCTCGCTATCGCCGCTGCCGCAGGCGCACTTGCTGGTAATGCCGATGCGGGATTAGAAGTGCTAGCCAATGTGACACCAGAGCAAGTAGCACAGGCGCAAACCCTTATTGATGCCGGTAAAGTGAAGGTTGAGCGTACCGAGACCGACGAATTTATCTATTGTTGTGTGACATTAACCGCTGGCAAACAGGAAGCCATGGTGAAAATCTGCGGCGGCCATACTTTAATTGCCGAGAAGCGCTTAAATGGTGAGTTAGTATTTACCGCTGATAACGCCCAAGCCAAGGCTACAGGCTCAATCTGCGACGGCGTCGATATCAATATTGAATCGATTTACCGCTTCGCCCAAGAAGTCCCCTTCGAAGAAATCCAATTTATTCTTAAAGCCTCGGAATTAAACAGTAAATTATCCGATGAAGGCATGTCCAAACCCTATGGCTTGGAAGTCGGCCGCACCATGAAAAACGGCATTGCCGCAGGGATTATTGGCGAAGACCTACTCAATAAGATTGTGATGCTCACTGCGGCGGCTTCGGATGCGCGAATGGGCGGTGCCAATCTGCCCGCCATGAGCAATTTAGGCAGTGGTAACCAAGGAATTGCAGCGACGATTCCTGTGGTGATCACCGCCCAGTGTTATAAAGTCAGCGAAGAGAAATTGGCTCGCGCACTCATCATGAGCCACCTAGGGGCGATTTATATCAAGTCCCACTATCCGCCATTGTCAGCATTCTGTGGCAACACGGTCACCAGCGCCGCCGCCTCTATGGCCATGGTGTATTTAGCGGGCGGCAGTTTCGAGCAATCCTGCTTTGCGATTCAAAACGTCATCAGTGACAGCTCGGGTATGGTCTGTGATGGTGCTAAAGCCTCCTGTGCTATGAAGGTCAGTACCTCATCGAGTGCGGCGGTGCGATCCTTCTTAATGGCGCTCAACAGCCAAAACGTTTCTGGGCAAGGTATCATTGCCAAAGATGTAGAGAAGACCATCAAAAACATTGGCAAGATGGTACTCAATGGTATGTCATCGACGGATGTCACCATTATTAACATCATGTCAGAGTAAGACGGTTATTCCTGAGAGGCTTCTGAATAAAGGCTAACATGATGAAATTACATGACTTAACCCAAAGCGATCTGGATATACTCAAGTCCATCGAAAATATCGTCGATGGGATAGCCGCCATGTATGGTCAACACACAGAGGTGGTGCTGCACAGCTTAGACGCTAAGCACCCCTCGGTGATCAAAATTGCCAATGGACATATAACCGGGCGAGAAGTTGGCGCGCCGATTACCAATCTTGCGATACAAAAACTAAAATCGGGACAAGATATTTCTAACGCTTACCTGACAAAATGTGCCAACGGCAAAACACTCAGATCAACCACCACCATTATCCGCAATAGCAAAGATCAACCGATTGGATTGCTCTGTATCAACACGGATATGGATGCCCCATTGCAATCAGTCCTGCGCACTATGATGCCAGAGCAACTGTTTAGCAGTGAGCAGACCCATTCACCCGAAGTATTCGCACGCAATATTGATGAGGCGCTACATAGTGCGATTGACAGTGTGAATCATGAAGTTCGTGCTAACGCGGCGATTTCACCTTCGCAAAAAAGTCGTGAAATCGTCAATCAACTCTATGAATTAGGGATTTTTGAACTCAAAGACAGCGCCCAAGTAGCCGCCACTCGATTGGGGATTTCAGTGCATTCTATTTACCGCTATTTGCGTGAAATCAAAGCCAATCAAGCTGAAAATGACAAAGCCTCAGCCTAAAACAAAGGGCTAAGATATTTATCTTAGCCCTTTGTTTTTATTATCTAAATTTAATCAGTTTTTATTAACCATTAGCTTAAAGATTGCTCAAATTGCCCATCATATTCCACGCCTTAACCGTGCCATCGTCCATTAACGCAATCACATCCAGCAAATTACTACGAATATCCCGCATTTGACTCAAATCAACGGCTTGCTTATCTAACATCACGGCAGGCTCTTCACCCATCCATACTGCAATCGAACCATCTTGGCGTTTAACCGTAAAACCTAGCCCCGTGGGGAAAATATCCGTGGCTTGAGTGATTTCAGTTTTAGGGCCTGTGTGTCCATCAATCACAGTGCCATCCTGCTTTAAAAAGGCAAACTCACGTTCATAGATCACCACTTTGCTCACCTGAGTGACCTCTTGATAACGCGGCTGGTTTTCTGCCAATTCCCATCCTTCCCAAGCGATAGCCGTATTATCCCTACGTAGCGCGACAAATCCTTCATCAAAGGGATAAACCTTATGCACGCTTTGTAACTTATCCTTAAGGATTGTCGTATCGGCACCATGGTATTTACTGCCCCATACGATAAGTTGACGGCTGATAGTTAAGGCGGCGAACGCGCCATTATTGGCAAAAATATCAATCACTTTATTGGCGCGATTTGGGCGAGATAAACGAGCAGGGAATGGCACATAATCCTCAGCTAACTCCCCCTCCCCCCACGCATAAACACTACCGTCAGCCAGCAGCGCTGCAAAGCCATTTTCGGAAGAAACAACTTTCACGGCAGGCGCAAGCTGGTTAAGTTTTGCCACTTGCTCACGACCTTTTTGATCCGCTCTTACCCCACCCCACGACACCAATCTCCCCGTCGCGGTCATGGCGGTAAAAGCATTATCGTTAGCATAGAGGAGTTTCACATTGTTAAGCTCTGAGGCGACTTCGCGACTATCGCCGCCATACTCAGCCTGCCCCCATGTCACGACTGTCCCATCCCGTTTTAAGGCGACAAAAGCACCATGGTTAACAGACACAGACACGACATTGGTCATCGCAGGCGCGGCGTATTTACCAGAGCTTAGTTCAGCAGTTGATGCATCGTCACTAGACCAACTGACGACACTTCCATCTTGTTTTATAGCCGCATAAAAACCATGAGTCACAACAAAGTCGCGCACATCATACAGTACAGGTCTCATCCCTTGAGTCCAAGGCATAAATTCATAGCCCATTCCCCAAGGGATCAGTTTGTTATCATGGGTTAATGCAGCAAAGCCGCAGGAATCCTCAGCCGCATACAGCTGTTTTACATTAAGTAGAGGCTCGGCGGTGTTAGTGCTATCACCACCACACTCGCCATCGCCCCATGTGACCACAGTTCCGTCTCGTTTGAGTGCGGCAAAAGCACTGAGATTACTGTAGATTTGACTCACATCGGCTAATTCTGCAGGCATAGGGATTTTGGTCGAAGTCTCGACAATCTCACGGTTGTTTGGCTCATGGATTAAGACATTATTCGCTGAAGCGGGCGTTCTGTGAGCCTGTATCGTGTCTGAAATTTGCTGCTTTAACTCGGGAGATATTTCAGAATCTTGTTTATCTATGAGTAGGTTAACCACATGACCTAAGGCAAAAATGGCTAGCGCCGCACCAACCCAAGAGACCTGATTTTTTTCCACAATTATATCCTTATCGTAACGGCAAACTCTCACTGAGTTTAAACGGATGTACAACATCGACAGATGTACGCAAAATCTAAACGCTGATTGTAAACAAAGCAGAACCAAAATGACATTGACCTTAAGTCGAGCAATTTCCATTAGCCCTAAAACATAAAAGCAGCGAATATCGCTGCTTTTATTCATATCATCCACAGTATTGACTTAATCCCGTTTGCCGACCTTCTCTAAACCCCAAACTAAGGCGATGGCCGCCAACATACACACCACAGCTAACATCAGCTGTGAAGGTTGGCCCGTCACTTGTTCAAAATTCAGCGGCGAAATATTTTGCTCCAATAACGGCACTTGTTCACCGTGGGAGTTGGTACGCCAGGTTAAGGTTTGTTTCCAAGGCCAAATTTTACCTAAGGTGCCGAGCATCAAGCCCGTGAGAAATACTACGGTCGCATCATGGTATTTACGCAGCAAGGCTGAGAGTAAATGGCTAAAGCATAAAATTCCCAACAAAGCGCCTAAGGCAAAACAGGCCAAAATATCGATTTGGATATTTTTTGCCGCCGCGAGTACCACTGGATATAAGCCAAGCAATAATAAGATAAAACTGCCTGAAATCCCCGGTAATACCATGGCACAAATGGCAATTGCACCGCCGAAGAAAATATTTAAATAGCTAGCCTCGACCGACACAGGGTTCAGTACAGTGATCACCCAAGCAGCCAAAACCCCTAACGCGAATAACCCCAAACGTGCCAGCGTAAAACCACTTACCTGTTTAAGCATATGCACCACAGAGATGATGATCAGACCAAAGAAGAATGACCAAATCGGAATCGGATGTGCCACCAGCAACCAAGAAATCAGTTTAGCGAAGGTAAAAATACTAGTTAGGATCCCCGCTAATAGGCTCAGTAAAAATCCGCCATTGATATGTTCAAAGGCGCCTTTAATCCCCTGCGATTTAATTACCCCCCACAGTGAAGGATTGATACGTTTAACGCTTTCGAGCAAGGTATCAAGAATCCCAGTGATAAAAGCAATAGTGCCGCCCGAAACCCCTGGCACCACATCGGCGGCCCCCATGGCCATCCCCTTAAAATAGGTCAGCAAATATTTCAATGTAAGTCCTTGTAGTTAAATCAATATGAGGTGTCATTGATGACAAATTTGTCGAGATTATACGGTGTAGGTGTAAAAACCGCGAAATGAAGTTTACTTAACTTACCCGACTGGCATTTAATGTTACCCCAATGTTACACTCATCCGACCAGAAAGAAAAAGGCACGCCGCCAAGCGCTAAAAATATCAACGGCCAAAGACTAACAATTAAAGTTTGCACTCCGATGAAGGATAACCATGAGCCCTAACGCACAAAATCCAAACGCTAAGCCCAATAAGGTTCTAGCGCTTTACCATAAGACCCAAGGTTTACCCTTTGGCCAAAAAATCTTCTCTATCATGGTGTCACGCATGGCACCTTATTTTGCCACCATTAAACCCTTAATCACTGAATTGCGCCTTAACCGCTGTGCTTGCCTGATTAATAAACGTCATGCCGTTCATAACCATATAAAAACCGTGCATGTTATTGCCATCTGTAACGGCTTAGAAATGGCGATGGGCGTGATGGCCGAAGCATCGATTCCAGCGCACCTACGTTGGATCCCCAAGGGCATGAGCCTAGATTACACCGCCAAGGCGGGTAGTGATATTTTATGTGTTGCCGAAGTCACCCCAGAGCAGTGGACGCCCGGCGATATGCTGGTGCCGGTTACCGCCTACGATACCCAAGGCGTGGTGGTCGTAAAAGGACATATCAAGTTATGGATTTCAGAAAAGCCGCAGAAATAAGCCAAAGTTCAGAAGCCAAAGCTCGGAAACAAAAGCTCGGAAACAAAAGCTCGGAAACAAAAGCTCGAAAACAAAAGTCCCTAAGTCTGAATCTGTTAGCCAAGAATCGTAAACCGAAATCATCACTTAGGTTGTCTTGCTCAATGCTTGCGGGCTGCTATGCTAAGCCAAACAACCTAAGATAGGGGATCTAAATGGATGAATTTTTACAGGCCGCGATTGATGAGGCCAAACAAGGACTAGCCGAAGGCGGGATCCCCATTGGCTCAGTATTAGTTATCGACGGGAAAATTGTCGCCCGCGGCCATAACAAACGCGTGCAACAAGGCAGCGCGGTGCTGCATGCCGAGATGGATTGCCTTGAAAATGCGGGCAGATTGACCGCCGCCGATTATCAAAAGGCCACGCTCTATTCGACCCTCTCCCCCTGCGATATGTGTAGTGGCGCGATTTTACTCTACGGTATACCTAAGGTAGTGGTCGGTGAAAATGTCACCTTTCAAGGACCGGAGGCCTATGTACAGTCGCGCGGAGTAGAGGTGACAGTGGTAGACAATCAAGAGTGCAAACAGTTAATGCGCGATTTTATCGCCGCCAAGCCACAGCTATGGAACGAAGATATTGGTGAATAGCCAATATCTTTCAAAGCGATCCTCGCGCCTAACGTTTTAATTAGTTGAGTGTTCATTGGTTTGAGAGCCTATTAAGCTAACGCCTTGTATTATCAACTCAATCTCGCCGAGCTGACTCGGCTAACTTTCCCCAATAGCAAAAGGATGACTGCTATCAAACCTATCACTCAAGCTGCCAAGGATCCTTGGGGAAATCCCGTAGATGCGACTCACACGCCCCATCAGCCTATCCCAATTGGACGTAATGCCAACCTCGATGCCATACGTGGGTTAGCGGTATTGGGGATATTTTTTATGAATATCTATTTTATGGGGATCAGCTTTTATGGCTATGCGCCCCATCAAATCCCATTGCTCTCAGACCAAGTGCTCGAAGCCTTTAGCAATTTCTTTATTGAAGGGCGTTTTATCAGCCTGTTTTCCATCTTATTTGGTGTCGGGCTTTATATTCAATATCAAAGATTTAGCGATAAAGGCTTAGCGGCCTATTCGCTGCTACGTTCACGCTTGAAATGGTTGATTGTCTTTGGCCTGATCCACGGCATCATTATCTGGCCAGGTGATATTTTACTGACCTATGGGGTCAGCGGCTTTTTAGCACTCTGCTACCGAGATGCCAGCATCGCCGAGTTAAAACGTAAGGCCAATATTTTTATTTTCAGCTCGTTAGTGGTTATCTGCTTAATCAGCATCATGGGCAGTGACGAACTCTTTACCCGCGAATCGCCCTTATTCGCCGAGCAATACAGCGCTTGGACATCGAGTTATAGCAATCAACTGTTCCTGCATGTCATGCAGGTCGGTTACATGGCGCTGGTTATTCCCTTTACACTAATGTGGTTCACGGGTGGCCTGATGCTGCTCGGTATGGCGCTCTATCGCCAAGGTAGCTTCGAGCAGGGGTTTGAGCGTAACACCTTAATCAAGCTGGTTTTAGCCAGCTTAGCGCTCTCAGCCCTAGATACTCTGCTGAGCTTAACTCAAAACCCGATACTGGTGATGTTTTCGGACATCATAGTCATGCTAAGTGCTATCCCTACCGCACTGATTTACATCCATATATTGGTTAAAATCTGCCAAAATCGCACGACAGTGCTAAGACCTTTGCAAAATGTCGGCAAACTCGCCTTTAGTCTGTATATATTGCAATCCATTGTCGGTGTGTTTATCTTTCGCCACTTCGCCCCCGAGTTACTATTAACCCTCGATAGGGGCGGTTATATAGCAATAGCGCTGGGTTACTCGCTGCTGCAATTGCTACTCGCAAGCTTGTATTTACGCTACTTTCACCAAGGGCCACTCGAAAAACTCTGGCGCCAGCTCGCCTTTAAGTCCATCAACGCTAGTAGCCATTTGAACTCGAACAATGAACAACATAAGAGTCAGTAAAACGCCATCCGCTCCAGTACATGAACGAAGAGCGACTCAACAAAGAGTAAATCAGCGAAAAGCGACTAAATCTAGAACCACGGAACCAAGAGTCGCGAAATCAAAAGTGGCAAAACCAAGAGCTGTGCGCTCGCGTCAGAGTTCGATGCCTTTATTATTAGCACTGGTTTTTCTGGCGATGTTAATCGGCGCCGCTTGCTGGCATATGCTGCCCATCGCGATTGTGGGTTTATACCTGCTGCTGAGTTTATGTACCTTTACCGCCTACGCCTTCGACAAATCGGCGGCGCGAAAAGGTCGCTGGCGCACCAAGGAAAGCACCCTGCATCTAATGTCTCTCCTCGGTGGTTGGCCCGGCGCACTGTTTGCCCAGCATTTACTACGGCATAAATCGGTCAAAGCCGCCTTTCGTCAATTGTTTTGGCTCACGGTCGTGACCAACTTAGCCCTGCTAGGTTATGGGATCCACACAGGCCTTATGGAGAAATTTATCTAAAGTTCATGCCTTGAATCAGCACTATCAAAGGCAACAACTCTCCTAACATCTGCAATTTTAAAAAATGAAAAACAGGATGATTATGGCATGTTGACGTTTCGAGATTAAATTTTGTTCGTTCTGGCGTGCATGTGCTCGCGAAACAAGGAATGATGTGTCGTTATTCTACTCAAATGACAAGCGGCACTTATAACAGAAAGTAAGAGCAAGGGCTTGCCAGACGAACCCTTCGGGCAGCATTTGGCTGCAAAAATACCCCTGAAACGTCAATACGCCTTAGCTATCTAAATACAAATTTAAGACCCAGGATAACTTGCAGCTTATCCTGGGACAAACATAAGAATGTAGAATAACGATATCATCCGGCCATTGCCTTACAGAAACATCAGTCAAAAGACACCCCAAATAGCCTAGGAAATGTCAATCCGCCCTAATTAAAACCAGCTTAGGGCGATACTGATAATCACCCCGGTGATCAGCAACTGTATTAAACAGAATCCCATGATATCCCTAGCTTTTAACCCGGCGATCGCTAGCACAGGCAGCGCCCAGAAAGGCTGGATAAGATTGGTCCACGCATCTCCCCAAGCCACGGCCATAGCAACACGAGCCACATCGGCGCCCAAGGCTTCGGCAGCGGGCAACATAATCGGCGCCTGCACCGCCCATTGTCCGCCCCCCGAAGGCACGAAAATATTCACAATCCCGGCACTGATAAAGCTCCAAAATGGCAGGCTTTCGGTGCTGGCGATGGCCACAAAACCTTCAGAAATACTCTGGGCTAACCCCGATTGCACCATCACCGCCATAATGCCAGCGTAAAAAGGAAACTGGATAACGATACCCGCGCCGCCTTTGATGGCTTCGTTGAGACTCAGCAACAAACTGCGTGGCGTTTGATGCAGCACGATGGCGAGGAATAAAAATAAGAAGTTGACTAGGTTAAGGTTTAAGCTGCCGCCCTGCACCGTAAAATAATAACCTAAGTAAACGAGTCCCGCGCCGCCGACGCTCCAACCGAGCAAGCGACTGTTTTCTAATTTATCGGCAGGACGAGTCGAATTGGCCGTTAACTGCGCCGCGTTATCGTCTGCGCCCCCATCCTCAAGCGCCTTAGGGTCGACATAGATACTGTCTTTCTCTTCGGGCAACATAAAGCGGTTTACCAGCGGCATCACCACAAACAAAATCAGCACTAACAACAGGTTAAAGCTAGCGAATATGGTCTCGTTGGTGGGGATAATACCGATTTGTGATTCAGAGAAATGCCCCGCCGTGGCAATGGTTAGCGGAATCGAGCCCGCTAAGCCGCCATGCCAAACCACAAATCCCGAGTAAGCACTGGCAACCAATAAACGGTAATCTACACGCACTTTACGCGCTAAGGCCTTAGCGAATAAGGCGCCGACCACTAAGCCAAATCCCCAGTTAATCCAACTGGCGGCGAGGGAAACCAAGGTCACTAAGATAATCGCCTGAGGCGCCGACTTGGCAAATCCTGCGATGCCATCGAGTAATTTCTTAATCGGTGGCGAGCTGGCGAGCATAAATCCTGCCACCAGTACTAATAGCATCTGCATCGAAAAACTCAGCAGTGCCCAAAAGCCATCGCCCCAGTAATTGATGACTTCGAGTGGGGTTTTCTGCTCGGCCACCACGGCCGAAATCAACACCACTAAGGTTAAGAGCAAGACAAAGATATAAGGGTCGGGTAAATAACGGTCGACGAGTTTGACCAGAGGTTTTGCCGCTTTGGTTAACATAAGACTGTCCTTGTTTATTCTTCTTATCTGTTTTTATTGAGTTTTTGTGGAGTCTAATGTCACAGGTTAAGCGATCTCTAAAACGGGATAAAGCCTTTAGCCATTTTAAAACAGTGAGAAAATGTAACGCGGATCATCCAGCACCGCGCCAAACCGAGGCGCTAGCCACTTCGGCTAAAAAACTGATAACATGGCCAAAATTGACTGAGGTGCTCCTTAAAATGAAAATGTTACTTGCCGTTGTTGTGATTGCTGGGGTGATTTTTTACTTCTTTACCTCGATGAATAACCAAAAAGCGGCCCAAGAAAATATCCGTTTAGGTAATGAGTTTTTAGCGCAAAACAAAAACCAAGAAGGGGTGAAAACCACCGCCTCTGGTTTGCAGTATCAAGTGTTACAGCAAGGCACTGGCACGGTTCATCCTAAGGCGAGTGATACAGTGACTGTGCATTACCACGGCACTTTAATTGATGGCACTGTGTTTGATAGCTCGGTCGAGCGCGGTGAACCCATTGCTTTCCCACTCAATCGTGTCATTCCAGGTTGGACCGAAGGCGTGCAATTGATGGTCGAAGGCGATAAGTACCGCTTCTTTATCCCAAGCGAACTGGCCTATGGCAATCGCAGCACTGGCAAAATTGGCGGTGGTTCGGTACTGATTTTTGATGTTGAACTGCTAAAGATAAATTAATTTCGATTTTAAAAACAAAGCCATGCACTGCATGGCTTTGTTCCATTTAGGCGCTCTAGCTATCCCTTACGGGCATGTTGCAGCACCAATATCTGTCCAAACGGACGCGACACCGGGGACATCTCCCTTTGTCCACCATTTGGCCTGCCACTTGCGACCTTTATAGCTAGTGGTTGCGCCGCCGTTGTAGGCAACACCCGCATCCCAGCCCAACTCGACCTGACTTAACAATTGCCATTGGTCGGCGGTTCTTGAAGGTGTATTACCTTGAGTCCAGTATTTCGCCTTCCAAACCAGTTGGTTATAACTCACGGTATCACCCGTGTTGTAAATGCTTGTCGCATTCCAGGCGGGATAGTTGGCCGCATTAGGGTCAGTTGCGTCACATTGACCGCCCGACGCCTTAGGCGTCACGGTTAAGGTCAAGGCTGCACTGGCATCTAAGGCGCCATCGGAGACCAATACACTCAAACTGTATTGGGTCGATTGGGTAACCGTCGGCGCCGTCACCACCAATGCGGCACTGTTTTGTCCACTCGCCGTCACGCCGCTGGGCACTGTCCATGCGTAGGTGAGGCTGTCGCCATCGGCGTCGGTCGCCGTCGCATTGATGCTCACCGATTGCCCCGCTTCAACCGTCACACTCGCTGGCACAGTCACCACAGGCGCTTGGTTTGCTGTCTCGGCCTTATGGGTGAGAGTCACTGTATCGGTTGACGATAATCCTTCAGGATCTGTGACTCGCAGGCTAAACACATACACCACATCCGATGCTGCCTCGCTCAGCTGCACCAGCGCATTGGCCATATCCGCATTACTGATACTCAAAGTTGGGCCCGAGACTTGGCTCCATTGATAGCTCAAGGTACCGTTTTCAGGATCCCGCGACTCGCTGCCGTTGAGCGTCACATCCGCAGCACCCGTTACCGTGATATCCGCTCCCGCATTGGCAATCGGCGCTTTATTTGCTGGTGGCGTCGAGCCCTCACCATGGCCTAGACCTTCGTGCATGGCATTGAGTATGTCGCCATTATCGGCATCCAGTTCCCACGCGAACAGACCACCGAGCTGATTGGCCAACACGTATTGGCCCTTGGCTTTAACAGAACGAGCATCGTCGAAGGTAATTAAGTCACCTGTTGCAGCGTTAAAAACAGCAGGCGCTTCGGCAACGTCATCGTATAGATAGGTCCAAGCATTCCCCATATATTCGTTTACTATCTGACGGTAATCGACTACACCATTTTCCCAAGTCCCTTTAACAGGCCCTGTAGCCGTTCCTGTAAATGGATTTCCATCTGTATAGCCATTAACACCTGTCCAGCCGCGGCCATACATGGCTGCACCAACTACAATTTTCCCTGGAGTAACGCCCTGACCTAAAAGGGTTTTGATCCCTTTATCGACACTGAAACGTGTATTAGGGTCCCAACTAGAAGGGTAAAGATTCGTTTGATTGGCAAGACCTGTGTAAGTAAACGCTCCGCTAAAGTCGTAGCTCATCAGGAAGATGTAATCCATGTATTGCTGAGCAGCCTGATAATCAACCTTTTGCATTTTTTTGTCATCAATACCAATTGCAGACGTTAACTCATAGGTACGGCCAGTCTCAGCACTTAGCTCATCCAGCATGGCACGTAACTCACGCATCAGAAGCACATAGGTTTCTCCGTCATTCGCATTACCCAAATTGAGGTTTGCCCCGCCACCACCTGGATACTCCCAATCAATATCGACACCATCGAAGAACTTCCAGGTTTGTAAAAACTCCTTCACTGAGGCGACAAAGGTGTCGCGCTTGGTTTTATCCCCTAAAAAGTAGAAGGGATCGGAGAGCGTCCAGCCGCCAACGGACGGGAGGATCTTCAAATCGGGATAGGCTTGCTTTAATGCCATCAATTGGCCGAAGTTGCCTTTGTAGGGATCGGAGTAATCACTCACCCCCGCCTGCGGCATTTGCACCGCCGCCCAAGGGTCGTGAATCGCCACTTTAAAATCGGCACGGCCAGCACAGGCGCGCTGCAATGCCTCAAAGCTGCCTTCGATTTCCTTTAAGCTGTCGTTGATGCCATTGCCACCACAAATCGGGGTAAAGCCATATAAAATATGGGTTAAGTTTTGCGCGGGGATCTTATCGACAGGGAATTTACGTCCATAAACGCCCCACTCTACGAAATACCCCCCGACCACTTTGCCCGATTTATTCGCGTAGGGACGATTGTTTTCCTTTAAAGGCGCATTCAGTGGGACTAGATGGCTGCCATCAGTATCAGCAACGAGGATTTCTTTAGCATCGCTTTTTGTACAACCATCGCTGTTACACAGTTGCACTTGCATCTGATAACGACCACCTTTACTCACCTTAAAATTTGCGGTTCCAGAAGCGCCTGATGGCCCTTCCCACACAGGGCTGCCATTGAGTAAAACCTGAGCTTTATCACCTACATTGCCATTCCACAGATTCCAACTTACCGACACATCGGCGGCATCTTTAACCGTCACTAATTGGTTATAGGCTGAGGCGGCTTGATTCACCTCGATAATGGCAAACTTGGTTTCCCCCCAACCTAAGGTCGGTTTACCGGGGAGCGCAGCAAAGGCTTGAAAACTGGCAGCAGAGGCCAGCACCGAGGCCACCAGCATCGCCGAGGTGGAGATTTGAGTCTTAAACATGAGATTTCCCTATTGAGTAAGTTATGCATCAATAAGGCAAACAAAGCGTAGACAGGAAACAACACTCTTAAAACCATGTGCGCACAACGGCAGCATGAAGAAACAACCTGTGGTATCCCCGCTATCATAGGTACAAACGAACCCTTAGACCGGAGGCTTTGCGTCCCAATCTTTCGATTGGTTTGCCTTTTACACAAATGACAACGTTGTCATTACATTAATTAGCATATGCCGAGATAGCGTTAAATTGCAACTAAATATTAACAAACAGGCCGTTGCACCGATTATCAACGCCGGATTGGCTTTAAAGAAAGGTAGAACTATTGAGTTCAAAAAAATTAGCAATTAATTGTATTTAAAGGGATTGATTATGCAATTGAGTCGAATCATCGCCTCGAGTAATCAACAGCAAAAACAACACAAAAATCGAAATTCTTAAGAAAGAGGTTATACAAGACACCTTGATAACTCGTGTAAACAAAAATGCGGTCATCGAACAAGGTGATATGCACAGTGCACTGCATACACACAAATCCGAGGGCCGCATGCTGTTGAACTTGACCTAATATGAATCAATATCTGAATCAATATCTGCGTCAGCAAGCCAAGATTAATCGCCTGAACGAACCTATCACGCCTCAATCTTAGCCCATGCGCACCTCAATCAAAAGCCGTCAGGCGGCGTCCTTCGAGTAATCCCTTGCCAAGATCACTGATAAGCCACGGCAGACTAAGGTTTCCATATCATCGACACGATTAATCTTCATTTCGGCTAACGGCGCTCTTAGGGCCATGCGTCTTAAACTATCGAGACAACCCTTGTAATACGGCGCACTGTTCATCATGCCGCCTGCTAACCAAATCCGATTCGGATTAAACAGATTAACCGCCCACGCCAGCCCCATCCCAAGATAAGTGCCGGCAAGATATAAATCATCGGCGGTAGCAATCTTACGGCTGCGGATAGAATCACCGCTGGCGAGTTGCTCTAGACTAAACTCCCCCGCCTCCGTCATCACCCGGCAATGCCCAAGCTCCCCCGCGACTCCCGTCGCGCCCGTAAAAACCTTGCCGCTCAACGCGATCGACATGCCTATTCCAGTGCCACACATGACTAACAGCTCACAGGCATATTTTTCGTCACAGGTTGCCTGCATACCAGCGTCAATATCATTGCAGATAAACTTAAGTTCGCCTTGGGTTTTCACGGTTTCAAAGTCTAGCCCATTGAGACCGGGCAGAGATTTACAGGACACCAAACGATTCTGTTGTACGAGTCCAGGTACAGCGATCGCTAAATGGTAGTTCTGTAAATCATAATCCCGTTCCAGCGCCGCGATTTGATCATTTAAATCTTCAATTTTAAAGCCTTCACCCGTGGGGATTTTATATTGTTCTGTATGCCCCTTGAGTTGAAGTTCAAACAGGGCTTTGCTACCGCCCACGTCTATTGTTAATGTTTGCATCGCCAACTCCACTGATACATGTGCTCCCCTCTGACCCCGAGCGGAGATGGCGAATGTTAGCATAATGGGCAAATATTAGCGATTGAATAAAACTTAAGTAGCTAATTTGTAAGAATTAGTCGAAAGAACTGAGTGATAAAGATAACATTTCAATTTGAGAATTCGCCTAAGATCACACACCTTGTTACCGCTAAGTGATGCCTAAAAAACAAAATTGTATACAAAATCCTTTATTCCATCCCCTTGCATCTTAAGCGTAGAGCTTGCGATAATCGCCGCCAATTCGCATCCTTTTCGCCAACCTTACGCAGGATAATTTGGCCGCCTACGTCAGCCGCCAATGCCAAAATTTGGAGCCCCTATGTCGTTATCATCCCAACTGCCTAATAAGATTGCTAACCGTCTTGCCGCCATTCGTAGTGAACTCGCCAGTGCCAATTTAGATGCCTTTATCATCCCGCGCGCCGATGAGTATTTAGGCGAATATGTGCCTGAGCATAACGAGCGTCTGTACTGGGCAACCGATTTTACTGGCTCTGCGGGCATGGCTATTGTCTTAAAAGACAAAGCCGCCATCTTTACCGATGGTCGTTATACGGTGCAAGTGCGTCTGCAGGTGGATGCAAATCTCTTCAGTTATGAAAGCCTGACCGACACACCGCAAATCGAATGGCTATGTGACACGTTAACCGCTGGTGCGCGCGTAGGATTTGATGCCCGTTTACACACCTTAGCTTGGTTTGAAAACGCCAAAGCGACATTAGCGAAAGTCCAAATTGAACTGGTTGCTGTCGAACAGAATCCGATTGATAAACACTGGCAAAACCGACCAGCACCATCGAGCGCACCTATCACGCTATTTAGTAATGAGAGTGCGGGTAAAACCAGCCTGCAAAAACGGACCGAGATTGGCGCATTAGTCAAAAAAGCGGGCGCCGATGTCGCGCTGATCGCCGCTTTGGACTCCTTCTGCTGGCTGCTCAATATCCGTGGAAACGATGTGCCGCGTCTTCCCGTAGTGCTCGGCTGCGCGCTACTTCACGCCAATGGCGATATGCAACTGTTCACCGATTTAAGCAAACTCCCTGAAGGCATTGAGGAACACGTTGGAGCAGGTGTGAGCTTTAACAGCGAAGCTTCCCTTGCCGATACCTTGGCAAGCCTACAGGGCGTGAAACTGCTCGCCGATCCAAATTCTGCTAACGCTTGGGCACAAAATCTCGCCCGCGATGCAGGCGCTAAGTTAATTGCCGGTATTGATCCCGTCTCCCTGCCTAAGGCACAGAAAAATGCCGCCGAATTAGCCGGCATGCGCGCCAGCCATATCCGTGATGGTGTGGCCGTGAGCCGTTTCCTCGCTTGGCTCGATGCCGAAGTTGCCGCCAATCGTCTGCACGATGAAGCAACCCTCGCCGACAAGTTAGAAAGCTTCCGCCTCGAAGATCCACAATATCGCGAGCCAAGTTTCGATACCATTTCCGCCGCTGGCGCCAATGCGGCCATGTGCCACTACAACCATAACAATGGCACGCCTGCGATGATGACGATGAACAGCATCTACCTTGTGGATTCTGGCGCTCAGTATCTGGACGGCACCACGGATGTCACTCGCACCATCGCCATTGGTAAAGTGACCGATGAACAGAAGAAAATGGTCACCTTAGTATTAAAAGGCCATATCGCCTTAGATCAAGCCCGCTATCCTAAAGGCACAACGGGGCAACAACTCGATGCCTTCGCCCGCCAATATCTGTGGCAACATGGGTTTGATTACGACCACGGCACTGGCCACGGCGTCGGTCATTTCCTCAGCGTGCACGAAGGCCCGCAGCGCATCGGTAAAAACCTCAATGCCATCGCCCTAATGCCAGGCATGGTGCTATCCAACGAGCCAGGTTATTACCGCGCCGACAGTTTTGGGATCCGCTTAGAAAACCTAGTGGTAGTGCAACACTGTAAAGCCTTAAAGGGCGCCGAGCGTGAGATGTATGAATTTGATGCCTTAACGCTGATCCCAATGGATGCTCGCCTTATCGATAAGAGCCTGTTAACCCAAGGCGAAATCGACTGGTTTAATACTTACCATCAGAAAGTGTTTAATACCTTATCGCCATTAATGTCGGGCAGTGAGCTTGAGTGGCTCACACAGGCGACAAAAGCCATTTAATCACTCATCGTTAAAAACCCAAACCACATAAGCCCAAGACAATCAGTCTTGGGTTTATTGTTTTAGCGTATTGAGGTTACAACGTTTTAGGTTGTGCCACCGTTAACTGAGGATCATCATGTAACGACGCTTTTGACAACACCTCAAACTCAGTATGAATTTGCATAAAACAATCAACTAAGGCAGGATCAAAATGTGTGGCTCGCCCCTCAAGAATCATGGCTTTGGCATCTTCATGACTAAAGGGCCGCTTATAACAGCGTGGCGATGTTAACGCATCATACACATCGACTAGAGCAACAATTCTTGCGGACAAGGGAATATTTTCTTCTTTTAATCCAAGTGGATAACCACTACCATCCCATTTCTCATGGTGGCCTGAAGCAATATCCCTACCCATTTTAATAAAGGTGCATTGGGGAGCATACTCTAACAAACTGGCCAGAACCTGCCCCCCAATAACGGGATGCGCCTTAATTTGTTCAAACTCATCTGGAGTTAATCGGCCTGGTTTTAGCAAAATTGCATCGGCAATGCCAACTTTGCCTATGTCATGCAAAATTGCCGAGAGGCTAATGTCTTGAATAAAATCTTCGTCTAACTCTGGTGGCGGATTGTCAGCCAACATACGCTGTGTAGCGAGCATTTTTGAGTATTGCCGCATTCTCAACAAATGCGCTCCGGTTTCATTATCTCGATATTCAGCAAGCTTAGCTAAGCCCAGTACAGTCGCTTGCCGAGAAGCCAGAGTAGAATCGAGGGAGGAGGTTAACTTGCCTAAGAGATAAGCGATAGTCAGGGTTACCATCGCATTGGTTACGAGGAAATTAATTGAAACAACAGCCCAAATGCCAGTGCTATATCCTTGAGTGACGGGCCAAATCAGCCACTCATAATGATACGCCAACCCAATCAAAATTAAGCTCACACCATTTAAAACTTGGGCGTAGATGCTCGCCTTAGTGCCTAAAAAAATGTTACTCAGCGGAGGGAAAATAAATAGCCAGAAAAATCCAGCGCCTGACGGCCCTATCGCAATAAGAAAGCCAACACCAATGGCATAGGCAAGCAAACATCCTAAACTAAATCTAAGCCGATCAGAAAAATGAGGATAAAAAAGCAATAAGACTAATAACAAATATGCAAAGGTATCAAAAATCGCCATGCCCCATAAATCGGCAGCAATACAAAGATAAACACTGGTGAAATACACAGGCACACACAGGATCGCAAGAAACCCAAATAACCGTTTAAAAATCACTCTGCGCCAGTGGGAAAGACCAGATGTATATCGGGTAAACTCTCTCGGCTCTGCTCTAGCCATAAAAATCCTTTTGCAATCCAATGCTAGCTTGTGAGTAAGTCTAAAACCCTTAATCGCCTTACCTTTAGAACTCTCTAACATCTCTATCTGATAACATTTTGTCTTGTACAAACCAAATAAAAACCGCAAACCAATATGTTAATGAGCTTAGTAAAAAATTTCAGGACGCGTTGTGAATCTAAGGTTATTTTTACCTTAAGAAAACCGCTAACACTAAAGTAGATATCACACTAAATTTGGTGAAAGGCAGGATAAACACTCGTTTAAACAACAATAAAAAAACTAATATTTGCAAAACCTTATAAAAGCAATAAAACATTACTTTGGTTGCGGGTAAAGCTAAAAAACCGCTCTCCAATACCCACACAAAAATGATACCATTATCACATAATCAGCCCGCCCCCATGAGAGCTGGCACCTGTTCTACCCATTATATTTACCCTAAAAGTCGTATCGGCCCTGAATGGACACACTAAATGAGCCAGAGTAACCCTATCCGCAGTAAAAACAGCCATATCCATAGCAATGCACAAGAAATCCGCCTAAAACCACAAGACGAGTTAATTTCTACCACTGATACCCGTGGGATTATTACCTACGTTAATCAACGTTTTGCAGAAGTATCAGGTTATAGTGCCGAAGAATTAATTGGCTATCCCCACAACAAAGTGCGTCACCCAGATATGCCTAGTGACGCCTTTAAAGAGATGTGGGAAAAGCTGAAATCCGGCCAATCCTGGCGAGGCATAGTCAAAAATCGCTGTAAAAATGGTGATTATTATTGGGTCGATGCCTTTGTTTCTCCCCTGTTTGAGAATGGGACTATCATAGGTTATCAGTCGGTGCGTATTCAGCCGCAGGCGGCCTATGTCAGTAAAGCCACGGAGATCTACCGCAGGCTAATACAAAATAAACCCATCCCTAAACCACTCAGCTTAATGCAAAAACGTTTTGTCTCCGCAGTCGTCGCTACCACAGGTTTACTGATTGCAGGTTACTTTTGGGGTTGGGGCGTGATTTTCGCAGGGGCGGTTTTGATGAGCCTCAATCTGGCCATTTTCTACGACGAGGCCTTTCGCATTCCAGCCAAATTGATTGAAATGCAGGAGAAATATGACTCTATCAGCCGCTATATCTACTCGGGCGCAGATACCTCATCGATTCTCGATTTCCAATTGATCCTATTGCAAGCCAAGATGAACGGCGTACTTGGACGCACTCAAGATCAGGCTCATCAGTTGCACGCCATTGCCGATCAGCTGGTGGTGACCACTGAGCAAACCTATGTCAGTCTAGATCAAGAGAAAAACCAGCTTGAGCAACTCGCCAGTGCAATGGAAGAAATGAGCTCTACCATTGCCGAAGTCGCGCAAAATACTCAGCTGACCTCGACCAGTATCAACACCGCCTATGATCTCTGCCTCAAAAGCAGCGCCAATATGAAGGCCAACACCCAAAAAGTTGAGCAATTAGCCAAATCCGTCGCCGATGCGGCCAATAATGCCCATCAACTCAATCAAGAAGCCGAGCGGGTTGCCAGTGCCATGGGTGAGATTGACTCGATTGCCGAGCAAACTAACCTGCTCGCCCTTAACGCCGCGATTGAGGCGGCTCGCGCAGGCGAGCAAGGCCGTGGGTTTGCGGTTGTTGCCGACGAAGTACGCGCGCTTTCGAGCCGTACCCAGTTATCAACTAACAGTATTTCCCAAAGCGTCGACAAGATGTTCAGCATGCTAAATGCTTGGGCGAAGGAGATGGAGCAAAGTCGTCAACATGCCGAGTTGTGTGCTAACGATATTCAAACTTCCGCCGAGAACGTCAACACCATTTACCAAGAGGTAAGTGAGATCCACACCTTCGCCCAGCAAAACGCGGTGGCCGCCGATCAGCAGCGCCAAGTGGTGCATGAAATCACTAACAACATTCACTCCATCACCCAAACCAGTAGCGAAAACCTCGCCGCCACCCATCAAATTGGTGATGCCGCCAATCACCTCAAACAAAACGCCGAAAAGGCGCTCGGTCTACGCCGCGCCTTTGGTTAATATGCCTATCGCACCATTGTCGATACAGACAATGGTGCGAGACGCTTCACTTCAGCCTTTCCAACGCCTTTATCCATGTCAAAACCCGCTAACACTGCGCCATAATACCAATCGTATTAAATATCTGTTCATTCAGCGGGAGCCTCACAGGCATCTCGCTTCCGTGTTACATTGACTTAATAACCATTTCTTCTTCAATGCGCCTTGGATTGAGATGCCTGTGAGACTCTGAACTGATTAGATATTTAATGTGATTGGTATAAAAGCCCAAAAGGTTAAAAAGTACAGGTTTTAACCGAAAATTTTGCTATACTCCGCGCCCGCCATTTTTCTGCTGCACAAAGTGCGAAAATGAAAATACAGAGTGGTGGGAATGCGTAAGCAAGTGCATAGGTTTGAAGCACTATTTTAGTGAAGCGCTGCTGTAATGAATAAAGTGCGGCAGAGTGCGCTTTAAACAATAGAATGATGCGCTTGAATGATTGAATAAGTGACTGACAGGAATCCAAAATGAGATTTGAATCTTTTAGTTTTTGCCCCGAGATTTTACGCGCTATCTCAGATTGCGGTTATCAAAAAATGACACCTATTCAGCAACAGGCCATCCCCGCCATCCGCCGGGGGCAAGATGTGCTGGCGAGCGCCCAAACAGGCACGGGTAAAACAGCGGCATTCGCTCTCCCTATTCTGCAAAAGATGGCAGAAAATCCCAGCGAAACCTTAAAATCGAACACGCGAGTATTAATCTTAACGCCGACTCGTGAACTGGCCGCCCAAGTCGCCGATAACGTTGAAGCCTACAGCAAATACTTAAATTTCAGCGTATTAACTATTTACGGTGGCGTAAAGATTGAGACCCAGGCGCAAAAACTTAAACGCGGTGCTGATATTATTGTCGCGACACCCGGCCGTTTACTTGAGCATCTTACCGCCTGTAATTTAAGCCTCTCTAACGTAGATTTTTTAGTGCTCGATGAAGCCGACCGTATGTTAGACATGGGCTTTAATGCCGATATTCAAAAAATCCTCCAAGCGGTGAATAAGAAACGTCAAAACCTGTTGTTTTCGGCTACTTTCTCGAGCGCAGTAAAAAATCTGGCCAACGAGATGATGGTCAAGCCTCAGGTGATCAGTGCCGATAAGCAAAACACCACCGCCGATACTGTAAGCCAAGTGGTGTATCCAGTTGAGCAGCGCCGTAAACGCGAACTCTTATCCGAGCTGATTGGCAAAAAGAACTGGCAACAAGTGTTAGTCTTTACCGCAACGCGCGATGCGGCTGACACCTTAGTGAAAGAATTGAATTTAGACGGTATTCCTTCTGAAGTCGTCCACGGAGAAAAGGCACAAGGTAGCCGTCGCCGTGCGCTGCGTGAGTTTGTATCCGGTAAAGTGCGCGTTTTAGTTGCCACCGAAGTCGCCGCCCGAGGCTTAGACATCCCAAGCCTTGAGTATGTAGTCAACTTCGACTTACCCTTCCTTGCCGAAGACTATGTGCACCGTATTGGCCGCACCGGCCGCGCGGGTAAATCTGGGGTTGCAATTTCATTTGTGAGCCGTGAAGAAGAGCGCACACTAGCTGATATTGAAAAGCTAATCGGCCAAAAAATTCGTCGAATTACCGTGCCAGGATACGAAGTCGGTAGTCGCGACTTGCTGTTAAAGCAGCTACAAACCCGTCGTAGTTTTGCCAAGAAACAACAGCGACTCGACAACGTCAGCGAGCAGATCATCGCCGAGAAAAGCATGCAGGGCCGCCGGGTGAAAATGAAGGTTGGCCAAGCCCCAAGCAAGGCAAAAAAGCTAAAATAAACAACTGATATAGGCGATACCGCTTTGCCTATCAGTCTCGCCATAAAAGCAAAAAAGCGTCCCAAGGGACGCTTTTCTATTGAGCCGAATTCATGAGCTACAAGCCATAGGCTATAAGAGTAACTCGCTCTAAAGATGGCTTATCTCAGTCCAATCTCTAAACGGACTAAATCAGCAGGCCTCATTTACTCAATACTTAGCCCACGGAACTGAGGCTGATCACTTATTCGAAAAACCGCCAAACAATTGGTTAAGTCGTGCCTCATCAATGGGATTTTCACCGCACCAGCCCGCAAGCGGTAAGATGATATCGGAGCGAATACTGCCGGGATATTTGATATTGCAGATATTCTCAAATGGCGTAAAAGTCTCATAGAGCGGCGCAACATAAGGATTAGGCATGATACCAAGCTCAGCTAACACCGTCAGTTGGCCACGGAAACTGTACTTATTAAATTTAGGGATAATCTTGGCTTTCTTCACCCTTTGCTCGAGTTTTCCAGGTGTTTCATCCGCAGGAGCCTGACGAATTGCCTCAATTAAAGCACTGAAGATGGCCACATCCTCAGCGCTTGGTTTACAAGGCGATAGCGTAAAAAATTCTTGTAATTCTATGAGTTTGTGCGCCCAGCGCTCGTTCCACACACTGCCAGCGTAACAGGAAAAGATTTCTTGCCCCTGCTCAATCCAGTTAACGCGCTTGATGGAACACACAGGACAAATGTCACTATCGGTTGGCATCGAATGTTCTGGTAGCGCCTTAGCAAACAGATAGCTGAGAATTGGTTGACGACCGCGCGGGAAGCTTGAAAAACCACATAAATAGGCCGCCAGTAAATTGTCGAGGGAAAGATTAGCCTGCTTTAGTATCGCTTTATAGCCGAGCACCACATCATCATGACTCAGCTTAACCCTGTCGTTAACCGGATAGCCACTTTGTTCAATCAATGCTATTTCGGTATCAGATAGGCCTTGATAGGAATAGATAGAGGTTCCCGTATCAACATCGAACACATCGCCATTATCGATTCTTTGCTGATAGCCATGCTCATCTTTACGGTAGGACTTTTTATAATAGACTTTCTTTAATGCGTTAAATAATCCCTTATCCATTTACTGCTTCCTATTGAAAAATTGAGTGAATTGCTCTGTAACCTATGAACATCCAAGCAATAGTATCACTACATGCTTCTCCACCACACCCTTGAGTCACAGCAAAACGAAGCTCCACCACGCTAACGATTAATTCATACTCCTTGATAAAAGATGCCACTAAAACTGCAATAAATTGGCCCGTTAGCCGTTCTTATCTGAGTCACTACAACCTAGACCGACTCAAAGACACAAGCCAGACTCAATCGCTTGATTAAGAAGAATAATCAAATAACACGGAGAGATGACTGATGCAGTCCCTACTACAGCGCTTTTTACTGACCACCAGCCTATTGCTCGGCAGTTTTAGTACGTTAGCCCAACCTATCGCCAAGGATGAATATTCGGTGAGCCCATTACTCAACGGTGAGCAAATCCCCGCAATCACTTTGCAAGATATGAATGGTCAAAGCGTTGATTTAGCGAAATTAACGGCACAAAAGCCAACGATTTTCTTCTTTTACCGTGGCGGCTGGTGCCCGTTTTGCAACAACCAAATGGGTCAGCTCAAAGCAATCGAGCCTAAGCTTATCGACATGGGCTTTCAACTGGTGGGCATTTCACCCGATACGCCCGCACAATTAAAGGCATCAGCCGCTAAAAACGAACTAAAATATCAGCTGCTTTCCGATGAAAAAATGCAGGCAGCGCAAGCCTTTGGTCTTGCCTTTTACACCAGCAAACAAGTGACTGATACTTACCTGAGTCGCTTAAATCTGGATAACACACTGTGGACCACACCCGAAGGCGATAAGCGCTTAGTTCTACCAGTGCCAGCAATTTATATCGCTGATACCCAAGGATTAATCCATTTCCAATATGTGAATCCCAACTATAAGGTGAGACCCGCACCTAAGTTGATTCTGACCGCCGCCAGCCTCGTGGGTTCGCCAGAATAATCTATCCCTCATCCAAGCAGTCGCTAAGAATCGTTATCGATTTAGCGGCTGCTTTGCTAAACTAGCTTGGCCGCAATCGATACCACACGTTCCATTAGATCAATCCTTTAGCCCGCGGCGGAGCCACAATGAATTCTCAAACCTATAACCAAGCCATACTCGAACTCGCCCGCGCGGGTCTTGCCGATTTAACCGCCTCAGCCCAAGCTAAAAAAGCCCAACGAACTGCCGCGCAGGAGAGTCATTTTCTGTGTAACTGGATGGTTGAGGCGCTCAAAGAAAAGCGTTTCTCGAAACTGGTGGCCGACGATCTCACGGCATGGATCCGTATGGCTCGCAGTCAAGGTGCTGGCGCCGAACTTAAGCGATTATTGGAGAGAATTGTCCATCAATATCAGAGTGTTGAAAACTCACACGTGGAGTTAGGTACGGCATTAAACGCTATGATTGCCGAGTTAACCCAGCTCGAATGGCTAGTGTTTACCGACACTGACATTAACACCAAACTCAAGCTGGATGCCGATGGCCAATCGAGCTTAGTCATTGATGTAAAAGAGTTTACTCAACATATTCAAGACAATCAGCTTATCAAGCCCATCAACTTGTATGTTCGCGCCGATGAGCAGCTGTTGACTCAAGTCGCCCTCTCCCATGGTTTGTTGATAAGTCAGGGCAATAAGAAAACTAGCCTGATTAAACACCATAAGACCTATCAAATTTACCCTCAAAATCAGCTACCTGCATTGTGCCAGCTCTTGGTTTAAGGACTGAAAACTGCTTGAATAGGAAAACTGCGCTACAGATAACAATTTTTTCACAACGAAAGAATACAATGTAGCGTAGTAATCACTAAGCTCGATCAACCAAGGAGTGATGGACTAGATGGGTAAAGGAAGTATTCTCTATCGTTGGCTCGTTAAAGGCGTTTTGTTACTGATTTTGTTTATCCCTCAGTCCTATGCAGAACAACTCAAGTACAACATTACTGGTTCGTATTCTTGGTATCCGTATTTTATTGCCAATCAACCCGATGCTCCGGGAATGATTACTGAATTAATCCCGCAGATTTTATCCTTAGCGAATATTGAGGGCGAAAACCTTTCCTTGCCGCCCAAACGGACAAACAACGCCCTTGAAACGGGTCAATTAGATTTTGATGTGGTCAGCCCCAGTTGGTTTGAAAACCAAGATTTGGGTCCCTTATTCGTGAAATCCGATCCCATCATGCCGATCACAGAATACGTGGTGACCAGACCCGAAAATGTTGAATCCTATAAAGAAATCAGTGAGATTAAAGGCAAGCAAATCGGTACAGTCAGGGGATATTTGTACCATGACGACAAGGAGTTTATCCGTGTCGATTTTACCTCGGAGCAAGAGCTGATTAAGGCGTTAGATAAACACCGCATCACGGCGATTATCTCGGGTAACTATCCCGCCTTATATTGGTCGAATAAGCTTAAGATCCCCGTAGGATTAGCCGCAGTGCATTCCGATGGTGTACTGGTGCTAAGGCTACGTAAAGAACATGCCGATTTACTGCCCGCCCTCAATCACGCGATAGCGCAGCTAAAAGCCAATGGGAAAGTGGAACAGATTATCCAGAAATATACCCAAGCCTTTGCGAGCTAAATCGAAAAGCTCATATTTTTAGATGCTCACAAGAAACTAGCTCTGTACTAACGTAGCAAGCTTGGTCTTTTCAAATCGCATAGATGAAATGGATATTCAAGAGGATTTGGCGTTTAGCGCAACCTTAGGCTTTAACACCAAACGCTGCCCCTGATTAAGATGGGTAGTGCAGGCCACCCGCAATAAGGAAGCAAAGTTAGCCACCTCTCCGTGGCGAGTTAACACCTCTCGGTAAATACGGGTTAAAAACAGTTCAGGTTCGGCACCGGAATAGATTTCACACACAGTATCACTCCCTAACCAAGTATTGCGCTTTGCACTAGTATTGCGCTTAGCTTAAGTCCCCAGCGGATACTCAACTTAAGCCCTACCCGAACTGTTATGCCATAAATAACGTTAGATGAATATCGTTAATTCAATAACTTGTTAAACTGCGCCAACCATGCAGGATGCGCTGGCCAAGCGGGGGCCGTCACTAACTTGCCATCGGTGATTGCCGCCGTCACCTCAATCTCGCAATACTCGGCGCCCGCTTGTTTCACCTCTGGCGCACAAGCGGGATAAGCTGACACTTTCTTACCGCGTACCACATCGGCCGCAGTCAGTAACTGCGCGCCATGGCAAATGGCAGCTATAGGTTTGTCTTGGGCTGCAAATCCCGCCACTAAGTCAATCACCGCAGGGTTTAGGCGTAAATACTCAGGCGCACGGCCACCGGGAAGCAGCAACGCATCGTAATCACTGGCGTTGGTACCGGCAAAGTTGCCATTTAGGGCAAATAAGTGCCCTGGTTTTTCGGTATAGGTTTGGTCGCCTTCAAAATCATGGATAGCCGTTTTAATGGTTTGCCCAGCCACTTTATCAGGGCAAACAACCGTTACGCTGTGCCCCACCATTTGCAGGGCTTGGAACGGTACCATTAACTCATAATCTTCCACAAAATCACCAGCAATGATCAAAATATTGGCCATGAGAAACTCCTTTTATTCGATATGGGAAAACGCAACATCGGATCTCACTCTACTCCGACCATTAAATTTAGGGTAATAGTGGAATACTACATATTGGCGCTGCGGTTACTGGCATAAAAAAAGCGCCCGCAGGCGCTTTACACTAAACTATCAATATCAATTACTTATCTTAGGCTCTATCACAGTATGTTGCTGGCTATAACCATTTAATCCGCTATTTGCCGACTTGACGACATTTAAGGCTTCGGTGGTTAAGGCATTATTGCCATTGAGTAAGTCATTTAAAGTGCCTGATTCCGATTGCACTAAGCCTAACTCCCGCAGCATGGCATCGACCACTGGCGCATTGGCGCGGTAGTTTAACGCTGCGCTAGTCACTTGCTCGGCGATACCGCCTTGATGCGCGACCGCGCCATCAGCTCCCGATGCCAATTGATTACCAGCGCCATAACCTTGAAGGATTTTAATGCCTTCAATGTTTTCCAGTGGTTTAACCGCCTGCGCGACAATCTCAGGCAGTGCTTTTAAGATAGCGAGGGATTTTTGCAGCGCAATTTGCTCATCACGCAGCACGTTTTCGGCTTCATACAGCGCTTGTTTACCCGCCGCTTCAACCGCATAGACCTTCTCGTCGGCCTCGGCTTGCAGTTTCTTGGCATCGGCACTGGCGCGGGCTTCAATCAGAATCGCGCTCGATCTGTCTTCGGCGGCACGTTTTTCCGCCTCGGCTTGCACTGTCACGCCTACCGCATCTCGCTCCGCTTCTTTGCGAGCGTCGATCACTTCAATCTCTTTACGACGATTCGCCTCAGCCACTTGGCGCACCGTAATAACCGCTTCTTCTTTCTCTACCTTGGTTTTTTCAGCTTCGGCGGCGCGGGCACGGGCGGCAGACTCTTCTTCCGACTTCGCGGCTACCGCGATGTGTTTTTCTTGCTCGGCAACTTCGATATCACGTTGCTGTTGAATACGTGCCTGTTCGATAGATTTGCGCTTTTCAATCTCGCGGGTTTCGATGTCTTTAGTCTTTTCGATTTCCGCAGTTTCGATTGCGCGCTCTTTGGCAATTTCAGCTTCGCGTTCTTCACGGGCCTTGTTTTCTTTTTGCTTAATAATTTCCGCTTTTTGCTCAGCACGCTTAAATTCGAGCGACTGCTGCTGAATGAGGCGTGCTTCTTCTTCGGCCTTTTCAATCTCCAGCGATTCTTTTTCAGCCTCGAGGTTACGCTGCTCGATCTTGATGCGGTTTTCCTGCTGAATATCGTTGGTCTCTTTACGTTTTTCTTCGATGATCTTAGCTAAACGCGCACGACCTTCGGCGTCAAACGCGTTATTCTCATTGAAGAATTGCAGGTCAGTTTGGTCAAAACCCGTCAACGAAACGGATTCGAGCTCTAGCCCGTTTTTCTCGAGATCGTTAGCAACGTTATTCTGTACCCTCTGGACAAAATCGGCGCGCTGCTCGTGCATCTCGGTCATGGTCATTTCCGCCGCGACCGCACGTAACACGTCAACAAACTTAGATTCCATCAGCTTTTTCAGCTCTTCCACGCGCGTGGTACGGGTACCTAAGGTTTGTGCCGCCATCGAAATGCCTTCCGCATTAGGCGCCACACGCAGATAGAAGTCGGCCTTCACATCGACGCGCATTCTATCCTTAGTGATCAGCGCATCTTTTTGGGTTTTCTCCACTTCGATACGCAGGGTATTCATATTTACTGCGATGGTTTCATGCAGCACGGGCAGGACTATTGCGCCGCCATCCTTAATAATTTTTTCGCCGCCAAAACCCGTACGTACAAAGGCCATTTCCTTCGTTGCACGTTTATATAATTTGGCGAAAATCAGACCAATCACAATCAGGCCAATCAATACCATTCCGGCAACTAACAACACGAAGTTGCTCGAACTGGTTACATCGTTTAACACATCCATTTGCTTTCCTTTTTCGTTAATGGCTTTGGAAAATTAATTATCAAAGCGAGTCGCAGACCAGACTCTTCCTTCTCGTTTCAGCAGCACCACTTGCGTGCCACTGGCAAACTCGATCCCCGAGGTTTCGGGTTCGACTAATACATAATGTTTTTGTTGATGTTTATCGCGCACCACGGCTTCCGATGGCATGCCCTTCATAGCGCAGCCTAGGGTGATAGTGCCGACATAACCACTTAAATCATCAAGGGATATGGCAGTAGACTCATTCTTAGGGAGTAGATCGGCCAATATCCGCCCGAGATAGCGACAGGCAAACGCACTACCAACCACGGCAATCGGTAAGGTAAAGAGTTGGGGTAACAAGACGCCCGTGAATAGCAAGCTCAGGTAATTTGCAATATAACCGACAAGCGCAAAGCTAGTCAGTGCCAGCACAAACCAGATAAGCAAGGGTAATCGATTTAGACACAACCAGCCCGCTATCCCCGTCAGGCCAGTGCCGCCAATCTCGGCATCATAATCCACATCGGCGGGAACCCATTGGTCGAGCGCACTCATCATGCTTAGCCCTATGACTAGGGCTAAGGCTTCAAACACACCAAGGACAAGCACGCAGGCGAAGGCAATAGTGTAAGGTAGGTTAGGCTGTTCAACTAAAAACGCCCACATAGTCATCTCCTTGAACGATACAGCATTCCATTTACTTCACTGTAATTATCAACTTACGAGTGACAGAATAGCAAGGTGAGCCTAGTTTCCAAACAAAAATTTACCCTAAAACGGATTTTGACTAAATCCCTGCTGCGCCAGAATCGCATGGGCCGTCATCGCAGACAGAGCCATATCGACACCCGGTAACAAAGAGGCGTTGTGTAAGTCAAAATAAGCGGCGCTCTGACCACAGATATAAAATTTTACTCCATGGGCCACTAAGGTTTTCACTAAGGCTTTATTGGGGTTTTGCGCCCCGTTGCGCTGCTTGGCATAAAAACTATCATCGGCTAAATCGCCAACGGCACTGCCATGCACCACCATCGCTAGCTCAATATCGCTTTCTTTAACGCCAGCCGCCACGTGCATATTGATAAAACGGGCAAGGCTGTCGAGCTGACGATTCACTTGACCGACATCGGCCGCCTTGCTCATATCGAAGGCCACCTTAAACTTCATCCCAGCAGGGATCGCAAGAGTACTTTCGACCTTAGCCACTTGACCAAATTCGGGGATGGCGGTTCCAGGCGCAAAGCTCTCGGCTCCGGCATGGGCGGCACTGGATAAACCGACCAACAACGGCATGCTTATGACTTTTAGGGGTTTAGTGTGATGTGATTTTGGCTGCATGATATTATCATCCTGTTATTGTTATTTTTTCGTGCTAATAGATAACGACAGCACCTTAAGATTGAGTCTATGGATACCGCTATGAACACCAGAGAACCTACGCCAAGTTACGATAAACTCACGGCCCATTTCCAGAAAATTTCACATTTTGAACATTTTAGTGCGCTAGGTGATTGGGATCAGGCCGCCATGATGCCCCTCGGTGGCGGCAGTGAACGTGGTGATGCGATGGCAGAGCTGGCATTACATATCCATAGCCTTAAAACGGCGCCAGAGCTTGGTGATAACCTAGCACAAGCCTCACAAGAGGCGCTGAGTCCAGAGCAACAGGCCAATCTGAGGGAAATGCAATATCAGTATCAACAGGCGACCTTAGTGCCCGGCGAGCTGGTACAGGCCAAAACGAAAATGGCCTACCAGTGTGAAAATGCTTGGCGCGAGCAACGCAAAAACAATGATTGGCAAGGTTTTAAACCGAATCTAAAAGCGGTGATTTCCCTCGCGAGGGAAGAAGCCTTAATTCGCGCGCAGGCCCTTAACATCTCCCCCTACGATGCCCTGCTCGATAAATTTGAGCCCGGCATGACCACGGCCAAGCTCGAACAAACCTTTGGCGACTTGAAGACTTGGTTACCCTCTCTTATTCAAGATGTGCTGGCAAAACAAGCCAGTGAACCCAAGCTTTCCCTTAATGGCCCCTTCGAAATCAAGGCACAGCAAGCCCTCGGCCAAGCGGTGATGGCCTATTTAGGGTTTGATTTTAACCATGGCAGGCTCGATATCAGCAGTCACCCATTTTGTGGTGGAGTGCCTAGCGATGTACGCATCACGACGCGTTATAATGAAGCCGATTTTAGCAGCGCTATCATGGGCATAGTGCATGAAACTGGCCACGCCCGTTATGAACAGGGCTTACCAAAACCATGGCGCGGTCAGCCCGCAGGATTGGCTCGCTCGATGGGCGTCCATGAGAGCCAAAGCTTATTTTGTGAAATGCAACTCGGTGCCAATCCCGCGTTTTTACGCCAACTGCAACCACTGATTAAACAGCATTTGGACCGCGAGTACAGCGCCCAAGACTTGGCAAGACACTATACCCGCGTCAATCCGGGGCTTATCCGTGTCGATGCCGATGAAGTCACTTACCCTTGCCATATTCTACTGCGCTTTGAGGCAGAAAAAGCCTTTATCGACGGTAGCCTGAGTGTGGATGACCTTCCCGATTTTTGGTCAAGCCAGATGCAACAACTGCTTGGGATCAATACCGATGGTAGCTATCGCGATGGTTGTATGCAGGATATCCATTGGGCCGTGGGTGAATTGGGATATTTCCCAAGTTATACCTTAGGCGCCATGTATGCCGCCCAATGCCGTTTTGCGCTGGAGCGAAGCTTAGGCCCGATTGAAAATCTCATCGATAACGGCCAGTTATCCCAAGTATTTGACTGGCTTGGCAGCCACATTTGGTCCAAAGGATCATTACTGACAACGGATGAGCTCATCATTCAAGCCACTGGCGAGCCGCTAAATAGCCAATATCTTGCTGAACATTTGAAGCAACGTTATTTGGGATAAACGCGGTAAACCGCCTAGATAATCGCAGCACTGGCGAGTTTCAAAGCTTTTGCTGCGATTTGGGTATATAATCCCCAACTTATTTATTCACACTGTTTTGGACGGAAAAGGTCGACCATGTTACTGCGTGCAATCACCCCACAGGATTGGGATGCTATTTTACAGATCCAGGAAGAATGTTACTCCCAATTGGATCCTGAACCCCTGCATGTATTGCAAAGCAAGTGGCACGTCTCACCTCAATCCTGCTTTGTATTTGAGGTGAATGAGTCGGTGGTGGGCTATTGCCTCGCCCACCCTTGGACCACCAATATGCCTCCCGCACTGTATGAGCCCATCACTCAGTTACCTAAGGCCGATACCTTGTATCTGCACGATATTGCCATCTCGGTAAGGGCTCAAGGTTTAGGCGCTGGCTCCAAAGCCTTAATGCGCTTAAAGCAGCTTGCGGATCGCTTTAACTTGAGCTCCCTCTCTCTGGTCGCGGTACAGGGTGCCGATAGCTACTGGCGTAAAATGGGCTTTAAACCTAAGGCCATAGAGAAATGCCTTGGCAGCTATACCGACGATGCAATGTATATGATTTATAAGCTTAATCATCGAGAAGAATGATGACCCCCACCCTAACGACTATCGGTTTACTCTGTCTTAGCAATATTTTTATGACCTTCGCATGGTACGGGCATTTAAAATCCTTAGGCTCAAAGCCTTGGATTATTGCCGCCTTAGTCAGCTGGGGCATCGCCCTGTTTGAATATCTGCTGCAAGTGCCTGCTAACCGTATCGGCTACACGGTGATGAATGTCGGCCAATTAAAAATCCTGCAGGAAGTCATCACCTTAAGCTTGTTTGTGCCCTTCGCCTATTTCTATATGAAGGAGCCACTCAAACTCGACTATCTCTGGGCGGGCCTGTGTATCCTCGGTGCGGTGTATTTTATTTTTAGAAGCGAATTTAACTAATTCCAGACTTATTTCAGGACTTTTTCAGGAGAAAACCATGGCGCGTCAAGTGACTTACACCTTCAAAGGTGAGACGAAAACCATCGCCTTTAGTTATGATAAACACCGCGATTTATACGAAGCTGTGGCCGAGGCCGAAGGCATTGACTTAACCAAGTTTCTCGCGATGGAACAACAAATTGCCATGACCTCACGCAAAGGTGCCAAGGCTGAAAAAGACTATCGCAAGGTCGAATTTGCGCGCTTTGGTTTTAGCAATATCCACTTTGTACGTGATGAAGAACCCGAGGCCTAAGCCTTATCGTCATTTATCCATTTAGAATTAGGATTGCAGATGTTAAACGCTGAACATGCTAACTTTCCCCGTGCAGGATTCTTCCGCCGTTTAGGGGCAATGATCTATGACCTGCTGCTCGCAGTAGCCGTGTATATGTTTGCTGGCGCCATCGGCTTTGGTATTTTCTTCGGACTCACAGCCTCGGGCCTGATTAGCATGAATGGCTTTGAACATGTGTCCGACGCCCTCAATGGCACACCGATTTACCATGGGATTTATCAACTCTGGTTAGTGCTCTGCGTAGGCACTTTCTATGCGCTTTTTTGGAGTAAGGGCGGTCAAACCCTTGGGATGCGCGCCTGGCGCCTTAAGATCCAACATCCAAACGGCCAAAACCTAAGCATGATCACCGCCTATGCACGCATCGTCTGGTCATTACTCGGCATTGGTAATTTGTGGGTGCTGATCAACGACGATAAACTCGCATTACAGGATATGATGACCCGCTCAGAAGTGGTTGTTCTGTCTAAGGAAGCAAACCAAATGCGCAACTGGCATGGTGCTTAAATTGTGCAGTTAAATCTCACTACTGATCCCTAGTAAAATTGCCCCAATAAAAAACGACGCCATGGCGTCGTTTTTTTATTCCCAGCGTTATATCACCGCCGGATAAAGTAAAAGGCAATACCAGTAAATAACAGACTCGGAGCCATAGCACCAATATAGGCAGGCAACTCATATACCATACTCATAGGGCCAAAGATCTCATTACTGATATAGAAGCTAAATCCAGCGACCACACCGAGTAACACCCGGGCGCCCATGGTCACGGTCCGTAGCGGCCCAAACACAAAGGATAAGGCCACCAGCATCATCACCCCAACGGTAACAGGCTGCATCACCTTACGCCAAAGGGCTAATTCGTAGCGGCTTGGGTCTTGGCTATTGCTGTTAAGATACTCTAAGTACCCCATTAAGCCGCGGATCGATAATGCCTCGGGCTTGACCGATACCACGCTGAGTTTGTCGGGCGTCAAGCTTGAACGCCAAATATCTTCATCTAAATGTTCGAGCTTAACCTCGTCATAACTAAGATCTGTGCGTTTTACATCTGTGAGATGCCAACTGTCTTTGCTAAAAAATGCGCTTTTAGCATGCACCACATTGGTTAGTTTTAACTCACTGTTAAACTTATATAAAGTAATATTGTTTAGCTTATCAATATCGGCGACTTCGCCAATATTGACAAACAAATCGCCGTCCTTGGCCCAAATGCCTCGGTGGGATTTAATCAAACTGCCGCCGGAGAGTTTAATGGCTTGGAGTTCATTGGCCTTTTGCTCGGCCACTGGCGCGCCCCACTCTCCCAATGCCATCACCAGCAACATCAACGGTACAGCGGTTTTCATCGCTGATAAGGTGATTTGCAACCGCGACATTCCCGATGCTTGCATGACGACAAGCTCCGAATTAGAGGCCAGCATCCCCATACCGATCAAGGCACCTAACAGTACCGCCATCGGGAAAAACATTTCAATATCGCGGGGCACGAGGAATAACACATAAATCCCCGCATCCATCATAGTGTAAGTACCACGACCTACTAGTCGCAGTTGGTCCACCCACTTAATAATGCCCGACAAACCTGTCAGCACCAGTAAACATAACGCCGAGGTGCTCAATAAAACTCTGGCGATATAAAGGTCTAAAATCTTCATGCGGCCACCTTTTTACGCGCCATTACCGCCGATAAACGGGCAAATAAAGGTCTGTCTTTACCGAGGAGCAAAATCCCCATAATCAGTGCCGATAAATGGATCCACCACATACCCAAATACTGTGGAATAACACCATCTTGCAACGCTTTCCGCCCCGCGACCATCAGGCCAAAATAGCCAAGATATAACAGCACCGCGGGAAGCATTTTGGCAAATTTTCCTTGGCGCACATTGACTCGCGCCAGCGGCACGGCAATGAGTGTCATGATAGGAATCGCCAGCGGAATCGCTAAACGCCAATGGAACTCGGCCACGGCTTCTGGTCCTTCGACTTTCATCAATTCAGTGAGCGGTAAGGCTGAGAGTTTGCGGCGACGCTCATCGACCTGTTGCTCTTTGATTTGCATCTTATAGCCACCAAATTCAATCATTTGGTAGTCTTTCTGTTGTGGGCTGCCCTGATAGCGTACCCCATCATTGAGCTGTAATTGCTGCGAGCCGTTTTGATCTTCAATGACACGCCCACCTTTAGCTACAACCACATTGGTTAAGCCAATTTCGTCATTTGGGTCGGGTAACTGGGCAACAAACACTTTATCCAAGTCGTTATCCTTGCCGATACGCTCAACAAACAGCACAGCACGGCCGTTAGGACTCGCCTGAAAACGCCCTTGCACTAACGCGGCAAGGCCCGCCTCGGATTGGGCTTTTTCGAGCACTTGGTTTTGTTGCTCCTCGGCCCAAGGCGCGACATAGAGGGATAAATAGCCAGTAAACAACATGTTGATAACGGCAAGGATCAAAGTTACTCGGGTAACATACCATTCACTTACACCAACACCGTGGAGAATGACCATTTCATTCTCGGCATACATGCGGCCGTGGGCCATAAGGATCCCAAGGAACAAACTTAAAGGTAAAACGAGAACAACCAGATAGGGTAAGTTGAGGCCTATCAAGGTGGCGATAAGAGAAGCTGGAAATTCACCGTCTGAGGCGTCGGCCAATATGCGCACGAAATGCTGGCTAATAAAAATAGTTAACAGTACGAAAAGTACTGCAATTTGCGCCTTTAAAACTTCTCGAATAAGGTATCTAAATACAATCACAGGTAGGATCCGGTCTCTAAACTTATCTTTTTGCTGGTAACAGACTAACTTTCATGTAAACTGTTTACTTTTGGTAGTTTTCTGACCAGCTTCAGGGGTTCCTGGCAAACGATAAATGTCACGGATATTTCACAAAAACGTGACTCAAGTGCCGAGAATAAATCACCTTTGGAGTAATAACTTAGGCCCTTTTCGGGACAAGCAGACATTATCCAATAAATATAAAAATTTGTCTTTAAGAATCTAGGAGTGCTCATGGAGTTTAGCGTAAAGAGCGGTAGCCCCGAAAAACAACGCTCAGCCTGCATCGTTGTCGGTGTTTATGAACCCCGCCGTCTATCCGGCATCGCCGAGCAATTAGACAAGATTAGCGAAGGTTATATCAGTAATCTACTGCGTCGCGGCGATTTAGAAGGTAAGCCAGGCCAAATGTTATTACTGCACCACGTTCCTAACGTATTGAGTGAACGAGTGCTGTTAGTCGGTTGCGGCAAAGAACGAGAACTAGACGAACGCCAGTACAAGCAGATCATCACTAAAACCATCAACACCTTAAATGAAACGGGTTCAATGGAAGCTGTGTGCTTCTTGACCGAGTTACACGTGAAAGGTCGCGATACCTATTGGAAAGTTCGCCAAGCAGTCGAAACGACCAATAGCAGTTTATATAGCTTCGATGCGCTCAAAACCCGTAAAGGTGAGACCCGTCGTCCGCTGCGCAAGTTAGTGTTTAATGTCCCAACTCGTCGCGAACTGACCTTAGGTGAGCGTGCGATTGAGCACGGCATGGCCGTTTCTGCCGGTATGCATTTATGCCGCGATGTGGCTAACATGCCGCCAAATATCTGTAATCCAGCCTATTTAGCCTCTCAAGCTCGCCAATTGGCTGAAGTTCACGAAAACCTGCATGTCACGACTGTGGGCGAAGAGCAAATGGCAAAACTCGGCATGAACTCTTACCTTGCTGTGGGCCGCGCTAGTGCCAATGAATCCATTATGACAGTGATGGAATACAAGGGGGCAGTCGATAGCACTGAGAAACCTATCGTATTGATTGGTAAAGGCTTAACCTTCGACTCAGGCGGTATTTCATTAAAACCAGGCGAAGCCATGGATGAAATGAAATACGACATGGGCGGCGCAGCTGGTGTTATCGGCACCATGAAAGCCATCTGTGATATGAAGCTACCCATCAACGTCGTAGGTATTCTCGCAGGCTGCGAAAACATGCCATCGGGCAATGCTTACCGCCCAGGTGACATTTTAACCACAATGTCGGGTCAGACCGTTGAAGTCCTCAACACCGACGCCGAAGGCCGTCTGGTACTGTGTGACGTATTAACCTATGTTGAGCGTTTCGATCCAGAGCTGGTGATCGACACGGCAACACTGACGGGCGCCTGTGTGATTGCCTTAGGCAAGCATGCCTCTGGCCTGTTCTCATCACACAACCCTCTGGCACACGAGCTGCTCAATGCAGGTGAGCAAAGTGGTGACCGCGCATGGCGCATGCCACTTTGGGATGAGTACCAAGATATGCTCGATAGCCCATTTGCCGATATGACCAACCTCGGTGGTCGTCCAGCGGGCGCGATTACCGCGGCTTGTTTCCTGTCTCGTTTCGCCAAGAAGTACAACTGGGCTCACTTAGACGTGGCGGGTACTGCGTGGAACAGCGGCGCGAATAAAGGTTCAACCGGTCGCCCTGTGCCAATTTTGACTCAGTTCTTGATCAATCGTGCTGGCGTAGAATTAGGCGAATAATCGCTAATAGCACTGAAAAGGCGAAGAATTTCTTCGCCTTTTTTATTGGGCTCGAAGGCGAAATGATGATTGGCTCAGGAATAATTGCAACCTAGCAACGAGAAGAGGAAAGAAAATCGCGATTGAATAATTTTTGATTGACAGTCACGCCCTCGCCCTTTAGTTTTACTTCCTATGAAAACAAATACCGCAGCTTTTTTTACTTTCTTTTTTACACCCCCACTCTAGGAGGCGGATTTACTGTGTAAAAACGAAAGTAAAAATCCAAAGCCTCCCACTGGGAGGCTTTTTCGTCTTAAACGCTCGATAATACGGTGGCAAATGAGGTCAGAATGCAAAAACCACAGCCTTTAAATCAAACGCGAGAACAAATTACTCACCTCGACAATGAGCTTCTCTCGTTACTCGCCGAACGTCGACGCCTAAGCCTTGAAGTGGCCCGCAGTAAAGAAGTAGATGTGAGACCCATTCGCGACACCCAAAGGGAAAAAGAACTGCTGGCAAGATTAGTCACAGCTGGCCGAGAAAAAGGCTTAGATGCCCATTACGTGATTTCACTTTATCAAAGCATTATCGAAGATTCAGTCCTTAATCAACAGGCTTATCTCCACGGCCGCGCGAATCCAGAAACGCAAAAACAACAATACTGCATCGCCTACCTCGGTGCCCGCGGCTCCTACTCTTACCTGGCCGCCTCACGCTATTGCCAACGTCGTCAGGTTGAGATGCTCGACTTAGGCTGCCAAAGTTTCGATGAGATTGTCCAAGCCGTTGAGTCAGGCCACGCTGACTATGGCTTTTTGCCGATTGAAAACACTTCGTCCGGCTCGATCAACGAAGTATATGACGTGCTGCAACATACGAGTCTGTCCATCGTTGGCGAGACGACAATCGAAGTCAGCCATTGCCTGTTGGGCAAACCAGGCTGCAAACTGAGTGATATCAAAACCGTCTATGCCCATCCGCAGCCAATCAGTCAGTGCAGCCGTTATCTGAGCCAGCACAAAGACTTAAGACTAGAATATTGCTCTAGCAGCGCTGAAGCAATGGAGAAGGTCAATCAATCTGCCGACAATAGCGCCGCTGCAATTGGTAGCACAGAAGGTGGCGCGCTGTACCAACTTGAGTCGATTGAGTCGGGTCTTGCAAACCAAAAAATTAACCAGAGCCGCTTTATCGTGGTGGCTCGAAAAGCCGTAGCCGTACCCGAGCAATTACCCGCTAAAACCACCCTGATCATGGCTACTGGCCAAAAGGCAGGGGCCTTGGTTGAAGCCCTATTGGTGCTTAAGGCGCATCAGCTGAATATGAGCAAACTCGAATCTCGCCCTATTCCTGGTACGCCGTGGGAAGAAATGTTCTATCTGGATATCGACGCCAATATCTCCAGCGAAGCCATGCAGCAAGGGCTCAAGCAGCTCGAGAGGATCACGCGTTTTATCAAAGTATTAGGATGTTACCCCTGTGAAACCGTCAAACCGACACAACTCAGTAATAGCCAATTACTTATCGAGCCGAGCACCTCAAAAGCGGAGGTGATAAGTACGGTGAGCCTTGACCCGTCTCCCTATCGCTTCAGTAAGGCGTACAAGGCGCAGGCGAGTGAAATTCACTGCGGCCCCTTTACCATTGGCGCAGGCCATATTGGTGCTATTGCCAAGGTCACTCTGAGCAAAAGCCTGCTGCAGCAAGAGTCGTCACAGACCGCCTTATCCGCCTTTGAGCGTAGAGTAAAACAGCTAAAAGAAGCGGGTTTCCAAGCGGTAATTTTAGACGGATGCCACTCACTTGCCTCGGCCGAAGCTATCATCCCTAAACTGCGCCAAACCCTGCATCAGTATGATTTGCTTTGTGTTATTGCCATCGAACAGGCGACGGATATGCCATTGGCGACTGATAATGCCGACATGCTGTTCTTAACGGGCAAACAAATGTTTAATCAGGCTTTGCTGACTCAGGCAGGCACCTTGCCGATCCCGCTATTCCTCGAACGCAACGATATGGCCAGTTATGAGGAGTTTATGGCAGCAACGGAGACGATTTTAAGTCAAGGTAACCAACAGCTTATCCTATGTGACTCTGGCATTCGTACCTATAACAATGCCAACATACCCACCTTGGATTTAGCAAGCCTTATTCAAATTAAGGCCAATAGTCATCTCCCCATAGTGATTAACCCTTGTTATGCCATCAGCGAAGATGCGCTGCTACTGCAAACTCAAGGGATTAAACAGCTGAAAGCCGATGGCCTAGTGCTGAATTGCCCCCTCGAAGAAGATAAAGAACATGATTCATTAGCATTGATGGCCGACGTCGTGAGGGAGTTGTATCGTTAATTTGAGCGTATAAGGATACTAAGGAACATACAGCCACGGACATCGTGGCTGTATTGTTTAGGGCTTTTAGGATTTTAGGTCTCGAGCTTAAACGCAGCAGGGTTAGGTTCGGTCGGGCGCAATCTGGCTATTGGTATCTGTTGCCACCGCATTACTGCGGCGAATTAACCCCGTCATACTCGAGCCCTGCACTAGGATGGAAAACACCACCACGGCATAGGTCATCACGAGCAGTAGCTCTCGCAGCTCGACACCGCTTTGTGAATCGATAATCACCCCCTCGGGTAAACTCATCGCCATGGCCAAGGCTAAACCGCCTCTGAGCCCACCCCAAATGAGTATCGACTCGGCATAGGGATTGTAAGACTTCACCAACCTAAACCCGATATAGGGCAAAAATACACTCACCGCCCGCGCCGTTAACACCAATGGAATAGCCACTAACATAAACCACCATAATGGCGCCTTAAAGGTGACAAGCAGGAGTAATAATCCCAGCAGAAGGAACAGCAACGCATTAAAGAAGGACTCAATCAGTGACCAAAAAGTGTAGAGTTTCACCCGCTCATGGCGCACAAAATACTTAGGCACGCTGAAGTTGCCGATAATCATTCCCGCACTGACCATCGCCAGCGGCCCCGACACACCTAACACTTCTGCTATGACATAACCCGCCGTCGGGATCAGCAAAGTGACCAGCATCAACTGGGTTTCTTCCTCACAGTAGCGAAAGAAATGGTGCAGCAATACGCCGAGGACCGCACCATAAACGACGCCACCGAGCGCCTCTTGAACAAACAATAGCGAAATTTGCGAGAAGGTCAGCGGCTCGGTTGAAAAAGCCAGATGGGAAATGGCCACAAAAATCACTAGCCCTATACCATAGTTAAAGAGCGACTCCCCTTCTACCTGAATAGCAATATCTTCGGGCGCGCCCATCTTCTTCAGAATGGCTAACACGGCAATCGGATCTGTGGGTGAAATCAAGGCACCAAAGAGCAAACAATGGCTTAAGGCCAAGGGTAATCCCAGCATGGGAGCGATGTAATAAAACAAACCACCGACGATAAAAGTCGAGAGTAAGGTACTGACAAAGGCAAGAATGAGAATTTCCCATTTCTGATGCCTTAAGATTTTTAAGCGGATCTGCAATGCCCCGGCAAATAAGAGAAAACCTAACATGCCATTGAGCAATAGCGCCTGAAAGTCGAGCTTCTCCAGCCCCGCCACAAAGTAACCATAAACATGGCCGCCAAGCGCTTTACCACCCAGTAAAAGCAACAGGCTCATTCCCAAGGCTAATGCGGTAATGGCGACGGTTTCTTGCAGCTTATGCAAACGCGAAGATGCCACAGACGTGACTAAGGCTAACGCACAGAGAATACAGAGAATTTGATAACTAGTCATAAGAGTCTCTAATCACCCTAATAAGATGAAGAGACTCTAGCACAAGTTTTAGACTTCTAAACCATCCAACAGGCTTAGCCAGCCTTTAATAATCCGATGGCAAAACCAAATAATACCAAAGAGATAAATCGAAAGACTGAGCCAAGTGATGGGCAGACAATAGCCCAACACTAACAGACCAAGAAATATCACATTGGAGTGACGTTGCCAGCGTAGATGTGATGCCAGCAAGGCATTACCTTGCGTATGTCGTTGAGACAAGTTGATAAATAGGCTCAACAATACCGGCAGCAGTAACAGCGGAAAGCCTGACATTAAGGCGTAAAGCAAATGGCCTAAGCTGCGATCTTCAATTTTTGCGGCATATGTGGTTGTCGTTGTCATTGAGAGACTCCAGCCAGACGATGGGACAGGGCTTTACTCCGCCCTCGTCTTTAACCTTACGTTCTCGTAGACATAATCGCAACTAAGGCGCAAAAATATTTCCACGCGAGATCTTTTAAACCACCGATATTTTGGATCAACCTATGCCCTTCAAAGGCTAGGGCGTGTTGACGTTTCGAGATTAGATTTTGTTCGTTCTGGCAAGCACGTGCTCGCGAAACGAGGAATGATGTGTAGTTATTCTACTCAAATGACGAGTGACAAAGAGCAAGGGCTTGCCAGACGAACCCTTCGGGCAGCATTTGGCTGGCTTTTCTGCCGCGTTATCGTCCGTTTATGTAGAATAACTACACAGCACGGACTTTGCCTTGCATAAAAGCCAGCCAAATTGCTGCAAAAATCCCCCTGAAACGTCAACACGCCCTAGTTTTTGGCTCTGTTCTGTTTACAACAAGGTAGTAGCCAACAGATAACCTACGGTCGATGCAGTGCCCACTCCTATCAATCCCGGGATAATAAAGCTGTGGTTAATGATGAACTTACCAATTTTTGTGGTACCTGAGCGGTCGAAGCCTATACAGGCTAAATCGCTTGGATAAGTGGGTAGCACAAAGTAACCATAGCTAGCGGGTAAAAAGGCAATCAATAGCTTAGGATCGACGCCTAAAGCCAAGCCCATGGGCGCGATAGCCGTGAGCGCCGCCGCTTGGCTATTGACCAATTTTGAGATTAAAAACAGTACTAAGGCATAGGTCCAAGGTTGGTTTTGCACCACATGGGAGAGGTTTTCCTTCAGTACATCCATATGGCTGATAAAGTAAGTATCACTCATCCAAGCCACGCCAAATACCGAGAAAATCGCCACCATGCCAGCTTTAAACACTGGACCATTGGAGATTTCTGTGGGTTTAACTTTGCAGCTCATTAAGATAAAAGCCCCGGCGATCAACATCATCATCTGGATCACTAAGTTCATCGACAGCGGCGCCATTTTGCCCTTTACCTCGAACACTGGGCGCAGTTCGCTAAAGGAGCCGAGTAACACCACGGCAGCGATAGCGGCAAAGAAAATCCCCGTTGCCCAATAGGCTTCCTTCGGAAAGGTTTGATCCAGCAACGTTTCGCTCTTGTCGTAGATAAACGCCCTTTGTTCGGGATCTTTAATCCGCGCCTGAAACTCTTCGTCCTTATCTAGATCTTTACCACGACGCAGGCTCCAGAGTGCCGCCACTAACACGCCGCAAAGGGAAGCGGGTACAGACACCATTAAAATTTCTAGCATGCTATAGGCATGACCAACGCCGTGCTGCGCCGCCAAAATCGATACCATAGAAACCACGGCAACAGACACCGGAGAGGCGCAGATTGCCATTTGCGAAGCGACTGAGGCCACTGCCATTGGGCGCTCTGGACGAATGTTTTTCTTCAGGGCGATATCGGAGATGATTGGGAACATGGTGTAAACCACGTGGCCGGTTCCGCATAAAAAGGTTAAGGTCCAAGTGGTTAGCGGCGCTAGAATGGTGATGTATTGTGGGTGGCGGCGCAGTAAACGCTCGGCAAACTGCATCATCACATTTAAACCGCCCGCGGTTTGCAGTACTGAGGCGCAGCCGATCACCGCAAGAATGGTAAGCATCACTTGTACTGGCGGTTGTCCTGGGGCAAGACCAAACACAAAGGTCAGTAAAAATAAGCCAATACCACTAATTAGCCCGAGCCCCATACCACCATAACGGGTACCAAGCAGCAAGCAGCCGAGGACGACGATAAATTCCATTAAAATCATTTGATTCACCCCTGCGGAACCTGCCGCACGATTTGTATTAGAGCTAGCTGTATTGGGCGCTATTGTGCGAGGGGAATGGATTTGAGAACTTGCGCTGGCGCAAGGTGTAAATAAAAAGTGGCATTAGATTTTTCATAAATTTGAGCTAGCGCTAGAAACGCGCGAGCAGAAGTTGCATTCTGGTTAACTCGTATACGCTAAAGACGCCTGTCGCCAAATAAAAACGCGTCTATCAGTACTTGCTCCGGTAAAAATAGCCATAACAATTTCCAAGGATGTCCAAGTGAAACCTGCCACCTATAACACTGAAGCTTTCGATGAGTGGATCCGCAGTCGCTTTGTGGAACTCAACTCCCAGCTCGAACAGCTTTATTACCAGCAGACCGACCGTGCCAATGTGCAAGATATCGGCACCGAGCTTAAGCAAACACTAGAAAGCGAAGGGCGCGAACTGATTAAGGCGCTGCTCGATGAAGGCAATACCGATGAAGGGTTCGACAGTGCCTTCGATCTGCTGGGGAATGTCGGCCTGTATATGGCCGCCTGCCGTCGCCATGAGATTACCGAGCCGACGCGGGAAACCACTTCGCCACTGGTTGAGGCTTCGGCGCTCGCAATGCATATCGGCGCCTCTATCGGCGTGACGCCACGTTTTGCCACCGCGCATTTAACTACCCATAACCGTGCCCACAATGGTACCTACAAACGCTTTACCGATCTGCCTGATGAGAAGCTGTTTGTGGATTACAACACTAAGGGCATCTTGGCCTACAAGCGCGCCGCAGATGCGTTATTAAAAATTCAGCCCTTGGGGATCTCCCATCCTATTTGCCACGATTTGCTGCGGGTCGCCAAGCAGGCATTGCAGGATGTGATTGAGTCAAATCAGCAATTATTCAAACGTTTAGATACCGACCGCTTTTTCTATTGTGTGCGCCCCTATTACAAACCCTATCGAGTTGGCTCTGTGGTGTATCGCGGCGCCAATGCTGGCGACTTTGCAGGGATTAATGTCATCGATTTAACCCTAGGTTTATGTTTTGCCAACGAATCGTCCTATTCGCAAATGCTGGTGGATAAGTTTTTATACATGATGCCAGAGGATCAACAAATCCTCCGGGAATGCATGCGTCGCCCGAATCTGATGGATGACTTTTTACAGTCAAAGGCCTGCGTGCAGCAGGATTGGTATCAGGAAAACCTCAAGCTGTTTATCGAAGTTTGTGAATTACATGGCGAAACCGCCATTCAACACCACAATGAGTTAGTGACTAAATACATTGCCGAGCCTTCGGTAAATATGGAGCAACAACATTTAGCCAAAGTGACCGCCAGTGGTCCACCATTGCATGTACTGCTTGGCTCCCTCGAGCGTTTAAGGGACAGACGCGCCGCGGTATTGCGCAACGATATTCGCACCCGTTATTACGATCTGAAAAAACTCAAAGACAGTTTAAGGTAAGGCCATGCTGCTAAATGTAAAACAGGACTTTTGCCTCGCAGGCCCTGGTTATCTGCTTAACCATTCGGTGGGACGACCACTAAAATCGACCGAACAGGCCTTTAAGCAGGCGTTTTTTGCGCCATGGCAAGAGTCTGGCCGCGAGCCATGGGGCCAATGGTTGGGCGTCATCGATAACTTTACCGCGGCGCTGGCGAGTCTATTCAATGGTCAGCCGCAGGACTTTTGCCCGCAGGTAAACCTATCGAGCGCATTGACCAAGTTGGTGATGTCACTGGATAGATTAAATCGTGATGGCGCCGTGGTGCTGATGAGCGAGATTGATTTTCCCAGCATGGGGTTTGCCCTTAAAAAGGCATTGCCCGCAAGCTGTGAACTGCGCTTTATTCCCAAGGGCTTAGATGTCACTGACCCCAACGTGTGGGACGCGCATATTTGTGCCGATGTCGATTTAGTCTTTGTTAGCCATGCCTATTCCAATACGGGTCAGCAGGCGCCATTGGCGCAGATAATTCCCCTTACCCGTGAGCGCGGCTGCTTGAGCCTAGTGGATGTAGCGCAATCGGCTGGGATTTTGCCGCTGGATTTAGCCAAGCTACAGCCAGATTTTATGATTGGTTCGAGTGTGAAATGGTTATGCTCTGGCCCAGGTGCCGCGTATCTGTGGGTCAATCCGGCGATTTTGCCCCAGTGTCAGCCGCAGGATGTGGGTTGGTTTAGCCATGAAAATCCCTTCGAGTTTGATATCCATGATTTCCGTTATCACCCAACTGCGCTACGGTTTTGGGGCGGTACACCTTCTATCACGCCCTATGCGATTGCTGCCCACAGCATTGAATATTTGGCCAATATTGGCTCACAGGCGATGCGTGAGCATAACTTGCAGTTGATGGAAACTGTTGTACAGACATTAGATCGAGAGTTGGTCTCGCCGCGGGAAGTCGATAAGCGCAGCGGTACCTTGATCCTGCAATTTGGCGAGCGGCAAGCGCCGATCATGGCGGCATTGGCTGAGGCGAATATCAGTGTCGATGCCCGCAGTTTAGGGATACGCGTATCGCCACATATTTATAACGATGAAGCCGATATCGCGAAGTTGCTGGAGGTGATAAAAGCCCATCGTTAACGGATCTTACTGGGCTTGCTCCAAGCGGCTATGAATGGGGTGCGCTAAGGTGACCTAGTTATCCCAAATGCCGATATAGCATTAACCCTTAGCCTCACTGGTTGGGGCTAAGGTAATTTATGGGTTTAAATGCTGTAGGTATAGTGGCAGAACATAGAACGCGGGGTGCGAAGCTCAGGATTGCTTGGGGTGATCGCCAAATCGACGGGTAGCATCACAGCATCGACTACCAGTGAGCTGCCCATATCCACCAGTGTCAGGGGGATAGTAAATAGCAGCAATGGCGGAGCGGATATCGCGTATATCACTACACACTCCTCGCCATTATCGACAGCAGTCTGCACACTCGAAAAAGAGTGACCCCAAGTTGAATCTGCTCCCATTCTTGACGTTACCGCGGCGCATCCGGTGAGAGACCCGCATACAACTAACCAAGCCAACCAACGCATAACCACTCCATTGTTTATGTTTAAAAAAACCGCATCGCTTAGATTTGATCGATTTGCTTGATCGACTAAGCGTACTACTTATGTGGCAGCATAACGGATTTTACTCGGCACTAATGTGCTCTGTTTCAATGGTTTGGCATTCTAATCAGATGATTTTCGCTGTCAATTATTCGGCAATTTCCATTCTATGACTCAATTCGTTTTCGGTTGAGGCGTTCAACAATCTGGCTGGCATTTAGATCGTGGACGACGTTAATAACGGTGGAAGGCGCGTCGGTAATGGCGCCTATCACCACCAGAATGGGGATGGTTTCCATCGGTAACCCTAAGGTGGTGACAATAAAAATCTCCCCGAGGAAGGCGCCGCCCGGCACGCCGCCGATGATGAAGGCGGACAGGACAGAGATGAGTATGGTCACCATAAACACATCGACCGTGAAATCTAAACCGAGCAGAGAGTAAATAAATACAATCTTCAAGGCGGTGATAATGGACGCGCCGCCCTTATTCAAATTCACCAGCAGCGGCAGGCTGATATCGGCGATTTCGGGTTTTATCCCCATCTTCAGCGCCGCCTTTAAGGTGACGGGCAGGGTCGCGAGGGAGGAAGTGGTGCCTAATGCGGTCACTGCGGGTTCGAGGGCGTGGCGCCAAAATTGTCTAATCCCGTGCATGCCACCGCCAAGCCAGGCATAAAAGGTGGAGCCGACAGTAAGGTATATAAAACAGGCTACTAAAAATAATCCCACGGCGCGGGCAAAGGTCACCACAAGCTGTGGATCTTGACTCGCCATGGTGGAGGCAAAGTAAGCACCAAGGCCGACGGGGGCCGCCAGCATAATAATGCTGACAATCTTCATGATCACGGTATTAAAACTGTCGAGCAGTGCCGAGACTTTACGGCCATCTTCCCCCGATTGACCTATGGCGATTCCGGCAATCACCGACATGATGATAAGCGCCAAGATATTGGATTTGGAGAGTAATCCAGAAAAGTCATTAGTGGTCAGCAGCGCCACAAAATCCATCTTCCCTGAGGTGTCGCTAACGGTTTGATTAAGATCGAGGGTCACGCCTTGGGCTGGATCAAACATCAATGCTAGCAAGGTGATGCCGACGGCGGGAATAATCGCCATCATAATCGAGACGCCCATAATCGACACTAGAATTGCCCCGAGCTTTTTTAAGTCCGTCATCCGGGCTATCGATGAGGTCACGCTGATCGCCACCAAGGGCACGATAATCATAAACAACAGATTTAAAAAGATTTGCCCTAGGGGCTTGAGCTTGAGTGCCAAGGATGGCCAATAGATGCCGATCATGCCGCCAAGTAATAATGCGCTGAGCAGCACAATAGAGTCTTGATAGGGTTTGAGTTTTTGCCACATAGCTAAGCGCCTATTATTATTTTTGTTTTGGTGTGTCATTAAGAACGCCCAAATGAAAGGGATCAATCATGCAGCATGGACATGCTCAAGCTAGCGAGTCATATAAATAAGTGCAAGAAGGGATTGGAAATAAACTGTTTCTGGGCTTGGTTTTGGGGTAATGGGTGACAAGCGTACTAGAGTTTTTTTTCATCTAATTTCGGACGATGCGGCTCTTGTTAACACGATAGTTTCTGTTTAGAAAGATTAGCCAAATGGCGAGTGCTCGTCAGTAGAAAGGATTATTTACCTTGGTTGGCTCGCCTGTAGCGTTGTGTCACATGACTTTATTGATTAGCTTACGCTCTCTGGGTTGAATACAAATACCCAAGGCCAAAATTACCCGTTAATCAGGATGAATAAAATGCTAAAAAATGGATTGCGATACTGTTACCCGTTGCCGTACTAGGCTTGAGTGGCTGCGCATCGGTCAGTGACACAGATACCGATTCGACGGTAGCAAGCAGCGCCGAGAAGAAAGTCACCAAGAAAGATTGCGACAAAGTCACGACCACGGGTTCGCGCCTTGGTCGTTGCAGATAATTACTGTTTATCAATGCAGTATAGGATTGTATTCATTATTCATTTTTAATGATTAGAGAGCATTATACACAGTACGATAGAAAGTGCTAAACAAGGTGCTTTCTATATTTTGTTCACTTTTTATTTTCATTTTTGTAACAAGCCAAAGCCTATAAATAACCATAGTGGATCCTAGAGTTCATAGGTTTTTTAGCGTGATTGGGATTGGTTAAGAGATATTGCTGATTGAATTTAGTGTATTAAATCTAATCGCGAAATTTTGAAATGTTCAATAATTATTCGTTCGCTGCTTTTTCAGTTGGTTTTTAATAAATATCATGTTGCCAAGTTTTAAATGAATAGCTTTTTGTAATATTTTTAATACGAGATAAATTTGCTTGTATTTTTATGAATTACGCTGTTTAAATAATCTGTTAATATTCGTGTTAGTTGTTTTCATATGTCGAAGGTTAAGCTGTTGCGTGTACATTTTGATAATTCACGAGTACTTTTATTCGATAGTGCACTACAAGCCGCACAGGTCATATGGTCACGATAGTGCTGGTCAAAAAACTTAACTGTTCTCGACTCCAGCGAATCAAAAAGCGCGAGGGTTAATGGCTTTTTCCATTTATATCTTTCCATTAGGTTTGCTAAATGTCGATAACAGGTGTCACGGCGATTAGATAAATACTCTGGGGCTATGAGCTGACTTTCAAATTGTGTCAAAGATCCTGTTAGGTAAAAGGTAATTCCTTGAACTAGCTCTTGTATTTCTAATGGGGTTGCTACTAATTCACCATTTTCAACTGCTAAATTTAATGCGTCTGTAAACCAACCCCAGAAGGCATTAATGCGTTTTTTAAACCGCTCCACTTTTTCATCACTCGCGAGTTTCCAAACCATGGTATTCACTGACACCGAACGCAGTGTAAAAAAGCTACTACTACGCTTAATGGTTTCAAAGGTAAATAAAATGGGTAAGAGTACTTTCTCTTGTGCAGTTAACTCTGGATTATTATGGATAAAAATGGGTAAGTGATTTGATGTGGCACTTCTTAAGAATAAGCAAACCAACACATCTTCTTTGCGTTCAAAAAACTTATATAAAGTTCCTGTAGAGCATCCAACCTCATGCGCAAGCTGAGAAAATTTAAAAGACACAACACCTTGTGACTCAATCAGCTTTTCAGCTGCATCCAATATTTGATTACAACGCAAAATAGATAGTGAGTCAGTGGGGCATTTCATTTATTTATTCCAATATACCTAAAAGTGCATTATGGATTGCTTGCAAATACGAGGCATAGCCAATAAGCAGCTAATCGGGATTGAGCTCACATCATAGAAGCCTTAAATTTCAACCTTTGTGATTTACCTCAAACACACATTTAATCAACAGTAATTTGTCATAAATTAAATTGTGTTCATTTAATCCTTCATCGCCAATCTCACTCAAAGAAAAGATATTCACGAGATGACTCACGAATAAAATTGTCACTGAAAAAAAGTCGTGACTCACTTCTCCTTAGGCGTCGTTCATAACCTCTATCTTGCTTGCAACAGACATAGAGGGTTAACAAAATGCATGATAGAAGAAGTTTTTTAAAGCTAGGTGCTGGCGCTGCGGTAGGCGGTATCGCAGCGGCATTGCCAAGTGCAGTATCAGCCACTGAATGCGCCTCAAATATTAAATGGGATGAAACTCGTGATGTTATTGTCGTGGGGTCAGGTTTTGCGGGTCTGTCATCCGCACTAAATGCTAAGCGTCAAGGTTTAGGCTCGATACTGGTATTAGAAAAAATGCAGGTGATCGGTGGCAACTCAGCGATCAACGGGGGCTGGTTAGCTATCCCTAAAAACCCAATCCAATTAGCTCAAGGCATCAACGATGATTCACCCGAAGAGCTAGTGAAAGATCAAATTATCTCCGGCCGCGGTATGCAAAATACCGACATGCTACGACAAATCGCTAATCGTGCCCTGGATGCTTATCAGCTGTGTATTGATACTGGGGTTAAATTCCGTGAGGGCTTTAATCAACAAGTGGGAGGCCACAATAAAGCGCGAGCTATCCGTACTCTGCATGGCGTCGGTGGCGATATCACCACAAAACTCTATGAAGCTGGTAAAAAAGAAGGCGTTGAGTACCGTCTGCAGCATTATGTTGAAGACTTCATCATGGATGGCCAAGAGATTGTTGGCTTGAAAGTACGCCAAAATTATCGTTTCCCAGATCTCAAAACCGGTAAAACAATCTACATCAAAGCCAATAAGGCCGTTATCCTTGCCCACGGTGGTTTCTCACGTAACTTAGTACTACGTGAACTGGTCGACCCTGCGTTAGATAAAACCTTAGATTGTACCAATGCCCTAGGCGCAACGGGCGAAGTCACACTAACGGCTATGGCCCACGGTGCTTTCCCGGTTCATATGAGCTTTATTCAAACAGGTCACTGGGGCTCGCCCGATGAAGGCGGCTTTGGCTGGTCAAATGCTCTGCTCTCGATTGGTTTTCATAAAGGGATTTCAGTCAATGTGTTAGACGGTAAGCGTTTTATGAACGAACGCGCCGATAGAAAAACCTGCTCCGACGCCATTATGAAAAACCGTCATCCTGATGGCTCACCCGCCTATCCTGTGGTGTTTTTTAACCATGACGATCATATTGGTGCAGAAGAAGTCACTCGCGCGGTACGTGACCAAATCGCTTGGAAAGTCGATAGCCTTGAGCAATTAGCCAAGCAATTCAATATTCCACTTGCACCGCTCAAACAAACCGTTGCCGAGTACAACAAGCAAGTGCCACAGCGCATTGACCCCTTGTTTGGCCGCATGATGGATACGGCAGTCGAGCTTAAACCACCGTTTATTGTGTCGCGGATTTGGCCCAAGGTGCACTACTGCATGGGCGGTTTAAAAACCGATTTAGGCGCGAGAGTGCTGCATAGTCAAACCCTAGCTCCGATGAAAAATCTCTATGCCGTTGGCGAAGCAACTGGCGGCACTCACGGTGGAACCCGTTTAAGTTCAACAGCTTGTCTGGAGTGCTTAACGATGGGGATTATTGTTGCTGAAACCATCAAATCTGACATGCAGGCCTAAATCATGATGAAAACATTACTACTCACACTGGTTGTTGCAACCCTGTTCACTGGCGCAGCCAATGCCGGAGACCTCGTCAAGATGAAAGGCAGCACCCAAGGTCGCAGCAACCACGAGTTTATCTATCAAGATGGCTGTAAAGGATGCCACCAAGGCTCGGGTAAACAAAATGCGACCGATGCGGCCTGCGTTGAATGTCATGGCGAAATCACCAGTATTCCGGTTGATGAGTCCAAACTTGCCATCCCTGAAGCTCATCCACACAAATCGCTGCACTACAACCAAGGTGCCAGCTGCTTAGCCTGTCACGGCGAGCATGAGAAAAAGGCACCAGTGTGCGCAGAGTGTCACCGTACTTGGTTCAAAGAAATGTAATTTAATTTTTATAATACAAAAGCTTAAAAAGGTAATGATGATGAAAAAATCCACCCGGTTTATGTTGTCCATGGTGGCAACCGCTATCGCACTATCTCAAACTAACGCCTTTGCCGCAGAGCAAGAAGATGGCATCAATATTGGCGGCGCAGTGCGCGTTAACTATGGCTATCGTGATTATGATGAAAAATCGAAGGATAAAGGTGGCGACTTTAACTTCGACATGGCGGCAATTAAATTCGATGGAAAAAAAGGCGATTTCGGTTTAGCGGCGGAATACCGTTTTACCTCAGGCACTAACTACATCAAGTATGGTTATGGCTACTACAACATTGACCCAGACTGGCAACTGCAATTTGGTATCAACAAAGTGCCCTTTGGTAACCGCGAGTTTATCTCTAACAGTTGGTGGTTTGGTCTGCCTTACTATTTAGGCTTTGAAGATGACCACGACATCGGCTTAAAAGCGACCTATGAGAAAAACGGCTGGCACACCGATTTAGCGTTTTATAAAAATGCCGAATATGGCCCAACTGAAAACAAGCGTTATTCAACTGACTTGTATACCGGCACCATCAACGGCACGGAATACAATAACGAAGAAACCAACCAACTCAACGTGCGCCAAACCTACACCGCTGAATACGAAGGTGGCGCAACCACCTTTGGTGGCTCAGTACAGGTCGGCCAAATCTATAACAGCAAAACCGGCAATAATGGCGACCGCTATGCTGTAGCCCTGCATTTAGACAGCAGCTACAACGGCTGGAACCTACAAATGCAAGCCATGCAGTATGAATACAATGCTGCAGATGCTATCGACGACAACAAAATTGGCGTATCGGTGGTGAGCTGGCAATATGAAATCGCCTCAAAAGGCCAAGCCTATAACATCAACATAGCCAAAACCGTTAACACGGATTGGGGCAGCATTAAGTTTTATAACGACTTTGGTTTAATGACGCCTGATGTTGATGACGATAGCTACGACAACAGCATGCAAAACGTCACCGGTATGGCTATTTCAGCTGGCCCAACGTACACCATGATTGACTTTGTCATGGGTAAAAACATGACCTTCTCAACCGCCAATAACGACCACGTTGGCCTACCAGAAGTCGGTAACGATTGGGATAAACGTATCAACATCAACTTTGGTTACTATTTCTAATATTTGCGCAGTTTAGGACGTCCATCCTCCCTCCCTGCCGTTTTAGACTGCTATAGCTTTTTGGCCCTATTCGTTAGGGCTTTTTTTTACGTTTTCCCCATAGAGTGAACGATGAAACTACAATCTTTACCTACACTTGCCGTTTATTTTATCTGTTCATCCTCCCTGTATGCTGCCGATGTACAGTTAGGCGGATTTATTAAGGCCAACACCCGCTTTGTTGAAGGCACGCTGGCCTTTCAAGACAGTTGGACTGGCGGAGGCAAGGTTGTCGAACACAGCAAACGCACCCAATTTGGCGCCCAAGAAAGCCGCTTTAACCTGTCGCTCAACACCGATGAAGCCAAAGCCTTTGCCGAAATCGATTTTGTCGGCTCCAGCCAAGGGAATCCGATTATCTCCAACTCCTACAGTCCACGGCTTAGGCATGCCTATATCAGTTATCAAGGCATCACCGCCGGACAAACTTGGTCAACCTTAGTCAATACCAGTACCTTTGCCGAAACTGCCGATTTAGGCGGGCCATTAGTTGGACAAGCCATGGTAAGACAAGCACTTATCCGCTATAGCACCGAACAATGGCAATTCGCGCTCGAAAATCCCTACACCTATGGCACCCAAGCCGAAACGGATGGGATAACCAAGGCTACAGCAGCCAAACCTGACTGGATTGATACCAGTCATGATTACATCCCAGACATGATTGCCCGCTACAACCAATCCGGCGAATGGGGCAATGTGTCTCTCTCTGGCTTAGTGCGTTATTTAGATCCAGCGGGCATATCGCAATGGGCTGGCGGGCTCTCCCTTGCCGCCAAACTCTTTACCTTTGGCCAAGATGATCTGCGTCTGCAATTGCATTACGGCCACCTAGGTCGTTATGTCGGCACCGATGCTGCGCGCGATATTATTGAGGGAGAATTAGAGACTTCTGCATCGGCTATGTTTGCCTATCGACATTTTTGGACTGACTACACCCGTTCGAGCGTATTTTTTGGGCACACCAGCACAGAGAGAGAACAAACGGATCGCAGCCACGTTGGTGTGAATTTGTTTACCAACTTGACTCAAGCACTCACCCTAGGTATTGAAGTGGGCCGCTATCAAATTGAGGATAACAACAGCTCTGCTCATCCCAATGCGCAGAAGGGAAAGTCCAACTACGCGCAGTTAAGCATACAATTGCAGCTGTAAAGCGGCTCAGACGGTAAGATTATTCGCGAGTAAAGTCACGAATAAGTTTGCCACTCAAAACATGCCGTGATCCAATTCACCTTTACCATCAACCAATCATTTTATTGTTAGTCACGTAACAACATAACTAACAGAATATCGCCATTAAGCGATGTAGAAATAGGATTGGAATGATGAAATTAAAAATGCTTTTCGGATTAGCCGCACTGACTTCAACAGCGGTTATGGCTCAAGGCCCACAATGTAACCATGCGCAACTGCCGTATCAACAAATGACGCCAGTGCCGTACGACAGCACACCCTATGTGCCGCAAAACTCTATGCCAGAGCAGTGCCGCAACCCTGAAATCGAGGCTTATATTGCCGATTGGGAAGCTGGCAAAATCGACTTTAACACCATCAAACCCAATGACAGCATTGCCGCTGACCAACGTTTTTGTAAAACCTTGGATGACCACGGTAACGTGCTCGAAGCCAAAAACTGCGATCCAAAAAACTCACCTGTGGGTTATATCTGGAAAGAGCTATCAGATAGCCCTGTCGTAATTGGTATCACCAATGGCTTGAAATCAGACCATGAGCCACATTTCCACGGCCAACCAGAGTGTTACTACGTGGTCAACGGCACCAGTAAAACACTGGCAAACAATAAATTTGAAACACTGGCCAAAGGTCAATACTTCTATATTCCTGGTGCCCATATCCACAACACCCCAATCCTCAATAAAGAAGGTTTAGGTGTGTTTTACTGGTATCCGAACAACGCGCACTTTGATGGATTTAAATACTACTGGCGTAAAGATGTTAAAAACCTACGCGTAGCCGAAGAAGCCTTTGACCGCGTAGATGCGATCCGTAAACGCGATTTAAACCTAGGCCCATACGGTACCAACGAACAATTTTTCAAAAACTAGTTAGGGTTATTGAAACTAAACACCGATAAAGTTCGAAATTGATTTAACTAATTGTTTTGTAGGTGTTATTGTTCAATCGTTGTTAGCTGGCTATTGTGGTATTTATATCTAAAGCCTGATTGATTTATCAGAATAAAAAAACGGTCCACTGTAGGACCGTTTTTTTGGGTTTGTAACACTTGGTCAACCCTACCTAATGGAAGGCTGACACAAGTGATTCCTTTTAGCCTGTTATCACCAACTCAGTTGATAATTGAGGGCAAAGGTGCGGCCACGGCCATGGTAGTCGAACATAGACTCAGGACCGTAGGTCGGGCTGTAGAAGTACACCGCTCGTTGGCCCCATAGGGTGCTGTAGTCTTTATCGAGCAGGTTTTCGATGCCGTAGCTCAGGGTACCGACGGGTAAATCGATAGAGCCCAGTAAATCCAGTGTCGTGTAGCTATCAAGCTCACTCGCTAGGCCATCATTGGTTTTGAAGCGATAGTCGGACTCGGCGCTAAAACTGTGCTCTGCCTGTAAACGTATCTTCTGTGTCTCGCCGCGCCAGCCAATAAAGGCGGTGGCCTTAGAGGGTGAGGCGTAAGTGACGGTTTCATCGACCCAATTATTCTCATCCTTCACTTCACTGCGCACCAAATGCAGGTTGGTGCCGACTTGCCAGTCCGAGGTGATATCAAAGTTAAGCTGTGCCTCTAGGCCATAGCTGCGTTTATCTTGGTCTTTGACATTGATGGTCAGATCTTTGCTGTTGACCTCAATGACCTTGTCAGACACTGCATAGTAGACGCTGGCTTGCGCCTGCCAACGCTCTGCAAGATAACGCCATCCCAGCTCCATGGAGTCGGTCTTGATCCCGTCAAGGCGGGTATCATTGATATTGATGCTATTTTGCAGCTTTAAGTAACCGTCGGCATCGGCCTTGTAGGTGCCGCGACCATAGTATTTCGACAGGTCTGGCAGTTCAAAACCTTGGGAATAGGCAAGCCAGAGTTGTTGGTCTTGGCTCAACTTGGCCACCAAGCCAAGGTTGACTAAGCCTATGTTATAGTCGGTGCTGCCGCCTTTAATGGCGTCGGCTCCCTTGGCCTTGCCAGAGGCAATCGCTACCTGTTGGTTATAACCGATAAAATCATTAACACTGTTTTCCATGTGTTGATAACGGTAGCCTGCGTTTAGCACCAAGAAACTATTCATTTCCCAACTGCTTTGGATAAATGCCGCAATAGACTCGACCGAAAAGTCGACATAACGCCCGGTAGTGAACAGCTCGCGCATCACTAAGCCGCCGTGTTGGTTGGCGGCATCGAGGTCGAAGCTCATTTGGTTCGAATCAAAACTTTCTTTATCCCAATCCAGTCCCCAAGTGAGTGTGAGGCTATCGACGGGTTTGGATTCTACGACCGCCTTCAAACCATAGATGCTGGTGTTTTGGGCCGATGCTGAGAAGTTGTAGACGCCGCTGGTTTCATTGACGTAGGGGAACGGGTGGAAATCCAGATTCTCTTTGCGATAAAAGCCTTGTAAATACAGGGTTTGACCCAGAAACTCATCCTGGGAGTAGGACAGATTCAGTAAAGTACGCTCGGTGGCGGGGCTGCGGTCAGCGTCCAATCCTTTACGGGTTTCCAGCACTGAGGCATCGCCCGTGACACCGGAGAAGTTCTCACCCATATACAGGCCATGTTCTTCGTCTGAACCATTGCGATAGTATTGCGCCATGGCGCTCAGATTTGCGTCATTGGCAAGCTGCCAATCCATATTCGCCATCAAATCATAACCTTGGGTGTACTGCATTCCGGTTTGGGAGATGTCCAGCATTACAGGATTGCTACTGCCATCAAACCACTGGCCGTTTTCCTGCCAAGCGGCACTAAAGCGTCCCTTAAGCGAATCACTGCCCCCGGTAACCGCTAGCGCTGTGCGATAATCTAAATCATCACTGCTATTAAAGCCGGACTTAAATCCTGCTTCGGCCTCGAAGGTATCACTGCTGTCAGCCGCTTTTTTAGTGACGATATTAATGGCACCGCCCAGTGCGCCACCACCATAGATAGCCGACGCGCCAGCCAGCACCTCGATGCGGGCAATATTGAATGGATCGATACTGTCGAGCTGACGGCTAATGCTGCGGGAGGTGTTCATCGACACGCCATCGATTAATACCACCATGGCGCGACCGCGAATATTCTGGCCAAAGTTGGTGCGTCCTTGGCTGGACACATCCATCGACGGCACCAAGGTGGCGAGCATTTCCTTAATCCCTTTGCCGCTATCGGTTTGCTCGCGAATGCTGGCTTCATCAATGATCCACACAGTGCTGGAGAGATCGCTGATTTGGGTCGGTGAGCGGGTGGCGGAGACCACCATACGCTCCATCTCGTTTTCAGCGGCTGTCGCCATATTAATAAGCCCCAGTTGGCAGATAACTGCGGCGGCGACTAGGCTCATCGGCCCCATAGACTTAGGCATAGCATTCTCCATCAAAAACAACAGGTACATGAGAAGCCAAAAGGACAGACTGTGGTGACATTTTCTCGCGACCCAGAAAGCATTTTTAATGGTTTGAATTCAATGCGCTAACTGAATATGAATGGAGAGTATTCCGTGTTTGGCTCCAAAAAAGACGCATTATTATAGTTGTAATCGAGAATCGTTCTTAATTGAATTTACAAAGCCTTTACTTTTTTACGCCTCCAAAATCACTAGGCGACAACAAATGGACAGATAACAACGAGAGGTCAGGATTTATGTGTGTTGATGGTGGGTAGAGCTATGTCGGGTAGGCATAAAATCCGCAGGAGATTAGAGACAAAAAAAGCCCCGACAGAAGACTGTCGGGGCTGCTAGATGTTGTGCAGCTAATCGATGCCGTTAGCCATTACAGGCTGTAGTACATCTCGAACTCTAATGGGTGAGTTGTACGGCTTACACGCTCAGCTTCTGCAGATTTCAGTGCAATGTAAGATTGGATGAAATCTTCGCTGAATACACCGCCGCGAGTTAAGAACTCGTGGTCAGCTTGCAGGTTCTCAAGTGCGTTTTCTAATGAAGTCGCTACTTGTGGGATTTCAGCCGCTTCTTCCGCTGGCAGATCGTACAAGTCTTTATCCATCGCTTCGCCTGGATGGATCTTGTTTTGGATACCGTCGATACCTGCCATCAGCAGCGCTGCGAAACCTAAGTATGGGTTTGCATGTGGATCTGGGAAGCGAGTTTCGATACGACGCGCTTTTGGACTTGGTACCACTGGAATACGGATTGAAGCAGAGCGGTTACGTGCTGAGTAAGCTAACATCACTGGTGCTTCAAAGTGTGGTACTAAACGCTTGTAAGAGTTAGTGCTTGGGTTAGTGAAAGCGTTAAGCGCGCGAGCGTGCTTGATGATACCACCGATGTAGTACAGTGCAGTTTCACTTAAACCAGCGTATTTGTCGCCAGCGAACAGGTTCACACCGTCTTTAGCTAAAGATTGGTGAACGTGCATACCGCTACCGTTGTCGCCAACGATTGGCTTAGGCATGAAAGTCGCAGTCTTACCGTAGGCGTGAGCCATGTTGTGTACTACGTACTTCAGAATTTGGATTTCGTCCGCTTTCTTAGTCAGAGTGTTGAAGCGAGTTGCGATTTCGTTTTGACCCGCAGTCGCCACTTCGTGGTGGTGAGCTTCAACGACTTGACCCATTTCTTCGAGCACTAAACACATAGCGCTACGTAAGTCTTGTGAAGAGTCAACAGGAGCTACTGGGAAGTAACCGCCTTTCACGAATGGACGGTGACCAGTGTTACCGCCTTCGTAGCTAGTGCCTGAGTTCCATGCCGCTTCTTTAGCGTCGATTTTCACGAAACAACCAGACATATCAGTACCGAAACGTACGTCGTCGAACAGGAAGAATTCTGGTTCTGGTCCAACTAATACAGTGTCAGCGATACCGGTAGAGCGTAAGTATTCTTCCGCTTTTTTCGCGATAGAACGTGGGTCGCGATCATAACCAGTCATTGTGCCTGGCTCGAGAATGTCACAACGGATCAGTGCTGTGGTTTCTTCGGTGAATGGGTCTAATACAAACGTGGTTGGGTCTGGCATCAGCACCATGTCTGATTCGTTAATGCCTTTCCAGCCAGCGATTGACGAACCGTCAAACATTTTGCCGTCTTCGAAGAAATCAGCGTCTACCTGATGAGCAGGGATAGATACGTGCTGCTCTTTACCTTTGGTGTCGGTAAAACGTAAATCAACAAACTTAACTTCTAATTCTTCAAGTTGCTTTAAAACTGATTCAACTGACATTCTCAAGTCTCCGGTAGGGTAAAGGGATGTCCCTTCTATAATCTTTTAACTCAAGTCGCGCTTGAGCCAAACTTACAAGCTATATAGCGATATCTATGCCAACAATTTAAGATGTTGATAATCAAAGGCTATATATTTTAGTGCACAGCAATTTGCTCAGCGTTGCACTATATTGGTGCGTTTGTATGTGGCATTTTGGTGCATTAATCCATTTTGGTGCGCACCGTCACAATACCATTTTAGTGCAAGGGATTTGGTGGCAATCTTGCCACGCTTATTTCTCCCGATTCTCGTCGGCCGATTAAGCTCATGAACTAGGCTTTTTGACTTTGCTTGAACCAAACAAAGCACAATGAATCTAGCACATTAGTTATGCTTGAGAATCGCTTAAGTTCACTATTTCAATCGCTCGCAATAATGTCACAAAACCGTGGCAACCTAAGCTATTTTTCGCGGGGCGGTTATGGATGGATATATTGAATAATGCTTAATTATCAATCCATTAAAATCGTTGTTCGCAATGGGGAATAGAGTTTGTTGAAACTGACGCCAAAGTCATCCGCAGAAACCGTTAACTGATGCCAGTCACGCATATTTTTATGGCTTAATCTGGCACGTTACGGCTTGATGGCGTGGATTGACTATACTTATGGCTGCTTTGTGCTGTGCGGCAAAGGAAGCGCAGAGTGAAAAACAGTGAATTCAGCTGCTTAGCTTAGTCGATGACAAGATAAACTGGCGAATTGTCTGCATATTAACGGTGCATTTAGGCTATTTGACTCAGGCAAAAGAGTGCCTTTTGAGTACAGTGCTCAATAAATTGTTTTATAAGTGTTCAAAAATAATCCTGTGCGGCAGGGCCGCTCTGGAGTAGAATGTCACGCTTTTTTATGGCGACTCAACGTAGATTGCTATAACGAATATTGAAATATCCCTATTTTTGTTTGATGGTAAGAGGTTTATCCGTGCTAGAGAATTTACGTAACATCGCCATTATTGCGCACGTTGACCATGGCAAAACGACCCTGGTTGACAAGCTGCTGTCGCAATCAGGAACCCTTGCAACCCGGGGAGAAGCTACTGAGCGGGTGATGGACTCCAACGATCTTGAAAAGGAACGTGGGATCACGATTCTGGCAAAGAATACTGCCATCAAGTGGAACGACTACCGCATTAACATCGTAGACACCCCAGGCCACGCCGACTTCGGTGGTGAGGTTGAGCGTGTTCTGTCTATGGTTGACTCAGTATTACTGCTGGTTGACGCTGTTGACGGTCCAATGCCACAGACTCGCTTCGTAACCAAGAAAGCGTTCGCCCAAGGCTTAAAGCCAATCGTTGTTATCAACAAGATTGACCGTCCTGGTGCTCGCCCTGATTGGGTTATCGACCAAGTATTCGACCTGTTCGACAACTTAGGTGCGACTGACGAGCAATTAGATTTCCCAATCGTTTATGCCTCTGCATTAAACGGTTTTGCGACTTTAGATCCGGACGAAGTAAGCGCAGATATGACGCCGCTGTTCCAGACTATCGTTGAAAAAGTTTCTCCACCTGCAGCTGACGCTGAAGGTCCATTCCAGATGCAAATTTCTCAACTCGATTACAACTCATACGTGGGTGTTATCGGTGTTGGTCGCATCAAGCGTGGTAGCATCAAGACTAACCAGCAGGTAAGTGTGATCGGTGCTGACGGTAAAGTGCGCAACGGTAAAATGGGCCAAGTATTAGGTTACATGGGCTTAGAGCGTACCGAAGTTGACGTAGCAAACGCTGGCGACATCGTGGCGATTACTGGTTTAGGCGAGCTGAAAATCTCTGACACAGTATGTGCCGCAGGTAATGTTGAAGCGCTGCCGCCATTGTCAGTTGACGAACCAACACTGACCATGACGTTCCAAGTCAACACTTCACCTTTCGCGGGTAAAGAAGGTAAGTACGTGACTTCACGTAACATTCTTGAGCGTCTGCAACAGGAATTAGTGCACAACGTGGCACTGCGTGTTGAAGAAACCGACAGCCCAGACCGTTTCGCAGTATCTGGCCGTGGTGAATTACACTTATCCATCCTGATCGAAAACATGCGTCGTGAAGGTTACGAATTAGCGGTTTCTCGCCCAGAAGTTATCTTAAAAACCATCGATGGCGAACTGTGTGAGCCATACGAGACCCTGACTGTTGACGTTGAAGAAGAACATCAAGGTACAGTCATCGAGAAGCTGGGTATCCGTAAGGCTGAGATGAAAGACATGCAGCTTGACGGTAAAGGCCGCGTGCGCGTTGACTTTATCATCCCAAGTCGTGGCTTAATCGGTTTCCAAACTGAGTTCTTAACTGCAACTTCAGGTACTGGTTTGATTTACCACTCATTCGATCACTACGGTCCGCACAAAGGTGGCGATATCGGTCAACGCGCTAACGGCGTATTGATCTCTAACGCGACTGGTAAGGCGCTGACATTCGCACTGTTCGGTTTGCAGGACCGCGGTCGTCTGTTTATCGGCCACGCTGCCGAAGTTTACGAAGGTCAAGTTGTGGGTATCCACTCACGTTCTAACGACCTGACCGTGAACTGTCTGAAAGGTAAGCAGCTGACTAACATGCGTGCTTCAGGCACTGACGAAGCTCAAGTACTGACTACGCCAATCACCTTAACACTCGAGCAAGCCCTTGAGTTTATCGATGATGACGAATTAGTTGAAGTAACACCTAAGAGCATCCGTGTTCGTAAGAAACACTTAACTGAAAACGACCGTAAGCGCGCTAGCCGCGGCTAATGGTGGTTGTGTAGTCGAGTAAAGTGACTACCACACAGTGAATAAGGCCCCGCTAAGGCAACTTAGCGGGGCTTTTTAATGGCTATATTTCGGGTTCATGTACTAAGCGTATGCAGTTACGACCTGCGGACTTCGCCAAGTAAAGGGCGGTATCTGCTTGGTGGACTAATTCTAAGGCATTATGTTTATCTGAGGGGAGTAAACACGCAACACCCACGCTGACCGTGACAATTCCTATGTCTGTTTTAATATGGGGTATAGCAAGCGATTGAATAAGTTGATGTACGTGCTTGGCGGTGTCGAGTGCGCTTTGGTGATCCGTATTGGGGAGTAAAATAACAAATTCTTCGCCGCCATAGCGTGCAACCAATTCACCTGCCCGACGACCTGATTGAGATAAGCTGTTCGCCAGCATCTTGAGACAGTCATCTCCTGCGAGATGGCCATAAAAATCATTAAATAATTTAAAGTGGTCAATATCTAGCATGATAAGCGAGAGTGGCGTGTTGTTGCGTTGCCCACGACTCCATTCCTTTTGCAGCATTTGATCAAACAATCTACGGTTGCCAATATTGGTTAACCCATCGGTATTGCTGAGTTTTTCGAGTCTGTTGTTCGCTTCGGCAAGTTCATAGGTTCGCGCTTGGATAATGGACTCGAGCTCTCGATTACGCTCTTCTAAACTTGTCATTGGATAAATTTCGCCTTTTTTGGCTATGCCGTAGGGAATCGAAATGCCACTATGGACGATTTTCCAATCTTGGCTTTCTTGTTGGAAAACCAGCACTAATCTTGCGGTTTCTTGGCTGAGTATCGAGTCTGGAATAGGGAGATGAATATGGAAAAATGCGGTAATAACAATAATATCTTCAGCAAGATCCTGTAGTGATAAATCTAACACCTCAATACGGATCCGTTCGGGGATTTGGGCGAAGTCCTGACGGGTTATTTTTATCCATTCATCTTTACTGGTGACAAGGATATCGCTGCTACCTGCATAACCACTAAAATTATCACTAAAGCGGGCTGTGAGCTTGTCATCCCGGGCAGCGTACATCTCAATATATTCATCAAAAAGTGACTGCATAAGTTGCAAGCGTCTCTGCCGCATAGATTCACCTCAAGTAAGAATATAAGCGTTTTATTGTTCTTATTTGAGATGAGTATTAGTGATAAAACCATCTTCCGTTCTGATTAAAATCAAGATAGTGATGTAAAAACCACCAATAGTGTGATCTGTGCCCGCTTTTTGAGCTATGGTTTGATGTTCTCGTTACTGTCTTCTCGCTTTAATTGCTTAAGTCTGAAATGTTGTTCATTTAGCATACAGATTGAAAAGTGCATTAATCGTCATTTTGGAGCAATGTAGAATGGATTAATGCCAACGGTAAAACGCTCAACCAGATTAGCCTAATGACACCGTAAAGTGTCATTTCCTTCGTTAGCCATAAGTAAAGGAATATTCAATGGACAAGACGCAAAGCTCCCAAGGTAAATGCCCCGTGATGCATGGGGCGAATTCAGCGGTCGCCAGCAACAATATGGACTGGTGGCCTAAGGCACTTAATCTCGATATTTTGCACCAGCACGATAAGAAGACGGATCCTATGGATCCTAAGTTTAACTATCGCGATGCCTTCAACAGCTTAGATCTCGCCGCGGTGAAGCGCGACCTCAATGCTTTAATGACCGACAGCCAAGATTGGTGGCCCGCCGATTGGGGACACTATGGCGGCCTGATGATCCGTATGGCATGGCACTCAGCCGGGACCTATAGAGTTGCCGATGGCCGTGGCGGCGCGGGAACGGGCAATCAACGCTTTGCACCACTCAATAGCTGGCCTGATAACGCCAACTTGGACAAGGCGCGCCGTTTACTCTGGCCGATCAAGAAAAAATACGGCAACAAACTCTCGTGGGCGGATTTAATGATCCTCGCGGGCAATGTGGCCTATGAGTCTATGGGCTTAAAAACCTATGGATTCGCCGGCGGTCGAGAGGATATTTGGCACCCAGAGAAGGACATTTATTGGGGCTCTGAAAAACAATGGCTTGCGCCAAGTGATAATCCTAACAGCCGTTATTCGGGCGCGCGTGACCTTGAAAATCCCTTAGCCGCCGTAATGATGGGGCTGATTTATGTGAATCCTGAAGGGGTCGATGGCAAACCCGATCCCCTGCGAACCGCTCAAGATGTGCGTGTCACCTTTGCGCGAATGGCAATGAATGATGAGGAAACCGTGGCCTTAACCGCGGGTGGCCACACTGTGGGTAAGTGCCACGGTAATGGCAAGGCGCAGGATCTTGGTCCCGAGCCTGAGGGGGAGGATGTTGAAGCGCAAGGGTTGGGCTGGCTTAATAAGCACGGTAGAGGGGTTGGCCGAAATACCGTTACTAGCGGTATTGAAGGGGCTTGGACTACCCATCCGACCCAATGGGATAACGGCTATTTCAAATTGTTACTCAGTTATGACTGGGAGCTGAAAAAGAGCCCGGCAGGGGCGTGGCAATGGGAACCGATTAATATTAAGGAAGAAGATAAACCCGTTGATGTTGAAGATCCTTCCATTCGCTATAACCCCATAATGACCGATGCCGATATGGCGATGAAGATGGACCCCGAATATCGCAAAATCTCCGAGAAGTTTTATCAAGATCCCGCCTATTTCTCCGAGGTGTTTGCCCGTGCTTGGTTTAAGTTAACTCACCGTGATCTTGGGCCTAAGAGCCGTTATTTAGGTCCAGAAGTTCCGAGTGAAGAGCTGATTTGGCAAGACCCAATCCCAACGGTCGATTACCGTTTAGATGCCAGTGAGATTGTCGAACTTAAGGCTAAATTATTAGCCTCGGGGCTCAGCGTATCCGAGTTAGTGGCAACCGCGTGGGACAGTGCCCGCACCTTCCGTGGCTCGGATTTCCGTGGTGGCGCCAATGGCGCGCGGATCCGCTTAGCACCGCAAAAGGATTGGCAGGCCAACGAACCGGAGCGGTTGCAAAAAGTGCTTAAAGTATTAACTGAGTTGCAGGCAGGCCTGAGCAAAAAAGTCAGTATTGCCGACTTGATTGTCCTCGGTGGCGCAGCGGCAATTGAAAAGGCCGCCCACGCAGCGGGAGTCAATATCACAGTACCTTTCATGCCTGGCCGTGGTGATGCCACGCAGGAAATGACAGATGTGGAATCCTTTGCCGTACTTGAGCCTTTGCACGATGCGTATCGTAACTGGCAGAAAAAGGATTATGTAGTTCAGCCCGAGGAGATGATGCTCGATCGCACTCAATTGATGGGATTAACCGCCCATGAGATGACTGTGTTGATTGGGGGAATGCGGGTGTTAGGCACTAACTATGGAGGTACACGTCACGGTGTGTTTACCGACAAAGTGGGTGTGTTAAGCAATGATTTCTTTGTCAATCTCACCGACATGGCCTACAACTGGAAGCCTGCGGGTAGCAATCTTTATGAGATAGTTGAGCGTAAAACTGGTGCGGTGAAGTGGACCGCAACCCGCGTCGATCTGGTGTTTGGCTCTAACTCGATTTTACGCTCCTATGCCGAGGTATATGCGCAGGATGATGCCAAAGAGAAGTTTGTACATGACTTTGTGGCCGCTTGGACTAAGGTGATGAATGCCGATAGATTTGACCTTGCCTAATCTTTAGCGCTTAAGCTCAGCGTGAACATAAAAGGTGCAGCTTGGGCTGCACTTTTTTTATGTCTACTTACCAACAAATCAAATCGTTAATGGCCAACTCGATCAATCACTTGGATAAGCTCCATGCGGATACTGTCCGGTGTTTGGCTATGCCAGAACTCGGCTAAATAGGCGCCCAGCGGTAGGGCAAAGAGTGCCAATAATAACAGGACTAACAAGCCCTTATGGCTAACTCTGTGGCCCGACTTTAGGCCAAAACCGAGCGCCGCCGATTTAGGGCAAGCGGCCACACAGCGCATACAGGCTTGGCATTCGTCGCTGCGCACCGTGGTTTTGGTGTGCACTATGATGTTGGCTGGGCAGGCGCGGGTACATTTGTCGCATTTCATGCCTTTAGCTTCGATCAGGCAATGCTGAGTATCGCGACGGATCTTGAGTGGGCTGGCAAAACTTAAGATCCCGAGCATGGCGCCATAGGGACACAAGTAGCGGCAAAATCCCTGGCGACGCCATGCGGCTAAGGCGAGGATAAGAGCAAAGCAGGCTAAGGTAATGAGCCCTGGCGTGACAAAAAACAGCGCCATCTTAAGGTCGGCAATCTTGTGGTAATTGCCTTGCAGATAATAGGGAATCGACTCGCTAGGCATACCGATGACGATGTAAAAAAGCGCAAGTAATAATAGGTATTTAAGCATACGTAGTGGCCAGTCTAACCATGCGGGTGGCGCAAGTTCTGCTTTGATAAAGCGTTTGCGCAAGGCGTAGAGGTATTCGCCAGCAAGCCCTAATGGGCAGGCCCAACCACAAAAGGCGCGTTTGCAGAGTAAGCCTGTGAGTAGCACGGCGGCGAGCATGACGGCTGCGGCTGGGTGCGTTTGGTCCCACAGGTTGAGCGTCACTATGGCTTTTAGCTCAATGCCACCCGCGATAGGCAAGAAGGCGTCAGCGACATCGGGGCGCATCAACCAAGGCATAATTCCTTGTTTAAGCTGGATAGCATTGATGCTGTATTGGATTGCGACGATAAACAGCGAGAGCGCGAGCAGGTGTTGGCAGCCTTCGCGCAGGGTGTTGATTTTTATCTCACCCTTTAATTCCTCAGGTGCGAACTTGTTGGCAATCAGGCACAGCGGTAAGGCAATGGCTAGGGCGATCGCCAAAGGCCAGTAGAGGCTGATCGCCACGGCGCCAACACTTAAGAGTAAGGTGGCAACGGCGCCCCATTTTTTACCGCTCCAATAACTTAAGGATGCGATATACATCAGGGCCAACATCAGGGTAAGAGATTCAATAAAAGTCATGTTAATACTGCAAATAGAATACACGTATTCCATCTGAGTGGCTTTCGTTGGATAAGTTTTTGAGCCTAAAGCGAAATTGTGCGGCAGATCCAATATTGATTGTGCTGTCAGGCTAAAGCGCGTCATGGCTCACAAAGCTAAAAATCTTAGCCTTGCACAAACGAAACTGAGAATGCAGGGAGGATAAAATCAACAGCAAACTGCCATCGCAGTTTGCCGAAGTGTTTAGAGGAGAGGGTTAAATGCAGTGCTAAGCTGTTAATTCAGATAGGCTTGGCGCAATTAATGGCCAATTTGAGCAAGCTAAATTGTCTACCCTTTTGCGTTCTCAAGGGCCTCGATAAACTTGCTCGACTCGTTGATCGATTTGTTCATCTCTTTGATTAGGCCTGAAATATCCGTCTGTAGGCTCGCAAATTCCCCTTTAATTGCGCCAATTGCTTGAGCATTCAAGTTATGCTTTAAATACAGCATGTTGTCTTTCATGGCGGTGAGGATGGGCGGCATTTTAGATTCGGCACGGCGCATGGTTTTCATCAGTTGCTCGTAGGAGCGGCGGGTTTCCTTGAGCTTAGTTTCACTGTTGCGGCGCAGGCTGGCTTTGCTGATCTCGCTGATTTCGGCTTGCCATTCATCGAATAGCGCCTCGGCGACATCTTCGACTTTATTGATGCGATTACTTACGTCATCGGCGGCACTTTGGGCTGACTCGTATTCATCTTTGGCCTTGTTGTAGGCCTTTTCGAGGTTGCCACCATTGTGGTTGAGCAGGGCTTGCATCTCCTCAAGTGCTGAGCTGAACTCTTTTTGGGCATCCTCTTGGGATTCTTTTGCGGCCTTCACTCTGTCGACCATGATGTCGCGCTTGTGGTAGCCCACTTTTTCCATGGCACCGTAATAGGCGCTCTGGCAGCCCGTCAGCAATAGCGTTGCCGCCATCAGGCCAGAGGTAAACAATCTTTTCATTGGGTATTCCGTCACTGAGTCAAATGAAGTTAGTCGGCCTTAAAACGCGCCGCATCGATAATGCTCCAGAGGTGAAAGATAGCACCTATTACCGCAGGCACAATTAACCACCAAAGGGCATAGCCAACCACTGTAACTACGAAAAACAGCAATGCAGCCAAAATTCGTCCCTGAACCAGTTGACCTAGGCCGGGAAAGAATAGACTAGCGATAGCGGCGATAACATTGCCCGCAGATCCTTGTTGTGACATCAATTCACTCCTTAGACTTGTAAATTAAGTGTTTATTGTACGAAGATAACGAGTCTACACCAACAGAATCAAGAGAAACCCGTGACTAAGAAGATAGATCTGGCACAAATTCAAGTCTTATTCCTCGGGATCTGGCGCTTCCTGCTGCATTTACGTCAGCGTTTAGTGGAAGATCAAATCAATATTCGCGCCGGCCACTTGGCCTATGTCACCCTGTTATCCCTTGTGCCTATGGTGGCGGTGACTATGTCCATGCTGTCGGCTTTCCCTGTGTTTAAGGGGATCCGTGGCCAAATCGAAGCCTTCGTTTACGAGAATTTTTTGCCCGCGGCGGGCGATACGGTACAAGTCTATATCAATGAATTTGTTGGCAATGCCTCTAAGGGAACTGCCGTGGGGATCGCGGCTCTCGTGGTGGTGGCGATTATGCTGATCTCTGCCATCGATAAGTCGCTGAATAATATCTGGCGAACTAAGGAAAAACGTTCTGTGGTCGTGGCCTTTTCCATGTATTGGATGGTGATTACCTTAGGTCCAGTGCTGGTGGGCGCGAGTCTAGTAGCTACCTCCTATGTTGTGTCGTTAAAACTGTTTGAGGGCGATACCTTATCTGGGGTTATGCCGCTTTTTATCGAGCGTTTGCCTATGCTGTTTTCGGTGGCTGCGTTTTTACTGCTCTATATGGTGGTGCCGAATCAGAAGGTGAAGTTTTGGCACGCACTACTCGGTGCAGTGGTGGCGGCCTTGCTATTCGAGTTGGGGAAAAAAGCTTTTGCCTTGTATGTGACGAAATTCCCAAGTTATGAGGCCATTTACGGCGCATTGGCGACCATCCCTATTTTGTTCGTTTGGGTCTATTTATCTTGGATGATAGTGCTGCTGGGCGCCGAAATTACCGCGGCCATGCCTGAGTATTTGGACTATGAGTCCAGCAGCGATGTTAATGAAACCAATCTCGATGGTGAGCCCTTAGCGTCGCAGGATACACCGGCCGTGGAGCCCGAAACTCCATCTGCCCAATCAAGCCAAGAGGTTGATACGACGAGTGAACTTGCCGCAAACGCGCCGCAATCGACTACACTGGATAAGCCGTAGCTAAGTTGTCATCCACCAAGACATTCAACGAGCCTTATCCCGCCTATGATCACTGACGCCCATCAGCTTGCTCCTTTTATCCGCCGTGATTGGTTGATGATGGGCAATGGGCAGCAGTTGCATCTTGCCCAATATGGTAATCCGCAGGGGATCCCACTGCTGTATTTGCATGGCGGCCCTGGCGCAGGCGCTAGTACAAGTGAACTGAGTTTATTTAACCCCGAGCACTACTGGATTTTACTGCTAGATCAACGTGGTGCGGGGCAATCGCTGCCTGCTGGCGAGTTAGAACATAATCATTTAAATGGACTTATCAGCGATATTGAGGCGATTCGCATTCATTTAGGCATAGAGCGTTGGTGCCTCGCGGGGGGCTCATTTGGCGCCACCTTAGCCTTAATTTACAGTGGGTTATTTCCCCATCGAGTGAGTGCCCAAGTGCTGTGGGCGGTGTTTATTCCCTCAAAGGCGGGTCTTGAATGGCTCTATGCATCCTTGGGCGCAGCGCAGTTATATCCACAGGCATACCGTGAATTTGCTGCACCTTCTGTTGGATTGGCGGATTTATTTACGCACTATCAGCTAGGGTTTAACGCCCAAGATGAAGCAACACGTCATGAATTTGCCCGCCGTTGGATCCAATGGGAATTAACCTTAGCGGGCATACTAACAGGCCTACCTAAGCGGCTTGCGACGCCTTTGCTAGCCTTAGCTCAAATTGAGTTGCACTATGCAAAAAATGATTACTTCAATATGTTCAGCATATTACAGCGGGTGACATCACAAGTCACAGCGCGTACCCTGCTATTACAAGGCACGCAGGATGCTGTCTGTCCGGCACGTTTATTAGCCGCATTTTTGGCAAAAATCGACAACCCTAGGATACAAATTCATACCATTGTCGATGGTGGGCATTCGCTGAATAGTGACATACTCTCACTTGCCGTCACACTCGAGATCCAAGCCATGTGGACTTGGATAAAGCGACAGGAGCTAGCATGAAATTAGCCGTTATCATTGCCGCCATTTTGGGATTAACTGCCTGCGCGGCCACCTCATCCTCCACCCCAGAGTCTCAATCCTCATCTTCAGTGGTCGAGTCCTCTGAGGTGCGCGCTCCTGTGGCACCTAAAGTGGTGCAATTGGCGGGTATGACCAACGAGGCCGCCGCCGATACCTTGTATCAGGCCTTGCTCAATGCCAACTATTTAGCCACCAAAGTCGGGGCGGATAAGGTTGCGGTGCAATTTGGCAATAATGACTTTATGCTCGAACCCAGCATGAATGCAGCGGGGATTGACCGTATTCTGATGAACCGTTTTTATGCGGTGCATCCGCAGTTGCAGGCTAATCCTGAACTACCCGCGGTGATTGGTGAGCTGAATGCCAAGCTCAATTTTGCTAAATTCGTGCTACGTGAGCAGGGCGCGGTGATCCAAATCCAAGGCACTGTGACCTTTGCTGATAAGGTCGAAATCGAGGAACTTCGCCGCTTTATGCTGTGGACCGATGGCGGTTTAGCGGAAATTGCCCAGTCATTACCCGAAGGTGTGGAGCAGTATCTGCGTCCTATCCCCTTGATGCCCCTCGTTAAGTCGTAATTTAAAGGAAAAGTTGTGATCGCGTTAATTCAAAGAGTGAGCCGCGCCAGCGTGGTGGTGGACAATCAAACCATAGGTGCAATCGATAAGGGCTTGTTAGTTTTACTTGGGGTTGAGCGGGAAGATAACCGCGAGAAGATGGAAAAATTAGCCACTAAGGTGATGAGTTATCGAGTGTTTTCCGATGAAAATGGCAAGATGAACCTCAACTTAACTCAGGCGGGTGGCTCGCTTTTAGTGGTGTCGCAATTTACCTTGGCCGCCGACACTGGCCGTGGCCTGCGTCCGAGCTTTTCGGGGGCGGGTACGCCTGAGCAAGCGCTTGGCCTGTATGAAGACTTTGTCGCCTTTTGCCGTGCGCAGGGCGTGACCACAGAAACGGGACAATTTGGCGCCGACATGAAGGTCGAGCTAGTCAACGATGGCCCAGTTACCTTCCATTTACAGGTTTAACCTACAGGACAGTGTGCCAACGGCAGTAAGAATATGAACATGGATGAATTATTAAACCAATTGCGCCAAACCTGGCACAGCACCATTCCCGTTAGCGAGTTTATGCAGATAGCGCCAGTTTCCTTTGTCGAAGGGGAGCTGCGTGTGAGTGCGCCACTGGCGCCGAATATCAACCTGCACAACACTATGTTTGCGGGCAGTATTTATACCCTTATGACCCTCACTGGCTGGGGCATGGTGTGGCTGCAACAGCAGCTTCAACGGGTGGATGGCGACATAGTGTTAGCCGATGCCCATATCCGTTACATGGCGCCCGTGACCTGTGCGCCCGAGGTCAAAGTGCGTTGGCCTGAAACGGATTTAAGCCCGCTGCAACGGGGGCGTAAAGCCAAAGTCAAACTCGAAGTACAACTTTTTTGTGACGACAAACTCTGCGCACAATTCGATGGTTTGTATGTCAGTGTGCCTAAAATGTAAAACCTTTCTAAAAAATCGAAATTAATCTCAAATTTTATCCGCTTTTTTTCTTTTTTATGGGCTAATAAACTAAGCCCATAGAGTCGAGAGCAAGTTGAAAGACTCTCAAGAATTTCAATTTTCGGAGCAGATTATGTCTAAAGTCCTAGTGTTAAAATCCAGTATTCTTGGCGGTTATTCACAATCTGCCTTGTTAGTTGACCACCTGATCGGTAAATGGGAAGACCAAGGCGCGACCATCACAGTTCGCGATTTAGCGGGTAAAGATGTGTTGCCAATGGTTGATGGTGAAATTGCCTCTGGCCTACGTGGCGGCGCTGAGTTAACCGCACGTCAGCAAGAGATGCTCGACCTGTCTAACGCCTTAGTTGAAGAGTTAAAAGCAAACGACACTATCGTGATCACTGCGCCTATGTACAACTTCAACATTCCAACTCAGCTGAAAAACTGGATTGATTTTGTGGCCCGTGCAGGTGTGACTTTCACTTATACCGAAAACGGTCCTAAAGGCTTAGTGGAAGGTAAACGCGCCGTGTTGATCACCACCCGTGGTGGTGCTCATAAAGATGGTCCAACGGATCACATTGTACCTTTCTTAAAAACTTTCCTCGGTTTTATCGGTATCACCGACGTGGAAGTGGTTTATGGCGAAGCGCTGAACATGGGTCCAGAAGCTAACCAAAAAGGGATCAGCGAAGCTAAAGTCAGTATCGATAAGTTAGCGGTTTAATTGTAGAAAGCATAAAAATGCCAGCTTAAAAGCTGGCATTTTTGTTTGCGCAGAATGCGATTATTCGCAAAGCTTGCAGCCAAGGGACATAGCGCTGGTTTCGATATAACGCACCTTAGTACTTGCTTGGCCACGGTTACGGCTCACGCTGTAGCGGGTTTCGCGAACCACTTTGGGCTTAGGCAGTTGTTCGCCGCTAGTTGGGCGTGGGCACTTTGTTGTCATCCGCACCTCCTCACGCATAGTTGATCTGCTTGGCTTAGGTTTTAGCTTGGCTGGCAACAGACTAAATCTTTTAGCGAGCCACCGTTGACCACACATTCAAAACCATTGGCCCTTAAAATATCGCAGCCCTTTTGGGCACGAATGCCTGCGCCGCAGTAAAGCACAAAGGGATGCTGTTTATTGTCAACCTGATGTAACCATTGGTCGAGCGTTGGCAGTGGCACGTTGATGGCCTGAGGCAAATGACCCGAGGCAAACTCCTCCGGTGAGCGCACATCGATAACGCGCGCACCTTGATCAATCAATTGCCAACATTTTTCACCGTTGCTGCTACCAGATAATTTAGCCAGTAAAGATTGAAACATAGCTTTGCCTCTATGATTAGAAAATTTTCAATAAGTTTATTCTAATGGATTGGCGGGCGCAAGCCGCAATCTGTTGGCGCTTGGCTTGTCGGCGTTACTCGGTGGCTGGCGCTGCTCTGTGGTAGTGGATTAGATCATGAAACACCACGGGTTGATCGCTTAAGTTACGGTAACCATGGGGTTTATCGGCAGCAAAGCGCACGGCTTCACCCTGCTGTAATGGCTGCCACTGACCATCGACTAACACTTCCATAGTGCCGCTCAGCACGATCACATGCTCGGTCACACCCGCCTCATGGGGCTCGGAGAGACGCTCATAGTGCGGCAATAGGGTAAGTTCAAACATTTCAAAACCAAAGCGAGGCTCAAAGGGAAATAGTGACGCCACTAACATGCCGTCGGTCGCTGGCTTTTGGCGTAATGCATCGGCGTTACGAAAGACCGCGCCTTGGCTCTCGGGCGTTGGCTCCAAAAAGGTTGAGAGTGAGGTATTAAAACCGCTGGCGATTTTCCACAGGGTAGCAATGGTGGGGCTAGATTCGCCGCGCTCAATCTGGCCTATCATGGCCTTGCTTACGCCTGTCTCGAGTGCCGCTTTATCTAGGCTCCAACCCTTTTGGCTGCGCAGTTGTTTTAGGGTCGCGGCAAGATAACTGTTGATGGTCTGCATTAGGTTCTGACGCTTAAAAAATTATTTGTACGTTATAACGCACAAGTGCTATCTTGTCCATCTTGTGCGTTATAGCGTACGAGTAATGGTGCGATGGATGATCAAGGCAAAGGTAGGTGTAGGGATGATGTGGCGCGAAGCTTTAGGACTATCAAAAATATCGGCGGGCTTTATTGCCGTGCTGGTGGGCTACAGCAGTTCGGCGGTGATTATCCTGCAGGCGGCGGACGCTGTGGGCGCGACATCGGCACAGATGAGTTCATGGCTGTGGGCCTTAGGTGTCGGCATGGGACTCACCAGTATTGGCCTGTCTCTCTACTATAAAAATCCGGTGCTTACGGCATGGTCAACACCCGGGGCGGCGCTGATGGTCAGCAGCCTTGCGGGATTGAGTATCCACGAGGCCGTTGGTGCCTTTCTTATTAGCTCTTTGTTGATCACCCTCTGCGGCTTGGCAGGCTGGATGGATAAGCTTATTCGTATCATGCCACCCTCGGTGGCGGCGGCCATGTTAGCGGGGGTTTTATTGCAGTTTGGCTTAGGGCTGTTTCAAGCCATGCAAACTCAGCTGAGTTTAATCCTCTTGATGTTACTAGTCTTTATTGTGCTTAAGCCTTTTGCGGCGCGCTACATTATGTTGCTCACCCTCGTTGCGGGGATAGGGATGAGCTATCAATTGGATTTATTGCAACTCGATAAGCTTGAGCTGCAATTCGCCGCCCCAGTATGGATAGCGCCTACGTTTTCTATCGCCAGCGTGGTGGGAGTGGCGCTACCCTTATTTGTAGTGACTATGGCTTCGCAGAATATGCCTGGAGTGGCCGCACTCCACGGCCATGGTTATCGCCCGCCTATCTCGCCATTAATTACCGTGACGGGTCTGATGGGCGTACTGTTTGCACCCTTTGGTGGCTTTGCTTTTAATCTCTCGGCGATTACTGCGGCAATTTGTATGGGTAAAGAGGCGGACCCTAACCCCGCAACTCGTTATTGGGCGGCTGTGTGGGGCGGAGTATTTTATTTGATAACAGGCCTACTCGGCGCAACTGTGGTGGGGCTCTTCGCCGCATTTCCGAAGGAACTGGTGCTCGCGATTGCAGGATTGGCCCTGCTTGGCACCATAGGTAACAGTCTAACCGCTGCGCTCGCGGATAACGACGAGCGAGAGGTGGCTGTGATTACGTTTCTCGTCACCGCCTCAGGCGTGAGTATATTGGGGATCGGCAGTGCATTCTGGGGATTATTACTCGGATTTTTAATGCATTACTGGCACAAGCATCGCGTCTTAACCACAGCTAAACAAGCAAAAGCTTAGCTGTGGTTAGGTCTAGATTGCGGTTCGCCACGTAAGTGGATTGATGTGAGTGCAGAGGCCTAGAGTTTTTTGGTCATAAATAGGCTATTGGGGTCGAGCACGTAATCGGCAAAGGGGCCACACAGCTCGAAGCCAAATTTCGTATACAGGTTACGGGCGGGCTGGAAAAAGGCCATTGAGCCAGTTTCTAAACTGAGGCGCTGCACACCTGCGGCTTTGGCATCATTGATCAAATGCTGCAATACCTTAGAAGCAATCCCCTGTTGTTTGTAGGTGGCGGCGGTACGCATCGATTTGATCTCGGCGTGTTCGGCATCTAACCATTTTAGTGCACCGCAGCCCGCCAGATTTCGGCCATCCCACAGTGTCCAAAAGCGAATATTGGGTTGGCGCAGGCCGTCAAGGTCTAATGCGTGCACACTTTCCGGCGGCGAGGTTGCTCGCATATCTTCAAGGTGTTCAGTTAAAAGTGCTGCAATTTCAGGCCCTTTTAGATCATCTAGTATTATTTTCATCATTGCTCTCAAGATTAAAATTCCCTGTGTTGTCGCTTATCCATCATAGCGTTATCGCGTTTGGTTGTTTTTAGGGTTAAAACGCCGCGGTGACTAAGCAAAGGGTAGGCCAAGAGTCTTTGCTAAAAGGGATGATGCTTCATTCCTTAAGTTTTATCGAGAGGCAAGCAAGAAAGCTTGTGCTTACTTTTGTTTGAGGGCAAGGCAAAAACATATTATGTTATTGTCTTATATTAAGCGTTTTAATTTTTACTAAAACTACAGGGATTGTTATGTTAAGGAAGAGCGTTTTCTTTTTGTTTTTTCTACTCGTTTAAATTTTTATTACATTGTATTTTTTTGAAAATAACAATGAAGTTAGTGTTAACGATACATCCTTTATGAAAGATAGTCATATCGTTTTGGTCGATGATTTTAACTCTGCTAATGTTAATTTTGATGTGTCAACAAATATAAAAGAGCCTCGAGCAAGTGATAGTTCTTTGCACTCTTTGACTGAGCATAAAATGGAGCTTAATGGAGGTTATGATACAGGGATAGTTAGTGATGACAATGTTGTTGATAGTACTAAGCTAAATTCAATTTTGGCTTCAGCTAACTTTTACGAAATTATAGATGCTTTCTCGAAAATGCCAGACAAGTCATTTGAAATAATAGTTTTTGAAAACAGTATTAGTGAGTTTTTAAATAAGTAAAAATATAGTTCTATTTTAAATGAGTACCGTGTTTCATGTGATAATTAAATTTGTTTTGGATATTTTGTATTTTCAGAGCCAGATGCTTTTGCTAATTTCTACAAGGAGTTTAGTCTTAGTAATAATAGTCCTATGAATAAGTCTGGTTATGTAAACTATTTAATGGTTACAAACAATGCTAAAGGGGGAAATGAGTATAGGATATCATTTAATTCAGACCCTTTAGTTAAATCAATAACTGCACAGAAATAGTTGCATCATTGGCAAAATAGGACGGACAGAATTGGATGGTGATTGGCGAGGCTACCGCCTCTGTATCTTCGGGAACTGAAAAAAGTTATGCCTGTCCGATCTTATTATGAACAAGTGATAAAAACATTAGCGCGTTCGCTAAGGGCGGGTCATGTCTGCATAAAAGTCTCTTTGAAAATAAGACCTTCGCCAGTACACATTCTCAATCCGCTATTTGCATAATAAAGTGTCAGCAACCACAATATTGGCATTAATACTATCTCCAGTGCTACACCGACTGAACCAATATCACCATATATAAATGTGGTTGTGAAAAAACGCACTAGCCCCATAGGGTCAAATGGCATGTAATTAATATTACCTTGGAATAGTATTGAACTTAGGATCACAATCGTAACACTTGTCCAAAGCCGCCTAGGTTCATAGCAGAAAACAACATAAGCAGGAATTAGTGCAGCGATACCGATTCCAACAAAATTTTGTGATATGTGGTAGAGGTGAAAGTTTTCTGAAGGGTAAAACCACCAGAATATTTTTCCCGCCGCAGCAATACCGATTGCAGAGATTGTCAACGCATAATAACTGGCAGCGATGCAAAGGCTGAATAAAAATAGCTTTACGTGATTCATGCTCGGTCTTCCCTAAACGTATAATGTTTGGCTAAGGGGTGGCTAATAGCGCAGCTATTGGACGACCCAGATGAGTGTAGCTCAATTCCGATTGTATAAATATCACTCATGGCGGTCTCCTTTTAAACCGACTTTCTCAGTATAGGAGGGGTATCCATTTCATTATTTTATTCGTGCGCATGCGCGTTTACCTCGTTGAAGAATAAATCTAGCCACCCATTTTAAATCAACAACATAATGCACTTTCGGTTTGCCTACAACTTGTGTGAGCTAAAATGACTTGAGTGGGAGTAATCAACAATCGCGGGGAGAGCATCTAAGGCAATAAATTGCGCTAATTCCTTTAAAAATCGGGTATTTCAGACGAGGTAAATTGTCCCATAGCGCTTGGGAAGTGTTCTGGATGGGGGCTTTTGAAGTGATATAAGCCGTTGTCAGTTACTGTAAAAGTGCTGACAGCATTTAGCAAAATGCCGTCGTCGCTTTTCTAAGTGTTCGCAGTAATCGGTCAGCTCTTGCAATGTGCCTACAGGGCCATGAAATAACTTGCCAAATTCGGTTGTCAGCTTGAGCCAATTGTCATGGGGGATATTTAATCTGTTCAGTATCTTGGCGCTACTTTCACTGATGTATCCACGTTTATCGTTGCGAATAATTCGGCCTGTATCATCTACCAATTTAAGGTAGTCCGTTAATGAAAACGCAATGCCATTGGGTTGATTGTCGCACTCGTTACC
>NZ_AXZL01000073.1:227102-266778 GCF_000485795.1 Shewanella decolorationis S12
AGCAGGAGATTGCTGGGCTGCTCACCTTTGAATGCGGCCCGAATACGTAGCTGAATGCTGGTATGGTCGGATTGTTCTGGTGTCTCAGCGAGTTGCGATCGAATTGGATTTAAATCAACGTAAGTCATACAGGCTAACACCGCAGCTTCATCGAGTAGGGCTTGCGATTTGAACCGCCCTTCCCAGAATCGACCTGTACAGTTATCTTCTTGATTTGCTTGCCTTGCAATGGGTTCGTTGAGGCAGCGCATAAACCATGAGATATCACATAATCGACTACGATAAAGGGCGATTGAGTGCTTTAATCGGTTGACCTCATGGGCTTCGACTAACTCACCTTTAGCGAATTTTTGCGTTAATTCATCGCCTTTAAACAACTTATGCCACTGCTCAAGCACTTCGCGGTCAGTCCCAGTGATTTGCTGTTTCGATATCCATCCGCAGCACCAGATGCAGATGATTTGGCATCACCGCAAAGGTCCCACAACAATAGTAAAAACGACGCGAATTCAAATGATAATGACTCAGTCCACGCTGCTACAGCAATGGTTATCGGGAGCGATGTTAAGGCGAGAATTCAAGACTTATTTGAGTTTGGCGAGGACGCTGAATAGAGGTTTCCCTATGAAATGCTTAGCATTGTATAGACGGTGCTTAACGCCCCGCTAAATAAGGATAGGAGTCGGTAATGTACTAGTAACATAAAGCTTTTTTAAAATGAAGCAACAATCATGCATTTTTTAGTTCGATAAGCATCAGTATGATAATGAAAATAAAGTTAGAGTAGGAAATAAACATACCTTTTATAGTGTCAAGATTTTTAGTAATACTGTGGCCTTTCATTGCAACGATCAAACCTGCAATAGTTGTTATAGGATAAGTAAGTAAAAGGATGATAAAGAGCCACTCGTAGAATGATGCATTTTTATATTGCTCTGTATTGAAGAAATTATTAGCCATCATTAATGATAATGGATAGAGGATTATGCTTAAACATGACAAGTAACTTAATGCAAGTGCCGTATAGGTTATTCGGTTTCCAAACATGATTTCTTCTCCATACTTATACTAAAATCTGATGTAACATGACATATATCAAGCTAATTTATCAAGCATTATAAATTTCAAAAAATACACAAGAGCATAAAGTTAAATAGATTAATGAATCACTCAATGGTCTGTGTAATCACATCAAGACTAATCAGATTAACAATTATTAGATAGTGACTGCACGAAAAACTTTCATCATTAAAAGCCTTCTAATCTAGACTTGACTCTCATTTTTTATAAAGTCATACAGTTTTTTCTTTTGCACTATCAATTAGCAATATAATACAATTTTCTTGTTCACAAATCCCGATAGCATTAACGCCTTTTCCCAATTTACTAGCCTTAGAGTGTACAATAATTATTGAGTTGTATCACAAAAGCACCTAACATGCTTATGAACATTTGCGATTTAGTTTCCAGTTATCTTGATTTTGACTCACCAAACTATAAGTCATAGTAAACGACCTCGAATGGAGACCTGTAGTTGAATATATAGATAACTATCCGCTTGCCAATGTGTCGACATATCTGCAAAGTTCCCGATCTTTAATCATAAACACCTTACGACTTTGTTTAGCTAAAACATTAACACTTTAATGCAACATCTTTTATCATTAACACTCTCCGTTACTAATTCATTTTCTGGTTAACTGGTCTAATAAAACGTCCATACTCTGTTCGAGTAGATCGAGGACTAATTCGAATCCTTGCGTACCGCCATAATAGGGATCGGGAACCTCATCCGTATCGCAATCACCGAAGGACAGCATCAGTTTTAATTTGTATTGGTATTCGGGTGGGCAACGGCGGCGTAAATCAGCGAGGTTGCTATTATCTGCCGCTAAAATAAGATCGAAATGCTCAAAATCGGCATCAATCACTTGCCTTGCTCGAATGCCGTCGAAACTTAATCCGCGTTTTTTACCTGCTGCGATTGAGCGGCTATCGGGTTGCTCCCCTTGGTGATAACCAATAGTGCCCGCCGAATCGACTTCGATATTAAGGCGGCGCTCGCGAATTTTAGCGCGGCAAACTGCCTCAGCGGTGGGCGAGCGACAAATATTACCCATACAGACCATTAAGATGCGTCGTACCGGCTGCGCTTTTGCAAACTCTTGATTGTCTAACAATTTAGCATCCTCTCGTGTTGTTACTTAGGTGTTGATGCCATTTGACCAAAGGCGGGGGAAATACATTTTTTGACTTCAAAATGGTAACCATACTGCTCATGGGCAGATTCGGTAATTTCAAGTATTTCATAGTCATTGAGTTCAATCACTACAGAGTCAGCTAACTTTTGGCAACGGCTGCGGCCATCGGCTTCAAATTTATAGGCAAATAAGGCAATTAAATCGCGGATCCCTTTGTAATAGCTATGGCCAAAAGCCTTAAGTGTTTCGGTTGTGTCGGTTTGATCAGGTGTGAGTTCGCTGCCTGCCTGTTCAAGACTGTCTTCGGCTTTAAGAATGGTTTCGCCTTCGTTAACTACCTGTTTATCTATCGAATCATGTTTTAACGCTTGGGTTTTCTTGGCTAAATCCCCTACCCAGTTTTCACCATCGGTAATCGCAACCAAGTTTAATAACAACACAACAGACAGAATCATACGCACCAGCGCGGTTGTTACCACAAATCGTCTTTTATTTCCTTGCTGCTTGGCTTCGAGTCCCAATATGCGTAATCCGATATGGAAAAACAAATAACAAGGGATCACCAATTGCAGTAAGAGTAAAGCGAGGATAGAGATACACACAAACCAAATCGGCAAATACAGCAAAATGGCAAAGTTATGGGTGTAGGACAAATGTGAGGCCGATACACCGGTGATTTCGTTCACCACACTGCCGCTCGCAGCTAAGGCAAAGTTAGCAATAACGGCATAAAACAGCAGAAAAATGGCTTTGCCTGCTAAAGTATGCCAAGCCATGGCAAATTTCGGCCAAAACTCAATAATCAAGGCAATAGCAGTGATAACGGCAGCTACCCAAATTTCGGGTTGAAATAACATTAGTGCTAACAAAGCTAATACGTAACAACGCTGCGCCAAACTTAAACTGAGTAAAAGCTGTTTTGTTGCAACTATTGGATGCTTTATCCATTTGGGGACAACGAGGACGCCCTCAATTCGTTGTTTCCACGACGTTAATCCACGCAAACTTTCGACCAAAACTTGCTCCTTAGAATTTTTTTGTCCATTAATAATCAACACGATATATGGCAACTTTTACACTAACGAGCTCGATTTTTATCAAAGCGATACAATTTAGCAACTTAATTATTGTTCCTCGGGGATTATATCGGTTCTTATCCGCAAAAAGCTCGCGAATCGCGGTAAACCATTTGCGGTAGTTCCTAAATATTTATAGGTAATTAGCGTACCAATGGCAGGTGGATGTTGACGCTCGGCTAAACTAAAGCCTGTACCAATACTAAAAATTCGACCATCCGGCGTTTGCACCCTTAATGCGCCCATTTGACCCGTAAACTGCCCTTTACCGGGAATATAGCCAATGACTTTGGCTTCGGCATCCAAATAAGGCTTTAACTTCATCACATTAGGATTTCGCCCCGGTGTATAGAGGGCTGAGCGACGATGGAGGATGATACCTTCGGCTCCCTGAGCGACTAAGACATCTAATTTTTGATACAGCGCCTCAATACTCTCCACGCTGACTTGCTCAACAACTTGAAGATAAATCGATTTATCAGCAATTAGCGTCTGCATATCTCGATATCGCTTTTCAAAACTCCCCTGCATCTGAGGTAAATCAAACACCATAAAGCGCACGTTTTGCCAGTCGTTTTCTTTGGGTGAGGTTTGCCGTATCAGCCCAGATATTGCTTCAAATTGCCCTCGCCCTATCCATAATTCTCCGTCCATGGGGATGGAAGGGAAGTTTGCGGTAAACCAACTTGGCGCAAGGATTGGATTTCCCTGACGAGTCACTAAACGTTTCCCATCCCAATAGCCACGTACACCATCGAGTTTTTCGCTGACGAAAAACTCACTGATTTGAATACGTTTCTCGCGAGAAAACTCGGTCGCTAATTGAATATTTGGTGTCTGGGGATTGGCGTAACAGACTGCCATTGTTAAGCCGTATACACTAAGTCCCGCAACCCAATACTGCACTAGTGTAAATGTTAAAAACAGTGAGCGAATTGTAAGAGCCATTCCTTTGCCTCTTCAATAAAGTGGTATTGAGCATAAAGTCTAGCCTTAAGATTTGTCTAGCGCGAGTTAGAGCGCTGCCCGATAACACCTTAGCAGGACTGTGAATTTGTCGGTTTAATGCTTTATACGCTGGGGTTATCGGGCTATACTGCGGCCTCTTTTTAAGCTCGCTCAAATGTTAACAGGTTAGTTGTATTTTGCTTGAGCGGGTAAATGCTTCGCGAACAATCGCACAAGTTGATGGAATTATTATGAAACCAGCAAACAACCACGGTATTAAACGCATTTTTAGAGCGACGGGATTTTCGATGAAGGGCTTAAAAGCCGCTTGGATCCACGAAGCCGCTTTTAGACAGGAATTGATGCTAGCCGTGGTAATGCTACCCATCGCCCTATTGGTCGATATCAGCACCATGGAACGTCTAATGCTGATCTTAACCCTATTCATCGTGTTGATTGTTGAGCTATTAAACTCAGCGATTGAAGCTGTGGTTGACCGAGTGGGCAGTGAAATCCATCCACTGAGTGGCCAAGCAAAGGATATTGCCTCCGCAGCGGTGTTTATGAGTTTAGCACTCTGCGCTATCACATGGCTTGTGGTGCTGCTACCACTGGTTATTTAATGCGTGCAATTCAATGCCTGTTCTTTAGCGTAATCTTTAACGAGTGCATTTATCTGGCGAAGCGAAGTATCACTTCCCAACCATTTGTTCTGCAATAAAAAACGCCTTTTGGTTATCACCTAAAGGCGTTTTTAATTCACAGATGTTACTGATTAGCGTTTATCTGCTGACTTATCGGCTAAAAAGCTAATTGCCTGTTTGATTTGCTCTAAGCGGTCATTCTCGGCCCAATAGGCAACATACACACGACGCGAAATGGCGCTCGCCCCCGCAACTAAATGCAGCTCACCCCGGTTCAACAATGGCTGAACCAAATGCTCGGGTAAAAACGCGCAGCCACCGTTATTTTGGATAAAATCCAAAGCGATACTGGCCGAACTAGTGTGTAATGTCGGCACGGGTAGAGCGGCATATTCCTGAGCGTGGATAATATTAAATGCCGTGCCCCAATCCACTTTGACATATTGCCCTGCCTGCACAGAATTCACCGCGATACCAGCCGATTGAGACACGAGCAACAAATTAATTTGCCCCAATTGCACCAATTCAAATTGGTCAAGCTTGGGCGGATCAAAGGAAATCGCTAAATCAAGGGTGCGGTCCATCAACTGACGTGTCATTACAGTGAGTGGCAAAACCTCGGTCCGCAATGCCACTCCAGGTAATCCCACATGCAAATGCTGTAAATGCCCCTGCAAATAGGCATCCCAAATGTTGGGGCCAGCACCAATGGCAAGTTGAGTCGATTGTAACTGACTAAGCGAAACATCTTGCTTAGCACGCTCCCAAGCGGTTAATACCGCTTCTGCATGTCCAAGCATACGCTCACCCGCCGGAGTGGGTTGAATATTGTTACGTTGACGTTCAAACAAGGCCACACCGAGGATGCTTTCGAGTTGTTTAACCCGAAAACTGACCGCACTGCGGGTAAGGTAAAGATTTTCCGCAGCCTTGCCGAAATGACGAGTGCGGGAGACTTCTAAAAAGGTCTTTAGTAAATCGGTATCCATAAAAATTCTTGACCAACATTGGCAAATTTTTTTGATTTATAAATCAATAATACTAGCCAATACTCCACTTGCAAATCTTTGTATATCAAAAACTAGAAGGTAACAGCCATGTCTGAACAGTCTTTTTCAAACGCTAACAAGGGTTCTGAGACGGTGAACGGCTCAGCTGCCAGTTTCGTATCCCATAAACGTTTTTACGACGACACTAATTTTCCAAAAGGTTTTAAGCGCAGTGGCGACTTCACCAGTAAAGAAGCCGAACTGCTTGAATTACATGGCCATGCCATGAAAAACCTCGATGAAGGCAAGTCGCTCCCCGTCACCGCCGATGAAGCACAATTTGTCGAAGTCATCAAAGGAAACATCGCTCCCAGTAGCTTGTTAGAGCATATCTGGTTAAAGTACCGCAAACTCGCCTTAGGTAAGCCCTTTTATGCTGTGGTTGGCACGGTTCATTTGCCCGCCACTAAACCTGAGATTGAGCCAGTTGAAGCGGCATTCGATGTGGATGTCGAAATTGAAGATGACGTTCAGGACGAAGCTGAACCCGAGGATAAAGAATGAAAATGAAGGTTTGCGATTAAATGCGTGGGTGGATTTTATATAAAGAAACCGCGACTCAGCTAAAACCTGAATTGTATGAAATTGAGCGTCTATTGGCTGCCGCCAAGGCCGACAATATTGAGTTAGAAGTGTATGCTCCGGATGAGTTTGATCTCACCGTGACCAGAGAAGACAATAAGAGTATTTTGTTAAACGGTCAACCCGTTGAATTACCAGACTTTATCATTCCTAGAATGGGTTCTGGCACCACCTACTTTGCCTTGGCGATTATTCGCCACCTTGAGCGTTTAGGGGTGTACTGCCTCAATCCTTCTAAAGCCATTGAAATCGTCAAAGATAAGCTCTTTTCCCAGCAATTGCTGGCCGAGAAGAACTTGCCCACACCTAAAACCATGCTGGTAAAGTTCCCCGTCGATATCGAACTGGTTGAACGCCATTTAGGTTTTCCGGTGGTAATTAAAACCCTTTCGGGTTCGCAGGGAAGCGGGGTATTTTTATCCCATAAGGCCCGTGAATTTGATGACTTAATGCAATTGATCGAGGCGACCAATAAAAACGCCAACATCATTCTGCAGGAGTTTATCGCCAACAGCCATGGCCGCGATCTCCGTGTATTTACCATTGGTGGACGCGTGGCTGGCTGCTATGAGCGCCGTGGGCAGGAAGATAGCTTTAAAGCTAATGTTAGTGCGGGTGGTTCGGCACGTCCCTTTGAAATTACACCTGAAATCGAATGGCTGGCGACACAAACCGCCAATATTCTCGATTTAGATGTAGCGGGTATCGATTTGTTATTCGATAACGGCCACTACAAAATCTGTGAAGCCAACTCGTCCCCAGGCTTTGAAGGCTTAGAATCCTGCTTAAATGTGGATATTGCCGCGCAAATTTTGCATTTTATCCGCATCCGTCTAGGCATGTTCAACAAGGATGAAAAAAGCAGTGAGCCAATACAAACGCCCGCTGTCGAAGCAAACACAACAGCAAATAGCAGCACGCCAGAGGCAAATCCCGCCTCAAACTAACACAAAAAGATTGTGTTGAAATCACTCTGCGGCTCAGTCTCTACTGGGCCGCTTTTTTGGCTTAACCATACATTTTCGTCACAAATCACCAAGATGTAAATTACCGTGATCCTTCCCACAACACCAGTACACCAAAGCGATTAGCCGTACTACTTTTGTTTTAAATCACAAAACAAGGCAATTTCAAAAACAATTTATTCACATTTTGAAATTTGCTGTTACACTCCAAATGTCCATAAGCTTATGGCACTTAAGTCTGATGTTATCGCTGGATATAATAAGAAGAATACTGGAGTAACGTTGATTGCCACTCGCCTAACACCCCTAGTGATCGCCCTACTCGGCAGCAGCCCTGTGCTAGCGGGCGAATTTAGCGTTGAGCTAGGGGGATTTTATTCACAGTCTGACACTAACATGGAGGTGACAAACCCTGTTGCGGGTAATAACTTCACCTTAGACTATGAATCCGATCTGCAATTAGCCGAAAATGAGTTTTTACCCTTTGTTGAGCTAAGTTATCACTTCAACGAACGGCATAATTTTTACCTCGACTGGAAACAACTGCACCGCAACGCTGAAACTCAAGCCCTAACTAAACCTTTTCAAATCGAAATTAACGATACCATTTACGATATCAAGGCGGGCGGCAAACTGAGCTCCACCTTAAATTTTGATATTGTGCGTGTTGGTTATGGTTATGATGCCTTCCAGGGCAGCAATTACGATGTGGGCTTCTCCATCGGTTTGCATACTATGTTTATCAAAACGGGTTTTGAAGGCGTTATCGGTGTCTGTCATGCCTCTGAGCTACTGAACAATGTCTGTGGTAGCCAAGCGATTCCCCGCATTGTCGATGAAAATGTCACCGCACCTTTGCCAGATTTTGGCTTATATGCCAACTATGAATTTATCCCCGGCTGGAAGCTTGCCACCCATGCCCAATATTTCTACATTAAACTCAATGATGTAAAGGGTGAATTAGTCGATATCAAACTCGGTATCGATGCTAATATCACAGATAATTGGCGCATGAGCGTGGCCTACAACTACTACAAGGTCGATGTGGATATCGCCCAAAAATCCCCGAATAAAGACACCCAAATTGCCGACTACAACATTTACTACAGTTTTATCGGCCCGATGCTTTCGGTAAGTTACGTTTTCTAATAGATTGATAAACATTAAAAAGGACGCCGAAGCGTCCTTTTGCATCTCATATGATTACTTTTTACGACCGTCCTGCTCACGCTTGGTCTTAAAGTCCGATGCCTCTAACCAATGTGGCCAATCGCTGCCATTGGCTAAGGTCGTTAGCATGCTCGCCATCAGATCTAAATCCTGCTTCACCCCTTCGAGTGTCCAGTTAGGATCATAATCATCTGCACCTTTGTGGTATTTGTGGGCAATGTAGTCAGGGTCAGTATCCCCAAGGCTCATAAATAACAAGCCGGGCACGCCTTGCTGGGCCAGAGCGAAGTGGTCCGATCTAAACATCAAACCATTTTGTGGTCTTGGATCGCCCTTCACCACCCGCCCCTGCGCCTTAGCGGCCTTATCCAAATAGGTTTCTAGCTCTGACACGCCCTCCCCATAGCGCAGAATATAATCCACACCTTGGTTCATATTCATGCCGTCGATATTTAAAAAGGCGACGATATTTTGAGTCGGTACACTGGGATGCTGAGCAAAGTGCTGGGCACCAATCAAGCCAGTTTCTTCTGCGGTAAAGGCACTGAACAGAATCGAACGCTCAAGCGGCGCACTCTGCGCTTGCTTGGCAAAGTAACGCGCCAGCGCTAACACGCCCGCCACGCCACTGGCGTTATCCACGGCGCCATTAATGATCTCTGGCTTGCCATCTTCAATCACTGTACCTAGATGATCCCAATGGGCATGCATCATCACCACTTCATCGGGACGGCTCTTGCCGGGCAACAGTGCCGCCACATTGTGGGATTCGGCGCGTTCAATCGTATTGTTTAAACTGACATTCGCCTTGAGTTTTAAGGGAATGGCCTTAAAGTTTGGCTTAGCGGCTTGTTGCTTTAAGGTATCGAAGTCCATGCCTGCCTTAGCAAAAATCTTATTGGCGACATCATGTTGCACCCAGCCCATCACGCCCACCTGCCCTTGGTTATTATTGGCATCGACCAAGGTGAACTTAGTGCCAGTATTGGAGTTTTGCACTACTCCCCAACCATAGGCGGCTGGCGCCGTCTCATGGACGATAAATACGGCTTCGGCGCCTTGACGCGCAGCCTCTTCGTATTTGTAAGTCCAGCGACCATAGTAGGTCATGGCATTGCCTTTAAAGACATTGGGATCTTGAGTCGCAAAACCTGGGTCATTGACTAACACAATCACGGTTTTGCCTTTGACATCAAGGCCCTGATAGTCATTCCAACCATATTCAGGCGCATTAATGCCATAACCGACAAACACCACATCGCTATTACTGAGGTTGACTTTATCGCTAATTCTCTGGGTTCTGGCGGTAAATTCACTGCCATTGACAAACTTAAGTCCGCCGATATCGAGTTGCATATTTTGATCGGCGGTGATTTTCGCCAGCGGCACAGCCTGCAAATAGCTGTCGCCAAACCCCGGCTTGAGCCCCATCTCTTTAAAGGCTTTCTCAAGGTAATCGATGGTCAATTGCTCACCTTCGGATAAGGGCGCACGGCCACCAAAGGCATCACTGGCTAAGGTTTTGACATCAGTACGATACTGATTCAAATCTAGGCTGTCGCTGAAGGAAGAGGCAGCCATTGCAGGTAGTGAAAGTAAGGAACCTAGGGCACCAGCAAGGATGAAATTTTTCAAGACTTTCTCCCAAGTTATTATCATTATTTAATTTTAGCGATAAACTCTAACATATCCCCCCAAGCTTGTGGCAGGTAATTGCCCCAGCTTTTGGGCTTTTGTTGTAACGGGATTTGACGAGCCATATTATTATCCATGTGTGATATGCATGGTTTATCGGATTATTTTTACTGGAATTTATCCATGTCACGAGATTTATTACAAACCGCAGCCTTGAATCTTAAAAAAGCGGTTCCCTTAATGCTCAAGCATCAAATTCCCACAACGCCAATCAATTATGCTCTGTGGTATACCTACGTGGGCGAACAAAACCCAGCGTTAAACGCCCAGCTCGATACGGTTATCGCCCACTACAACACTTGCCCACCAGTGAGCAGTGAGTTGTTGTTTCGCCAGTATGTCGCCGATCCTGTTGAGCTTGATGTGCGTGATATGAGGCTTAATCTAGAGGCCATGGCCACAGAGCTATCGCAATCGATTCGGGATACGAATCTTGATGCAGCCGACTTCCAAAGCTGTATTAATAATAACTTTGCCAAGCTCAATGGTGTCGAAGAAGGCACGCTCAGTGTTGAGCAAGTGCTCGATTTAGTCCGTAATTTGGTGAAGGAAGCCGACAATATTCGCTCAAGCACAGAGTTTTTTACGACCCAATTGCAAAAAGCCCAAACAGAGATTGATGCATTAAAACAAAAGCTTGAAAAAACAGAAAAAGATGTACTTTACGATGCACTCACTGGCTGTTTAAACCGCCGCGCCTTTGATGCCGATATCGCAGGCATGTTGGCACAGGCTCCCGAGGGCACCTGTCTTATCTTGGTCGATATCGATCACTTTAAGGCCTTTAATGACAACTATGGTCACCAGCTTGGCGACCAAGTATTAAAGGTCGTTGCAAAGCGTTTGCAGGAAGCCTGCCGAGATGGCTGTAAGCTGTACCGCTTTGGCGGTGAAGAATTTGCCATTTTAGTGCCAAAGAGCCAATTACGAATCACCAGGCAACTGGCTGAAGCCATGCGCCGTGGGCTTGAAAAACTCAGCATCAAGGATCGACGCAAAGATCAACGTATCGACACTATCACCGCCTCCTTTGGTGTATCTCAGTGGCAAGAAAGACAATCAGTAATACAACTTATTGAAAATACAGATAAGTTGCTTTACGAGGCAAAACGTCTAGGCCGTAATAGAGTGATGCCGATAAACAATTAATGCTGACATTAAGGCAGAGCCTTCAGCTCTGCCCTAATTGATTTGCCAATTTTTTAGTTACCAGTCAACCTGCCCATTGTAGCGAGTAACTCAAGCTATCAACTCGAATGTTCAAGCCACTTTTGGCTCCAACGTCCTATCGACTGTCGCCCCTTCGGATTGAGCTGCAGATTCTGGCTCGACCGGGATAGCCTGCACCACAAAACGCAGTTCGGCACCGCCTTGCAACGCATCGAACGGATAGCAAGTGATCAGGGTTAAACGATTGTCCTCACTTGGCGCCATCCACTCAGTTTGCGATTCATGCACCACTTCGGTCGCCACCACTTGGTAAACAATCTCCCTGCCCGCCGCTGTTTGCAGCGCCAAGCGACGTCCAACACTGATGCCATTTAACATCGCAAAATGCGTATCCCTGTGCCCAGCAATCACAGTGTTGCCTTGCGCGCCAGCGGGTGCACTCGACAGCACTAAGGCTGGCCCGAAGGCCAAGTTACGGCCAGATGCGCCCGCCAGCACATATAAGCTGTCGTTGGATGCCGGACCATCGAAGTGATTCGGTCTTTTAGCTTGCTCGATGGATAGCTTAGCCACGGGATAGGTATCAGCCCAAGACCAAGGTTTATGGGACTGACCATCGATTAAGGTTTTAGCCCAGGCTTGTTCAATCAAATATTGGGCAAAGTGTGCTTTCGCTTGCATATAGAATCCTTTTCCAAACAACGTAATGCCGATTAATACCAATCCCACCAGCAACCCTATTTGTATCTGTTGAGTCATGCGCATACTCATAGACATAACTCAAGTATTCAGCGCTAATGACAGCGCGCGTTGCTGCCGCTGCTGGCGACGAATCGACAGCGCCAACATCAAGGCAAGTAGTAACACGCCGCCTCCTAAGAGCATGTCGAAACGGCTTGAGGTCGATGTTTGTGGTAGAACACCCATTGGCTGCCAACCCAAAGGTAAATGCTGGCGCACCACCGCATCTCGGCTTATCGCATTACTGGTGATAGGGGTTAAATCCACCGCGACCAAGCTGGTATAGGGGCTGACTAAGTGATAGTTCAGCGACAGCGCCGTGACCTGCTCTTTGACCTTGTCATCGTTAGCGCCGTTTTTACTCAGCTCTAACGCCGCAATCTGTTTGCGCGCCCAGAGTAAATCGAGCCCGGCTGCTGGCTGCGCTACATCAGTTGCAGAATGGCTTGCGCCATTGGCTTGTAAAGATAACGACTGCTGCCAGTTTTTATGGCCCTGACGACCGGAGATCACCAGTTCCTGAGGCTCACGAGGATGGCGCTTTAGGCTAATCAATACCGGTTCACCGCGGTATAGATCGGGAATAGGTGCTGGCCAGTAGTCAGGCACAGAGCCATCGTCAAAACGCACCTGCAAATCGGTGAGCACTGGATACTGGATTTTGCCTAGCAATTGACTGATCTTTTGTTCCACCTCATCCACATCACCAATGTAAGTAAAAGTGCCGCGCCCAAGTTCAGCCGCACGCTGCATAAAATGTGAGTTCGGCGCCGAGCCAATGCCTACGGTGAAAAGACGGTTTTCGCCGATTTGATTGCGAATTAACTCAAATAGCGCAGCCTCATTGCCGACGGAGCCATCGGTCATAAAGATCACTTGTCTTAGCGACTTATCCTCACCCGAAGCAGTGTTAAACGCCTGCCTTGGCAGCGCAGCATTTAAAGCCTGCGCCATTTCGGTGCCGCCATCGGCCTGCAAACGATTCACAAACTGACGTGCCTTGTCCAAATTACTCGCGGTCGCGGGCAGTGGTGTTGACGATAGCAGGGATACATCGGAGTTAAATTCGATAATGTTAAAACTATCCTGTGGCCTTAAACCGCGCAGCGCATAACGCAGGGCATTTTTTGCCTGAATGATAGAATCCCCCGCCATCGACCCCGAAGTATCAATCACTAAAATAAGCTCACGGGGCAAGTTCAGTTGTTCACTCGCCTCAACTTTGGGCGGCAGGACCATCACTAAGCTGTAGTTATCTGTATTGCTAGTATTGCCAGTTGAACCAGTATCCGCACTTGCATTGTCGTCCTGTGACACATGGGTTTTGCCCGCTTGGTTGAATACCCAAGCCACGGGACTCGTGCCCTGCTTAAGACGCCATTGCAGCACAAAGTCACGATTGGCTGGCACACGATTGGCCAAGGCCGCCGTCAGTTGCCCCTGTTTTTCATCTATCGTAATGGGATGATACGGACTCACCACGGCTGATTTGTCCACGCCTTCACCAAGTTTGACCTTAATATCGGCCTTTAGCACAGGGTCTGCCTCGCTATTAGCGTCGCGGATCGGGGCGATAATCCGGTCAGCATCGAACACTTGGCTGCTGGTCACGCGCTCACCATTGTTCCCACCGAGTGTTAAGCCAGGGATATAGCGCGGTGCCACCACCAGCGGAAAACGTAGGCTAAAGAGACCATCTTCATAGTGAATGGTTTCTTGATAACTGATTTCGACCACCAACTTTTCATTAGGAGCGAGGTTGGCGACTTCGGTCGTGAACATATTAGGCCGTTCTTGGCTGACTAGACTGGCGCGTTTTCCTTCGGCTTTGGCCTGCTCAAAAATCTGTTTTGCTTGCTGTTTTGGGTGAATTTGACCTTCGATGATCCGCTCACCAATGTGCAAACGCAGTGAGTCCACCGCCGCCTCATTGGGTAAAGGGAACAGATAGCGGCCATTGAGGACAAATCCGGTTTGATTACTGAACACCTGCTTTACGCTCACCCTATTGGTTAGCCCCGAGACCTGCATCGACACTTGCGTGTCCACGGGTAAGGACGGCATTAAACGGCCACTGGCGGTTTGATACACCAACATCCCTTGGGTGACATCATCGAAACTAAAAGCTGGCAATGTGCTCGCCGTATGTTCATCGAAGGTCGCGGCAATATTTTGCGGCGCCGATAAAGTACCCACACTGTTCGGTGAGGCTAACACCGCAAATGGTAGCCCCCAACAAATGGAGGCGCCTATCACTAGCATCGCCAGCGTTTGACAAACTTCTTTTACCCTTTTCCCTGTGATCATCACAAAGGCTCCTGATCTTGATTGAATACGATTGATATTGTTGAATTATTCGGTCACGCGGCTCGCCATCAGCCCTTGGTTAGGCTGCATGGTTAAAGTGACTCGGCGATCGAACACATCGGATTCACTGTCTTGCTGGTCATTGAGTGGCATTCTGGCGCCGAAGGCTTGGGTGGTGATCCGCTCGGGGGCTACGCCTTGCTTAATCAAGTATCCCCGCACTTCTAACAAACGTTGCTCCGAGAGCGCTTGGTTGTAGGCCAGATCACCGCGACGGTCGGCATAACCTTTCAGCTCGAGATTGGACTCGCTCAAGCGCTTCATCACCTTGGCGACATTGTCTAATTGGGGCAAAAAATGGCTTTCAAGCTCCGCAGAGCCCGTACGGAACTGCACATTCATGCCCAGCGCCAACTCACTTAACAGTTGATGTTGCTCGGCGAGCAGTTCATCGAGTTGCTTTTGGGTTAAGGCATATTCGGCGGCGCGTTGCTCACTAGCCTGCTGTTTGGCCGCTAAGCTCGCCAATTGTTGGCGCTGCAACGCAATATGCTGTTGCTGGGTTTTGACTGTGTCGGTATCGGATACCGACTGGCCGATTAAAGTACCAGTAAATCCACCGATAATGGCGCCAACAGGGCCGCCAACTAAAGCGCCAAGTAGTGCTCCACCGCCAAGACCTATCAAGGCTTCGCCATCATCTTCCTCTTGCTCAATCATTAGCTCTGTCTGTGGCTCTAAGAGCAGAGGTTGATTTTGTAGCGACACCTTTGCCGATACATTGGCGATAGGCGCGGCGAGCACACTTAGGATCAACATATTAATTAGCGTCTTTTTCATCATCTCATTCCTTTTGATTTGTGCTGCGTTTACCCGCCTAAGTCATTAGCGCGGCGGGTAAAACGGAATGAGCGTATTAAACACAAGCGCCATGGCATAAGCGGGGATGGAAAATGGCAATGCGACTATCAATTGTGGCAACAAAATGGCAATTGCATTTGGGAGCTTTTTTCAGAAATAAATTCCTGTATAGTCACGAAAACTTATCCCCAGCAGTCAATAGGAAGATGGCTAATGAAACGTATCGCCATTGTGGAAGATGAAGCGGCCATTCGCGAAAATTACAAGGATGTGTTGCAGCAACACGGTTACAGTGTGCAAACCTATGCCGACAGGCCATCGGCCATGTTGGCGTTTAATACCCGTCTGCCGGATTTAGCCATTATCGATATTGGCCTTGGTAATGAGATTGACGGCGGTTTTATGCTGTGTCAGTCTCTGCGCGCCATGTCGAACACGCTGCCGATCATCTTCTTAACCGCACGGGATAGCGATTTCGATACTGTGTGCGGCCTGCGTTTAGGCGCCGATGATTACCTGAGCAAAGAAGTGAGTTTCCCCCATTTGACGGCTCGTTTAGCCGCGCTGTTTCGCCGCTCTGAGTTAGCCACCAGTCAAACGCCGCAGGAAAATTTACTGGAGCGCGGACCGCTTACCATAGACGCCAATCGGATGCTGGTTTCTTGGAATCAGATCCCAATTGAGTTAACCGTTACCGAATTTTGGATGGTGCACGCCCTGGCCAAACACCCAGGACACGTCCGTAGTCGCCATGAGCTGATGCAGGAGGCAAAGATTTTTGTCGATGACAGCACTATCACCTCCCATGTGAAGCGCATCCGTAAGAAATTTATGGCTGCCGCGCCCGAATTTGATTGTATTGATACCGTTTACGGCATGGGCTATCGCTGGGACAGCCTAGCCTAAACCATGTAGCAGATTAGCCAGCATTCTATGACACGTTTTCCCTTCGGTCTTCGCACTAAAGTTATTGGCCTTAGCCTGTTTTTACTCTGCCTACCTTGGCTGGGGTACCAATATGTGTGGGAGATGGAAAAATACCTGCGCCACGGTCAGGAACGCACCTTAGAGGGTACTACCCAAGCCTTAGCGACCGCCTTACACGAGCGGCCGAAACTGTTCGACGGTCAGGCCAGCTTTTTAAAGCAGGTTGAAAAGAGTCGCGATCTCTATGCTTACCCCCTAGCAGGAGCGATCCTGCTCGATGGCAAACTCAATGAATGGCAGGAATATCAGCACAGATTTATCCAGTATGGCGAGGCGAATCTTATCATGCGCGCCGATCCCAGCACGCCGCTCACCTTGAGTTTTACCCATATGGTGGGTCAGTACGATGGTTATCTGTATGCCTTTTTTCAGGTGGTCGATCCCAATGTGGTGTTTCGTGGCAAAAATGCCTTAAGCGTCGATAGAAACGATCACCTGTCGATTGCGACCCTTGCCCCCGACAATAAATTTAAACGCTATATCGTGGCTACGACCCAGCCCGGCTGGATCAGTGCCTTCGAACTGCCCGCCAATCCTAAACAAACCGTGCCTGTGACGCCCGAAGTCCGGATTCAAGGACAATGGGCCACCACGGATGTGGGCTACAATATCGAACTGCGGATCCCCTTAGACATGGTGGGCAGTAAACTCGGGTTTGCAATTTCTGATGTCAACGACAGCAAGTACCGCGATATCACCGCCGTTGTTGGCACCTCCGCCTTAGATACCGTCGATAAACTGGGTACAGTCTTAGTGCCATCACCCGAAATTGAAAACATTATCAAAGGGATGAGCCACTATAGCTCACGGATTTGGGTGGTCGACAAACACGGGCGCGTGCTGGCGAAGTCTGGCGATATCCGTGACAGCAACAGTGTCTGGACGCGCACCCTTGATGATGAAAACAGCAATTCTATGTGGCAACGTTTTCAGCGCGACTACCTGCATCCGCTCTACTATAAAATCCTTACTAAACCACCTAAGGATTTTATCGATTCCCTGCAGGACTCGACCGAACTCGACGGCAGCCATATTCAAAAGGCACTTGCGGGACAACAAAGCTCGACTTGGCGACTGACCCCAGACAATAAGGCTGTGGTGCTTGCGGCCGCCAGCCCCATTTGGATTGATAACAATGTGATGGGCGCCGTGGTGGCCGAAGAAACCACCCACGGTATTCGCACCCTGCGTAACCGTGCGCTGGAAAAACTGTTTAACGTGATCCTAACCATTATGAGCATGGGCACCTTAGCGCTGTTTTTCTTCGCCTCGAGCATTTCCAATCGTATCCGCAAACTACGCGATGAAGCCGAAAGCGCCATCGACAGCCAAGGCCGTGTGCGTAACCATTTAAAACCCTCTAAGGCACGGGACGAGATTGGCGACTTATCCCGCAGTTTTGCCAGCATTGTCGGTCGTTTAGGTCAATACACCCATTATCTCGAGAATATGTCGTCGCGCCTGTCCCATGAATTACGCACGCCGGTGGCAGTGGTGCGCTCCTCTCTAGAGCACTTAAATCTGCAAACCTTAGATAAAGACACACAAAAGTACGTCGACCGCGCTCAAGAAGGGGTGAGCCGATTAAGCATGATTTTAAACAATATGAGTGAGGCGACACGCCTCGAGCAGAGCCTCACTCAGGCCGATGTGGCTAAGTTCCCGCTGTCCCAAGTGGTGAGCGGTTGTATGCAAGGCTATCAAATAACCTACCCTGAGCAACAATTTAGCGTCAAAGTGCCTGAGCAGCCATTGATGATGCAGGGCGTGCCCGAATACATCGCCCAATTGATGGACAAGCTTATCGCCAACGCCATCGAGTTTTGTCATCAAGGCAGTGCGATTGAAGTGACCCTCACCCAAGTTGGCAAACAAGCTACTTTGCTTATCAGCAACTTAGGACCACAGTTGCCAGTGGATATGTCGGAGCAGATCTTCGATTCCATGGTCTCGGTGCGGGTCAATCAAGCCCAAGACAAACCGCACCTCGGCCTAGGTTTGTATATTGCACGGCTCGTGACCGAATTCCATCAAGGGAAGATTTTGGCCCGCAACCGCAGCGAAAACGATGGGGTCGATATTCTGGTCACCCTGCCGCTGAGCTAATCCATGCTCTGTAACTTGAGGCAAACTCATCTGTTTGCCTCCTGCCATTTTCACGGGCAGATGCTAAGATGACGGCCATCACAATGGATAACAACATAAAAACTGACTCGCCAAGGTAAGCCCTATGACAGATAAACATCAGCTAGCCACCCAAATCGTCAGCGTCGGTCGAGATAAAAAATGGACCAAGGGCGTGATTAATCCGCCCATATTTCGCGCATCCACTATCGTCTTCGACACCATGGAAGACATGCGTCACGCCGCCAAAAACAAAACTAATGGCGAAATGTTTTATGGCCGCCGCGGCACCCCAACCCATTTTGCGTTTCAAGCGGCGATCAGTGAGCTCGAAGGTGGCGCAGGTACGGCGCTGTATCCCTCGGGTGCGGCGGCGATTAGCGCGGCTTTATTATCGTTTTTACAGGCGGGCGATCACCTGCTGATGGTCGACAGTGTTTACGAGCCAACCCGCGATCTTTGCAGCCATATTCTGGCGGGTTTTAATATTGAGACCACCTATTACGACCCCCTGATTGGTGAAGGCATCCGCGCGCTTATTCGCCCCAATACTAAGGTGCTGTTTTTAGAGTCTCCCGGCTCCATCACCATGGAAGTGCAGGACGTCCCTACCCTCTGCCGTATCGCCCATGAACACGGATTAGTGACTATTCTAGACAACACTTGGGCCTCACCAATCAATAGCAAGCCCTTCGAGATGGGGGTCGATGTGTCGATTCAAGCCGCGACCAAATATATCGTCGGTCACTCTGATGTGATGATAGGCACCGCAACCGCCAACGAAAAGCACTGGCCGCAGCTGCGTGAGCGCAGTTATTTATTGGGGCAAACGACTTCCCCCGATGATGTGTATCTCGCCACGCGAGGATTACGCACCCTAGGCGTGCGCATGGCGCAGCATGAGAAAAATGCCCTTAAAGTGGCTAACTGGTTGAAAACGCGCCCCGAGGTTGACCATTTACGTCACCCCGCCTTTGATACCTGCCCAGGACATGAATTCTTTAAACGCGACTTTAGCGCCGCCAACGGCCTGTTCTCCTTTGTGTTAAAGCAAGGGGATCAAGAAGCGGTCACCGCCCTCGTTGAAAATATGCAGCATTTTAAAATGGGCTTTTCTTGGGGTGGTTATGAGAGTCTGATCCTAGGGATTTTTGGGATCGAAAAAATCCGCAGTGCTACCCAATGGGATGCAAGCAAGCCGTTGATCCGTGTGCATATTGGCCTAGAAGATCCCGATGATTTAATTGCCGATCTCAGCGCAGGCTTTGAGCGCTTTAATGCCGTTCTTGCCAGCAAGGCCAAATAAAGCTTAAACAAATTATGTGTAAAACAACGAAGGCGGGAACTTACCTGCCTTCAATTTGGCCCACCTTAATTTTGCCCCGCCATCGTATTACTTCGGCTTCAATTCACCTTTGCTATTTTGGCTGCGCCGCGCTTATTGCGGGATCAATCCACGCCTGAGAGCCGTATAAAGGCACGGTCGATAAGGCATGCTTGTGGCTGCCATTCGTCTCTTTGGTCGAGTAGGACAAATACAGCAGGGTTTGATTGGGTGCATCGTAAATTCGGCGCACTTTTAAGCTTTTAAATAAGATGCTTAAGGATTCGGTAAAGACCACTTCGCCGTGTTTACTCTTATCGATGTTGGCGATATCGGCGGCGGAAATCGGCCCTGTTTGACGACAACTTATGCCCATATCCGAAGGATCGGCAAAATCGAGGTTCGCTTCGATACGGCTAATATGGCAGGTCACCCCAGGGATTTTAGGATCCTGCTTGGCATCGATAATCACATCCTTAGTGGTAAATAACCCAAGGCTCACTTTACCTACGTCATCGCCGCAGCCCGTGAGTACCGTCCCCGCTAGCGTCACGGTAAGCAAAGACATTACAGCCTTATTGACTCTTTTCATCTGTTTATCCTTATTCATCATCCTTCCCTATTGCGCAAAACACTTTTGTGCCCAGCGTGTTAATCCCGCCGTCACCGAGCCAAAGTGGTCACCGACGACCACTGGGGTGTCGGGATAAAGGCTAGTGATTTTAGCGTAAATCGCTGGGCTACGTGCGGTGCCACCCGTCACATAAATCACATCGGGTTTGCACTCAAGACTATCGGCATCCACGGACAGTTCCTCTGGCGCTAAGCCATTGCCCGCAAGACTCTTTGCCGCCTGAGTCAGCGCTTGGTGCATCAGCGCCTCTACCTTGGTGAGCGAAGGCTCAATCGCCGTTTCAAAACCTGCGCGACTCACTTCTGCCCGAAGTGACGCTTCAATAAAGTCCAGCGCACTCTCCGTCGTTTGCACCTCAGACAAAGCAATTTTGGCGCGCTCGGCTAGTCGTACAATTTGGTAGCTTAACTGCTGTTGCTGCACTTTGAGCAATCTTTTTAACAGCTGTGGCTGCTCAGCCTCTTTAATGAGTTCATCAATCAGCTTGCGAGTGCTTAAGGTGGCAAACTCGCGCTGGGCACTGATATCGTTGACGGCGACCGCATTCCAAAAGGGATTGCTTGGCATAGGTTTGCCATTACTCATCAGCGAACCTAAACCAAAGTGCGGCATAAAGGCATTCATCGCCAGCGCGATATCCAAATCGTTCCCGCCAATACGCTGGCCGCTGTGGCCAAGGCAATCGGCATTGCGATCGAAGCTTGCCTGATGCTTTGGCCCCATTTTAACCACGGAGCAGTCGGTCGTACCACCGCCCACGTCGACCACCAGCACGGTTTGGTCGGCACTGAGGCTGGCTTCATAGTCCATCCCCGCGGCTAAAGGTTCGAACAGAAATGCCACATCGACAAACCCCGCCCTTTTGGCGGCTAAGGTTAAAATGGCCTCGGCTTGGCGGTTACTCTCTTCACCACCAATGCCTTGAAAGTTCACTGGGCGGCCAATCACCGCATGGGTAATGCTTGCCTCTCCCTCGGATGCGATGCCCTTTTGAGCGAGTACGGCTTCGGCTCGCACTTTAATGTGCTGCATCATTAAGGTGACAATGTCTTCAAACAGGGCGACTTGCTCGGGTCTAAGACCGGTCGCGCCTAAAAAGGATTTTGGCGAACGGACATAAAAACCTTCTTCCGGCATTTCAAGATAAGCGGCCACGGCCTGCTCACCCACAAACACCGCTTGGGTTTCGGCATCGAGATCTAATTCGTGGCGCACCATACGGGCACGGCTCAATTGTGCGGCGCGCTTCTTGGCATAGTCAGCTTTCAATGCCTGCGGCAAGCCGCGGTAAACGGCCTCGGCAATAAGCTCCCTATCCATTGCATACACAGTGGAAGGTAAATAAGCTGAATCGCTCGATAAGGGTAACAGTGAAACGTCATCTCCCTGCATAATCCCAACGGCACAGTTGGCACTGCCATAATCAAATCCGACAAACATCCGCTTACCCCTACGTCAAACCACAATCAAAAAGCCGAGCAAGGTAACACAGTTTGTCCCAATCCCAAAGGAGGCGCTGCATAGTTCCCCTGCTTTACCTTGTAAATTCGCGGCTAAATGCAAGTTCATTTTAAAGTCATATTTCTGTCACACTTGTCATCAATCTGACATATTCAACTCGTATCTTTGAGCGCATATCACTTTCGCATGAAGGGAGGAAAAATGAGTAAATCCCTTCACTTTTCAGTAGCAAATCTGATTGCACTCCGATGGATGAATGCTATTGTATATTGCGCCATGACGCTTGCTTAAAGGAGCTGTGCAGTGTCCCCGAATACCGATAAATTGTCGATCGATAAAGAACTCTCTTGGTTATCATTCAACGAACGGGTGTTGCAGGAGGCCTGCGATCCCAATGTACCTGTTGTCGAACGGGTGCGCTTTCTCGGCATATTCTCCAATAACATGGATGAGTTCTTCCGAGTGCGGGTAGCAGCTGTGAGGCGTTCTATTTTGCTGTCATCTTTACAGGAAGGCCGCAGCAACAGCCGTCATCTTATGGCGAAAATTCAATCTAAAGTGATGGCACTGCAGGAGCGTTTCGACAGTATCTATGCCGAACTGATGCGAGAGTTAGTTCGCCGTAATATTTTATTAATCAATGAGAAACAATTAAGCGAGTTCCATAGTAATTGGCTTAAAAAACATTTTCGCGATCATTTTAAACGCCATATTGCACCGCTTATCGTCAATAACAATCGTGACTTAGTCAAACATATCAACGACGACGCGACTTACCTTTGCGTATGCTTATACACTAAGTTGCGCAGACAATATGCCCTCGTTGAAGTGCCCACCAAAAATGTGCCACGATTTATTGAGTTACCTGCCGAAAAATCTAAAGCAAAAAAATACTTAATCCTATTGGATAACATTATTCGCCATTGTGTTGACGATCTCTTTGGCCCCTTCTTCGAATACGATGCCATTGAAGTCTTTTCGATGAAGCTTACCCGTGATGCGGATTTTGATATCACCGATGAGCTCGAACAAACCCAGCTTGAAAAAATGACCAAGGGTTTGAAAAAACGCCTGACAGCTGAACCTGTACGTTTGGTGTATGACAAAGAAATGCCCGAGCATATGCTTGAAATGCTGAAGGAAAATTTAAACATCAGTTCCACTGAATGTTTGATCCCAGGCGGACGCTACCACAGCTTTAAGGACTTTATCGGCTTTCCAAATCCCGGCCGTGATTACCTTGAGAATGAAAAACTCCCCGCACTTAATAGCTCGGGTTTTGGCCGTAGCGCCAACAGTTTCGATGCGATCAAAATGGGCGATATTATGCTCAACTACCCGTATCATAAATTCTCCCATTTTACCGAAATGGTACGTCAGGCCGCCTACGATCCTGCGGTACGCTTTATTCGCATCAACCTTTACCGTGTGGCGAAAAAATCCCATGTGATGCAATCTCTTATCGATGCAGTGAAAAATGGCAAGCAAGTGACAGCCATCATTGAACTACGGGCACGTTTTGACGAGCAATCTAACATTGAATGGACGCGAGTACTCGCCGAGGCGGGTGTAAAGGTCCACCATGGGATCACTAGCTTAAAAGTGCACTCAAAATTGTGTTTAATTGGCCGTGAAGAACAGGGGGAAATGCGGCTTTATTGCCACGTAGGTTCAGGCAACTTTAACGAAGGCACGGCGCGGGTTTATACCGATTTATCGCTGTTTACCGCCAATCAGGAAATCGCTCGCGAAGTGGAGCAAGTGTTTGACTTAATTGAGCATCCCTACCGCCGTGATAACTTCCAGCATTTGATTGTCTCGCCCTATGATGCAAGACAAAAGCTGACCTATCTGATTGATAAGGAAATCGTTAATGCCCAAAGTCATATTAAGGCTGCGATTACCTTAAAATTGAATAACCTGATCGATGAATCACTCGTTCAAAAACTCTATGAAGCCTCAGCTGCGGGGGTCAAAATCAAGTTATTGATCCGCGGTATGTGCTCGCTTATTCCACAAATTCCGGGGATTAGCGACAATATCGAAGTCTACAGTATCGTTGATCGGTTCTTGGAGCACTCCCGCGTGATGCTGTTCCATGCTGGCGGCGAGAACAAACTGTTTATTAGCTCCGCCGATTGGATGAGTCGTAATATTGATAATCGTGTTGAAGTCAGTGTGCCTATTTATGATCCGCGTCTAAAACAAATGGTGATGGATATTTTATCGTTACAGTTCAACGATAATACTAAAGCGCGCATCATCAATAAGGAACAGAGCAATCCTTATCGTAACCGCGGTAATAAACGTAAAGTGCGTTCTCAAATTGCCATTTATCAATATCTGATTAATTATGAGAAACGGTTGCAGCAGGAATTTACGGCTAAGTTAGCAGCTGAAAAGCTTGAAGCTGAGCAAGCGCAGGAACTTGCCCACAATCCCGAATTACAGGCCAAAGCCAGCTAACGCTGGCTTTATCATCGTTTCGATTGCCTAAGGATAATCCGATTGGTTGCCACACATTCACAACCGCGACACTTTGTCGCTATCGACATGGGATCAAACAGTTTTCACCTGGTTATCGCCCGTGAGCAAGACGGCAGCTTGCAAATATTACACAAAGAAAAACAACAAGTTCAGTTAGCAACGGGGCTTAATGCGCAGAACATCCTTAGCATGGATGCTATCGAGCGCGGCCTCAATTGCCTGCGGGATTTTAATCAACGTTTTTCCAACCTCGATCAAGCCCAGGTACGTTTAGTCGCCACTCACACCCTAAGGGTAGCCAAAAATCGTGAGCAGTTTATTGAAGCGGCGCTCAACATTATGCCATATCCAGTGGAGGTGATTTCTGGCCACGAGGAAGCACGCCTTATCTATAACGGTATTGCCCAAAGCCAAGTGCTGGGCAAACGCAATATCGTTATCGACATTGGTGGCGGCTCGACAGAAGTGGTACTCGGGCAAAAAAATACGCCTACCCATTTATCGAGCCTGCGCTGTGGCTGCGTGAGTTTTAACGAGCGCTTTTTTATCGATGGACAAATCACGCCTGCCTCATTTCGCGGCGCACAAAGCGCCGCCGATAAACAATTTGCTTCGCTCTCAAAAGAATATTTCAGTGGCGATTGGGACTTAGTGCTTGGCAGCTCAGGCACAGTCAAAGCCATTTGTGAGGCGATTCAAGAAGATCATGGCGATGAAATCATCACCCTCGCCCGCCTCAAACAATTAAAGCTGAAACTGATTAAGTGCGGACACATCAGCCAAGTGCACTTTGCTAATGTCGATGATAAACGCACGCCGCTCGTGCCCGCAGGCCTTGCCATTTTAATCAGCTTTTTTAGACGCCTACCCATTGAGCAATTGGAATTTAGTCCGGGCGCCCTGCGCGAAGGCGTACTCTACGAATTAGCCAAAATCGGCCAATATCAGGATATTCGACACCGTACAGTTGAAAGCATTGCCCAGCTTTACCATGTGGATATGCCCCATGCGGCTAAAGTGCGGGACACCGCCATGGCACTGTTTGAGCAAGTCGCCGATGAATGGGGATTAAGGCCCCATGCGCGTTTGCTATCCTACGCTGCCACCTTGCATGAGATTGGGCTGCACATTAACTCAAAGGCATTACATAAACACGGCGCTTACATCATAAGTAACAGTGATTTACCGGGTTTTAGCGAGGCGCTGCAACAGGATTTAGCTAGGCTTATCGCCAACCACCGTAAGAAACCCAATGAATTGCTACTGGCCGAATTAGAGCCAGGCCACAAACTCACCCTCATTCGCCTCGCCTGTCTGCTGCGCTTGGCGGTGTTAGTGCATTTAGGCCGAATTGCCAAAGCCCTAGTGCTTGAGAAAATCCAAGTGGTTCCGGAGGGACTCATGCTAGTGCTACCCAGCCATAAACGTAAAATCAGTTTGTTTATGAAAGATTTGCAGCGAGAACAGAAACAAATGGCGTCCTTAGGGATGCAGCTGCGTTTTGTATCTAGCCTAGGTGTAAATCAAGATAAAAATCTTGAGGTAAAAGACGACACGCTAAATACGGTCGCTAGCTAAGCCCTTCATTCCTTCCGCCCCTTCATCCCTTAGACTCGTTTAGCGCCCTAAGGGATGATTATACCTAATGCTATTTATCCCCTTTTCCTTGGGGCAATTCGAGTTTATCAAGCTCACAGCCGCAACGATTACAGTAGGTAGCATCGAGATCATGGCCCATCTTATGGCATTGGTTGCAGGAACGCAGGTCCCTATGCCGGCCCACTTCTTGGGAGATTTCCGCGGTTAAAATCCCCGTTGGGATCGCAATAATCGAATAACCCAGCAGCATAGTAAAAGCCGCAATCGCTTGGCCTAATTCGGTTTTCGGCGTGATATCGCCATAACCCACAGTCGTGATCGTCACAATTGTCCAGTAGACGGATTTGGGGATAGAGCTAAAACCATTCTCAGGGCCTTCGACCACATACATCACGGCGCTTAACACCATGATGATTAAACTCACCGAGAAGAAAAACAAAAACACCTTGCGGCTCGACTGCAGCATGGCCTTGAGCAGCAGATTACCTTCGCTTAAATAGCGCAGTAATTTTAGTACCCGAAAGATCCTAAATAGGCGCAGCACCCTGATCACTAAAGTAAAATTTGCCCCAGGAATAAACAGCGCCAGATAACTCGGCAGTACCGATAATAAATCGACTAAGCCGTAAAAACTGCGGGCATATAACACAGGGTGGGTCGCGCAATACAACCTTAAGCCATATTCAACAGTAAAAATCAGTGTAAACACCCACTCTAAAACGCGAATGATGTACCCATACTCTTGGTGAACCGCTTCGACCGTATCAAGGAAGACCAGCGCCACACTCAGTACAATACAAATGATTAAACCTATATCGAAGTAGCGGCCTGCTGGCGTATCAGTTCCAAAAATAATAATGCGTAACTGACGTTTTAATGGACTTTCAGCATCGTTTTTTTCAAGCGAATGGTCTGACATAGGGGAAAACTTCCTTGCGATAAAAAGCGTTATCTTTTGCAAATTCCCAAAGTCTGCCATGCAAATGCCACTAGCTCAAAATTATCTAGTCACAGACATAAAAATTTGCGGTATGATGCGCCAAAAACCTGTATCTGCGTCATTTTTAGAGGAAGACATGCGCGTACCCCTACTCATCAAAACAATTACTGCGGCCATGACTCTCGCCGCACTGATTTCACCCCAAGTGCTAGCGTCATCGGGTATAGGTAAAGTCGATTTGGTGGTGATCACTAAGTCTGAGTCCAATATGGCGCTGTTAAGGGACGGCAAAATCCTCAAGCAATATCGTATTGCCATGGGTGACTTGCCGACGGGCCACAAGTTAACTGAAGGCGACCAACGTACGCCGCAGGGCCGTTATATTCTGGACTATAAAAAATCCGATAGCGCCTATTACAAGTCGATCCACATTTCTTATCCCAATGAAGAAGATAAGTTAAGAGCCAAGGCGCTGGGGATCCGCCCGGGCGGCATGATCATGATCCACGGCCAGAACCCTCGTTCACCTCTCTCACCCGAGCAGGCGCAGCAATACAACTGGACCGACGGTTGTATCGCCATTACCAACGCCGAGATGGATGAAGTGTGGAAAGCCGTCGATGAAGGCACGCCCATCGAGATTTGGCCCTAAGCGCTAAGTTTGATCAGCCTATGCGACTCAACGCCCAGTCAAATGGGCGTTTTTATTTGTATTCCCCGCTTAAAGGATGTTTTATGTCAACAATCACTACAGAAGCTGAAGTATTCAGCTACGCCACATTAGAACAGACATGGCCAGAGTTTGAGGCGAAGATCCTCACGTTTCTTGGCAAATTAGGCTTAGCGGACAAGGTGCTGCATTGTGATCATGTCGCCTTGAGAGTGAACAGCATCGCAGCTGCCGATGCGCTCAAGCAGGCCTTTAGTGCACGCGGGCGGATCATCTCGGATAATCAAATTAATGGCCGTACGATCCTTATCATCGAACTGGATCAGCCCTTAACATTAGGCTGCTTTAGCATCGACTGTGTCGAACTGCCCTATCCCGGCGATACCCTCTATCCCCAAGAAGGCTGGGAGCATATCGAACTGGTACTGCCATCGACGGCACAGGACTGCGACGGTCTAAGCCAAGAGCTGGCTCAGTTGAGCCCATCACTTGTGCCCTTACTCCAAGGGCAAGCGGCATCCTTAACCGAAGCGCCGATAAAAGTGAAATTTAGCTCGCCTAAAGGCGATAAAGAACGCTTAGCCAATCCAACAATTGCCTTTAAACAAGCCGACATTTGTATCAAAATTCACCCACACAGCATTAAAGCCGTTATCGCTAGCGAGCTGGTCGGGAATTAATCTAATCGATGGGCGAGCAAACACCTTAAAATGTGACAACAATTCCAATTACTTATAATGGATTGCATAAAACAGGCAGTTTGAGAAAGAGTTAGCAGCAATAATGGTTCAAATAACCTAGCTTCAAGCTATTAACGCTTTGATCAATCATTAGGTTTTCTCGATTATTGTGTTTTCAGCCATGGGAATGCCAGTAGGCTTCCCGTGATATCCATAAGGACGCAGCGCATGAAACCCCATAAGCATGAAGCACAGCTACTCAAACTCGCCTTGGATATTGGTATCGGCTACGCCAAAAAACGTGGTTTTGACGACTTTGATAAAGGTGTGTCGCCCAAGGATAAGGTGGAATGTATTTATCGGCTTTTAGTGACCGATAATATGATCCAACCCTTAGCGAAAGATAAGGAGGATGGCCCGAATATGAAGCACAAGCTGGTACTGTGGATCATCCGCCATCTGCCGACTGATCACCCGTTATTGCAATAAGCGCTCAAGCATAAAAACAGGGCGCCAGTGATCGGGCGCCCTGTTAGGGGATAAGAGATAGACTAAGAGATAGTCGCGGGATTTACTTCGCGACTTTTTGTGCTTTTTGCGCTTTTTCCGCCGCCAGCACAGTCGCCATAGATGGCACTATGGTTGTCGGATCGAGGCGCATTTGGAACCAGTTCAATCGCCAATCTAAATGTGGGCCATTCGCTCGCCCTGTCGCACCGACTTCTGCCACGGCTTGCCCTTGCTTAACGGTTTCGCCCGCATTGACATAGAGTTTGCTTAAGTGCAAAAAGCTTGAACTCACGCCATAACCATGGTCGATGATCATAGTACCGCCCGAATAAAACATATCGGGAACCGACAGGCTGATCACGCCATCGGCAGGCGCGACGACCACTGTACCGGTTTTCGCAGCGACATCCACACCAAAATGTGGGTTGCCAGGCACATCGTTATAAATCCGCTGACTACCATAGACACCCGAGATCCTGCCGGTTAATGGCCAAATAAACGACTGTAAAAATGCCGTTTGCTCGCTAAAAGTGCCACGGGCCGCTTTCACCTGCGCCGTATCTTTGGCCGCTCGCTCCTGCGCCACAGGATCGGGTTTCATGATCTTATTGCTGATGCCCTTAACGCTTTGAATATTGTATTCGCGCTGAGTGACACTGAGCGGTTTGACTTCGGTTAAGCCATCGGGATAGACCAAGCGTAATTCTTGACTCAGCTGCGCATCCCTATCAAAACCAAAGACAAAATGGCCGTCTGGCGTCACTTTTAATGCCTCACCATTGAGGCTTACTTGCGTTCCCGCTGGCGCTTTACCACGAATTAATGCGCCTTGCTGAAATTGCCCTTCAAAACTTACCTGCGCCTGAATCGATAAGCTAAACAGAGCAAAGAACGATAAGACTACCGCCTTACAACTGAGCGATGGTGTATTCGGCAAGGTTTTTAACAACTTAGGTAGGGCATTGGGTAAAGCATTTAGCATCTTCTCAAAAATCCTTATTCAAACAATAACGCCCTAAAGATTAGGGCGTTATAAAAAATCGACGGGTTAGTTGCCTTTACTTACGATGGCGCCTTTACCCACGCCTTCGTAGGCAATCACAGTAAATTGGCTTGAAGGCACTTTTGCCACTAAGGTGGTCGCCATATAGTCTGCCAGCAATTCGACCGTAGTATCGTGCGGGATCAAATCACAGCATTCCTTGGGCATGGCCAGTTGAAAATCCCCCTGCGGCGCTTGATAGTGAAAGCCATAATGGCTGTCATCACTGATCCGCGTTTGTGGCGATAGGTTTAAGGTCTTCACTGACACTAAATCCTCTTCGCTACCGAGGTAGATATCGTGCCAACGCTTGGCCCAATATTCATCCCATTTCGGTGCAGGAGTGCCGTTTTCAAACACTTGAACCGGGCTGCGATGACCATGGGCAATCCGCTGGCAATTGCCATCGTGTTTACGTAAACCATGGCTGTAATGATAGTAAGGCGAGTTCAGGATCTCATGCCTTAAGGTGAGGCTAATGCCTTCTACATTATCGGGCAGAGTTTCCCGCAGTGCTTTTTGTAAAAAGGCATTAACACTAGGAATATCAATCTGTTCCGATGGAACGAGTGCAAAGGCTTGGGAAGGACAAGCTAAGTGGATCTCACCGAGCGCACTATCGAAATCCATCCACACTCTATCGCCCTGCTGCTGCCAACGCACGCCACTGTAGGCGGTCGGCACTAATAAACGATGGTCGGCCACCGCATCAATTGTCTGCTTGATGGTTCGTTTCACTTTAGCGAAATCGAGCACCATATTTTGCTCGTCTAGGCCGCCTTCTAATACCACATCAACAATCCAGCTTTCCCCCACCATGCCACGCTTGGGGCAAAGGTAGGAAAAATCGATCACAGTTAAATCTTTTACAAACAGTTGCATTGACTCTCCTCGGCAGAAAAACAGTCCGCCTAAATAGGGATTGCGCCACTTAGCGATGGCCGAGCACGCTCACTTGGCCTTACACCAAGCTTACCCAAAAACAGTGAATAAGGATTCTAATCAATTCTGCCCCGCCCCGCGACAAATGAATCCGCTCTTAAGCGCATTTTATCTGGATAAGGTGACAAATGCGGATGAGTTAGCCAATGAGATGACTCGATCAACGGAGAAGTAAAATAAATGACATAGTAGAATAACATGATCCAAAGAATGGATAGAAAAAATCGCTGAGCGAGAAAGACCGTCTTACTGGCTAATTGATAGTGACGATTAGCATGCAAACCACTAAACGAAATCCCTCCAACCCTATCGAGATAATCAAACAAAAACAGCGAATTAGCTCACAAAAACCTAATCCAAAGCTGCGATAGACCCAATCGAAACAAGGCGTTATCCCTAGAGTCATTTAGTCATTACTATCAACTTATAAAACATACATAAAGCAAGGTTAATAAGGGAGAGACCAGATGATAAAACTCACCGCTATCGCAATCAGTATTATGACCATGTTGGGCGGACACTACGCCGTTGCAGCCGAGCCGATTGAAGTGATTACCCCAGCCAAAATCACCGAACCAGAAAAAGTCGAACTGGGTAAGATGCTGTTTTTCGAACCCAGACTGTCGAAATCAGGCTTTATCTCCTGTAATTCTTGCCATAATCTTTCTACTGGCGGCGTTGATGCCCTGCCCACATCGATTGGCCACCATTGGCAGGAGGGTCCAATTAACTCACCAACCGTGCTGAACGCCGACTTTATGCTGGCACAATTCTGGGATGGCCGCGCCAGCAACTTAAAAGAGCAAGCCGCAGGTCCGATTGCCAACCCGAAGGAAATGGGTTTTACCCATGAACTCGCCACCGAAACCATTGCCTCAATGCCCGCATACCGTGCGCGCTTTGCCAAAGTGTATGGCGATGAAAAAGTCGATATCGACCGTTTAACCGATGCCATTGCCGCCTTCGAAAAAACCTTAGTCACGCCAAACAGCCCATTCGATCAATATCTATTGGGTAAACAGGATGCGATTAGCAGCGAAGCCAAAGCGGGTTACCAACTGTTTAAGGATAAAGGCTGCGTCAGCTGCCATAACGGTCCAGCGGTTGGTGGCACTATGTTTATGAAGATGGGCTTAATCAAACCGTTTCATACCAATAATCCTGCCGAAGGACGTAAAGGCGTCACGGGTAAAGACGCCGATAAATATGTGTTTAAAGTACCGACACTGCGTAATATCGAGCTCACCTACCCCTACTTCCACGATGGCAGCGTATGGACGCTTGAAGAAGCGGTCAATACCATGGCTGATATTCAGTTAGGACAAAAGCTCACCGACAAAGAAACTAAGGAAATGGTGTCGTTTTTAAATTCGCTAACAGGTGAACAGCCGCAGATCACCCTGCCAATTCTGCCACCGTCGAATAAAGCAACACCGCGCCCTGTGCCATTTGCGGCAGCGACCAAGTAGGTCGAGCTAAACGGCACTTCAGAGAAGTCGCTTTCGCGCAAAAGATAAAGGCCGAGGATTCATCCTCGGCCTTTTGTTTAATATTTGATGCTTAAAAAGCGGACGCCTAAAGCTTAAGCGATCTAATCCAAAGTGAATTATTCGCCCTTAAGACGTCTATCTAACTGATCTTTTAAGTTAGCGGGCACGCCTTTAATCAAGAGCGTGTCGGAAATTGGATCGTAAATCACTCGCTGACCTAAATGGCCGCCATCGAAGCTAATGGTGACGCCGCCACCGGTCCCTGAAAACTTCTTCAATTGTCTTAAAGTCGATTTGTCGGCGGGGAATTCTTCATCCAGCTCATAACTGCCGCCACGGGCAAAGTCATAGAAAGACTCCATACCTTGGTCGGCGAGTTCATCGGCTAAATCTTTGATCTCAATGTCTGCACCTTCGTCAAAACGCTCGGAGCAATACTCAAACACTTTGTTACGGCATTGCTGACGTTCTTCTTTGGTCAGATCGCTGCTGGCAACAAAATCTTCCACCGCGTTCATTAGGGTCTTATTTTGCGCCTTGGTATTTACGCCTTCGACACAGCCCATAAAGTCGAGGAAAAAGTCCGCCACCTTACGGCCTGCTCGACCGCGGATAAAGGAGATGTACTTGCGGGAGTCCTTGTCGGCCTGCCATTCGGTAAGGTCAATACGCGCCGCTAATTGAATATTGTTTAAATCCAAATGGTTGTTTTGCGACAGCTCCATATCGTCAAGAACCGTCATCGACGACTTGGCACTCAGCAACGCCACAAACAAAAAGTCACTCGCCATGCTGGTATAGCAGGACATCAACAGGAATCCGCCTTGGCTAAAATCATATTTTGCCAACTCTTCCTGTAACAACTTACTGGCTTGACCGGTAAATTCGACAAAGCCTAAATCCCCTGCACGGTATTCCTGCAACGCATTAGAAAACGCAGGATTGGCTTCACCGTCATCACCGTGGATACCAAAATAACCAAATCCTTTGCCGGATTTGCTGGTATAGGTCTGATGCAATTCTTCCAGCATCATCTCGACAGCCTGACTGTTCAGCAGAGGTTGAGGACGTAAACGGCAGCGTAATTGCCCCTGACTGTCCTGGGAAATCTCGTGAATAATTGCTTGTTCGATGTTAATACTCATAAGCCCTGATAGTGATGCTGGAATAAATCCGCTATTATATGCCGCTAATCCATTCCAAAGTGAAACATTTTTTGATTATGGCAATCCAATCGAAATACTCAAACGCACAAGTTGAATCATTAATCGCCGAGATTTTAGCGGTACTCGAAAAGCACAAAGCCCCTACTGACTTAAGCCTGATGGCACTGGGCAACTGCGTCACTCACCTGCTCGAGCGCAAAGTACCAAGCGAGTCTCGCCAAGCAGTCGCTGAACAATTTGCAAAAGCACTCGCACAATCGGTGAAATCCAATTAAGTTAGTCGAGTAACAATCGTTAAAACAACATAAGATACAACGTCTTTTAGGAATAAGCGGATCACTATGGTCGAGCGAAAAAAGCAAATGAGCCGCGATCGCGTGTCACGACTCATCAACTGGGGACATTGGTTCGCCTTCTTTAATGGCCTGCTGGCTATGATTGTCGGCACACGCTATCTGAGCAGTGTGGGTTATCCCGAAACTTGGTTTGGCTGGGGCTACCTCGCCGTCAGCACCATTGGCCAGTTCAGTTTTCTTGCTTTTATCGCCTACTTGATCTGCCTATTCCCGCTGACCTTAATCTTGCCTTATTCCAAGATTTTAAGGGGCTTAGCGGCAGTTATCGCCACCTTAAGCCTGTGTATCTTATTGTATGACACCATAGTGTATGCCGATTATGGCATGCACTTGAGCCCCTTCGCCTTTGACTTAGCCTGGGCCGATTTAAATGCCCTGCTCCACGGTACCTCTTATATTGTCACGCCGATTGCCATTTTGGTGATTGAGCTAACGGCGGCCAACTTCCTGTGGAAACGGATTGAGAAAATCCAAAAGCTAAATCTTGGCAATAAGGTTATTACCCTGATTGGGGTGTGTTTTGTCAGCAGTCATTTGATCCACATTTGGGCCGATGCCGCCGATATCACCGAAATTACCCGTTTCGATGATACTTATCCGCTGTCGTACCCAGCCACGGCGCGCTCCTTTATGGAAAGCCATGGTATTGATGGCTCTTCACAATCGAATGATGAAGCCAATCATGCGACCAGCACGCTCAGTTACCCCACGCAGCCACTACAATGCCAAACCGACAGCAAACCCAATGTGTTAATGCTGACTATCGACAGCCTGCGTGCCGACATGGTGGACGCCAAGACCATGCCGTTTTTGCATCAGTATACTGAGCAGAATCAGAGCTTTACTCAGCATTACAGTGGCGGCAATCAATTTAGAACCGGCATGTTCTCCCTGCTCTATGGCTTACAAGGCAGCTATGGTGATGCGCGCATCTTCAATAGCACTAGCCCCATCATGACCCAAAGCTTTAAACAGGCGGGTTATCAGCTTGGCTTATTTATTCCCGAAACCAATCTGAATTTACGCTCCGCGCAGGCCATGTTTAATGACTTTACCCACGTCATCGCCAAAGAAACCAATGGCAGTGCCGATGCGGACTTACGCAGCGTAGGCCACTTTAAGCAATGGCAAAGCGTACAACAGAGACCATGGTTTGCCCTCGTCAATCTGAAGGCACCAGAGAATTTTGATACTCCAGTGGGCTTCCTTGGTATCGAAACCGTCAAGGCCGATGCCAATTTACAACCCGCGCAAAAGGTATTATTTAACCAATATCGCCAATCGTTGAATTTTATTGATAAACAAATCCAAGCGATTGTGAGTGAGTTGCCCAGTGATACCTTAGTGGTGATCACTGGCGTTAATGGCAAGATATTCACCAGCAACAGCGATGAAGCCCAGCGCAATCTGTCACCCGAGAGTGTTAGAGTGCCTATGGTCATTCATTGGCCCAATGTCGGCGCCAGTAAGGTTAAATACCGCACCAGCCACTATGGTGTAGTGCCTACCTTGATGACCCATATCTTAGGGTGCACCAATAACCCCACCGACTACAGTGCAGGCCGTAGCCTATTGCAACCGAGCCAAGAAACTTGGATTTACATCGGTGACAGTCGCATTTTTGCTATCTACCAACAGTCGGAAATCACCGTCATCGACCGCCATGGTAAATACCGCATTTACGATGAAAACTTTGAGCACAGACTGCATAAGAAGATGAGTGCGCCTGAGCTTATACAAGTAATGCGAGAAGGCCGTCGCCTCTATAATCACTAGGGCGTATTGACGTTTCAGGGTTATTTTTGCAGCAATTTAGCTGGCTTTTATGCAAGTCAAAGTCCGTGCTGTGTCGTTATTCTACATAAACGGACGATAACGCAGCAGAAAAGCCTGCCAAATTCTGCCCGAAGGGTTTATCTGGCAAGCCATTGCTCTTACTTTCTGTTATAAGAGCCACTTGTCATTTAAGTAGCATAACGACACAACATTCCTCGTTTCGCGAGCACTTGCTTGCCAGAATGAACAAAATCTAATCTCGAAACGTCAACACGCCCTAATATAAACCCTGCTTTGTTAAACGTTTAAGCCCTAGTCAATACTAGGGCTTTTAGTTAGCAAAGTGTTTACACTGCCGCGCTTTAACACCAACAACTTAATCACATTCAGAAACTATTATTAAAATAATATCAGACTGTTAACTGATAAAATGTTAAAGTTATGGTATGACTTACTAAAGATAATGTTTATTTGGCTGATTTCATCCCATGACCATGATTAAAAACGATCAGAATCAAGCCTTTGACGCCATTCATACTATCCTCAACAGCCTAGACGCACTGGTCTATGTTTCCGATTTACACAGTTATGAATTACTGTACTTAAATGATTATGGAAGCGCCATTTGGGGCAATCCGGCAGGTAAAAAGTGCTATCAACTCCTTCAAGCTGGCCAAAATAGTCCCTGTGCTTTTTGCACTAACCATAAACTGATTAGTCCCGAGGGCGACGCCACTGGTGTGCATGTATGGGAGTTTCAAAACACGCAAAATAAACGTTGGTACCAGTGTCGAGATCAAGCAATTCGTTGGATCGATGGTCGCCTAGTGCGGATAGAAATAGCCACTGATATCACTGAACGTAAACACATGGAACAGGCAATCATCGAAGCTAAGTTTATCGCAGAGCGCCTTGCAAATACCGACGAACTCACAAAACTCTACAATCGCCGCGCCTTTTTCCATTTGGGACGCCCTATCACACACCAGTCTGGCCAAGCGCTGGCGTTTATTATGTTTGATATTGACCATTTTAAGCGAGTCAATGATCAATGGGGACACGCTACAGGCGATGCCGCCTTCATCCATATTGCACAGCTGACACAAACTAAACTGAGAAAAAATGATATTCTTGCTCGTTTAGGCGGCGAAGAGTTTGGGCTGATTTTACCCAACACCCAACATGAACAAGCATGGCAAATTGCAGAGTCGATTCGCCATGAATTTGATACACAGCCACTTTACCTTGATGGACACAGCATTCATTGCACCGCAAGCTTCGGCATATCATCCTTGATCTTGCCTCAAATCAATCATCCCGATGAAGCACAAGCACTCTTGGAAACCCTATTTAATAATGCTGATCAGGCCATGATGCGAGCAAAGCGCACTGGCAGAAATCGAGTCTGTGATGCGGAATAAATCACTACAAAAAACTTTGGCTATTCAAGAATGGTGTAAGACTTGTGATGAGATAGCAACAATGCCAATCCTAACTAGCCCTCTCGTGGTTCGATCTGCTAAAAGCAATTGCCCCATTCCGTGTTTCGGCTCGTTAGGTCAACCGAAAATTCCCACACCTGCTGCCATACAAATTCTTATCTATTTGCCTATGTTTGGCCTTACCAGAAATCGACTAACAATCTATGGGTATACAGTCGTATTTAGATTTAGGTGTTTGGTATGATTTTTAGACAAAATCAGTGCGCACTAATTCCATCCGCAATAAATAAAACGCTATAAAATCAACTGACTATAGAGGATGAGTTTTAGTTAATAGGTTTGGAAAACGCGCATGCGCGTTTTTCCAGATGGTATATTAGGCAAAAAGCTGATAAGTTCTTTGCATACAGATAGTTAACCGTGCGCGTTTTCACTGGTCCAACGAGGTAAACGCGCATGCGCACTAATAAAATGTTACATGCTATGAAAGTATCTGAGCTTCAAGAACACTTTATAACTGAGTTAATGACAATTCTTCCTGAGTGGAAATTTGTCAAAAGTCAGCGGCTTTTCAAGAAGAAGCACGGTGATCTAATATGGTATTTATATATCTCATGCATTAATCACGATTCAGATTTCGATGCTGTTGGTAATGTCGCTGTGGAGTATCTGTCTGGTAAAGAGCGTATTTGTATTGTAGGAGCCGAACTCGGAAATATTGAGGGATGTGGACAAACTAGATTCCCAGTGTCGTCATTGAATGAGGCAATAGATTCGGCTCATGCGTTGTTCAAGTTCTTTGAAGAAATTGGCCTACCATTTTTAACTAAATACAGCCAACCCAAAGAGGTTGTTTCAGTTCTCAGATCAGGTGGTAAAAGCGCTATGCTCATTAGTCCCTTAATAAACCAACATGAAACACAAATCAAAAATCTTTGCCAAAAGTACGGCATCGGCATGTAACAATCAGCAGCAGCGGAAAAAACTACGCTCCGGCAACTTGTGGTTTGCTACGCAAACTTTACCACAAGTTGCCTCCACTACGTTTTTCCGCTGTGCATGGCGTTAGCTGTCAATGGAGATTATATGACACTTGTAATTGCTGGTCATAGTTCGGGTGGTTTTGAAGAAGGTATTTACTTTGCCTCAGACTCCCATATCACTCAAAACAATCAGGTCTTGGTGAAAGGATTCAAGAAGGTTATAGAAGTACCAATACGCGTAAAAGGTTTAAACTTTTGTAGTGAGTGGTTTAATGGCTATCTAGGGAATAGATATCAAGGAATTTGTACCATAGCTTTCGCTGGTAGTTCATTGGTTGCACAGCATTTAATTAACTCTATGAAAAATCACTTGGGCGAGCTTTACCCAACTTTCCATAATGGTAGCTATCAAATAGCCATGTCCTGTGAGAAACATAAACACTTAAATCAAGCTGATTATGATGAGTCTATGTTTCTGGATCACCAATTAGATCCCCTCCTGACTGCAAAACTTGTCTCTAATATTGTTTGTCATTCTATAGAAGCAGTACTGGAACATGCACGGGGTTTTGGAAGAATGAGTCAGCTATTTTCAGCTTATCAAGCAGAGTTTATTTTAGGCGTTCAGTGCCCTCAAACTAGAAATTATCATATATACCAATACGAAATTGTTCCAGACCAAGAGTTAGGTGCAAAAGTCGACATGGTCGAAATTATAAAAAATGATTTAGCAGTTATTGGAGCGAAAAAATTTAAAAATGATGCTTTGGTTGCATTGGCGAGTTGCACTGATGATGACAAACCATCTCAAAGAATGTTTTCGTTTCTAGATGAAGTGGTAGAAAACGAAACCAGCATTGGAAACAATGGTATCGGAAAACCTATTGGCTTATATAACCTCCAAGGTTGTACTCTTTCGCGTATAGGTTTTGTTAAATAGGCAGCTAACAAACCAAGTCAGCGGGACAATTACATGCAGGCTCCCGTCACTTCGTTCCGTATTATTGCCTGCATGTACTTGCCCCTGCTTGGGGCGTTATGTGCTCGCCAAACAGCGGGTAGTGCTCAAAAAAGAGGTGCTCTGGTAATGATTAAGCGAATTCTTGCTGGCCTGTTTGCAACGACCGTAGCAACGGCCGCGCCAGCAGAAGATAAATGGGCAGTTGCAACTGCCGAAGATGGAGGCCGCCCACTGATCATCAGGTACAGAGCTACCATTCCAAACGGAGTGCTGCCATCCGCATACCCGAACATGATCGCCATCACTTGGAATTTTGAGTCTAAGAGCGGAATGCCTTCGCCTGCCGAGAAGAAGCAGATGAATGTCTTGGAAGACAGCATATCCAACGTAGTCGAACCTCGAAAACAAGCATTCCTCACTGTGGTGGTAACCGGCAATGGGGTTTGCGAGTGGCAGTTTTATGCAAAAGACCAGCAGGAATTCATGATGCTCATGAATGAAGCTCTTGCAGGTAAGCCGGTATTCCCGATTCAGATATCACTGCAAAAAGATCCGGAGTGGGCCGCGTATCATCAATTCAAAGGTGCAGAGTGATCGCACATAACAAATAAGGATAGGCCGCGCGTAGCCGCGACCTTATCCCAAGTGTTGAACAAGCCCGATGCTGGTTGTTGACACTTTATTATGCAAATA
>NZ_AXZL01000074.1 GCF_000485795.1 Shewanella decolorationis S12
GTGTGTTTTTTTTTTTTTTTTCAAGCAGAAGACGGCATACGAGATCACTGTGTGACTGGAGTTCAGACGTGTGCTCTTCCGATCTAAAGCAGAAGCGGCTTAGCAGGACGGGGGATGGGGCAAAAAGCGCCCCTCCCTAAGAGCGTATCGCTACGCTCCCATGCTGGCGCTACGCGCCAAAGCGCATTAAATCGGCTTCGTGCTGTACGTGATATTTTGGGCGTTATCGTCCAGTGAACGCAGAAACACGGGATCTGATTGCGATCCCTGCGGGTAATGTTTTGAGATGTGATGAGCCGACATCGAGATAGGCGATCAGGGCGGAGATCGCCTCAGATCGGAAGAGCACACGTCTGAACTCCAGTCACACAGTGATCTCGTATGCCGTCTTCTGCTTGAAAAAAAAAAACAAACCTA
>NZ_AXZL01000075.1 GCF_000485795.1 Shewanella decolorationis S12
TGTGTGATTTTTTTTTTTTCAAGCAGAAGACGGCATACGAGATCACTGTGTGACTGGAGTTCAGACGTGTGCTCTTCCGATCTCTTCGGGCGTAAAACTCACCTCGATAAACCCCTCATTTTTCGCGTAGGTCGCGCTAGAAACCCATCTGTAGCGGGTTATACGGTCATAACGGCCTGAGCCTGACTTGATCGAGAATTGGCGCTCAAATAAGTGATCTGCTGCGCTCTTTAAATGCTCATAAGCGTTTTTAGGGTCTACGCCGTAGGTTTCGGCGTAATCCAATGCCGAAATACGGATCTTGGAAAATTCCGCTAAATGCGCGTGTATCTTGTTTCCCTTGCGGCTATCAACACGGGCAATAGACGCCGCCAATACCCGTTTTTCAATCAACGACAGCGCATGAGATGCCCTTGCCAGTGCATTGCTCATAGTCACATTGCACTCCCCTAAATCACTTTCCACCACCGCCAAATCCATACCAGATCGGAAGAGCACACGTCTGAACTCCAGTCACACAGTGATCTCGTATGCCGTCTTCTGCTTGAAAAAAAAAAAAAAACAATAC
>NZ_AXZL01000076.1 GCF_000485795.1 Shewanella decolorationis S12
AAGCCTTTAAATTCAGTACGTAGAGATGTGATTGTGGTGTGCAATGAAAGGTGGTTTTAAGCGTTGAAAGGCTGGGCGGCATCAGGGTGCGATATAATCGCGAAGGTGCGACGTTTATCGACCTCTACTTTATTGCCTGACATTTAACCTATGCACTCGTATCGCTAAAAAAGGCGCAAATTATAGCGCCTCAGTGCGTACTTGGCTAGGTAAAGCCCGAGATGAGCCTCGGGCGATATAGCTTATTTTGTACCTTCGAGCAAACCTTTAACTTTTGCTAGCTCGATTCGCGCGTATCTGTGCTCAACAAAGTCATAAATATTGGTCGCAAGGGCCAAACGGAAATAATTCGCCGCCTCTTGGTATTGCTTCTTGGCGATTTCGATTTTGGCGAGGTAGAAATAGGCTTCACATAGACGCTCAGCATATTCTTTCGGATGAGTCAGGCCTAACTTGGCATCGGCAAATACCTGCTCACGACTCTTAGCACCGAGGTAATAATCAACAATCACGGTTGACCAAGCATCGGCTTCCAGCCCCTTGCGGTGCTCTAGTAACTGACGTTTGGCTTCTTCGGCATTATCTTTCGACTGGATGAGGTATAACCACAGAGCGCGGTAACCATCTTTACTATCGCCGGCATAAAATGCCTGCATATCTTTTAAGGCGAGATCGTTCCGATCGCCATAATAAAGCGCGATACCGCGATTTAAGTAGGCATAATCATAGTTTGGTGACAGCTCTAATACACCGTCAAATGCCTCATAGGCGCTATCGTATTCACCTTCTTGGGTGTAATAAATTCCAAGGAAATTATAGGCATCGGCTAAGTCGGGTTGCAGTTTAAGTGCCTGCATAAAATCAATGCGCGCCATTAAGCGTAAACCAACACTGTCGTAAATCACGCCGCGATCGTAATGAAAACGTGCACGCTGCTCGTTGGTTAGCTCAACCGCCGATAAAATCTCATTCAGCTTGGCAAGGGTGACTTCAACTTTATAGTCTGGCATCACGGGGGCGATGACTAACTTGCCTTCAAGGTCATTTTGGTTGTCTAAGGGAGACTTAGTGGTCGCACATCCAGCCAACATCAAGCTGGCACCCGCCAGCACAGCAACAACAGCGGTTCTAATTTTAAGACTCATCCATTTCTACCTTTTTAGATTCCCAACTAACGCAGAAGAATGTTCATGATAGCAATCCCACAACTGGACTGCTATTGAGGAATAGCATTAAACACAACTTTATTAAACCCAAACAAACAAAAAGGAGATCAATTGATCTCCTTTTGGTCAGGTCATGTCGAAACTGACGCCGATAATGTCAATAAAGACGATTACTCAGCAGCAGGTTCTTTCGTCTGTGCTTCTTTGATTGACAGACGTACACGGCCTTGACGATCCACTTCCATAACTTTAACAGTCACTTCTTGGTTTAGTTCAAGGTGGTCAGAGACGTTAGCAACACGCTCATCGCTGATTTGCGAAATGTGCACTAAACCATCTTTACCTGGCAGAATGTTCACAAAGGCACCGAAGTCAACGATACGGATAACTTTACCGTTGTAGATACGACCCACTTCAACTTCTGAAGTGATTTCTTCGATACGACGAATCGCTTCACGGGTTGCATCGCCATTTGACGAAGCAATCTTCACAGTACCGTCATCTTCCAGTTCGATAGTGGTGCCAGTTTCTTCGGTCAGAGCACGAATTACCGCGCCGCCTTTACCGATAACATCACGGATCTTCTCTGGGTTGATCTTGATAGTTGTGATACGTGGAGCGTGGTCAGAGATATCATCACGGTGCGAACCAATCGCTTGGTCCATCACGTTCAGGATATGTACACGTGCGCCGTAGGCTTGTTGCAGTGCAATTTCCATGATTTCTTTGGTGATACCTTCGATCTTGATGTCCATCTGCAGTGCAGTCACACCATCACGAGTACCAGCTACTTTGAAGTCCATATCACCTAAGTGGTCTTCATCACCTAAGATGTCAGACAGAACAACGAAGTCATCGCCTTCTTTCACTAGACCCATAGCGATACCCGCTACAGAAGTCTTGATGGGCACACCCGCATCCATCAGCGCCAGAGAAGTACCACACACTGAAGCCATAGAGCTTGAACCGTTAGATTCTGTGATTTCAGAAACCACGCGAACACTGTATGGAAATTCTTCAGCCGTTGGCATAACCGCGTTGATACCGCGCCATGCTAACTTGCCGTGGCCAATTTCGCGACGCTTAGGTGAACCCACCATACCTGTTTCACCCACAGAGTAAGGAGGGAAGTTGTAGTGCAGCATAAAGCGGCTGGTGCGCTCGCCCATAATGCTATCAATCTTCTGAGCGTCACGCTCAGTACCTAAAGTACAAGTCACCAGTGCTTGAGTTTCGCCACGGGTAAACAGTGCACTACCGTGAGTACGTGGTAATACGCCAGCTAATACGCTTAATGCGCGAACCATGTCTGGCTCACGTCCGTCGATGCGCGGCTCACCACGGATGATGCGACCACGAACCACTTTCTTCTCTAAGCTACCGAGCAGACCGTCAACTTCACGTAAATCCACTTCTGGGTTTGCAGCCAGCAGCGCTTCTTTTGCCGCGGCTTTAACCACTGCAACTTGAGCATAACGCTCTTGCTTTACTTGAATTTGGTACGCTTGTGCTAAACCCGCTTCAGCTAATTCTTTAACTTGAGCAACTAAGGCTTCATTGGCAACTGGTGCAGTCCAATTCCAAGCAGGTTTACCCGCTTCTGCTTTGAATTCTGCAATCGCTTTGATAACCACTTGTTGTTGGTCATGACCATAAACCACAGAGCCTAACATCACTTCTTCTGGTAAGGCTTGAGCTTCTGACTCAACCATCAATACCGCGCTCTCAGTACCAGCAACAACCAAGTTTAATTGGCTGCTTTCTAACTGAGTCACAGTTGGGTTCAGCACGTATTCGCCATTGATGTAACCCACACGTGCCGCGCCTAATGGACCGCTGAATGGGATACCCGAAATGGCAAGCGCAGCCGAAGTACCGATCATCGAAATAATATCCGGCTCGATTTGTGGATCGACAGATACAACAGTGATGATAACTTGAACTTCGTTGGTGAAACCATTAGGGAAAAGAGGACGAATTGGACGGTCGATCAGGCGAGCGATTAATGTCTCATCTTCTGAAGGACGGCCTTCACGCTTAAAGAAACCACCAGGAATTTTACCCGCAGCGTAGCTCTTTTCTTGATAGTTAACAGTCAGAGGAAAGAAGTCACGGCCAGCTTCAGCATCTTTTTTACCAACAACAGTGACTAACACTGTCGTGTCGCCCATGCTAGCTAAAACGGCAGCGTCTGCTTGACGTGCAATGACACCTGTTTCCAGGGTGACTGTATGTTGACCATACTCAAAACTCTTTACAATTGGATTCACGTGACCCATTCCTTAATTAATGACCTTGAATTACGCGCGTAAGTATACTGCAATTAGGAACAATAGATAAAGAGCAGATAATGATGACAAAGTGTTATCTTTTCACTAAAGTGGTTAAATCAACAAAGAGTTATGCTCAATTGTGACAGGACGATTCCCTCTGGTGAAAACAACAATAAAAGGAAGAGCTGAATGACGGGTCGCTTTAAATCCCTAACTTGGAAACAAACTAACCTCGTCGTTTTTACAGCGTTATTTTTTGCTATCGCTATTTTTATTGTTGAAATCGCTCTTGTCGTAATATCCACTAAGCAACAGTTAACTACCACTCAGCAAGAATTACTGGATTCCGTTGAACAACCCGCAGCTAATGCCGTATGGGCATTGGATGATAATCTCGCAAGGCAAACCCTTGAAGGGGCAATAAAAGTTGAGCATGTTGGCTCAGCAGTGATAGAACTCGATGATGGCTCGATGTTTGTTTCAGTTAGCAATAATAAGACGAACAGTTCACAAACCTTTATCAGCCTTAGCAACAAACTTTTCGATGATTTGAAGGAAATTTCGCGCCCCCTATACCGGCCATTTTACTTTGAAGGCACTCAAAAACAGCAACTCATCGGTACTCTCACCATTTTTTATGACACACAAGAACTGACCAACACCCTCTTTAGCCAATTAAGATTCAGCTTTTTTGCTACCTTAGCCCGCGCGCTGTTACTCACCTTAGTGTTATCCGTTGTCTTCCACCGTTTTTTAACCCAACCGATAGCTCGAATAAGTGAAGCGATCGATAAAATTTCCCCCGATTCACCCGATGAAAACCTGCTGCCGATGTCAAATGCCCATAAGGATGACGAGCTTGGCTTGGTGACATCGAAGTTTAATCAAATTCTTATTCAATTCAGCCAGACACAATCCAAATTACGTAAGATGGCAACTCGCGACCCTCTCACTGGCTTGCCAAATAGAACTCTGTTACTTGAAACGATCGCAGTGACAATCCAGCGCTCGCGAGTACATAAACGTAATTTTGCATTAATGTTTATCGACCTAGATCGCTTTAAAAATATCAATGACTCCCTTGGCCACGCGTTGGGCGATCAATTTCTGGCACGCATCGCTCGCATCCTTGAACGCGTCGTCGGTGATAAAGGCACTGTATCGCGCCTTGGCGGTGATGAGTTTGTCATTTTAGCTGACTCAGTTCACTCCCCAGACCAAGCGGCGGACTTTGTCGATAAACTATTAGTACAACTCAATGTGCCTATTCAGTTAAACGAACATGCCATTCACCCTGCGGCATCGATTGGGATTTCTATCTATCCAGAAGATGGCAATAGTGCCGAAGATCTTATCCGCCATGCCGACATCGCAATGTACAGCGCAAAGGCTGCGGGGTCGAATCAATGGGCTTTCTTCAAGCAACAAATGACCGAGCGTGCGGCCGTACGACTGCGTACCGAAGCATCATTGCATGATGCGTTAAAAAATAATGAATTCTTGCTCTACTTTCAGCCAAAGCTGGATTTACAGACGGGTAAAATTACAGCCTGTGAGGCTTTGATCCGTTGGCAAAAAGAGGGTCGCTTAATTAGCCCTATGTCCTTTATCCCTGTGGCGGAAGAAACGGGTATTATTATTCCTATTGGCCGCTGGGTAATCGAGCAGAGCTGCCGCGTATTACGTGAATGGCAGAAAAAATATAACTATGCAATCCCTATTGCCATTAACGTTGCTTCGCAACAATTTGCTGATGCGAGTCTAGTGTCGGATATCAAACAAATGGCGCTGCGCTACCAAGTCCAGCCAGAATTGCTCGAAATTGAAATCACCGAAACATCGTTAATGAATGACATTGAGCTTGCGATAAACAAGTTAGAGCAGCTCAAATCAGCGGGGTTTGGTATTGCCGTCGATGACTTTGGTACCGGCTACTCTTCACTTTCTTATCTGCGCCATCTGCCGATCACTACCATGAAAATTGACCGCTGCTTTGTTTCGGACTTACCGGGAGACAGCGCGATTGCCTCGACCATTTTGATGTTAGGTAAACAATTGAATCTGACGATTGTGGCCGAAGGGATTGAAAACGAGATGCAACTCGACTGGCTTAAACAAAATCAATGTCAAATTGGTCAAGGCTTCTACTTTAGCCAACCGTTACCACAGGCAGAGTTTGAAGCGTTGTATATCGCAAGCCAAACGGCCACAATCAGCGCTATTGATGGATTACGTGGCGCTTAATATCTATATTCAAGCAGCAAATTTGAGGCAATAAAAAAGGAGGCTTAGCCTCCTTTTTTACGTCAGAAAACGCGTGATTAACGACGTAAACCTAACTTTTGGATCAGCTCATTGTAACGCGCTGCTTCAGTACGCTTCAGGTAAGCTAATAACTTACGACGAGCGCTAACCATGCGTAACAGACCACGACGAGAGTGGTGATCGTGGATGTGCTCTTTGAAGTGATCTTGCAAATGGTTGATTTGAGCAGTTAACAGCGCAACTTGAACTTCAGTTGAACCAGTGTCGTTTGCGCCACGGCCAAATTCAGCCAGGATCTTTGCTTTCGCTTCAGTACTTAGTGACATGTGTCTCTCCAAATATAAAATGTGAATCTCTAGCCGATCACTAACTCAGCCAGAGGGCGCGCTATTCTACCCATAAACCTTGGCGCGCGCAATAAATGCGATGGATTAATAACCCAAGATAATCAATTAAGATGCTTTAGCTTGGTCATGTAACACGACTAAACGCTTAGGCGCCAGTAAACCATCTTCATTCATCTCGCCGATACCGACAAAACGACGCTCACTTCCTAAGGTAATCCGCACTAGTGTATCTGCAACGAGCCCTGAGACTCGTACTGCCTGACCTTGCATAAGGTAAGCTGCGCTCGCATCAGGCACATTGACCTCGGGAAAGTCAGCAACCGCCGTATCCATAGGCAGCAACAGCGAGTCCAGCAAGCTGCTTGGGTCAAGCTGCTCCTCCTGCGCCTTAGCGACTAAGGCTTCGAGCTGCTCAAGAGTGACCATTTTGTCGTAGGGATAATGGGCAACTTGAGTACGGCGCAGCATAATCACATGGGCACCACAACCGAGCATCTCACCTAAATCATCGATAATAGTGCGAATATACGTGCCCTTAGAGCAATGAATGTCTAAGGTCAGCTCATCGCCTTCAAGACCAATGAAATTCAGCTCAAAGACTGTGATTGGACGCGCCTCGCGCGGCACTTCAATCCCCTCGCGGGCATACTTATACAAAGGCTGGCCTTGGTATTTCAGCGCCGAATACATTGAGGGCACTTGCAGGGTATCACCACGGAAATGCTCTAAGGCGGACATTAACTGCGCCTCAGTGAACTCAAGCGGGCGAGTCTGCACCACTTCGCCGTCAGAGTCGCTGGTATCAGTGCGCTGTCCTAGTTTTGCAGTGACCAGATAACGTTTATCCGAATCCAGCAAATGCTGCGAAAACTTTGTCGCTTCGCCTAAACACACTGGTAGCATACCCGTTGCCAAGGGATCGAGTGCACCCGTGTGCCCCGCTTTGTTGGCATTAAAAAAGCGCTTTACCCGCTGTAATGCAAAGTTGGAGCTCATGCCAGTGGCCTTATCCAACAACACAATACCGTCGATAAAGCGGCCCTTCGAACGTCTCGCCATTACGCTTTACCTTCGGTGTCATCGGCTTCGTCGATGTCACTGTCTGTTACATCGTCGGCGCTACCAAACTGCTGTTGTTTCGCTTTATCGCTGTTGATGACTTGGCTGACGAGGTTAGACATACGCATACCTTCAACCAATGAGCTGTCATACACAAAACGGATTTCAGGCATGACTCTCAGCTTCATACGACCCGCCACTAAAGTACGGATATAAGGAGCGGCAGCAATCAGCGCGTTCAGCTTTTCTTGCACCACATCTTTGTCTTCTTCAAAGAAGGTGACAAAAACTTTGGCGTAACTTAAATCGCGGGACACATCGACATCATTAACGGTTACAAAGCCAATACGGGGATCTTTCATGTCGCGTTGTAACACAACAGCCAGCTCTTGCTGCAACTGCTGGGCTATGCGACGTGTACGACTGAATTCTTTTGCCATAATAGAGTTACCATAGCTAATGTATTAAATTGAAAGGGCGGCTAATGCCGCCCTCTTTATCGTTACAGTGTACGTGCCACTTCGACGGTTTCGAATACTTCGATTTGGTCACCCACGCGGACATCGTTGTAGTTCTTAACACCGATACCACATTCCATGCCGTTGCGAACTTCGTTAACGTCGTCTTTAAAGCGACGTAGCGATTCGAGTTCACCTTCGAAGATCACCACGTTATCACGCAGTACGCGGATTGGTGCGCTGCGCTTGATGGTACCTTCAGTCACCATACAACCGGCAATTGCGCCCAGTTTTGGTGACTTGAACACGTCACGAACTTCAGCCAGACCGATAATCTGTTGCTTGAATTCTGGTGACAACATACCCGTCATCGCCGCTTTCACTTCATCAATCAGATTATAGATAACGCTGTAGTAACGCAGGTCAACACTTTCGCTTTCGATAGTCTTACGCGCCTGTGCATCGGCACGGACGTTAAAACCAACCATGATCGCGTTAGAAGCTGCAGCTAAGGTCGCGTCGGTTTCGGTCAGAGCACCCACACCGCGAGCGATGATGTTCACTTTCACTTCGTCGGTAGACAGACCCATTAAGGAGTCGGTAATCGCTTCGAGTGAACCTTGAACGTCTGCCTTCAGAACGATGTTCAGTTCCTTCACTTCGCCTTCGGTCATGTTCGCGAACATGTTTTCCAGCTTAGACTTCTGCTGACGTGCTAATTTCACGTCACGGAACTTACCTTGACGGTACAGTGCTACTTCACGGGCTTTACGCTCGTCGCGAACCACAGTTGCTTCATCACCGGCTGATGGCACACCTGACAGACCTAAGATCTCAACAGGGATAGATGGGCCCGCTTCAGTGATTGAACGGCCATTCTCGTCTTTCATCGCACGGATTTTACCGTACTCTAAACCACACAGAACGATGTCGCCTTGGCGCAGTGTGCCTTCTTGAACCAGAATCGTTGCCACAGGGCCACGACCTTTGTCCAGTTGTGATTCGATAACCACACCTGCCGCCATGCCGTCACGTACCGCTTTAAGCTCTAATACTTCAGCTTGCAGCAAAATGCCTTCGAGTAGGTCATCAACGCCAGCACCTGTCTTCGCAGATACGAAGGCGAACATGTTGTCACCGCCCCACTCTTCAGACATAACGCCGTGTTGCGCTAATTCGCTCTTCACACGGTCGATATCGGCTTCTGGTTTGTCCATCTTGTTGACGGCAACAATCAATGGCACGTTACCCGCTTTAGCGTGTTGAATCGCTTCGATGGTTTGTGGCATTACGCCGTCATCGGCAGCAACAACCAGTACAACGATGTCCGTCGCTTTAGCACCACGGGCACGCATTGCGGTAAACGCGGCGTGACCTGGAGTGTCTAAGAAGGTGATCATGCCGTTTTCGGTCTCAACATGGTATGCACCGATATGTTGAGTAATACCACCTGCCTCACCCGCAGCGACTTTCGCGCGGCGGATATAGTCAAGCAGAGACGTTTTACCGTGGTCAACGTGACCCATAATGGTCACAACTGGCGCACGAGGCTCAAGTTTAACGCCACCGTCTTCATCACGCTCAGACAGCACTTGTTGCTCTAATTCGTTTTCACGGATCAGTACCACTTTGTGGCCCATTTCTTCAGCTACTAACTGGGCGGTTTCTTGATCTAACACTTGGTTGATCGTCACCATTGAACCCATCTTCATCATTTGTTTGATGATTTCAGTCGCTTTAACCGCCATTAAGTGGGCAAGTTCTGCCACAGTAACGGTTTCGCCGATACGCACATCACGGGTCACGGCAGCAACAGGCTTGTTAAAGCCGTGCGCCATTGATTCTGGCGCAGTGCTGCGGTTACGCATGTGTTTTTCGCGACCGTCACGGGCATCTTTACCACCACGTTTAGTCTTGGCGGTATTTTTGTTACGTGCACGACGACCACGTTTTTCTTCATCCATATCCGATGAATCTTCAGCAGCACGGGCCACTTTAGAGGTCGTGATATGGTGATCGCTGTAACGTTCAGCCTCTTTACGTTGACGCTCTTCTTCGTCCCAACGCTTAGAGTTTTCTTCCGCTAACAGACGCGCTTTTTCAGCTGCTTTAGCCGCTTCTTCATCTTGCTTACGCTTGGCGGCCTCGGCTTGTGCGGCTTTTAAACGCTCAGCTTCTAAACGAGCTGCTTCAACTTCTGGTGAAGCGTCTTTAGTCACTTTAGCATCAGCTGCGGCTTTCGCTTTTGCCTTGGCTTCTGCTTCGGCTTTTGCCTTGGCTTCGGCTTCAACTTTCGCCTTAGCTTCGGCTTCCGCTTTTGCCTTGGCTTCGGCTTCGGCTTTCGCCTTAGCTTCTGCTTCGGCTTTTGCCTTCGCTTCTTCTTCAGCTTTTAGAACCGCTTCGCTCACGTCACGTTTTACGAAAGTACGGGTTTTACGCACTTCCACTTTGACGTCTTTAGATTGACCACCATTACCGGCCACACTCAGGGTCGATACGGTTTTACGTTGCAGTGTCATTTTAGTCGGTGCGCTTTCGCCGCCATGCTGCTTCTTCAGATAATCCAGTAACTGTTGCTTCTCAGCTTCAGACACGTTATCAGTTTGGCCTTTCTTAATTCCGGCCTGAGAGAATTGCTCAATCAGACGTTCAACACTTTTACCCACTTCCGTGGCCAATTTCTCTACGGTAGTATCTGCCATCAGTTAAATCCCCCTGTTGATCGACTTATGCTTCTTCGCCAAACCAACAGATGTTGCGGGCAGCCATGATCAGCGCACCTGCTTTTTCTTCTGTCAATTCTTCAATTTCGATCAAATCATCAATGCCTTGTTCAGCCAAGTCTTCTAGAGTCACGATACCTTTGCTTGCTAAAACATAGGCTAAGTGTCTTTCAACACCTTCAAGTGCTAATAACTCTTCACTTGGCTCCACACCATCTAGTGCTTCTTCAGAGGCGAGAGCTCGAGTTGAGATCGCCGCTTTTGCACGCTCACGTAATGCTTCAACAATATCTTCATCGAAGCCATCAATTGCTAATAATTCAGATACAGGTACGTAAGCTACTTCTTCGAGAGAAGTAAAGCCTTCGTCAGCCAGTACTTGAGCAAAATCTTCATCTACATCCAGTGCGTTCATGAATAAGCTCTTCACCTTAGCGCTCTCGGCTTGGTGCTTCTTGTTCATGTCTTCCACTGTCATCACGTTCAGTTCCCAACCAGTCAGTTGAGTCGCTAAACGGACGTTTTGACCGTTACGGCCGATGGCTTGCGCCAGACTTTCCGCTTCAACGGCGATATCCATTGAGTGGTTGTCTTCATCAACGATGATAGAAGCCACATCGGCAGGCGCCATTGCGTTGATCACATATTGTGCTGGATTATCATCCCACAACACGATATCGACACGCTCGCCACCAAGTTCATTCGATACCGCTTGGACGCGTGCGCCACGCATACCCACGCAAGCACCGATTGGGTCGATACGACGGTCGTTTGATTTCACGGCGATCTTAGCGCGTGCACCTGGGTCACGGGCGGCGCCCATCACTTCAATAAGCTCATCGGCAATTTCCGGTACTTCAACACGGAACAGCTCAATCAGCATGTCTGGCTTAGTGCGAGTTAAGAATAACTGCGCGCCGCGTGCCTCAGGACGTACTGAATACAGCAGAGCACGTACGCGGTCACCAGGACGGAAAGATTCGCGTGAAATTAAATCTTCACGGAACAATACGCCATCAGCGTTGTTACCTAAGTCAACTACCACGCTTTCACGAGTCGCTTTTTTCACCACACCAGTGATCAGCTCGCCTTCTTTATCTTGGAACTGTTCAACCACTTGTGCACGCTCTGCTTCACGCACTTTTTGTACGATCACTTGCTTAGCGGTTTGAGTAGTAATACGGTCAAAGGCAACAGATTCGATCTGATCTTCGATGTAATCCCCTGGTTGGATTTCTGGGTTTTCAAAACGCGCAGCTTCCAAGGTGATTTCGCGATATGGGTTTTCTAACGCAACACCGTTATCGTCGATAACCATCCAGCGGCGGAAAGTTTCATAGGCGCCGGTTTTACGGTCGATAGAAACACGAACGTCGATATCGCCTTCGTATTTTTTCTTGGTCGCAGTTGCCAGCGCAGTTTCTAGCGCTTCAAAAATTTTCTCGCGTGGAACGGCCTTTTCATTTGAAACCGCCTCAGCGACTAGCAGAATCTCTTTATTCATTTCGTCTTGCCTCGTTCACCTTGAAACCATCAAAACTTAGCGATGATGTTGCCTTTACGGATATTATCCAAGGCGACAACCAGCTCTTTACCATTCACATTAAGTGACAGCATTTGGCCGTCAACCTGTGTAATGGCGCCTTTTAAATTACGACTGCCCGCAACGGGCATAGTCAATTGAAGCTTGACATCCTCACCGACGTAGGCCGCATATTGTTCAGCATTAAACAGCGGTCTATCTACTCCTGGTGAAGAAACCTCTAAGGTATATTCGGTTGAAATAGGGTCTTCAACATCGAGTACAGCGCTGACTTGGCGACTTACGTTGGCACAATCTTCGATATTGATACCATTCTCACCATCAATGAACACGCGCAGGATTGAATGTTTACCCGCTTGTACATATTCAATGCCCCAAAGTTGGAAGCCTAATGCCTCCACAGGCACTTTGAGCATGTCTGCCAGTCTGGATTCTAATGTTGCCAAAATTGACCCCCGGAAAAAACAAAAAAGGGCTTAATAGCCCTAGTAAAGCGTCGTATTGGATACGACAAATTTAAAAGTCCAGATAACAAAAAACCCCGTAATAACGAGGTTTTTAGCTTTAAGAACCTGTAAACCATAACGAATTTAAATCTTATTCGTTACTAGGAGCTGGTTGCGGGGGCCGGATTTGAACCGACGACCTTCGGGTTATGAGCCCGACGAGCTACCAAGCTGCTCCACCCCGCGTCAACTGTGTGCAAGTATATTGACTATCGTCTTTGCTTGCAATAACTAAGTCAGCGCTTACTTCGTCTCACTTAGCTATATTATGGTGCCGAGAGCGGGACTTGAACCCGCACGTCCGTTAGGACACAGCCACCTCAAGGCTGCGCGTCTACCAATTTCACCACCTCGGCGACACCTTTTACTAGTCAGGAATTTTGGTTTCTGACTTTTCGGTTGCTTGATCAACTGGTTGAGTTACCTGTTCATCAGCACCTAAATTTTTCCATGCATCTTCATTTTTTGCGTGGTTTGCACTTAAGTTGCCAATCAGCAGACTTAAGGTGAAAAACGCAATGGCCAGAATCGCCGTTGTACGTGTCAGGAAGTTACCTGAACCGCTTGAACCGAATAAGGTACCTGATGCACCGGCGCCAAACGAGGCCCCCATGTCAGCTCCTTTGCCTTGCTGGATTAAGATCAGGCCAATTAAACCTAATGCAACCAACAAGTAAACAACCACTAAAACTTCATACATATTATGCGCTCATCGCTATGGTACACAGACTTAAAAACTCGGTAGAGTTTAAACTGGCACCGCCAATCAGTCCACCATCAACATCAGGTTGGGCAAATAAATCTGCCGCATTACTCGGTGTCACACTGCCACCGTACAAAATCCTGATATTTTCTCCGATAAACGGAGACACTTCAGAGAGGCGTTTGCGTATAAACGCATGTACTTCTTGTGCCTGCTCTGGTGTCGCGCTCTTACCAGTCCCTACAGCCCATAATGGCTCGTAAGCGATAATGGCGTTATCAAAAGCCATAGTGCCATTTTTCTGGATCACTATATCCAATTCTTCCGCAATCACCTCGAAGGTACGTCTTGCTTCACGTGCTGGACCCGACTCACCCACACATAAGATTGGGGTTAAACCGTGCTTTTGTGCAGCGGCGAATTTCTCCGCTACGATATTACTCGTCTCTCCGTACATACGGCGACGTTCTGAATGTCCGATAATGACATATCGACATCCGCAATCTTTAAGCATCTGGCCCGAAACTTCTCCGGTATAAGCGCCAAAGTCATGTTGACTTAAATTCTGAGCGCCCATCCTAACAAGTGAACCGTCTAACGCTTCCTTGTTTGCTTCTAGCAGTTGCCTGACGCTTTCTAGATAGATAGAAGGCGGGCATAAAACCACTTCAGCTGAATCATTTTGGAGCTTTGAGGCAAATTTCTTGAACAACTCTTGGGCTAATGCCGCACTGCCGTTCATCTTCCAATTGCCAGCTACCATAGGACGTCTGAGTGCCATCACTGTCTCCTCTGAAAGCGGCGTGAATAATAGCGAACCACTTATTAAGTTACAATAGCTAAATTCGAAATTTTTCAGATATTAGGTTGGAATGCTTACTTTTTACACGCCAAACCCTATTCTTGCTCATTAATGCAGCTAACACCTTCATTTTTAATCGGTATCAGCTGCACTCAACGAAAGATTAACTTGATTAGCTCGCTGATTTTACCGCATCTGCAATTAAATTGGCGTGCGCTAACACTGTATTGTGATCATCGCCTTCAACCATCACACGAATTAACGGTTCAGTACCGGATTTACGTAGCAATACGCGACCTCGGGCACCTAGTTGTGACTCAACCTGAGCCTGAGCGGCTTTAACTTTATCTGAGCTTAATGGGTCGTGTTCCCCCTCAAAGCGCACATTAACTAACACCTGTGGCAACATCTCCATCGGGGCAGTGAGTTGCTCTAGTGTGGCATTTTGTCGACGCATTGCCGCCAGCACTAAGATACCCGCCACGATACCATCTCCCGTTGTGCCATGGTCGAGGTTAAGGATATGGCCCGAGTTTTCACCGCCAATGCGCCAATCGAGTTCTTTCAGTAACTCCATCACATAACGGTCACCCACTTTAGAGCGGGCAAAGGGAATATCTAAGGCCTGCAAGGCTAAATCGAGACCTAAGTTAGACATTAGCGTACCGACAACGCCACCACGCAGCACGCCACGGGCTTTAGCATCACAGGCCAGAATATAGAGAATTTGGTCGCCATCGATGACCTCTCCGCGACTGTTGACCATCATGATACGGTCGCCGTCACCATCAAGCGCAATCCCTAAATCGGCGCCTTCGGTCAATACGGTTTCGCAAATTTTCGCCATGGACGTGGCGCCCACTTTGTCATTGATGTTGACGCCATTGGGCTTATCACCAATGGTAATCACCTCAGCGCCTAACTCACGAAATACCGCAGGAGCAATGTGATAGGTCGCACCGTGAGCACAGTCCACCACAATTTTTAGCCCTGTGAGGGTTTGATCCGCTGGGAAGTTGCCCTTGCAATACTCGATATAACGACCACGCGCATCTTCAATACGTGACACTTTGCCCAATAGATGTGACTCAACACACTCTAAGGGCTTTTCTAATTCGGCTTCAATTTCCAGCTCTAGGTTATCATCCAGCTTGCTGCCATCGGTTGAGAAAAACTTAATACCGTTATCGTAATAAGGATTATGGGATGCACTGATCACCACCCCCGCTTCGGCGCGGAAAGTGCGAGTGAGGTATGCCACAGCAGGTGTTGGCATTGGCCCCATCAACATCACGTTGAGGCCGGCTGCAGAAAGACCCGCCTCTAAAGCTGACTCAAACATATAACCCGAAATACGGGTATCTTTACCAATAATCACTTTTTTGGTGCCGCTGCGGGATAACACCCGCCCTGCTGCCCAACCCAACTTTAATGCCAGCTCGGGAGTCATCTGGCCTGAACCTACCTTGCCACGAATACCATCGGTTCCAAAAAATTTACGTTCGCTCATATTGCCCCACAAACTTCAATGTGTCCCTTCGGTTGGGATCATAATATTAATGAAATACTTAACAAAAATAGCCTTTATAGATATGCCTGTGTCGCTTGTAACACTTTCAGCATATCGACAGTTTCAGGGACATCATGGACACGAATGATATGTGCCCCTTTCTGGGCCGCTATCATGGCGCCAGCAAGGCTCCCCGCTAGACGCTCAGAGGTCGGTCTAGCAAGGAGGTTTCCTATCATGCTCTTACGGGATAAACCTATCAATATCGGCAGATCAAACTGCTCAAAACGCTCTAACTTCGCTAGCAGTTCATAGTTATGCTCTAAGGTTTTACCAAAGCCAAAACCTGGGTCGATTAGCAATCGCTCCCGCGGGATCCCCGCCTCGATGCAGGCTTGAATACGCTCAGTCAAAAATTGAGACACATCAGCAACAAGGTCTTGATATTCAGGCGCCGTTTGCATAGTGCGCGGCGCGCCCTGCATATGCATCAAACAGATGGGTACATTCAGTTGTGCCGCGGTCTCTAAAGCCCCAGGCTCTAATAATGCGCGGACATCGTTGATTAAATGCGCACCGGCATTCACCGCTTGTCGCATCACTTCCGGTTTACTGGTATCGACCGAAATCCACACATCATGGTGTTTCGCGACATATTCCACCAAAGGGATCACCCGTGCGAGTTCATCTTGCACCGACACATCGGCCGCGCCCGGTCTTGTCGACTCGCCACCGATGTCGATGATAAGCGCCCCTTGGGCGACCATCTCATCGGCATGTTGGCAAGCTAATTCAAAGGAAGAGAACTTTCCACCGTCGGAAAAAGAATCGGGAGTAACATTCAAAATACCCATCACGACGGGCGAAGCTAAGGATAAGCGTTTGGTTCCAGCAATTAATTCAAACACGCATTGACTCCATTTGGGACAGCTTGCTAGCGCGTTTCATCCGTTTTCTGCGCGGTTCACTCATGTGACTGATTTATATTGAATGACAGCGCAGTCAATTTTCTAGCAAGATAAAACAAGAAAACCCCTTAACGGGGTTCTCTTTCAATTAACAACCGCTACTTAACGGGTGACTCATCGGCATCTTTCAGCTCTGCCTCAACGGGAGCAGTTTTTACCACTTCGTCGACTTTAACGGCAGGTTCACCTTTGCCATTGCCTTTGTCGTTTGAACCATTGTCATCCGCTTGCCAATCGGCAGGCTGACGCACTTCACGACGGTTCATTAAATCGTCAATTTGCAGTGAATCAATGGTCTCATACTTCATCAGCGCGTCTTTCATCGAATGCAGAATATCGATGTTATCCAGCAGGATTTGCTTAGCTCGGCCATAGTTCTTATCAATAAAGGCTTTCACCTCGGCATCGATAAGCGTCGCGGTTTCATCGGACATCGCCTTGGCTTTACCCATGCTACGACCTAAGAACACTTCACCTTCTTCCTCGGCATAGAGTAATGGACCGAGTTTGTCGGAGAAGCCCCATTGGGTCACCATGTTACGGGCAATCGATGTCGCGTACTTAATGTCTTGCGAAGCGCCTGTAGACACTTTTTCGCTGCCGTAGATCAGCTCTTCGGCTAAACGACCACCGTAGGCAACCGAAATCTGGCTTTCTAACTTACGACGGCTTTGGCTAATCGCATCGGCCTCAGGTAAGAAGAAGGTCACACCTAACGCACGACCACGCGGGATAATGGTGACTTTGTGCACAGGGTCATGCTCTGGCACTAAACAGCCCACAATCGCGTGGCCCGCTTCGTGGTATGCCGTCATTTCTTTCTCGGCTTCCGACATCACCATAGAGCGGCGCTCAGCACCCATCATGATCTTGTCTTTTGCACGCTCGAATTCTTCCATACCGACAACACGGCGGTTACCACGCGCCGCAAACAGAGCCGCTTCGTTAACTAAGTTAGCTAAATCAGCACCAGAGAAACCTGGCGTACCACGGGCAATAACGCTGGCTTTGACATCTTCAGAAAGTGGCACTTTACGCATATGCACTTTAAGGATTTGCTCACGACCGCGAACGTCCGGTAGACCCACAACCACTTGACGGTCAAAACGACCTGGACGCAGCAGCGCAGAGTCCAATACGTCTGGGCGGTTGGTCGCCGCAATCACGATAATCCCTTCGTTACCTTCGAAGCCGTCCATCTCAACCAGCATTTGGTTAAGGGTTTGCTCACGCTCATCGTGACCACCACCTAAGCCTGCGCCACGTTGGCGACCTACGGCATCGATTTCGTCGATAAAGATGATACATGGCGCAGATTTTTTCGCCTGTTCAAACATGTCACGCACACGAGATGCACCGACACCGACGAACATTTCTACGAAGTCAGAACCTGAAATGGTAAAGAAAGGTACCTTTGACTCGCCCGCAATCGCTTTAGCCAGTAGAGTTTTACCAGTACCTGGTGGGCCAACCATGAGCACGCCCGTTGGAATACGGCCACCCAGTTTTTGGAATTTGGTTGGATCACGCAGATAATCGACCAGCTCTTTCACTTCTTCTTTGGCTTCATCACAGCCTGCAACGTCAGCAAAAGTGGTCTTGATTTGGTCTTCGCTCATCAGCTTGGCTTTGCTCTTGCCAAAGGACATAGCGCCTTTGCCACCGCCCCCCTGCATCTGGCGCATAAAGAAAATCCATACCCCAATCAGCAATAACATCGGGAACCAAGAAATAAAGATCTGGGTTAAGAAACCCGATTCTTCGGCTTCTTGGCCTTTCATGGTGATGCCTTTACGGTCAAGATCATTAATTAAATCTTGGTCATACAGTGGCATGATGGTCGTGAATTTTTCGCCCGTGCGCTTAGAACCTTCGATAGTACGTTGGTCACTTTTCACTTCAACACTGGCGACTTGTCCATCACGAACATTGTCTAGGAAAGTAGAATAATCCATCTTCTGCGATGACGAAGAAGAGGGGGAGTAACCCTGAAACACTGACATCAGCACGACGGCGATGACAACCCAGAGTATTAGATTTTTTGCCATGTCACTCAAATTACTAGACCTCATAAAGTCTTGCGATGATTAACGCTAGGGTACTACAACTTGTACCCTGTCGCCACAAGATAGACTTCACGGGAGCGTGCCCGCGACGAGTCCGGTTTACGTGTTTTTACTACTTTGAATGCGTCTTTTACCGCCTTCATATATTCGTCAAACCCCTCCCCCTGAAAGACTTTGACCGCAAAACTGCCGTTAGGTGCCAATACTTGATGACACATATCTAACGCCAGTTCGACTAAATACATGGCGCGCGGCTGATCGACACCATCGGAACCACTCATGTTGGGCGCCATATCAGATAATACAACGTCAACCTTATCCGCACCGACGCGAGTTAGCAATGCTTCGAGCACTTTCTCTTCACGAAAATCCCCTTGCAAGAAATCCACGCCGACGATGGGATCCATTGGCAAAATATCGCAGGCGATAACTTTACCTCTGTCTCCGACTAGCTTAACAGCTACCTGAGACCAACCACCTGGCGCTGCCCCCAAATCAACTACTGTCATTCCTGGGCGGATCAACTGGTCCTTCTCTTGGAGCTCCTCAAGCTTAAACGCAGCGCGAGAACGCAATCCCCGTTTCTGTGCTAGTTTGACATAATGATCATCAAAGTGTTCCTGCATCCAACGGGTGGAACTGGCCGTACGTTTTTTACCTGACATTTAAAATCCGCAACAATTGAGAGTTACACAAAGGCTATATAAGGGTAGAATAGCGGTTTTTCAACAGTAACTCAGCAAAAGTTGGTAGAAATGAACTTAACAACCAAACAAAAACAGCATTTAAAAGGCCTGGCGCATAATTTAAAGCCAGTGGTGCTGCTTGGTGCCAATGGATTGACTGAAGGTGTACTCGCTGAAATTGAAAGCGCACTCGCTTATCATGAACTGATTAAAGTGAAAGTAGCCTCTACCGATAGAGAGCTAAAAAATGCCATCGTTGATGCCATAGTACGTGAAACTCAATCTGCAAAAGTGCAACTTATTGGTCATATTCTGGTGATTTATCGTCAATCGCCTGAAATGAAAATTGCTCTGCCAAGAGCGAAGTAATTTTCCAGCCTTAAACAAAACGGCCACTCAAGCGAGTGGCCGTTTTGTTTTTAGCACTTAAGGCGTGTCGGTGATGACTTGTACTTTATAATGTTCAGAGTTTAATCCTAAAAACTCAGGCAATGAAGTACCAACAGAAATGGATGAGAAGGTGCCAGTCAAGATGCCGATAAACATGGCTATCGAGAATCCTTCTAACGGCCCACCACCCATAATCCATAACGCTCCGACCGTCATTAAGGTGGTTCCAGAGGTCACCATAGTTCGGGAAAAGGTTGCCACAATCGCTTGGTTATTCGTTTCTTGAATTGCAAGTTTCGGCTTAGCAATCAATAACTCCCGAATACGGTCGGCGATAATGATCGAATCGTTGAGCGAATAACCTAAAATCGCCAGCACGGCGGCGAGCACGGTTAAATTAAACTCCATTTGGGTTAGTGAGAAAAAGGCGAGTACAAAAATCACGTCGTGCACCAGTGCAAATATCGCACCTGAGGCGAGACGCCATTCGAAGCGATAACTCAAATACCCTAAAATACACAGCATGGCCACCAACAAAGCAAGACCGCCCTGCTCCGCTAACTCTTTACCCACTTGCGGGCCGACAATACTGGTGTTCAGCACTTGCACCTCACCTAGTGGCGCTAAGGTTTGCGCAATATCAACATTACTTTGTGCAGTGTCGGCATAGCGCAATACCCAACGCCCAGGCTCACTGGCCGAAATCACCGTAACCTCTTGCTGATAAGCCGCATTTAATAAGGGTTGCAGCTCACTACTGGTGATCCGTTTATCGAGCTGAACTTCGGTCACCACACCGCCCGTAAAGTCTAGGCCCCAGTTAAAGCCTTTCATCCCGATGATAGTGAGTGAGGCCAGCATTAAAAAGATAGAGATAGCGCTCGAAATATAGCGCCATTTAGTCAGATTGATATTCTTCATACTTATACCCTCACATGGCGGCGCGCATCACGCCCATAGACAAGGTTGATTAAGGCTCTTGAGGCAAAAATACCGGTAAACATACTGGTCAGCAGACCTAAACCTAAGGTCAAGGCAAAGCCTTGGATGGGGCCATTACCGATGGAATAGAGCACAACCGCGGTGATCATAGTGGTGAAGTTAGCGTCGAAAATGGTTGAAAATGCACTGTCAAAGCCAGTGTCGATAGCCATAGCGAAGCTGCGCCCCTCTTTCAACTTGTCTTTAATCCGCTCGAAGATCAGTACGTTGGTATCGACCGCCATGCCGACTGTTAACACCAGACCGGCAATGCCTGGTAAGGTCAATACCGCGCCGGGGATCAATGCCAACAAACCAAAGAGAATAACCATGTTGGCAATCAAGGCCACATTGGCCACCCAACCAAGACGGCGGTACCAGAGCGCCATAAACAGCAAGGTGATTCCCATGCCAAGGCCGAGCGCAGCAAACCCGTTTTGAATGTTTTCGGCGCCAAGAGTCGGGCCAATGGTGCGCTCTTCAACAATGGTCACGGGCGCCGTCATTGAGCCTGCGCGTAGCAGCAGCGCTAATTGCTGCGCCTCTTGATAGGTGCCAGCGCCCGTAATTCTAAAGCGATCTCCGAGCTGTGATTGAATAGTCGCGACACTAATGATCTCTTGGGTTTGCTTAGCTTTGCCCTGCTCATCCCGGCTATATTCGCTGTAGGATGTTGCCATCGGCTTACCAATATTGGCGCGGGAGAACTCCGACATTTTTTGGCCACCGATACGGTCGAGGTGAATGTTCACTTCGGCCATGCCCATTTCGCCAATATTGGCGCGGGCATCGACAATATGATCGCCGCCCAATACTGGCGTGCGTGCCACATAAACAGGATTTCCAGATTTATCCTTCAGCACCTGCGCATTCACCGAACCCGATTCTTTGACTTCAAAAAAGGCCAGACTAGCGGTCGCACCAATCACGTTTTTCGCGGCAGCCGGGTCTTGTACGCCGGGGAGTTCGATACGGATACGGTGTTCGCCCTGACGCTGTACTAGAGCCTCAGTGATGCCCAGCTCCTCAATCCGGCTACGCATAATTTGCAGGTTTTGCTGGACGGTTAAATTACGTAACTTGATTTGCTCTTCTTGAGCGAGTTTTACCACTAAGCCATTATCCGCATTGGTTAATTGCCAAGTCGGGTAGCTTTGCTGCATAAACTGGCGAATGGTTGAGCGTGTGTTATTGGTGGATTGAGCCGCGTCATTAAATGCAATTGCTATTTGCAATCCTGCGTCATCGCGCGTGCTATCAATACGCACACTGGCGCCGCGAATTTGCTGTTCACGCAAAAACTGTCGAAGGGACTCAACTAATGCATCTGCTTGGGCTTGATAGACAGGCTGCACATCCACATCCAGCAAAAATTGCACCCCACCGCGCAAATCGAGCCCGAGTTTAATCGGTTCAAAGCCCATATTTTGCAGCCAACTCGGCGCAGCACTCACCAGTGCCAGCGTGAGCTCTTTCGGCTCACTCACCATGGATGACACTAAGGTCTTTACCAAGGTTTGCTCGCTGTCATCATTGAGCACGATAAGGGTTTGCCCATCTTCTGAGTTGTTGGCACTGCCATGTTGGGCATGCTTAACTTCGATACGCTTAACCTCAACCCCCTGCGCCATTAATTTATCCCGCAGTTCAATAGGAGTTAAGTTAAGCCCCGCTTTTGCGCCCACCTGCACGGCGGCGTCTTCTCCATACCAAGTCGGTAAGGCGCTAAATAACATCACGATAATCGTGACGATAAGCACAATGTATTTCCAAGCTGAATAATGATTTAGCAGCTTTTTACTCTGAATTTTATCCATAGATATCACTCGCATGGTATTGCCCGCTCTGATAGCCATCTGTAGCGCTAATAAACATGAGCGAACAATCACTGTATGTACGGTGAAACCTGTAAACACGGATCCCACAAGGAGTGCGCTAAGCGCGTGCAAACTCAGTGGTGATAACTAGTTAAACTCGTCTAAACCGAATGGATTTAAATCCAATACGGTTTAGTCGCACCTTTGGCAATCACTCCGCAGGCTTTGACATTCGGTTATCGGGTACAGGTTTCGGATGACAAAATGCAAAGTTAATCAAGGGTATCCGTAGAAGCGTATCGTTCAGGTGAGGAACTCAAGCGGTATCTTGCTGGATGAGCCTTGCTAACTTGCGACAGAGAAGTGAGTTAAGCGGCTTGCTGACTAAAGCGATATTGCAGGTTGGAGACTTTCCAGCCGGAGATCCGCGCGGGTGAAGACTCGGCTAAGAGGGTCCAATCCGGGCGAGCATCGAGGCGGATATTTTCCCCTAATGCAGGCGCGGGCTCAGGCACAAACTCGAAAGCCAACAGGTAATTAGGTTTCACCTCACGCATATCATGCTGAACAAGATTGATAAAACGCTGGGAGTTTATCGGAGCAAAGTTAAAATCATCCGAGTGACTGACTAATTCAGACTCTGAGCAATCGGTGGCTTGTGCCTTATCTGAAGCTGTGCAGACAGCTTTGCTATCGCTCGCAGTCGATGGTGCAGTTGAGTGATGTGATGCAGTGCTCTCTTGCACTGAGAGTGACAGCGTATCTGCGGTAAGCGCCTTTGTCACTACAGTTTGAGGCACTAAATGCAGTTGCTGGGCGGTTAAGCTGCGCGGCGCATAGCCACCCGCATGGGCGATCAAAATGATCGACATGCAGAGTAACATTAATCCTTGGCGCCAGTGCTTAATCAAACTCAGTTCCTAAAAGGTACACGCAACCATTTACGTGATGAAATATTTACAGAAGAAACCACACTTTCTTGGATAGCTTTCGTAAAGAACCTGATGAATGCATAGAAAACTCCAAGCATGCAGCTTAGGTAACTACCGCTTTAGAGGCAAGTTAAACTTTATCCATCTTGCGAATTTGTGCGCTGAAGATTCTGATCTTGCAGTGTTTTAGGTATAAAAAAAGCCGCCCTAGGCGGCTTTTTATCGGTAAAACAATCGAGTCTGGCGTACTAAGACTTAGATATATTGTACCGAAATAATTTCGTAATCGGTCAAACCACCTGGGGTGGCAATCGACACTTCATCACCTTCATTCTTACCCACTAAACCACGGGCAATCGGAGAATTAACTGAAATCAGGTTTTCTTTGATGTTGGCTTCATCATCGCCCACGATACGGTAAGTGACTTCAGCATCGGTATCGAGATTTAAGATAGTGACAGTCGCGCCAAAAATAATACGACCATTGTTCACCATCTTAGTCACATCGATGATCTGCGCGTTAGAAAGTTTGCCTTCAATGTCACGGATACGCGCTTCACAGATCCCTTGCTCTTCACGGGCTGCATGATATTCCGCGTTTTCCTTTAGGTCACCTAACTCTCTCGCTGAGGCAATCGCTTCAGTGATTTTCGGGCGACGTTCAAACTTGAGCATATCTAACTCTTTACGCAGCTGTTCTGCACCGACAACTGTCATAGGAACCTTAGTCATAACTTCTTTCGTCTCCTTTAAAACAAAAGCAACCCGTGCCGACGCTAAAGGTCAACACAGTCAAATTGGGGTGGAATTGCGCTATTCTAATCGTTATGCGCTTGGGATGCATCAAGAACGATACACCAGTGCAGCTTACTGAAGCTCAGGCTCAGATGCTAGTGCCAAAGTATAATAGTGCGAACTTAAGTAGGAAATGCCCACAAATGAATTCGTGGGCATGGGGAGCGTTAAAGCATGCGCTTATTCAAGCCCTGCTTCGAAGGTCAAAAAGATTTCGCTAACTGTTTTATCGGCAAGAGATTTATCAGGACTTGGACGTTCAATAGAGGCATGCAGCAGATAACGACCAGCTGCTGGCAGCGTCATCGCCACTTTACCTTCTTTATCCGAAGTTAAACTGATTTCTTCTGGCTTGTTACGGTACAGGCTGCCATCCTTCATGATCGCCACACTCACGCCTTCGACAGGCTTACCATCGTAAACAAACTGCAGTGTTGCGGGTTCATTTTCAACAATATCAGCGGGATGGGTAATAGGCACCAATTCCAAGTATTCACCTTTCGGCGCTAATACCTTATCGGTGGGTTTGTTGCGAGTCACATAGGTTTCGACCCGCGCCACATTTAATGAGCCTTTAAGCTCATAGGCATCCTTTGGCATCACGGCCGCTGTCGCTTTTTTATCGAGTCGACTGCGTACCATGCCTTCTTTACCTTTGATTTTGTAGACAGAAAAGTATCTCGGCGTGACTTCTTTCTCGAACTTATAGGTACCATCTTGCAATAATTGCACGTCGAAAACCGATTTACGACCACCAGTGTAGCTTGAGCTTGGGGAGCTTGGCTTACCATCGGGTAAGTGCACTCGCACATCGCTTGCGGTGACCGGTTTATCAAACATAAACACTTGGTTACTGGCGGAAACGTCGGAGGTGATCCACACCGCCTCTTGGCTTTCGGCCGAGACATTATAGTGGCTAGGTAAAATCCAGCGATCATGGCTGCTCGCCAATGGGCTGATGCAGAGCGCGCTAACTAAGGCAAGTAAACGTAGTTTCATCTTCATATCCTTTCAGTAAAGTGCAAGGCTTAGCGAGTCATACCGCTTAAGCGAATATCAATCACGCCAGTTTCAGTGGTCGCTGGTAGCTGGGCGGTAAAATCCCCCGCAGTTAAATCAATATTTTGTCTCACAAGATCACGCCCACCGTGCTCGCGTACCACTTCGATAAACACTGTGTAGGAGGCTGGAGTCAGCGGTTTACCCGCATCATCCGTTAAGTCCCAATCAATTTTGTAATGGCCTGCGGGCTTAGTCGCCGAGGCGATACCGTCAACAAAGCTCATGTCTTCGCGCCCAGCCTTTCGCCACCAACGACGAATATCCTTGAGCCATTTATGCCCCTCATCCCATACCCATAGGCTTATGGTTTTAACGGTTTGACCCTTGGCATCCTCAACCCACACTGCCACATAGGGTCTGTGATACTGACCCTCAGTAATTTCAGGTAAGGTCAAATCAATGGTCATTTTCGGTGCGGCAAATACCGCTGAACTCACAAACAACGCACCGATGGCGCTGGTGCGTATAAGCTGACGCATCATTAATCGGTTCTCCCTATGGAACAAAATAGACATACACAAGTGCGCAGCCTGAACTGACAAGCACCATATACAACAAGGATTTTTTCAATCGTTTCGTTTGAGGTACTAGCAAATAGGCGCCGGTGAGCGAAAAGAGAATAATCAACAAGGCGCAGAGATCTAACACCCAAGCCCAGACAATCCCAGTATTGCGCCCCTTGTGTAGATCGTTCAGCACCGCAATAACGCCATAATCTAAGGTCTCAACATAGGCTTTACCGTCGAGCAGATCTAAGGTGACGGTGCGATAGGTGCCAGGGCCTTTATTCACTAGGCTTATCTCATCCTCATCAATATCGGCAGTACCGATATCCATATCCCATTGGCTTTTTAACCAATGCCCCGCCGCTAAACGCCACTCAGGCTCCTGTGGCGCAGCTGGTATCAAGTAGTTAGGAATATCAAACTGTTCATGTCGCGGTTCTTGATCCGCTGAAGAAAACCAATTGGGGTGGTTTAAAGTGATCCCAGTAATAGCAAAAAACAGCATTAACAGCAGCAGTGCCATAGAGACATAAACATGAATAATCCGAGCGAAGGAAAGCGATGATTTACTGACTTTTAATTTCAATGACTGACTCTCAAGAAGGGATATTAGGCGAGCGCCTAAATCGCCACCAACCGTTAGCTAATAGCCTGTATTAACGAAAATTAATTGGATAGAGATTAAATGATATTTATTATCAACAAACTCAAATTTACATTCTTTACATCTCAAGTACGGTATAACGGCAAGGTTGATGGGAAATATCACAAACTCACAGTGTAAAAAAAGAAGCTGAGAACACAGAAACAATTGTAAAAACAATACAAATTCAATTAGATAAAACTTTACCTTTCCCCCTCTAATCCCAGTAAAAATTTACTTATTCACCCCTCTCGTTTACAGAATTACAATCGGCTACAATCCGCCGCCGGCGACTTGCTGGTACTTCCAAAGGAAATATCATCTTGAGTACAACTCTGCTCAAAAAAATGCGTTGCCTTAACATTATTTGGCTCGCATTAATGCTTAATGCCTGTGTTGCTCCGCTGCTGTTAATGTCCCCCCAAGGCCAACTGATGTGGGCACTGCTAAAACCCCTTGTCGGATTAAATCCAAACGACGTGGGGCTGTTCGAACAGCCACTGATTAAAGATCGGATGAAGGTCCTGCTAGGTGACAACTACGAGACCACAGTATCGCTGCTAAAAACCGCCGATAAAATCCAACAGGAAGGTCCGCTGTTTTATATGGTATCGACCTATACGCCTGTGCCGGAAATGGCCGAAAAAGCAGGCTTTGTGTGGAACTCAGAAACCAACCAAATGGCGGTGATGTTGCTTACGGGTGGCTCGCCAAAAATTATCTCTGAGCAATTTACCGATCAGGCAGAAAAACTGGTACCAAGCTGGCCTAAAGAACTGGCTGACTACACAGATCCGCAAAAACTACAGCAAAAGGCGATAGATGCAGGCACGGAGAAACTGCAAGAACAAGTTCCAGCGGCTGCGCCCCTAAAAGCGGTTGCCACAGGCGATGTAAAAGCGACGCAGGAAGCGGTGCTTGAAAAGGCGGTAAGCGAAGTCGCAACCCCCGCAGCGGTTAAAGAAGTTAAACCCGTACAATAACCACTACTCAACGCTCGGCGAGCGTTTAAGTCGCATTTTACATTTGTCGGTATCGGCCACAGTGTTTATTCAGCACTGTGGCTTTTTTATCTCAATAAACACCAATTAAGCACATCTTAGCCATTAGCACATAGCCACAATTCAAGGCTTGCGCTAGTGATGCCATAGCACGCTAACGATATCGGCAAAGAAGATTGAAAAATAACGAAGTAATAGAGAGTAACTCGATAAGCACATACAAAAGACAAAAAGCAAAAAGCCCGTCGTAGGACGGGCTTTTTAACTATGGCTGGGGTACTAGGATTCGAACCTAGGTATGCCGGGATCAAAACCCGGTGCCTTACCGCTTGGCGATACCCCAATTAACTTGTTATCAACCTTAAAGGTTGCACTTTGATGGTACGGGAAGAGAGACTTGAACTCTCACACCTCGCGGCACCAGAACCTAAATCTGGCGTGTCTACCAATTTCACCATTCCCGCATCAAAATGTACCAGATTGGCAAACAAAGGCGTCTCTGGATTTTTACCAGATAAATCAAACTGATTTAACGTGGATTTAAATATGGTAGCAATGGCGGGACTTGAACCTGCGACCCCAGCATTATGAGTGCTGTGCTCTAACCAGCTGAGCTACATTGCCATGGCTGGGGTACTAGGATTCGAACCTAGGTATGCCGGGATCAAAACCCGGTGCCTTACCGCTTGGCGATACCCCAAAAACTGAGAAACATGAAATGATGGCTGGGGTACTAGGATTCGAACCTAGGTATGCCGGGATCAAAACCCGGTGCCTTACCGCTTGGCGATACCCCATCACTAACTTGTTTCATACATCCGCTTACGCCGATGTTTAAAAATAATGGTACGGGAAGAGAGACTTGAACTCTCACACCTTTCGGCACCAGAACCTAAATCTGGCGTGTCTACCAATTTCACCATTCCCGCACTGCTTCAAGTTGACATCCTGAATTGATGCTAGCAAACGCTAGGATAACGAAATGGTAGCAATGGCGGGACTTGAACCTGCGACCCCAGCATTATGAGTGCTGTGCTCTAACCAGCTGAGCTACATTGCCACTTCGTTATTGCGCGCCCCTCGTAGCGAGGAACGGGGCGTATTATGCTTATTCGAGGTATCGAGGTCAACAGCTTTTTTTCGCTATTTTCCTCGAGGCAAACCGTTCGGCTATTACTTCACCAAACTGAGCAACAGATGCGCTAAATCAACCTCTGTTGCCCGTATTTTGCCTTACTTTCTAAAGCTTAGCCCTTTTTATCAAAGCTGTTATACGTTAAACAGGAAGTGCATGACATCACCGTCTTGAACAATGTATGTCTTGCCTTCTACACGTAACTTACCCGCTTCTTTGGCGCCCGCTTCACCTTTATAGGTAATAAAGTCATCAAATGCCATTACTTGAGCACGAATAAAGCCACGTTCGAAGTCGGTGTGAATAACGCCCGCCGCTTGTGGTGCCGTCGCGCCTACAGAAACGGTCCAAGCACGCACTTCTTTTACACCCGCTGTGAAGTAAGTTTGCAGGTTCAGCAATTGGTATCCAGCGCGGATCACGCGGTCTAACCCTGGCTCTTCTAACCCGAGGTCAGCCATAAACTCATCACGCTCTTCGGCCTCCATTTCAGCCAGTTCTGACTCAATGGCGGCACACACAGACACGACAATGGCATTTTCTTTTTCAGCAATGGCACGTACTGCATCTAAGTGTGGGTTGTTTTCGAAACCATCTTCAGCCACGTTAGCGATGTACATGGTTGGCTTTAAGGTTAAGAAGTTTAAGTAAGCAACAGCTTCTAATTCTTCCTTAGACAGTTCCATAGAACGCAGCATATGGCCTTCATCGAGGATGGGACGCATCTTCTCGAGTACATCCACTTCAAATTTAGCGTCTTTGTCGCCACCCTTAGCGCGTTTTTGTTGGCGGATCACCGCACGCTCTAAACTATCTAAGTCGGCTAATGCCAATTCAGTGTTGATGACTTCTATATCGCGCGCAGGGTCAACACGGTTAGCCACGTGGACAATGTTGTCATCTTCAAAGCAGCGCACCACGTGACCGATAGCATCGGTTTCGCGGATGTTAGCAAGGAACTTGTTACCTAAGCCTTCACCTTTAGACGCGCCCGCTACTAGACCAGCAATATCCACGAATTCCATGGTGGTTGGCAGTACACGTTGCGGATTTACAATTGCCGCCAGCGCATCTAAGCGTGGATCCGGCACAGGTACAACGCCAGTGTTTGGCTCGATGGTACAAAACGGGAAGTTTGCCGCTTCGATGCCAGCCTTAGTTAACGCATTAAAAAGCGTTGATTTACCTACGTTAGGAAGACCAACAATGCCGCATTTAAAACCCATATTCTTACCTTTCTCTCGATGATAGGCTGGCGAGTCACACTCACCAGCAAGTTTATAGTCAGCCTGCCCTTAGGCAGTACATTGATTAATTCTATTGTCTTGTGTTCGCCGTCCTTTCGCGGGCCGCGAGCACTGGGCTTACTCTGCTTTAAAGGAGTGTAAGCGAGTCATGGCTTTCACCATGTCCTCTTTAAATAGCACTTCAGTGGAGCGTACAGCTTCATCCACGGCGGCGTTGATCAGCTCTTGTTCTTTGGCTGGCGCCTTACCCAGTACGTAACCACTGACTTTATTCTTATCGCCAGGATGGCCAATCCCAATCCGTAAACGGTAGAAGTTTTTATCATTAGCCAGTTTAGCAATAATGTCTTTTAAACCGTTATGGCCACCATGACCGCCACCGAGTTTAAACTTAGCCACACCTGGCGGCATATCCAACTCATCGTGGGCCACTAGAATTTCTTCAGGCGTAATACGGAAGAAATTCGCTAAGGCCCCCACGGCTTTGCCGCTTAAGTTCATATAGGTGGTTGGGATCAGCAAACGCACATCTTTGCCATGCAATACGGCTCTGGCGGTGAGGCCAAAATACTTGCTATCCGGCACTAAGCTGACGCCACAGATGCGGGCCAATTCTTCCACATACCAAGCTCCCGCATTATGGCGAGTCTGCGCATATTCGGCGCCCGGATTGGCAAGACCTACGATTAATTTAATTTCGCTCATGACACTCACTAATGGCACTCAATACTGCGTTAATTGGTCGATGGCAAAGCGCACATGGACGACCATCTTGAGTTAATAATGCCGCTTATGCTCGTTAAAAACGCGGCATTTTAGCACTCAATGCGTAAGTCAACAAATGCCGAGTGAGTCAGCACTCACGATGTGGCCTAATTGAGCCCCATCGCATACTTCAGCACGGTTCGCTTGATGGGAGAATTAATATTGGCCAGTTTTAACGCGCCGTTACGCAGTAATTTAAGTGGCAGAATGTCATTACTAAAGCCTGCGTAAAACACATCCATGGTCGTCATCATCAGCTGATTATCGCGATAACGTTTGGCTTGATAGGCGTTTAATACCTCGGTGGACCACCAAGGTTTATCCTCGATTAATGCAGTCTTGATTACCGTTAGTAAGGCCTCGACATCTTTAAAGCCGAGGTTAACCCCTTGGCCCGCCAACGGGTTAATGGTGTGCGCAGCATCCCCTAAAATCACCACATTCGGCTTAAAATAGGCATTCGCGTGGCGGCGCGTGAGGGCAAAACTGCCTTTGGCTTCGACAGTAAAGTCACTGTCTAAGCGAGCGGGAAAATGCTGGCGGATTTGGTCGGCAAGCTGCTTATGATTCAGCTGCATTAACTGTTTAATGCGATTGGCATCGTCATACCAGACTAACGACGCATGATTGCCAGGTAAAGGTAATAACGAGCGCGGGCCGTTAGGGGTAAATTGTTGCCAAGTGACATCTTGCTGGCCTTGGGCGGTTTGGATATTAATCAGCATCGCCGATTGGGCATAGTCCCAACCCGAAATGCCAATCCCCGCCCATTGACGCACCTGCGAGTTGGCGCCATCGGCCCCGATGAGCAGCTTTGCCTCAAGCTGAATACCGGATTGTAAGTGCACGCTCACCCCGTCTGAGAGGCGCGAAAATGTCGCCACACGCTCGGGGCAAAACAATTTAATCGCATCCCATTGCTGCATTTGCTCCCACAGGGCGAGTTGCACCAAACGGTTTTCAACAATATGCCCTAAATGGCTCGCGCCAATTTGTGAGCTATGGAATTGAGTAATGCAGCCATCAAGCTCCCAGGTTTCTAAGCCCAGATAAGGCACATTACGCATGTTAAGCAGACTCTCGAGTGCGCCTAGCTGCTCGAGTAACTGTTCAGAGGCCACGCTTATCGCCGACACGCGCACATCTAATGCCTGCTCGGGGGAATAAGCCTCGGGGGCAAATGATTCAATCACCGCCACCTGCAAGCCTTGCTTCGCCAGTCCGATAGCCGTTGCAGCGCCCACCATACCGCCACCGACAAGGATTACATCAAATTGTTGAGTATCTGTGGTTGTCTGGCTTGGTTGCTGTGTTTGGCTTATCACTTGGCTCATCTTAGTTACCACTCTTTAGAATTCTTTCCATTTATCTGATGCACTTTACTCTTAGCTAGAGCTCGAAATTAAGGCTCAAGCTTAAAGCGCATCACGCTGATCGCGGGCATTGTATCAAAAGCATGTCAATTTCAGCTCAAAGGTGAGCAAATGTTGCTAGGGGCGCATTTGCTCACAGTTGCTTACAAAGGCAAGTTTTCACGCTTAACAAAGCCACTACACTCTAAGTCAACCCCGCGGGAATCTCAGGCGGTCTGCGGGATAAGCCGATTAGCATCTCACTTAGCGAGCCCTAGCCGTTCGGGACGAGTTACCAGTGAATCCACTTAATAGAGTTAGTGAGGATGTCATGAAAACACTCATCCACTTGCAGATAGCCAGTAGTCTACTGATTTGCAGCGCAGTCCCATTTAGTCATGCTCTGGCGGCAACGCCAGTGATGGAAACCATCACAGTCAGTTATCGCGACCCACTCGATTATGCCCTATATCTACATACCACGGAAATGTTGAGCGTATTTCGACTCGAAATCCGTGAAGACATTAGCATTCAAGCCCGTAATAGCTTGTTAGAAATGGCAAATGCAGCCCAATTTAGCCAGCCATTCCTCGCACAAAACTCATCCGCTGAGATAAACCTAGCTTCTTTGTGGGTATCACAATCTCAGGGGATTGGCGAGTAAAAATGTGGACAAAGCTGGTCAGCGGCCATAACTGCGGGTAAAATGTCGCGCTATTTTTACTGGGCGGCCGGATTTGTCTCTAACAGGGCAAAGGCAGCTTGGGCACATATTTACTGGGCAGCGTAGGGCAACACAACTGATGAGCAAAAAACTCCATATTAAAACTTGGGGCTGTCAAATGAATGAGTATGACTCATCCAAGATGGCGGATCTTTTAGGCGAATACCAAGGTTACACCTTGACTGAAGAAGCAGAAGAAGCGGACATTCTACTGCTAAACACTTGTTCTATCCGCGAAAAAGCGCAGGAAAAGGTGTTCCATCAGTTAGGTCGTTGGAAAACCCTCAAAGATAAAAATCCCGACCTGATTATTGGTGTGGGTGGTTGTGTTGCATCGCAGGAAGGTAAGGCGATCAAAGACCGTGCTCAATGCGTCGACATCATTTTTGGACCACAGACACTGCACCGTCTGCCGGATATGATCGACCAAGTGCGTCGTGGCGAAAAGGCCGTGATCGACGTGAGCTTCCCTGAAATCGAAAAATTTGACCGTCTACCAGAACCGCGCGCCGAAGGCCCAACGGCGTTTGTGTCTATCATGGAAGGTTGCAGCAAATACTGCTCATTCTGCGTGGTGCCTTATACCCGCGGTGAAGAAGTCAGCCGTCCATCGGACGACATCATCCTCGAGATTGCCCAACTGGCAGAACAAGGTGTGCGTGAAGTCAACCTGCTCGGTCAAAACGTTAACGCCTACCGTGGTGCAACCCACGACGGCGGCATTTGTACCTTTGCCGAGCTATTACGCTATGTCGCCGCTATCGATGGTATCGACCGTATTCGCTTCACCACCAGTCACCCGATTGAATTTACGCAGGACATTATCGACGTTTACGAAGATACCCCTGAATTAGTCAGCTTCCTGCATTTACCTGTGCAATCCGGTTCTGACCGCATTCTGACGGCAATGAAGCGTGGCCATATGGCGATTGAGTACAAGTCAATCATCCGCCGTCTGCGCAAAGCCCGTCCTGATATCCAAATCAGCTCTGACTTTATCATTGGCTTCCCAGGCGAAACCAAAGAAGACTTCGCCGATACCATGAAGCTGATTGAAGATGTAGGCTTTGACCACAGCTTTAGCTTTATCTACAGTGCGCGCCCTGGTACTCCTGCGGCAGATTTACCCGATGACGTTGATATGGAAGAGAAAAAACAACGTCTGGCGATTCTGCAGGACCGTATCACTCAACAAGCCATGCGTTACAGCCGCCATATGATGGGCACAGTACAACGTATTCTGGTTGAAGGCCCATCGGTGAAAAACCCCATGGAGCTGCGCGGCCGTACCGAAAACAACCGTGTCGTCAACTTTGAAGGCCTACCAAAGCACATCGGTAGCTTTGTGGATGTCGAAATTGTCGACGTTTACACTAACTCACTGCGCGGTAAATTTATCCGCGGTGAAGATGAAATGGATCTGCGCCGCAACCTGCGCCCATCGGATATTCTGGCGAAACACAAACAGGATGACGATCTCGGTGTGACACAATTTAAACCTTAAGGGTTTAAAATTTAGCGAGTAGCACCTATATCAGGGCGACATGGTGAGTTAACCTCAGTGTCGCCCTTTTTGTTTTGTGGGCTTTTGCCTTCTATAGAGCAGCTATTCAAAACCCTCGGGCTTAACGATTTTCCGTTAGCAATTATCCGCTATGGCTCGTAAACTGAGGTTATCTTCTGATTAGAGACTGCGATAGCAAACAGGCATCGCACTTGGCTTTTCACTCAGCACTTTGCTTGGTATTTGACAATAGGAGTACTATTTGTCCAGTAAATTAACCACAATGAATCTGTATCTCGAACCCGCAGAAACCCGCCGTTTGGCCTCGCTGTGCGGTCCCTTCGATGACAATATCAAACAGATTGAGCGTCGCGTTGGCGTTGAGATAGTCCGTAAGAACAACCATTTTCAAATTACCGGACTGCCACGTAACTGTTTAAGTGCTAACAACTTACTTAAGCAGCTCTATATCGAGACCCAAACGGTCAAGGGCAGCACGCCGGATCTCGATCCTGAACAAGTGCACTTGGCAATCCAAGAAGCCATCGCCTTAGAGCAGGACGATAGCGGTGATGATAAAGCCTTGTTTATCAAAACTCGCCGTGGCGTTATTAAACCGCGTAACCCCAACCAAAGCACCTATGTGGCCAACATTGTGCGCCATGATATTACCTTTGGTATTGGCCCTGCGGGAACGGGTAAAACCTATTTAGCAGTGGCCGCCGCCGTTGATGCATTAGAGCGTCAAGAAGTGCGCCGTATTCTGCTTACCCGCCCCGCGGTTGAAGCAGGGGAAAAACTCGGCTTCTTACCCGGCGATTTAAGCCAGAAAGTCGACCCTTACCTGCGCCCACTTTATGATGCCTTGTTCGAAATGCTCGGCTTTGAAAAGGTGGAACGCTTAATCGAGAAAAACGTCATCGAAGTGGCGCCACTTGCCTATATGCGTGGTCGCACCCTAAACGATGCCTTTATTATTCTCGATGAGAGCCAAAACACCACGGTCGAACAGATGAAGATGTTCTTAACCCGTATTGGCTTCAACTCACGCGCGGTGATCACGGGTGACATCACCCAGACGGACTTACCCAAACATGTTAAGTCGGGTCTGCGCCACGCCATTGAAGTCCTGAGCCAAGTCGAGGAAATCAGTTTTAATTTCTTCGTGTCTCAAGACGTAGTGCGTCACCCTGTGGTAGCCCGGATTGTCGAAGCCTATGATGCTTACGATCGTAAAGAGCAGGCATTAAAGGCCGAAAAAGAGCACCGCGACTATCAACAAGCGCACCCACAAACGCAACCGGAAGTTTTAAAACATGAGTCTTGATTTAGCCTTAGATGTGCAATACGCCACGGCGAGTGACTATCTGCCCAGTGAAGAGCAGTTTGCTCTCTGGGTAAAAACCGCCATTGGTAACAGCATGGAACAGGCGGAGCTGACAATTCGCATCGTCGATGCCCGTGAAAGCCAAATGCTAAACAGCACCTACAGAGGCAAAGACAAACCGACCAATGTGTTGTCGTTTCCCTTTGAAGCACCACCAGAAATTGAACTTCCACTGCTTGGAGATCTTGTCATTTGTGCCGCAGTCGTTGAAAATGAAGCGCGTGAACAAGATAAAACCCTAGAAGCCCATTGGGCACACATGGTTGTACATGGTTGCCTGCATCTGCTAGGTTATGATCACATTGAAGACGAAGAAGCCGAAGAGATGGAGTCGCTAGAGACTCAACTCATTGAAAGCTTAGGTTTTACTGACCCATATAAGGAACAATAATTAGCTAAGATGTCATACATCAAAGTTAATGAGAAAACTATGAGTGACGATATCCCCCCGAGTACGAGCGCCCAAAAGAAAGGCTGGTTTGACAGAGTTAGTCAGTTATTTCAGGGCGAACCTCAAAATCGCGAAGACTTAGTCGATGTGATTGATGGCGCAGAGCAGCGCGAGTTAATCACCGAAGACACCCGCGAAATGATCAAAGGTGTATTAGAAGTTTCTGATATGCGTGTTCGGGATATTATGATCCCACGAGCTCAAATTGTCGCGATTCAAATCGACAATACCGTCGAAGAATTGCTCGCAACGGTTATCGGTTCAGGCCATTCTCGCTTCCCTGTAGTGAACGAAGATAAGGACCATATCGAAGGCATTTTACTGGCTAAAGATTTGATCCCTTATGGTTTCTCAAACAGTGAAGAACCCTTCTCCCTTGAGCGCGTGATCCGCCCCGCCGTCGTTGTGCCTGAGAGCAAACGCGTCGATGTGTTACTCAAAGAATTCCGCTCCCAGCGTTACCATATGGCGATTGTCGTCGACGAATACGGCGGCGTATCGGGTCTGGTAACCATTGAAGATATTCTCGAAGAAATTGTCGGTGAGATTGAAGACGAATTCGACCACGATAGCCCTGAAGACACTGAGATCCGCAAGGTCGGTAACACTGTCTACATGGTAAAAGCGTTGACGCCTATCGAGGATTTTAACGAAGAATTCAACACTCACTTCAGCGATGAAGAGTTTGATACCGTCGGTGGTTTAGTGTCCCATGCCTTTGGTCATCTGCCGGAGCGTAATGAGAGCATTATGATCGAAGGTATTGAATTTAAAGTCATCAATGCCGATACCAGACGCTTAATCCAACTCAGAGTTAAACTCCCCGATCCCAATATCGGTGAAGACGTAGAATAACGCTCAGTGTAAGAAGAATTATCCGTGCTAACTAAGATTCGGGCTTTTGCCCAACAAAAGTCCCGACTGAGCGTGTTACGGCTCGTACTGGCGTTTATTTTAGGCGCCAGTACGGCGCTTTCCTTTGCCCCTTATTCCTTGTGGATTATCTATCCCATCGCCATGGCCTTAGCCCTATGGCTAAGTGGTTCCCTAAGTTCTAAAGCCAGCTTCTTCCATTGGTTAAGCTTTGGTTTTGGCTGTTTTGCCGTTGGGATCAGTTGGGTGCATGTCAGCATGGACACCTTCGGTGGCCTCCCCTTAGCCGCGTCAGTGGGGCTAATGGCGCTGCTAGCCCTCTATCTAGCCCTCTATCCGGCCTTAACGGGTCTAGGTTTAGCGTGGTTGACTCGCGCTAATACGCCCTCGTTATGGCGCAATCTATTACTCTTCCCCGCGCTTTGGGTCTTAACCGAATGGGCCAGAGGCTGGGTGATGACAGGGTTTCCCTGGATCTGGGCCGGCTACTCCCAAACCCAAGGTCCATTAAAGGAACTCGCGAGTATTATTGGCGCTTTGGGACTCAGTTTCTTAATTGCGATGCTCGCTGGCGCCTTGGCTCTGTGTTTTAGCAAGCGCTACAAAAGCTTGTTGATTTTACTGCCCATCATCGCAGCTGCGGCATGGGCTGCGCCAAAGCTAACGCAAATAAAGCCAACGGGCGAGTCAGTTAAAGTTGCACTTGTTCAGGGAAACATTCCCCAAAGTATGAAATGGGAACCCGAAGCACTCTGGCCAACCCTATTGAAATACATGGATTTATCCCGCGAGCACTTTGATGCTGACATTATCGTCTGGCCAGAGGCCGCGATCCCGGCGCCAGAATCTATGGTGCAAGACTTTTTGGATAATGCTAACAAGGTTGCCAACCTTAACCACACTTCAATCATTACGGGGATTATTAGCCGTCAACATGACGAGTTTTATAACTCTTTGATTGTGTTAGGTAACCACAATCAGAAGCAGCAAGACACGCCGGATTATGAGAGCGATGGCAGCAACCAGTTTAAGAAACATCATCTACTGCCTATTGGTGAGTTTGTGCCCTTTGAAGCCTTACTGCGCCCGATTGCCCCTTTCTTCAATCTGCCCATGTCCTCCTTCGCGCGGGGCGATTATCAACAGCCGAATTTGAGCGCCGTAGGCCATAAAATTGCTCCGGCAATTTGTTATGAAATTGCCTTCCCAGAGCAGCTGCGTGACAGTGTTAACCTCGGTACGGATCTGCTATTAACCGTATCGAATGATGCGTGGTTTGGCACCTCAAATGGTCCGTTGCAGCATATGGAAATAGCCCAAATGCGCGCCATCGAATTGGGCCGCCCTTTGGTTCGCGCCACCAATAATGGTGTAACAGCGGTTGTCGATGAGCATGGCAATATCACAGCTGCACTGCCACAATTTGAAACGGGCGTACTGAGCGCAACGATTCCATTGGTCACAGGTCAAACTTGGTTTGCCAAAATTGGCCAAACACCACTGTTAGCCCTATGTGGAGCACTGCTGTTACTCGGTTTTATTCGTCGTCAAAAGCAGCAACAGAATTTGAAATGATTAATCACAAACGCAATCAAGGCTTTACCTTAATCGAGCTCGTGGTCGTTATTATCGTGCTGGGGATTTTAGCGGTTATCGCGGCACCGAAATTTATCGGCATGAGCAAAGAGGCGCGGGAAAAAAGCCTGCTGCAACTCCAAGCCAGCGTTAAAACCGCGAATACCTTAGCCTATTCCAAGACCCAAATGCCGAGCTTGCAGAGCCAAGCCGTTGCTGGCCGTGACGATATTATTGACGTTGATCTTGATGGTGATGGCGTGGCAGAAACCCGCCTCAAGTGGGGTTATCTGGACAATACCGATATCGAGAAATGGATTGTGAAAGACGCTAAACTCGTTATTCAATACCAAGGGATTGATATTACGTATATTGGCTACGACTTGAATGACAACACCTTAGTCGATGACGATCAGTGTTATTTCCGCTACACCCAAGCTGCCGATGCCAGCACACCACCGCTTTACGATATCAATGTCCAAGGCTGTTGATGACGCATAAAAAAACGACGCTGAGCGTCGTTTTTTATTTTTGGGAAAACTATAAGACTAAGGCGTTAACGCCTCGCGGGTAAACTCTTCATGGTCACACTCGGGACAATCTGGGATCACTCCCGGGAACTCAATACTCATTTCATGGCCACAATTAGTGCACACCATCACCCCTTGGCTAACAATATCGCCACTCTGGTAATAACCGTGATGTTTGAAGTCTTGAGCCAACTCATGCCACTCCACTTGGCTGCGGTCAGTGATTTCACTTAACCAATGCCATAGAGTATTTTCTAGGGTGATCACCGTTGGGCTGTGACTTAAGCTATCGGCGTTTTGCTCACGCAAAAAGCTGGCAATATCACGCTTTAAGAATTGCTCCACTAAGGCGAGCTCATCTTCCCCCGCTTGTTCTTTGAGGCGTAAAAACTCTTTCCCTTGAGTGACAGACTTAAATAAATTCTTTGCAGTCAGCGAGTTATCTTCCGCAAATTGCGCTTTCACTTCGTTAATTAAGGCTTGATACAGTCCTAGTAGCGCACTACTTCTATCATTCATAACCAATACTCCTTCATAGAACCTTTTTAATGCATCGCTTCTAGTTTATTCTATGCAGATCTTATTCGCGTCGATATGGCGTTAGATCAAATAAATAGGCGGCACTGCCGGAAATAGCGTGATGCAAGAGCAATATAATCCCTCAGAAATTGAAGCCTTAGTGCAAAAGCACTGGCACGACAACAAAACCTTTGAAGTTACTGAAGATCCAAACAAAGAAAAGTTTTATTGCCTTTCGATGTTCCCCTATCCTTCAGGTCGACTCCACATGGGACACGTTCGCAACTATACCATAGGCGATGTGGTTGCCCGCTTCCAGCGTCTTCAAGGCAAAAACGTGCTACAACCTATCGGTTGGGACTCTTTCGGTTTGCCAGCAGAAAACGCCGCAATCAACAACAAAACCGCTCCTGCGCCATGGACTTATCAAAATATTGAGTACATGAAGAATCAGCTAAAACTGTTAGGTTTTGGCTATGACTGGAGCCGTGAAATCGCCACTTGCACCCCAGAATACTACCGCTGGGAACAATGGTTCTTCACTAAACTGTACGAAAAAGGCTTAGTTTACAAGAAGACGGCTTCTGTTAACTGGTGCCCTAACGATGAAACCGTACTGGCTAACGAGCAGGTACAAGACGGTTGCTGCTGGCGCTGTGATACCCCTGTAGAACAAAAAGAAATTCCACAGTGGTTTATTAAGATCACCGCCTACGCCGAAGAACTGTTAAACGACATCGACACCTTAGACGGCTGGCCTGAGCAAGTTAAGACCATGCAGCGCAACTGGATTGGTCGCAGCGAAGGCGTGGAAATGACCTTTGGTGTTGCTGGTAGCGACAAGTCATTCGACATCTACACTACCCGTCCAGATACCCTGATGGGCGTAACCTATGTGGCGATTGCTGCGGGTCACCCATTAGCCGAATTAGCAGCGCAAACTAACCCTGAGCTTGCTGCCTTTATCGATGAGTGCAAAAACAGCACAACGTCTGAAGCCGATTTAGCCACCATGGAAAAGCGTGGTGTCGCGACTGGTCTATACGCCATTCACCCCATCACTGGCAAACAAGTGCCCATTTGGGCGGCTAACTTCGTACTGATGAACTACGGCACCGGCGCTGTGATGTCTGTTCCTGGTCACGACCAACGCGATTACGAATTTGCTAAAAAGTACAATCTGCCCATCGAAGCGGTTATCAAACCTGTTGACGGCGAGTTAGACATCAGCGAAGCGGCTTACACCGAAAAAGGCGTGCTGTTTAACTCTGGCGAATTCGACGGTTTAGATTTTGACGGTGCCTTCAATGCCATCGCCGACAAGTTAGTGGCTGAAGGTAAAGGCAAACGCCAAGTGAACTACCGTCTGCGCGACTGGGGTGTATCACGTCAGCGTTACTGGGGCGCGCCAATTCCTATGGTGACCTTAGCCGATGGTACTGTGATCCCAACGCCAGAAGATCAACTGCCAGTCATTCTGCCAGAAGATGTGGTGATGGATGGTATCCAAAGCCCAATCAAGGCCGATAAAGAATGGGCGAAAACCCAAGTTAACGGCCAAGACGCGCTGCGCGAAACCGATACCTTCGATACCTTTATGGAATCTTCTTGGTATTACGCCCGTTACTGCAGCCCACAGGCTGACCAAATGTTAGACCCAACCAAGGCTAACTACTGGTTACCCGTAGATCAGTACATTGGTGGTATCGAACACGCCTGTATGCACTTGTTGTACTTCCGTTTCTTCCACAAGTTGCTGCGTGACGCAGGTCTAGTAAACACTAACGAGCCAGCAAAACAACTGCTGACTCAGGGTATGGTTCTGGCCGATGCCTTCTACTACACCAACGACAAAGGTGCCCGTGTATGGGTGTCGCCACTGGATGTAGTGACTACAGAAAAAGACGACAAGGGCCGTATTACTAAGGCTATCGACAAAGACGGCAACGAACTGGTTTATACCGGTATGAGCAAGATGTCTAAGTCGAAAAACAACGGTATCGATCCTCAGGTGATGGTAGAGAAATACGGCGCCGACACAGTTCGTCTGTTTATGATGTTCGCCTCTCCACCAGAATTAACGCTGGAATGGCAAGAGTCTGGCGTTGAAGGTGCGCACCGCTTTATCAAACGTCTGTGGAAACTGGCCAGCGATTATGTGGCGCAGGACAACAGCGAAGCGTTAGACGTGAGCAAATTAACTAGCGAGCAAAAAGCGCTGCGCCGTGAAGTGCACAAGACTATCGCTAAGGTGACCGATGATATCGGCCGTCGTCAGATGTTCAACACCGCGGTTGCCGCCGTGATGGAACTGATGAACCACCTGCAAAAAGCGCCACAAACCACAGGTCAAGACCGAGCCATCATTGGCGAAGCTTTAACTGCGGTAGTGCGTTTACTGTACCCAATCATCCCACACGTAAGCTTTACCCTGTGGAACGAACTGGGCAACACCAACAGCATCGAAGACAGCCAATGGCCTGTTGTCGATGAATCTGCACTGGTAGAAGACAGCAAACTCATCGTGGTACAAGTGAACGGTAAAGTGCGCGCTAAGATCACTGTCGCAGCCGATGCTGACCAAGCATCTGTTGAAGCGCTGGGTATGGCGGACGAGCAAGTCATCAAGTACTTAGATGGTGTTACGGTTCGTAAAGTTATCTATGTACCCGGTAAACTGCTCAGCATCGTTGCCAACTAACATCGTTGCTGTGATAAACGGATGCTGTCCACAAGACAAACAGGAAACCGCGAAAACTTATGCTAATTAAACGCTTAGCTTTCGCAATCATGGCGCTGGTCATTATGACCAGCGCAGGTTGCGGTTTTAAGCTTCAACGTAGCTATCAAATCCCCGAGCAGCTCAATCAACTCAGTTTGAGCAGCTCGGACGAATACAGCGAACTCACCCGTTTGGTGCGTGAGCGGTTACGTTTGAACAACGTCAAGATTGTCGATGCCGCCAATGATGTGCCAGTGTTAAGGCTCATCACCGACTCCTTAGAGCGTTCGACCCTGTCACTTTACCCAACGGGCAATGTGGCCGAGTATGAGCTTATCTATTTCGTCGAATTTGCCGTGGCCTTGCCAGGCAAAGAGGCGCAGCCTTTCAAGATTGAAATTCGCCGCGATTACTTAGACGACCCTCGCACCGCACTGGCTAAAAGCCGTGAGATGGAACTGTTAGTCAAAGAAATGCGTATCCAAGCGGCCGACCGGATCCTGCAATCCATGGCCAGCGCTGAGGTGAATTAATGCAGGGTCCCAATTAATGTGGCACTGCAACAAAATGTGGAGAGTGATTTAAATGCGTGTTTATCCTGATCAACTCTCCCGCCATCTCAATCCGCTTCACGCTTGCTACCTGATTTTTGGTGATGATCCTTGGTTGCTCGAAACCTCCAAGGATCAGATCCGCCAAGCGGCCAAACGCCAAGGGTTTGAAGAGCGCGTTCAGTTAATTCAAGAAACGGGTTTTAACTGGGGTGACTTGACCCAAGAATGGCAATCCATGAGCCTGTTTTCCAGCCGGCGCATTATTGAGCTAACACTGCCCAACGCAAAACCTGGTGCTGATGGTTCGGCGGCACTACAAGCGTTACTGCAAACGCCTAATCCCGATGTGCTGCTGATCCTCGAAGGTCCAAAACTCGCCAGCGAGCAAACCAATAGCAAGTGGTTCAAAACCTTAGATAGCTTAGGGATTTATTTGCCCTGCACCACGCCAGAAGGCGACCAATTCAGACGTTGGCTCGACTCACGTATCGCGCACTTTAAGCTGAATTTACAACCCGATGCGCGCGCTATGCTCTACACCCTGTACGAAGGGAATTTACTCGCCGCCGATCAGGCCATGCAGTTGCTACAACTGTTAAGCCCAAGCCAACCTATTGGTGCTGACGAATTAAGCCATTACTTTGAAGATCAATCCCGCTTTACCGTGTTTCAGCTCACCGATGCACTGCTGAATAATCGTCAAGACAGTGCTCAACATATGCTGGCCCAACTCAACGGTGAAGGCACGGCCATGCCGATTTTACTCTGGGCCTTGTTTAAAGAGCTGCAGCTACTGCTTAGCCTCAAGAGTGAACAAGCCCAAGGCGCGCCCTTAAATAGTCTCTTTGGTAAACATCGAATTTGGGATAAACGCAAACCCTTGTACCAAACCGCGTTGCAGCGCTTAAGCCTCACCCAAATCGAACATATGCTTGCCTTTGCGTCCAAGCTAGAATTGAACTTAAAGCAATTAGGCCATGAAGATTGGACAGGGCTCAGCCACCTGTGCTTATTATTCGATCCCAAGGCCCACGGCCATCTGGCCCATATCAGCTTAGATTAAGGCGGAGTGTTGATGCGTATCGGTATTTTAGGCGGCACCTTCGACCCCATACATTACGGCCATATTCGCCCCGCGATGGAAGTCAAAGCCAGTCTCAAGCTGGATAAAATCCTGCTGATGCCCAACCATATTCCGCCCCATAAAAACTCCACCCACTCGAGCACGGCGCAGCGGCTCGAAATGGTCGCACAGGTTTGTGAAGCATTAACGGGCTTTGAGCTGTGTGATATCGAAGCTAAACGCGACAGCCCATCCTATACCGTTGTCACCCTTAAGCAGTTAAGTCGGCTTTATCCCAATGACGAACTGTTTTTTATCATGGGGATGGATTCGTTTATTCATCTGCAAAGCTGGCACCAATGGCAGCAATTGTTTGAATTATCCAATATCGTAGTATGTCAGCGCCCGGGCTGGCATTTAGCCGAAGGGCACCCGATGCTGCATGAGTTAAACGTACGTCACGCAACGCTTGATGCGTTAAGTCACTCAAGCGCGCCGCAACATGGACGCATCTTTACCGTCGATATAAGCCCACAGGATATTTCGTCCACCCAAATTCGCTCACAACTGGCGATGGGGGAAATTCCACAGGATGCCCTCCTGCCCGTCACTTTAAATTACATTCAAAAACAACGGCTTTATTTTTCCTAGGCCCAAAATCCCGCGCCAATAATACAAACTCGGCCGCTAAGATAATGTATTCCACAGCGCAAGACTGATATACTAGCGCGCTATTTAAAATAAATGAGGTACATCAGCGTGCAGAGCGCCGAATTAAAGCAGTTTGTTGTCGACAAAATCGACGATTTAAAAGCCCGTGACGTCGTGGTTATCGATGTCAGCAACCAATCTAACATCACCGATTACATGGTGATTTGTTCAGGTACATCTAAAACTCACGTGAAAGCGATCGCCGAAAACCTTGTGCTCGAAGCGAAAGCGGCCGGCATTCCACCAATTGGTATCGAAGGCCGCGACAGCAGCGAATGGGTATTGGTGGATATGGGCAACGTGATCCTGCATGTTATGCAAGACCAAACCCGCGATTTCTACCAGCTTGAAAAGCTCTGGTCAGAAAAGCAAGCCTAATGAAGTTGCAACTCATCGCAGTAGGGACACGGATGCCCGATTGGGTCACCCGCGGCTTTGAAGAGTACCAACGCCGCTTCCCCCGAGATATGGCGCTGGAACTGATTGAAATCCCTGCCGGCAAGCGCGGAAAAAACGCTGATATCGTTCGTATCCTGCAAAAGGAAGGCGAGCAAATGTTAGCGGCTATCCCTAAGGGCAATCACATTGTCACCTTAGATCTTCCCGGCAAAAACTGGACTACGCCAGAATTGGCGACAGCCATGAACAAATGGCAACTCGATGGTCGTGATGTGAGCTTACTGGTTGGCGGCCCCGAAGGCTTAGCGCCCGCCTGTAAGGAAGCCGCCCATCAGAGTTGGTGCCTGTCGGCATTAACCCTGCCCCATCCTTTGGTGCGGATTGTGGTTGCCGAAAGCTTATACCGCGCGTGGAGCGTGAACACCAATCACCCTTATCACAGAGAATAGCGGGATCTTGATGTTAACGAGTGTCAACCACCCGGATGGGATCAGCTGGAGATAGCCTAAGTGTCGCCAAAAAAGCGGATAACCATGCACGACCACGCCGCCGAGGCGTCACTGTTTAAGCGCCGTGCGCTGTTCACTTTTTTTTGTGTTGTCGCCCTCTTGAGCGTGTTGGTGACCAATCTTTATCACCTTCAAGTTGAATCCTATAAAGATTACGCAACACGTTCTAATGACAACCGTATTCGCGTCGTGCCCATCGCCCCAAGCCGTGGCCTGATTTACGACAGAAACGGCGTACTCCTCGCCGAAAACCAACCCTTTTATTCCCTCGATCTGGTGCCAGAGAAAATTGCCAATATGTCCGAAACCTTGGACGAACTGGGCAAGTTAATCGAGATCACCCCAGATGAGCGCGAAACCTTTACCGACGCCTTAAAGTTTCACCGCCGCTTTAAGCCGCTTACCCTTAAAAATCAGCTGACTGAAGAGCAAGTGGCGATTTTTAGCGTGAACCAGCATCGCTTTCCTGGGATTTCCGTCGAGGCGGGTTTAAAGCGTAACTACCCCTATGCGAGCCAGCTCACCCATGTGCTGGGCTATGTGGGCAAAATCAACACCCGTGATCGCGCCCAATTGGAGCGTAACGATCAATGGAAGAACTATGCCGCCACCAAGGATATTGGTAAGCAAGGCATTGAAAAATTTTATGAATCTCTGCTGCACGGCACGCCTGGTCACCTCGAAGAAGAAGTGAACAACCGCGGCCGAACTATCCGCACCCTTAAAATCGTGCCGCCGGAGCCGGGGCAAGATATTTACTTGACCCTCGATTTGCAATTGCAGCAAAAGGCCGTGGAATTACTCCAAGGTCACCGTGGCTCGATTGTCGCTATTGATCCGAGAGACGGTGGTATCTTGGCCCTAGTCTCGAGCCCAAGTTACGACCCTAACCAGTTCGTCCAAGGGATTAACAGCAAAGATTACAGCGATTTATTGAACGATAAATCCCGCCCGCTGATTAACCGCGCCACCCAAGGCCAATATGCACCAGCCTCGACGGTCAAACCCATTATCGCCCTGCTGGGATTGGATGAAAAAGCCGTCACCGAGCACACCCGTATTTGGGACCCTGGCTTTTGGCAAATCCCCGGCGTTGAGCGTAAATACCGCGACTGGAAACGTTGGGGCCACGGCTGGGTGAACGTTTACAGCGCCATCGTCGAATCCTGCGATACCTACTTCTATGAATTGGCTTATAAAATCGGTGTCGACCCTATCGCCCGCTTTATGGAACAATTCGGCTTTGGCCAAAATACTGGTGTCGATATTTTCGAAGAGTCGGCAGGCAATATGCCCTCAAAAGAATGGAAGCGCTTAAAATACAATCAGGCTTGGTATATTGGCGACACGATTTCTGTCGGTATCGGTCAAGGTTACTGGACTGCAACACCATTGCAATTAGCCAGCGCCACCGCCATTCTCGCCAATGATGGCCGCCGCTTCCCGCCACATTTGTTAAAGTCGATTAAAGATAATACGGCCAAAATTGACTCGCCAATTAACGAGTTACCACCGATTGAGCTTAAAAATCCGCGCAACTGGAAAATCATCAACGAAGCCATGCGCCAGACTGCTCATAAGTCACGTTTTACCGACGCCAGTTACACGGCGGCGATGAAAACCGGTACGGCGCAGGTCATTGGCGTAGCCGAAAACACTAAGTACGATGCCAACAAGATTGCCGAGCATTTCCGCGATAACGCCCTCGTCGTCGCCTACGCGCCCTTTGAAGATCCGAAAATCGTCCTCGCAGTGGTGATGGAAAACGCCGGCTGGGGTGGCGCAAACGCAGGCCCTGTCGCCCGCGCTATGCTCGATGAATACATGCTAAGAGACACTTGGAAACCAACGCCATGAGTGCCCAACCACGTCAAAATATCTGGCAACGAATGCATATCGACTTGCCCTTACTGCTCGGCCTATTTGCCGTCATGGGCTTTGGCCTGTTTGTTATCTACTCCGCCAGCGGTGAAGATCTTGGCATGATGGAGCGCCAGCTGTTTAGGATGTTTTTATCCCTAGGCATTATGTTTACCATGGCACAGATCAATCCCGAGGCACTCAAACGCTGGGCCCTGCCAATTTATCTTGCGGGGATTGTGCTACTGCTTGGGGTACATTTTTTTGGGGAAATCAATAAAGGTGCGCAGCGCTGGCTGAACTTAGGCTTTATGGAGTTCCAGCCATCGGAACTGATTAAGCTCGCCTTCCCCATCACTATGGCATGGTATATCAGTAAGTTCCCTCTGCCGCCAAAGAAACGCTATCTAGCAGGGGCAGGGGTTATCCTGCTAATACCAACCCTATTAATCGCTAAACAACCTGACTTAGGCACCTCGATTTTGGTTGCCGCATCGGGCATTTTCGTGCTGTTTTTATCGGGCATGAGCTGGGCGATTGTGGGCGGTTTTATTGCCGCAGTGTTAGCCTTCTTACCCATTCTTTGGTATTTCTTGATGCACGATTACCAAAGAACCCGCGTATTGACCCTGCTCGATCCTGAACAGGATCCGCTAGGCGCCGGTTACCATATTATCCAATCGAAAATCGCCATTGGCTCCGGCGGCCTCTGGGGCAAAGGTTGGCTCGATGGCACCCAATCCCAATTAGAATTTATCCCCGAACGTCACACCGACTTCATCTTTGCGGTGATCGGTGAAGAGTTTGGCCTGATAGGCAGTATTATCCTGCTCCTGATGTACCTGTACATCATCGGACGCGGCTTAGTCATCGCCTCTCGCGCACAAACCAGCTTCGCCCGGCTCCTTGCCGGCAGTATCACATTGACTTTCTTCGTTTATGTTTTTGTGAATATTGGTATGGTTTCAGGTATCCTGCCTGTGGTGGGTGTGCCTTTACCCCTTGTCAGCTATGGCGGTACTTCCATGCTGACATTGATGACAGGGTTTGGCATTCTTATGAGCATTCATACCCATAGACGTTTTGTCGATAGATAATTTTTAGGGACTTTTTAATGCCTATTTTTCGAGCTTGTTTGGCTCCACTGGCAGTACTTTGCCTCAGTTCATATCTCCTTGGTTGCTCGACGGCAAACGAGCCTGCTGCACCCACACCCCCGCCAAGTGCAGCAGTAACGACACAGGCTCTCAGCCCCGTATTAACTGAGGCACCAGTATTACCTGAATCCTTAAAGGCTGAATTTATTAAAACCCAAATGGCACAAGGCTTTACCCAAGCCGAAGTTGAAAGTTTCTTAGCTAAAGCTAACTACAACCAAGCCGTTATCGATGCCATTTCTCGCCCTTGGGAAGCCAAGCCTTGGCATCAGTACTATCCGATTTTCTTAACAGAAAAGCGCCTCAATGCAGGTCTAGCCTTCTGGAAAAAACACGAGGCGACGATTGCCAAGGCCGCGACAAAGTACCAAGTCGAACCACAAATTATTGTGGCTATTATTGGTATCGAAACTTTCTATGGCCAGTACACAGGTAATTATCCGGTAATTGATGCGCTCTATACCTTAGGGTTTTATTACGAGCCAAGAGCCACCTTCTTTCGCAAGGAATTTGGTGAGTTGATGAAGCTGGTAAAAGAAGAACACTTAGATATCAATAGCCTTAAGGGGTCCTACGCTGGCGCCATGGGCTTTGGTCAGTTTATTCCTTCAAGCTATCGCCACTATGCCGTGGATTTTGATGGCAGCGGCAACCGTGATTTGCTCCAAAGTCCAGAGGATGCCATTGGCAGTGTGGCCAATTATTTCCATGAACACGGCTGGCAGTTGCATGCCCCCGTTGCGCTCCCTTTAGTGAATAGCAGTGCCAATGCGCCTAAAGCCAAAGTGTGGGCCGGCGAGAAGTTACACTACAAGGTTTCTGATATTCTCAGCCCAAGTTTATCGCTAGCCACCGCCCGCGATTTAGATGCCTCGCAAAAGGCCATGCTCATCGAGCTGGAACAAGTGGATAGTAAGGACTACTGGTTAGGACTCAATAACTTTTATGTGATCACCCGTTATAACCGTAGCCCTTTGTATTCCATGGCCGTTTATCAATTTAGCCAACAACTGAAGCAACAACATGACGCTAAAAAATAACCTTTTACCGCTCTTGATGCTCGGCTGCTGTTTTGCACTCGCGGCCTGCTCGAGTTCTAATTCTGGCTCTGCCAGCGAGAAGAACAAGAACATGGATCCCAACAAGGGCCGCTACGCGCTAAAAAACGATAAGATGCCCATCAATCCACCCAATGTGGACCATGTGCCAAACGCGACGCCTAAATACGAGCCCTACAGCCGCCGCGGTAATAAACCTTACACGGTTTATGGTGAGTCCTATACAGTATTAGACTCGGGTGAGGGATTCTCCGAAACAGGCCGTGCATCATGGTATGGTGAAAAATTCCACGGCTATGAAACATCAAACGGTGAGCCCTACGATATGTATGGCATGTCAGGAGCTCACAAGACCTTGCCTCTGCCAAGCTATGCCCGCGTCACTAACTTAGATAACAATAAGCAGGTGATTATTCGGATTAACGATCGCGGCCCTTTCCACTCCGACCGGATTTTAGACTTATCCTATGCCGCCGCTTATAAGCTGGGCATGTTAGGTACAGGTACCGCGCGCATTAAGCTGGATGTGATTTATGTGGGCAATAAGGCTGCGACTCAGTCAGCCATCGCCAGCATCCAATCTTCAGGTAATCACTACATACAATTGGTCGCCTCGAAAGATCAGCATAAGCTAAACAAAATGGCGAAGGATCTGGAGAAGAAATATCAGGTCAAGACCCGTGTACAACCGGCAAACAATATGTTTAGACTACAGCTCGGTCCAATCGGCCAAGCAGAGCTTGCTGACCGATTACTCAATAAAGTGAAACAAGACGGTTATCCCGAAGGCTATATGGTTTTAGAGTAGTGACCGCTCACTATAAGATGTCGATTTAGCTTAAAAATACCCCAGATGAAGGAACCTTCACTGAAAAACTTTGTCGAAGGGTGGTATACTCGCGAAACTATTTTGCCTTTTCTTTCAATACAACCAAAAAGACGTGCTAAGTTAATGATGAATTTTGTAAAAAGTCCCATTAAAACATTGCTGCTAATTTCGAGTGTTTCTCTTCCTGTTTATGCTGCGCAGCCGATTGTTACCCCTGATGCACCTACAGTTGCCGCCAAGGCTTACGTCTTGATGGATTATTACTCGGGCCAAATCATTGCCGAAGAAAATGCCTACGAAAGCTTAAACCCAGCCAGCTTAACGAAGATGATGACCAGTTATGTGATTGGTCAAGAAATCAAAGCGGGTAACGTATCCCCAGATGATGATGTGACCATCAGTAAAAATGCGTGGTCGAAGAACTTCTCTGACTCATCAAAAATGTTCATCGAAGTGGGTAAAACCGTTAAGGTTTCCGACTTAAACCGCGGCATCATCATCCAGTCGGGTAACGATGCCTGTGTAGCCATGGCCGAACACATTGCCGGCACTGAAGGCGCCTTCGTCGACATGATGAACTCATGGGCGAAGCAGCTTGGCATGCGTGACAGCTACTTCGAAAACTCCCACGGTTTAGACTCAGAAAACCACAAATCCACTGCCTACGACATGGCGTTATTAGGTGCTGCGCTTATCCGTGACGTGCCTGAAGAATACCGTGTCTACAGCGAAAAATACTATACCTTCAACGGTATCAAGCAATACAACCGCAACGGCTTGCTGTGGGATAACAGCATGAATGTAGACGGTATCAAAACCGGCCACACCTCTGGCGCAGGTTATAACTTAGTCGCGTCAGCCACAAAAGACGGCATGCGTTTAATTTCGGTTGTTATGGGTACTCAAAGTGAAGCAGCCCGTAAAGCAGAAAGTAAAAAACTGCTCACCTATGGTTTCCGCTTCTTCGAAACCGTCACCCCTTACAAGGCGGGCGACAGCTTCGTGACCCAACAAATTTGGTACGGCGATAAGAGCACTGTCGATTTAGGTGTTGCGACTGATACCCCAATCACCATCAGCCGTGGCCGCGCGAAAGACTTAAAAGCCAACTTCGAACTGACTAAGCCACTGGACGCACCACTGAAAAAAGGTGAAACTGTTGGCCGCTTGTACTTCCAGTTAGATGGCAAAGATATTGCGCAATTCCCACTGGTTACCCTGCAAGAAGTCAACGAAGGCAGCTGGTTCAGCAAATTAGTTGATTACTTTAAGCAACTGTTTTCTGGTTGGTTTAGCTAATCCGAATCACAAAAACTAAGCCACCTTCGGGTGGCTTAGTTGTTTTTGAGGGAGTATCGCCCTTGAATCGGGTATAATCGTCACCATATAGTTCCCATTAAAATGGTTATAGAGCACGACTATGTTAAACACGAAATTTGATGAACTCATGGAGTTCCCCTGCGCCTTCCCCTTCAAAGTGGTTGGCGATGCCCACGAAGCCCTGACCGACAGAGTCGTTGCCGTAGTGCAAAGACATGCACCGGGAGACTATTCACCCACGGTTAAGGCCTCGAGCAAAGGTAGCTACTATTCGGTCACTATCCGCGTGACAGTGACCAGCAAAGATCATATTGAGACACTGTACACTGAGCTTGCCAATATCGAAGGCGTACGCCGCGTACTATAAGTATTCCTCAAGGCCAGAAAATGTGATCTATCTTACATTTATGGCGAAGAGGCGTATAATAGCGCCACTCAATTCTAGGGGGAGAGGTTGCCCTTGCAAGACACCACTTTGCATATTCGGCATCTGGGACAACAGGATTATGAGTCTGTGTGGCATGCGATGCAGCATTACACCGACACACGTAACAGCGACAGCCCAGACGAACTGTGGATCGTTGAACATCCACCCGTATTTACCCAAGGCCAAGCAGGTAAAAGCGAACATATTTTGAATCCGGGGGATATTCCCGTGATCCAAGTGGATCGTGGTGGCCAAGTGACTTACCATGGGCCGGGACAATTAGTTGTCTACCCTCTCCTCGATATCAAACGCAGCAAGATTGGCGTCCGTCAGCTCGTGACCCATATCGAGCAAAGCATTATCGATATGCTCGCCAAATACGCTATCAATGCCTACGCCAAGGCCGATGCGCCTGGCGTGTATGTGGATGAGCGCAAAGTCGCCTCTTTAGGGCTTCGCATTCGTAAGGGCTGCTCCTTCCACGGCTTAGCACTGAATGTCGATATGGATCTGGCGCCGTTTCGCCGCATTAACCCCTGCGGTTATGCTGGGCTTGAAATGGTGCAATGCAAGGAACTAGGCGGCCCACAAACCGTGATAGAAGCAGGCGAACAACTCATTATTACCCTTAGCCAACTATTGGGCTACCAACAACTAGTTCATCATCAAGGATTAGCAGCGTCATGAATAGGCCTGAACGTTTACAACCCGGAGTCAAATTAAGAGATGCCGATAAAGTCTCGCGCATTCCGGTTAAAATCGTGCCCTCTGAGCGCGAAACCATGTTACGCAAACCCGATTGGTTAAGGGTTAAATTGCCCGCGTCAAACCAACGCATTCTCGATATTAAGCAAGCGTTACGCGCTAACGGCCTGCACTCAGTCTGTGAAGAAGCATCTTGCCCTAACTTGGCAGAATGTTTTAACCACGGCACCGCGACCTTTATGATTTTAGGCGCAATTTGTACTCGCCGCTGCCCATTCTGCGACGTGGCCCACGGTCGTCCACTCAAGCCCGATGCGGAAGAGCCAGTCAAACTGGCACAAACCATTCGCGATATGAAGCTGAAATACGTGGTTATCACCTCGGTTGACCGCGATGACCTGCGTGATGGCGGTGCCCAGCACTTTGCCGACTGTATCCGTGAGATCCGTAAGCTCAATCCCGAGATTAAGATTGAGATCTTAGTGCCCGATTTCCGTGGTCGTATCGATGCCGCCCTCGACATTCTGTCGACCGAGCCGCCTGATGTGTTCAACCACAACCTTGAAACTGCGCCTATGCATTACCGTAAAGCGCGTCCGGGTGCGAACTATCAATGGTCACTCGACCTACTAAAGCGCTTTAAAGAGCGTCACCCCAACGTGCCGACAAAATCGGGGCTGATGATGGGTCTAGGTGAAACCAACGAAGAAATCGCTCAAGTGCTGCGCGACTTACGTGAACACAAGGTTGAAATGTTAACCTTAGGGCAATATCTGCAACCGTCTAAGTTCCACCTGCCGGTTGAGCGTTACGTGTCACCAGCCGAGTTTGATGAGCTTAAAGCCCTTGCCGATGAGCTTGGCTTTACCCATGCAGCCTGTGGTCCATTAGTGCGTTCAAGCTACCATGCCGATCTGCAAGCTCAAGGTAAAGAAGTGAAGTAACATTCGCTTTATTAACCCCATAAAAAAACAGCGCTAATGCGCTGTTTTTTTTATATCAACTTCGAAAATCTTAAGCCGTTTCACTTAAGGCTAAATCCATCAAAATCGCATTTTCTTTGCCATCAGCCAAAGGATAATAGCCTTTGCGACGTCCGGTTTCGACAAAACCCCGCTTCTGATAGAGCGCGCGCGCGGCAAGATTTGATTCGCGAACCTCTAGCATCAGCACCACGGCCTTGGCAGCCTTAGCGCCGTCGATAACCGCCGTGAGTAGCAGATGCCCATAACCTCGTCCTTGTTGTTCTGGCAGCAAACAAATATCTAGCAGCGTTGCCTCATCAACAATCTGCTGCACAATCGCAAAGCCGAGTAACTCGCCATCGTTTTGCATTAACCCAAGGACGCGGTACAAGTGGCCAAAACAATCGGCAAGATTATTCTCACTCATAGGATGGGAATGGGCACTCGCTTCAATGCGCGCCATTTGGCTTACATCCGTTGGCGTCAGGAGCACAATTTGCAATGATTCACTCAGGGTTTTAAGGACTTGATGACTCACGGGAAAATCCAAATTAAAAGGTAACTCACGATAATGTATACGGGGCAGGACCAATAGAGGCTTAGGCCGTTAATTGCTGCTCACGCCACTGGCAAATCTGTTCCCACAAGGCACGCTTTGCCTCACTGCGAGTTAGTAACTCAGCTAAGGGATCCGACACTAACCAAGCCACTCTCGGTCTAACCCTATGACGGCGTAAATCCCAAACTATGGTTTTGCCCTTATGTGGCTCAGTGTTGAACTCACAGTCATCCTTACTGATCCCAATTAAGCCAAGGACCGTATCAATCAGTGGCTCAGCGGCAGACGACATATCATCAACGTCCCAAACCACTTGATAAGGTCGCACTTTTGTATCGCAAAGCTGCCAAGGAGTTATCTCCATCGCGGCTAAATAGGCTGATTTATTCATCGGTTATTGGGGTTTCATTAGGCATAGACACAGCCACAAGAATACCAGCTAAATGGGCCGAATGTTATTGCCAAGATATGGTTCATTACTCAAGCCAAATGTTTGCTTACGTTTTAATCTACAAAATCGATTTATAGAATCTATTTTAACCGCTTTAGATGTTTTACTCATTTGATAAGCTATCCCCATTGAGTAGGACAATAGGAGGAATTTCCATGATTAACATCGGCATCAACCAGAGTCACAGAGAAGAAATCGCCGCTGGGTTAAATCAGTTATTGGCCGACAGCTATAGCCTTTATCTTAAAACCCACAGCTTCCACTGGAACGTCACAGGCCCCATGTTCACTAGCTTGCACTTATTGTTTGAACAGCAATATACCGAGCTTGCCTTAGCGGTCGATTTAATCGCCGAGCGAGTTCGTGCATTGGGCGCAAGGGCCTTAGGCTCCTATTCGGCCTATGCCAAGTTGACCGAAATCCGTGAAGACCAAGGTGTCACTAAAGCTGAAACCATGATCCGTGAACTGTTAAGCGACCAAGAAGTAGTGATTAGAAACGCACGTGCGCTCTATCCCTTGGTTAGCCAAGCCAACGATGAAGCAACGGCCGATTTACTCACCCAGCGCATTCAACTCCATGAGAAAAATGCGTGGATGTTACGTAGCTTATTAAGCGAATAACCCTTTCATCATCCCCAAGCCAAATGGCCGAGCAGTCACGCGCTCGGCCATTTTATTAGGCATTTATCGATGCTAAAGCCAAGTTAGAGATACTTAAGCCAAGCCTGCTGACTCTGTCCTTTGTAACGACTAAACCAACGCACGGGATAATAGAGTAATGGGATCAAGACTAAGCTTATTAGCCATACCCATCCCATATGTGCTACGCCAAAAAGCTCACCATGATTTGCGCCAAATACCCATTTAGCCAGAGAATACAGCAACAACAGCACATATAAGTGCAAGATATAGAAGAACATAGGCACTGAGCCAAACACTGCTAACCTCTGCCCCATCCAACCTAATACACTGCCTGTCGCAAAATAGCGCTCAAACACCACTAAGCAATAGAACATTCCGCCCAAGGTCACCAACAAAAAACTGAGGGATGGCGGATACTTAGTTAAGTTAAATACCGACATTAAGGTTTGACCTAGGGTATCGCCAAACTGCCAAGGTAGCGTCTCGCCGTAGAGATTGAATCCGCGCAGCAAGCCAAACAGCAGGGCGCAGCCAAGCCCTAGCAATATTAATTTTTGCTGACGCAGCCCCGCATCACTCCCTCGGCCAAATAAGGGGCCAGCCACATAGCCCAATAAAATCACGCCTATCCAAGGTAGCGCTGGGTAACTTATCTTCAGCTTAAGCTCGCCCTGGGCAATCAAATAACCTCGGTCATGCAGTATCGTCCACAGGCTATAGCCCCACTCGTCTGGCGTAAAATGAATAGGCGACAATAGGTTATGGCCAAAGATAATCAATAGCCCGAGTAATGCCACCCACAACCTTGGTAGGTTGATTAATGCCGCAAGAGCCAACATGCTCAGTCCTATCACCCAAATCACCTGCAACCACAGGGTGTTATAATTGCCCATCCATGAGAAATTAATCACCAGCACTTCGAGAGCGATTAAGAATAATCCGCGCTTGATTAAAAACTCGCGCGCAGAGCGCGGCTCGCCATGATCGCGATTAGCGTAAAGCCAAGCCGAAACCCCAGTTAAAAAGACGAAGACTGGCGCACAAAAGTGCGCCGCAAAACGGCTGACAAACAGCGCCCAGTTTGTTGTGCTTAAATCCATAGGATCGCTCACCTGCATATGCAGGAAAAACCGCTCCCGCACATGGTCGAGCAACATAATCAGCATCACTAAGCCGCGCATCATGTCGATGCTATTGATCCGCTGACGCCCTTGCAGCTTAGGCGTCTCAGACAATGCAGCGGGTGTCACAGTGACATTAGAATTCATAGCTGACACTCACTTTAACATTACGTGGCTCACCCGGTACGGCCCACAGCGCCGAGTAACTGCTGGCAATATAGTGCTCATCCAGCAGGTTATCGACATTGAGGGCGAGACTTAAGTTGTCAGCAAGCTCAGTCGTGAAGAACATTCCAAGTAACTGATAACTCGGTAATTGAAAACTTGGGTCGGCCGAATCGCCCAAGCGTGAGTCCACGTAACGCCAACTCAACCCTAAATGACCGTCGATAGAAAGATCATTTAAGTCCTGTTTGAGAATGATACTGCCCGTGTGTTTTGGCACATTGACCAGCGGACTTCCCGCCGGAATTAACACGCCCCAATCCAGATTCAGGCTGTCGTTCGCCGTGCGGGTATTCAGGTAGGCATAGGACAAGGTCGCTTGTAAGCTCTCAGTCAACTCGGCTGCAATATCCAATTCAATCCCCGTGCTCTTGGCTTCACCAAGGGTCGCCGAAAAGCCGACATTGACGGGATCTGAGGTCAAGATATTGCTCTTTTGCGCATCAAACCAAGCCACACTGCCATTGACGGGTAACTCAAACCAAGTGCTGTTGAACTTAACCCCCAACTCGACGGATTTGCTTTCCTCGGGCTCGAAGGGATTACCCGCATAATCAGTGCCTGAAAGCGGTAAAAAACCTTCCGAATAGGAGCCGTAAACACTTAACGCCTCAGACCATTGATACACTAATCCGACTTTCGGGCTGACTCTGTGATCGTTTTGTTTCGACAGACTTGCGTTCACCTGCTCTGTGATTTCTTGGGAATAGCGGTCAAACCTTAACCCTAAATGCAGTTTCCAGTGTTCTGTTAACTCCAATTGATCCTGTAAATAGGCGCCCCAGGCATCTTGAGTCTCTCGGTTTTCATACAGCAGACTGACCTCGGGCTGAGCCGCGCCATATTGAGGTGCCAAAATATCGATAGCATAGGCGCCCTTCTGACCTCGATAACGGTAGAGTCCCGTTTTTAGTCGATAATGATAGGCATCCGTTCCGAGCAGCAGATTGTGTCTTATGCTGCCAGTATCAAACTGACCGCTGAGTTCGGCCCGCACAGAATGGTCTTCAGAAGCGTAATCTCGATAGCGATGCTGCCGCGTCAGAGTACGTCCATCGTCATATAAGGATTGACGCCCCTTAGCTAATTCAGCATCCGATGAGTAGCCATTTAAACTCGAATCGCGATAGTTATAACCCGCAGTAAGCGACCAATCATCGCTCAACTCATACTCATAGGTAAGCTGATGTCCAGTCGCATCCACCTTAGTTGGCCCATCGTTGGGCTCGCCCAAGTAACGCGAACGGGGCACGGTATTAAAGTCGTTATTGAGCACTACTACGCCACGGTCAAATAGCTGTTCTTGCTTAAGATATTCAACTTCATACAGGAGCGATGACTTATCCGACAGTTGCCAGCGCAGCGATGGCGTGACGATCTTTTTATCGCTAAACACATAATCGCGAAAACTGTCATGCTCCTGCCAAGCGCCATTGATCCGAAAGGCCAAGGTATCGGTCAGCCCCGAAGTAAAATCCCCTTCTAACCGATATTGCTCAAAACTCCCCGCGGAGGCTTTTAAATAGCCCTGCGCCTCGTACTGCGGTTTTTTAGTCACAATATTCACAGTACCGCCGGGCTCCGAGCGTCCATAAAGCGCCGAGCCCGGGCCTTTAAGGATTTCCACATAGGCTACGTTCGATAGATCTCGGTGACCACTAAAACCTCGGCCACCATTAAAACCATTAATTAAATAACCCGATGGCATGTTTTCATTCCCAGGAAAGCCCCGTAACGAAAAACTATCCCATAGCCCACCACCGTTGTTTTGCCGCGCGACACTGGCAGAATAATCCAATAAGTCTTGAAAACGCGTCAGCCCAGTATCTTTAATCAGTTGCTCATCCAGCACTGTGATGGCCTGAGGTAACTCAGTCGCAGGCACATTGCCGCGGTAGGCCTGTCGATAATGAATGCTTAAACGCTCGATATCATTATTAAGTCCAGTGTTATCAGTTTGCAGCGCCTCGGCGGCCAATAGGGGAAGACTTGTATCCAACGCCAATAACGCCACGCCCAGCAGTAATACCGAGCGCTTTTGAATGACATAAGTAGCCATTTTTTACTCCAAAAATAAACAGCATCGGGCACCTTGGTTAAGCCAAGGCGCTCGAAAAATAAGAGAAATAGATAAAAAGCAGGAGTTAGGCTGTTAGCGGCGGCGCGCGGCTATGGAAGTTGCGCCTAAATGGCGTCTTAAAGGAAATAACATCAAACTCAACCGAGATAACACCCTGTTGAGCAACTTGAAAATCTAACGGAGAGTATGAGAGGGCATGCTGCAATTGGTGCTGATGCAAACACAGCGCACAGTGGGCCTTGGTATCATCATTGAGGTGGGAAACACTGTGCACCGCAAACGCAACAGACAGCAACACTAAGATGGCGGCAAGCCATAGTGCTAATCTGCGCCTTGTTTGTATCACAGAGCTCAAACCATACATCCTCAAACCAAAGGGATTGCGATTGTATGTTAGACACAACGAAAGTTGCAAATACCTTTACTTAACAAATGTAAGCAAATGCGCAGGGAAAATTTTATCGCGCGCAAAATAAAACGGCTCGCATATTTCTATGCAAGCCGTTGTTTTATTTGGCAGGGGTGGCAGGACTCGAACCCGCAACCATCGGTTTTGGAGACCGCTGTTCTACCAATTGGAACTACACCCCTGTTGACGTGGGGCATTATGCTAAAAGCACTCTCAAAGGTAAAGGACTTTTTATTACAAACTTAATTAACTGAGGAATTTTCAAACAAGTTTGCCATCTACTGTTGATTTAATTGGCATAAAGCTGAAAAAGTCGGCATGTAAGCTCATTGCAGAATGTTCAAAACCCGTTGGCGACGTCGTAAACAGTGAAACCTGATGCACTGTCTATGGCCCAAAAACTCACAAAAGAGTCGTGAAAACGCTTTAAAAGATGAATTTAAGCACAGTGCGTACCACGCACTCACTGGCAAATCCCACAGCTAATGGTTAATCATCAAGGGTTGAGATAAAAATCCGCCGCAAATCATTATCCCAAAGCTGGATAATTTTGCGGGTCTTATCCTTACTCCAAAAACACTTACCAAACAGGATAAGCCCTGCGCCCTCTAAATCCCGTTTATCTTCGATATTAAAGCGCTTAAACAGTTTGGTTTTGACTGCCTCAATAGGAATACCTATGTCTTTACTGTCGGCAGGATTGAGCCAAGATAAGGTCGGATCGCTATGGGAGATAGTACCCCAGTACATATGGGGTTTGTTATCCGTCGGATCCGCATCGGCGAAATTTACAAACAGATTCTTCGCCCGCCAGCGGTACTTACGCTCATCATCGGTGTAAACCCAAAGATCCGAAGTCGCCAGTTCGGAGCCGCGCAGCAGGCTATGGAGTAACTTTTCTAGCCCTTGGCTCGGAGTTCGCTTTGCCGTGATGGCTATCTCGGGCTTATCGACCGTCACCTGATAGCCAGCTTTGGGCTCCTGCACTGACTCTAATGGCTCGGTATCATTTGCCGTTTTACTTTTGGCTCCAACCTCTTGCTCTTGGGGAGCGTTGACGTTGAGCGCTGAGTTAGAGGGTCTCTTATTACTGGGATTGAGCGAAAAATCGATAACCAAGGCATCGGCGTCGAGCAGTTGTTGCTGCACTTCGAGGGCATCTTGTTCTTCACGGGACTTTTGCGCCGACGGATTAAATTCGATGCAATCGAGCTTATGGTAACGGGAGCCAAAACAGGCAGCCTTACCATCCTTAGATGCTTTACGAAAATAGGCTTTGCCGTAGCAGGCGGGGCAATATAAATGCTGGCGCAAACGCTCAATCTCAGCCTCGGGTAACTGCTGAAACTTGAACACACTGTAGGTGACACTGGTCTGCGCATTAGGGTTGAGTCGTAGTGGCGACGAAGCGTGCTCTGCCGCAGCCTCGGTTGTGAGTACACAAATCGCATCCAACATCTCTTGCTCCCCTAATCCTTATCTTTACGACCTTATCTCAAGTCTTAAGCTGGATGAAAATAGCTTGCTAGTCGCGCGGCTAAACTCGGCGGCAATATGGGTTTACTACCGACAGTCTCTTTGCCATAAAAACCTTGCAGCTTGTCGATTAACTGCCAAAAACACAGGTTCGCCGCCAATGCATCGAGGGCGGCGTACTGAACTTGCGCTTGGGATAAAGGCACCTGTTGCCAATTCGAGAGGGTAATTTTTTTAGGCTTATCGATGCGCTTTTGCAGTAATGCCGCCACCAATTGCCGCGTGCCCATTTCCTTCCCTGCTCCAAGCTGCGCCATCGCCCAATTCAAATCGAGTCGTGGGGATACCTGAATATCCCAATCCCGTTTAAGTGCTTGACCATCGCCCCTTAATCCAATCCCCACTTTGAGGATCTGCTCATTTTCCAGCAAAGGTTTAAGCTCGGCGAGCCTCTCGCCTAATACCGTCTGTTGAAATAAATAGCAGGTATCGGAGGTCGCCAATTGCACTAAACTCAAGGGATGTTGAACGCCCGGCTCAAAGCTTGCCCGTGTTTCGGTATCAAACCCCAACACGGATTCACTACTAAGTTGTTGTAATGCGGTGGCAAGCGTATCGGGCGTGACTAACTTAACATGCATTTCAACCCGCATTTCCTCCCGCATCTCCTCCCGTATTTCGCCCCTTATATCCACCAGCGACAGTGGCGTAAGGTTTGCCAGCTCGGCATCAGTTAGGCGCGTGGTTAAGGCGAGCTTTTGCTGAAACCATTGGAACTTAAGTTGCGAATCGGCTGCCGATAAGTCCCCCGCTTGGGACTCGGCTAACCCAGCTAGATAGTGACTCCCAGCTTTATCCATCGCCGCGATAAGCTCATCGGCATGTTCGCCTAATTCCTGACGCAGCCAAGCCAACTTATTGGGAGAAAGGCAATAACGCATTAATTTCATACTTCGTCCTTAAGCGCTGAAATAATCGCCGCGAGCACCTTCGCACTCGCACAACTCGGGTGAGCTGATCAGCAATAAAGGATCAAAAACGGATCAGCTACGCAGCTTTTGGAATCCCGTAATCAGCAGTACCGCCACCGCGCCCGCTATAATACCAAAGAGCGCGTTAAGTATGCTCGGCGTCAGTAACCCAAGTACAGGGCCGACTAGGGCAATGGTTTCCACAAATTGCTCAGCATGGTGAATTTGCTCGCCGACCCAATGTAATCCATGGGTCAGAATGCCACCGCCCACCATAAACATGGCGGCAGTACCAATAATGGTTAAACTCTTCATCAACACTGGGGCCGCGCTGAGCAAGCCAAAACCCAACTTACGATTAAAGCGAGTAAAGCTCGATTCGCCCTGACGCTGACTCAGATACAGACCCGCATCGTCCATTTTGACAATCGCCGCCACCAGACCATAAACACCTATAGTCATCACAATACCGATAATCGCGAGAGTAAAAAATTGCGTCGTCAGTGACTTATCCGCGACTATGCCTAAGGTGATGGCGATAATTTCTGCCGACAACACAAAGTCGGTGCGGATCGCGCCCTTCACCTTTTCCTTCTCATAGGCCGCCAGATCGCTTATCTCGGGTAAGTCAGATTCGGCCTGCTCCGCGTGTTTATCTTTGCGATGACTATAGCTGTGGTGTAATTTCTCAAAGCCTTCAAAACATAAAAACAAGCCGCCGAACATCAATAAGGGGGTTACTGCCCAAGGAATAAAGGCGCTGATCAACATGGCTGCGGGCACTAAAATCAATTTATTACGAAACGAGCCTAGGGCGACCGCCCAGACCACGGGTAATTCGCGGTCGGCACTCACACCAGTGACTTGCTGGGCGTTTAAAGCCAAATCGTCCCCTAACACCCCTGCGGTTTTCTTGGCCGCGACCTTACTCATCACCGCCACATCATCCAAAATGGATGCAATATCGTCGAGTAAGGTTAATAAACTCGCCCCTGCCATACATTCTCCCTTAAACAAATAATGCTGTTTTTATCAATTCTGCTTTCGCCAATTCTGCTTTCGCCATAGTAACTTAGTTAGATTAAGCCCGCATAGAGCATTGTCGTAATCCTAATGAACTTTATCTTAAAGCATTGCCCTTTATACACGGATTAAATCAGTGCGGGCTGCAAGCAAGATCACAGCTACAGTGCAATAGCACCACACACTTTGATGGAAAAGAGTATACTAAGCTCAGAATTTTTTACTCATTTGCCATTACAGGATGTCAACATGACTCAAGATGAAATGAAAAAAGCCGCAGGCTGGGCTGCACTCAAATACGTTGAGAAGGACAGCATTGTAGGTGTGGGCACAGGCTCAACCGTTAACCACTTTATCGATGCTTTGGCGACCATGAAGGCTGATATTGAAGGCGCAGTATCAAGCTCTGAAGCTTCAACTCAGAAGATGAAGGCCCTTGGCATCCCGGTTTATGACTTAAACAGCGTCGATAAATTATCCGTGTATGTCGATGGAGCCGATGAAATCAACGGCCATATGGACATGATCAAAGGCGGTGGCGCGGCATTAACCCGCGAAAAAATCGTTGCAGCTGTGGCTGAAAAATTTGTCTGTATCGTGGATAACACTAAACAAGTGGATATTTTAGGTGAATTCCCACTGCCTGTTGAAGTGATCCCAATGGCGCGCTCTTACGTGGCCCGTGAACTGGTCAAACTCGGCGGAGACCCAGTGTACCGTGAAGGCGTTGTGACTGATAACGGCAACGTAATCCTCGACGTTTACAACCTTAAGATCATCAATCCTAAGGAATTAGAAGATAAGATCAACGCCATCGTCGGCGTAGTGACAAACGGCCTGTTCGCAAAACGCGGCGCCGATGTGTTACTGGTTGGCACCCCTGAAGGCGTGAAAACCTTTACCGCTTAAGGCAAGGTGAGTCAAAAGACTCCCATGCAAGAAACAAAAATGCCGGTGCAGTTGCACCGGCATTTTTTATGACCCTCATTTTTTATGACCCTAGGGCTATTAAGCGATTACCATACTCGAGCCACTAAGCCCTTGAGGTAAAAACCTTCTGGGAAGGCGCTACCAATCGGGTGATCGCTCGCTTGGCTTAAACGCTCGATAAATTGGATCTCACGTTTGGCATCCAAAGCCGCATCGGCAACGATTTTTTGGAACAGATCCGCAGGCATTAATCCCGAGCAAGAGAAGGTCAACAGCACCCCGCCCGGATTTAATAATTGCAGCGCAATCATGTTGATATCTTTATAGCCGCGGCAGGCGCCATTGAGCTGCGACTTATTGTCGGCAAACTTTGGCGGGTCGAGTACGATCACATCGAAGGTTTTACCCTCATCACGGTACTGGCGTAACAGCTTAAACACATCGGCTTCGTTGTAATGCACATTGTCATCATTTAAGCCATTGACTCGCATGTTCAAACGCGCAGTATCGAGGGCAAGCGCCGACACATCGACGTTTTCAATGCTGGCCGCGCCCGCCTTAGCGGCGTACAGACCAAAGGTGCCCGTGTAGCAAAAACAGTTCAGAACCGATTTGCCCTTCACAAACCGCGCCGCCATAGCACGGTTATCGCGTTGGTCGAGGTAGAAACCAGTCTTATGACCCTTAGTCACATCGACGGCAATCTTGATACCGTTTTCTTCAATAATGACAGGCATCTCAGGCAGTGTGCCATGGAGCAATCCCATAGTAGCAGATAAGCCTTCCTTTTTACGGGAATCAACATCCGAGCGCTCGTAAATCGCGCAATCGGGATACAGCTCGGCGAGCACATCGACAATAGTGTCACGCCATACATCGGCGCCCATGCTCAGCAATTGGCAGACTAACACATTGGCGTATTTATCAATGGTGATACCAGGCAAGCCATCGGACTCGGCGGCAATTAAGCGGTAGCCAGTTAAGCCTTGCTCACGAATAAGATCGTCGCGTCCCGCTTGGGCGCGCAGAATACGCCGCTTAAAAAACTCACGGTCAATTTCTTCTTCGCGATCAAAAGTCCAAATACGCACTTGGATTTGAGACTCAGGAGACCAAGCACCACGGCCTAACCAATGGCCATCATGGGCAACCACATCGACGGTCTCGCCCGCTTCGGGTTTACCTTTAACGTTGTGGATCCCGTTGGAAAAGACCCAAGGATGACGACGCTCAAGGGACTTTTCGCGACCGGGTTTAAGTTTGATTCTGACTGCCATAGTACCGCCTTAAAAAAGTACCGCCTTGCTAAATTGAACCGCCACAACAAACTGCGTTAAGTTCGTCAGGCGCCGTCTTCAAAAAAATGGAAGCGGATAATATACCTAATATCGTTTGAGCGCGAGCCATCCACCGCAAACTACGCGCGTCCACCGTCAACAACGCGTAATTGTGCCGCGCTAAGTGATGGCGATCATAGCTTAGTTTTCGCTGCAAAACCCAGTTGTCACAGCCGATTTTTGGCAAATCATCGGGCTGTTTGATGGCAGAAATACCCATTCGCTGAAAGATATTCTCGCCCATTAAGGTCTTTTGCGAGTAACAGGAGTTAACTCAAAGCGGCAAAAGCTCCTGTGTTTACTCATTCGCTTTTTATGCTGCCTATTGGTGCTGTCGTTATAAAAGCAAGCTAATCAACAAGATGACTCATTTAGTCAAAATGCAAAGGAAGATACCATGAATAAGAAAGCCCAAACCGCACTTTCAGGTGCAGCACTTGCTATGGCCATGGCTGGTATGGCAAGCCAAGTCAATGCGGCAGAACCCATGACCAGCGCCGACAGTAGCGATCTCGTCCACTGTTATGGCATGAATACCTGTAAAGGCCATAACGATTGTAAAACTGCCGATAACGCTTGCGCCGGCCACGCCAGCTGTAAAGGCAGTGGATTTGTGGCTATGCCATCCAAGAGTTGTGGCGATGTCGGCGGCAAAGTGGCCGATGATTGGGTGGGCAAAATCGCTAATACCGAGCTAGTACACTGCTATGGCATCAATACCTGCAAAGGCCACAACGACTGCAAGACCGCAGACAATGCCTGCGCCGGACACGCCAGCTGTAAAGGCAGTGGTTTTGTAGCCACCCCAGCCAAAGCCTGTGGTGACTTGGGCGGTAAAGTCGGCGCCTAAGACAAATAGGTGTTTATCGATAAAGAAGCGGTCGGAATATTGATCGCTTCAGCCACTCAGTCAGCATAAGGTTTATACATGGATAAGCAGAGTCTCACTCACCCCACTCTAGGTTTTGGTTTAGGACTGCGAACTCAACACTTCGAGCATGTGCTTAGGCATCAGCCCGAGGTCGACTGGTTCGAGATACTCTCGGAAAACTTTATGGTCGCGGGCGGAAAACCCCGCTATTACCTGAGTGAGATTGCCGAGCGTTATCCGCTGGTGATGCACGGCGTATCTTTATCCATCGGCAGCACAGATCCGCTGAATATGGATTATCTCAAGGCACTCAAACAACTTGCCAATGAAGTGCAGCCCCAATGGATTTCCGATCATATTTGCTGGACCTCTATTCACGGCATCAATAGCCATGACTTATTACCCCTGCCCTACACCGAAGAAACCGTCAAACACGTGGCCGAGCGCATTGGCATAGTGCAGGACTTTTTAGGCCGCCGCATTCTGATGGAGAACGTTTCCAGCTATTTGTCCTACCAAGATTCGACCATGAATGAGTGGCAATTTGTGAACGCAGTAGCCGAGGAGGCCGATTGCCTATTGTTGTTAGACATCAACAACATCTATGTCAGCGCCCGTAACCATCAGTTTCCCCCTGAGGATTATCTGCTGCAAGTCGCGCCTAATCGGGTGCAACAATTTCACTTAGCGGGCCACTCGGATTACGGAGACTATGTTATCGACACCCATGACCACGACGTTTGCCCCAGTGTGTGGGAGCTGTATCGGCGGGCATTAACCCGCTTTGGCGGTGTGAGCACTATGATCGAGCGCGATGCCAATATCCCCGAATTTGATGCATTGGAAGCCGAGTTGGCGATTGCCCGCAATATCGCCCGCACTACGTTAGGCGAATCACATCCTCTGGTTTACAGGCCGCGGCAGGAGACGGTGGTATGAGTCAACTTCGCGAGATCCAACAGCAGTTTATGGATTATCTACTGGCAAGTGCCGCCCAAACGCCGGTAGCAGAAACTATAGAGAAATCCTTTAGCGACAAGGTTGCCGAGCAAGGCGGCGTTGGCCGTGATATCCGCATGCAGATTTACGCCAATGCCTATCGCATTCGCTTAACCGAAGTCCTCGATACCGACCATGAAATACTCGGTCTGTATTTAGGCGATGACTTATTCGCGCGCATGGCCAATGGCTATATCGCCCACCAGCCCTCACGTTTTACTTCGCTACGCCAATTTGCCGATGCCCTACCTGACTATTTAGCCAGCGACGCTTTTTTTAGTCAGTATCCGATTATCAGTGATATCGCCAGATTCGAGCGTAGACTACTCAACTCCTTCGATGCCAAGGATGAACGGAGGGCAAGCTTTGCGGCGCTGCAATCCTTACCCGCAGACGCTTGGCCCTATCGCCAACTGCGTTTTCACCCTAGCGTGCAGCTATTTGAGTGTGCCAGCAATGCGGTCGAAACCTGGCAAGCCTTAAAGCATCAACAAGTCCCGCCCGCGCCCGATTATCAAGGTAAACGCGCTTGGCTACTTTGGCGCGGCGAGAGTCGTTTAACGGAGTTTATCTCCCTTGCAGAATACCAATTAACCTTAATTCAAGGATTTATTCACGGGGCCAATATTGCCGAGCAATGCGAATTGATGCTGAACTTTTTTGCGCCAGAAGAGGCCATGCAGCAGCTGTTACAAGCACTGCAAGCTTGGTTTCAATTAGGCTTGATATTGAGTGTTCAGCCGAACGATTAAAGTTTGAGCCGCTCTATACATTCGCAGCGGCTCGAACCGCTAGCGCCGCAGTGCCAACTCCACCATCACGGGCGCATGGTCGGTACTATAGGCATCACGCTCATATTCCGGCCTGACTAAGTGTCTATCACAGGTTTGATAATCCACCACCTGCGCCAAACTGCGGCTATCGCTGGCATCAAACTCATTGGAAAGCAACACATAATCCAGCACAGAACCTTTAGGGCCATAGTAATGGGTGGGCGCCCTATGCTCACGGTAATGGATAGCGTTATCGGCTACATTGGCTTCGATAAATAGCTCATAGGCATCTTGTAATCGATAGTGGCCAAACACTTGCGCTAACGCCGCGTCGGATAAATGCCCAAGCCCTGCGGCTTTAATATCGTTACTGTGCAGCGTTTCGCCTTGGAGCGTTAACGCATCCAGCGCGCCTAAGGACAAACTATCGTTAAAATCCCCCATCAGGATCACTGGATATTTGGCACTCTGTCTTCTGGCGAGTATGGCATGGAACAGCAATGCAGCCTCGGCGCCCCGCTGCATGGTCGAGGCCCAACGCCCGAGGGCTTGTTCGGTTAATAGCTTAGTCTCGGCGTGTAACTTAAGATCCGATGGCGCATTTAACGACAAGCCCAAAGGATGAGGCTCTAGGGCTAATCCCGGCCGCTTAGATTTAAAATGCACCACATAGCAATCACAGGGGCCAATCTGCGGCACCGCCACCGTCGCCCGTAACACTTTACGGCTAAAGGCAAATTCGCTCGACAGGCCCATCGCCGCCACTAAGTGCGCCTCTGGTTCGATAGCGTGTACCTCAAGGATAGGGAAGCGAGAAGCCAAAGCCACCACAGGGCTTTGGTAGATATAGTCACTGACCAAGGTCGCACTATCGACCACAGCAAAGTGGGTGAGTCCCTGCTGCAACGCAAGCTGGCGTAACGGTTCGGGGCTAAACACCTCCTGAAATCCGACAATATCCGGATGATGTTGCTCTAGAAACTCGCTAAACCAGTAGCACTTTTTCTGCCATTGGCCGTGGCTATAGATATTCTCAAAGTCGTAAAAGGCTGAGGGCGGCTCAATAAAGTTAAATAGATTCACGGTCGCAATTTTAATATTCGATTGCGTTGCCTCGGTCGAACTCGACAATTCTGGGGAATCCTGCGCCACGGTATTATTCCTCTTTAGCCAAATCATGCACTCAACAGCGCCGTTAACGGATTTTCGCGTCAAAATATCTTTTTACCCAATTACTTAGGCAAGGATGTGACTCATAAAGACTGATACCTAAGGTTATACCTAAATCGATTTAATCATCAATCACAGTGTGTATTGCCACCAACGACCTAGGCCCCAAAAAAACACAAAACCAACAACCGAAACACCAGCCGATAACACTTAGCCACCATGATGCAGCAAGATTAAAACCAACCAACTCAATTCATCCAAAAATAAAAACCATATTCAAACATAAACATAGCTAATTAGTGTTCAGGTTTGACTTTTAGCTTTAGCGGTTTAGAATCTAGCCACTTTTATCATTGCGGAGACCCACTGTGGGCACACACATAAGTGACAGTAGATGCCCTGTCCAAGTGACAGGATTAAACACCTAGCACTAGCCCGCAATGTTGTTGCTGCTACCTGCTAGGCAGGGTAGTAGCGTGACGCTTCCTCACTCCACTCCCATATATTCAATTTAAGCCTTTACCCATTGCCAATCATGCCCGTGCATACGCTCGGCTATTGGTTTTATCCGGCCTTGCGCTGGAGCTAAAGTGCTGGCCATTGAATACATCTTCACACATGTTTTGCCCCAGTAGGCTTCCCTTAATTTGGGAGTTTACCTATGGCTTATATCAAGCATACATCCACTTTAGCCCGGCAACCTTTAGCCCTATTTGGGCTATGCCTTAGTGTCACGGCGAACGCTTCATTGCTGGACCTTGATGATCCCGGCATCGCTGAACGTTGCGAGCTTCAGCTCGGCTGGCAACAACCTAGATCGGATCACTCTGCAACAACACTCAAAACGGCGGCAACCTGCAACCAAGGACAATGGGAATGGCACTTAGGTTTTGAACATCAACACCTAGGCGTTGAAAATCAACTCTTAGCTTTTGAAAGTCAAACAAACAGCAGCAATAACGAACAGCAAACCGAGCTGGGCATTAAGTTGCCCTTACATGCCGACACAGGCCCTTGGCAGAGCGCGCTGGCCATTAATCTGCAACACCATCATCAAGACAATCACCCCATTGCCGCAGAAGTGCTCGGTATTATGGGATATCAGATGGCGCGGGATTTACGCCTCTATAGCAATTTGGGCTTTTATCAACATGCGGCTCAGTCGCCGCAACTGATCGCGGGCGTCGCCATTGCCTTAGCGCCGAGTGAAGATCAGCAATGGTTCGGCGAAATTTATCGCAAGGCATCCGAAGCACACGCCTACCGGCTTGCCTATCAATGGTTACTTAAAAGACGGTTCCAACTCGAATTCAGTCTAGGCAACGACCTTATGGGAAGCGCCCAGCAATTCGGTGCAGATATCACTTTTTTCTTTAAATAATAGCTCGTTGGGAGAATGACCTATGAACATGAACAACAACCAAAAAAACACTAAGCAAATTATCTTAGCCCTGCAAATCATCCTAGAGCAGCGCGACAGCGCTGGCATGGTCGCCTTGGCCAAAGAGCGCCATCCCGCGGATATCGCCGCCGCGCTCAGCACCTTTAGTCAGTCACAGCAATTAGTATTTTTGCAACTGGCACCGGCAAAAGTTGCCGCCGATTTACTGCGCTATTTAAGCGATGATCAGCAAGCGGCATTAGTGCAACAGCTTGATAAAGCAACACTATCGTCGCTCTTACTAACGATGGCGGCGGACGAACGCGCCGATCTCTACAATCTGCTTGAACCCGAGCAGCAACAACTCTTCTTGCCCGTGTTAGCGCAGGCTAAACGGGAAGAGCTGCGCACCTTAGCCGCCTACGATAAAACTAAGGTCGGTGCGGCGATGACATCGGATTATACCTTGCTCAATAGTCGACATACCGCCGCACAAGCGATTGATATGCTCCGCACGGAAACCGCCGACAAAGAAACCATATATCAAGCCTATGTGGTTGATATGTTGGGGCGCTTAATAGGTACAGTCTCGCTACGGCAATTACTGCTTGCTCAGCCGGAAGAACGGGTGGTCGATTTTATGAAGCCCAACCCCATTGCCTTAGATGCTAACGCCCAATGCCAAGAAGCAGTGCAGATGATCGCCCATTACGATCTGCTAGCTTTGCCCATTATCAATGGCAAAGGGCAATTGGTGGGGATTGTGACCTATGACGATGCGATGGACATTGCCAGCTCGCAGGCCGATCTCGAGTTCACCAAAACCGCGGCCATAGGCAATATCGAGCACAATTTAAAGACCGCAAGCATAGGACTACTCTACCGTAAGCGTGTGGTGTGGTTGGTGATTTTGGTCTTTGGCAATATCTTCTCGGGGGCGGGCATCGCCTTTTTCGAAGATACGATTTCGAGCTATGTGTCTTTAGTGTTCTTTCTGCCTTTACTTATCGACAGCGGCGGTAATGCTGGCTCACAATCCGCTACCTTAATGGTGCGAGGATTAGCTACAGGTGAAGTGATACTCAAGGATTGGCTATCACTGCTGGGGCGCGAGTTAGGGGTTGCGGGCTTACTCGGTGCCAGCATGGCACTGGCGGTATCCTTGCTCGGTTTCTGGCGCGGCGGCCCTGAAATCGCCCTCGTCGTCGCACTGACCATGCAAATAGTGGTGATTATTGGCAGCCTGATTGGCATGTCACTGCCCTTTTTACTCAGCAAGTTAAAAATGGATCCCGCTTCAGCCAGCGCGCCACTTATCACCTCAATAGCCGATATCATTGGTGTGCTGGTTTATTTTAGTATTGCAACCATGATTTTAGATTTACCGGCGGCATAGATAGAGGAGTATGGAATTCATACACGCTGTGACGTTTAGGGTGCTGACACTTCACGACTAACGTTTGTCGATATGGCAAACTTAGCCTCAGTAAATAAGACCTGATATCAATGTGGCTCTATGGGGTAAATGATGCCCCCAGAGAGCCACATTCAGCTGGCTGATTATGCCATCGATAAGCGCCAAGCTAATTAGAAATATCCATGGTTATGAAGCGTCAGCCCCCTAGACGGCTGAGTCTTTCTCTAAAATAAACCGCATCTTAGCCGATGATAATATTATGAAAATCGACCTTATCATCTTGTATTTCGGGAATATATTGGGCAATTTATTTGATCAACTTCATAAATCCACTGTTAATTAATAAAAAGATAAGAATAAAGAGTTGAGATAAGTTAATATTTCACCATCAGAAAAATTTTACCTAATCTTAACATTGACAGGGATTGCACCATAGACGTTAAAAAGCAGTAGCCATAACAATAGTAATAACGGTTTAGAGGTTTTTATGTGGTTTAATTCCAGACTCAAAGCAGAAAACGAAGCTCTAAAAAAACAGTTAATTGATCAACAGCATAGATATGAATCAGAACTTGAAGAGCTGAAGAATATGGCCCGCGAAAACGAGGCTATGCAGCAACAATCCCGTCAAAATACTGATTTATACAGCGAAGTCATCGCCTGCCAAAACCAAGGTGGCGAGATGTTAAATGCAGTGAGAGAAGGACTTGCAAGCAGTGCCGAATTACTCACTGAAGAAAAAGAATCATTATCTGAATTAGATAAAATTTTTGATCAAACACGAGTAGCCATAGGGAATTTAGGCAACCGAGCCAGCTATATCAATGAACAAGCCACAAATAGTATGAAGGCGGTGACTGAGCTTAACAGCACTACCTCATCTATTAACCAATTTGTTGCAGCTATCCAAGGGATCTCAGAGCAAACCAACCTACTCGCCCTTAACGCAGCAATTGAAGCCGCTCGGGCGGGTGAAGCAGGTCGTGGCTTTGCCGTTGTTGCCGATGAAGTCAGGCAATTAGCCAGTAAAGCACATGAGGCCAGTAGCCAAATCGAGAAGCTGGTTAAACAGATTGTGACGCAAGCTTCAAATATCAAAGAGATTGTTCATAACAATCAAAACAGCGCTCTCGATGTTGCCTCTTCTTCCACTCAAATAGGCCAAGTGGTTGAAGATGTGTTGCAACGCTCTAACAAAATGCAGCATGTGATTCATAATGCTGCGACGGCATCCTTTTTAAATACGACAAAACTAGACCACGCCGTTTGGAAAAGTAATGTATATCAACTGATTGAAAAAAATCATCACTCCCATGATGTAAACAGCCATACGGAATGCCGTTTAGGCCAATGGTATTTTAAAGGCTTTGGCGCAGAGAATTATCAGCATTTAAGCAACTTCAAAGCGCTGGACGCTCCCCATAAAGCGGTGCACGATGCGGGTAAAGCGGCACTTGCAGCTAGACAAAAAGGCAATTTACCCGAAATGGTCAGACAATTACGTTTAATGGAAGACTCAAGTATGCGAGTCGTTAATTGTCTCGATAATCTACTACGTGATGTTTACCGCCAGTAAAAACAACATCAAGCAATAGAGCGCCTTTGGCGCTTTATTGCTTGTAATGTACTCACAATCTCACTCGTCTCCTCCTAACAAGATCAATTGACGTTGTTTTTGCAAAAAGTATTTATTTTTATCTGCCTCAAATCATCGATATTGTTCAATCGTCAATTTCATCTACCAGCCTACAGATAACAAAATAACCCAAAAGTCGCTTGCTAGCTTAAGACTTGTCATCTTTAATTCATTGAGAGCATGCCGTGAGACTCGCATATAACATTCTAATTTTTTAGGGTTATTAATGAAATCTGTCATTCGCTTAGTGCTCATTATTTTTCTGTGCAGTATTCCACGATTCGCACTAGCCACTCTCAATATTTATACGGAAGAATGGGCTCCCATTAGCTTTTCCGTTGACGGAAAACCCGACGGCTTAGCGGTACAAGTCGTACAAGAAATCCAAAAACGACTTAATAACCATGAGCCAATAAGGGTTGTGCCTTGGGCTCGCGGTTGGAAGATTATGACGGAGCAACCTAATACAGTGCTGTTTACTATGACTCGTACACCCGAGCGAGAGCGCATGTTTAGTATGATAGGCCCCGTTGCAGTCGGTACAACAAACTTCTACGCCCTGAAAAACAGTCAATTAAACATAAACTCAATTGAAGATGCTAAGCAGGCAAAAGCAATTGGCGTATATCGTTCTTCAGTCGAAGAGCAATTATTACTCGAGCGTGGTTTTTCCAATATCGCGCCCTCTTCAACCCCGCTACTGAGCGCTAAGCAGTTAATGAAGCAACGCATTGATTTATGGTGTAATGCTAATCTCACAGCGCCAAGCATTTTGGCCGAAGCGGGGGCGAGCATTGATGATGTCAAATCCCTCTACACTATCAGTGCGAATCATCTGTACATTGCCTTTTCGAAGGGAACGCCAAGTGAAGAAATCGATAAATGGAAAGAAGCACTTATCAGTATTAAGGCCGATGGCACCTTTGCACAAATCTATCATCGCTGGCTGCCCAATGATGCGCCGCCAATGGAAACCGAGCGTATTGGTTTATAAACCTTTTACCCCTTAAAAACAAAGGCCGGATAACTTAAGTTACCCGGCCTTTTGATTACAGAAGCTTATGGCTTATTTAGCCAAGACGCGCTGATGCAGCTCTTGCACTGAGGTCACGTTAGTGCGGTCGTCCGCAGCGTGTGCCATACAAGTGGCGAATGCAGCGTTCATGGTCGTGGTGTAGTTCACTTTGTAACGCAGTGCACCGCGACGTAATTGACGAGAGTCTTCAATCGCTTGACGGCCTTCGGTGGTGTTCACTATGTAGGTGTACTCACCATTCTTGATACGGTCAAGAATGTGTGGACGGCCTTCGTGTACCTTGTTCACTAAGCGTGGGTTGATACCCGCTTCGCCTAGGATAACCGCAGTACCGTGGGTGGCATCGATTTGATAACCCAGCTCAATCAACTTAGCAGCTAAGTCGGCAACACGTTTCTTGTCGCTGTTACGCACAGACAACAGAGCACGACCAGACTTAGGCACTTCAGAAGTCGCACCTAACTGCGCCTTAGCATAGGCTTCGGCGAAGGTATCGCCCACGCCCATCACCTCACCCGTTGAGCGCATTTCTGGGCCTAACAGTGGGTCAACGCCAGGGAACTTGTTAAATGGCAGTACCACTTCTTTCACTGAGTAGAAAGGTGGGATCACTTCTTGAGTGAAGTTTTGTGCCTTCAAGCTTTGACCCGCCATCACACGGGCGGCAATCTTAGCTAACGGCACACCTGTGGCTTTCGATACGAATGGCACGGTACGTGCTGCACGTGGGTTAACTTCAATCATGTAGATTTCGTTATTCTTCACGGCAAACTGTACGTTCATCAGACCGACAACACCCAGCTCCATCGCAAGCTTACGCACTTGTACGCGCATTTCGTCTTGGATAGCTTGGCTTAAGGTGTAAGGCGGCAGTGAACAACCAGAGTCACCTGAGTGAACCCCGGCCTGCTCGATATGCTCCATAATCGCGCCGATAACCACGGTTTCACCGTCACATACTGCGTCGATATCCACTTCGATAGCATCGTCTAGGAAGTGGTCTAACAGTACTGGCGAAGCGTTAGATACGCTGACCGCTTCGTTGAAGTAGCGCAGTAAATCTTGTTGGTCGTAAACGATTTCCATCGCGCGGCCGCCCAGTACGTAGGATGGACGAACAACTAATGGATAACCGATACGCTCAGCGGCAATCACGGCACCTTCAACGGTGGTGACTGTATCGTTTTCAGGTTGCTTCATTTCCAGGCGTTGAATCGCTTGCTGGAAACGCTCACGGTCTTCTGCGCGGTCAATCGCATCTGGGCTAGTACCAATAATGGGCACACCAGCCGCCTCAAGGGCGCGAGCCAGTTTCAGCGGCGTTTGACCACCGTACTGTACGATAACGCCCTTTGGCTTCTCGATACGGACGATTTCTAACACGTCTTCTAAAGTAACAGGCTCGAAGTACAGACGATCTGAGGTGTCGTAGTCGGTAGAAACGGTTTCAGGGTTACAGTTCACCATGATGGTTTCATAACCGTCTTCACGCAGGGCTAATGCCGCGTGCACACAGCAGTAGTCGAATTCGATACCTTGACCGATACGGTTTGGACCGCCACCTAACACCATGATTTTTTCACGGTCAGATGGGTTCGCTTCACACTCTTCCTCATAGGTTGAGTACATGTAAGCGGTGTCGGTGGCAAATTCAGCCGCGCAGGTATCTACGCGCTTGTAAACTGGGTGGATGTCGAAACGGTCACGCAGTTTACGGACTTCAGTCTCGTTTACGCCAAGGACCGCCGCCAGACGCGCATCGGCAAAACCTTTACGCTTAAGCTTACGCAGCAGTTCTTCGTTAAGACCGGCTAAACCGCCTTCGGCCACTTGGCCTTCCAGCTTAATCAGCTCTTCAATCTGGACTAAGAACCATGGATCGATGTTGGTTAAACGGAAGATTTCATCCAGAGTTAAACCCGCACGCATAGCGTCAGCGATGTACCAAATACGGTCACAGCCTGGCTCTTTCAGCTCGAGGCGAATACGCGCTAAGGCATCGGCTTTGGTTAAGTCAGTGATTGGGTCAAAGCCGTGACGGCTGACTTCTAAACCGCGCAGGGCTTTTTGCAGTGACTCTTGGAAAGTACGGCCAATCGCCATCACTTCGCCCACTGACTTCATCTGAGTGGTTAAGCGATCGTTTGAACCAGCAAACTTTTCAAAGTTAAAGCGAGGTACTTTAGTCACGACGTAGTCGATGGCTGGCTCGAATGACGCTGGCGTACGGCCGCCAGTGATGTCGTTCATCAGCTCATCGAGGGTGAAACCGACCGCTAACTTGGCGGCGATTTTCGCAATCGGGAAGCCTGTCGCTTTAGATGCCAGTGCCGATGAACGTGATACGCGCGGGTTCATCTCGATGATCACCATACGGCCATCTTTCGGGTTGATACCAAACTGTACGTTCGAACCACCGGTTTCAACACCAATCTCACGCAGTACCGCCATAGAGGCGTTACGCATCAGCTGGTATTCTTTGTCAGTCAGAGTTTGTGCTGGGGCAACGGTAATAGAGTCACCGGTGTGCACGCCCATTGGGTCGAAGTTTTCGATAGAACAGACGATGATACAGTTGTCGTTACGGTCACGAACCACTTCCATCTCGTATTCTTTCCAACCGATTAAGCTCTCATCGATGAGTAGCTCTTTAGTTGGCGATAAATCTAAACCTTGAGAACAGATTTCTTCGAACTCTTCCTTGTTGTAGGCGATACCACCACCCGAGCCACCCATAGTGAATGATGGACGGATAATACAAGGGAAACCAACGAGGTCTAGTACACCATAGGCCTCTTCCATGCTGTGGGCGATGCCCGCACGTGGACACTCTAAGCCAATGCTCTTCATGGCTTTGTCGAAGCGGCTACGGTCTTCTGCTTTATCAATCGCATCGGCGGTTGCACCGATCATTTCAACGTTGAATTCAGCCAGTACGCCTTTAGCTTCAAGCTCAAGGGCGCAGTTCAGCGCGGTTTGACCGCCCATGGTTGGCAGAATCGCATCAGGACGTTCTTTGGCGATAATGTTACGCACCACTTCCCATTGGATTGGCTCGATGTAAGTAGCATCGGCCATTTCAGGGTCGGTCATAATGGTGGCAGGGTTAGAGTTCACCAGAATGACGCGGTAACCTTCTTCACGCAGGGCTTTACAGGCTTGAGCGCCTGAATAGTCGAATTCACACGCCTGACCAATAACAATTGGGCCTGCACCTAGGATAAGAATACTTTTTATATCTGTACGTTTTGGCATTGCTTCTCTCTTCTCCTAGCTTGCGTATTACTTAGCGTTCTGACTTTTCGTTACAAGACGATAGTGTTCAATAAGCTCGATAAAGTGATCGAACAGTGGGGCCGCATCGTTCGGACCTGGACTCGCTTCAGGGTGACCTTGGAAGCTAAACGCAGGCTTGTCCGTTAGATGGATACCTTGCAGTGAACCATCGAACAGTGACTTGTGAGTCACTTTGATATTGGCAGGTAATGTGGCTTCATCGGCAGCAAAACCGTGGTTTTGGCTGGTGATCATCACGTTACCTTTTTCGATATTGCTCACTGGGTGGTTAGCACCATGGTGACCAAACTTCATCTTTAAGGTTTTTGCGCCTGATGCCAATGCCAGTAACTGGTGGCCTAAACAGATACCGAAAATTGGCGTATCGGTTTTCAGGATTTGTTGAATCGCTTCAATTGCGTAGTCGCATGGCTCTGGGTCACCAGGGCCGTTGGAGAGGAACACACCGTCAGGGTTCATCGCTAACACTTCAGCAGCCGATGTTTTTGCCGGAACAACGGTCACGTCACAGCCACGGTCAACCAACATACGCAGGATGTTTTGCTTAACGCCGTAGTCGTAGGCAACGACTTTGTACTTCAACGCTTCGGCTGGTGTATCTTCAGGTAAGCCGCCCACTAAACGCCAGCTACCCTTGCGCCATGGGTAGGCTTTGTCTGTAGTCACTTCTTTTGCTAAATCCATGCCCTTTAAACCTGGGAAGGCTTTAGCCGCAGCCAGTGCTTTCGCTTCATCTAAGTCAGCACCCGCCATGATGCAACCCGCTTGGGCACCTTTTTCACGGAGGATTCGAGTTAATTTACGAGTATCGATATCTGCGATGCCAACAACATTGTTTGCTTTGAGATAATCACTGAGGGTTTGCTGATTGCGGAAACTACTTGCTACGAGTGGAAGATCGCGAATGATTAAACCACAAGCATGAACCCCATTGGATTCGACGTCTTCATTATTGGTACCAGTGTTACCAATGTGGGGGTAGGTTAAAGTTACTATTTGGCGTGAATAAGAGGGATCAGTTAAAATTTCTTGGTATCCTGTCATGGAAGTGTTAAAAACAACTTCACCAACAGAGAGACCATCGGCACCTATCGCTGTGCCAGTGAATACGGTTCCATCTTCGAGTACGAGTAAGGCAGACTTTGTCAACGCGACCTCCATAAAGAGCCAAGCCACTGAAATATAATGTTTTTATGTTGTGTTAAGATACCAATTTCCGCTGATTTACGAAATTTTGACAAATTCCAGCGAGTTTACAGGATAAACCCAAGCTCGTCTACACCTTGGTATCTGAGTGCAAAAAAAAACGCCAATATGGCGTTTTTTCTGTTAATTCAAACCTAATACCTGCTGCATGTCATACAGACCCGGTTTTTGCTCCACTAACCAATGGGCGGCACGCATAGCGCCATTAGCAAAGGTCATACGACTAGAGGCTTTATGGGTGATCTCTAAACGCTCACCGATATCAGCAAACATGGCGGTATGCTCACCCACTAAGTCGCCCGCGCGCACAGTCGCAAAACCGATAGTTTCACGGTCGCGCTCGCCAGTGATCCCTTCGCGGCCATAGACGGCGCATTTTTCGAGATCACGCCCTAAGGTCTTGGCTATCACTTCACCCATTTTTAGTGCCGTGCCAGATGGTGCGTCTTTCTTATATCTGTGGTGACCTTCGATAATTTCGATATCGGTGTAATCGCCCATGACCTCAGCGGCCAACTCAAGCAATTTCCACATCAGATTGACACCCACAGACATATTCGGCGCCATCACTACCGGCGTTTGCTCGGCAAAGGCATTGATCTGTTCTTTTTGAGCATGATTGAAACCCGTTGTGCCGATCACCATGGCTTTCTTATGGCGTACACACCAGTCTAAATGGACAATACTGGCCTCTGGCGCAGTAAAATCAATCAGCACATCAAAGTCATCGGTCGCATAGTCGAGCGAATCCATGATAATGACATTTAACTTACCCACACCGACAAGCTCGCCTGCATCAACGCCGACTAAACTTGAACCCGGACGCTCAATAGCCGCGCCTAAGCGAATGTGCTCTTGATGATAAGCCGATTCAATAAGAGTCCGTCCCATGCGTCCACCCGCACCGACAATTGCAACTCTCACTTGTCCACCCATTTCAATCTCCTCAAACCTGTTCATCACTTCCATACAAAAACGCCTAAGACTGGCTTAGGCGTTTCAATCACATTAGACGATGTCTAATAACTCGACTTCAAACACTAAGGTTGAGTATGGAGGAATAGAAGCACCCGCACCACGCTCACCGTATGCTAAGTGATGTGGGACGAATAACTTTAACTTGGTACCAACTGGCATCAGTTGTAGGGCTTCAGTCCAGCCAGCGATAACGCCAGATACTGGGAATTCAGCTGGTTGGCCACGAACAACAGAGCTGTCGAACACGTCACCATTGATGAAAGAACCGTGGTAGTGAGTGCGAACAGTGTCTTCGTAGGTTGGTTTTGCACCGCTACCTTGAACTAATACTTCGTATTGCAGACCAGAGTCAGTCACGATCACGCCTGCACGCTTAGCGTTTTCTGCCAAAAACGCTTCGCCTTCGGCAGAAGCTTCGGCAGCAGCTTGCTCTTGAGCCGCTTGAATGCGACGGCTGATCTCAGTGAATGCAACTTGCATATCTTGCATAGAAACCGCGCTTTCAACGCCAGCAAATGCATCGGCTAAACCAGCTTGAACGGCAGCAATATCCACACCTTCAAAAGAATTGGCAGCCAGTTGCTCGCCCATTTGACGACCGACACCATAGCTTGCTTGCTGTTCAACAGTACTGAATTTATCAGACATAATTAACGACTCTCAATGTTCAATGGAATTTTGCGCGCCAGTTTAGCATAGTTCCACGCCCTATGCTGATAAACTGACTGCTTATTTAACCTTGGCGGCGATTTTACGTAACCGATGCTTATTTATCTAGGGCGTGTTGACGTTTCAGGGTTATTTTTGCAGCAATTTGGCTCACCGTTTATGCAAGGCAAAGTCTGTGCGGTGTAGTTATTCTACATAAACGGACGATAACGCAGCAGAAACGTCAGCCAAATGCTGCCCGAAGGGTTCGTCTGGCAAGCACTTGCTCTTACTTTCTGTCATAAGAGCCGCTCGTCATTTGAGTAGAATACACATCATTCCTCGTTTCGCGAGCACTTGCTTGCCAGAACGAACAAAATCTAATCTAGAAACGTCAACACGCCCTGGTAATAGCGCCTAATTGCGGCAAGATAAGGCCTGCATCTAAACGAGCGCCATGCGCTAAATCGCTATTTAGGCAACACGCATTGGTTTTTAATATTCGCCTTTGCGCTTTGATACAAAGGCTGCATTTGCCCCTGTAATTGCTCGAGTTGGGCGATGCGATTACTGTTGGATGGATGCGTTGATAACAGCTCTGGCCCTTGGCTACCGCCCGCTTTCGACATATTGTGCCAGAGCACCACGCTCTGCGCTGGGTCGAACCCTGCCCGCGCCATCAGCTCCAGTCCCATCACATCTGCCTCACTCTCTTGAGCGCGGCCAAAGGGTAAAATCACCCCGACCTGCGCACCCAGTCCTAAAGCCGACATATATAAGTCACGATTTGAGACGCCACTCGCGCCAAGGGCGGCATCGGCGATTTGCATCCCCATGCCCGTCATCTGCGCCCGTGAGACCTGTTCATTACCATGCTGGGCTAATACGTGGGCCACTTCATGGCCTAATACGGTTGCCAGTTGGTCCGGGGTACTCGCGACGTTAAGTAACCCGGTATACACGCCAATGTGTCCGCCAGGCAATGCAAAGGCGTTAACTTGCTCGGAGTTGAACAAGACGACATCCCACTTCTGGCTTTGGTCGGGCAGCACCGCGGTGACGCGATTCGCCACGCAATTTACGTACTGTGTCAGCTTTTTATCGCTACTGATCTTTTGCTGCTTTTTCATTTCTTCAAAAGAAGCATCCCCCATTTGCTGCATTTGCGAGGATGAATAAAGCAAGGTTTGGCTACGTCCCGTGGGCGATTTAGTGGTCGCGCAGCCCGATAATCCTAACGTGAGTCCAACCGCCACTAAGGCGAGTGTTGTTGCTTTCATAGGGAACTCCTTAATCCGAACGAGGCCGAACCTAGCTAATCATGATTAAGATTTTACTGAGATAGCAAGCAGAAGCCAAACGACATTCAGAACTTGCTTTACAGCACGAGGAAGCTTCGAGCCAGTTAAGGTGCAATATAGTCTTCCCTTAACATGGCATAGAGGTATTCATCGCCCCATGCGCCCTTAAAGAAGATATTTTTCACATAATGGGCTTCGCGCCGAAAACCGAGTTTTTCGAGTAATCGACAGCTGGCAAGATTTTGAGTATCGGTTATCGCAATAACACGATGCTTATCTAATGCCACAAAGAGGAAATCCAGTAATGCGCTGACGGCCTCAAACGCAACCTGCTGGCCTTGATACTCAGGCGCAATCGTAAAGCCGATTTCCATTTGCTGCTCATCAATAAAATGCAGCGCCAAATCGCCCACTAAGGTGGCAGGCGTCTCTGCTGATGCAGTACTGACAATAGCCAATTGAAACCAAGTTTCCGCCGCGCCAAATTGTGCGTAATCAATGTTCTCAAATAACGCGACAGCATCGCTATAAGAGTAATCCGTCCAGCTTTGATATTTGGCGACCTTAGGCTCGGCTCGATAGGCGGTAAAAGCCTCGAGATCCGCTCGCTGAAATGGCCGAAGCGTAAAACGTTGGGTAGTTAAACCGTGAGTTACCATGTGGTGAAGTGCGTTACCTATAGTCAATTTCGACGCCATGCCGGATCCTTTAATCAGAGTAAGCCTCTAATGTAAGTAAGCCTCTAATGTGAGTAAACTTCTAATATTAATAAGCACACAGGTAAACAGCAGCCAATAAGTGCTAGCCATTTATGGATAGAAGCGCAGGCTCTCTCAACGTTTACCTTTAAAGGCTTTGATGCTGTGCTTATTAAGACTGCGACGATTTGCCTGTTTATCCCGAGGTGGGCGCTTAGGTGCCACTTTATTATCAGTACCGTCCTCTCTGACTCTTTCGCTCGGCTTATCGGTCACAGGAAAGTCCGCCAATGATGCTAACGGTAACTCACGCGCCGTCAAGTTTCGGATCGCGGTTAAGCTTAGCATTTCACCATGGCACACCAAAGAGATGGCGAGCCCATTAGCGCCCGTCCTTGCGGTGCGGCCAATGCGGTGCACATACACAGGCGCACTGGAGGGTAAATCTAAGTTGATCACCACAGGCAAGGCATCGACATGAATACCACGGGCCATCAAATCTGTTGCCACCACCACTTGAATGCGATGGGCTTTAAAGTCGGCCAAGGTTTGACTGCGCACGGTTTGATCTTTTTCGCCGTGCAGCGCAGCAGCATTTATCCCCGCCTTAAGTAGTCGTTTCGCTATCGCATCGGCATCGTCGCGGGCACTGATAAACACCAGCACTTGCGGCCATCGATACTGTTTGAGTAACGCAATCAATGCCTGCGCCTTACTGCCCTTATTGACTAAATACAGTCGCTCTTCGATTTCGGCGACGACAGCATTGCGTGTACTGGCCTCAACCCGAAGGGGATTATTGCTCAGCAATTTACCCGCCAAGGCATCCAACGCCTCGGGCAAGGTGGCAGAAAACAGTAAGATTTGCTTACACTTAGGCATCATTGCCATTAGCTTTTGCACATCGGGCCAAAATCCCATTTCCAGTAAGCGGTCGGCTTCGTCTAGCACTAGGTATTTAATCGAGTCGAGACTGAGATGGGACTGTGTGCATAAATCCAATAAGCGCCCTGGGGTTGCCACGATAAGCTGCGGTTTAGCAGCAAGTTCGGCTAATTGTTCTTCCTGTGCTATGCCGCCACAGAGGAGCTGCATCTTCAAAGAAGACGATAACTTACTCGCCAGCGCTTGCAGCGCCTCACTCACCTGCTGCGCTAACTCCCGTGTCGGCACGAGCACTAAGGCCTGCGTATTGCTGGCCGAGGATGACACAGACTCAGCCCCCGCTAATACGACTTGCTGCTGAAGTTGTTGATAGACTGCTTGCAGTAAGGGCAAACCAAAAGCCAAGGTCTTACCGCTACCGGTTTGCGATAGCGCTAACACATCTCGCCCAGCCAGAATCGCCGGAATCGCTAATTGCTGCACCCGTGTCGGCTGTTTGAGTGCGGCAGGCAATACCGAACATAACGTCGAATTGATGCCAAGCTCGGCAAAGGTTAACGACTCAGGAGAAGGCTCAGGGGAAGTAGAAGGCTTAGGAATGGTCATCACAACACCGATAAAAACATGGGAGCGAAAGTTTACGCAGAGTTGGCTGTTAATACCAATCTTGTTCGGCTTGGACTAAAGCCTTGGGATAGTTGTTTCGTCATATCCAGTGACGTATCGGATTACCAACTATCGACAAGCAATCATTGAGTTAAAGGTTTTTAAATCAAAGTCGTGGGTCTTCAACCCACACCCGACCAAGAGGGGATCAACAGCAATCCCCTCTTGGATCTCCCTTGCCACCCTAACGAAGTTACATGCATTGGTTAGTGGCCTTGGTCTTATGGATAAATTGCTATCGCTTCCGAAGGCAACGTCCCTGTACCTGCGAAAGCTAGCCGGTCATCCATGACCGGACTCACGCAATTTATTCCAACGACCCGCGGCAACTTCGCAGGGGAAGGTTAACTCCTGAATTTACAGTGTTAGTAATTCATCTCGAAAGATGAGCTGTCTGTCTTAACTTTTTTGAGTTCAAATCATTTTGAATGATAATTAAGAAAATCATATCAGTAAGTGAAATTAGCCTAGAACAGAATTATGGACAGTGTCTTTCTCACTGCTTGCTTTTAGTCTGATATTTAAATAATCGTGAGCAGAATCGGATATATCACAACCTAAATATAATCTCGACAAATTATTTGCCGCAACAAGAGTTGACCCAGAACCGAAAAAAGAGTCAGCTACAACATCATTTTCAGAAGAACTTTGCCTAACAAGAACTTCAATTAAATCAACAGGTTTCTCTGTGGGATAACCCTTCCAGACTCTCTTATATTGAAGTACATCCGGAACACTTAAATCGCTTAGTTTTCTTTTTCCTTTCTCAAAAAACAAAATAAACTCATATCGTGCACGATAATGATAGCCCATTCCTATCGCACATTTATCCCAGACAATAGGTTTCCAGAATTTAAAACCAACCTTCTCAGCAATAGGCTTTGCTACAAACATTGTTTCCTGATCACAGAATAGATAAAAGTGAGAACCTTTTTTTAGCACTCTATAAATCTCACTAAACAACTCTTCAAACCTAGCATTAGGAAAAACAGCAAACCATTGATTACTAGATGATTTACTATCTTTAAGGCGCGTTGTAGTACCTATTTTTCGGTGCTTTTCTAATGACTCATATGGAGGGTCTGTGATGAATAAGTCAACACTAGAGTCCTCTAGTGTTTTAAGCCAAGCAACTGCATCCATCTTATAAGTTTGTGACATCAAGTATCCCGAGTACACCAAAAGGCGAATAACTTAACACAATAAGGCAGATACAACATCATATCTGCCTATAGTCATCAGCTACATTTAGGATTACTAGCTTCACATTGCAAACTTCTACAATCACGACAATATGACTGCACTCGAATAGTTCCATCCCCCATATTTCTGAGACCGAACAACTTTTCTACTTCTTCAGCGTTATTGGCAACTTTATTGCATCCTCGACAAGGACAACTTGCTTTTGTTAAATCAGGCATACGCCCCCCTATATTGGTTACATGTTCTTAGCTAACTTATGGTGGAATAATAGAATTTCAATGAACAACAATTAAATTAGTCAAAAATCAGTACAAAGCATTACTACATAAATCTTACTTATCAAAGAAAAGAAGGGACTTACGTAAATCTTCATAACGAGAAACTGAACAAGTATGACTTTAATGCCTAAGCAATTTACTCATCACATCATAATCTTAGGAATACACCATCCCCTCTGAGTTGCCGTTGTGTTCGTTGTGTGAGCGAGGCATGGATGCCGAGATAGCGTCAAGACGGGAGATGGGACAGGTATAACTCTTTCGGGATTAACAGCTAACGTCGAAGTCACATAAGTTCCCCCCCCCTCGGAGTTGCCGCAGGGCGAATAGGCAAATTGCGTGAGTCTCGCCATGGATGGCGAGCTAGCTTTCGCAGGTGCAGGGACGTATCCTTCGGAAGCGATAGCAAATTTGGCTATGAGCACAAGGGGCTTTCAACTCCGTTGGGGCGTCTTGGAGCATCCAAGGAGGATAGGACGAGCAGTCCTCCTTGGTCGGGTGTGGGGTGAAGCCCCACGACTTGGATTTTTCTTTAAAAAAGAGAAGCCTAACGCTAGGTTTAAGTCACGTACAATCTCGGCTATAAAGACAACTAGCAAAGCAGAACAATCAAACTAACATCAAACCTTTTAAGTGGTTTTGCATAAAACAACTATAAAAAAGCCCCGCTAGTGTTAAACACTGCGGGGCTTTATTTATCTAGTGCGCTGCTAACTAACATAACAGCGGCGCCAGCAAACCTAATTAGCTATTTAGGTCTTGGAAAAACTTCTTTACGCCATCGAAAAAGCCTTCAGCCTTTGGGCTGTGCTTCTTTGATTCGCCGGTTAGGGTCGCCTCAAACTCACGCAGTAATTCTTTCTGACGCTCGTTTAGGTTGACTGGCGTTTCCATCACGACTTTGCAGAGCAAGTCGCCCACCGCATGGCTGCGAACCGATTTAACCCCTTTACCACGCAGACGGAACATACGACCCGTTTGCGTTTCGGCAGGGATCTTCAGGCTGACTTTGCCGTCCAGTGTTGGCACTTCAATCTCGCCGCCGAGCGCCGCTTTGCTGAATGAAATTGGCACTTCGCAGTAGAGGTTGTTGCCATCACGCACGAAAATAGCATGTTCACGTACAGTGACCTGAACGTATAAATCCCCCGGTGGCGCACCAAACTCGCCTGCTTCACCTTCACCCGCTAAGCGGATACGGTCGCCAGTGTCGACACCCGCAGGGATCTTAACTGACAGGGTTTTAGTCTTCTCGACACGGCCATCGCCATGACACTTAGAGCAAGGATCTTTAATGATCTTGCCGCGTCCATGACAGGTTGGACAAGGCTGTTGCACGGTAAAGAAACCCTGACGCATTTGCACTTGGCCTTGACCATGACAGGTTGTACAGGTGGTAGCCGACGTGCCTTTTTTTGCACCGCTGCCGTCACACACATCACAGCTGGCTAAGGTTGGAATACGCAGTTCTTTGGTGAGGCCTTTTACAGCTTCTTCCAGTGATAACTCTAGGTTGTAACGTAAATCTGAGCCGCGGGCCGCTTGGCGTTGACCGCCACGGCGTCCACCGCCGAAAATATCGCCAAAGACATCACCGAAAATATCGCCGAAATCTCCCGCGCCGCCGTAGCCACCACCGCCGCCGCGATTCGGATCCACACCCGCATGACCAAATTGGTCATAGGCCGCTTTTTTGTTGGCATCGGTAAGGATTTCGTAGGCTTCTTTAACTTCTTTAAAGCTCGCCTCGGCAGCTTTGTCGCCAGGGTTGCGATCGGGGTGAAACTTCATCGCCAAACGCTTGTAGGCTTTTTTAATTTCACGCTCGCTGGCGTCACGACCAACGCCTAATACTTCGTAATAATCTCGCTTTGACATAATCTCATGCTTCTCAGCTTAAGTTGAACGAACGGGCGTTAGGGTTTCCCCGTAACGCCCGCCTAGAAATTAACTATTTGAAATCAATCAATTTGATTGAGAGCAAATGTTATTTCTTGTCGTCTTTCACTTCTTCAAATTCAGCATCGACAACGTCATCGGCAGTCGCGTTAGACTGTTTAGCAGCACCTTCTTGTGCGCCGCCTTGAGTTTGAGCTTTAGCCTGAGCAATTTCCATCAGCTTAGCAGACGCTTCAATCAGCTCTTGAGTCGCTTTTTCAATGGCTTCTTTGTCGTTGCCTTTTGCTGCAACTTCAACTGCGCTCATTGCCGCTTCAATCTTAGCTTTATCGTCTGCTGGCAGTGCATCGCCCGCTTCTTCAACTTGTTTCTTAGTTGCGTGAACTAAGCCGTCAGCTTGGTTGCGAGATTGCACTAACTCTTCAAACTTCTTGTCTTCTTCAGCGTGTGCTTCAGCGTCACGTACCATTTGCGCCACTTCTTCTTCGCTTAAGCCTGAAGAAGCTTTGATAGTGATGTTTTGTTTCTTACCGGTTTTCTTGTCGGTCGCAGAAACATGCAGAATACCGTCAGCGTCGATATCGAACATCACTTCGATTTGTGGCATTCCACGTGGTGCTGGCTCAATACCGTCAAGGTTGAACTGACCTAATGACTTGTTCGCGCTCGCTTGCTTACGCTCACCTTGCAGTACGTGAATGGTTACTGCGCTTTGGTTGTCATCGGCTGTTGAGAACACTTGCTGTGCCTTAGTCGGAATAGTGGTGTTTTTCTCAATCAGCTTGGTCATTACGCTGCCCATGGTTTCGATACCCAGAGACAGTGGTGTTACGTCTAACAGCAGAACGTCTTTCACGTCGCCTGACAGTACGCCCGCTTGAATCGCAGCACCTACGGCTACGGCTTCGTCTGGGTTAACGTCTTTACGAGGTTCTTTACCGAAGAAGTTAGAAACCGCTTCTTGAACCTTAGGCATACGGGTTTGACCGCCCACTAAAATCACTTCGTTAATGTCTGATACTGATAAGTCAGCGTCAGCCAGTGCCACTTTTAATGGCTCTAAGGTACGAATGATTAAGTCTTCAACCAGTGACTCTAACTTAGCACGGGTGATTTTCACCACTAAGTGCTTAGGACCTGTTGCATCGGCAGTGATGTATGGCAGGTTCACTTCAGTTTGGTTGGTGCTTGAAAGCTCAATCTTCGCCTTTTCGGCCGCTTCTTTCAGACGTTGCATTGCTAATGGATCTTTACGCAGATCTAAGCCTTGCTCTTTCTTGAATTCATCAGCTAAGTAGTTGATTAAACGGTTGTCAAAGTCTTCACCACCTAAGTGAGTGTCACCGTTAGTCGCCAATACTTCGAAGGTTTGGTCGCCGTCGTTGCTGTCGATTTCGATGATAGAGATATCGAATGTACCACCACCTAAGTCGTACACTGCAACGATGTTGTCGCCTTGCTTCTTGTCGATACCGTAGGCCAGTGCTGCAGCCGTTGGTTCGTTGATAATACGTTTAACTTCAAGACCAGCGATGCGGCCCGCATCTTTAGTGGCTTGACGTTGTGAATCGTTAAAGTATGCAGGAACGGTAATTACCGCTTCTGTCACTTCTTCACCTAAGAAGTCTTCTGCTGTTTTCTTCATCTTTTTCAAGATTTCAGCAGAAACTTGTGGTGGAGCCATTTTGTTGCCACGTGATTCAACCCAAGCATCACCGTTGTCGGCTTGGATAATTTTGAATGGCATGATGTTCACGTCACGTTGAACTTCGTCATCTTTGAAGCGACGACCGATCAAACGCTTGATCGCAAAGAATGTGTTATTTGGGTTAGTAACAGCTTGGCGTTTTGCTGGCTGACCCACGATGGTCTCATCATCGGTGTAAGCGATGATAGACGGGGTTGTGCGATCGCCTTCAGCATTCTCTAATACGCGTGCTTTGCCACCATCGAGGACAGCTACACAAGAGTTTGTTGTGCCTAAGTCGATACCAATAATTTTACCCATGAGGTCCTCCGAAAAATTTCTGTCAAACTAAATTTATAAGTTGGTTTTGATATGGGGCCGGACGCATTTTTTTCAAGTCCACTGTTGGCCACCTTCTCTGCCTTAACACCTATATTGGGACAGGGAATTTAATTACAAGGGCCATACAAAAAATTTTCTGATTTATCTTTTTAAAGGGCTCGAATGTATAAAATATTCAAAACCGTAAAATCCGCTTGCTTATCAGCAATAGCTGTTATTCAATCTGCGCACATTGAGTGATGTATAAGCGCATAGGGTAATAGTGTGAAATCTTCAAATTTGGCGTATGTGTACGGCATGGCCGCGGTATTCCTCTGGTCGACGGTGGCAACCGCCTTTAAGATTGCCCTCGGATTTTATAGCCCATTGCAGCTGGTGTTTGTGGCAGTACTCACTTCAATCATCGCCCTAGGTGCCATTCTCGCTTGGCAGAAAAAACTGCCACTCCTTAAAGCGCAGCTCCTACGCCGCCCTGCGTTTTATCTGATTACCGGGCTGATTAATCCCTTTCTGTATTATGTAGTGCTGTTTAAAGCCTATTCACTATTACCCGCCCAGCAGGCACTCTCACTCAACTACACTTGGGCGGTATTGCTGCCGCTGTTAGCCGCGCCGCTGTTAAAACAACATTTGCGTAAGAGCGATATGATTGCGGCACTGATTGCCTACTCAGGGGTATTTATTATCGCCACCGGCGGTGATGTCAGCGGTTTTCGCTTCGACAGTCCGCTCGGGATTGGTCTTGCATTAACCAGCACTTTGCTCTGGTGCCTATATTGGATTGTGAACACTAAAGATCAAGGTGACCCCGTCGTCAGCCTGCTATTAAGCTTTTTGATTGGTTTACCCTTTATTACCATCACGCTGTTACTAACCGATGCGCTCCCTAGTTTTAGCATTAAAGCCGTGATGGCGGGGATGTATGTCGGCTTATTTGAGATGGGCATTACCTTTGTGCTCTGGTTAATGGCGCTTAAAACTGCGACTCGCACCGCCAATATCAGTACCTTAGTATTTTTATCGCCAGTGATGTCGATTGGCTTTATTGCTTGGATTTTGCAAGAGACTATCGCCACCGCAACTTATATCGGATTAGGTTTTATTTTAAGTGGCATGATGTTGCAGCAGTTATTCCCACGCTATCTGGAGCGCAAAACCAAGCTCAATGCCAAGCTTGCAGACTGAATAAGGCATATCACTCGGGCATAGGCAATTTATGCCCGAGCTAACATTTTAACGCCGCAGAAAGGGCTACTATGGCGGACTTTTATTGCCCCTAGACTTTTATTGCACCTAATTTTGGGGCGCGAGGACGAGAGCATGACACCAGCCGTACAAATGGCAAAGAAAGCCAAAATTCCCTTTGAAATCTTAGAATACAGTCACGACCCACACTGCGCCGCTTACGGTGAAGAAGCCGCCAATGTGTTAGGGCTCGCCCCCGCGCAAGTGTTTAAAACCTTACTGGTTGCGACCGATAAAGCCCATCCGCCGCTTGCTGTTGCGCTCGTTCCGGTTGATCATCAACTCAATTTAAAAGCCGTCGCTAAATGTTTAGGCCAGAAAAAACTGCAAATGGCCGATGCGGATTTAGCACAAAAATCATCAGGCTACCTCGTTGGCGGAATAAGCCCCCTAGCCCAGAAAAAACAGCTGCCAACGATCATTGATGAAAGTGCAAAGCAATACGACAAAATCTATGTCAGCGCTGGTCGCCGCGGCCTTGAAATCTGTCTTGCGGCGAATGACTTAGCGAAATTATGCCGTGGGTCTTTTGCAGATATTAAAACGCTTTAGCCTACAAACGTCAGTCAAATTCTTTTAGACACTCCCCATAAAAGTCATTGAAAAGCATGTCTTAACCGTCTATAAATTAAACTATCGATTGAGTGGCTAAGGATAGTCATATGCAAAAATCAACTCAATGGGATCAAGAAGATGGCATAAGCCCTATCGGTTGGGTCGCCATGCTCATTTGTATTGCCCTTTTTATCTATGAGCATTTTTTCGGAAATGGTTTTACCACTATGGTGGTCATGCTTTATTGCACTTTTTTACTCCCCTCAGTACTTATCACCCGCAGAGTACAAGAAAAGTATTTTTTGTATACTTTGAATTACATTAGAGCCTTTCGCACATTCACCACAGTGATGTCTATCGCTTTTGTATGTTTGTGGGTGATAGCGACTTACACTCCACTCATCCATTAATCGATATATTTGCCAACAAAAAAGCCGCTATTGCGGCTTTTCTGATCGGTGATTTTGCAGATCACAACAGCTTACTCCTTGTTAGGAGAACTAAGCGCGGCAGGTGTAATCACCCCATGCTAACCACTTATAGGTGGTCAGCGCCTCAAGCCCCATAGGACCACGGGCATGGAGTTTTTGTGTGCTCACTGCCACCTCCGCACCCAAGCCAAATTGGCCGCCATCGGTAAAACGGGTACTGGCATTTACATACACAGCAGCCGAATTTACTTCGTTCATAAAATGCGTTGCCGCATGGATATCATCGGTGATAATCGCCTCAGAGTGCCCACTGGAATAGGTACGGATATGGGCAATGGCTGTATCTATATCGCTCACAACTTTAATGCCTAAGGTCAAAGACAACCACTCTGTCGCAAAGCTTTGCTCAGTTGCCGGAGAAATATCAAACCCCAGCCCATCAAGGAGTGCATAGCTTTGTTCGCACACCGAAAAACGCACACCTAAACGATGTAAGTATTCGGCAATTTGCGGCACAAAACGCTCGGCAACTGCGTTATCCACCAGCAAGGTATCCAGCGCGTTGCATACCGTCGGGCGCTGCACTTTTGCGTTGGCAATCACCTCGAGAGCCCGCTCAAGATCGGCATGTTTATCAACATACAGATGACAAATCCCAATGCCACCTAAAATCACCGGAATCGTCGCTTGCTCGGCGCATAGGCGCTGCAGTGCTTGTCCGCCACGGGGAACTATCATATCGACATATTGGTCGAGCTTAAGTAACCCTGTGACTAAAGCTCTATCGGGAGAATCAATCAGCTGCACCGCATCGACTGGCAGACCTTGGCTCGCAATCGCGCCACGGATCACTTCACTAATCAGTTTATTGGATTCGAGCGTCTCTTTTCCGCCGCGCAGAATCACTGCGTTACCGGTTTTCAGTGCCAATACCGCAATATCGACCGTCACATTCGGCCGCGCCTCATAGATAACCCCAATCACGCCCAGCGGTACGCGGCGGCGCGTGAGCCTTAACCCATTGTCCAACACTCGACTGCCAAACTCTTCGCCAACGGGATCGGCAAGACGCACCACATCACCAATATCACCGATAATCCCCGCCAGACGCGACTCGTTAAGCAACAATCTATCGATCATCGCATCATTCAAGCCTTCAGCCTTAGCAGCTGCAACATCTTTGGCGTTAGCCGCAAGAATCGCCTGAGTGTTCTGCGTCAGGGCCTCAGCTATCGCCTCAAGTAAATCCGCCTTTTGGCTCGCTGTTAGGTTGGCTAAGGCATAACTCGCCTGTTTGGCATTATGACCAAGTTGTTGTAAATATTGCGCTTGATTAATTTGACTCAAAACAGACCTCGCTTATAAGACGACCATGTCGTTGCGGTGCACTATTGCGTCACCATAATCGTAACCGAGCACAGACTCGATTTCGTCGGAATGTTTACCCGCAATTAACCCTAAGGCCTCACCACAGTAGCGGGTGATGCCTCTGGCAATGATTTTGCCTTTTTGATCAACCAATTGCAGGGTTGCACCACGTTCAAATTCCCCTTTAACGCCAATAATCCCCTTAGAGAGCAGACTGCGACCTTTTTCGGTCACGGCTTTCACCGCGCCCGCATCGAGCACCAGAGAACCTTGGGCCGCAGGCCCCGCTAAAATCCACTGTTTGCGACTCTCTAATGGATTTTCGATAGCACTAAAATGGGTGCCAATCGATTCTTTAGCGACCACCTTTTTAATCACATCGGGGTGATGACCCGAGGCAATCACCACTTCAATGCCCGCGCGGCGAGCAATATCCGCAGCTTCTAGCTTAGTCGACATTCCGCCCGTACCTAAACCCGACACCGAACCACCCGCCAACAAACGCAGACTGTCGTCAATTTTCTCGACCTGAGAAATCAGCTTAGCATTAGGGTTAGTGCGCGGATCGGCGTCGAATAAGCCCTTTTGATCCGTCAACAAAATCAACAGGTCGGCATCACACAACAGTGCCGCACGCGCCGACAAGTTGTCGTTGTCGCCCACTTTGATTTCATTAGTAGCAACCGCGTCGTTTTCGTTGATGATGGGGATAATATTGTTTGCCAGCAAAGCATTAAGGGTATCGCGGGCATTCAAATAGCGCTCTCTATCGTGTAAATCAGCACGGGTCAGCAGCAATTGCCCCACATGCAAACCGTAGATACTAAAGAGTTGTGCCCAAGCGAGAATAAGCTGACTCTGCCCGACAGCAGCTAATAACTGTTTATTGGCCATAGTGTCGGGCAATACCGGGTATTGGAGATGTTCGCGTCCGGCGGCAATTGCGCCAGAAGTGCATAATACGACTTCGACCCCTGATCTCATCAGTGCGGCCATTTGACGAGCAAGCTCAACCATATGGGCTTTATCCAGCTGTTTACTGCCAGACGTCAGCACACTCGTCCCTAACTTCACTACCACGCGGCGATACGCAATCTCACTTAAATTCATTATTCATATGTAGAAAATAACCGGATAATCCTTATACCTAATCCGCAGAGCAATTGGTAGTTAGTGGGCAGCATGTGGGTAGAAATTTTCAATTCTGCTTGGGATCGCGCATAAAAAAGGGCCATCGATTAGATGACCCTCAAAAAAACCGCCTAATTGGCGACTGGCGAAGTATCAGCCGTAAATAAATTTCGCAATAAACATCGCCGCGAGCACAATCACCCCGATATTTAAATCGCTAAAACGGCCCGTTAACAGTTTGATTGCGGCATAGGAAATAATCCCCAGTGCAATCCCTGTGGCGATAGAGAAAGTTAACGGCATCAGGATACAGACCACAACCACAGGCGCTGCTTCTGTTAAATCTTCCCATTCGACGTGAACCAGCCCAGACATCATCAGAATCGCCACATAGAACAGCGTACCAGCCGTGGCATAGGTGGGGATCATCCCTGCCAATGGTGATAAGAATAAGGCCAAGATGAACAGTAAGCCGACCACGACAGCGGTTAAGCCAGTACGGCCGCCTGCACTCACCCCAGCGGTACTTTCGATATAACTGGTGGTGGTTGACGTACCGAATGCAGCGCCCGCAATCGTCGCTAAACTGTCCGCAGTTAAAGCACGGTTTAGGCGAGGTAAACGGCCCTTTTCATCGAGGAAACCACCACGTTGCGCCACCGCAACTAAAGTGCCAGAGGTATCAAAGAGATCCACAAATAAGAAGGCAAATACCACAGACAGCATTGTCACTTCAAATACTTGAGACAAATCCATCGCCATAAAGGTCGGTGCGACTGAAGGCGGCATAGAGACGATACCCTTGTACTGCACATCACCGAAGATTAATCCCAGTCCTGTGATGATAAGGATGCTTAAAATCACCGCCGATTTCATGCCACGTTGCACCATGGCGATGATCAGGAAGAAACCTAACACGGCCATCACCGCAGGGAAGGCGGTAATATCACCCATAGTCACTAAGGTTGCAGAGCTTGCTACCACAATGCCAGCGCTCTTAAGACCAATCAGTGCGAGGAATAAACCAATACCCGCAGCAATACCAATACGCAGTGACATAGGAATGCTGTTAACAATCCACTCGCGAATACGCACTAAGGATAAGATTAAAAAGCAAATTCCCGATAAGAAAACCGCACCAAGCGCCGTTTCCCAGCTGTAACCCATTTCACCCACAACTGTGTAGGTAAAAAAGGCATTGAGTCCCATACCTGGGGCCAGTGCAATGGGATAGTTCGCCATGATACCCATCACAATACAGCCCACCGCCGCCGCTAAACAGGTGGCCACAAACACAGCGCCATGATCCATACCCGCATCGGCTAACATCATTGGATTCACAAAAATGATGTAGGCCATAGTCATAAATGTTGTCAAACCTGCTATCGCTTCCTGCTTGAGGCTCGTTTGATTTTGTTTCAGTTTGAACAGCTTTTCTAACATGGAACTGGGTTCCTTTTATTTTTAAGTAGGTAGGGTCTAAAAATGTAAACACTATGTAGCAGTGTTTTTCGCAGGGGGATTATAGGGAGTTTATGCTGGTCAGGCCAGAAAATTGATGGAGATTTTCTTGATAGAAATCGCTAAACAGAACAAAAAACCAGCGCACTTAATTTACATTAAAGCTCACTATAAATAGGGGTTAGCAAGCCAATCTTAATACCGGGAAAGTTCTAATGCCGTTCAGGATGAACAGCACATTGTTTTTAAAGCGAAATAATTACAAAACAGCACAATGCTTATCCCATGCAGGCATATTCGGTCGCCTCTGCGCAGCAAATGGGAGTGAAGTCGATAGCAAAAAGCCGGTACCCTTAAGGGCGCCGGCTTTTTGAGTTCAACGGGGAAACAGCTTAAAAACGATAGTTAAAGCTGACGGTAAAGTTACGTGGCGCGCCGTAGTGATACGCACTGTAAGCTAGGCCAGACGCTGTCATATAGGCATAGTATTTCTCATCCAACAGATTCTCTACGTTAACCTGCAGATCCATATTCTCAGCCAGATCGTAGCGCGCCATCAGATTCACTAAGGAATAGTCATCCTGTTTGATTGTCGCACCGCCACCTTCTGAGTAACTGTCACTTTGCCAATTCACCCCACCACCTATGGTTAACTCGGGCAATAAATCCACAAATTGGTAGGTAGTAAAGAGTTTAAATTGCTTCTGTGGGCTGGTAGTTGCGACTCGCTTACCCTCTGCATCTTCGGCATTAAATTGCGAATAACCCGCAGAGATATTCCAGCCATCGGCAGGCTCACCTACGACTTCGAGCTCAAACCCCTTACTCTTAGTGCCTTGTGCGGCTTCATAGTAATTCACGGGTTGGCCACCGATAACAATCGTTCCAGCTAAGGTTGCCAAGTTATCTTGGTCAATTTGGAACACGGCCACTGTGGTATGTAGGCGATCGTCAAGATAGGAACTCTTCAAACCTAATTCGTAGGCTTTGCCCTCTAATGGATCTAAATATTCTTGATTGGCATCGAAATAATTTTGCGGATTAAAAATCCCGGTATAGCTGGCGTAAATACGGTGCTCTTCATTGATATCGTATAAAGCACCAACATAGGGCACAAACACACCATCATCGCCAAAGTTAGTATCGGTACCATAGCTCACGCCTTCACGGTTCCAGCTTGAGATACGTCCACCGGCAATCAGTTTAAAATCATCGGTGATGGTCAGGCGAGTCGCCGCATAAAAGCCTTTTTGCTCGGTATCCATATTGAGCTGACGGTTCGCATTGGTCGACCATTCAGGCTCTGCAAACTGATTTTGTTGCCATTCGTAGAAGTTATCGACCACCTGTGAGTCCCATCCCGCCATATTGTCACGGATAGGCTCATAGGTATCGGCGTAGGACTTTTGCTTACTATATAAGGCGCCGGTCACAAACTCATGGGTTTGACCAAAGAGGTCATAGTCGCCCTTAAGCTGCACATCAAAGTTATTTGAGTTACTTTCACCATGGCTGTGATAACGCTGACCACTGAGTCCTGCACCCGTGTCTTTATCGAGTAAACCCGACATGTAGATCATCTTAGTGGTGGTTTCATATTCCATGCGGTTGTAGTTAGCCACTAATTGCCAACCATTGCTGAAGTAATGATTTAGGTTAGCAAAATAGTTGATATTCTTGGTTTCCCAGCGGCTCCAATCGGCGGCTGTGGTGGCGGAAGTATCCCAATCTGTGGCAGAGCCATCGCTAAAGACGGCGGGCAACGCGCCCCACATCGCACCTTTTGGATCGTTGTGGTTATAGCTAGCACCGACACGCAGTAAAGTGTTGGCGGTGATATCGCTATCGACAACACCATAGAGAATGGTTTTACGATCTTGATACAGATTTTGGTAGGAATCGTTATTTACATACTTAGCGACTAAACGGCCACGGACACTGCCGTCTTCATTCAGACCATTGGACACATCCGCAGTGACTTGTTTTTTATCCCAACTTCCCGTTGCGACATCCACATAACCTTTAAGATCTGCGCTGTCGGCATGCTTACGCACTAAGTTAATCGAGGCAGAAGGATCGCCTGCGCCCGTTAATAAACCCGTAGCACCACGCACAACTTCAACACGCTCATAGATAGACACATCCGATACCGTTTCACCAGCATCGCCGCCTAAACTCCAAGATAAAGGCACGCCATCAATTTGATAGTTTTGCACGGTAAAACCGCGGGCCGAAAAACCGTTACGCACGTTATCGGTTTTTGAAGAAGACAGGCCCACAGTGTTATTCACCACGTCGACCACAGTATTTAACGCCTGATCTTCAATCCGCTCCGCAGTCATGATGCTGACCGACTGTGGCGTTTCCCGCAGCGTGAGCCCGAGACCTGTCGCTGTATCAATATTTCGACTCACAGTGTATTTACCCATCACTGTGATTTTCTCGATATTTTGATCTTGTGTCTCTGTTTTAGAAGAGGTTTGTTCTTCAGCCATCAACGCCAAAGGATTCAATGCTAGTGTTACCGCAGCCGCAAGAGGAAGTAGATTAAAACGCATAGTCGTTCAGCAAGTTTTGTTAAGGTGTGCATACGGTAACACCATTGAGAACGATTTGCATTTGTATTTTATGTGATAAATATAACAAAACTGTCATTCTTAAGTATTACAAAACAAATGCCACGCTCATAAAAAAGTTTTACGCTTTAAAAACAAATAATTAAAGAGTGTCATCAACACAGGGCATTTTTGCCATTAGGCAAAAATTTTTTGACGAGATTCTAGGATATGAGCGAAATCAGTTATCTAAGCTGAAAAACAGGTAAAAAAAAGCCTGCTCAATGAGCAGGCAAGACATATTTCAAGCGTCCCTTTCGGGGAAGTACATAACCGCGCTAGCGGAAAACCTGGCATACCCATGCAAAAACACCGATATGCTACTTGAGTCTAAACACGCCAAATAGGCGATACAAAGGTTGATGGATGATGGAAACTAGGTTTAAAGGGATAGTTAGCCCTTAAAGCTCATAGCGAATAAACCGCCACGCAAAACATCTGAATTTAACCAAGTGTTTTGCCAATAAAAATGGTTGTTGCCTGTATAAGACATAGTCAATTACTCCTAAGTAAAGTTGAGATTAAGTACTCTAGTGAAGCTTGGCTCGGTTCCTTGGAACTAGAGATTCTCAAATCCGTTGAGACGACTTGTCACTCGGGTCCTTGGAGAAAGGTATCCATCCTGGATAGACTAGAGGGGAAAGGCCAATTGCCCTGTCCACGAAAGCTATTATAGCTTTATGTAGTTTTATTACAATCTTTTTTTATATTTTTTTTGATTAAGGCTTTTTAATGTAATTTAATTACGTAAAATCATCAGAAATCTTGGCGACCTGCGTCACATAAAAACAGAAATAACCCTGTAACCATCTAATAAGTAAGATATTACAGAATTATTTCTATTTATTACGTAAAGTTGTTAACGATTGATCAGATATTGATACAGACCGACTAAGGGACTCGCTGTGGGTTTACCATAGAGCGGATCGCCCTCTGTGGCACTGCCAGCGATATCTAAGTGTGTGTAAGCTAAAGGAATTGCAGCGTTAACACCGTGTTCAAACAATCCCGAAGCCTTGAGCAGAAAGGCCGCAGGATATTGATGCCCACGGGCCGTCACCGAAGATGGTGCATTGTTAGAAGATAAAATATCGGCCGCCCCCGACACTTCGCGGATCTTGGCAAAGTCCTCGCGACGTAATGTAGAAACCTCAAAGGGTTCGCCCCATTGGCTTGCCTGTAGCGCGAGAGTCTGCGCACACTTGGCGCCACTTGCGACCGCATTTTCAACCGCAGCAGGATACGACCCGTAACAACGCACCACATGGCCTGTAAGAGTCGCGACCGAGAATAGCTCAGGTTGCACCGCCGAAACAGCTTTAATACGCAGATGACTTAACAGGTCTGCCAATACTAAGCGCCCTTCCGCATCCGTATTACCAATGCGTACCCGCACGCCCGCATGACTGGTGATAATTTCATCGGTGACAAAGGCTTCGCTACCAATGCTATTACGCACTAAGCCTAGTTCGGCGATCACTCGGATCCCTTTAGGCTTGAGCATAGACAAGGTTTTAAATAACCCCGCCACGGCAGAGGCGCCGCCTTTATCACGGCTCATGCCCGCCATTGCGCCGCCGACTTTCAGATCGGCACCGCCCGTATCGTAGACCACACCTTTACCAGCAAATAAGAAGGTACGAGTAATCTCACCCTCGGGCAGATATTCGAGTTTCACCACCCGCGGTTGATGCCGCCCAACGGCAAAGGAAGAACGCGCCACCGCGCTTAACAGCGGATAATCCCGCTCGAGAATATCCCTATCTTCCACCACTGCGGTTTTAATCACGCTGCCTTTAAAGGCTTGCAAACAGTATTCGGCAAAGGCTTTTGCCGACATACGCTCAGGTTCAGTGCCACATAAATCCCGAGCCAACACACGACCAGCTTCTAATGCGTTGAGCAATTGACTCTTTTTAGATGTTAAAGACAGCAACCCTATGGCTTCAAAGGCTGGCGTTAAGCCCGTTGCCTCGCGCAATTCTAAGGTTTGCCATAATTCTTGACCGCAGGCGAGCGCCGCAACTTCACTCGCAAAACCAAACTTAGGCGTGGCAGAAGGCACCACATACAGTAGAGGACGCTTAGCGCCCGCGTCCTTAGCAATAGCAATCGCGGCTCTTGCCGCATCGCCATAAATACGTACATCGGCATAATCATCAGCCACTTGAGTGACCGGCGCTATGATTAAACGGCCACCGGCTAAACCGGGGGCAAACAGTAACGTCGGGCTCTTACCGACACGCTTATCGACCTTAGCGCCATGCTCGGCCAATAAACTGATCTCATCAATTCCGATAGAAACGAGATCCGGAGTGACCACCACAACCGCATCCCAACCTTCGCCATCAAAAATGGCATTTTCTGCTTGTACATCAACAAAGTTAACTTGAAACATGACCCATCCTTTTTCATTATTGTGCCTGCATTATTCCCGCTATAACGCTTAATTACCAATCAAAAAATCCCTTTGTCCCCATCGAAAAGACTGAGGGTGGCAACTTTCGCTGCCACAAGCACACGCAAGCTTATCGAGAAGATTAATCGGCCGAGCAGAATGTGGTAGGATCAAGCCAAATTTGCCCTATACCCACAAGACCTGATGAGGGACCTCCTGTGACAGCGTTAAGTCAGTTATACCCACAGCCTTTATGGCAATGGTTCGAACAAATCTGTGCAATTCCCCACCCTTCCAAACATGAACAAGCACTCAGCCAACACATCCAAGCCTGGGCTAAGAGTAAACAGCTCGATGTCGTGGAAGATGCGGTCGGCAATTTAATCATTCGCAAACCCGCAACGGCCGGAATGGAAGATCGCAAAATCGTCGTGATCCAAGCCCATATCGATATGGTGCCGCAAAAGAATGCCGACAAAGTGCATGACTTTACCAAAGATCCTATCGAAGCCTATGTTGATGGAGACTGGGTTAAGGCCAAAGGCACAACCTTAGGCGCCGACAATGGCATTGGCATGGCATCCGCCTTAGCGATTTTAGGTAGCGACGACATCAAACACGGCCCGCTGGAAGTGCTGCTCACGATTGATGAAGAAGCGGGCATGACAGGCGCCTTCGGCCTGCAAGCGGGTATGCTCGATGCTGAAATCCTGATCAATACAGACTCAGAGCAAGAAGGTGAAATCTACATGGGTTGTGCTGGCGGCGTCGATGCCCAGATCACTCTGCCTATGGTATGGCAAGCCTCGGAGCAAAGTTACGCATCATTTAGCCTGCATTTATCGGGCTTAAAAGGCGGTCACTCCGGGGTTAACATTCATTTAGGTCGCGGTAACGCCAATAAGCTTCTGGCACGCTTCCTGTTTGAAAATGCCGATGAATTAGCGCTGGAATTAACCCAATTTACCGGTGGTTCACTGCGTAATGCTATCCCCCGTGAAGCCAATATCAGCTTTATGTTACCCGCTGAAAATGTCGATGCACTGAATGAAAAAGTACGTGCTTTTGAAGCCTTAGTCCGCGCCGAGCTGGCCATTGCCGATCCAGACATGCGTTTAGTGTTGAGCGAAATCCCAACACCAAAACGTGTGATGAGTGAAAACAGCCAAAACACCCTGATCGACCTGCTGCATGTATGCCCTAATGGCGTGATGCGTATGAGCGATGAAGTCCCGGGCGTGACCGAAACCTCACTCAACGTTGGCGTGATTAGCACTAACGATGAAGAAGTCAGCATTCTGTGCTTAATTCGCTCGCTCATCGATTCGGGCCGCACTCAGGTTGAAGGCATGCTCAACGCACTGACCAACCTCGCTGGCGCCGAAATTGAATTCAGTGGCGCTTACCCAGGTTGGAAGCCAGATAACAGCTCACCCGTAATGGCGATTGTGCGTGAGACCTACGAGTCTATCTACCATAAAGAACCGGTTATCATGGTGATCCACGCGGGTCTTGAATGCGGTCTGTTCAAGAAGCCTTATCCAGAAATGGACATGGTGTCGATTGGCCCTACCATCCGCTATCCACATGGACCAGATGAAATGGTCAATATCACCACAGTTGGTCAATACTGGGATCTGCTCCTTGCCGTGCTAGAACGCATTCCCGCTAAGGCCTAAGTAAGCTCTCTTCAGACTCAACCGCGCATAGAATGCGCGGTTTTTTTATTTCTTTTCCGTTAGAAATAAAGTGTTAATTCCCATCAACAATTTCGATTCTCTACTATAGTTGTTTAGCAACTCCATAAAACTAGTAGCATTTAGCTACACCGTTATAAACTTGCTCGCTTAAGGAAAGAGATCATGAAACTAGGAAAAATTGTTTCTGCAGCCCTATTGGTTTTAATCAGTCACATCAGTTTTGCCGAAGAAGTGCCGCAAGCAGTCATAGAGTTAGCAGACACCCTAATGCCATTAGGAAAGGAACCCGTACTTGTTTCAGCAGTGAAAGCACAAAATGCTCAGGGAAAAAGTTTAGATTCCATCAAAGAACTCGACCAAAAGTGGATCGCCACTGAAGGTATCGATCCCTTCATGTCATCATTGATGAGCAATGATGCAGCCAAATTCTTAACAACCTTTGAAGCAAGCAAACCTTATTACCAAGAAATATTCCTCATGGATAATCAAGGGGCTAACGTCGCAATGACAGCTAAAACCTCTGACTATTGGCAGGGCGATGAAGATAAGTGGCAGAAATCCTTCGCAAATGGAAAAGGGGACAAACATATTGGCCCCGTTAAATTTGATACCAGCTCACAAGCCTATTTAGTGCAAATATCTATCCCTGTTATGGATGGCGACACTGCCATTGGCGCAATAACGATAGGGATCAACCTTGATGAATTTGGCAAGTAAGTACTAACGGCAACATTGATTTTAATACGCTACTCATCCTAGCTGATCTCAAGGAAGTCATTTATGCGTTGGTATAAGGATCTATCTATAAACCAAAAACTTATCTACCCGAGTCTGCTACTTGCTGGGGTCGTTATTTTTGCATCTTTCACAGGGATTGTGGGCCTAAAGGCACTAAAACAAAGTGCAGATAAACTGGCATTAGAATATTTACCTAGCCAATCCCTGCTGCTAAAAGCGGATAAAGAGTTATACCAAGCGCAAGTGGCTGAAAGGAGTCTGATGTTTGTTAATGTTGGAACAGACTCCTACAACCAACTTTTGAAGCAACACAGTCAGAGTATTGAGCTAGTCAACCAACACTTAACTCATTTTGCCAAGGTAACAACAAGTCAGCTGGCTCTAAATCAACTCACAGAGTTGACCCAGACTTTTAATGAATGGCAAAAAATAACCAATGAAATTAGTAATCAACGTACTAACAATGGCCGAAATGGTCGTACCACAGCAATAGATTTAAGCTTTGGTCAAGGTGCAAACCTCTTTGACAAACTCCATATACAAATCAGTCACCTGACCAATGAGCTAAATAGCCATACAGAGGGTGCTGTAGAACAAGTCGAAGCAGATGCCCTAGAAGGACAAAAACTACAACTTGTCGCCCTTGCAATCAGCATTATTATTTGCGCGATCTATGTCATAGCGTTACCGAAATTAATAAGTCGGCCACTCGCTGTTTTATTAGCGAAAATTCATGACATTACCGATGGTGATGGCGATTTAAGAGCAAGGATTAACTTAACCTCCAAGGATGAGCTTGGAGACTTAGCCCGCGCCTTTAATCATTTCCTGGACAATCTGCATAGTATTATTTCGCAGTTTAAAGACTCGACCGCCAGGCTTACGCTATCAGCACAAGGGCTTGCCCACGCCAGCGAAATGGCCAAGCAAACCTTAAGGACGCAGGAGGAAACGACTCGAAAAGTGGCAGATGCAAGCGACCATATCGCAGCCTCTGTGCAAGAGGTTTCAAGCAGCGCTAACCATGCAGCAGAGGCGGCTAAACAGGCTGACAACTATACCGCCACAGGCCAAGAAAAAGTACAAAACACTATAGCTGTTATCCGACAACTCGCCCAAGATGTTAGCCAAGCAGAAAACCAAATTAACAAGCTAGAGCTCGAAGGGCAGCACATAGGCAAAGTACTGGAAGTGATTCAAGCTATCGCCGAACAAACCAATTTACTTGCCCTAAATGCTGCCATTGAAGCCGCTCGCGCAGGAGAACAAGGTCGAGGCTTTGCCGTGGTGGCAGATGAAGTGCGCTCTCTCGCCTCCAAAACCCATCAATCAACGGAGGAAATAAAACTGATGATAGCGAATGTCCAAAATGGCACTCAAAGTGCTGTGGCAGCTATCAATATCGGTAATCAAAAAGCGATTGCTAGTGTGGAAGCCGCTAGCAATGCTGGAGAAGCTTTGGCTCATATTGCGGAAATGGTGAGTGAAATCAGCGAAATGAATAATCAAATCGCGCTTGCCGCAAAAGCACAGTCAACAATGGAAAACGAAAGCCATCAAAATATTCAACATATTGCCGAGCAATCAGAAGAGAGTCGACATACAACAGACGAAATCCATGCTGCAAGCATCCAACTTTCAACCATGGCCAATGAACTAACAGCCTTAGTCAGTCGCTTTAAGCTGTAACCATAAAAAGCGCTAAGCAAGAAATTGATTAACTCGGGTAACGAGTGTCGAAAATTAATTTAATAAATCAATGCGATAAATGATTATTTGGTTAACAAGAATCTTTTTTGACTGAATGCGCAGATTTTCCGTATATCAAGGCGCTCTGTCGGACGCCATAGCCGGCTATGGTGAGACAGAGCAACGTAGAGAGGCCCGAAAAGATGCCTATTCATCAGCTCGACTTACCCCTGGCACAGGTTGATTACATTGAGAACGCGAGCTGGGTTTGCAACGATTCAACCTCAACAATAGGTGACTTGTCGGCAAGCCCAACTGCCACCCCCAAAAGTCGAATACCTCTTCCCTCTTGTCTTCCTATTGCCTGCGCTAATAATTCATAAAACAACATGACCGAAATATCATGACTACGGTGCTCAATGGTCGTTTGTTTAAAATCACTGAACTTAAGCTTTACAACCTGTTTGTGAATTTGCCTATCCTTTGCACTGCGGCTTAAGCGAACCGATAACTCTTGAATTAATCCCGGCATCACCTGCTGGCATTGCTCCAGCGTATAAATATCCTGAGCCAGAGTGGTCTCAACCCCCACAGATTTGCGCTCGCGGCTTACCGAAATCCCACGATCATCGATGCCATGGGCCCGCTCGACTAACACTGTGCCAAACTTACCAAAACGGGCAATCAGCTCTTGCTTTGGATAAGCCTGCACATCGGCGCAGGTATTTAAGCCTAGCGAAGATAGTTTCTCAGCGGTCACTTTACCCACACCTGGGATTTTCCGCAGGGATAAGCTTTTAACGAACTCGGCGACCTCATCGGGTGGAATAACACATTGTCCATTGGGTTTATTTAAATCAGAGGCAACCTTGGCAAGAAATTTAATCGGTGCCACGCCCGCCGATGCCGTCAGTCCAGTTTCGGTAAAAATATCCCGACGTATCGCCTCGGCGATTAAAGTGGCAGAGCCCTTAAACAGCTTACAATCGCTGACATCTAAATAGGCTTCATCGAGGGAAAGCGGTTCGATTAACTCTGTGTATCGGCAGAAAATGGCGCGAATTTGCTGTGAGACCTCTTTATAGACCTGCATACGACCGGGAACGAGGATAAGATCGGGACACAATTTCAATGCGTAGCCCGTCGCCATAGCAGAACGCACACCAAATTTACGCGCCTCATAATTACAGGTGCTGATGACGCCACGCTGCACCCGGCTGCCGCCGACGGCCAAAGGCTTACCGCGGTATTCGGGAAAATCCCGCATTTCCACCGCAGCAAAATAGCAATCCATATCGATATGAATGATTTTTCGCACCTTGCATTCCTCCGACACTCAAAATACTGTATATAAAAACAGTAATCAAGTATCACTTATCAATTTGCAACGGTGCTGTTTGCGCTTGGATTGTTAGCGCCCAAAAAACAAAGGGAGCCCCTAAGGCTCCCTTGATTTACAACTATTTGAATTAAATCTTAAATTGCCCAATGTTGCGGGTCAGTTCATGAGTCGCTTGCTCAAACCCCTGCAAACTTTGGGATAAATCTTGGCTTGAGAGCAAAGACTGATCGGACAAACCGCGCACGCTAACAACGTTTTGTGCCACCTCTTCAGCCACAACGGCCTGCTGGCCAATCGCCACGGTAATTTCCACCGTTTGCTGCTGAATCGACACAATCGCACTGGCGATATCACTTAAGGCTTGCTCCACTTGCGTGGTCAGGTCTTGCCCGACTCTTGCCTGTTCAACCCCAGACTCCATCACCTGCTCGGCTTGTAGCGCGCTCTGCTGCAGGGTTTGGATAATCCCTTGAATGTTGGCGGTAGAATCTTGGGTACGGGATGCGAGAGTTCGCACTTCATCGGCCACCACGGCAAAGCCTCGACCTTGCTCACCCGCCCGCGCCGCCTCGATGGCCGCATTAAGCGCCAGCAAGTTGGTTTGGTCGGCAATGTTGCGGATTACGCTTAACACTTCGCCAATTTGCTCTGAGCTGCTACGTAACTCCTTGATGACTTTAGCCGCCTCAATCACTTGAACCGATAATGCCTTCATGCCTTCGGTCGCGCGGGACACAATTTGAGTACCGTCATGGGCCTGAGTCTGTGCCTTTTCGGCAAAATCATTCGCCCGTTGAGCGCTTATCGCCATTTCTTGGCTAGTCTGCGCCATTTGGGTGGCAGCCGTGGCCACTGAATCGATTTGTTGTTTCTGCGATGACACAGAAGAGACCGCTAAATCACATACTTGGCGAGCATCCATCACCCCAGTGCCAACCTCTTGGGTAAGATGTCGGGTATGCAGCAGCATCTGCTGCACCTTTTCAGCAAAGCGGTTGAAGGCATCACCCAGCTTGCCTAACTCATCTTCGCGCTCCATTAAAATGCGTTGGGATAAATCACTATCACCCTCAGCAATGTCTTCCATAGCATCCAGCAATTTGCCAAGCTGGCGTCTAAAGGGCAACAACATCAACCATACTGTGATGCCAACCAAGAGCATAATCCCTAAGGCAACAAAACAGGCATTCCAAAAGGCTTCAGTCACAGGCGCTTCAATCACCTCATGGGGCAACATAAAGGCTAAGTGCCATTTCTGCTTAGGATAATCACCGCCCACGGACACAAAGGTTACCCGCTGCGGCACTCCGTTAAAGGTGACTTCGGCAAAGCCCTTCGCTTCGCGCTGCATTTGCTGCCTTAAGGCGGTAAAGCCTGAGGTGTCCTTAAACTGGCTATCAATTTGATTCGCAAGTGAGCCCGGCGGGAATTTATCCGAGAATCCAGGGAAATAAACCAGCTTACCTTCGTCCGTCATCAGGAAGGCTTGGCCGTAATTGCGGTATTTGATTGGCGCTAACAGGGTTTTGCCAATGGTATCGATTAGAATATCCATACCACCAATCCCAATCAGCTCACCATTGGCGCCATAGACTGGGGTTTTAACTGTGGCCGAAATCGAGCCATCGTTGGCATCGACCGCAGGATCGCCCACAAATAGGCCGCGCTGATCGATAGCCTCCTGCCACCAAGGACGTTTATTGGTGTAATAGTTTGGATCGCCATCGAAACGGCCATTGAGGTCGAAATATTCAAAGGTATTTGCCGAGCCGAAGAACACTGACTTCACATCGCTATCACGGTCGGAAAACGAGCGGAAATAACGAATAATATCTTGATACTGCTGATCATTGGCTAAGTTACTGCCACGGGCATGGTATTGGCTAAACCAGTTGATAAGCCCTGGCTCGGCAAATACTGAGTGGATCACTTGCCCCTTAGCCACAAAATAACCACCAATCTCATTGGCCTTTAAGGCTACGAGCGCCGAAATGTCCGCATCCACTTGCTTACGTGTGTTATTACTTTCTTTATTCACGAGCAAAGCAGCAACTAAAGTAAGAAGTACAGCAAGGGCACCGACGATAGTGACCACTAACTGCAAACTTAGAGAACGTTTTATATATCTCATTCATCTTCCCGTCTGGCTGATCAACCACTTAACAAAAAATCATGCAAAAACAGTTTCACACGGTAACAATTTTTACCCGCCAACAACAGCCGAAATGATGAGAAAAAACGTAAACAAGTATTTGTAAAGAAAAGACATTAGCAAATAATAGGAATCACTAAACAAAGGACTTCCATCAGAAGATCCCATCACTACCACTAACTTTTACAGAATGTTAGACCAAATACTCAAAATCCCAATAAAAAAGCCAGTCACGGAATGACTGGCCTGAGTGTTTGAGCCGCGCTACTGGCGCTATTACATCTTAGTTTGCAGGTAATTCGCTAAACCAATACGGTCAATCAAACCGAGTTGTTTTTCTAACCAATACATATGGTCGGATTCGGTATCGTCGAGTAAGACTTCTAAGATCTCACGGGTTTGGTAATCTTTCTTCGACTCACACAGGGCAATCACCTTACGTAAATCATCGGCCACCTTGTATTCATAGGCCAAATCGTTACGCAGCATCTCTTCGACGTTTGAACCAATGTTAAGCGCTTCCCGCGCGGCCACATTCGGCACGCCTTCGAGAAATAAAATACGCTGTACCAGTTTGGCCGCATGACCTTTTTCATCATCCGACTCGTGGGCAATACGCTCATAGAGTTCGTTCAGCCCCCAGTCTTCGTACATATGAGCATGCACAAAATACTGATCCATCGCCGATAACTCTCCCGTTAGGAGTCGATTCAACGCGTCGATGACTTCTTTATCACCTTTCATATTCAGCTCCTATGACTCACTAATTTGCGATTGAAGATAGTTTTGAATGCCGGTTAAGCTAATCAGCTCCTGCTGCGATTCGAGCCAATCTAAATGCTCTTCTTCATCTTCAAGGATATCTTCCAGCAGATCACGACTGACATAATCCTGCTCGGCTTCGCAGAGGCTAATGGCATCCCGCAACAGTGTGAGTTGTTCCTGCACCATGGCTAAATCGCAATCGAGCATCTCTTGAGTGTGCTCGCCAATACGCAGTTTTTCGAGCTGTTGCAGATTCGGTAATCCCTCTAAAAATAATACCCGCTCGATAAGCTTATCGGCGTGTTTCATATCTTGGATGGATTTTTTGTATTCGACGTGGTTTAGCTTCTCCAGCCCCCAATGCTTGAACATTCTGGCGTGGAGAAAATATTGATTAATGGCCGTTAACTCACAGGTAAGCACCCGATTGAGTTGTCCCACTACTTTAGGATGACCTTTCATAAGTAACTATCCTTGATATGAGTGAAAGATTGATCTAAATCAAGCTTCTAGCCTAGTACAGTTTTCAACCCAACTCAAATTTTCTTTATTTTTCACAAACTTAAAGATAAAAAGCATTCTCATTATCGCTTAGATTAGCCCGCTATCCTCCTCATATATCAAGGATTAATTTTGCCAGTGTTAAAATCGAGGCAAAAAAATAGCCTCCAGTGGAGGCTATTTCAGTTGAAGCGGATAATCAAATGATCCTGTCTTTGGTTAACTTCGCTCGGCGCGCTTCTTCTGCGGCCATACGACGCTTACGCTTGTCGCAGGGATCATCACAATCGCAGGCTTTTTCAATCCCTAATACACCTAAACCGCCACAGCTTCCTTCCACGGCTTTGCGCTTGATGAGATAACCTATCGACATAAGCAAAAAGAACAGTAATAAAATCACAAATGCCGCGATAAAAGTGCTCATGTTAACTCCAACTACTTAAGGAAAGGCTTGAAGGCGTCACTGTAGTAGACTTTAAATCCTTCGCCTTGCTTTTCTATTAGCATTATCGCCAAGTGTTCTTTCTTGGCAAGCTCCAATGACGCTTCTGTGCCCAAAACCATCATCGCCGTCGCAAAACCATCGGCCGTCATACATTCTTTATGCAAAACGGTCACAGATGCTAGCTTATGATTAATAGGTAAACCGGTACGTGGATCAATTATATGAGTAAATCGCTGACCTTCTTCCTCATAATAATTGCGATAATCCCCCGACGTTGCCATCGCCATAGTGCCAGGCTCAATCACCTGTTGCACTGCCATGCCCTCATCGGTCGGTTTCTCTATCGCGACGCGCCAAGAACTGCCATCGCCTTTGGTGCCCTTAATGCTCAGCTCGCCACCAATTTCGACTAAGTAACCAGTTGCATGGTACTTATCTAAAATAGAGGCCACTTTGTCCACACCAAAACCTTTAGCGATTGAAGACAGATCCACATATAAATGCGCATTGTGTTTGCTTAAGCGATTGCCTTCGATAGAAAGCTCACTGATACCCGTTTTGGCTTTAGCCGCATCGATATCCGCTTGAGTCGGCACTTTGGTTGGGCGCTTATCGGGGCCAAATCCCCATAGGTTCACCAGCGGCCCTAAGGTAATGTCTAAGGCTTTGTCTGTCACGTTATACAAACGCATACCTTCTTTAACCACTTTGATGGTATCAGGAGAGACTTCGACGCTTTGCTCAAGCGGTAACTGGTTGAAACGTGATAATTCTGAATTGGGTCGATAGGTCGACATCTGGTTATTGACCAGCTCTAAGGCTAAGTCAATCTCGGCCTGCAGTAATTGGGCCGTCGGCATTTGCTCATTGGGAACCACTTTAATGTGGTAGGTCGTGCCCATTGTGCTACCCGCGAGGGAGATAACCTCATCCTGTTTGCTACAGGCTGAAATAAAAAAGGCCAGACCTACAAGGACCAGCCAGCTCACTGAATGCTTTAACACTGAGGTTTTTAACACGGGGGTTTTTAACGCTAGGGTTTTAAACATAGTGACTAACAACTCTTTTGGATGCCCTTTAATGCAAAAGTTGCAGATGAGAGCTTTACTCCACATCTGCAACTCTTCTCACCTTGGGCTAATTCACATTAGCCGCCGAAGTCATCCAACAGGATGTTTTCGTCTTCGACACCAAGATTTTTCAACATACCGATCACGGCAGCGTTCATCATTGGAGGTCCACACATGTAGAACTCACAATCTTCTGGCGCTTCATGGTCTTTCAGGTAGTTTTCATACAGTACGTTATGGATGAAACCTGTGTAACCATCCCAGTTGTCCTCTGGTTGAGGATCAGACAGGGCCACATGCCATACGAAGTTGTCGTTTTCAGCCGCTAAGCCGTCAAAGTCTTCCACGTAGAACATTTCACGCTTAGAACGTGCACCGTACCAGAAGCTCATCTTACGCTTAGACTTCAGACGCTTCAGTTGGTCGAAAATGTGTGAGCGCATTGGGGCCATACCCGCACCACCACCGATAAACACCATTTCTGCATCGGTATCTTTCGCGAAGAATTCACCGAATGGACCAGAAATCGTGACTTTATCGCCAGCCTTTAGGCTCCAAATGTAAGATGACATCTTACCGCATGGTAAGCTCAAGTTACGTGGAGGTGGCGTTGCGATACGCACGTTCAACATGATTATGCCAAACTCTTCTGGATAGTTAGCCATTGAGTAAGCACGGATCGTTTCTTCGTCAACTTTAGATTCTAACTTGAAGAAGCCAAAGTGTTCCCAGTCACCACGGTACTTTTCAGGTACGTCGAAATCAGCATATTTAACATGGTGCGCAGGCGCTTCGATCTGGATGTAACCACCCGCACGGAACGGAACAGATTCACCATCAGGAATTTGCAGCTTCAGTTCTTTAATGAAGGTCGCCTTGTTATCGTTAGAAATAACAGTACATTCCCACTTCTTAATACCGAAAATTTCTTCGTCAAGCTCGATTTCCATGTCGTTCTTAACGTTCACCTGGCAAGACAGACGGCAACCTTTGCGGGCGTCCCCCTTGCTAATATGATCTAATTCTGTTGGCAGAATATCACCGCCGCCAGACTTAACCACTACGCGACATTGGCCACAAGAACCACCGCCACCACAGGCACTTGATACGAAAATACCGTTGTTTGCTAGCACGCCTAATAGCTTGCCACCTGCACCGGTTGTAATCGCTTTTTCAGGATCGTCGTTGATGCCGATCGTGATGTCACCGCTAGACACTAGCTTAGATTTAGCGAATAAAATCACTAACACTAAGACTAGGACGATAGCAGTAAACATACTCACACCGAGGTAAACCTCAAGCGGAGTAGATTTAAAAATACCAAGAATATCCATTAACTTATCCTTAGAAGGTCCAATTCAAGAAGCCGTTTGGTGTCTCTTACAGAGACACACCAGAAAACGACATGAAACCTAAGGCCATTAAACCAGCAGTGATAAAGGTAATACCTAAACCACGCAGGCCATTCGGCACATCGGCGTACTTCAGCTTCTCACGGATACCGGCCATCAATACGATAGCTAATGCCCAACCTACTCCAGAGCCGAAACCAAACACCACACTTTCGCCCAGCTTGTAGTCACGCTCAACCATGAATGATACCGCACCGAAAATCGCACAGTTCACAGTGATCAGAGGTAAGAAGATACCTAACGCGTTGTACAAAGGAGGAAAGTACTTATCCAGTGCCATTTCCAGAATTTGAACTAAAGCCGCAATCACACCGATAAAGGTAATGAATTTCAAGAAGCTTAGGTCAGCTTCAGGTGCACCAGCCCAAGCCAGTGCGCCAGGTGCTAACAGCCCTTGGTAAATAACTTGGTTAGCAGGAACAGAGATAGTTAACACTACAACTACCGCAATCCCTAGGCCCATCGCGGTAGTCACTTTCTTCGATACCGCTAAGAAAGTACACATACCTAAGAAGAAGGCCAGTGCCATGTTTTCAATGAAAACAGAGCGAATTAACAGGCTAATATAATGTTCCATCTCAAATTACCCTTTTGCTTCAACTTGCTCTGGCTTATAGGTACGAATAATCCAAATCAGCATACCGATCAGGAAGAACGCACTCGGCGGCAGTAATAACAGACCGTTTGGTTGATACCAGCCACCTTCAGAGATCTTGTGCAGGATTTGAACACCGAACAGAGAACCGTTACCAAACAGTTCACGCACGAAGCCAACGGCTAACAGAATCGCACCGTAACCTAAACCGTTACCGATACCATCCATAAAGCTCATCATTGGCGGTGTTTTCATCGCATAGGCTTCAGCGCGACCCATTACGATACAGTTCGTAATGATAAGGCCCACGAATACCGATAACTGCTTAGAAATCTGATAAGCATAAGCCTGCAGCAATTGGTCAACCACAATTACCAGAGAGGCAATAATGGTCATCTGTACGATAATACGTACGCTGCTAGGAATATGGTTACGGATCATTGAGATAAACAGGTTAGAAAACGCTGTTACCGCAGTTAATGCCAACGCCATTACCAGTGCAGTTTCGAGTTTGCTCGTTACCGCTAACGCACTACATACACCAAGGACTTGTAATGCAATCGGGTTGTTGTTGACGATAGGTCCAGTCAGAACCTGTTTCAGTTCTTTAGCGTCAGACATTAGCTGAGACCTCCATTGCGTGCTTTTTCAATGAAACTCGCAAAACCTTCTTTACCTAACCAGAATGTCAGAGAGTGTTGAACACCGTTACTGGTCAGAGTCGCGCCGGATAATGCATCCACACCGTATTCAGTGCTAGCAACAGCTGGATTTTTAGTTACGCTGATAGCAATATTACCTTGCTCATCAAATAACTTTTTACCGTGCCATTTCGCTTTCCACTGAGCGTTTTGAACTTCACCACCAAGACCAGGGGTTTCGCCTTGCTCGTAGTACACTAAGCTTTGAATCGTGTTCAGATCAGCATCTAACGCGAGGAAAGCATACATAGTTGACCACAGGCCATAACCATGAACTGGCAGGATCACGCTGGTTAACTTACCTTGTTCGTCACGCACTAAATAAACCACTGCATCTTCAGCAACACGCTTAACCGAAGCGATGTCGTTTTCAGGTACAAATGAGGTCTTTACATCACGAGACGCTTTACGTTGATCGAATGTATTGGCATCAACACCTTCAACCCAATCACCGGTTTTTAAGTTAACTAATTTAGCTTCGATGTGCTTGCTGTAAGTATCCAAAATCTGAGCTTTGGTCACTTTACCCGCTTTAGTGTCAATCAGACCCGCAGCTTCGAGGATGTACTTTTGCTTATCAAGCAGCTTGTTTTCTGCTTGAGTTGGGCGCAGTAATACTGCCGCAGTCGACACGAATATCGCACAAATTAGACATAAGCCAACGACGATAAATAACGTTCTGCCGAACGAATCTTTATTACTAGCCACGAGCAATCCTCCGCTTGATATTTGCCTGAACCACGAAGTGGTCGAACAATGGCGCGAACAAGTTAGCAAACAGAATCGCTAACATCATGCCTTCTGGGAATGCAGGGTTAATCACGCGGATAAACACAGCCATTGCACCAATCAAGATACCGTATGCCCATTTGGCTTGGTTAGTGAATGACGCGGACACTGGGTCAGTCGCCATAAACATCATGCCAAATGCAAAACCACCTAACACTAAGTGCCAGTACCAAGGCATTGCAAACATTGGGTTAGTGTCGCTACCAATCACATTTAACAGTGTAGAGATAGCAATCATACCGACCATCACACCACCAACGATGCGCCATGAAGCGATGCGGGTATAAATGATAACCAGACCACCTAACAGAATCGCCAGAGTCGATACTTCACCCACAGAGCCAGGGATGAAACCGAAGAACGCATCCCACCAGTTTTGGTTGAAGGCATAATCTAAGGTACCCGCTGCCGCTTGGCTCAGCGCCGTTGCACCAGAGTAACCGTCAGCCACCACCCAAGTAGTGTCACCAGACATGTTCAGTGGGTAAGCAAAGAACAGGAAGGCACGACCAGCTAGGGCTGGGTTTAAGAAGTTACGACCCGTACCACCGAACACTTCTTTAGCCACAACCACACCGAAGGTGATACCTAAGGCCACCATCCACAATGGGATAGTTGCAGGCAGGGTTAACGCGAACAGGATAGAGGTAACGAAGAAACCTTCGTTAACTTCGTGGCCACGGATAGCAGCAAACAGCACTTCCCAAATACCACCGACGGCGAAAGTCACCGCGTAGATAGGTAGGAAGAAACAGGCGCCGTACCACATCAGTGCAGGCCAGCCAGAGTTGGCGGTCAGTTCGGTACCGAACATGCCAAATAGGCTCACTTGCCATACGTCAGGCGTTGCAAAACCCGCGATTAACGCAAGTTGAGCTTGCAGACCGACGTTGTACATACCGACGAACATCGCTGGGAAGGCACAGGCCCAAACCGTGATCATCATACGTTTCAGGTCGATATTGTCGCGAACGTGGGTTTTGCCCTTGTTCACTTTACCTGGCGTATAAAAAATGGTGTATGCCGCTTCGAAGAGGGCATAAAACTTTTCGTATTTACCGCCTTTTTCAAAGTCGGGTTCAATACGTTCGAAAAAATCTTTCAAGCTCATTAGCCTTCCCTCTCGATCGTATCTAAACAGTCACGCAGATATGAACCGTAGTCATATTTGCCTGGACATACGAACGTACACAGTGCGAGATCTTCTTCATCCAACTCTAACGCGCCCAATGCGGCAGCACCATCAAAGTCACCTGAGATCAGGTCACGCAGCAACATAGTAGGAAGAATATCCAATGGCATTACACGCTCGTAGTTGCCAATTGGCACCATAGCGCGGTCTGAACCACCTGTACTCGTTGTCATATTGAACAGACGAGAAGCGCTTAAGTGGCCTAGGAATGCACGGGTAATAGAGTATTTGTTTGAGCCTGGTAACACCCAACCAAAGAATTCTTTTTCAGTGCCTTCTTCTAACAGACTGACCTGGGCGTGGTAACGACCTAAATATCCTTGAGGACCTACCGCAGTACGGCCATTGAGCACAGAACCTGAAACAACACGTACGTTACCGTCTAAGGTTTCGCCCGCGGTCAGTTCAGTCATGCTTGCACCTAAAACAGTGCGAACCAAACGTGGCTTAGCCGCTTTAGGACCGGCAATCGCAACCACACGTTCGGTATTTAGTTGACCAGTAGTAAATAGCTGACCAATGGCTATTACATCTTGGTAACCGACATGCCAAACAGTACGTTTTGCAGAAGCTGGAAGTAGGAAATGGATATGAGTACCAACTAGACCCGCTGGGTGAACACCGGCAAATTCTTCAACTTGGGCATTAGCGGCAGGAATATCGGCACCAGGCGCTTTACAAAGGTAAACTTTACCTTCAGTAAGTCTTGCTAAGACCTTAAGACCATTAGCAAAATCTTCTTTATGCTCGCGGATCACTACAACAGGATCGGCAGCATGGGGTTGTGTATCAATCGCGGTTACAAAAATACCAGCGGCAGAAGAGTCTACGGCAGGCACTTTGCTGAAAGGACGTGTACGCAATGCAGTCCATAAGCCTGACTCAATCAGGTTGTCACGGACCAGTTGCGAGTCAAGCGTATCGAGAGCAGTGGCGTCATACTTAGCAAAGGCAACGCTTTCGTTCCCTTCTACTTGAATAACAACAGACTGCAGCACACGCTGGGCGCCCCGGTTAATGTCTAATATAGTACCACTGGCTAAAGCCGTATATTTTACGCCAGGATTTTTCTTATCTTCGAAAATCACCTGACCTTTTTGTACTTTATCGCCCACTTTGATCTTCATCGTTGGACGTAAGCCAATATACTCTTCACCCAAAGTAGCTACATGTTTAATGGCTGGGCCATTATGGATAACTTGCTCTGGTCCGCCTGCTATAGGCAGTTCCAATCCTTTCTTAATTGTAATCATATCCACAAGCACTACGTTTTGAAGGAAAGACAATGCGCCGCGTTCCTGCTAAATACTGAGGTTTTAAACAAAACCTACTGCATTGAGCTAGCGCAGATTTATCACAGAAATGCGATCGCAATCACGCTGGTCGCGCGCATTTTACCCCAATTACCGAGGCATCGCCACGAAAATTATAGGTGATTTCAAACCTCAAATGAGGATTTAAAAGAATGATGCACTACAGCGTTCACCTTCCGACCGAGTGAGGGCTCAGAAAGAGAAAATATTACGGTCGTCAAGTACTATAACATTAATTTTTAAAGAATTAATTTAGCGAAAGGTCGATACCTCTTTGTACAGACGAGCATATCAATCCTTTCGCTTTCTTCTTGAATAATCTTTAAACAAGATTTAATTCAGTTTAGAAACGCCATTGATAGCCTAAATAGCTGATCCGTCCATTTTCAGTCCGAATTCCGCTATTAGATGCTGTGGTAACTAAAGACTCATCGAGTAGGTTTTCGACGCGAATATACAACCTATGGTGTTTATCAAAATCATAGTTTGCCGCTAAATCGACCCGCCATTGACCTGAGACTCGATGCAGCTCGCTACCAAACTGACTGAAATCGCGCTCAGATTGATAGTTAGCCTCTAGATTTAGTTGATATTCGCCATAGTCAATCCCCGCACTCAATTGCAATTGATGTTCGGGTAACCAAGCTAATCTATCTCCTTCTAGGACGCAGCCTTGAATATCGGTACAAGTGTTGCTTTGATACTCGGCGCTAAGATATTGATAATTTAGCCCTAAGGGTAATTCAAATTCCCCCAAACGCCAGCGATAGCCAAGGCCCAGTTCTACGCCATAGCTAAGCACATCGGGAATATTCTCTTGAGTAAACAAACGTGCATCGGCGCACATCGAGTAGCTATCACAATCCACATGCATGTTATCAAACTCTTGCACATACGCCCGTAAATCGGCTTTTATCCCCTCACGCGCATATTGGGCGTTCACTTGATAGTGGAGCGACACCTGAGCCTCTTGGGTAGAATTTCCCGCACTCGCCGCAGTCCAAGCTCGACGGATATCAGTACTAAAACGCCAATCGCCCGCATCATAGAGCACGCCAAATTGCGGCATCCAATCACTATCAGAAAAATCGGCTTCATTTAGCCCAGCAACGGATTGAGTGACTTCACGATTGACACTGACATGCTCGTAAGTGAGCCCTAACTTGATTTGCATTCCCAGCAAGCGCCATAAAGAGTCGATTGCTGACGTCAATGCCGTGGCATCATCTGTATAAGCTAATACGGCACTTGATTCATCTGAGACAATACTTCTATCTGCTTGCCATAACGCCGTTTGCTCACCAAAGCGCATTTCGGCTTTATCTGTATGATAACGAGCGCTATAGTTAATTTGATGTTCGCCGTATTGGTTTATAGCTTGGGTCTGGGCACCAAAAGCGCTGTAATCGTTATTTTGGACGAGTAGATTTAAATCGGCGCCATTTGCACTGGGATTTCGATCAAAAGCCGAGATGCTTGAAAGCGTTGCTGCGTCAATCTCTTGCCCATTAAACAAGCCAAGCTGATTCAGCTGTTGTGAATAGGACTGATAGTAAAAGTCGCTGAACACTTTACTGCCACTTAAATCTACTTGGTGTGACAACTGATACTTGTGCTGCCGCCCTTTATGCTTATCCTTCGCCGTTGCGGAGTATAAGAGTAAGGGATCCTTCTGCAAGTCCGCCGCGGTGACGCCAAGCTGCGAGCGATAGCTATCGTCATCGATAAATTGGTAGGTAAATTCCGTCTGCTGAGGACTGCGGGCCCCGAGTAAACTGGCGGCGTTGACCTTAAACAGCAGATCAGTTTTTTTTCTATCGGCATCACTGCCATTTAAAAAATTCGCATCACCTTGTTCTTTTGCATAATTTGCGGCTAGTAAGACACCATATTCTTTCTGTTTAAGTCCCCAATTCATACCTGCATTGACATCAGACTCCGTCGAACCTTCAACCGTAAAACGGCCTGATTGAGGTCGGTCTTCGATATCAAGGCTTTGATAACTCACCACACCGAAAGCGCCCTGACCGCCCACCGACATATTTGCTAATGGTGTGCTAGTGACATTCTGCTGTAGTAAAAGGTTGGGTAGTAACTGTAACTGCGGCGCCGAATAAGGTGCGGGTGAGAAATACACCCGATCTTGCATCACTGCCACACCTTGGCTGGCGGAACGCATACTGATATTCGCGGTATTGCCACTGTGATCACCCCGCTGCAAGGTTAAGCTATTTAAGTAGCTTAACTGCATCCCATCATCACTGGAGTGATACTGGTTATTGAGCTCAATAAGATCCAGCGTCTGAGAATAAAGAGGATTTGCATTGAGTGGATTGGTGTAAACACAGGAAACCGCAAGCGCGGTCATCGATATCACAAAATAGCGACTGGACATACCAAGCTCCCAAAAGTGTTTGTTAGCGTACGGCGTTTTTGTTGTTATTTTGTAAAATAGCTGAATTTATTTGAAAAAAAAAGCGACAAATGTCGCTTTCTTGACGCTAAAGCCTCGAATCAAGACATCGCATGTTGCGGTGCCCCCATCAAAGTTTACCTAAGATCTCATCGCTGAGTTTTAAATCATCGTTGCGGTTAACACTCACACCTGCGGCGATAATGTTACGGGCGATATCCTGTGCTTGCTCTAAAGAGTGCATCTGATACGTGCCACATTGATACTCATTAAGCTCAGGAATTTCAGATTGCTCAACCACTTTGAGCACATCTTCCATCGATGCAAGCCATGCATCGGCCACTTGGCGCTCAGTTGGTTCACCAATTAGGCTCATATAGAAACCAGTGCGGCATCCCATTGGCGAAATATCAATAATTTCAACATCGCTGCCGTTTAGATGATCACGCATAAAGCCTGCAAACAAATGCTCTAATGTGTGAATGCCACGCTCGCTGAGAATATCTTTATTTGGAGTACAGAAACGCAGATCGAATACGGTAATCGCATCGCCTTTTGGGGTACTCATATGTTTGGCAACACGAACAGCAGGCGCATTCATCCGTGTGTGGTCAACGGTAAAACTATCTAGTAGTGGCATAGGGATCTCCAAATTCTTAGGGCGATACAACCGCTATCGGTTCATGGCCGAAAGCATAACATCAAATGGATTAGGTCGATAACAAGTTAATGTAAGATGAAATCATCTCATATCAATCAGACGCTAATATGAACATTCTGTTCAAATAAGCCGCATTAATGTTGCCTCTGTTGACTGTAGGCATCTTCAGAAATTTTATGATATTCGCGAACACCCTGCTCATAGGCATGGTAAGCACGATACACTTTACGCATCATAGGATCCTGCTCTGCCTGCTCTTCTATCACTTGTAGCGAGATACGTTCAAGTTCAGTGAGCACTTCGGGCGGAAAAGCTTTAAGTTCAACCCCCTCATCCTTAACTAAGGTTTCAAGGGCTGAAACATTACGTGTAGTATATTCATCCAACATATCTTGATTGATGGCGCGAGCAGCCGTTTTGACTATGGCTTGCAAGTCTTCAGGTAGACTCTCAAAAGCCGCTTTGTTGATCAAAAACTCCATATTGGAGCCTGGCTCATGCCAACCGGGATAATAGTAATATTTAGCGACTTTATGTAAACCAAAGGCGAGATCGTTCACTGGCCCGACCCACTCAGCGGCATCAATCGAACCTGTTTGCAAGGCGCCATAAAGCTCCCTTCCCGCCATATTAACGGGGACGGCACCGACACGCTTGAGCACTTCACCACCTAAACCTGGCATACGGATCTTTAAGCCTTTAAAGTCGGCAATGGTGTTGATGGGTTTATTAAACCAGCCACCCATTTGCATTCCCGTATTGCCACCCGCTAATGGGATAATGCCAAAGGGACGATAGACTTCTTCCCACAGCGCCATGCCGCCACCATAATGGAGCCAACCATTCATCTCTTGGGCAGTCATTCCAAAGGGAATCGAAGAAAAAAACTGTGACGCGGGTGCTTTCCCCTTCCAATAATAGGAGGCGGCGTGGGCCATTTGAATTTTACCTTGGCTAACACCGTCAAATACGGCAAAAGCAGGCATTAGTTCACCCGCACCATAAACTTTAATTTGCAAACGGCCGTGGGACATCTCGTTCACCAGCTTCGCAAAGCGCTCTGGTGCCATGCCTAAACCGGGAAAGTTCTTCGGCCATGAAGTGGCCAATCGCCATTCAATCACCTCTTGGACTGGCATTGCGTTATAGTCGGGGGCAGCAGAAGTTGGCTCAACGTTCTTGGATGAAGGATTGCATCCGCTAAGCCCCAAAAACACTACCGCAGCAAATAGCCCCAAAAAATAACGCATTACGCACTCCCCACATGCAAAAAACAATTAACACTCTGATAAATAGCACTCTTTTTTATTGAACGATGAGCGCTTAACTCTTTATGAAAACATATTGTTAACACAGAATTTTCAGCAGGGAAACCGTAGAATGTCTTCAAATTGACATAAAACAAAAAGCCACTTCTGGAAGTGGCTTTTAAATAAAGGCTTAATTTGGGCTAACCTCGGCAATTAGGGGTTTTAGGCACTTCAACATCTGCGGCCCATTCACTTTGAGTGAAAGTATGAATAGACAGCGCATGCACACCATTAGCTAATTCATCGGCTAAACAGTTGTTTACTAAACGATGGCGGGCAAGCAAACGAAGCCCATCAAACTCATCACTGACAACAACCACTTTAAAGTGAGTCTCTGAATTTGGCGGAACATGGTGACGATGGCTTTCATTAAGGACTTCTAAATGAGTTGGCGAGAAGCTCGCAGTCAGCTTCTGATCAATGGTCTGTGCCACAGTGCCCTGCGCATGGTTATTGGACATATTCAAATCTCAACATGGGAAAATCCAGTGGCGGCAGAGTACTGCTTCAAGTACAAAAGATCAAATCTCAGCACCGGCTTTGTGGCGTAAAACTCTGCAAATTTAGTAACAGTATGAAATAATTTAGCTTTAATCAGCCATGATAATTAACAATCAATTGCCTAAAGGTGTAGTTCCAGCGGGGTTCCTTAACCTTTAAGCGCTTAGGCACGCTGTGTAACCAATCTTGCTGCATTGGCCAGTGCATAATCAGTAAGTCACCACTGTGTAAGCTAATCGTGTATTTCACCTTGCTGTGTTTATGTTTAATCACAAAATCCCGCGAGGCGCCAAGGCTGATAGAGGCAATATCACTGCCGCTCGCAATCTCGGGCTCATCATCGCTGTGGGCGCCCATGCAATCTTGACCATCGGCATAACGATTCACTAACACGCCATTGCTACCTAGCGCAAAATCCCGCTGCAACTTGTCACGCAACTTTAGCAAATACTTAGGCCAAGGCAGAGCACGAATAAATAGCCCTGAATATAAATAGTCACACCCCACATCGCCATACCAAACCTGTTGCCTTGGAATGGCATGATATTCGCCAAACACTTGAATTTGTGGTCGGCTCAGAGGATAAGATTCGGCCTCCTTAAGTAGGGCATTCTGCTGCGCCACATTCAAATAATCCCTAATTAAAGTGACAGGCGGCTCGACTTGTGCCTCACCTTGATGATAGGCGCAAGAGATGCCGCTATCAGCTTCAAGATTGACCTCTGTTTCGAGTCCTAAATCGACTTGTTTCATACAGCACCTTATACCACTGACGACTGTGATTGCCCCATCCAATCCCCCATAAATGCATGAGCGGATACACAACCTCAGGCAAGCATCGCACGATAAGGGGAAATCTGCGATAATCTGCGCCTTATTTAATTGGCGCTGTTTTAATGGCAGTGTTTTTATTCGCACCGTTTTTATTGGCTTAGCACAAAGATGACGACACAATTTTCAGTGGCAGGGATTGAGCTTGAACTCTTTCGCTACCCCGCTTCGCAGGAATCCAATCTCCAAGCTTGGGATGCGGCAGACGAGCATTTGATTAACACCCTAGTCGAGGGCGGACAGACCGCGGTGCCAACGGCCATTATCAACGACAGCTTTGGCGCCTTAAGTTGCGCCCTATCGCGGCTCAACTCCGATTGGCCACTGAATGTCGAAACCGATGCCAGAACCAGTTTTTTAGGTGCAGAGCAAAATCATCATCGCAATCAGTTACCTATGGATAACCTAACCTGGTTTACCAGTCGCGATACCTTGCCAGGCGATATCGCCCTCGTATTGATGAAGCTGCCCAAAAACCTCACTTACTTTGCCCACCAGCTGATGCGCTTGTCCCAAGTGTTGCCCGCTGGCTGCAAAGTGTTGGTTGGCGCAAAAGCCAAGTCTATCAACGCCAGCTTATTGGAAGTATTCGCCAAACACTTAGGGCCAGCGAGCGCCAGCCTCGCGTGGAAGAAAACCCGCGTCATCACCTGTATTAGCGACGGCAAGCCACGCGCCTTACCGAAGGAAGTCACCTGGGATATTCCTGAATTTAACCTCCACATCAGTAATTTAAGCAATGTGTTTGCCGCCAATAAACTCGATATCGGCGCGCGCATTATGTTGGATAATCTCCCTCAGGGCGATTTTAAAACGGTTGTCGACCTAGGTTGTGGAAATGGCGTGCTCGGTCTGCGTGCGGCCCAGTTATACCCTAATGCCGATATCCATTTTATTGATGATTCCGAAATGGCGGTGGCCTCAGCCAAAGCCAATTGGGCCAGTAATCAACTCCCCGCAGATAAAGGCCATTTCCATTGGGATGATTGCATGACCCATTTGCCCGATGGAGTCGAACCCGATTTAGTGCTCTGCAATCCGCCCTTCCATCAGGGCGAGGCGATAACCGATCACATTGCTTGGCAGATGTTTTTAGATGCGCGACGCCGACTCAAAAATGGTGGCATTTTACATATAGTGGGGAATCGCCACTTGGCTTACCACGTGAAATTGCAGCGCTTATTTAAAAACTGCACCACAGTTGCCTCCAACGGCAAATTTGTCATCCTGCAGTCGCAAAAATAACCACTTTTATACGGCAAAGATAGGGCGAAATCATTGTGCTATCTTTGCCTCATCTACTCCACTTTCGCATGCGCACATACTGAGTAACGGCTTTTTACTAGCCGTTATGCCTAGTTGTCAGTACAATCTTTCACAGTAAAAGCATAAAAGTGAGTCACTTAGACTTTTATGCCCCATGGATATGGAAAGCATATTTAGGATATTGAGATGCCGTTAAAGGACGACGTTGACCAACTCAAGGCAGAATTGGCGCAGTTAAAACTGCAGCACCTGTCGCAGCAATCTTCACTCAGCCGCCAACTGGCAGAATTTTCAGCCAAGCTCGATAGCATCAGTCTTCAGCTTGAGCAGCAAGGCAATGGCCCTCTCACCACCGCATCCACCAGCACGAACGATATCATAGCGCCATACGGCACGACGATTGATCCAAGGGATGAGATCGCCCCGCTGCAATCTGAAGAAATGGCTCCCCATATCCAACCACAAGCGCCCGTGGCAAATCCTTGGCAAGACGATCCTTGGCAGCGCCATGCGAAATCCCCCTCAACAGCCGTAGATTCACCGGTGTATTCGCAGCAGGATGATTTGCAGCAAGATAAGGCCTTTTCTCAGCAAGCCGGACTTGAAGTGGGTGTGCAGGCCGCAAGCCAATTAGAGACCTTATTATCCCAAGGCCTTGCCGCCATCATGGCGCCATTTGCGGCCATCACAGAACAGGTCAAAGGTTTCTATCAACATTATCAAGCCAAGGGCTTAGGCCCAGTGTTTTTAATGACGGTCGCGGGCATCATCACCCTGACCCTAGGTTTTGGCTACCTACTACAATATTCCATCAACCATTGGTTTTCCGAACTCGGCAAAGCCCTGCTGGGTTTTGGCTGCGCCAATGCGATTATTGCGGGCGGGATTTTTATCCGCCAAAAAAGGGCGGGCATGGCCGACTTTGGCTCTGGGATTGTCGGATTAGGCCTTATCCTAAACTATCTCTGCGCCTATTTTATTGGCCCCTACTTTGAGATTATCCCCAATAGTGCCAGCTTTATCCTGCTGCTATTGATTACCTTAGCGGGCTATGGCCTCTCGATGCGACTCGATGCCAAGGTCATTGCCGTGATTGCTTTAGTCGGCGGCTCGATGGCACCTATGATGCTGTTATCCCAAAGCTATGCGCCACTTCTGTATATTCCCTATCTGCTACTGATAGGTGCGGGCGCCCTCGCCCAAAGCCGTAAATTACACTGGCCATTACTGCTGGAAATCACCGCCTTCCTGCATATCGCCTGCATCGAAGCCTTCAGTTATTTTGTCGATTTACCGCTCACTCAATGGGGCGGCGCAGCGGTGCTAGCCCTAGTGAGCATTAACGCACTGTTTTATCTCTATGGCCTATTTGGGTTTATCGTTAATTCCTCCACGACTTCACTCAGCCACAGAGCCTTGGTTCTGCCGATTGCTCTGCTGGCCTTTGCTCTCTTCGAAATCACCCAATTTACACCATTCGCTGGGGAGATTTTTATCGCCAACGCACTCATCTGTGCGGGCTTATACGTTAAGCTCAAGTCTCGACTCGAGCCGTCCCAGAGCAGTCTCTTATTAGTTTTTGGCGGTAGTTTTGCCGCCTTTGCCGCCCTTTATCTATTAAGCCATGATTTTCTCGGATTAGTGCTTATCCTCGAAGCATTGCTCCTGCTGTGGATTGGCCTTAAGGAGAAACTGATTTCGGTACGTGCCGAAGCCTACGTGTTATTGCTGACAGGACTGGCTCTCAATTTATATGCGGTGCTGACAGGTTTTTCCTTACTCGGACTTGGCGAGCAAACGCCAGTGGCGGCGCTTGGATTTCCGCTGCTCGCGTTAGCCTTAAGCGCGGCGGCCCTGTTATTTGTTATCCGCCAAATTGGCAATGATGAGTTGCCACTGTCGCGGCTTGAGCGGCAATTGAGTTATTTATTCAAAGAGTTACTCAGCGGCTTTTATGTGGCGACCCTTTTGCTGGCGGCTTACCTTGTCAGCAGCGATTATTACCTCGCCATCATCCCGCTCGTGAGTCTGTTGCTGTTGTATTTCAGTGGTAAAGACAAGTTGATGGTCAGCGAGTTTGCCGCTTGGCTCTTGCTGCTGCCACTCCTATTTACCGTGGTCGAAGGCGTGACCCTCACTGGCAGCCTGAGTTTTAGTGCGCAGCCACTGATGGCAAAGCTAGCACGCATTGAATTGTTCGCCGCCCTGCTGCTGGCCCACTATTGGTATCGTAAGCATTACCCTAGCTCGCTGTTCGCCCAAGCCGCCAAGCAGATACAACTCGGCTGTTATCTGCTGCTACCACTAATCTTACTGCCTAAGGTGATGCGCAGTTATTGGGAGTTTACCGCGGTTGCACTCTGGCTTAGCAGTTTGTTCAGCCTCGCCCTTGCCTATGTTATCAAGCATAAAGCCCTTGAGATTGAAGCCAAGATTTTGACTTGGCTGGCAATACTCACCACCGCCAGCTTGTGCATATTTGAAGTTTGGCAAGGGCTTATCGCGCTGCTGATAGGTGCTCTAGTCATGGGCTTTGTACTGCTGCGTTATCGCAAGCTTGCCAAGCCTTGGGTATCACTGCTAACCCTGCAATGGCAACTTAGCCCTTATTATTTCGCGCTGGTACTGGCCGTATTGGTCTATGGATTTAACCGCGTCGATGTAGTGGCATGGTCGATGACAGCATTAGCATTGAGCGGCTACTTTGCCCTATTGCTCCAAAGACGCATCAAACATGGCTCAGTGCAAACGGGATTAATGGCGCACTTAGCCATCGAAATCCAAGCCGCGGTGCGCTCAAGCTACAGTTTGGCCTACGGGCTTTGTCTGGGGCTAGCGCTGCTGCCGATAATGCTGCACTTTGAGATATCGTTAAGATTGGACTTGAACAACGCCTTACTATTCCTTTGTGAATTGATGGCATTAGCACTGCTCGCACTACTTATCTTACGCCGCGGCGTCGCTATTCGTTTGCATCAGCGTTTCTTACCGCTGCAGTGGCTCAAATGGGGCTGGCACGGGTTGCTCGTGCTGAGTTATCTCACCTGGAGTTATGCGTTCGATAATATGATTGCTGCACCGCTCAGTGCCATTTTGCTCGTTGTCCATGGCAGCGTGTTGATGTTTATCAGCCTAAAACCCCAGCATGGGGATATGATCCGCCTCGCGGCTGTACTCTTTACCTTAGCCACTCTCAAAGTATTATTGCTGGATATGGCATCCTTCGAGCTAGTGCAGAAGGTTATCGCCTTTATGTTGATTGGGGTGATCTTACTGACCGTCTCTTACTTCTATCAAAAGGCGCGCAATCGCTTACCAGAAGCAAACCAATAAGTCGTCAGTTATGCAAAGTAAAAGGCCGCTAACATTAGCGGCCTTTTCATTCTAATAATCAAGCTACTAGGGCGTGTTGACGTTTCAGGGTTATTTTTGCAGCAATTTGGCTGGCTTTTATGCAAGGCAACGTCCGTGCAGTGTAGTTATTCTACATAAACGGACGATAACGCAGCAGAAACGCCAGCCAAATGCTGCCCGAAGGGTTCGTCTGGCAAGCCCTTGCTCTGACTTTCTGTCATAAGAACCGCTCGTGATTTGAGTAGAATAAGGACAAATCATTCCTCGTTTCACGAGCGCGTGCTTGCCAGAACGAACAAAATCTAATCTCGAAACGTCAACACGCCCTAATTTAAGCCAGGGCTTTTTCCAGCGCCTGCGCCACATCGGCAATAATATCGTCGATATGCTCAATGCCGACGGAGATTCGAATTAAGTCCTCAGACACCCCGGCCCTAGCAAGTTCGTTCGCATCCAACTGTCTGTGAGTGGTGCTGGCGGGATGGCAGGCAAGCGATTTGGCATCACCAATGTTCACTAAACGTAAAATCATCTGCAGCGCGTCGATAAACTTGCCGCCGGCGATTTTGCCCTCCTCGGGAGTGGCCGCCTTAATCCCAAAGCTGATAATCCCAGAGGCTTTACCACCAGTGATTTTTTGGCAATTCTCACGGTAAGGACTACTCGGTAAAGCACCGTAATTCACCCAACTGACTGAAGGGTGCAGTATCAAATATTCGGCCAAGGCCAAGGCATTCGAACAGTGGCGTTCCATACGGAGACTCAAGGTTTCCAACCCTTGCAGCAGCAAAAATGCACTGTGGGGTGAGAGAGCTGCCCCAGTATTACGCAGTGGCACCACGCGGCAACGTCCAATAAAGGCCGCGGCACCAAAGGCTTCGGTATACACCACACCATGGTAGGAAGGATCGGCTTGATTCAGCAAGGCAAAGCGTTCTTTGTTCGCCACCCAATCGAACTTGCCCGAGTCAATAATCACACCGCCAATCGTCGTTCCATGCCCGCCAATATACTTGGTCAACGAATGGATAACGATATCGGCGCCATGCTCAAACGGACGACATAAAACAGGGGTAGCGACAGTGTTATCGACAATTAAAGGCACGCCGTGTTTATGGGCTATTTCGGCTAAACGCTTAAGATCGACAATATTGCCTGCGGGGTTACCGATGGACTCACAGAATAGCGCCTTGGTCTTGGCATCGATTAAGGCATCGAGCTCTTCAAAGTCATCGAAGGCAGCCATCCGCACTTCGACTCCTTGGCGCGGCAGCGTATGGGCAAATAAATTATAAGTGCCGCCATAGAGCTGACTGGTACTGACAATATTGTCCCCCACTTGGGTAAGGGCTTGAATCGCATAGGTAATGGCCGCCATTCCCGAGGCGACTGCGAGTGCGCCTATGCCACCTTCAATGGCTGCAAGTCGCTGCTCGAGTACGCTGGTCGTCGGGTTCATAATCCGCGTATAGATATTGCCTGCGACTTTTAAGTCAAATAAATCAGCACCATGCTGGGTATCATCGAAGGTGTAGGAAGTGGTTTGATAAATAGGTACCGCAGCGGCTTTCGTGGTCGCTTCTGATTCATATCCGTGGTGTAACGCCAGTGATTCAAGTTTCATCTTTGTGTCCTTCCCCAATAAATTCCCCAAACAGTTCCCTAAACTGTTCTCAAAACATAGCCACTCCCCAAGGCTAATTGAGGGGAGCGTTATGCAAATCGATGCTCTAATCGCACAAGATTTGTGCACTGCATCCAAGCTAGCAGATGGACATCTAGAAGTCTAAAGATTTTTGAATTGCTATCGAATTTACCACAACAGCCCACACTTTGATGTCTCAATTAGGGTGGTGATAAAGGAGCTGCGCGAGCGCTTTTACCGCACGCACTATCTCGGGTGAACAATCATAGGAGGCATTAATGCGCATAAAATGGCGAAACTCTGCTTGATTACTAAAGAGATTCCCCGGCGCGATACTGATCCCTCGCTCAAGTGCACTATGGTATATCTGCGTCGCATCCATATGAGCAGGCAACGCCAACCAGAGGAAATAACCGCCCGGTTCAAAGTTCACACTTACAGACTCCGGCAAGTGAGCCCGCAGCAACTGATACATGGCAAATTTGCGCTCCGCTAAGGTGTGACGTAAGCGCTTTAAATGACGCTCATATTGGGGCGACTGAATAAAATCAGCGATGGCCAGTTGCATAGGCGCACTGGTTGAGAGGGTCGACATTAATTGCAAGCGTTGCAATTGCGGGGCATGGCGCCCCGCAGCGACCCAACCGACTCGATATCCCGCAATCAAAGATTTCGAAAAGGAACCACAATGCAGTACGCAGCCTTGAGTGTCTAAGGCTTTAATCGGCCTAGGCGCACTCGACCCGACATAAAGCTCTTGATATACATCATCTTCAATCAGACTGACGTTATGCTCACAAAGCAGTTGATAAATAGCCTGTTTTTTCTGTTCCGATAAACTACAGCCTAAGGGGTTTTGATGTAGACTCATCAACCAACAAGCTTTGACGGGATAGGTCTTCAGCACTTCAGCTAAAGCCTTAAGATCAATCCCTTCGCGGGGATCCGTCGCGACCGCAATTGCCCTCAGTTTGAGGCGCTCAATGGCTTGCATCGCGCCATAAAAAGTTGGCGATTCAATCACGACCCAATCCCCCGCCTGAGCCAAGGCCGCTAAGCTCAAGTTCAGCGCCTCCATCGCCCCCGAGGTAATTAAAATTTCATCGGGCGCCACACTCATACCTAACTTGGCATAACGTTGGGAAATCGCCTTGCGTAACCCAGTATTACCGGGGGGAAGATTATCGGCCGCAAACGACGGTGACATCTGCCGTGTGACCTTGACTAACGAGCGCGCCAAGGCTTGCTGTGGAAATAAACTGGGATCGGGAAATGCCGAGCCAAAGGGCACAATCCCCGCCTGTTTCGATGCCTGCAATACGTTAAACACAAACTCGTTAATATCGACCTTATCGGAGAAATAGATCTGCCGTTGAGTCTCTGGGTAACGAAAGGCTTCGGGCTGAGGCGCCACTATGTAGCCGGATTTTGCCTGCGCCAATATCACGCCTTGGCTTTCGAGCAACTGATAGGCGTTCAACACTGTCATTAAACTCAGCCCCGAATCCGCCACAGTTTGCCGCAATGAGGGCAATTTATCCCCCGCCTGCCAGACACCTTGAGTAATTCGGTTTTTGAGATCTTGCGCTAACTGTTGGTACTTAGACATCTGTTATAGATAACTCAGTCAATTCTGTATCTGTTATAGCCAGATTACCCCATGGTCTAATAGTACACAAGCCATCAGCGGCGCGAATCCGAGGCGCTGAGCGACTTGCATTTACACATCCCTTTGCTGCACTCCTGAGGACACTATGTTTGATTTTGATGCCACCGTACTCGCGAGGATCCAATTCGCTTTTACCGTTTCTTTTCACATTATCTTTCCCGCAATCACTATTGGGTTAGCCACCTATTTAGCGGTGTTAGAAGGACTCTGGTTGAAGACAAACAATCAGATTTATCAGCAGCTTTATCAATTCTGGGTCAAAATTTTTGCCATTAACTTCGGCATGGGCGTAGTCTCAGGCATAGTGATGGCTTACCAATTTGGCACCCACTGGAGTGGTTTTTCGGCCTTTGCGGGCAGCGTAACCGGCCCTCTCCTCACCTATGAAGTGCTGACAGCATTTTTCCTCGAGGCGGGATTTCTTGGGGTGATGCTTTTTGGGCAAAATAAGGTTGGCAAAAAGCTGCACTTTTTTGCCACTTGTATGGTGGCCACGGGCACTGTGATTTCAACCTTTTGGATCCTCGCCTCCAATAGCTGGATGCACACACCTCAGGGTTTTGAAATCATTGATAACCGAGTCGTCCCCATCGACTGGTGGCAAATCGTGTTTAATCCTTCATTTCCCTACCGTTTAACCCATATGACGGTTGCCGCCTTTCTCTCCTCGGCCTTCTTTGTTGGCGCCTCCGCCGCATGGCAATTACTGAAAGGAAACGATACTCCCGCGATTCGTAAAATGCTTTCCATGGCCATGTGGATGGCATTGATTGTTGCACCGCTGCAAGCAGTGATTGGTGACTTTCACGGGCTAAATACCCTTGAGTATCAACCGGTAAAAATCGCGGCGATGGAAGGTCATTGGCGTAATGAAGGGAATGAGCCCACGCCGCTCATCCTATTCGCCATGCCCGATATGGATAAGCAAACCAATCATTTCAGTTTGGAAATTCCGGGATTAGCCAGTCTGATTTTAAAACACGATATAACCAAGCAAGTGCCAGCACTCACTGAGTTTCCTGCCGAGGATTGGCCCAATGTGCCCTTAGTGTTTTGGAGTTTTAGGGTGATGGTGGGCTTAGGCGTGCTGATGATTTTGGCGGGCGTCTGGAGCCTCTACCTTAGACGCAAGCAGACGCTATACAGCAATCGCCTGTTCCTGCGCTTGGTACTACTGTTAGGTCCCGCGGGATTAATCGCAACCCTCGCGGGCTGGTTTACCACTGAACTTGGCCGCCAACCTTGGGTTATCCAAGGGTTAATGCGCACTCAAGATGCAGTTTCGTCCCACAGTGTGACCCATTTAAGCCTCAGCCTGATGATGTTTGTTATCTGTTACTTCGGCATTTTTGGCGTGGGTTATCGCTATATGATGCGGCTCATCAGTAAAGGGCCTGTATCACAAGGGATTGAGCACCATGGATAACAAATCCAGTTTTTTAGCATATCAATCAATTAATCAACCCATTTAAAGGCACAACATGGAATTCGACTTACCCCTGATTTGGTTTGGGATCATCATCTTTGCCACACTCATGTACATAGTGATGGATGGCTTCGATCTGGGCATCGGCATCTTATTTCCCTTCATCCACGATGAAGACGATAGGGATGTGATGGTTAACACCGTCGCGCCAGTATGGGATGGTAACGAGACTTGGCTGGTACTCGGTGGTGCGAGCCTTCTCGGCGCCTTTCCCCTCGCCTACGCCATAGTGCTCGAAGCCCTAACCATTCCCTTACTAATTATGCTGCTCGCGTTGATTTTCCGCGGCGTTGCCTTTGAATTTAGGTTTAAATCCAGCGCAGAGACCAAACCCTTTTGGGATAAAGCCTTTATGTTCGGCTCGATTATTGCCACCTTTGCCCAAGGCGTGGTGCTCGGCGCATTTATCTCGGGCGTTTCGGTAGATGGACAAAGGTTCAGCGGTAGCAGCTTCGATTGGTTATCGCCCTTCTCACTCTTCTGTGGTTTTGGGCTGATGCTGGCCTACGCGCTGCTTGGTGCAACTTGGTTAGTAAAGAAATGCACAGGCACACTCAAGACGACCATGCAGCAGCTTGCTAAAGTCCTCGCGATTTGCCTGTTGATGACCATAGGAATCGTCAGTTTATGGACGCCCTTCGTACAACCCAATATTGCCCTGCGCTGGTTTAGTCTGCCGAATTTATTCTATTTTGCGCCTGTACCTCTGCTGGTATTGCTCTGCACTAAGGCACTTATCCGCGCCTTAAATACTGAGGATGACTACCGCCCCTTCTTGCTGACGCTCGCGTTAATCTTCTTAGGCTTTAGTGGCTTGGGCATCAGCATCTGGCCACATATTATTCCGCCAACGATCAGCCTATGGCAGGCGGCCGCACCTGAGAGCAGCTTAGGTTTTATGCTTATCGGCGCACTGATGATTATCCCCTTGATCTTGGCCTACACCTTTTGGAGCTATTACGTGTTTCGCGGCAAAGTCACCAAGGATGCGGGTTATCACTAAAAACGGCTTCATGCAGCCGATATCGACTCGGCTGCCAGCAACACACTCTTAGGAGATTGCTATGACGACTCAAACTTCATCGCTCCCCAAACGACTCGGCTGGTTACTGCTGATTTGGTGTACCAGTGTCAGTTGCTTACTGCTGGTTTCCCTGTGCCTTAAAATCATCCTGCAAGGTGCAGGGCTAACAACTTAACGGTTTAACATTCAGCCAAGTAAATCAATTTATGCGCTCATAATTGTCTAAAAATATCGTCTATTATTAAGAGAATATTTTTATTTAATAGGAAAACGTCATTCCTGAAATAAAGGGCCTAGCGTCAAAACATGGCTTGCTTTATTTTTTCAGTTAGCCTATGGTATGGACAGTTTATTAGTCATTAATCATCAAACCCATTAGATGATTAATTTATCCTTAATTTGATATGGAGATGTAGCAATATGTTAAACAACGCATTTTCATCTATCACATTTGAGTCATCGCCTTTTACGCTAAATAAGCCTCATTATTTAGCCAACTTTGTACGCCTTTCACTTAAATTTCCAGTGTAAGCCGAGTGCCACTCGCACTCGGCATCTAGTTCCTATATTTAATTTTATCGCTTCCATTTTTATTTTGGAGCATAGCCGTTATCTAGCTCATATTTTGGGGTAGTTATGTTTTATTCTTTTTTTAGCAATCTATTTCAGTCTTTTATGTTGAAAACTGAGACCTATTATCTGCAAAACAGTTTTAATGCCTCATTGCGTCCGACTTCATTAGCTGCGGTGATTGCAAAACTGGATCAACTTAAGAGTGAAGAAACCCAAGATAAAGTGACGGTTGGGCGAGAAATTTTGCTGGTTAATCAACAGGACCAGCAGGAGTATCGTATCGAGCTGGTGTATCCGCCAAGGCACAAACCCAGAGCGGGCCGTTATTCGGTGATCTCCGATCTCGGTGTAAGCCTCCTCGGGCGCACTAAGGGCGAATATGCCGAAGTCAATATTCTAGGTAAACCCGTATTATTTATGGTGAAAGATATCGCCCTAAGCAAAAAATAAATTAACGTTAAAAAATTTTATCAGCATAAAGCATGTTCAAATTTCAGTGGCAGCATGCTTTTAGGTCGCTATTTGCGGCGGCATCTAGCATAGGCATAAAGAAAATAGGGAGAGCATTATTTTGAAGCTATTAACTGGCCGCGAAACAAATTAAAGCCGATGAGCCAAAACTTAGACCTCTTGCATATTTACCGAGTATGGCAGCGCTTATGTAAAAACCATCAAGAAGTATAAGTTTATTTATCTGGCTCATACGGCTTTTTCATGAGTTAATTTTGCCGACGGGTAATGTTAACGACACTATCGGTAAGAATGCGGCGCTACACTCGATAGTCTCATTTTATGAAGTTTCACTTTACTGAGTATCACTTTGCTGAGTTTAAGTTCAGTTAGGAGTATTTATCATGAGTAAAGAAAAAGCGAAAAAACCGCCGATGAAAACCTTAAAAGAGAAACGTCAGGATAAACGGAATCGACAGAAAAACTCCGATTAATCCCTGTGTAAAAATCCCTTAAATCCTCTCTTTATTAGCAAGAGGGCGTGGTGACTATCTCGCCCTCTTTTTTACCCCAATTGACGACGATATTGCTCAGGCGAATATTGGGCATATTTTTTAAACATCACAATATAGGGTGAGGTTTGGTTATAGCCTAAGGTCAGTGCCACCTCTTTGATTGCCAATCCCTCACGCAAGAGCTGTAACGAATAAATAAACTTATGCCGCTGCCGCAGCTCGGTAAAACTCATCCCAAGACTGTCTTGGCAACGCCGAGCCAGTGTGCGCTCAGTGGTATGCAGCTCACTCGCCCAAGCCTTAAGGCTCTTTTGGCTGGCGGGATCGAGTTCGAGTTGCTGCAAAATGGGCTGCAATAATTTATCGCCACTTGAGGGTAAAAATTGCGGCTGTGCCTGACCTAAAATCAACTGGTCGATTAGCACCTCAAGCAGACGTTTATCTGCGTCGCTTTCAGCTACTCGGATTTGCCGCTCTCTTAGGTCGTTCACTATCGCCTGTGCGATGGGCGTAACTGCCAGCAGGCAGGTCTCATCCGGAAAAGCCCCCGCTCGACTAGCCACGATATTCATCGAGCAATAATGGATACTGCGGCGAGTAAAGCTCTCATGTTCAATCCCAGCAGGTACCCAAATCGCATATTGGGATGGCGATAAAAATCGCTGCCCTGCGGCATGCAGTTCCATAATACCGCCGCTGATCAGCTGCAATTGCCCCCAAGCATGACTGTGTTTTGGGGTGATGGTATTGGGAAGAAAAGCTTCATAGTTAAAGAAAATATCGGCAACAGGCGCTTGCTCTGCCTTAAGCGGATGATAAACAGGACGCATCAGAACTCCAAAAATAGACTAGCAAATTCGAGGCGAATACTGAGACTTAAAAAAGATTGTCCGCCGACGAACTGACATTGTCTTTTAAGCGATATTTATATCATAAAAGACCCGCGATAATAGCAGCAACCTAAAACATCGGGTTTATGCCCTTTCGCCTAACCCGCCTTCACGCCAATTAAGACTGACCTATGCTGTATTTATTTCCCCTTCTCGCCGTTGTGATTTGGGCAGGTAACGCCATTGTTAACAAACTCTCCTTTGGGATTATCGCCCCCGAAGCGATTGCCTTTTATCGCTGGTTTTTTGCCATGCTAGTATTAACGCCTTTTATGCTAAAACCAGTCTGGCGCAAGCGTAAAACGATCGCACCATTACTGCCTAAACTCGCCACCTTAGCCGCCTTAGGCATGGTATTAAACCAAAGCCTGGCTTATTTTGCGGCGGCAACCACAACCGCGACCAATATGGCCCTAATCAACTCGCTGGTGCCTATGGTGAGCTTGTTTTTAGCCGTGCCAATACTCAAACAAAAGCTGACGCCCTTGGTCTTTGGTGGCACTGTGATTTCGCTCTTGGGTTTAGTGTTTATGTTAAGCCACGGGGATATGGCCAATCTTGCCATCGGCGTGACCCAAGGGGATTTACTGTTACTCATCAGCGCCTTTGTGTACGCCCTTTATGGGGTATTGCTTAAACGCTGGCAATTGCCGATATCGACGTGGGAGTCAGTGTATATTCAAGGGATTATCGCGGTATTGATGTTAACTCCGCTGCTGTTTAGCGCGCCAAGTACAGCCATTAGCAGCCAAGCCGCACCGTTAATTATGTATGCCGCTTTAGGCGCTTCACTCATCGCACCTTGGGCCTGGATTAATGGCATCAGCAAGTTAGGGGCCGAGCGCACCAGCATTTTCTTCAATTTGATGCCGATCCTCGCAGCAATCTTAGCGGCGATTATTTTGAATGAAACCTTAGCCATTTATCACTATATAGGTGGCGCTATGGTCATCTTTGGGGTGATGTTAGTGCAGGTAAAACCTAAACCTAAGACCTCGATTGCAATCGCCTGCACCGAATAAATCGCTTATCACAACGCCCCAAAAACTTGGGGCGTTTTCTATCATCGCGCTTTGACTTTTCACTGACTGCTGCAAACAACCAAATAGCGACTATGCTATTTAATAAGTTGTTTTGTCAGAGAGTTATGGAGAGTCCCATGTTTAATAGCATTAGAGTTAAGTTTTCGCTGATGTTTGCCATTATGGCGACAGCCTTGATCGTTATGGCCATCACAGATGCCATGCAGAGCCGCTCAACTCTCAAGCAAATGCAGGAGTTTAGCCAATTATTTAATCCAGCGATTTCGGCCATTCTCAACGCTGATCGGGATCTCTACCAAGCCCAATTGAGTGAAGAAGTGCTACTTCGCCCTGATCTGAGCAGTGAGAACCGAAAGAATGAAATAGACAACTGGCAAGAGAACGTCGACCAAGCGCGCGATCGTATGGGGGAGTTTAAAAATCATCTGCAAGATCATTTAGAAGTAATCAAATCCACTAGCGGTTTCGATGCACAATTTTCACTTTGGCATCAAGCGTCATCGGAAGTGATTAACGCAGTCAAAAGCAATAACTTCGAACTGGCGAGACAACTACACGAAGGTAAATCCAAAAAAGAATTTAAAGCCTTGAGGAGTATCTACAATGCCGCCGGCGAAGCCGCCGATAACCGCGTTAAAGAATTGGATTTACAGGCATCGGAACAGGCCACCACTCAAACTCAAATTTCCATCACCATTGCCACCCTAGTGGCTATCGTCGCCCTAGTGATTGCTTATTTCGGGCCCAAAATTATTGTTAATGCGATTCAAGATATCACCAATCGGATCAACGATATTGTCGATGGCGATGGCAATTTAACCCAACGTATCCCCATCACCCGTCAAGATGAAATCGGTGAACTAGCCAATGCCTTTAATTTATTCGTTGCCCAACTGCAGCAAATGGTCATTGCAATTATCAGCCAAACAAAAGATGTCAGCCAAACCGTTGAACATCTTGCAAGCAAGTCAACGACAACAATGGGGATTAGCCACGAGCAAGAACAATTTGTCGATACTATAGTCACAGCGGTGAATGAAATGAGTGCAGCGGTGCGGGAGGTAGCCAGTAACGCCCTGCATACCGCCACCGAAATCACTAAGGTCAACGACCAAACCATTGAGGGTAAAAATATCCTCTCGCAATCGGTAAACCATATTCAGCAACTGTCTGAATCAGTCAAACATGCAGTAGCGGTTATTGAAAAACTCTCTGTCAACTCAGCTAATATTGCCTCAGTGCTAGATGTGATCCGTGCAATTGCAGAGCAAACCAATCTCCTCGCCCTCAATGCTGCCATTGAAGCGGCCCGCGCGGGTGAGCAAGGACGAGGCTTTGCCGTGGTTGCCGATGAAGTGCGGACACTGGCGAGCCGCACCGAAACCTCGACCCAAGATATTCAGCGCATGATTGAAGAGTTACAACGGGGCGTAAATGATGCGGTGAAGAGCATTGAATCGGGCGCCAGCCTCACAAACTCAACCGTGACCTTCGCCAGTCAGACACAGGATGCCCTAGATGAGATCCTTAACTCCACCTCTAAGGTCAGCGAGATGTCGACGCAAACTGCCACAGCCACCGAAGAGCAAACCCATGTGACCGAAGAAATTAATCGTAACTTGACTGAGTTGTCTGACAAAACAAGGTATTGCAATACGGTGATCCAAGAAACCCAGCAGATAGTCGTCAACACTCAAGCCATTTGCAGCAATCTACAAAAAGAAGTCTCGCGTTTTAAAGTCGCATAATAGTACACGCTAGCCTGTTGACGTTTCGAGATTAAACAATCATGAAACGTCAACACGCCTTATTAAGCTAAAGGGGTGTTTAAAAATCACCTTTAAAACAATATGTTAAAATATCAAGGCATGATGTGATAACACGGAGCATCATTAGATATTTGCCCCTTGGTCATGACGTTAACAGACCAATTGCCCGCCAAGTAACTGGATTTTTTCCTTTGCAACATCAGCAGAAAGGTAACCCGCAACTTTGGTCAGCGCATCGGCTCGCCACGCGAATGGAGCTTGCACACTCACAACCCGTTCACTTGTCGCATCAAAACTCATCATATCGACATTGCCAGTCGGTAGCAGCAATGCGGGGCAACCTAAACTCAATTGTTGTGAAACCTGTGAGCTAGCCAGTGCCATATTTCTTACCGTGACCTTTTGGCTTAATCCATTAGAACCTCGGCAAAGTACATCTAAGGAGGCAGAACCAAACACCTTTAGATCACCACCCGCGTTAACCCAACCGCCCGATACACCGGCCCGGCGCAATTCACTGACGGCCATATCAACGGCGTATCCCTTGGCAATCCCATCCAAGGTGACGATTAATGGCCGGGCTAAACGTGCTTGATTTGCCCTGATCTCAATATCCTGCCAATCGCCCTGCAAAAGTAATGGCATGCCAAGGTAACAAGGTAAAGCGCCGCGTGACATCATTTCGCCGCCAATAGTGCAGTTAAATAAGTTATCGCTGGCTTTACCAAACCATTTAGCTAATTTAAATACGCGTAAACTATCTTGGCTTAGGAGAACCCAATTTCCAGGCTGTCGGTTTAAAAGATTTAATTCACTATCTTGCTGATGGAAACTTAATAACCGCCCGATTTGAGCAATGCGAGAAAAAGCTGCCGTAATTGCAGCTTGCATGGCTTGTTCATCGAGTGTTGGCAAAGAGGGATCTTCAACAACGGATTCGACCGCAATTTCAACTAAAGTGCCTAATAAAGGCTTAGCTCTACGTATCACTATGCTGTTAGCTGCAATAAATGGATGTGGATGAAAGATCACCGTTTTACCCCATCTGGCCCACAACAGCAATAGTCAATTGAACAACTGCTGAGCTAATCGAAAAAAGAAATAGCAGAATAACTTTGTGAGCGGCCATCTCGGGACAAAACAGAGTTATCCATCATGGGGAACATAGGCAGCAGGATGAAATAGCAAAAAGTAAGAGAAATTTATTAGGGCGTGTTCAGGTTTCAGTGTTTGACGCCATATTGGCTAATATTTATGCAAGACAATCTTCGTGCTATGTAGTTGTGCGGCATAAAAGGACGATAATACAGCAGAAACTTCAGCTCATCGATAACACCAGCCCAAACAAGCAGAATTTGCCTCATTAATAAACTCGTATAATACAATGTTTAATAAAGTAAAAATTGTTGAGCAATCAGGATTTAAACCTCTTTTTAACGAACAGATTACAATGGAAGTAAAAACATCTAGACGTCTAGATTGACAGTAAATTGGCAATCCAATATGCTTGGCACCAAGTTGCTAGGATATGATGCCAAAGCGGCATAGATTTTAAGCGAGTTCGACTGCCAAGGATCACGCGGACAACCCGCCGAGTAAAAGAGACATTACATTGAGTCAATCAGCCCAAACCACTGCACCAAGTAGCCCGGCATCCTTTATTGCCCTGTTACCCTTATTTGTTTTTTTAAGTCTGTTTATTGGCGCAGGCGTCTATTTCCAAAGCCAAGGTGTGGACTTTGCCTTCTATCAATTACCGAGTGTGATTGCCATTCTGCCAGCCATTATTCTGGCCTTGGTATTATCAAAACAAAAACTCAATCAAGCGATTGATACCTTTATCGGCGGCATTGGCCACAGCAATATTATTGCTATGTGTTTGATTTACTTGCTGGCTGGCGGTTTTGCTGCGGTCGCGAAAGCCACCGGTGGTGTCGATGCGACCGTTGCCTTAGGTTTATCCCTTATTCCTTCAAACCTATTACTGCCCGGCTTTTTTGTGATTGCCGCCTTTATTGCCACCGCAATGGGCACCTCAATGGGCACAATTGCCGCCGTGGCACCTATCGCCTTAGGCGTTGCCGATCAGGCACAAATTGATTATGCCCTGATGGCGGGCGCCGTGATGTCTGGCGCACTGTTTGGCGATAACCTCTCGATTATTTCGGATACCACTATTGCAGCCACTCGTACTCAAGGCTGTGATATGAAAGATAAATTCCGCGAGAACCTGATTTTTGCAATCCCGGCTTCACTGCTCACCTTTGTCGCCTTTGTGATTGCAGGCCAAGGCCAAGCCGATCTAGCCGCTCAGGATATCGACTTTATCAAGGTGATTCCTTACTTGACGATTCTAGTATTAGCGGTCGCAGGGTTAAACGTGTTCGTCGTCTTGACCTTAGGCATTCTGCTGGCGGGCGCTGCGGGATTCCTGACCATGGACTATGGCGTTATCCAATTTGGTAAGGATATCTACGCGGGCTTTAGCAATATGCAGGAAATCTTCATCCTGTCGATGTTAGTCGGTGGTTTAGCCGCGCTGATGCAGCAACAAGGGGGTTTAGCCTTTGTAAGCAAACAGATTGAAAAGCTCATCACCCGTTTCTCAAAAGCTCAAGGTGAAGCCTCATGCCGCGCGGCTGAATTAGGCATGGCAGGGATTGTAGCCGTCACCAACAGCTGTGTTGCCAATAACACAGTGTCTATCGTTGTGACGGGTGATATTGCTAAAGATCTGGCAGAAAAACATGGTGTTAGCCCTAAGCGTGCAGCCAGTGTACTCGATATCTTTGCCTGTATTATCCAAGGGTTAATCCCCTATGGCGCCCAAGCACTGCTGATCGCTTCAACCTTTAGCATCACACCGCTGGCGGCCGTATCCCACGCTTGGTACTGCATGATCCTAGCGGCTGTCGCCATTGCAATTGTGATTTTCCGCAAGCGCCACTAACCTAATTCGATTATCGATAACACCAAGGGAGCCATTCGCTCCCTTTGTTTTTATCTGGGTAATCATATGAATCTCGCCTAGACTTGCCTTCATTCGAGGATTCAGGCAAGTTACACGCGATTGTTCGCCATATTTCGCCCTATACATTGAACTCAAAATCACAATGAATCTGCAGCATGAGCCCAGTTTTTACGACTTACATCGCCTAATCACTTGGTTGATTGTGGGCGCTGCGCTGCTGAGTGCCACCGGGGTTATCATAGCGCTTTACGCCGAATATCAAGTTGTATGCACTCCCGCCCTGTTTATGCGTGCCGATTTTCTCGGTGACTATATCAACTCGCCCCTCGCGTATGTGTTTAACCTCGGCTTACTCGCCGCGGGGATTTGTATGTTGGTCTCTATGGCTGGGCTCTACTTACTTAAACTCGACACCTTTAGCCAATATATTACGCTCACTGGCGCCTGGGTTGGCACCTCGGTGATTTTGATGGGGATTTTCCCGATTAACTTTTTGACCATGCACAGGCTGGTTTCGACGAGTTATCTGTTAAGTACGCTAACCCTGCATGCCTTGGTGATTATCGCAGGAATCGTGCCTAAACTTATCTGTCCAAGACCTTTGTTTTACTTGAGCTTATTAAGCTTTATCAGTGCCATTAGCCTGAGCTTACAACTGGATTGGAGCCAACTGGACTTCCCGCCCTGCGATACGGGCAATCACTTCTGTTTTGTTGCCGCCAATATGTGGCTGCAAACAAACCTTAATATTATTTGGTGCTTAAGCCTCGCATTTGCCATGCGTCGTTTATCCAAAATCCTGTATCATCGCGCCCAAGTCCATCACCCGTTTTAGCTTAGTCATTTATGCGTCTTGCCAAATACCTTGCCCAATGCGGCATTAGTTCACGCCGTGAGGCCTGCCGCTTGATTGAGGCCGGACGCATCAGCCTCAATGGCAAGATAGCCAAGCATACCGATGCCGTGCATTTCGATGCTGACGGTCACTGTCTTGATAGCCTCTGCTTAGATGAAAAGCCTATATCGGGCACCGAAGCGCTTACTTATTGGATCTTCAATAAAGCTGTAGGCACAGATTGCCGTTTGTTAGACGCCGATAAATCCAGTTTGCTGCATTTACTACCAACCACACCAAGACTCTACCCTGTGGGCAGATTAGACAAGGATTCCCGCGGTTTATTACTGCTGACTAACGATGGCGAACTCACCCATAAACTGATGCACCCCAGTTTTGCCCACAGTAAAACCTATCACGTACAACTCGATAAGCCCTTCAACGATGCCTTTATCGAGCAAATGGCCAGCGGCGTGCAATACAAAGAAGTACGCACACTCCCCTGCCAAATCACACGGTTAAGTGCAGACCGTTTTGAAATTGTGCTGACCCAAGGGTTGAATCGCCAAATTCGGCGCATGTCCAACGCCTTAGGCTATAAGGTGATTGACTTGCAACGCGTCGCGTTAATGACATTAACCCTAGGATCCTTAGCCGAAGGCGAAATGCGACCACTCAGCCCAGAGGAAATTACAGCGCTTAAAGCCGCTGTGACGATTTAGTGGAAGACAAATGCCTGCGCGAACAATATCTGCCAATGAACGCCAATGCCAGTAAAAACGCCTGAGATGGCTCAGGCGTTGTTGATGAAGCTAAAGTAGCCTTTCAAGCTGATGACCTTGAGCTACTTTTTATCGGAACGAAGCACTAACTCCACTCTGCGATTCAATTTTTGTCCTGCATCATTTGTGTTGCTGGCCACAGGGCTGTATTCCCCGTTACCGTGGGCAGTTAATTGGGCCGACGGAATTTTAAACCCGTCACTCAACTGCTTAATCACAGCTGCGGCGCGGCGCTCCGACAAGCTTTGATTGTAACTCCGCTCGCCCTTGTCATCAGTATGTCCGACCACATAGAAACTCAGCGTGGGGTTCTGCTTAAGATAGCTCGCGAGGACCTCGAGTACTGGCTTAGACTCAGGTAACATACGCTCACTGTCATAATCAAACAACAATCCTTCTAACGTCGCCTTACCTGTTTGGCTAATCGCATCGGTCAAGGCATCGAGGTCGATCGCCACACGATCATCCTTCAGAGTAGAGAGTTCCATTACCCTAAGCGTAGTATCGGCAGGTGTGCCATCGAAATATCCTTGGGAATAGATATCGAAGTAAACATCGCCCTTGGCGTGACTCAGCTTAAACAGCTGATACTCCTGCCATTCGTCTTCTTTATCATCCTTGATTAATTTGATGGCATTGATCAGGCTATCATCCTCGCCGCAGGCCGTACCTTTACAGTGGAATACCCGTTCAGCCTGCAGCTTTTGTGCTGCTGCGGCATAATTGCTGTTGATTTCAAACAACGAGTAGCTTTCAGGCATCTGATAAGTTATTTGGGTAAGCTTGGCGTCCAGCGGTTTGGTTTGATAATCTGCGCCTGAGATCCCCACCAATACAGGCACTTGAGTAAAGTTAGTTTGTTTGTAACTGGTAATATAACTGCCGGGCATGCGCCCCAATAAAGGATGGTCGGTCGCGCCTTGAGCATCATCACTGCGCCTATCTTTAATCTCAACGTCCTTCGGCGCCTGCTGTAAGAAGTCACCATTCGCTTGGATCAAATCCAGCGGCTCAGGGATAGCGTCGAGGATATCGACCTGCAGGTAGGTGTATCTATCCTCCCGATTGACGACATAGATACTGGTGTAAACCTCACCGCGAGTACCTTTCAGTTTTGCCGCCACGTAAGCACTGTGATAGTCGGCATTCACACTTTTAAGTGGCTTTAGCTGAGTTTGCATGGTTTGACCATCACCGCAGGTGGCGGCCTGACAGCTAAATAACACTTCAGCATTCAGTTTTTTAAGCTGTGCCAAATAGTTATTGATCACATGCTCGGGACTATACCCCTCTGGTAACTCAACGCTTTGTCGAGTCAATTTCCCTGATACAGGCAACAGAGTGAACTTGTCACCATTCACTGCGGTGATAAGCTCAAAGGGTGTATAGTGGATGCGCTTTTCTTCAAGCGATTTGGCGTCAGGGAAGGGAGTAAACAGCGATTCAGCATTCACCGAAAAAGTAGCGACACCGCAGGTCGCAGTCAAAAATACAGCACTCAGTAACGTCTTATGTCCCATAAAAAATCCTTTTCTGTAGGGAAAGTTAGCCCTCGCAAACCAACTAACTAGATAAAAAATAGTGACGGGATAATACGATAAAATTTTTTACCTAGGTATTAAACGACATAAAAGTAATACTTTTTATTGAAAAGGAAATACGAAAATACTGAGATACCCAGCTTTTAATAGCGTGGTAATAACCTCAATCTATACTTGATTCAACATTGCACAAGGATGTTTATATGCCACATCCTTACGGTACTCAGATAAGATTTGAACGATCCTTTTAAATCAGTCACTCATGCCATTGTTGGTTCTGATGTCGTAATCCTACTTTTGACGCCTCATATTCAAATCATTTTACCCAGACCGTATTGTGGGCAAATCGAAAGTGCATTATGTTGTTGATTTATAATGGGTGGCTTGATTTACCTTCGTATGTGTCGAATTTTTAAATCATGATTAGAGCAGAAAATGTTAGATAAAATATATAAATACATGCCTTTACGAAAAGAGTTTTTTGTTAACTTTCTGATTCGTGGTAGTCAAAAATATGCACTAAACGACCCATTTGAATTACGTCCAAGTAGCGGTAATGCACAAAAAATACTTGCAGAGAACTCATACTTTGACTTCGCAGTTGTTTCATTATCTGAAACCAACAACAATCTTCTGATGTGGTCACATTACGCAGATCAACACAGAGGTATCGTTATTGAGTTTGATACAAGTCATGAGCTTTTCGAAAGTTATACTCCATTTCCTGTTACAACGTTTGATCCTAATTTAGATGCTGATGTGCTTGATCATGAAGAGACCAATAAAAGGTTAGCGATAAAAGCAGGTAAGTTACAGCGGGTGCGTTACAACTCACATAGACCGAGTTTGACTAATTTTGAAAACATTCTGGAGCACTTTCTCGTCAAAAGTGACGAATGGATATATGAAAAGGAGCATAGAATAATTTTGCCGTTGGTTACTGCTGACAGAATAATTGTTCATGAAACTCATTTACCTGATATTGAGTTTTACGTAGAGTCACCAGAAGTTCTTGAGCAAGAATTTATTGGTAATGGTATGTATATGATTAATCTAAAAGAGCCTTTACTCCAAGAGGCATACAGATTGATCCTCTACGACGATGAACATATTGACAGAGAAGATTTAGTTCTCGCATTTGTGGACAACGTGATTAACGAATACCTTCGAAGAATATCGGAAGATCCACGAACTATTTTTCTCTACCGTCTAGAGCCTAAAGCTATAAAGTCAGTGTATTTTGGTTGCAAAGTTGATCAGGTAGAAAAAAAGTATATTGTTGAGCGTATTAGTAAAAACAAAGAGCTCTGTCATATTAAAGTGTTTCAAGCTGAAGTTAGTGATAAGCGTTTTGAATTAAACTTCAAAACTAACAAATAAGGATAGGCGGAGCGTAGCTGCGACCTTAACCCAAATGTTGATCAAGCCCGGTGCTGATTGTTGACACTTTATTATGCAAATAGCGATTGAGAATTTGTTCTGGCGAATAATAAATCGAGCCATCCATTGTTAAATACTTAGTGAGCTTTAACTCAACAGTCAACACTAATGCTCACAAGGTGAGCCATGGTAATTAGCGAGACGACCGTCCGCCTCAAGGACGAGGCGGTAGAGCATCCACGGATGGACTTGCTGCGTGTCGACGAGTCAATGCCATGGCGTACCGATCAATACAGCTATCTCAACAGCCAATACAGCTATCTCAACAGCTATCAGTAGTCATTGCACAAAAAATAGCGATAAACTCACTGAGTTTATCGCTATTTTGATGTGTTGCTATTGCAGTCTTTTTAAACGCTACATCACACTTAAATGCTGATAATCCAGCCATTATAGGCCGCACCATTGCTGATGCGGCGGTGGCTTACTTAACGATTTCCATCTCGGCTAACAGGTTGTCGGCATTATCTAAATACTTCATCACCCACAGCATATAACGGCTATCGACTTGGATTGAGCGGTTGATATTGTCGTCGTACGCCCAGTCACCGATGATGCTTTCATACACGCCATCGAACAGTAAACCCACTAATTCGGCGCGGCCATTTAGGGTTGGAGAGCCTGAGTTACCTCCAGTTGTGTCTAAGGTCGACAGGAAGTTTACCGGCACAGAATCGATGGCTTTCACATAGAAATCACCGTATTGCTTCTGCTTGATAAGCTCTAACTGCTTTTTCGGCGCATCGAATGGGTCAACGCCAGTGTCTTTTTCCACTATGCCTTCGAGGCGAGTAAAGGGCTTAGCCACTAAACCATCTTTAGGTTCATAACCTTTAACATGGCCAACGGTCACGCGCAGGCTAGAGTTCGCATCTGCGTACACTGGCTTACCTTGTTCACGGTTATAGGCGATGATGGCATCCATATACTGCGGACGCACTTTCATCAACTCGCCATCTAACTCTTTCTCTTTCTTCTCTTCGCTCATGTTGGTGTCATACATGGCCACGGCGAATTGAATAAAAGGATCCTTAGAGGCTTTGAAATCATCAACGGATTTTTCCATCCAAGCTAAACGCACATCTTTGTTGCCCAGCTCGGTTTTGGCGTACATTTTGTCTAAGGTTTTCGCAAGTTTAGCTTCGTTAACCTTTTTATCGATACCAAAGGCTTTATCCATTGCAGGTAAGCGCTGTGCCTCAGGTAACGCGGCATAACGTTTAAGCATATCCAAGAGAACAGCCTTATCGACACTTGGCGCATAACGGCGGTCGATACGTTCCATGCTTGCCTTGAAACGTGTCATATCGCGGTCTTGGAAGCCGGGTTCACGTTGCATATCAGGCAATTGCTTCTCATGGGCTAAACGGTACAGATTGGTCGCCGTTGGCACCATAGTAGTGTTGCCAATGTAGCTTAAAATCATATCCCGTTCTTGATGGGCTTTGCTCTTGGCGATCAGCGCGTCTAATTCACTTAAGGTTTTACCGTATTTGGCTTCGCGGCTGCTGTCTTTAGCAATCCATGCGGCGAGCTCGGCTTCACGGGCCTTGCGGTCGGCTAACATGGTGGATTTGCCATAAAACTCAATCATCGAGGTGAAGTTTTTAGCGTAGTTCGCTAAGCCTGCGATTTGGCTCTCGTACTTAATGCGCTCGTCGCTGCCTTCTGGCGCCGTTTCTTTGATGATTTCAATAAAACGTTCGCGAAGCATCTTGCCTTCTGGGTAAGCCCATTCGAACTGATTTTGCACTTCGTTCGCGGTGCGGTATCTGTTGGTACGGCCGGGGTAACCCGCTACCATCACAAAATCCCCTTCGCTCACGCCTTTGGCCGAGACTTTTAAGAAGCTCTTAGGCTCGTACGGCACGTTGTCGGCGCTAAATTCGGCTGGTTTACCGGTTTTAGACACATAGGCGCGGTAGAAGGAAAAGTCGCCCGTGTGGCGCGGCCACATCCAGTTATCCACATCGCCGCCGTATTTACCGACGCTGCCCGCAGGGTTATAGACCAAACGTACGTCGCGGATTTCTAACTGTTTTACCAGATAGTATTCTAAGCCACCGTGGAAACTATACACTTGGCAGCGGTAGCCTTCGTCCTTTTCACACTCGGCAACGAGTGCTTTTTCTTGATTCTCAACACCTTGATAAAACTCACGGCCCGTTTTGTTTTCAAGCCCAGCGTTAACGCGCTCAGTCACATTAGTCACCTCTTCGGTGACATAAACGCGAGAACCAGGCGCCGCAGGTAATTCATCGGCAAAGGTCTTAGCTAAGAAACCGTCCTGTAACAGGTTTTTCTCTGCAGTCGAGTTATATTGAATCGAACCATAGGCACAGTGATGGTTTGTCACAACTAAGCCTTTTGGCGATACAAAGGATGCCGTACAGCCACCTAGGCTGATCACAGCATTCATGGGGAATTCGGTCAGTTTGGAAATCGATTTCGCATCAATCTCTAAGCCTTTCGCTTTGAGTTCGTCGGCCATTGCGGGCAATTGGTGTGGCTGCCACATGCCTTCATCGGCATGGGAGGCAAAACTCGCCGCCACGGCAACTGAGAGTAACCATTTTTTCATTATCTTAAGTCCGTTTTAGGTGAAGAAAGCCGAGCACTTGCGAGGCCATTTCTTATATTTATTGGGATAACATGCCGCTTTGATTAATGCTAAAAAGCAAAAAGTCAGGCACAGGGCCTGACTTTAGCATATCGCACGCACTCAATAACAGAGTTTGAAAAACTCGCTTACAAAGCAAATACATTCATCATTACTTACCTACTTAAGTACGCTAAATGACCTTAGCTTACAGCGCGACAAATAACTGAGCGCCGATAATCACCGCGCCTAGCAGACCCGCAAGACCGAGAGCAAATGCCCCACCAGACACTTGGTATCCCTGCGGCGCGGCTTGGCGTTGACGCAATGCCATCACAATCGGCAGGAAAATAATCATCACCACCAGCGGCACAGCGGCAAAACCTAATACGGCAACAAAACCTTCGGGGACATAGAGCGCGCATAACAGCGGTGGCACAAAGGTTAACAGCCAGGTTTGGGCGCGGCCGAGGAAGGTCTTCTTCGCGCGGGTCAGTTCGGCCACAAAATCATACAGGCTTAAAGTAACCCCAAGAAAAGAGGTGATTAAGGCTAAATCCGCAAACAGCGAAATACATTTGCTGATCCAAGGCGTGTGGGCAATCTCTTGTAATGCACTGATAAGCGCAGGTAAAGAGCCATCAAAGCTACTGATTTCGGTGCCACCGACTGTACCTAAGGTCACCACTAACCAGAAGATATAACAAGCGAGTGGAATGGTTGAACCGATTAATAATACCTTACGCAGTGAAACGGCATCGCCATCTAAATAACGCACTAAGGTCGCGATACACACGTGGAAGCCAAAAGAAGTAAACACCACAGGAATCGCCGCCATCCAACTGCTGGTCATGGATTCGGCCACCGCACTGGTTGCCATACTCGAGATACTGACTTCGGGCAATAAAAACAGCACGACCACAATCAGTAATAAAATCATCAGCGAAAACAAGAAGCGCGATGCTTTATCGACCCAAGCCACACCTAAGGCAGCAAATCCCCCCAGCACTAAGGTAAACAGCACCACCGCCAGTTGGTTGTCTAATACGAGGTCGAACATATTTTTGGCTTTAAGTACTAACAGCGATGAGCCGCCCGTCAAATACGCCGCCGTTAAGGCAAAGAGTAAGCTGAGAAAGGAGGCGCCTTGCACCATTTGGCCTTTCTTACCGAGGAGTTTGCCCGTGATGGCATGGACGTTATCACCGACGCCGGATCGCAGGTTAATCTCAAGCATTAACAATGAGGTATAGGCTGACAAGCCCCAAATCACCACCATTAACAAAATGGCTGGCACCATGCCTAAAGCGGCCGTGGCTAAGGGTAAGGCTAACATTCCCGCGCCAATGGCGGTCCCCGCGACAATGGCTATCGAGCCTAACATTTTTGAATTCACACAATTATCCTGTTCAAGTATTAATTATTATTTTTTAAGGTTTTTTGAGTAGATTTGAAGGATAAAGCCTTGCGCACTCTGTGATTAAGCCAACAGCAATCTCAAACGAAAGCGTCACTAAACTTAAAGCATCCAATCCGATCTCAAAGAGCAGATCAATTGGCCCCAATAGCTTTTGAATATTTCAACCCAGTCGCCATTGAGGCTAACTAAATCGTTTGCAGAAAAGTGACATTAATTTCAACCGTGATTGCCTTAGCAAAGCAGCGACATCGCGCGTAATAGAAGATAGCTAGGGACATTAACAGAGCCTATCCCAGCGGGCAAGCCAGTTATAGACAAAGATGACGCTGCTTTGGCTATCCGAAGGGGAAATGTGAGTAAAAGATAAAAAATCGAGGCGGATCTGTTATCAAAACAATAAACCCTGCAACACCTGTGGCATTGCAGGACTCATCTTTTGGCTTTGCGATTCGCTCACGGGGATGATGGGATTGCGCAATGTCGCGGAGTAACACGACTCACAATCCCTTATTCCCTGTTAACAGGTTACAGCTCAGTCCAGGCCATAGCCCAAGAGTCGCCGACACCCGGTTCGAATCCGGTTGCCGTTGGCGACCATTGCACGCAATAACCGCTATAGGGCCAAGGTTTACATTGGTAGACTTTGCCGGTTTTAGGTTGCAGTACTTTGGTACCCGCGACATAGTTTTTAATGCCCTCGGGGAAGACAAAGTCGGCATCGGGAGCAGTGGCTTGATCTTTTAAGAACAGATCGAAGTTTTGCTGGATAACCTCACCTTGCTTAGGCTCGCCCTTCACCTGTAAGTGATAATGCCCCGCCTTTGGTGCAACAACATCAATCACTAGACTCGCGCTCGTATTATTGACCGCTTGCGTGACATACCCTGCTGCCGTGCCATCGTGGCTAAACAGGTAAGCCGAGACCTGCATATCGGTATTAGTGTTAACATCGAAACTGACCTTTGCGGCACCATCGACAATAGTGTAGTCATCGGCCAGTGACGTGACATTGAGCTGATTGCCCGGCGCAGGCGCAATATCAAAGCTCACTTCCACTCGCTCTAGACCCGAATTTGGCGCGGCATAAATTTCATTTTTACCGTAAACGGGCGAGATCACGCCAGAGGCATTCTTCTGACCAGCCTTAAGTTGTGGCTGCTGGGCGTTAATAGCGCTGGCTAACAGGAAAGGCCAATTTTGCTTGGCGCCTTGGGTGGCATCGGCAATGGTTATCTTAGTTTGCTTGGCAGTTTGCTCACCGTTGGCGTCAAACACCCGCGTCATCACCTTATCACCCGCCTTAAGATCGAGTGACGGATTGATATCACCAATATCGGCCCATTCACCGGGTACAACAGGACCTGAACTAAAATTCACATCAATGGCATTGTAGAAGCTGTTAGTGGTGTCACCCACTTCCCACACGGCCAAAATCACGTGATAACCGCTTCTGTCTTCAGGCACATAACAGTTATGTGTCACTAACTTAGGCGGCTGCACCATGCCACCGTCGACCACACAGAAGGGGGCTAAGTCAAAGCTTGCTCGACTCAACGCTTGGTTTTGATCCCACCCTTGGCGAGTTAAATAGTAACGCCAATTGCGGGTCACATGGTTAGCGGTAAACTGCCAAGAAAAGTCATTCCAACCCGCTTTGATATCGCGCTTAGACCAACGAGTTGGGCTCTGTTCATCCAAGGGAGAAAACGCCCCGTTGGCTGCGCTGGCAATTTTACCGTCTGCCGGGCCTGATTCAGGAAAACCTGATGGACCTTCAACACTTTGCGGCTCCCATTGAATGGCGCCACAGTTTAAATTGCTGCCAGTTTTACAGGCGTACGAGCGTGACTCTGGTGATACTACATAACCGTGGGCCGACGCCGTTTGGCTGACGAGCGCACTCGTGGCGCTTAAAGCTAAGGCAATAAGACTTAATTTGAGTTTAGCGTTTGTCATTGGTGAAAAAGCAGTTTGATGTTCCACTTTAATGTACTCCGTAGGTTGCCTTTCTCGACGAGATTGGCATAGGTATAAAAGTGGTATTTGGGCAAAACAGCATTAAGCAAAGCCGTTTATTTTTCAAAGAATTGAAAGCATCGGCTCAATTCTGAGGCAACCCCGCTATCTTAGTTACAACATCCCTTTACAACCTTAGACCGGAGGCTTTGCGTCCTAATTTTTCAATTAGTTTGCCAAATACGGTGGATCTTAATTCAAGTTAACAATATGTAACTTAAAATTAAGACAGGGTTAACCTAACAATAAAAGACAACGTTGTCAAAAATTAAAACGTTTAAATTCAATTAATTACAGAATGTTTAGCGGTAATTTTTTGGCACCTGTCAGATTTTATGCTATTCATCTTGACGAGTTTAACCTTGAAACAGACTCTTACTTGGGTATAATGCCCTCCTCGCTTCGGGGGAGTAGCTAACTGGATTTCGAACCATCGATATTCAGGGTGAACATCAACATACTTGGCCGCATGCCATGGTGTTCACAGCAAATCATCGATTTGTCCTGCAAGACCTGAGCACAGTAACCGCACCTAGGGGTGGACGGTCTATTGTGCTTATGTCAAAAACCACCCCTAAAAGGATCACACTTGGAAGCGTTACTCGCCTCAACCTTTACGGTTGCCATCGCCGAGATTGGCGATAAAACTCAACTGCTTGCCCTATTGCTCGCTGCAAGATTTAAAAATAAAACCGCGATTATCTTGGGAATTTTACTCTCGACTCTGTTTAACCATTTTGCCGCCGCTTGGCTTGGCCAATGGGCGATTAACTGGGTAAGCCCAGATGTAGCACGCTACTTGGTTGCCGCTTCCTTCTTTGCGATTGCGCTATGGGTGTTAATCCCCGATAAAGTGGACGCCGAAGAAAGCCGCTTCTATAAGATGGGGCCCTTTATCGCGACCTTTATTCTGTTCTTTATTGCCGAAATGGGCGACAAGACTCAGATCGCGACTGTCGTGTTAGCCGCTAAATACGATGCCTTAGCCATGGTGGTTGCAGGTACCACTTTAGGTATGTTGCTAGCGAATGTCCCAGTGGTTATTGCAGGGCATTTTAGTGCCGAAAAACTACCAATGAAGTGGATCCACCGGGGCTGCGCGATTTTATTCGCCCTGCTCGGCGTTGCAACCTTAATGGTTAACTAGTTGATAAAATGAAGATAAACCAAAAGGCCAGTGATAACACTGGCCTTTTTATCGGTTAATTAAGCTTATAACCCGAGTGCAGTTTGGATCCGTTGACCGTAATCCGCATCGGCCTTATGGAAATGCGCCAGCATACGTTGCTGCACATCCAAACTCGCTTGACGCAGTGAGCCTGAAATCGTTTCCACTAAGCGCGCTTTCTCAGCTTCGCTGAAGATGCGATACAGGTTACCCGCTTGCGTGTAATCATCCTGATTGTAACGGCTGTAACGTGCTGCTTCGCCATCTAAACGCAGTGGTGGCTCGGCAAAGTTAGCCGGTTCAACTAAAGCTCCAGCTGTGCTGTTTGGACCATAGTTAGCCGCGGCATCGCCACCGGTTTGGCTACCGTGGTAAGGGCATTGCGTTCCCGCCATAGCGCCAGCACGTTGGTGGTGATTGGCTTTAGTCGCATGTGGGCAGTTTACTGGTAACTGGTTGTAGTTCGCCCCAATACGATAACGCTGCGCATCGGCATAGGCGAATAAACGTGCCTGTAACATCTTATCTGGCGATGCGCCTACACCTGGTACTAAGTTGCTCGGTGCTAATGCCACTTGCTCGACTTCGGCAAAGTAGTTTTGCGGTAAACGATTTAGCTCTAACACACCAATTTCAATTAACGGGTAATCGCCATGTGGCCACACCTTAGTTAAATCGAATGGGTTGATATGGTAAGTATTAGCATCGGCCTCAGGCATGATCTGCACATTCACCGTCCAACGAGGGAAATTGCCATCGGTGATCGCCACTACCATATCGCGCTGGGATGAGTCAGGGTCGATACCCTTTAACTTATCCGCTTGCTCGTTGGTTAAGTTCACCACGCCTTGCTGCGATTTGAAGTGGAACTTCACCCAGAAACGCTCACCTTTAGCATTCCAAAACGAGAAAGTATGCGAACCATAACCATGCATTTGGCGGTAGTTTGCCGGAATACCACGGTCAGACATCAGAATCGTCACTTGGTGCATGGCTTCAGGGTTTAATGACCAGAAGTCCCACATAGCTTGTGGATCTTTAAGGTTCGTCAATGGGTTACGCTTTTGGGTATGGATAAAGTCTGGAAACTTAATCCCGTCTCGCAGGAAGAAAGTCGGCGTGTTGTTACCCACGATATCGTGATTACCACTGGCGGTATAGAAGCGCAGACCAAAACCACGGGGATCACGCTCGGCATCGGCAGAGCCCATTTCACCGCCTACGGTAGAGAATCGCACGAAGGTTTCAGTTTGCTTACCAACACCGTTAAAATGGTCAGCAATGGTGTATTCGCTTAAGTCTTTGGTCAGGGTGAAAGTACCGTATACACCTGTGCCTTTGGCATGCACAACACGCTCAGGGATACGCTCACGGTTAAAATGTGCAAGCTTTTCAATTAAATGCCAATCTTGCAGTAGTAAAGGACCACGCTCACCCGCTGATAACGAGTTTTGATCGTCAGCAATCGGGGAACCGCTTTGGCTAGTTAAATACTGTTGACTCATATCTTGCTCCTTAGTCTTTTCTGGTATTAATCCAAGATTCAATTAAATCGAAAATAGTAGCCATGGCTTATCTCCTTGGCGGACGACGTTTTGTCGATGGGATTAGAATAGAGAAAAATTAAAATTGAATAAAACGATTAATACAGATTCAAATAATCTGAATTTTAGATTAATAGAGAGTATTTAGAGCATTCGGGGGAGTAACGATCACTCCCCGAATGTGATGAAAGAGCCTGCAACAGAATAAAGATTATGCCCGATGTTAAACGAATCAACTTGGCAAAAATGAAAACTCGAACTTAAAACAAGCTAAGAATACTTACATTGATTCAAAGACATAAATATTAATCGCTGGCAGAAGCCGCCTGCTCACGATAGATGACGACTAAATAATAGATATCGATTAACACAATAAAAAAGTTAACAGCCGCCACCGGGTAAGCTTGTATCGCTATCCCATAGGCAACAAAAAGCATCGCACCAAACAAATTCAACCAACGTAATTTTTTGATGTCAGACATCATCAAAGAGATGGCTACCACCACAGACGCTAAATAACCAACCCATTCCCACATCATTGCACTATCCATATCACATCCTTTTTATCGATTGATACAACAGAAACAGGTTGGTTGAGCCAGATTAGCGTTTAACGACTGCCGCCGTCATCCGTGAAATACAGGTCAACTCCCCTGCACTATTATGGATTAAGATTTCCCACACCGAACTGCGTTTCCCTAGGTGAATAGGTTTTGCCGTTGCGGTTAGCACACCATTACGCGAAGCGCGTAAATGGTTGGCGTTAATCTCTTGTCCAACACAATAATATTGCTCGAAATCCACCGCAAAGTTTGCCGCATAACTGGCAACCGTTTCGGCTAATGCTACGTTCGCGCCGCCATGAACAATGCCTAAGGGATTATGTACGGCGGGCGTGGCTGGCATAGTCGCCTTCATATAGTCATCGCCAATCTCGCTGATCTCAATCCCTAGGGTCTGCATCAAGGTGCCTTTGCCCCCCATACCAGCATCTAAACGGGCACAATCCTCTAAGGTTACTGGTCTAAACCAAATACTCATTTCAACATCCTAGTAAAGAAAACCAGCTAGCAGTTTACTAAGAAGTGACTGAAGTTCAACACAAACGCATTGGCTTAATCAGTATGAGACGGCAAGGAGACGCTACGCCTAAGTTAACCAATGCTTTGTGACAGCCAAACGACTAAACCAGACTAAAAAAAGCCCCCATAGGATTACTACGCTCGGCATCACAAGAGCATCGCTGCCTAATACCGCTGCCGCCTGCTGGATCCCAAAGACATAGCCCATCTGCACCAATACGGCGACGAGAGACGCGAGCAACACTTTATAAGAGAAGGCCTTTTTAATGAGTAACAACAGACAACCGATAACGCCAGAAACCACCGCAAAACCAAACACAAAGTTGAGCCAAGCGGGTGTCGATTCATAGAGCTTTATTTGGTCAGGGCTCATCTGCGCCATGGCTTCGGGGGTGATGGTCATTTGAATAACAAACGCCAATAAGCCCATGATGTTCCATAACAAACTGATTAGTGCGACAAAATAGAACCACAGAGGTGCCTTTACTACACCAATAGAAGGGTTGGAGCCAGTCGCCATCTTCTCTTCTCCAATTGACGAATTAAACCCGATTCGAGCCATAAAAAAGGGATGGTAAAACCATCCCTTAGCTCTGAGTTTAGCTCACAAACTTAACCTTGAGCGTGCAAACTCTCGATTAACGGCGACGGCGTTGCAGGCCGAATAGCGATAGCAAGGCTAAGCCTAAGTATCCTAATGCACCACCATCATCCTTGGGTTTTGGCTCAGGTTTTGGTGGCTCAACAGGCGCAGGGTAGCTTAATGCCACAATCACTGGGTCATGGTCAGAGGCTGAGAAAGCATTCTCAGATTTGGCCAGTGCGCCAGAGAATTTTTTGCCGTATTCGAACAGGTTAGATTCAACCGAGTTGATATGCCAATCTTCGATATCCACTAAACGCTTAGCAAGACTAGTATTTGCTAAGGCATGGTCGAGGTTACCTAACTCACCGTTGTAGCTGTATGAGTAAGTACCAGCGCCATGGGCCTTAGTATTGAGGTTAACTAGGCCATAGCCCTTCTCAATCTTGCTACCTTGGCGCTCAAACACTTTGCCATTTAAGGTGGTCCAAGAGGCGGTCATAATATCTCTGTCAGACTTGCTCGCATCGTAGTCGGTCAATACGCGGATAGGATCTTCCATGCCGTAGGCATTCATATCGCCAATCACCAGCAGATCGCCTTTAACATCTTTCAAAGCTTCGCCAAGCACTTTAGCCGCTGACACGCGGAAGGCGTTACACTTGCCCTGTTGATCAGCAGGATCGACTGACTCTTCGAAGTTGACCCAATCTTCTAGACAGCCTGAACCTTTAGATTTTAGATGGTTAACCACAACGGTTAAGTTTTCATCATGGATCTTAAAGGTTTGCGCTAAGCTGTGACGTTGATAAGCATCGTTACCTGGGTTGGTCTCTGTTTTACCGTCTTTAGTGCGAGTCACACTGCCAGCGCTAGCGTGTTGTTCTGGCGTATCAATAGTACGAGCCGCACCCGCTAAGCTCACTTTGCCTGCGCGGTAGAGCATACCCACAGTAATGGCATCGCTACCGAAGTACTTACCGTCGTATTTATCTTCATCGGTGATTTCAACGAAACTATAAGCGTTTTCAGCAGTTTGCTTCTCGTTTAAGGCATCAACTAAGTTCTTAATCGCGCTCTTTTCACCAAAGCCGTTGTTAGCGATTTCCATTAAACCTACGATATCGGCGTTCATGGCGGTGATAGCGCTAACGATTTTCGCACGTTGCAGTAACATTTCCTCTTCGGTCAAAGCGCCGCGGTTACTGCCCGATGGATTAGTGTCACCACCGACAACATCGTTGAAGAAGTTCAGTACGTTAAAGCTAGCAACACGGATATCGCCCTTAGTTGCAACCGAAGGTGCGTCGGTTCTGTCATCACCACGGATAAAGTCACCAGCGGTAATGGTGTTAGTTGCCACTAAACGGTAAGCACCGTAGCTATAACCAATCACCCCTTCAAGGTTAGTCAGTTGGTCACCCACACGGATATAACCGGTTTCGACGTTAAAATCAGGGAAGTAAGGGATAACACCATCGGCTGGCTTGTAGTCAGACTCGATAAACAACTGATTTTCAAGGTTAGATTTAACTAAAGCAGTCGCTTCTGGAGATAATGCAGGATAAAGCTGAGTTGGCTTCATCAACGGCGCTTTGTAAGACACCAGCATATTATTACGACGGCCAGCATAATCGTAGCTGAAGGTACGACTGATCTTCAGATCGCTACCCGCATCCAGTTTCACGTTCATGCCTTCGTAGCGCTCTAATGCCTGCGCTAAGGTTTCGCCATCAGCAACATAGAATGGCGCAGCAGCAGGGACTTCGCCCTTGGTACCGACTTCGAATTTCTTGTCGGTTTTGATATCGATTTGGGTTAAGCCGAAGTATTCCTTCACCTTACCCTGAACGCAGACCTCAACCCCAGGTTGAATCGCTTCTGGTGGATTCTCACCTAAAAACACGAACACACCGTCTGAGGTGTATGGCGAGTTATCGCCCTTCACTTCTTGAAGGTAGAAACCTTTGAATAAGCTCTCGCCACGGGCAGTCACTACACCGCGAACAGTCACTTCAGTTTCAGACTCGAATGCGCCAGCTGGAACATAAGGGCTAGACTCACCCGCGCCTTGGACTTGATAAATAGGGACGATTTTCGCGCCGCTGCAGCTAAAGACTGGTGTTTCTGGCTCTGCTGCACCTTCTAGCGAACCTAAACCAGTGAAGGTGTCCTTAGGTAATTGTTCCCATTGGGCAGGATTAAAGACAGTGTTAGCGACTAATGAATCGAGTTTACGCTGCAGAGTGACATCGAGGCCCCAACCAGTCGGCGTTGGCACATCACCAATAATATCAACTACCGCACCATCTTTAACTAAGGCAACCGCATCACCACCGTTAAAACTTAAAGCGCCCGAAAAACTATCGACACCTTGAGGGAGAGTAATGGCACCACTTGAGTTAAGAATAACTTTAGTCGCTTTAGGCGCGATGCTTTGTCCATCTAATACTTGCATATCCAGCGCATCGGTTGCGCCGTCTTTATAGCGAACGAGTTTATAACCAGTGAGATCAATTGCGGTATCACCGCTGTTGTACAATTCGATAGCCTTGTTGTTTGAGCTACCTTCTACGTATTCAGTGATCATCACATCAGCACTTGCCATCATAGGCAAAGCAGCCGCAACAGCTAAAGAAATAGCCGTTAATTTATTAACATTATCCATATCAACAACCCCATTATTATAATATTGCCGCTAATTTTTATTAACGTGCGGGCGGATTATTCCAGAGTTGTAGGGCTAAAAAAAGGGGGCAAGATCTCACTATCCACGGATAACATATTGATGGAAATGTAATTTTACAGCCACAACTGTCTCATATAGAGAACAGTCAGATAAAACAAAAGTATTAAACAACAATAAAACAATAAGTAAGAAAGAGACAGCAACTTAGTCAAACCAAACAACCTGCACAAATAACAAACAAAAAATTAATATGATATTTTAATGATATTTTTAAGTATGACATACTGAATAAAGCAAGAGCTTTTTATAATTTAAATTATGGCAATTTATTTAAAACTTAATTATTTGATCATTATTTTGAAATATTATTCGTCGCCAAAATAATACCCTTTATCCGTCTTTTAAACACTGGTTCGATTTAAAAAGCCTAGCCGTTGGTCGTTTGCGAGATGATGTAAAACAGTTAAACAAGTCTCCCCATGGTTTTGTTTGTATCGATAACAGCACTCTTCAGGCATCTTTATTGCCATTTTTATTGCAAAAAAATACCGCCCTGAATGGGCGGTATTCTATGAGTGCAAAACTTAAGCAGAGTTAAGTTGTTATCACTGTCAATTACTTTTTAGCAGGCTCAGCCGCAGCTGCTGGCTGTGCTTTCTCAATAGACTTCAGCTCAACTTCAAAAATCAGCGTTGAGTTTGGTGGAATAGTACCGTTATCACGCTCACCGTACGCTAACTCTGAAGGAATAACGAACTTGTACTTAGCGCCAACAGGCATTAACTGTACACCTTCAGTCCAACCAGGAATAACGCGGTTTAATGGGAACTTAGCCGACTGACCACGCTTGTAAGAGCTATCAAACTCAGTGCCATCAAGCAGAGTACCTACATAATCCACTTCTACAGTGTCTTCAGCCGCTGGCTTGTCACCAGAACCAGGAGTTAACACTTCATATTGTAGGCCAGACTCTGTGGTTACTACGCCAGGCTTAGCTTTGTTTTCCTCGAGGAACTTTTTACCATCCTCAAGGTTTTTAGCCGCAATGGCTTTAGCTTGTTCTGTACGCTTGTCGTTTAACTTTTTGTCTAAGCCTTGAAGAATAGTTTGCATTTCTTCTTCGGTTAATTTCAGTTGATCATTCAAACCGTTAGTAAAACCCGTTACGATCAAAGTACGATCAACTGGCAGGCCTAATTCTTCTTGCTCTTTGATATGGCCAGACATATAACGACCGATTGAAGCGCCCACACTGTAGGCTTCTTTTTGTGCTTCAGTCGTTAATTCAACATTTGTGCTTGCATTTGTTGCTTTTTCTTCTTGATTACAAGCAGATAGGCCAATAACAGCCAATGCAACTAACGATAATTTATAAATCGATTTCATTAAAGCTTCCTCAGCATCCTCAAGCGGTTACAATAACCTAAGCGCGACAACTTTATACTAGTTATCTGGGTTATACCAACTAGATTCTTTATGGGTTAACTGTGATTAATTTCACTCTACCGGACTAGAGACACCAACTTTAGGAGCAAGTTCATGAAGAAAACCCTACTGCTGGTAATTTGCACACTTTTTTTAACGGCATGTCAGCCAAAAGCCGATGATATTCGTGTGGTTTCAAAGGAGCCATCATACAGTGCGAGTCTCTCGAGTGATGGCACTGTTGCCATTGTGGCCACCCAAAGCCAGGGAGTCCAATGTTGGGACTTAACCACTCATAGCCTCAAATACCAATGGGTACATGGCGATCTCAACACTGGCGTCACGGCCACCGCGATTTCGCCTAACGGTGAGTTCGCCGCATCGTTAAGCCGGGATTCAGTTGCCCTATGGACAATAGCCGACGGCAAATCCCTTGGATGGTGGTCACTGCCCGCCTCGGGTGAGAGTGTGGCTGTGGCGAATAATGGCGCCTTACTGATTGGCTTAAACGATGGCAGCGTAATGTCACTCAATGCCACTAAGACAGCATTGATTAAATTCTTAGGCCACAAGGAACGAGTGAATACGGTTGCGCTTTCCGCCGATGGCCGTATTGCCCTCTCAGGCTCCAACGACATGCAGGCTATCCTGTGGCAAGCGCAAACCGGCCAGCCTATCCACACTTGGGATATAGGTAGCCGAGTGACTAAAGTGGCTCTCAACGACAGCGGCAGTTTAAGCTTTACCAATGGCAGTACCAACGAGGCCAAAATTTGGGACAACAATAGCGGTAATGTTTTAAATCAATTAGCAATTAACCGTCGCCAAATGACCTTTTCAGCGGTACGCTTTGCCAAGCAAGACACTCAACTGATTACAGGCACGCCCGCGCGTGAAGTCATACTCTGGCAACGTCAAACGGGTAAACCTATTGCTAAGTGGCAAATTGCGCTGACTAAAAACAGCCAAAACCGAGGAGCCGTTGTATACTCTGTGGCAATTCGAGATACCAATAAAGTGGTTAGTATCAGTAGCCAAGGCCTAGTTGAGACTTGGCAGGAGTAGAGGTTAGTCATGCAAGGCGTACAAGAACAGATTGAAGAGCTGCAAATGAAATTGGCTTTTCAAGAGCTCACGGTCGAAGAGTTAAACCAAGAGGTTATTAAGCTGAACCAGCTTATTGCCAATCAGCAACATCAAATTCAGTTATTGATTGGTAAGCTAAAGGCGATGGAGCCCAGTAATATTGCGACCCAAGCAGAAGAAACACCACCGCCACATTACTAATTCAATAACGGATAATCCAATCCATTAACGACACTATGACCACTAAATATCCAGGGAATGCGATGTTTAAAGATGAGATGTTACCAGCCCCCAATCAGCCACTACCAATAGCCTTGGTGGGTGAAGCCATTTTAAAACAGCAGGCGGATGAAGTACGCGACTTTGATGAAAAGCTCAGTCATTTAGCATCGCAAATGGTGGCAAGCATGGTTGAGGCAAAAGGTGTCGGAATTGCCGCTCCTCAAGTCCATAGCCCACTCGCCCTGTTTATTATGGCATCCCGGCCAAACGAGCGTTATCCCGATGCGCCGCTAATGGACCCAGTCGTGGTGGTCAATCCACAGCTCTTGTCTGCCTCTGCGGAATTAGTTAGCGGTGAAGAAGGCTGCTTATCGGTTCCCGGCCAAAGGTTTAGCATTTGGCGCCACCAGACGATTGTAGTGCGCTATCAAGATCTTGCAGGCCAATGGCAACAGACTGAGTTAACAGGTTTTATCGCTCGTATTTTCCAACATGAGTTTGATCATCTACAAGGGATCACTTTGCTTGAACGCTCTCAAATGCCAGAACAAAAACTAATGGCAAGAAGGTAAACCACAGGCATGAAAACCACCTTCATATACTCTTTTATTAAACCCACACTTAGCACGCTAATGCTCGCCGCCATCTTAGGCTCGAGCGGCTGTGCCTATAACAGTATTTTTATTAATTATCCGGCACAAATTGCACCGATAAAACAACAGCTCAATACCGCAACGCCCATGGCGGATATCGACAAACTAGCCAGCAATATCCAAGGTAATGATGGCCTGCTCTACGCCCAAGAAGCGGGACGCGTGGCGCAGGTGGCCGGCGATTTTGCCAACAGCCGTAAGTACTATCAGCAAGCGGTTGAGGCCTATACTGCCTTCGATGACAAAGCCAAGATCAGCGCCAGCGATATAGGTGCAACGGCCACCAGTTTAGTATTAAACGATAATGCCATTCCCTATCGTGGCCCAGGCTACGAGCGCATTATGCTGCACCAATATCAAGCCTTGAATTACCTGTTCAGCGGTGACTATCAAGGCGCATTAGTGGAGGTTCGCCGCAGTAACGAGCTGCAAGGCTCTGAGCAGGAGCGTTATCAAAAGTCACAAAAATCCGTACAGGCGATGGCCAATGGCACCATAGATGCCGAAGTGAATAAGCTAGGCCAAGCCGCTGGCACAGTGACCAGCTCCTTCCTCAATGCCTACAGCTACTACACTACGGGTCTGTTGCATGAAGTATTAGGCGAGCCAAACGATGCCTTTATCGACTACCGTAAAGCGGCGCAAATCACTCCAGATAACACTTATCTGCAACAGGATTTAGTTCGTCTTGCCAAGCAACTCGGCATGCCGCAATACGATGAGTTTAAAAGGCGCTGGGGCGATGCCAAGCTTCCCAAGGCGGGTGAAGGCCAAGTGATTCTCATGGTCGAAAAGGGCTTTGTACCTGAAAAACAAGCGCTCACAGTGCCCTTCACTATCCATGGCAATTGGCAAACCGTCTCTTTGGCAACCTATGGACCGAACAATAGTTTTGTTGCCGAGGCTCAAGTGCAAGGCTTAGGCACAGTGTTGAAAACCGAGCCTATCGCCAATATCGATGCCCTAGCGATTAACGCGCTCAAGGAAGATTTGCCCGGTACTTTGGTTCGCCAAGTCGCGCGGGTGTATGCCAAATCGGAAATGGCCTATCAGGTCGAAAAAAGCGGTAAGCCCGGCAATAATGCTGCCGATATTGGCAGTATCGCGATGCAGATTTTTAACGTGGTCACCGAGCAGGCGGATCGCCGCAGTTGGTTGACCCTGCCGAAACAGGCGCAAATTGGCAGACGTTACCTCAATCCGGGGCAATACACACTGCAATTGGACAAGGCACCACCGGCCAAAATTGACGTTGCCGCAGGCAAGACCACCTTGGTCTGGGCAATTGATACTGGTAATTACACCCGAATTTATTCAATAATCATTTAACCTAGCGGTGAATGTTTGAATAAAACGAGTGTCATTAAGTTTTTACAATCACAAAATGGAACTGACTATGAAACAATTTAAACTGATTTTTGTGCTGGCTGCCGTAATGGGTCTGGCTGCATGTCAATCGAAAGTCGAGTATGGCGATGCCACCGAAGTGGAAACCGTTAACGCAAACTTTGGCTCAACGGATCTGCAAGCCATCGCCGCTAAGATGGTCGATAGCATGATGACTTTCCCGCCTATCGTGGCGATGACAGCGAACAACCGCCCAATTTTGTTTGTCGATAGCATCAAAAACAAAACCTCTGAGCATATCGATACTGAGTCAGTAACCGACTCTATCAGCAACAAGTTACTGCGCTCAGGTAAGTTCCGTTTTATCGATATGACAAAAGTTGATTCAGTTCGTAAGCAACTGGATTACCAAAACAATACTGGTATGGTTGACCCATCAACCGCCATCAAGTTTGGCCGTCAAATCGGTGCCCAGTACATGCTGTATGGCAACCTGTCTAGCATCGTTAAGCAAGATGGCAGCACTAAAGACGTTTACTACAAGATGACTATGCGTCTGATGGATTTAGAGACAGGCCTAATCGAATGGTCAGATGAAAAAGAAATCCGTAAGACAAAGTCTAAGTCTTTCTTAGGTATGTAATCTCGCTCAGCCCCATGGGCTAAACCGAAATACTCAATAAAAGCCAGCAATTTCGCTGGCTTTTTTTACATTTTTAACATTGGTTATCCATGCTAAATAAGGTAGTGTACTCGCCCAAAATACTCAGCAAGGGTGCCGCTTTTGAACCGGATAAGTTTGCCACTTAAACTGGCCCTCCTGCGCCGTATCCAAGCCATAAATAAAGTAAATCGTTGAAGGATTGAAGTCGTGAATTTGTTTAAAGCCAGCCTAGTCGCCCTCACCTGCTCGGCACTGATGTCGTGCGCCGTCCAAAGTCCGTTAAATACGGGTCCTAGGGATGCCAGCCCTTATATCAGCCAATATCAGGCGAGCTTACGTTCACAGGTGATTTCGAATGTGCATTATGAGCTGGATTTTCAACTGACTGGCGACACTGAGTTTAGCGCCACCACTAAGGTCCATTTCAATCTTAGCGAAGTGCCTAAGCAATTGAGCCTCGATTTGAACAAGGCACAAATTAAGCGCTTTTTGATTAATGGCACCGCGGTTTACCCTAATTACAATGGGTCCTACATCAGTTTGAATACCCGTTTACTGTCCTCGGGCGACAACACGGTAGAAGTGCAATTTACTCGCGCCCACAGCACCAATGGTGAAGGTTTACACCGCTTCCAAGACCCCGTCGATGGCAAGGTCTACCTGTACTCGCACTTCGAACCTGCTGCGGCGCAGCAAATGTTTGCGGTGTTCGACCAACCCGATTTAAAAGCCAACTATAAAATCAGCGTGACCGCGCCGAAGGACTGGCAAGTGATCAGCACCATGCGCGAGTCTTCAGTCACACCTGCGGGGGCGATTAATCGTTGGGAGTTTCCTGAAACACCTAAGTTAAGCCCCTATAACTTCTCAATGCACGCAGGGCCATACCATATGTGGCAGGATAACTCTGGCCGCTATCCAATGCGTTTATTTGCACGCCAATCGGTGGCTAACCAAGTCACGCCTGAGGACTGGTTTACATATACTAAACAAGGCTTAAACTTTTTCGATGCCTATTTTGGTATCCCTTACCCCTTTAAAAAGTACGATCAACTCTTAGTACCTGATTTCCTCTATGGTGCGATGGAAAACGCCGGCGCAGTGACCTTTGCCGAAGATCATTTCCTCCACAAAGCGGCAATGACCGCCGAGCAAAAACAAAGCTTAGCTGGCGTTATCATGCATGAGATGGCGCATCAATGGTTTGGCGATCTAGTCACCATGAAATGGTGGAATGGCCTGTGGTTAAACGAGAGTTTTGCTTCTTTTATGGGCACACTCGCCACCCAAGAGGCCACCGAGTTCACCAATGCCTGGCGCAGTTTTTACGCCCAAGGCAAACAACGCGCCTATGAGCAAGACAGCCTAGTGACCACGCATCCTATCGAAGTACCCGTGGCGACCACGCAAAATGCCTTCGATAATATCGATGCAATCACCTATCAAAAAGGCGCCTCGACCCTCAAGCAGTTGCGCCATTTACTCGGCGATCTGGTGTTCCAGCGCGGCGTAAGCAATTACTTAAAGCAATACAGCTATCAAAATGCTGAGCTGGATGACTTTATCAATAGCCTAGCCAAAGCCGCTGGCCGTGACTTAAGCGCCTGGACGAAGGACTGGCTCTACAGTGCGGGAGTCAACACCATCAAGGCCGAATACCGCTGCGACGGCAACCGCATCAGCGAATTTAGCCTGTTGCAGTATCCTGCCAGCAGCGAGTTACCGACACTCAGGGAGCAGAAAGTCCAAATCGCCCTGTTCACTAAGGGACGCTTCGATTTAAGACATGAGACCACAGTACCAGTCACCTACAAGGGCGAACGCACTGAGGTGAAACAATTAGTCGGTGAGCGTTGTCCAGACCTCGTTTACCCCAACTACGATGACTGGGGCTTTGTGAAGGTGCAACTCGATGACAAATCCTTCGACACCGCGAAGCAACAGTTAAGCCGAGTCACAGATCCTCTGCTGCGTTCTATGCTGTGGCAAAGCCTGTGGGACAGTGTGCGTGAGGGTAACCTGAGCCTAGATCAATACTTGAGCACAGTGTTCGTTAACGCCCCTGCGGAGAATGACTACACTGTCGTCGGCCAGATTATTTCGAGCTTGCTACGCAGTAAAGAATACCTCGCGCAAATCGCCCCTATTCAGCAAAACTATGCCGAAAACGCGGTCAAAGGCTTAGCGCAAATGAGCCTTCGTAAGACCATGGAGAGTCGAGGCGACAATGACTTCCAGCGCCGCTGGTTCAATGCCTATATTCAGTTGGCAGGCGATCGCGATAGTCTGCGCCACTTAGCGCAATTGCTGGATGGCAGGACCAAAATCAAGGGCTTAACTTTAGACCAAGATCTGCGCTGGGCCATTATCACTCAGCTGAATCGCTACGACTTCCCGAATGCACAGCAACGTATTACCCAAGAAGCCGCCCGCGATAACTCAGATTCGGGTGAAAAAGCCGCCTTGGCCGCCCAAGTTATCCGCCCAGAAGCGGCTGCAAAACGACGCTGGTTGAGTAAAGTCCACGCCGACGCCCTACCGTTTGCTAAACAGCGCATCATTATGGAAAACCTCTATCCTGCGGAGCAAAAACTCTTAAGCGCAGCCACCGCAGAAGAGCGCCTCGCCAACTTAGGGGATATGGATAAAAAAGGCCCAGTATTTATGCGTAGCTATAGCCGTAACTTGATCCCAACCGACTGTAACTACACCAGTATTGCCGCCTTGGATAAAGTGTTAGATAGCCAAACTGGATTATCGAATCTTGCCCGCCGCACCCTGTTAGAAACTCGCCAAGCCGAGCAGCGCTGCGTGCTGATTAAGAATAAAATGACCCATTGATAAATAGCCCACTAAAAGAGGCTCATCTGAGCCTCTTTTCTATGCCTCGGTCTTATTTCCCGAAGGGTAATTTCTGGTAAAACCGCAGCAAATCCTCAAAGGCCAAAGGCCTTGAGTAAAAATATCCTTGATGTTGATACACACCTTTAGCAGCTAAATAATCCGCCTGCTCCCGCGTTTCGACACCTTCGGCCACCATATCCATCTGCGACTCACGGCCAAAGGCAATAATGGCATCGAGTACCGCGCCCTTTAAGTCCTGCGTGCCTATGGTATCGATAAACATCTTATCGATTTTGATACTGTTAATCCCAAGACGCTGTAAATAGCTAAAACCACCAAAGCCAGTGCCAAAATCATCCAGTTTAAAGTCATGGCATAGGGGAGTGACCGCCTTCATTTCGGCCAAGGCTAACTCGAATTGCGTGATGGGTTTGCGCTCGGTCAACTCGAAGGAAATGCGCTTAGTCCTAGGATCGGGGTGAGACGAAAACCATTGACTGAGTAAACCCGACTCTAAATGCTGGGCGACAATATTAACGCTAACCCAGCCCTTAAGTTGAGGTAAATCCTGATACACCCGCTCCAAAATCAGATCGGTAATAGGCAGAATTAAGCCCGAATCTTCGGCATAGGGAATAAACTGATTCGGCTGAACGAGCACGCCATCGAACCTTCGCCAACGGACTAACATTTCCTGACCGACCACCTCGCCGCTGCGACAATCGATAATTGGTTGGTAGAAGGGAATAAACTCTTTGCGGCTAATGCCCTTTTGGATAAGCATTCCCAGCGACACCCGAGCCGATTGCCAATTCCAATAAAAAATCACCGCTAAAAAGGCCACAATTAAAGCGGCGACGAACAACATAACACCTATACGTGAAAATTCACGCCAATAGAGCACATCTCCAGCTTTTAAGGTTAAAGTGATATCTAATACATTGATATAACGAGAGTCCTCAATAAATGCACTCGATTGTTCTAAAATTTCAGCGCCACGCTGAAGGGGAGATAGTCCTTGATAATAGATGTCTAACTGGTAACAGTCATCGCACAGGTTTGAGAGAATTTCGTTGTAAACAGAGCTATTCGTTAATACGACTAAACGGTGTACACCTAAATGGAAAATATAACCAATACTGCGAGTTCTTTCGTTAGCAGCAACCGTTGTAGCGATATCCACCTGTTGTGAGTCAATCAATAAGCTACGAGTGTGGTCAAATTGATAATTTACCGCGGGTCCGATATTTGAGCATTGAACTCCGTTTGCCAATTCTAACTGTATAAAACGAACGATAGCAGGGCTTAATGAAGGGCTATTCAGTAGGGCAATATCATCGGCATTACAGGTAAAAGATAATTCCGCAAACGCCTGTTCAACATTATTCTGCTCAAAACCATCCAAACCATTTACAAAGGTAAGTGCTATCTCATTGAGATCTCGATTAAACCTCTGTTCAACACTATATGAAGTAATGAGTGGTTGAAGCGCCGCTGCCAATAATATGGGCAATAGAAATATTAGGCAGGTATGTAACCAAGGATTCAGGCACCAACGGGGGAAATTCCATTTCATAACATTCAACTCAATTCCTTAATGAAGAACTCAAAACACGCTCACTTAAAATACATCAACATACTATGCTTTAAGCCAACCGAAAGCTGTGGGATAAATCAAATTCATCATTTTCCTTATGCAGACGCACTCAACCTTTTATACCAATCGTATTAAATATCTGCTCATTCAGCGGGAATTCAACGCGCTTTAGACAAGGCGAAGGCTTGAAGGCATAGTGGTGCTCTGTCGAAAGCCTTAAACGCAGTATAAAGCGCGTTGAAACCCGCCCTTTGGGAGCCACACAGGCATCCCACTCCGGTGTTGCATTGACTTAAAAGGGGATGACCATTTCTGCATCAATGCGCCTTGGATTGAAATGCCTGTGAGGCTCTGAACTGATGAGATATTTAATGTGATTGGTATTAAGCTAAGCTTCGACCGCAACTTAATCAAAGTAATATAGACAAGCTATGTTCCATTAATGCTTTCCCCTTTTCAGCCGCTATACTCTATTAACGTTAGGTTGCTAACGGAATTTAAAGGAATTAAATATGCGATCAACACTTAAAACTCGGCTACTTTTTAGTAGCCTCTTCGCCGTATTCATTACAGTCGCAGTTCTGGTAAGCATTTCAAGCTATTTCATTAGAAATAATGCGTTAGAAAATACGCAGCGCGAAATTGACCAACTGGCTAATACCTTTGCCGAAGGTATTGGCCTGTGGATGCAAGATCGCAAAACAGCCATCACCAGCCTTAAAAAAACCATTGAAGCAGACCCTAGTGTGCAAATAACTCCTTATTTGTTGCAAGCACACAATGCAATGGGTTTTGCACTCACTTATTTTGGTGATGAACAAGGCAACATGTACCGTCAGGATCCGTCGCTTAATACAGCCAACTATGATCCCCGCATTCGTCCTTGGTATATGGATGCCAAAGCCGCAAATGCTATGGTGATGACGGCTCCCTATGTCAGCGCCACTTTGAAGAAACAAGTAGTGACCATTGCTGAACCTGTGATGGTCTCAGGCAGTCTGTTCGGGGTGGCCGCAGCAAACCTCACCATAGATCAACTGACCGATGCCGTGCAACGACTCGAAGTCCCAGGTAAAGGTTATACCCTGATGGTCGACAAAACGGGGCTTATCATTAGCCATCCGAACAACCAGCTCAACAACCAACAACTCAATACAATCGATAAAAATTTTACGCCTAGTTGGTTATCACAACGCGCTAATACCAACACAATGGAAGAACGCGAACTCGATGGCGAAACCCAATTGGTTTATGTTGCTGCTGTTCCATCAACGGATTGGGCATTGATATTCGTGATGAACAAACAGGAAATTATGTCGCAAGCCACGTCACTCGCTTGGTGGATGTCTGCCGTTGGTGCTTGCTTACTGGTGATTTTTGGCTTGGTATTAGTCGCTATCTTTAAAATTCAATTCAAGGACTTAGAACGTGTTGCCTTGGCTCTGAATGATATTGCCGAGGGTGATGGCGATCTAACGGTCAGGATCCATACCGCCAATAGCCACGATGAGATTGGCATCTTGGCCTCTGGCTTTAACCGCTTTGTCGAGCGCCTGCACGGCATGATCTCACGAATGCACAACATCGCAGGCCAGCTTGAATATCAAGCCAAGGGTAGCAGCGCTTCGGCGACGGAAAATAGCCAACGTATCGCAGTGCAACAAGATGAAGTCACTATGGTTGCCACCGCTGTGACTGAAATGGCCAGTGCCACCGAAGAAATTGCCAGCAACGCCGAGCATACGGCACAAACCGCTCAAAACGCCGTTGGACTATCTGACCATGGTCAAAAACAAGTGATGCAGAGTCAGCAATCCATTCGTAACCTAGCGAACGAAGTTGATACAGCTGGCCGTATTATCAGTGAGCTTAATGAACACTCACAAAAGATTAATAGTATTCTGCTCACCATCAGCGGCATTGCAGAGCAAACCAACCTATTGGCCCTAAATGCTGCTATTGAGGCTGCTCGCGCCGGCGAACAAGGTCGGGGTTTTGCCGTCGTGGCTGATGAAGTACGGGTATTGTCGCAGCGCACTCACTCATCGACCCAAGAAATTCAGGCGATGATCGAAACATTGCAGCAAACGGCGGGTAAAGCGGTAAAATCCATGAGTCAAAGCCATGATATGGCTGAAACCAGTGTTGCCGACGCCAACTCAGCTAGTGAGAGCTTGCTACAGATCAGCAAAGCCATTAATGAGATCTCGGACATGGCGAGCCAAATTGCCACGGCAGCGGAGGAGCAAACGTCGGTTACCAGTGAAATTAATCGAAATACTGAGTCTATCCGCGAAGTGTCAGAAAACCTCTCTATCGAAGCCCAAAGTGCAATGGTGCAGTCGCAAGAGCTGGCTCATTTAGCCGCCTCGCTACAACAAGAGGTTTCGCGCTTTAAACTCTAATTCATCCTCTTGAGTGATTCGTCCCCCAATTGCCATTCGCTTTTGGGGGATTAAATCATCAATGCTTCTAAATGCTTCCCTCTCAATCCTGGGTAGCCTAACTCAATGCGATTTCCGCCATTTTTCTTTGCCTTATACATGGCATCATCGGCACAGGACAAAAGTTGCTGCTCATCCCTGCCATGCTCAGGATAAAAAGCAACGCCAATACTTGGGAAAACATGAATTTGATGATCAGCGAGTTCGAATGGCTGGCTTAATGTTTCCAGTATTTTTTGGGCAACCAACAATGTGTTATGGGCAGAATCTACTCGCTCCAGCAGAATTACGAACTCATCACCACCAAAACGAGCAACAGTATCAGAGGCTCTCACACACCCAAGCAGTCGCTGAGCGGTAATTTGCAACAGCATGTCTCCCACGCTATGACCGTAGGAATCATTCACCCATTTAAATTTATCCAAATCTAAATAGAGCAAAGAGAAATAACTCGCCTCCCTATGGGCTCGAGACAAGGCTTTTTGAAATCGATCGTAAAATAGCTCTCTATTTGGTAGATGCGTTAACTGATCGTAAAGAGCAATATGTTCTAAGCGTGCCAACATTTGGCGGCGTTCAATGGCAAAAGCAATTTGGGAAGAGACAAACTCAACTAATTCACAGTCCTGCGCAGTATAAGTCCTAGCACCTGGCGTACTGTGCATGATTAACGCACCAATCACCCCCTTCTGTAATTTTAGTGGCACACCAAGCCAACTAATATGAGGGTTTATCGGGGTTTCGCCCACAGGAAAAGTATAGGTCTCACACACAGGACAAAAAAGTGATGATTCACCCGTTTGAATAATCTGTTCAGCAAAAAGGTTAACACTACCAAAATGAGCGACATTATTTTCAGCCACGGCTATCCGATAGGGGAAATCTAATTGATTAAAATCTTGATCATAAAGCGCTATAGCAAAATTTTCTGCGGGTAAGAGTTTGGCAATAATCTGATGGAGATGACCATAAAGTGAGAGTAAATCCTCTGCCACATGGACAGCTTCAGAAATCTCATATAATGCAGCCTGGCGACGTTCAGCATTTTTATTCTTAGTGATATCTCGAGCGACGGCCACCCGTTGTTGATATTCCTCTGACCAACGAGCAGACCAAAGAATATCCACAATCGCGCCATCCTTGCGTACATAACGATTTTCAAAGTCCACTTTGTATCGACCCGCCATAATTTCCTCTGCGGCGGCAAGTGTGCGTTCACGATCCTCTGGCAGAACTAAATCAAGCATTTTCATGCCAATCATTTCATCAGGGGTATAACCAAAGATGCGTTCAGCTCCGGCACTCACAAATTCAAAGCGCCCCGATTTATCAACGACACAAATGGCATCTAATAACAAATCAATAAAACGACCAAGTGACGTATAACCTTCGTCTTTCACACTCATCTCCCACCATGCCCAAAGCTAAATCGAGAACCGCTAACAGCCTTTTGCTGCTAACATCTTCATCCTTGCTTAACAATCACTTGATACCTACAACTTAGTGCACAGAATAACATACTATTAGAGTAGGTTAATTACCCTAACAGTTCCATGTTCACTTAAACTCGTTAACCGCCAAACGCAGCAGATAAAGTAGTATATTTGACCTAGCAAACTAGATTTAAGCACAATACAGATATAAATCCGCCATGATAAAAGTCACAGCACATCTATCCAATAAATACCCATAATCAGTTTTAACTAGGAGCATTTTTGGCGTCATTCAAATCCCCTTGCCATACTGCACAAAATTTACGTCTAGGACTTGCCATGTGGTCCCATAACCATTGGCAAGAAAGTGTTTATGGTTCAAGTACTAAACAGGCTGACAGACTTGCCCGCTATGCCTGTATCTTCAACACAGTGGAAGGCAACACCAGCTTTTACGCTACGCCAAATGCCCAAACTGTGATGAATTGGCACAGTGCCACTCCAGATGACTTTCGCTTTACCTTTAAACTGCCACAGACCATCACCCATCAAAGACAGTTGCAGAATTGTCAGCAGGAATTATTGGCCTTCTTCCAAGTCATGTCGCCCTTGGTCGAAAAAACCGGTTTGTGGAAAATTCAGCTCCCCGCAGCCTTCGGTCCGGAACAATTGCCCGCATTAGCACGTTTTTTTGATCTGTTACCGCAAGGTTTAACTTATGGCGTAGAAGTTCGCCATTTAGCCTTTTTTGCTAAGGGAGATGCCGAACGGGCGCTAAATCGCCTGCTGATGGACAGGCAAGTTAATCGCATTATTATGGACAGCCGACCGTTATTTGCCCTGCCGCCCGCTAACGAAGCAATTATCGATGCCCATAAGAAAAAGCCACAGGTACCCGTTCATGCTATCGCGACTGCAACTACACCCGTGGTGCGTTTTATTGGCCAAACGGACGGCACGATTGAAGCGTTAGCGGCGAGCAACGATCAGCTGCAAGTCAAGAATAACGATAGCTTTTTTAACAACTGGTTGCGGCAACTCGCGCTGTGGATAAAAGAAGGCCGTGAGCCTTATCTGTTTATCCATACGCCTGATAACCAAACCGCGCCCGAATTAGCGGCGCGCTTATATCAGCAATTGCAGCAACAACTGGCCGATGAGGTCAGCTTGCCGACGATTCAATTGCATAAGGCCTTGGCAGAGTCCGCCGCGCAGATGCAACTGACGTGGTAAAAGAAATTTAGCTTAACCCCAAATAGCGTTAGCGGTAATAAAAACCAAGGCCGATAAGAGCATAGTAATAGGCAGAGTCAGTACCCATGCGAGTAATATCTGTTTAATCGTTTGGCTTTGAAGCCCTGAACGATTGGCCACCATAGTCCCTGCCACCGCCGAAGACAAAATATGCGTAGTCGATACTGGCATGCCCGTCACGCTGGCAATCCCAATCGATGCAGCGGCTGTCACTTGCGCGGCAATCCCTTGGCTGTAGGTCATTCCCGAGGAGCCAATCTTCTCACCAACGGTATAAACAATGCGGCGCCAGCCGACTAAAGTGCCACAGCCCAAGGCAGTGGCAATCGCTACTATCACCCACAAAGGCGCGTATTCGGTCGACTTAGTTAAATCTTTACGCCATTTATTGAGAGAGGTTAACTCCTTGGCAGGTAAGTCTAATTTCGCGACCTTGCGTGCAGTATCATCGATACAGAGCAGCAAGCGTCGCACCTCTCGACGTTCTTCGACGCTCATCTCCTGAAAACTACTGACCTTATCTAAACGGCGATCGAGCAAAGACATGGCTGGTAGCACAGTTTGGGCCGAGCAGTGGCTGAGCAAACTGTCATTGGCACTCACCTGTGCCTGCACATCCACCAGATCGCTAATCTGCGCTTGGTTACGACTGTAGATAGCCATAATGCGGCGGTTAGCATCCTGTGTTCTTTCTAAATCATAGGATTGGCTGCTCATGTCGAGGGCAAAATACGCTGGTGCCATACAAATCAACACCAGCATCACTAGGCCAATGCCCTTCTGACCATCGTTAGAACCGTGGGCGAAGCTCACTCCCATAGCCGACGCTATCAGGCTGACGCGCGCCCAGAACGGCGGATGGCGTTTACCATTAATCTGAAATTGCTCATCTGGGGTGCGGTGGATCTTGTGTTTTTGCCACACGAACTTCATTAGCAACAAAAGTACTCCCGCCAGCACAAAACCGAGCGTGGGCGAGATGATCAGCGACAGCATAATCTGCGTGGCTTTGGTAAGGTTGATACCATGCAGTACAGGTTCATTGTGTATCCAAGCAAATGCGCCACCAACACCCATAATCGAACCAATCAAAGTGTGGGAACTGGAAGCTGGAATACCAAAATACCAAGTACCTAAATTCCAAATAATGGCCGAGAAGAGTAGCGAGAACACCATCAACAGCCCTTGGGTCGAATCCATTCCTAATAATGAATCCACCGGCAGTAAATGCACTATGGCGTAGGCCACGCCAAGCCCACCGAGTAATACACCGGCAAAGTTGAACAGGGCTGAAGAAATCACCGCGAGATTGGCGGGCATCGCCTTGGTGTAGATAACTGTGGCAACAGCGTTGGCGGTATCGTGGAAACCATTGATAAATTCGTAGGCCAGCACAAATAACACTGCTAGCACTAAAGCTACCGACCAACCCAGGCCGATAGAAGTCAATATCTCAAACATGAATCGCTAACCTATAACGAGGACGCCACAGATTACGCCTAAGCTTGGTCTCTTTGACAGTGAAAAATTATTTAGATTGTCAAAAAGTGAATTACTCCTCAATAACCTCGTATCAGGCTTGCAATTAACTAAGGAGTGAGTATAAAAACGCCAGCACTGGGCTGGCGTTTTAAGATTTAAAACTGAGTCACGGCTTACTGCAGATGACCGGCGTTATGTAGCTCACGCTCGTTCATTGGTGGTGGTGTCCACTGGTACATCCAAGTCTCAGTTAACGGCTGACCGTCGACCTCTAAGTAAACTCTGAGGTTAATTGGCTCTACGCTGTCTTCTGGTGGCACTAAGTCAAACATAGCGCGGTAACCGTTAATCGCATGTTGTGGGCGAGCAGATTCAATTTCGACACGACCTTGAGAGGTCGAAATCACCGCCTTCACTTGGGTATCTTTACCCAGCATAGGTAAAGAACCACCAGCAAAATCAATCACAAAGCGCTTGCTATAGTACTTACGCTTTTGACCAACCACACCACCAATACCGGTAAAGGTATCAACTACGCGGGCACGGGGTGACTGCACGGGTGGAATACCGCCCCAGTACATGTTGTAGCTGTAAAGTAGTTCTTGACCCGGTTGAATAGGCTCAGCTGGGTTCCAAAACGCCACGATATTATCGAAGGTTTCATCCAGTGTTGGAATTTCCACTAACTGCACCGAACCTTTACCCCAATTACCCGTTGGCTCAATCCACAGGCTTGGACGCTTCTCGTAGAACACACCATCATCTTGATAATGGTCGAAATTACGGTCGCGCTGCATTAAACCAAAGCCCTTTGGATTCTCATCGCTATAGGCATTGAAACGCAGGTTGCTTGGGTTGCCCAGCGGACGCCAAATCCACTCACCGTTACCCGTGTGCATGGCAAGGCCGTCTGAATCGTGGATCTCTTGGCGCCAGTCGTAACCCGTGCGGCGGTCGTTTTCACCCACCATGTACATACTGGTCAGTGGTGCAACGCCTAAACGTTCGATGGCTTTACGCGGATAAATCGCCGCATCGACCTTCATTTTTAAACGCTCGCCCGGCTCGATATCGAAACGGTAAGCCCCTGTTACACTTGGTGAATCTAACAGAGCGTACACAGTCGCAATATTAGAACCCGGTTGTGGTTTCTCTAACCAGAAACGGGTAAACATAGGGAATTCTTCAGGCTTAGGCAGCGCAGTGTCTACCGCTAGACCACGGGCAGATAGACCATATTGCATTTCTTGGCCTACGGCGCGGAAATAGCTGGCACCTAAGAAGGCGACCACGTCACGCTGCCAGTCGGTATTAAACTGCATTCTAAACCCAGCAAAACCTAGGTCTTTTGGTAGCTGGCTACCCTTTACCTTGGATTTACCGTAATCGAACATGGAAGACGAATATTCGATAAGCTTTGCCTTGCCATTTTCCAATTGGTAAATATGCACAGGCGTATCGAAGTACAGGCCTAAGTGGAATAACTCGGCGCGAAACTCCGAATCATCCTCACGCCACAGGGCGGCTTTTTTCTTGAAATGGAACTGCTGGTAATCATCCCAGCTCATGCCCTGTAAGCTTTTTGGCAACTCGCCCTTATGGCTCACATAGGACTCAGTAGCCAGCGTATGGGCATAGCCTTTCAACCAGGCATAGCTAAACTCTTCTTCCTGCGGTGCACTCGCCTTACCCGCTGCACAAGCAGATAAGCTTAACAACACGCTGCAAGTGAGTAGCACACTGCCCACCATGCGTTGTAAACGGCTACGGGTAGACTGAGCTTCCACCGACGGCATCACCATCGGCTCACGATTTAAATGTCTTTGTTCGGGAAATAAATTGGGTTGCATAAGCAGACTCTGATTTGGTGTAACTTCCTGACACTTCTCTGCAAAAGTAAGCATTATTGCAGTGACTGCCCTGTGGAGAACTGTTGATGACAGTGATAACCATACCTCTATCTCCATCAGTTCGCCAGAATCTAACATAATTTCGTCGCAATGGAATATCTCATAGTGACAATATTCAATACTGGCGCCAGTTTATGAAAATAGTATTAAAATTTTCTAGGCAAAATGGCCGTTCGCAACAGGCGTTTGAATAATTGCTGCAGAGTTGTATGTAGATTGATTATGGTTTGTAGGAAATTGACATAAGGTTTCAAATAGCTTGAAGAGTTAAGCCGTTTTCCTACTCACAACACAGCCGCACTATAACAACTTAAATTCAATCAATGGGGCGACATCCCCTTCTTCTTGGATAGTGTTCCCCGTCTCAATAAACCCATGGCGCAGCAACACCCGCTGGGACGCCACATTATGCTGAGCCACATGGGCAAAGAGCGGCCTTGAGGTCACTAAAGGTAAAAACGCGCTTAAGGTTAGTGTTGCTACCCCACGACCCCAAAATGCACGGTCGATCCAGTAGCCAATCATCGCCTGACCATCCATATGCCAATGGCCGATATTGCCAACGAGCAAGCCATCGACTTCTATCCCCCGTGCCAGCACCGATGCCTGCCCGAGGATATTTTGCTGCCAATGAAGGTAAAACGCCTCGCGATCCCGCGAGGGAAACTGTGCCAATTGGGATGCTATCGGATCCTGCTGATGGGTGAAGAGCAATTCCAGATCGTCTTGTCCTATGGGTCTCAATGTCACATTCGATACCCGTGTTTGCTTATCCATCCTATATCCCTATTCGATTTAATTGAGTGTCACTAGATTTCAACATTCGCCGCCAGCTAAAAAAATGGGCGCATAACCCAAGCAGAGGTTAGCGCCCTAAGAGGCAAAACAACATCATTTAAACAAACAAAATCGCAATAAGGTGGAGAGGATTAACGTAAACTCAGCACATCAATCTCGAACACTAACTGAAAATAACCGCAAATACGGGCGCGCCCAGCACCATGGCAATCCCAATAAAAATCATGGTTAAACTGGCAATAACGCCCTCTTGCTGGCCTAACTCACTGGCTTTTGCAGCGCCCGCACCGTGGGCCGAGGCGCCCAAGGCCACGCCTTTACCTAAAGATGTACGAATGTGCATCAGCTTGAACAGCGGCTCACATACCAACATGCCGATAATACCGGTGATGAGCACCATCATGGCGGTCAGTTCTGGCACTCCGCCAAAGGCACTTGTGGCCTCCATCGCAAAGGGCGTGGATACCGAGCGCACCAATAAACTCTTCGATAACTCGACTGGCAGCGGCACAAATTTCACTAACAGCCAGCTGGAAATCATACCCAGCAACAGTCCCGCTATCACCCCAAGGGCAATGGTCAACGGATATTGGCGAATAAGTTTACGCTCCCGATAAATCGGCAAAGCAAATGCGATTGTCGCAGGTGCCAACATCGCCATTAACCAATGGGTGTATTCAAAATAAGTGGGCAGTGGAATATCGAGGTTAAACACCAAGAGTGTGATCACCACGGGCGCGAGCACAATCGGCGCCAACCACCACACACGGTGGAGCCTGTATAAACGCTTGGCCACAAAGTAACAGAACAGCGTTAATAACAAGCTGATAAGCGCCAATCCCGTCTGCGAAAACAGCAACTCAGAAACAGCCTCAGGGCTTAAGTTAAGGCTCGACATTAGGCGGCCTTAGCATGGCGGCGTGCATGCTTTTTGATATTGAGTTGACGCTCGAAACGAAATACTCGGTCAACCACAAATCCCGTGCCCACCATCACGCACACACTGCCCATCACTAAGGTGAAGAGAATATTCACCCCATATTGTTCAAACAGGCCTTCGTACTTGATCACAGAGATCACTGGCGGAATAAAAAACAGCAGCAACTCGCCAATCAACCAAGCGGCACCAAGCTGCACGGCGTTTTCAGGGATTAACTTAGTCGCAAGTAAAATCAGTAAGATACCTAGACCCAGCACACTACCTGGCACAGGTGAATGTGCCCAAGTCGCAAACCAATGGCAGGCGAAAGACAATAAACAAAAGAGGCCAATTTGAGTTAACAATAAAGCCCCATGACGGCATCGACGTATTGCGGCTTGTAGGAAAGACATGCGGTTTCTCGATTTACACTAAAAGTTGCTATGGGATTATTTTAGGCTTGCCTATTTGATAAAAAAAATGAATATTAAGAATGCAATCCATGAATTTTAAGAATGTATTATAGGAAAGATAATGGATCTTAAAGTGCTGCGTTATTTTATCGAGATCATCGATGCCGGCGGTTTTGGTAAGGCCAGCGAAAAAGTTCACCTCACCCAACCCGCCCTTTCCAAGGCGCTGCGCCAATTAGAGGAAGAACTGGATCTCGTGCTACTCGAGCGCGGCAAACGTGGCACTCAGGTTAAGCTCACCCAAGCGGGAGAAGTGGTCTATCGCCATGGCAAGGAGTTACTCGCCGGGCGACAACGCATGCTGGCCGAACTCAGTGCCCAGCGCAGTTTAACCGCTGGCGAATTAAAACTCGGTCTCGCGCCGCTCGGCAGTGCTGAAATTTTTGCCCCTATTATTGCCAAGTATCGCCAGCAATATCCGCAAATCGATATGCACCTACTGGTGCGCGGCGGCGTGGAGCAAACCTTAGCCATTCAAAAAGGTGAAATCGAACTGGCAACCGGGATTATCAACCTCGACGATGGTTACCACGGCATTCGGGTGTTTAACGATCCCATGGTGGTAGTGCTACCCAAGGAAAATCCCCTCACCTCACGGCCAATACTGTCAATCCACGACTTAGTCGATGAGCCGCAAGTGATGTTTGAGACCGAATATACCTTGTATCAACTGGTGTTAACCGCTTGCCAACACGCAGGATTTACTCCTAAAAACATCACTCGAGTCAGCCAAGCCGACTTTGGTATCGCTCTGGTGGCAGCGGGAACAGGTGTGATGATACTGCCGCGCTCTATTGCGCGGCGTTACAGCGTGTCTGGGGTGGTGAATATTCCATTGGCGAGCGATGAACTGCGCTGGGAGTTATCGCTATTTTGGCGCAAAGAACAGGTATTGTCCTTTGCAGCGCAGGCGATGATTGCGTTAGTGGAGAAACACTTAACCCAAAAGTAATACTACCAAGGCACGACTAAACTAAGTCGCACTAAGGTATCGTTATCCCAAGGCAGGATGGGTAAGTAATTGGGCGAATTTACGCTCACCTTAGCATAGGGGTCCAAGTTATATTCAGTATGTTCAACATACAGTAACCATTGGCTACCCTTTTCCCAATAATCGGTGTCATAACTCAGGGTAAAACGATACTGATTTTCAAGCCATTGGTCGCCATCGTTCCAGGTTTGAGCGGCTAAATTCAGATCAAATTTTGGCGTAAAATCAACGCCAAAACTGCCCATTACAGTGTAAGCAAACTCGCTATTGCCAAAATCGCCTCTATCGTAACCTCGGGTGCGGGGGACGTCATCATCGATTTCTAAATAGTAATAGCCCGCGCCCGCTTTCAGCTGGGCTTGGGTTTGTTTGCCATGATAATTGGCTGTGAGGCCGGGAAAAAACTTCGCCTGCTTCTCCACTGAACTTACGGTGTTACGCTTGCCCTGCAAATCCACTTGCCACCCTAAGGACAACTCGGGAGAAAAACGATAAAGCTCTCCAAGAGCGGCATATTCCGATTTGAACCACATTGGAATATGGTCAGGATCCAGCTTATCCGTATCAATATCGATAAACATATCCAGCACCGCAGACAAATAAATATCCGATGCAGTGGTATGTTCAATCATAATATTGCCGTTGAATCCAAAGGTATGTGAACTCTCCTGCTCCACAATAAAATCATGTATCCCCATGGTGTAATGCCATTGGGTGGATTCTTCTGCACTGACTGAGGTGGTTAAACCGAGAAGGAGTGCCACTGGTGCCAGAGTTAGGTATCTCACATTTCGCTCCATAAAATACTGTTTAATACTGCATTAAGATTAGATGATTTAAGTGTAATTTAATGAAGTTTTTACCATTTGTATCTGAGATAGTTCATAAAAATCCATCCCTTTCGCCAAAGTGAATAAAAAATTGCATATCTCGCGGTTTAAAATCGTGAAATTGCTATTCACGGTCACCCTAAACAATTTGGCAACTTTTTAAAAATCTATTGATATCAAATGACACTATCCTATTAAACATAGAATCCTATCTAAATCACCCACACTCACCAATGAATTTTTAATCATTTTTAAAGCATAATTATTGACACTCATGCTGTATATCCCTATAGTCGCCACATTGCGAGTCATTCAAAAGAGAGTCTTAAATGAAAAAATCCATGTTATTAGGCGGCCTAGCGCTGACTGCCACCTTGTTGTTAGCTGGATGTGGGAAAAGCAACGATGTTTTAGTGGTTGGTACCAATGCGGCCTTCCCGCCCTTTGAATACGTTGGCGGACAAAGTGGCGACGAAATCAAAGGCTTCGACATTGAACTTGCCAAACAAATCGCTAAGGATGCCGGCAAGACGCTTAAAATCGAAAACATGAAATTCGATTCACTGATCGTCGCGCTAAACTCAGGCAAGATTGATTTTATCGCCTCGGGCATGACTATCACCCCCGAGCGGCAGGCAAGTGTTAACTTTTCCGAGCCCTACTACGAGGCGACTCAAGTACTGCTCGTAAATAAAGATAACGACACAATTCATACCCTTGATGACATTAAAGATAAACACTTTGCGGTACAGCTCGGCTCAACCGCCGATATGATGTCTAAAAAGTACACCCAAAATGTCACGGCGTTTAACACAGGTTTTGAAGCCATCATGGAACTGAAAAATGGCAAAGTCGACTTAGTACTATTCGACAGCGAGCCTGCGGCGAACTATCTGGCGAAAAACCCCGATCTCAAACTGATCAAGCTAGATTTCCCCCCTGAGTTTTATGGTTTTGCGGTGTCGAAGCAGCAACCCGAACTCCTCAATAGTATTAATCATACGCTGAAAAACCTGAAAGCAAGCGGCCAATATCAGACGCTCGTTTCAGCCCATATCAAGTGATCCCTATGTTAGAAGCAATCAATACTTCGCTGTTTAGCCCGATTGGCGACGACGGCATGATAGGCATACTGCTGATTTTAAATGGCTTAAAAGTCACCTTGATTGTGACCTTCTTCGCCATGTTATTAGGCGCAGTATTAGGCGTGGGCACCACACTGATGAAGATGTCATCTAAGTGGTATATCCGCTTTCCCGCCGAACTTTATGTTGGCGTTATCCGCGGAACGCCTGTGGTAGTGCAGTTAGTGATCCTTTACTTTATCGTGCTGGCAGCACTCGATGTCGATAAAATTACTGCTGCAATTATCGCCTTTGGTTTAAACAGCGGCGCTTATATCTCTGAGATTATTCGCGCAGGGATCCAAGCCGTCGATAAAGGTCAAACCGAAGCGGCTCGCTCGCTTGGTCTGTCACAAGCGATGACCATGAAGCTGATTATTCTGCCGCAGGCGATTAAGAATATTCTGCCCGCGTTAGGCAATGAGTTTATCGTGCTACTCAAAGAAACCGCCGTAATTGGCTTTATTGGCGGCGTAGATTTGATGCGGGCGGGCGAGATTATCCGTAGCCGCACCTTTGAAGACAGTATCCCACTCTTTACCTGTGCACTGATTTACCTATTCCTGACCTACAGCTTCACATTTATGCTGTCGAAATTCGAAAAGAGGTTGAAGCAAAGTGATTAACATAACCAACCTACATAAAAGTTATGGCGAGAATGCAGTCCTTAAAGGCATTAACGAACATATTCGCCAAGGCGAAGTGGTGAGTGTTATCGGCCCCAGCGGCAGCGGTAAAAGCACCTTTTTACGTTGCATCAACCTGTTAGAAAAACCCACCCAAGGGGATATCGAAATCGAAGGGCAATCCATTACCGCCAAGGATGCCTGTGTCGATAAATTGCGGCAAAAAGTAGGTATGGTGTTTCAAAATTTCAACCTATTCCCCCATAAAACCGTATTGCAAAACATTACCTTAGCGCCAGTGAGCCTAAAGTTAATGACCCAAGCCGAAGCCGATAACAAGGCGCTGGCGCTGCTCACTCAAGTGGGTTTGCAGGATAAAGCTAATGCCTATCCTTCGAGTCTCTCGGGTGGACAAAAACAAAGGGTTGCCATTGCCCGCGCGCTGGCGATGGAGCCAGATCTGATGTTATTCGATGAGCCCACCTCGGCACTCGACCCCGAAATGGTCGGCGATGTATTGGATGTGATGAAGGACTTAGCGCAAAAAGGCATGACCATGGTGATTGTGACCCACGAAATGGGTTTCGCGCGCGATGTTTCCGACAGAGTCATCTTTATGGATGGCGGCTATGTGGTGGAGTCCAATGTCCCCGAGGAATTATTCACCCGCCCCCAAGAAGCCAGAACCCAAAGCTTTTTAAGTAAGGTGCTGAGGTAATAAAGACTTATACAAGATTGCAAGTTGAACAATGGTATTTGCTTGATGAGACTCTGCATGCTTTGAGACAGAAGAGCGTGAAAAATTGAAAGGCTAATATCACTGCTTAGTTATTAAATTCATGCCCATGTTGAAAGGCGAACCATGGTGTTTGCTCGACGACACGCAGCGAGTCCATCCGTGGATGCTCGACCGCCCCGTCCTTGGGGCGGACGGTCGTCTCGCTAATCACCATGGCTCACCTATTTAGCATTGTCGTAGCCTATAAGTCTTAAAGAAATACTCAGCAAGCTTTGGGACATTTTCGAGTTAAAGCCTTAACTCAAACGCGTCTGCTTCAGATAAAAATATCTATGGGTTAACGCCCTGTTAAGGGGTGAGCAACGCAATACCGAGGCCGCCGCAAACCACCTTAATCACCAAAACCAACGCATAGTGAAAATGCCACGCGTTTGCGAATCCCTCTTGAACAGTTTGTTATGCAGATTTTCCACCCAATTCTCGATGGCAAATATCCCAAATGTTGCTGACGTTTTCTAGTGTTGGGAAACGCTTTGGACAAGCTCTAGTAATATTACCATCTCGAATAATATGCTTATTTTGGACTACGTCATGATAGTTGTCCCAATGACCGTCTTTGTTTGGCACAGGGTAACGTCCACTCCATATAATGATTTCCGAAAGCAACTCTAATGTGTCGAGCTGTTCAATTGAAAACGGAAGATCGAGATTACGAGCTAGATCATGCAGCTTGTGAGTTTTAGGGATGCCTTTACCTTTGAGCAAAGCTACGGCTTTTAAAATAAGTTCTAATGAGATCGCAGCATTGTAAAAATATGCATACTGAACTTCTGAAAAATCACTCTGACTAAGAACTGTTGCAGCTACTTTGAATGACTGAGCACGAGTAACCCAACTTTCTATCGACTGCTTCTCGTCTTCAAATGTATAGCCCGTAATTTCGCGAATTTTCTTTCGACTAGAACTCAATGTTACCTCCATCTGCATAACATTTTATTCGTGCGCATGCGCGTTTATCTCGTTGGACCAGTAAAAACGCGCACGGTTAACTATCTGTATGCAAAGAACTTATCAGCTTTCTGCCAAATACACCATCTGGAAAAACACGCATGCGCGTTTTCCAAACCTATTAACTAAAATTCAGTTACTGTATTCACCTGATTTTATAGCGTTTTATTTTTTGCAGATAGAGTTAATTCGCACTGATATTGTCAGAAAATCATACCAAAACACCCAAATTTAAATATGACTGTATATCCATGCATTGTTAGCCGATTTCTTGTAAGACCAAACATAGGCAAATAGATAAGAATATGTATGGCAGCAGGTGTAGGAATTTTCGGTTAAGCTAACGAGCCGAAACACGAAATGGGGCAAAAGCGCGTTCGCCCGAAGCCACCCAAAAATAGTAAGAGTCGCACAACTAGGCTAACCAAGTCTGATCCACTGTCATGTTTGAATATTAATAGGGTAATTCCAAATTAATACAGCAACAGATTACCAATGGTCTTTCATCACCAGCTTATGGATATATAAGATGGATATAAAAGACTGTGCAAACATCTGTTTGTGACTTTTTGGCGTCAGCACTCTCCAAAACGGTCTCTAGAACATAACCTCTATGACATTACATTCCCGTAGGTTTCTCGCAGGTCTCATAGTTCTGTTGAGTACAAAAGGTCACTGGTGTGTAGATAATGTCGTCGTATTTTTGTTTCGTGACAATTTTATAAAGCGTCAAAATTGCCTGCTTTCCCATTTCATAGGGATTTTGACCGACATTGATATGCGCAAGATTATCCTTCAACATCGTTAATTGCTCAGGAGATGTGTCTGTCATAATAATCACAACCTCCTTATCATTAATTTTTCCTTGGAATGGGGCAATCATTTCACGGTAGAGAGCGGCATCATTTTGTGCCCAACCACCAACGGAAACGAAGGAGTCGGCCTTCACTGGCTTACCTTTCATCACGGACTCCATTTGCTTAACCGCTTGACTAAGTTGGTCAAAATTAAACAAAGGCTCCCGCACTTCAGTCCAGCCCTGTTCGTTATTTAGCATTTTCCCGGGAGGAACACTGTATGTATTCCCTGATAATGCGGAGCGAACGCCCATCAGTCTTAAATTCAAATTGGGGGAATCGGGTCTTCCAGATTGTATGATTAACGTCCCTCCATTAGGCCGTAATTTTTTTAATTCCTCCCCTAATGATTTACCCAGTTCAAAATTGTCAGTACCGATATAGGCTAAGCGAAAATTCTTGGGATCTTGGTTAATAGAAGCATCAAAGTCAGAATCATAGGTAACAACGGGTATGCCGGCTTCCTTTGCTCTTTTAAGGCTATTTTCAATTAAATACTTAGATTGGGTAACCGCAACGGCAATACCATCAACACCTTCGTCAATAAGCTGATTTATCACTTGATCTTGCAATCTCACACTACTTAATTCGGGTCCTCGGTAGATACACTCAACCCCTTTTATTTGTGCAGCGGCGTCAACACAACCAGTTTTACTTTGGTCAAAGAAAACACTATAAAATTTGGGAACAACTGCAAATTTAAGCTCTTTCCCATCACTAGAAGACAGTGGTAATAGACTCAACGCAATAAGCAGCATAAACAATCTTGCCATATATTCCCCTAAATAAACCCTAAGCTCGGCTTAATAAAAAATGTAGCAAAGGAATAGATTAAACCACACGAGCGACAACGGTATTATGGAGGATTTTTGATCTAACTCAGCATTTTTGGCATCGTCCATATCCCTGTTATCAACAAAACAGCACTCAAAAATTTGTTTAACCAGCCATAACGCCATTAGATGACTCTTGCTATTCACAGCTATTCAAAAAAATCCCTAATCATTTCATGACGCAAAACGACTATTAATTTCAAAAATATTTTGAAACTGATAGCCGTTTTGATCACATTGTTTTTTGCCCAAACCTGCTTAAAATGCTGAGGTTGAATTTGTATTCCTAGATGATTTGGAGCCGTTACATGAGTGATTTAAGTTTTCTCGCTAAAAAGCGTTACACCACTAAGGCCTTTGATCCAACCAAGACGATTCCTGCCGATAAGATTGACGAAATCAAGACCTTACTGCAGTTCAGCCCATCATCGACCAACTCGCAGCCTTGGCACTTTGTGTTAGCAGGCACGGCGGAAGGCAAAGCTTTGATCGCACAAGCGACCGAAAACTATGCCTTCAATACTCAAAAAATTCTCAATGCTTCCCACGTAGTCGTACTGTGCACCCGTACTCAACTCGATGAAGCCCATTTATTGCAAGTGCTAGAGCAAGAGGCTAAAGATGGCCGTTTTGCCAATGAAGAAGCCAAACAAGGTCAACATAATGGCCGTTCTTTCTTTGCCAATATGCACAAATTTGAATTAAAAGACGTCCAACATTGGATGGAAAAACAAGTGTATTTAGCGCTCGGTACCTTAATGTTAGGCGCAAGTGTACTCGATATTGATGCTTGCCCAATTGAGGGGTTCGATGCCACTAAACTCAATCAAGTCTTAGGCTTACGTGAAAAAGGCCTGTGCGCTTCTGTCGTGGTCGCTCTAGGTTACCGCTCCGAAGAAGATTTTAACGCTAAGTTACCTAAGTCGCGTTTAGCGCAAGAGGTTATCTTTACCGAAATTTAAGTCATTAGCTCTTAGCCAATCTAAGCTAAAGACGATAAATGCCCTTGCTTACATAGATAAGTAAGGGCATTTTTATTGCTTCCACTCCAGACTATCACAATACAATTATCACAGTTAAAACCAACCAAAGTCGGAGTGACCAGAGCCCAAATTGCTCTAAAATCCATCTTTGCCTACACTTTGCACTGTGGCATAGTGTGTACCTAATGCGTAAATTTAATGGCTCAGAATAAGATAAAAACATTAATAATCTTATAGATATAGGGAAACCTTACATTTCGCCACTCTTGCTTGATAACAACTTAGGATGGGACTGTCAGTATGCTACTCGCTAAACCTTCACTCAGTGCAGAAGCTCAATCGGCAAAGGTATCGACTACCAAGGGCGATAACCCATTAATCTGGCCCGTGTTATCCGTATTACAAGCCTCAAACCAAAGTTGGAAAATCCACCATCTTGCGACTGAGTTGCAAAATAGAGGACTCATTCATCAGTTAGATGAAAATCCAGGCAACGACCTCTTTAAACGTAATTTTTTACTGATGAATGCCCTGTTTGAGTTGCAAGGAATTCTGCTGCCTAAGCAGTGGTTGCAAGTCAAAGCCATGGAAATCCAAATTTTCCGCCTAGTCCCTTCTAACGTTAACCTATTGATAATGGAAGATACTTCCCTGCGGGAATACTATCTTGATTGGAATAACTACGACACCAGTGAAAATGTAGTTCGCGAATTATTAGAGGCCTTCTGGAGCAGTTATAAGAGCTATATTGGCTTGAATGTGAATTTGATGCACAAGGGCCATGCCCTGAGAGTATTCGAGTTGGATGAAAGCGCCACACCAAGGGACATCCGCAAACAATGGCGCCGTTTAGCGCTGAAATGGCACCCCGATAGACCCGAGGGTGACGCCGCGCGTTTCCGTGAGGTCTGTGAGGCTTGGCAATCCCTGCGGGATATTGCTTAAGTTTTCCCTTTTATAACTGTGATCCCCTTTGCAGTCCTGCAATTCTTATGGTTAAACTCCCGCGGGATCACAGATTTAGTCCAATATCCGCAGCTGAATTCAGCGATAATTAAGCATCTCAAACTAACCTAAAACCATAATCTCGCGGGTAAAAGCCCAGCGTATTTTTCAGTTTGAAGTCATCTCGCCAATTGAGTTAATTGCGCATCCCAATCGATACGATGAATTCACGCTAACCGACTTTGAGGGTTCTATGATCAAACCAATCGCTTTGGCTGTCGCCTTAATCGTTGCACCATTTAGCACCTTTGCCGCTAATTTTGTTGAAGGTACTCACTACACTCAAATCTCCGACAAAGCCCCGAGTAGTGAGCCAAAACTGACCGAGTTTTTCTCCTTTTATTGCCATAACTGCTTCAATATGGAAACCAACTATCTGCCTGATATCAAAGCGAACCTAAACAAAAGCATCGCATTTGATACTAAGCATGTCGACTTTATGAATAGTGCCTTAGGGACTGAAGTCATGCGCTCGCTGGCTGTAATTCAAGAGTTAGATAATAAAGATGCATTAACCCACGCCATGTTTGCAGCCATTCAAGGGGAAGAAGGCGCTAATGGCCATGACCACAGCGCACCAGGGCACAAGCACGAGTCACAAATCAACAGCCGAGACGACATTAAACAAGTCTTCGCTAAGTTTGGTATCGATGCGGCCAAGTACGACAAACTGGCCGACAGCAAGAGTACAGATGAAAAACTCGCCCTATGGCGTGCCCAGCAGAACCTATTCCGCGTTGAAAGCGTTCCCGCTTTTATCGTAAATGATAAATATGCGGTTAACTTAAGTAGTATCAAAACCTTAGATGAATTAATTGGCCTGATTAACTATCTTGCCGTCGAAAAAGATGCTCAGGCACCTAAGAGTTCTGGCGGTAGCGTAAACTGGTTATTTTTAGCCTTTGCCGCAGCAGTTGCTCTTGGCCGTCAAAAACGCTTGAGCTAATCAACTCAGGTGGTTCGGTGAGGTATCAATTGATACTCGCCGAACCGCTCAATTTATTCGTAAGCCAATGTGTAATATCGGACGGCAACATACAGGTTGATGGGGTAAATGAAATACGGACGAGGGAATTATTGTCTTATAAATTCAATAATATGAGTTGCAGCAAGAATCAGATGGACAACTAAAAAGCCGATAAAGAAATCGGCACAGATTTGATGATATCCACGCCATATCATCGCGAGCGGGGTACCTTGATAAATAAACCATACCACGCCAGTTAATCCTGTAGCCACCAGCAGTAACATGCCCATACCTTCAACCGTACTGAATAAGCCCTTACCGCCCGCGACGGGTAATTTGCCCTTAAACAGCCCTTTAATGTCCTGCGCTAATTGGCCCCAATCTCCCACTAACCAGGCAAAGTACTGGTGCCATTTCCCTTGAAGGGTATTGCGCAGTAAAAATAAAATCCCCAGAGCAGCGCAAATTAATCCAAGGTAAACATGCAGGTAATCCCAAATGCTGGCATTAGCGCGCAGGCTTCTGCCAATAAAAATCCACGGGCTAGTACAGACGAGTAAGGCAGAAGACAGCACAATCCAAACGTGCAAACGTGCCAATAAAAAACCGAGTGCCTGCATTAATTTTTCCGACATAGCTGCTTACCCTTGCGACAGACTTATTCCATTAACCCGTTTAGGCTTGGTGGATCTGAAGGCCAAACTCATTCACTTTTTGCCAATCTGTGTATTCAACATTGGTGACAGGATCCGTAGGCCCCTTAGTTAACCACATGATAAAGCGTATAATATTTCTATCGAAAGCATTATAACCTTGGTAATTGAGATTACCGCCAAACACTTGTAACAGGGTTGGGCGCCAAGTCGTTTTACTTAAAAATGCTTGCATGTACGGGTTGGTTTCTGGGGTGTTTTTCTCGGGTTTACGGGCGACTAAACTGACTGAGAAGAAACCGCTCACCTTTTGCGTGAGGATCTGTTGATGCTTTTGAATAAATTCGTACAAGGTCGGATTATGTTTTCCGTGACGAATACTGGCACCAATAATGATCTTATCGAAGGATTCCATCGCTGGAACAGCCTTAATATCCGCAATCACCACAGAATTTCCCAACTCTTTAAGTTGCTGCGCTAACTGATTGGTGATTTTACGAGTGTGACCATGAACACTGGAAAAGATGATCAGAATTTTTTTCACTTAAGCCTCGATTATCTCAACAAAAACAAGAAAAAGCGGCCAGAAAAAAGACAAGACGGCGGCTTTATGTTGACCTCAACATACCGTTAAAAGTGGGACTAAATCCCTCGTAATACAGAAGGTAACGACGATATACACAATGCGCCTGTATTAGGAACAACTCAGATAACGGCATTTAGGTTTATCACGCAAAAAGCAAACTGCCTATTACGATATTGCATACTAGGTGATTTAGTCATCGATTTACATGAAATAGATCACGGGCTTAGCGCCAAATAAACACTGGATATACGGTAATTCTAGCTTGCTCACAAAAATAAATATCCGCTTCATAGGGATCAAAATGTTACAAAATCAGAAATCTGACTAAGTGCTCACTGGTAGCTAATATGGGGTAAAAGCATTAGCATTTGTTCACTTATCGCCTGAGTTCCCCATTGATGAACACAAATAAAACCTCAAATCCCAAGGCATTACTGCTGTGGATGACCTTTGTTATGTCGCTGGTCTTCGCCGTCTGGCAAGCCCTGCTCAATAACTTCGTGATTGAAAAAGCGCAATTTACTGGTGCCGAAATCGGTATGCTGCAAAGCCTGCGGGAAATCCCCGGCTTCTTGGCCTTTACCGCCATTTTTGTATTGCTGTTAGTGCGCGAACAAGCCTTCGCTCTGCTCTCGTTAGCCCTGCTTTGTATTGGCGTGGCGATTACAGGCTTTTTCCCGCAGGTGTTGGGGTTATATCTGACCACAATTCTGATGTCAGTTGGGTTCCATTATTTTGAAACCATTAACCAATCCCTCACTCTGCAATGGGTCGATAAACAAGACACCGCGGCATTTATGGGTAAAGCTCTCGCATGGCGCTCGGCGGCAGCCTTAGTAGGTTATGGCAGTATTTGGATAGTGATGACTTGGCTAAAGCTAGACTACTGGCATATGTATTTGATTATTGGCGTATTAGGTTTACTGATGGTGATCAGTATGAGCCTGTATTACCCACAGTTTGATACCCATGAAGTGCAACATAAAAAGGTGATCCTGCGTAAACGCTACTGGTTGTATTACTTACTGACCTTCTTCTCCGGCGCACGCCGGCAAATTTTTATGGTGTTTGCAGGCTTTATGATGGTCGAGAAATTCGGCTATAGCGTTAGCGAAATCACCGCCTTATTCCTTATCAACTATGTAGTTAATCTGCTTTTCGCCCCAGCAATTGGCCGCTTTATCGGCCGTATTGGTGAACGTAATGCCCTCACAGTGGAATACATTGGGCTGTTTTTTGTGTTTGTCAGCTATGCCCTTGTCGAACAACCCCATATGGCCGCCGCGCTCTATGTGGTTGACCATTTACTGTTTGCGATGGCGATTGCCATGAAAACCTATTTCCAAAAGATTGCCGACAGCAAAGATATTGCCGCCACTATGTCGGTCAGCTTTACCATTAACCATATCGCCGCGGTCATTATCCCCGTACTCTTAGGCCTGTTGTGGCTAAGCGATCCCGCCCTAGTCTTCTGTATAGGTGCAGGCTTTGCAGTGTGCTCATTAGTATTGGCTCTCAATGTGCCGCGTCATCCATCACTCGGTAATGAAACCTACTGGACATGGCCAACGAAGGCGATAGATAAATTACATCTCGATAGCTAACGCTTTGCATAAAGTTCAATCGTTGAATGCAAAAAAGCAATCTAGAGCAGCGACTTAAGGATTACAATCGACTAAGCTGATGTGCGGAATAAATAAGTATCCCGCATATCAACAGCGAATAGGTCACAGGATTAAGGCATGAAGGATTCAGATATTTTAATGCTTGCGGATGAAGCAGCCCCCGCAGCGGAAGTGTCAGCCCGTAAAAAGGCTCTGCTACTCGGACGCCAACTCGGGCTTGCCAGCGAGCAAGAATATCGTCCCGCCAATGCCTCTATTGCCGAGCGCGCGCAGCATAGGGAGCGTAAACTTGCCAGCCAATACCAGGCCAATGTTGAAACCATTTTCGCCCTCGCCTTGAGCTATACGCCATCGGATGTTACGGGTGTCGATCTCGATCCCGACTGGAGTCATCAATTTTTTCTGATGGCCGAACAAATTCACAATCGAAAGATGCAGGATCTTTGGGCACGCATTCTCTCCAGTGAAATTATCAATCCGGGCAACTTTAGCCTACGCACCTTAGCGCTACTCAAACAACTCACCCACAGAGAAGCACAAATCCTCGAAAAGGCCTTGGGTATGGCGGCCAAAGTCAATAATGAACAACGCTTAAAACTCATTAGCGGCTATCGACTGACTGGCGGACTCGGGCAGTATTTTCGCAAACATACGACCATCACCTTGGGACTATCGCAATTTGGGTTACCCTACTCGAGCATTCTTACCTTGGTCGATGCGGGGATCCTTCACAGCAGTGAGTTCGAAACCGGTTTACTGAATAGCAAAACTCCGATCCAACTCACTATGCCCGGTATCCAAATGAAGCTCACCCCAAAGAGCGGTAACTTGCTGTTTAGCTACTATCGATTAACGCCGATTGGCGATGAGCTGGCACAACTCGTTTTGCCTAAACAGGACCATGAGTACCTCAAAGCACTCCAAGCCCTGTTTGCCAAGGATTTCAAAATTGAGCAATAATCGCGAAGAAGCTAACGACTAAGCCGAAGCGGTTAACCGACTGGAATTAATAACGCCTATCGCCGTTAGATAATCAATCAATGCACTGACTTGGGAAGATAAATCCCCTTTGCTGGTATCAATTGTTAACTCCGCAGAGAGTGGTGCCTCATAGGGTGATGAAATGCCAGTAAAATTGCTGATTTCACCGCGGCGAGCCTTAACATACAAGCCCTTAGGATCGCGCTGCTCACATATGTTAAGCGGCGTCGACACATGCACTTCGATAAATTGACCTTCAGGAAAACGTTCCCGTATGCTATCGCGCTCCTCGCGGGTCGGCGAGATAAAGGCCGATAGTACGACTAAGCCCGCATCCACCATAAGTTTTGCCACTTCGCCGACACGGCGTAAGTTTTCATCCCTATCGGCAACGCTAAAACCCAGATCCTTGCACAAACCATGGCGTACATTGTCGCCATCGAGCAAATAAGTGTGAAAGCCTGCCTCAAACAGTGCGCGCTCAAGCGCCCCTGCTAAAGTCGACTTACCCGCACCAGACAGCCCAGTAAACCAGAGTAACACTGGATTTTGGCCCTTAAGTTTGGCTCTGGCCGCTTGGTCGACACTATGTTGGTGCCACACAATATTGCTCATAAACACTCCTCAAACCTTAGGTTGAGTAACAACCTAAGACAAAAATCATTAAAACGGAAAGATGACTGGCACCATAAAAATCACTATCAGGGAATAAAGCACAGATAGCGGTAGCCCTAAGCGCAAAAAGTCACTGAAACGATAGTTGCCCGCGTTAAACACCATCAAGTTAGTTTGATAGCCGTAGGGCGAAATAAAACTGGCACTGGCACCAAACACCACGGCCATAATAAACGGCCTTGGATCAACGCCATAATTCAGCGCCACCGCATAGGCAATCGGAAAGGCCAAAGCCGCCGCGGCATTATTGGTAACGAGTTCCGTCAGTAATAAGGTGACTAAATAGACCCCCACAAAGGCGCCAAATACCCCATAACCATTGATTGCACCAAGTAAGCCTTGAGCGAGTCCCTCAGCAAGACCTGTGCTCATCATCAGGTTCGCCAGCCCCAAAGCACTGCCGACTATCACCACTAATTCCAGCGGGAAACGACGCTTAAGTTCAGATAAGGTCACGGCGCCAATGGCAAAGTAGCTCAGCAGTAATAACACCAATCCTTTTGCCAAGGGTAAAATCCCCGCCAGACTCAGGCCAATCGTCAGCACAAATCCGGCTAACACGATACGACTACGTTTAGTGTCTAAACGCACATTTAAATCGAGCCCGCTGACGGCGGCAAATTCGGTACTCAGCTTAGCATTGGTGCTAAAACCATCCCCCGGCGTCAGCAGCAACACATCGCCTGGTTGTAAAACAATATCGCCCAAACCACCTTTTAACGGATGATGACCGCGACGAATCGCCATAACCGCCGCATCAAACTGCTCGCGAAAACGAGATTCCTTTAAGCTGCTGCCCACTAGACTCGATGAAGGAGCTAACACGGCTTCGACTAGGTTTTGCCCCTTGGCTTGATGTTTGCCAAACCAATCTAGGCCATCGAATTGATGTAACAGCTCCACCGACTCCACCGCGCCACTGAAACGCAGCACATCGTCCGCCTGTAACACTAACTGTGGCGGAACCGGACAAATACAAATACCGCTGCGCTCTAGCTCGACTAAATAGAGCTTTTTCAGGGCTCTTAATTTGTTATCCACCACGCTACGCCCAACTAAAGGCGAGCCTTTGGCCACGTGGGCTTCCAGCAGATAGGGCAGTGTTTCTTCAGTCGTATCCTCTCGCCTGTCGGGTAAGGTATTGGCCAATACAATCAGCAGCACTATGCCTAACAGCACAATCAGCGTGGCCACAGGGGTGAACTCAAAGAACCCCAGCGCAGGCAAGCCCGCATTCTCGACAAACGAGTTGACGATAAGGTTAGTGGAAGTACCGATTAAGGTCAGCGTACCGCCCAGAATCGCCGCATAGTTAAGTGGTAACAACAACTTAGCCGGAGCGTGGGCCTGATTACGGCGCACCACCCCAATCAAAGATGCAACGACGGCGGTGTTATTGGTAAAAGAGGACAGCAGCGCCGTCGAAAACCCCAATTTTGCCATAGTCACCGCAAGCGAATTATTGCCAATCACTTGGCTTAACTTGCCCAGCAGTGAGGTTTTTTCCAGTGCCGTCGCCGCCAGCACCAATAACACCAGTGTGACTAAACCTGTGTTGGTAAAGCTAGTTAGCGCCGTGTCGAGTGATACCATTCCTAGGAGGTAACAGAGTAAAAAAGCAAATAAAAACAACACAGCGGGATTAATGCGGCCGACGATTAAGCCAGCCACTAATCCAAACAACACTATAGCTAATAGCCACAAGTCACTCACGTATTAGGCTCCAAGCTTTGAAATATCGATCGCTTGCCAATGTGGGAAGTGCTTACGCACCAGCGCATTAAACTCGATTTCAAAGGCGCTAAATTGTGAAGACGCTTGCTTGTTCACATGCTGTCCCGATACCACCATCACAGCCGCAACAGTAGCATTGGATAAACGGTCAATCAGGATCATGCCGCCAGTATCACGTACCAGAGAATAGGCATCGAAAACGATATCTTCGGTCAACTCTAAGGTCACGCGGGCGATGGCATTGAGCCCTAAAGTGTCGGCGTTGCTGCGCGCAAGCGTGTTCACATCAACCACATAGTCGATAGCCGTAACAGAGGCTTGGGTCTTCTTACCCGCAACTTTAATGTCGTATAACTGGCCGAGTTGTAATGGTTTTTCATCCATCCACACTAGGTCAGCCACGATTTGATTGGCAACCTGTGGCGCACTCTCTGGCAGTGCCAGTAAGTCACCGCGGGAAATATCGATTTCATCTTCTAAGGTGATAGTGACGGCTTGCCCTGCAGTCGCTTCGGCGAGATCGCCATCGAAGGTCACAATGCGTTCAACCTTGCTACGCTTACCCGAAGGCAGCGCAACCACCTCGTCACCCACCTTGATGACACCAGAGGCTAAAGTTCCGGCAAAACCACGAAAATCGAGATTTGGACGCGACACATATTGCACTGGGAAGCGTACAGGCAAGGCGCTAAGTTCACGTTGGGTATCAATGGTTTCGAGTAACTCCAGCAGCGTGCCACCCTGATACCAAGGCGTATGTAGACTCGGCTCAACCACGTTATCACCATTGAGGGCCGATAAAGGCACAAAGTGAATATCTAAGTCGCCAAAATATTTTACGAACTCACTGAAATCATTACGGATACGATTGAATACTTGCTCATCGAACCCGAGTAAATCCATCTTATTAACCGCGACCACAAAGTGGCGAATGCCCAGCAAAGAGGCAATAAAGGCATGACGCTTAGTTTGAGTCTGCACGCCGTAACGCGCATCCACTAAGATCACCGCTAGATCACAGGTTGAGGCACCAGTCGCCATATTACGGGTGTACTGCTCATGGCCTGGGGTATCAGCGATAATAAACTTACGCTTATCGCTTGAAAAATAACGATAAGCGACATCGATAGTAATGCCCTGCTCGCGCTCGGCTTGCAGACCATCCACCAGCAAAGCCAAGTCGATGGCTTCGCCCGTTGTGCCCATCTTAGCGCTATCATTTTTTAAGCTGGCGAGTTGGTCTTCGTAAATCTGCGCGCTGTCATGCAGTAAACGGCCAATAAGGGTGCTCTTGCCATCGTCTACGCTGCCGCAGGTTAAAAAGCGCAACAAACCCTTATGTTGTTGCTGGGCTAGATATTCTTTTACCCCGTGCTGACTAATTTCTGCCGCCATACGATTGGTTTTATTGACCGCTTTATCCATCTTTATCTCACTCTTATCTTGCTCAACTGTTCGTGAAATCACTGGTACTTGATTGCTCTAAAAGCCTTCATCGGGACATTCACAAAATCGGTTTAATCTGTCTCTAACCTGCGCTCGAAATGCCTTGGTTTAGAAATAACCTTGGCGTTTCTTCTGCTCCATCGATGCACTCTGATCCGAGTCAATCAATCGCCCTTGGCGTTCGCTCGAGCGAGTTAGCAGCATTTCTTCGATGATTTTTTCGAGATTATCCGCCTGCGAATGCATCGCCGCCGTCAATGGATAACAACCTAAGGTTCTAAAACGCACCACTTCATGCTTGATGGTTTCGCCTTCTTCAAGCTTCATACGCTCATCGTCGGCCATAATCAGCTGACCGCCACGCTCAACCACAGGGCGCTCGGCGGCAAAATACAGTGGCACTAACTCAATGTTTTCTTGATAGATATATTGCCAAATATCGAGTTCAGTCCAGTTAGATAACGGGAAGACACGAATACTTTCGCCCTTATTAACCGCGCCGTTATAGGTGCGCCACAGCTCGGGGCGTTGATTCTTGGGATCCCATCTGTGGTGACGATCGCGGAACGAATACACTCGCTCCTTCGCGCGGGACTTTTCCTCATCGCGTCGCGCACCACCGAATGCGGCATCGAAACCATATTGGTTTAAGGCTTGTTTTAAGCCTTGGGTTTTCATGATGTCAGTGTGCTTGGCACTGCCATGATCGAAGGGATTAATCCCTTGGGCAACGCCTTCGGGGTTGGTGTGGGTTAATAATTCAAAACCAAACTTTTTCGCCTGCGCATCACGAAAGGCGATCATCTCTTTGAATTTCCAGCCCGTATCCACGTGCAGCAAGGGGAATGGGATCTTGCCGGGATAAAAGGCTTTACGCGCAAGGTGTAACATCACCGAAGAATCTTTTCCGATGGAATACAACATTACTGGATTGTCGAATTCGGCAGCGACTTCACGAATGATCTGAATGCTTTCGGCTTCCAGTTGTTGTAAGTGGCTTAATTCACGCCCGGCCATACTCTTCTCCGTTTACCTAAAATGGGCTGCAAAAGGCAGCTGGATTTAACTTAACTATTTCTAAAAAATCTGATTTAACTAAACTTTTGCCACAATCTTGGCGGCATCCGCGGTATCGGGTGCGGACTCGCCCTTAGGTTGGAACCAATTTAAGCTGTCAGCTAACGCAACCACTTCGCCAATAATCATCAGGGCGGGCATTTGCAATTGCGGATTGGCCGCGAGCTGCTCGAGTGAATCTAATTGACCAATAAAACACTGCTGCGACTGAGTGGTCGCCTTAGAGACAATCGCCACTGGGGTTTGTGGGCTACGGCCAGCATCGATTAATCCTTGACGAATAATGCCCGCATTTAAAATTCCCATATACACAACTAAGGTATTGTTTGGATTAGCGTAACCTTGCCAGTCCATCGGACGGCTTTCGAGCTGACAATGACCAGTGATAAAGGTCACCCCTTGGGCATAATCCCTGTGAGTTAATGGAATGCCCGCATAGGCCGAAGTGCCGCTGGCGGCGGTAATACCAGGAACCACTTCAAATTCGACGCCCGCTTCAACTAAGGTTTGTAACTCTTCACCACCGCGGCCAAAAATAAAGGGATCGCCGCCCTTGAGGCGTACCACGTTTTTACGGGTATAAGCTTTCGTCACCAGTAACTGATTAATTTCATCCTGCGCAGCACTATGTTTACCAGCACGTTTGCCAACGGCAATCTTCTCTGCATCTTTGGGGATCAAATCGAGGATATCTTGGCTGACGAGCGCATCGTATAGCACAGCGTCGGCTGACTTGAGAATGCGCCAAGCCTTGAGGGTTAATAGCTCCACGTCTCCGGGGCCCGCGCCAACTAGCCAGACTTTGCCCTTCGCCCCTTGGCCCAGTAAAGATAAAATTTCCATCACATTCCCCGATATGAGATCAATGTGTTGCAATATAGCTCTAGTTATATTCCTTAATAAATATAAAATCATTAATTGTTATATCAAAAAGAAATAAAAACAGGGCTTAGAATCAAGCCAATTCACTATACTTGAGGGCGGCAAAAGCGCTACAGGCCTAAAAATAATTTAAATAGTTGAAATAAAAGGATAAATCAATATTTCAAGGCTGATTTTCCGGCAATCAAAACTTGCATAAAGTCACATAACCGCACTATGTTATTGCTAAAAATTCTACTTAGTTGCTTCTTTAGATCACGAAAATAGGTTCAATATCGCCATAACCAAGTTGGGCAAATGGCAGGGTTTCTCACAATAGATCCACAAACTAATGTTAAGCTGGGCAAACAACGAGAAAGCGTAAGGCAAACAGACACATCAAGGAGGGCCGATGTCCCTATTTTATAAAGGTATCGCATTAATTGGGCTGTTAACTTGTACTGGACTTCAAGCGGAAGAATCCCTTGTTGAAGGAAGAGTACAGGACGAGCTAGCCACCTCAGAACGTCCCTTCGTGATCACGCCGCATAAAGTGAATTACATTTTACCCGCCACCTACAATCCCGATCCCAATATGGCGCCCTTCGCCCAAGATGCGGCCGAAAACGACTATACCCTGGACGAAATGGAAGCTAAGTTCCAGATAAGCTTTAAATTTCCTCTTTGGTATAACGTCTTTGGCGACAATGGCCACCTGTTTTTTGCCTACACAAACCAATCCTATTGGCAGCTGTATAACAAGGATATTTCTTCCCCGTTCCGTGAAACTAACCACGAACCCGAAATCTTTATGCTGTTTAACAATGACTGGAAAATCGGCAGCGTGACCAACTCCTTCTGGGGCTTTGGTGCGGTACATCAATCGAATGGTAGGTCAGGGTTACTATCCCGAAGTTGGAATCGCATCTATGGCACTATGATTTTTGATGCCGGTCCATTGGCCTTTGCCACTAAGGTGTGGTGGCGTATTCCTGAGGATGAAAAAACCGATATCCATCAACCCCGTGGCGACGATAACCCTGACATCGATGAATACATAGGTAAAGCTGAGTTTGTAGGGGTTTATGGCATCGATGACCATAGATTCACCCTCACCCTAAAAACCAACTTTAAAGATATTGACCGAGGCTCGGCAGAATTTACTTGGAGCTACCCGATAATCGGCAATTTACGCCTTTATACTCAATATTTTAACGGATATGGTGAGAGCCTTATCGACTATAACCATCATAATCAACGTATTGGTATTGGCGTTTCCCTAAACGATATTCTCTAGTCTCTTAACCGTGACAAGGCACAAAAAATAGCCATAATTCTATGCTGACTGATGAGAACTGCTGTTAAATTGCTCAAATGGACACGAGCAAAAGGTGCGCTCTGGTGATTTATATTGCCAAAATAGACATTTACATCGATAGTCGCACACCTTTTTAGCAGTAAAAGTAAGTTGTCATGGAGGAATATGAATTTTAGCTATCGCACTGTCGTTAGTTTGCTGGGCGTGATTATTTGCGCGAGCCTTATCAGGCTCGCGTTTTTCGCTATTCCTGAAAAAGCACAACCCACGCTAACGACCAAAGATATTCGCCAAGATCTCTATATTCTGTTTGACCAAATTGAGCAACACTCGGCATTTTACGCACTAGATCCACAGACCAATGAGCAGCAGATCAAACGACTGGCAGGGTTAATCACAGCACAATATCAAGATGTTGTACCTAAAGAGCGCTTCGCCGCCGAACTCACAAAACTACTTAATACCTTAAAAGACCCTGGGACACAGGTTGCGAAAGTCGAAAATAGCAGCGGCGAACTGCCCTTAACACTCAGGCCCGTCAACGAGCAATGGCTCGCCTTGGACAGCCAAAATAATCCCATCAGCGCCGATTTTCCCTTTATTACCCATATCGATGGCATTCCCTTAAGCAAATGGATTTCGGCCAGCCAAGCGTATTTATCTGAGCCTGCAAAAAATAGTCAAGAGATGCAGCTGATTTGGCTCAAGCGACTCAATTTGCTGCGGGAGGACTTAGGCTTAAGCATCAAGCCCCATGTGCTGATAAGCTTAATTAATGATGATTTGCAGACCACGCAAGTGACTATCGCCCTGCCGCAACCATCGAAAACCATAGTTAAACCGATTGAGGATGAGACTGAGCTGAGTTTTGAAAGCCTGATCACTCAACTCGATAATTTGGCCCCGACGGCGCCAATCAGGCCTGATTATTCATTAGAGCAGATTAATCCGACGACAGCACGGCTCAAGATTGATGATCTCTATGCCTTTGAACTCGATAAAAGACAACAAGACGCCCTACGCCAAGGCATGGAGCAACCATTGTTGATTGTCGATTTGAGGCAAGCGAGGGGCTTTAGTCCTAAATTACTGACCATGTTGTCGCGTTATCAAGATATGCAGCCCAATACTAGCCAGTATCACTCGGCGGTTGAACAAATCATGGGATTTGCTCACTACCGCCGCTCGCCAGAACTGAGGAATGATTATTTAAGGCCCCTAAATTTTAGGCCGCTCGAGGCACTGGAACTCAGCTCGCCTCGACTTAAGGTGTTAACGAGGCGTCTGCCAAGCATAGATGAAAACCGATTTAGCCCTTGGTTTGTTCGCACAAAACCCGAAGTTGTAGCCGAAGGCAATAATCGCCTTGCGCTGCTTGTCAGTCCTTTGTGTAAACAGGAATGCGAGTGGATAGCCTACCGCACTAAAGCTTGGTCTAGGGTGAATCTGATTGGCGAAAAAACCTCGGGGGATTTTGCCAGACAATACCAACTCACCTTACCTAACAGTGACTTAGATGTTCGCTTTAGCAGCTCACTTACCTATGACGCCGCAGGCGAACTGCTTTCAGGAAAAGGCACTGAGCCTGATATTTGGCTGCCACAGAACAGCGATATTGAATGGCAAGGGCTGGTCAGTTTAGTGCGCGCTGCGAAACCGAAATCCATAGACACGCCTCTCGGTTCTCAACCTAAGTTAGCGCAAGCCAATTAACAAAAAAGCCAGCAATCTGCTGGCTTTTCGATTAACACTCTAAGGTATCAAGCTTACTTCTTCTCGCTCGCTTTTGAGTTCATCACAGAACCAAACACTATGCCCTGTTTGTTCACATCGAAGCTCATTTGCACGCGCATATTGTAATCTTTCAGCATTTGCAGCTCTTCAGGAATCGGCTCGCCAGTCAGTTCTAACAGGGTCAGCACTGGGGTAAACATCTTACCGTAGTCAGCCGACATGCTGTACAGCCCATTGGCCGATGGCTTTTCGCCTGCCAGTTTATTGGCTAACGCTAAGCCCTTGTCGCCAGAGTAAACCACTAAATGTTGTCCCTTAATCGCCAGCATCGGCTTGATGTTCATCTCAGGCGGCAACATTAACAGTGGTGATAAGTCGGTAGGCTCGCCATTATCCGCAACTTGCAGTTCAGCCAGCATAGGTGCAAAAGGTTTCACCATATTGAACAGCATTGAAGGATTATCAGCCGTTAAGCTCACTAAGGCATCTAAGCTTTCAAGCTTGGGCTCTTGGTCTTGTGTGCTCATCTTATAATCGAGCAATGACAGGCTCAAACCTTTAACGCCGTTAGCCATGCCGGTAAACATACCTAACATCGCAGGGCTCTGTTGGCTTAATTCAGCTTGCAACTCGGCAAGCGGTGCACAGGTTAACTGCGGCTTTTGCAGATCGTCCCAAATCGCCGTCAGTGAAGGCGCAACTTCGTTAACGTCAATCCCCAGCCCCATCGAGAAGATAGTACTGTTAATGTCAGCTAGGTGGGTTGGAATGTAGCCGCGCATTTTTTGCAATGCGGTTAAGATTGCCTGATTTTTGCTTTCAACCACAAAAGAGGCCGCCATATGGCTTTCTTTTTCGGTCGAACTAAATGCGGTTAATCCCGCAACAGTACGAGGCCAGTTAGCAGCAATGGCGGTTAGCTCAGTTTTACATTCAGGAGTACGGATTTCCGCTAACGGATCTTCACCTTGGCTTTCTTCCGCCATGAATTGAGTAAGCTGTTTGCCTAGCATATTGCCATCGGGAGAGGTAATCGCTTTAACAATCTCAACGTGGTTGATAAAGCTGATGCTATCTTCCATAAAACCATGGGTTTTAATGATGTCTTTCAGCATGCCTGAAGCGGCTAAGGATTGAGTCGGTTTCTTTAATCCAAAGGCCATTTCTAAGATTTCTGGCTCAATCGTTGTGCCAGACAAGGTCACAGTTAAGATGCCATCTTTATGGGCAAATAAAAGGTCAACCTTCTCAGTAGAACCTTCTTCAGCGAGTGAATAAGCACGATAATCAACGCCCGCTAGGGTGCGCTTCTCATGGGTGAAACCGCTGTCTTTCTCGGCTTTATCCAAGACTGCCCAAAATGCATCGATTTGATCCACATTGGTTTTAAGTACGGGGATCACGCCCAAGGTATAGAAAAAAGGCTCGACTTCATTTGGTAAACCAAAGGTCTTAAGCAATTGGGTTGGATTTTTTATCCCATCCATATACTGCGTATAGATGCTGACAAAGAACTTGGCCATAGGGCTATCTAATTCGCCTAATTCGGCCAACGAATCCGTAGAGTATTGCTGGTAATTACCAGAAATAGATTGCAGGTAGTTTTTCAGTGGGAAAGGTTTTAACTGACCTGAAAATACTGGGGTGTCGGCAGGGATATAATCAAGCAAAGGATTGGCCGAAGCACTCGAGCTAGTTCCATGCTGAGTATACCAATAAGCACCTGCTCCCGCTGCAATAATTGCCGCAGCAATAACAATCTTCTTCATCTAAAACTCCATTTAATCATCGTCAAAGTGATAAAAATAATACCGAAAGCATTAGCCTCCGGTATTTAAATACTGACCTATTGTCATTCCTTTTTACACGCGTCATGGCAAACCAACATCCGACACAAGCTAAAAATTAGCGAGGGGAATAGCCAAAGGACTGAGTGTATTTGAAGGGGAAATTCGTGCGCTAATTTACCATTAATTAACCTAGGATGCGAATCAAGCTGCACGATTAAGACAAATTCGTTTAGCAAACTAAATGAAATTTACATTCAGAGCCTAATTCATCTTGAGGATAAAGTTCATATTAACGATAAAGCACATGGCATATTAATAAGACAAAAGTTATCGCCTTATTTATTCGTTAATCGGCCTGATGAACACGGTTGAGCGTCACTTCCCCTAACTGGCGCATTTGCTTACGGATCCAAGCGGAGCGCTGCTCAACATAAGGTGAAGGCGGCGAGACTTTATATCGCCAAGGATTAGGCAATACCGCAGCTAATAATGACGCCTCATAACGGGTTAATTTGGCGGCACTCTTACCAAAATAATGTTTCGATGCGGCTTCGGCGCCATATATTCCGGGGCCAAATTCGACGATATTAAGATACACTTCGAGAATGCGCGACTTATCCCAAACCAATTCCATTAACAGGGTAAACCAGGCCTCAATTCCCTTGCGGATAAAACTGCGGCTCGACCACATAAACAGGTTTTTCGCCGCTTGCTGACTTAAGGTACTCGCACCGCGAACCTTGTTGCCCTTTTGGTTGTATTCAATGGCCGAACTTATCGCGGCTAAGTCAAACCCCGTGTGGCTGGCAAACTTTTGATCCTCTGCGGCAATCACGGCTAATTGTAACTCAGGGGAAATTTGCTCGAGTGAGCACCATTGATGCCTAACCTCAGTAATCGGCGCGGGCGGAAATATTGCCCGTTCAATCCGCCAAGTCCACATAGGCGGGTCAATAAAACGCAGTAGCACCACGCTAAAAATGGAGGCGAGTAATAAGCCCAAGATAAGTTTAACGAACCAAGCGACTATTCGCTTAAGGCCACGCGCTTTGGGCTTGGGCGCTGGGCGATTGGATTTGTTCCCTAGAGGACGATTGACATGATCGCGCATGGCATACATAGGGGCGGTCATCCAGTAATCCTCATCAATAATTCCATCAAAGGGGCCGTTTGCGGCAGCATTAGCCACTCAGCATAAAATAGCACAGTGTAAGTTGATGATAATATTGTCATAAACAGCGCCAAAAACCGAGCTGAATTGATGAATTAGCGAAATAAATGATGTTAACTATGTTGGCTCAACCTCGGCAGCTTTGACCACAGCTGACCGAGGTGAAATGGGCTGATTAACTAGGGCTAGCAAGTCAATCAAACTGCTTGATACTCGCGGCGGCGAGCAAGGTCTTTTGGAAGTGCGACTGTTTTCCGTCTCGTTATATCGTTACACAGCAAACTAAGCCCATAAATAACGATATTCAACAACTTAACTTGGCAAAATACCGACTAAGGTATATCTGCGCAGTAAACTCCCTCAAAACCATCTACGGGAACTTTGTAATATAGCTCAGAACATTCTAATGTGCATAACTCTGTGAGTAAAAATGTACAAAAATTTTATTCTCGGTGAAAAAGCCTAATCTAAGTCTATGAAAACAAACTTTATCTGACTTTAATGACGCCAGAATGACACTCAAAACACTTTAACGGCAAAAGCGCTGCAAAATTAAGCAAAACATTCTTTTGGCGGCATAAAATAAAAAATGCCACAGGGAATACTGTGGCATTTTTCTATTTAATCAAATAGATGGTTATATTTCGTAATGCAAACCGCATTCGCGTTTTAAGCCATTAAAGCGGGTTTCTTCTTCAGTCATCCCTAATTCTAAGGGTTTACTCGAATGAGTATCCCCAACAGAAACATAACCTTGATCCCATAGAGGATGGTAAGGCAAGTCAAATTGTGTCAGATACAGGTGCACATCTTTGTTCGACCACTCGATAATCGGCAGCAGCTTAAAGCGAGTTCCGTGGATAGCCAATATCGGTAACTCTTCGCGAGTGCTCGACTGACTGCGGCGCAGTCCCGCAAACCAAGTACCGACTTCAAGTTCCGCCAAGGCACGTTGCATCGGCTCCACTTTATTGAGGCGATTGTAGCGTTCAAGACCCTCTAAGCCCTGCTCCCACAACTTGCCAAAACGCGCTTCCTGCCATGCAGAGGTCATCGGCGCTTGGTAAACCTTAAGGTTTAAGGATAAACGCTCGGTAAGCTGGTCAATAAACTGATATGTTTCAGGAAAGAGGTAGCCAGTATCCGTTAAGATCACCGGAATATCCGATTGCACCTGACTCACCATATGCAGCATCACCGCCGCCTGGATCCCAAAACTGGATGACAGCGCGTGATTACCCGGCAGATAGGCTAAGCCCCAGAGCACTCGCTCTTGAGCCGTCAATCCGGCCAAGAAGCGATTAATGCGCTCCAGTTCCGCTTGCTGCACATCCTTAGGTGCCATTAGCAGCGCTTTAAGTTCGCTGTGACTTACCACGCTCTGCAACGCGTTCGGCAAGCCGGAACCCGTTACCCCAGAATCAAGATCAGCCATGGAAATCCTTAGCGGCATCGATTACCGCCTTCACTACGCCCGTGCGGACGGTGAAGTTACCAAAGGTTTCGCCTGCATTACGCTCAACCGCGTAGCGGGCAAATAATGCATCCAATTCAGCGAGAATTTCAGCCTCTTGGATATTCTCTCTGTACATCTTATTCAGGCGAGTACCTTCGAAGTTGGCCCCGAGATACAGGTTATAGCGACCCGGCGCCTTACCCACTAAGCCGATTTCGGCGGCAAATGGGCGCGCACAACCGTTTGGACAGCCGGTCATACGCACCACTATGGCTTGATCGCTAATACCATTTTTAGCCTGCAGCGCATCGATATGGTCGATAAACTCAGGGAAATAACGCTCTGCTTCCGCCATCGCCAATGGACAGGTTGGCAAGGCCACACAGGCAATCGAATGACCGCGAGTTTGGGTCAGCACTTGGCCGAGTAAACCGTGTTTACGGGCAAGGCCTTCGATGGTTGCTTTATCCTCGGGAGCCACACCAGCAATAATCATATTCTGGTTTGACGTCATGCGGAAATCGCCCTTGTGGATCTTCGCGATTTCACGCATGCCGGTTTGTAAACTCTTACCAGGCACGTCTTTAATACGGCCACTTTCGATAAACAGGGTTAAATGCCACTTACCATCGACACCTTCGACCCAGCCGTAACGATCGCCGCGATCGCCAATCACTACATCACGCTTAGGTTCAAATTTGACGCCAGCTCTTGCTTCCACTTCGGCCTTAAACTTCTCATAGCCATGGTCGACGATGGTGTATTTCAGGCGCGAACGCTTACGGTTGGTACGATTACCCCAATCACGCTGCACTGTCATCACAGCTTCGGCAAACTTCATCACGTCTTCAGTTTTGATAAAGCCAAAGTCATCGGCCAAGCGCGGAAAGGTTTCGACTTCACCGTGGGTCGAGCCCATGCCGCCGCCAGCGGTCAGGTTAAAACCGACTAATTCGCCATTTTCGGCCACAGCAATAAAGCCTAAGTCGTTAGTGTAGACATCAACATCGTTATCCGGCGGTACGGCAACGGCCATCTTAAACTTACGTGGCAAGTAGGTCTTGCCATACACAGGTTCAACGGTTTCGTCTTCTGTGGTCAGCAACTTCTCTTCGTCTAACCAAATCTCGGCGTAGGCACGAGTGTGGGGCAGCAGGTGATCAGACAGCTTTTTCGCGACTTCATAGGCCTGCGCATGCAGTTTAGATTCGACCGGATTCGGGTTACACATCACGTTACGGTTAACGTCACCACAGGCGGCGATAGAATCGAGCGCCTCACGGTCCAAGCCTTGAATAATGGTCTTGAGGTTACGCTTTGGAATACCGTGGTATTGGAATGTCTGACGTGTGGTTAAACGAATGCTGTTAGAGCTGGTGAGCGTCGAGGCAATTTCATCCACACCTAACCATTGCTTAGGTGTACACACACCGCCTGGCACGCGAGCACGTAACATAAAGCTATATAAAGGCTCGAGTTTTTGCTCTTTACGCTCGTTACGTAAATCGCGGTCATCCTGCTGATAGAAGCCGTGGAATTTGATCAATTGCTGATCGCCATCGCTAAAACTGCCCGTTACAGAGGAATCTAATCCCTCTTTAATAGTGCCACGCAGATAATCACTGTCGGTCTTTAGGTATTCGTTTAATGCTAACTTTTGCTCACTCATGGCAACTGCCTCTTAAAATTCGTTCGGTGGCAGTATCTCAGTGGATACTGCTCTCTATCTTTGGGATCGATTAATTAGTACACGTCTTTTTGGTAACGTTTATGACTGCGCAGGGTCTCAAAATATTCTTCCGCCGCCTCGCTCGACAGTCCGCCAAACTCCACCGCAACCTCAAGTAAGGCTTGGTGCACGTCCTTAGCCATTCGCTCCGCATCACCGCAGATATAGAGATGTGCGCCATTTTGCAGCCATTGCCACAGGGCTTGCCCCTGTTCTTTAATACGGTGCTGCACGTAAATCTTATGGGCTTGATCCCGCGAAAATGCTACATCGATACGGGTTAAATCGCCGTTTTTCAGATACTGTTGCCACTCGGTTTGATACAGGAAGTCCTGCTCAAAATGCGGGTTGCCGAAGAATAACCAGCTATCGCCCTCAGCGCCTTGCGCCACGCGCTCCTGCATAAAGGCGCGAAACGGCGCAACCCCTGTGCCAGGACCAATCATGATGACTGGCGTTTGTGGATCTTCAGGTAAACGGAAATGCTTGTTCGGTTCAACATACACTTTTACTTCGGCACCTTCCTGTGCCGAGGCTAAGAAGTGAGAAGCACCGCCAAAACGCGTTTGCCCTTGATGCTCATCCTCCACTAAGGCCACGGTGAGATGCACTTCAGTATCGACCTCACTTTGGCTCGAGGCGATGGAGTAGAGTCTCGGTGTTAATGGGCGTAATAGCTCCACTAACTTGTTTGCATCGAGATTAGCGTCAGGCTTGAGCTTGTAATTAGCCACTAAGTCTGCAAATTGATGATGTAAGATAAACTGGCGAACCTGTTCTTTATCTTCGCTCAGTGCAAGTAGCTCAGGGCTAGCGGACAACTCGGCCCAGGCTTTGACTAAACCAGGATATAACTGTGTCAGCTCTTTCTTCTCGATTAAGGCTTGTTTGAGGCTGATGGATTCATTAGCGACAGTCACCTTGGTATCGGCCGCTAACCCTAAGCCCGCTAAAATTTCATCGACTAAGGTGTCGCTATTGCTAAACCACACCCCAAGGGCATCACCGACTTCGTAACGCAGTCCTGACTCGCCTAAATCGATTTCAACGTGGCGTACGTCTCGGTCTGAACCACGTCCAGTGATCTTCTGGCTCACCAACACTTCTGCACTGTAAGGGTGTTGCTTAGTAAATTCGCTCTCGCTGGCAACTTGTGCCGAGCCGGTATCATTGAGCGCCACCACCTTAGCCGTGGTTTGAATAAGTGGCTTCACCGCAGTAAGCACATCGGCGTGCCACTGTCCGGCCGCAGCCTCATAGTCCACATCACACTCAACCAACGGCAATAAGGCTTTAGCGCCTAACGCCGAAAGCCGCGCATCAAAGTCTTTACCTGTCTGGCAGAAGAACTCATAGCTCGAATCGCCCAGCGCCAACACAGAGTAATGCAGGTTGTTTAATTGAGGTGCACGTTTCGATGCTAAAAATTTATGTAATTCAATCGCATCATCCGGCGCTTCACCTTCACCATGGGTACTGACCACCAGCAATAGCAAGGTTTCTTGCTTGAGTTGGCGCACATTATATTCACCCATAGAGGCTAAATTCACACTATAGCCCTGTGCCTTTGCCTTATCGGCCAAAGCTTTAGCAATACCACGGCCATTGCCAGTTTGACTGCCATAAAGAATGGTCACTGTCTGCGCCGCCTGAGCGTCGGATACGGGCGCGAGCTGAGCCTGATTGCCCGCATTAGCCGTTGCGGCTAAATAACCGCTCACCCAAGCAAGTTGCACCGCGTTTAATTCAGCGGTGAGTTGTTTCAGCTTTTCGACCTGCGGTTGCGACAGGGGTGAAGCCAGTGATGAAAGTTCTTTTAACAACATGAGACGGCCCTATGACAGTGTAATGTCCTGCAGATTAACGTGGTTTTAGAAAAGCAAAAAAGAATAATATTTGATTTTTAATTCCATTTTGGAATATACAAAGCGCAAAATTTAAGCTACAAAAGTGTGCACTGGTTAAAAGTTTTTGATACGACCAGTTCAGAAACGGCCAGCTTGAGCAATATGCGCTTGTGTCAAACCAAAGTATTGCCACAATGGTGACGAGCCTGCTGTACAGTGACCTCTGTTGCTCGCAAAGAAGTTTGTTTTCAAGCACAAATTTCATACCAAGATTGAATGCGCTAACTGTCACAACTGAATAAACGAGTCCATTCTTACCGCGGCCTAGCCCTACCTAGGTTTAGCTCAGGGGAAGCACTCAGGCGGAACGATTATATAAACCACCAGGGAGTAATCATGCAGATTGGAATACCGAGAGAGAGTCTCGCCGGTGAGACTCGGGTCGCCGCGACCCCTGCCACCGTCGAACAACTTAAAAAGCTCGGCTTTGAAGTTGTTGTTGAGGCCAATGCTGGCTTACTGTCTAGCTTTGACGATGCCGCTTTTGAAGCCGCTGGGGCGAAGATCACGGCAGAGGTTTGGCAAGCGGATCTGATTTTTAAAGTCAATGCACCGACCGATGCTGAAATTGCGCAAATTAAAGAAGGCGCGACCTTAATCAGCTTTATCTGGCCCGCTCAAAATCCAGAGTTGGTCGAGAAACTGTCTAAACGCAACATCAATGTGATGGCGATGGACATGGTGCCACGTATTTCCCGTGCCCAATCCCTCGATGCTCTCTCCTCTATGGCCAATATCGGCGGTTATCGCGCCGTTGTTGAAGCCGCGCACCACTTTGGCCGTTTCTTTACCGGACAAATTACCGCCGCGGGTAAGGTTCCTCCAGCAAAAGTGCTGGTGATTGGTGCCGGTGTGGCGGGTCTTGCCGCCATTGGTACCGCAGGTTCGTTAGGCGCCATAGTACGCGCCTTCGACACACGCTTAGAAGTGGCCGAACAAATCGAATCCATGGGTGGCCAGTTCCTTAAACTGGACTTCACCAATGAAGATGGCAGCTCATCGGACGGTTACGCTAAAACCATGTCGGACGAGTTTATCGCCGCCGAAATGGCACTGTTTGCCGAGCAAGCCAAAGAAGTCGATATCATCATTACCACAGCGCTGATCCCAGGCCGCCCAGCACCTAAGCTCATCACCAAGGCTATGGTCGACAGCATGAAGCCCGGCTCTGTGATTGTCGATATGGCCGCACAAGCGGGCGGTAACTGTGAATACACTCAGCCAAGCGAGCTGTTTGTGACCGAGAATGGCGTTAAAGTCATCGGCTTTACCGATCTTCCCGGCCGCCTACCTGCGCAGTCTTCACAGCTTTACGGAACTAACTTAGTCAACCTGATGAAGTTAATGTGTAAAGAGAAAAACGGCGTCGCCAGCATCAACTTCGATGATGTGGTCATGCGCAATATGACAGTGGTCAAAGCTGGCGAAGTGACCTTCCCGCCACCGGCGATTTCGGTGTCGGCCGCGCCCGCCAAACCTGCGGCTAAGGTCGAAGCCAAAGCGGCAGAGGACAAAAAGCCATCCAAACTTAAGTATATTCTCGCCGCCCTTGGGGCTGCGGGTTTTGCCGCGGTTGCCTCGGTTGCTCCGGCCGAGTTCTTATCCCACTTTACGGTTTTTGTCCTGTCCTGCGTGGTGGGCTATTACGTGGTGTGGAACGTATCCCACTCACTACATACGCCTTTAATGTCAGTGACTAACGCGATTTCGGGCATTATCGTGGTCGGCGCCTTGCTGCAAATTGGACAAGGTTCAACCTTGGTCACTGTGCTGGCGTTTATCGCCGTGCTGATCGCCAGTATTAACATCTTCGGCGGCTTTACCGTCACTCAGCGCATGCTGAAGATGTTCCGTAAAGATTAAGGGGGTATAACGTGTCTCAAGGACTGGTAACAGCAGCTTACATTATTGCCGCCGTGCTCTTTATCTTCAGTCTCGCAGGATTGTCGAAGCAAGAAACGGCCAAACACGGCAATTTATTTGGTATCACAGGTATGGCCATTGCCCTACTGGCGACCATTTTTAATCCTGACACCAGCGGTGTCGCCTGGATTATTGTCGCCATGGTGATTGGTGGTGCCATCGGCGTGCGTTTAGCACTTAAAGTCGAAATGACGGAAATGCCCGAACTGGTCGCAGTACTCCACAGCTTTGTGGGTATGGCAGCGGTATTAGTGGGCTTTAACAGCTTTATCGACCTACACCCAGAGCAAGTATCGCAAGTGGTTGTGGCCGTTGGCGGAGATATCAACTCCACCTTAGCGGCGGTGCAGGATGCGCTAAGCGAAGCGGCCAAAGCCGCCGAGAAAGCCCATTTAACTGGCGCTATGCTCAACATTCACTTAGTGGAAGTATTCCTCGGGATCTTTATCGGTGCAGTAACCTTCACGGGTTCTATCGTGGCCTTCGGTAAGTTACGCGGATTAATTTCTTCAAAACCTTTGATGTTGCCACATCGCCATAAACTGAACCTCGCAGCGGTATTGGTATCGCTTGGCCTGTTGGTGTACTTCGTGCAAACCGGTGGCACTATGCCTGCCCTGCTGTTGATGACACTTATCGCCTTCGCCTTTGGCTGGCATTTAGTGGCTTCAATCGGCGGTGCTGACATGCCAGTTGTGGTCTCAATGCTGAACTCCTACTCAGGTTGGGCGGCAGCGGCAGCGGGCTTTATGCTGTCAAACGATCTGCTGATTGTGACAGGTGCGCTCGTGGGCTCATCGGGTGCGATTCTGTCTTACATCATGTGTAAGGCGATGAACCGCTCGTTCATTTCTGTTATCGCAGGTGGATTTGGTACCGATGGTGTGGCCTCATCTGGCGATGAAGAAATGGGAGAATACCGCGAAACCAACGCTGAAGATGTGGCTGACATGCTGAAAAACGCGACTTCTGTCATCATCACCCCAGGCTATGGTATGGCAGTGGCACAGGCGCAATATCCTGTAGCTGAAATCACCCAAAAACTGCGTGATCGCGGCGTGAAGGTGCGCTTTGGTATTCACCCTGTGGCGGGTCGCTTACCTGGCCATATGAACGTGCTCTTGGCTGAAGCCAAAGTGCCCTACGATATCGTGCTCGAAATGGACGAAATCAACGAGGACTTTAGCGATACCGACGTAGTGCTCGTCATTGGTGCCAACGATACGGTGAACCCTGCGGCGATGGAAGATCCGGGCAGCCCAATTGCGGGCATGCCAGTGCTCGAAGTGTGGAAAGCGCAAAACGTGATTGGCTTTAAACGCTCGATGAACACAGGTTATGCGGGTGTACAAAACCCACTGTTCTTTAAAGATAATACTCAAATGCTGTTCGGCGATGCGAAGGCCAGCGTTGAGGCGATTTTAAAAGCGCTGTAATGCTTAAGTTTGCTTGTTAATCATAAAGGGAGCCACTTGGCTCCCTTTATCTTTTCCCCTGTTTAGGGATGTGTTTTCACACGTTTTTAAGCCAGCTCAGCTAGTCTCAGCGCAATTTCTCGCTTCTGATAAACGGAGATCTTCATGCTGCTTGGATTATTTATTCTGTCGGCAATATTAATCAAAACGTCGTTATTAGGACTGGGTTGGATATCAATAGGTATCGGCGTTGGAGGTTATCTTTTTTGCCGTTTTTACCAAATTAATCTTGCAGACCTACTGGTCAAAAAATTTAGACGGCTTTTTATCAGTGGGGCGATATTGCATCTGCTGCTGTATGTCGGCCTTATCGTAAAACTCTTCCTTATCGATAGCCTAGAGGATATTCCGGCCTTTTTAATCAGTCATTTGGTATTCCATCATGCACTCTGCGCAATGATTGCAGCCGCCCTTACTTTTATGGCAATTGGCGTTTACCTTAGCCAACAAAAGCTAAAGCAGGCAAATATCACTCCCCCAATCGCGAGCTAATTTACCCCCTAAAAAGCCAAAAGGAGCCCAAGGCTCCTTTTGATAGCAATTCATTTTTGATTATGCCGCTTTGGCAACATCAAAATTTGACAGCAGCATGACCGCAGTACGGCCTAATAGGTGATTGATGGTGCGATCGCCGACCAATCCTAATTCAGCAATGGCTTGCTGACGTGCTGTGCTGACCGCTCTGAAGAGGGTAATTTCATTATTCGCGCCACCACAGAGGCTGAAGAATAATCTTAACACTGCGCGGTAATGCTCTTCTTGCATCGCTTGCATCCAAGAGGCCTCTAAAGCTTCTTGGCTAGAAAAATCGAGCGCTGCAACAAATAAATTGCCAATACGACTATCTAAACGGATTAAGAAGTCGTTTTTACGCGGAAAGTGATGACTAATACCAGTGCGGCTAATCCCCGTTGCTTCAGATAACGTGGTATAAGACATCGTCTCAAAGCCAATAGTCAAAATTTGTCTTAACGCTTCATCCATAATCTGATTGATGGTTTGCTCTGTCTGTACTCGTGAGCGCTTAGCCATAGTAAAGTCTCCCGTTGTTCTTTTTGTGGGATAGAGCTTACCAAAGCCTTTCAGGGATTACTGCTGTTTGGAAACGCCAAACAAGTGTATTTCGCTTTTGTTCAGCTAGGGTTCAGTTTGAAACAGTGGATTTTACTGATTACATTAACATCTTTATAACATCGAATTTTGTACTAACCAGTCATGTGCCTTTGCCTCTCCCATTAGCACTATCAACGTAGGTGCAAGAAAACGACCCAGCTCAGGCTTACGCCAAGATAGGTATTCTGGTAGGGGTTGCAGCACAGCCTCACCAAAAGTGCGCTGCATTAAACTGGAGTATTCGCGTAAATTCTGCGGTTCGATTTGCGTGATTTGGGAGTAAAAATTGACTACAAAATCACGATATTGGCTGTAACCGGCGATTTGGCTCACTTGATACTTTTTTAACACCTGTATCATCATAGGGCTAGTCCAGTGAGACATATACTGCGGGCTTGTTAACGCCGCAAGATTGCGCCTATGATATTGCTGCCAAGCTAAATCAAGATTACCTTTGGCCTTGGCAATACGCCAAATCAAGTAAATATCCGCTAACCATTCATGCTGATAAGCCGTTAATTCATTTGGTAAAACATCGCCCTGTAACCCAATATTTTCAAGGTGACCTAACTCATGCCACAGGGTTAATTGTGCCTGTTCTTTGAGGTCATATTGATAGGTTGTACCATCGATATTGAGCAGTTGAAAATCTGGTGTTTCTCGCTCATTTACCAGGATTAGACCGGAGAAATGACTATCATCGATGGGTAACACCATTGCACTGCGAAGCCCAAGCTCTGTTTTAAACAGGGCCTCGCTGTAGGGGAGCTGTTTACGAACCTGAGTTGGAAATGTTGCCAGACACTGACTCAATTGCGCTAACGGACAAATTAATGCCTGCTTGTCGCCAATAGGCACCCAAGTCAGGCTTGAAATCAGTGTCAGGGCAATGAGACTCACTGTTTTGCCATGATATTTTGGATAATGGCCGTGGTTGATATCCCGTCTTCAAACCCTAATACTTGGACTTGGCCACCCGCGGCGATCACCTCTGCACCACCAGCAATATCTTCAACCTTATAATCTCCGCCTTTGACGAGGAGATCGGGGAGTAATCTAGCGATAATCCGCTGTGGCGTGTCTTCAGTAAAAGGCACAACCCAATCGACAGCGGCTAATCCCGCTAACACAGCCATACGTCTATCCACTTGATTGACAGGGCGGCCTTCGCCTTTTAAGCGTTTGACCGAGGCGTCATCATTCACGGCCACAATCAATCTATCACCTAAAGCTTTGGCTTGCTTGAGGTAACTGACATGCCCCGCGTGCAGAATATCGAAGCAACCGTTAGTCATCACCACTCGCTCGCCGCGCAATTTGGCTTGCTCTAAGGCATAGGCAAGTTGATCTTCACTCACCACCCCAAAACCCGATTCACCGTGGTGCAGTGCTAAGGCTTCAATCAGCTCGATACGGGATACAGTTGAAGTACCTAATTTACCCACCACAACCCCAGCGGCGGTATTGGCAATAGCGCACGCCTGCGGCAGTTCTGCGCCCGCGGCGAGTGAGGTCGCGAGAGCTGAAATCACAGTATCGCCAGCGCCTGTCACGTCATACACCTCACGGGCCACCGTAGGGATATGTAACTCTGGGGCATTGGCCGTCACTAAGGTCATGCCCTTTTCGGAGCGAGTAACTAAGATAGCGTCGAACTGGTGTTTGTTGAGTAAGCCACGGGCCTTTTCGAGCAGATCCGCCTCAGAGGTTACCGCGCCAACTACGGCTTCAAATTCACTCATATTGGGTGTGATGAGTGAAGCGCCATGGTAACGGCTAAAATCGGAACCCTTTGGATCGACAAGCACTTTCACGCCTTTAGCGCGAGCCAGGGCAATAAAATCCTGCGGCTTATCGATAGCTCCCTTCGCATAATCCGACAGCACCACCACATCGACCGAATCGAGTAAGGCTTCAGACTGTTTAAGCAACCGCGCACTATCCTGCTTATCGAAGGACTCTTCAAAATCGAGGCGAATAAGCTGCTGGTTACGCGACAGTACCCGCAGTTTGGTAATGGTCGGTTTATCGGCAATATTCAACCACTGTGGCTCAACGCCTAAGGCTTGCACGCCAAGAGTTAACGCCTTAGCGGTATCATCTTCGCCGACTAACCCCGCCAATTGCACTTGGCCGCCTAGGGTCGCGATATTTAGCGCCACGTTGGCCGCACCGCCCGGTCTGTCTTCGACTTGGTTAATCTTCACCACGGGCACTGGCGCTTCGGGCGAGATACGACCCGTTGGCCCAACCCAGTAGCGATCTAACATCACATCGCCGACAACTAACACTTTGGCTTTTTCAAATGCTGGCAGAGAAACCTTCATAGCGCTCTTATCTATTGCAGAAATTAAACCGTGATTGTACCTAATTTTCAGCAAAATATGAGTTAGAATAAGCAGTAATTTTCAAAAGTAGTGAGTATTTTTGTGGTCGAGAAAGCTGAGTTTTCATCCTCCTTATATCATCCGAAACACTGGCCCATGTGGTTTGGGGTGTTAGTGATGCGGATTACCCAAGTGTTGCCGCTCTCGTGGCAGATGAAGTTAGGCAAAGGATTAGGCCGATTAGTTAAGACTATTGTAGGCAGTCGTACCCATACCGCGCGCCGCAATTTAACTCTCTGTTTCCCCGATATGCCCGAATCGGAGCGCGAAGCCCTGCTGACCCGTAACTTTGAAGAAACAGGTAAAGCGATTTTCGATACCATCAATGCCTGGTGGTGGTCCGATGAAAAAATCCAACAGCATATGCAGATCACAGGCAAAGAATACGTGCAAGACACCTTGAATGCTGGCCATGGGGTGATTCTGTTTGCCGTGCACTGCTTACCACTAGAAATGGGCGCGCGTATTTTTGGTCAATTTCAACCCGGTGTTGGGGTGTACCGTCCACACAACAATCCGGTGATGGAATACCTACAGGTAAAAGGCCGCTTACGCTCAAACAAAGCCTTAGTGCCAAAACGCGATCTACGCCAGATGGTGCGTTGTTTACGTAATCCCGATGTGATTTGGTATACCGCCGATCAGGATTTTGGGCGTTCAAGTGCAGTGTTTATTCCCTTTTATGCCGTGCCCGATGCCGCGACCATTACCGGTGCCACCACACTGGCAAAACTCGGTAAGGCCAAAGTGCTGCCCTTCTTTGTGGAGCGTACCGAAGGCGATAAGGGTTACCATATTGAGATTATGCCGCCGCTGGATAACTTCCCCGGTGAAGATGAGCTAGCCGATGCCATTCGCGGTAACAAAATTATCGAAGGGATTATCGATAGAAATCGCGCCCAATATATGTGGCTTCACCGCCGCTTTAAGACTCGCCCAGATCCAACGGACAAGTCCTTATATAAGTAAGCTTTCGCTCAGAGTGTTCGAGATAAGTGCTTAAAAGCAGATAAAAAAATGCCAAGCAATCGCTTGGCATTTTGTTTATATCTGTTGTTTTGTTGAGCATCTTTAGATACTTGGGTAAAAGAAGAAAATTAGCTCGTTAAGTCCCAAAACAGGTTATGCTTCTGCGGGTAAGCGAATACCCACATTGGTCACTTTGCCTTCATAGAGCCCTGCAACTACCCAATGCAATGACTGCCACAGGAACTGATCCCCAAGTACCGGATGTGAGCCTAATTCAACCGCCACTAAATCTGCGACCGTCATATCGCCGGTTACTTCGTCTAATTCCAGACCATAAATCGGTGCCAAATCCAGCAGCTTGACCTTGGTATCAATAAAGAAGTCACCAAAGAAACGTGGTACATCTTTAGTTTCAGGCGCCTGACTAAAGAGGTTACTCAAGGCCTCTAGACTCTTCTCTTGCCCAAGCACGCACAAAATATCCCCCGCTTCAAGGCAGGTACTGCCCGATGGGTGCAGCAGTGTATTATGGCGAAATACCGCCGCAATCCGCGTACCATCCGGCATAGAGAGGCGTTTAAGCGGCTCGCCGATGCACCATTTGTTTTCACTCAGATGGTACACAAACACTTCCCACTCGCTGCTCGGGTATATTTCGACCCCTGAACGTGAAATCGGCAACGGCTTAGGCGGTAACTCCACCTTAGCTAAACGTGCCGCCGTGGTGAGTGACGCCCCCTGCACAAGCAGCGACACTAACACCACGAAGAATGCCAAGTTAAAGTACAACTGCGCCCCAGGTAATCCCGCCATCATAGGGAATACCGCTAAAATAATCGGCACGGCGCCACGCAATCCGACCCAAGAAATAAACCAACGGTCACGGCTGCTAAAGCTCTTAAAGGGCAGCAAACTGAGCCATACGGCTAACGGTCTGGCAAACAGGATCATCCCAAAGGCTAACGCTAAGCCCGGTAGCCAAATATCTAATAGATCCGAGGGAGTTAAAAGTAATCCCAAGACGAGGAACATGCCGATTTGACTCACCCAAGTCATGCCATCCAACACGTTTAAGATTGAATGGCGACCACGGGTAGGCTTGTTGCCGAGGAATAGACCGACTAGATAAATCGACAGAATGCCGCTGCCGCCAAGTTTGTTCGACGCGGCATAAATCATCAGGCCGCCACTGAGCACTAAAATCGAATATAGACCTTCAGCGAGTTGACTTAAGTTCACCAATTTCCACAGCAGCCAACCACCACCCAAGCCTAATAAAATCCCCAAACCAAACTGCTTGATAAAGCTAATCAGCATAAAACTTGCGGATAACTCAGCGTCAACATTGCCTAGAATGGCAATTAGAGTTACGGTTAAAAACACCGCCATGGGGTCGTTACTGCCCGATTCGATTTCCAGCGTCGCGCCAACACGCTCGTTAAGACTGCGCCCTTTTAATAGAGAAAATACCGCAGCCGCATCGGTGGAACCGACAATTGCCCCCACCAGCAAGCCTTGTAGCCAGTGTAAGTCAAATAACCATGCGGCCATCACACCTGTGATACTGGTAGTGATAGCCACCCCAAAGGTCGCCAGCGACAATGCCGGCCACAGTGCCACCCTAAAGCTCGCGACACGCGTGCGCATACCGCCATCGAGCAAGATAATGGCTAAGGCTAAGTTACTGACAAGATAAGCGGTTGAGTAGTCGTCAAACAAAATGCCGCCGGGACCATCTTCCCCAGCTAAAATCCCTACTGCGAGGAAAATTAATAAGATAGGGATACCCAAGCGCGAAGACACGGGACTTAACAAAACACTCACAGCGGCAAGCAAGGCACCGATCAGAAAAAAACTATTGATGGAATCTGCATCCACACATGCCTCCTTAAATACAAGAGTGTTTAGTTAAACGATAAAGAAATCACCTAGATTAAAAATGACTCAATTGAAAATTTTGGAGTCTCTATACTAGCATAAAAAATGCAATTTTATGGAGTTTTAAATATTAAATTTCAAACATCTACATTGAAATCATCTCTCCTAGGCCTTTTCAGCTAAATTCAATAGAAAAACCAGTACAACAAAAAAATCATCTCTGGCCCCTATCCAACCCTATAAGTTATAAAAAAAACTTATTTATCAATAAACTTTAAATTATCACTCCATACAAACTGACTATTTAATGCATAAATATTGGAGGTAACCATATAGAAATCTATCTTACCGACAAAAATCCACTCCACTACTACAAAATTCATAATAAATTGAAAGCATAGATAAAATTACCTTTTCCATTGTGTTATCGACATACAAGCCTCTAAAGCTGTCATAAAGACAATCACTGTCATATCAACAATCAATATTCAGTATCAAAAAGACAATCAAGCATAGAGTAAAACTAACATTTCTCTTTATTTTCAAAACAAAAGATTTGGCAAATATTACGCAATAGCAGGTGAAACGTATCAAAGTGACGTTGCATCAAGGAGACTTATGAGAAATACAAATTTGCCGCTATCGCACTGCTAATTGTGCTGATTGCTTCATTTACTGTACAACTGTGCATCGACAGTGAGATTTATCGTTTACGCAAAAGCCTTTTAGGGCAAGCGCATCGACAAGTTTAAGCGTAAACGAAACACAGCTTCGTCCGCCGGGAGGCACCAGTTTAGCTCAAGCAACTGACACCTTTCAGCGTGACTATATCCAGCAAGTGCTCGCAGCGCATCATGGTAATTGGGCCGCTTCGGCCAGACCTTAGAACTCGCCCCAGGTAATCTGCATCGCCTTGCAAAACGCTTAAGGCTAAAATAAGTGATAAATACGCCGTACGGATCATATTTCAGTTGAAATAATGGCCAAAATAAGGAAGGATGCGAGCTTCGCGCGCCAGTGCACTTTGCCCGACAATTTGCCGCCCTGTTTTAGGGAGAAAAAGCCGCGTAAAACAGGTTATTTTATTAACAGGAATCGTAGTATCCGCTTATGAGTATGCTTCGCACCACAGCTTTATTATTGACTCTGGTTTTTCCGAGTCTTTCCGCTTTAGCAACGGAATACCCTTTACCGTCTTCAAAGAGTCGGTTAGTTGGCGAGAACCTGTATTACACAGTGCCAGAGGGTAAACACACCCTCGAAGATATTGCCGCTAAATTCCAACTCGGTCTAAGCAACTTGCTGGAAGCAAACCCTGGCGTGGATCCTTTCCTACCAACACCAGGCAGCAAGCTATTAATTCCTCAACAGCTCATTCTGCCAAATGCGCCGCGTGAAGGCATAGTGATCAACGTTGCTGAAATGCGCCTGTATTACTATCCAAAAGGTAAGAACACCGTTGAAGTGCTGCCCATCGGTATTGGTCAGATTGGTAAAGATACCCCTGAAAACTGGGTCACCAGTGTTCAACGTAAACGCGCTAACCCAACTTGGACACCAACCCCACGTATTCGTAAAGAATATGCGGCAAGGGGCGAAATTCTGCCTGCGGTATGGCCAGCTGGTCCCGATAACCCAATGGGACTGTACGCGCTTTACATTGGTAACTTGTATGCCATCCATGGTACCAACGCCAGCTTCGGTATTGGTTTACGTGTCAGCCAAGGCTGCGTACGTTTACGCCACGATGACATTGAACACTTATTCAAAACGGTTCCAGTGGGTACCCGAGTACAATTTGTGAACCAACCAATTAAAGCGACCGAAGAGCCAGATGGTAAGCGCTACTTAGCCGTACACCAGCCACTGTCACGCACCATTGCAGAGTTTGAATCCAACGAACCTGTTTCTCTGAGTTTACCGAAAGATATCGCCAAGTTTATTGCTAAGGCCGATACCGATTCAGCAGTGATTAAAAAGCTGCTCGATGAGCGTACAGGCGTGCCAACGATTATTAATCAATAATCGGCAACCAGTAATAGATTGCAGCGGTTGATGCCGCTGCGCCCATAAAAATACCCGCCTAGGCGGGTATTTTTGTTTCAATCAAAATAAAACCTATCGGCTCAATCACATAATGGTGCGCAAAGGGCCAAGAAATGGGTCATTGCCGCGCTATTTGCCAAGATGCGTTGGTCGAAGTTTTGCAGTGCAGGGGTTTCGGTACAGGCACCGACACGCGCTCCGCTACGCACTAAACACGCCTCAAATGAGGTATCGAAGTGATTGAAAATCAAGCCATCTTTAACAGGGCAACCATCAATCTCACCATCGGCGGCGATAGGGAAATAGCCCCCTAAGGTATCGCGTAAATCGAGACTAAAACGTCCCGGCACTTGGCTTGGCTCGAAGGAATACACATAAGCCTCGCGGCTCAATACGTCCTCATGGCAGGTTAAAATACCGTCACGGCTCGCCGCGATGAGTAACTGCGCATGATCCAACAGCAGCTTACCTTCCACCGAAGTGCTCTCGTTGGCCTTAGGTTTACCGTTTTCAAACACGAAGCCACGGTTAGGGTTTTCACCAAACTTGTTAAATCTGTGGCCACGCTTAAAGCCGGTTGGGTTCACCAGAGGCAGAATGCTCAAATTCACCCGTTCGAATAAATCGACCGATGCCTCACTTAAAAAGTGCAGTAAGCCCCAAGGACCCGCCGATTCTTCACCGTGAAACCCTGCGCTGATCAATAACGAAGGTAAGCCAGATTTGGCGGCGGGAGATTGATACAGACTGACGCTGTACTTGCCGACTTCACCGAGTTTTTTCTCAACCATCCCCAAACGGGACATTTCCTGCTCAAGCTGTAGATAAAAATTATCGATATCAGTGCTTTCACAGTTAAAAATATCGCTTTTCCACTGAAAGGATTCGAACGGAGATCTGCTTACCATATCTTGTACTTATGCCAGAAAAAGAACTGTGCCATCATAGCAGTTCTTTTCAAAAACTGAATGCTATTCAACTGATTTAGATGAAATCCGACGAGTGGGTTAAGCTGCTCATACAAGCACACAGATGAAAGCCTTCAGAGGGTAATTTAGATAGGATGCTAAATGAGACCATACCTTAGCGGTTATTTCGGCCTAGTTATCGCGTTGCTTAGCCCTTCGCTTAAGGCGCAGTGCCAGATAACGGGCGCCGAGCGCCTGTATCAACTCGAGTCGCAAATTGAGACTTACACTTTAGCCAATGGCCTCACAGTGCACCTCTTGTCGCAAGCGGATAAGCATACCTTGACCATTGCCAGCCAATTTAATGTCGGCGCGCGCAATGAGGCCAAGGGCCAAACTGGCTATGCGCACTTATTCGAGCACATGCTCTTCAAGGGCAGCGAACAAGCGCCTGGTGACAGCTATGCCCAGCAGTTAAGTGCCCTTGGGGCGCGTTTTAACGCCAGCACCCACTTCGATTACACCAATTATTATGTCACTCTACCCAGCCAAGCCCTCGGCTTAGGACTGTTCCTCGAGGCCGATCGTTTTATTCGCCCCGATTTAAACGAGACTACAGTAAAGAATCAGCAGGAAACCGTGCTCCAAGAAATGGCGCAAACCATAGATAACCAGCCCTATGTGCGCAGTGCGATGGAGTTTCTGCTAGACCAGGTGAAGGATACGCCCTACGGCCATGGTATTATTGGCAGCCGTGAGGATATTTCTCAGGCGAGTCCCGAGCGTTTAACCGCTTTTCACCGAGCCCATTATCGTCCCGATGCGATGCAGTTATCCTTAGTCGGCAAGCTTCCCTCCGATGTCAAGTCGCTTATAGCACAACACTTTAAGGCTTGGTCTACACCTAATCAGCCCATAGCCGAATTTGAGGAGCTGAAAATCACGCCTAAACCAGTACATGCGGAGCTTATCGATAAGCGTGGTCCTTGGCCCGGCTTACTGCTCGCCTGGCATACTGTAGGTAAAAATCATCCCGACGCCGCCGCTATTCGCCTGCTCGAAGGCTATTTATTCCAAAATACCCGCAGCGCCATAGCGCAAATCAGCCAGCACGACCCGGCGCAAATGTTGAGTTATTCACTGCCCTTTGAGCTGGAAAATCATGGCATAACCAATCTGGTCTTAGTGCCTAGGGCCAAAACCTCACTCGATGACTTAACGGAAAAGGTTTTAGGCGTGGTTACCAAAGTGCAGCAGACACCATTGAGCGACGCGGAACTGTGCCAACTCAAACAAACGTGGCTGAACAATCAGTTAGCGCAGCTCGATAACACTCAATCAATCGCCACCCTGCTATCCGCCACGGCGAAACAAGACCAAACGCATCCCTTAACGGCCCAATGGCAACGGATTAACTCAGTGACGACAGAAGATCTTCAACGGGTTGCCACGCTCTACTTTACCAACAATATGGTCAGGGTCGACCTCTTGCCGCCTTGGTATATCCGCGTAGGAAAGACATTGCTGGAGTGGCTGCCATCGGGTGTGAGTGATAGCCTGGAGGACGCGGTACTATGATAAAAACAAATCCATTCAGTAGATTGGCGATAGCGCCAAAGCTCCTTAAAGGCCTAAAAGCCATGAGTCTTGGCCTTGTCGGTATCACGCTAATGGCCTGCCAACAGACCCAGCTTAACTTTACCGCCACCCACGCGCCCAATTTGGCAAGCTTCGATACCCCAACTCAGCTACCGGAGGTGGGGCAGATCCACCTACCCACAGAATCGGCTTTTATCGATGTGGTGCCCGATGGCCTAACACTCCCCTATCAGCTCCACAGAGCACACAGCAGCCAAGGGTTGAGTAATAGGGTGAGCCTAGTGGCCATCAGTCCCAGCATGCCCTTCGAAAATCCGGATATTTTACAATTCGCCTTGCAGGAAAAAGCTCGTAGTCTGGCGCTCAACCAACCCGATGCCTGCCTTGAAACCTTCGAGACTCGCGTTACCCTGCACAGTATCAATCTGAGCCTAGCCTGCCCCATGCCAGTTAATCATATCTACCGCCTATTGATACAGTTTTGGCAAGCCGATGCGTTTAGCGAACATGCCGTGGCTGCGGTCGATATCGACAATATCCGCCGCCAATTAAAACTCAATAAGCACTTAAATGCCTTTAGTGGCACTGAAATTGATAAAGTCTGGCGCGATAAACTCCTCGGGGTGGCACATCCCTATAATCAGAGCATCAATAATCAGGCACTGTACGACTCACTCACCTTAAGTGAACTGTCGCAATTGCAGCAGCGCACGTTTGCCCAAGCAAAGTGGCACCTGTTTTTAGAAGGCACAGAGACCGAAGAAGCCGAGTTTGATCTCAAGCAAAGCCTCGCCCTGTGGCCAAGTAACACCGACTTAAGCTTGGCCACGACATCAACTAAACCAAAGCCGCTTAATCGAGCGACTTCGTCGATAAAGCAGTCCCACACTATCTATCTGATTGATGCGCCGGGCAGCGTACAGACTCAGGTACGAATCGGTTATGCCCTCGACGATAAACACTTGTCTGCTCAGGATATACCGCTCGCTTGCCGCAGTTTAGCCGCCATCTTGGGGCGCAGCTTTTCGGGCCGGCTCTATTACGACTTGCGTGAACAGCGCGGCTTAACCTATGGCATTTACGGCCAATGTGCTAATGCGCCGCTCGCCACCAGCATTAAGTTTTATGGCAGTACGGCGATAGAGCACACGGGCGCCTTTGTGGTGGGGATCTTAGATCATCTAAAGCTGCTGGCCTCTTCGCCCGCGAGCGAAGGGGAAATCGCCGCCCTTAAAACCTATCTGATTGGCGAAGCGCTGTTAACCCAAGACAATCCCAGCCAGCGCGAAACTCAGTTTATTCATCAACTCGTGTTGGGATTAGATCCCCAGTCGAATCAAGCGATGAACACTAAGCTGCAGGATCTCACGCCCGCTCAGTTACAGCAATTAACCCAGCAAGCCTTTAGCGGTGAACCTCTGGTGATTTTACGGGGGGATGTCGATAGGATAACGGCCGATCTCACCCACAAGCTGCCGGGCTGGCAGCTAGAGGTGGTCAAAGTAAACGATTAATTTTTAGAGTTTACCGCTAGGAACATCGCTCGCCGTGCCCTGTTGTAACATCTGGGCATGGCCTTGCTCCATTTGCGCTAAGTCTTCCATGGCGGCGCCAGACTCCATATCAGAGTGCGCTTCGCTTGGATGTTCTGGATTGCTGCCATCTTGGCTATCCAATGCCATGGCTGAAGCCGTTTGCGTGTCGTTATCGCTTGCTACAGCGCTATCATTGACGAGCGAGTCATCTTTCACGGGGGATTGCAGCAGAGTTTCACCATTCAAGGCATCGCCCTGCGCAGTATTTGCTGTAATGGCCGCTGGTTGACCAAGGGTGCTTACCCAAGTAGTTAACTTTGCCGGTGTTATGACACTGACCAGCACAATGACGGCGGCGGCCGCTGCGCCATAGGGTAACCATTTGCGCGCACCCGGCTGATTATCCCGAGCATACAAGGCGTTAGTCTGAGCAGTTTTGGTATTTTTGGCTGCGCCCTCTGGCGCTAAGGTTTGTAATAGCTCGGGTAGATGTTCCAGCTCTTGGCCGATAACACGCTGACCGATAAATTGCCCGCCTTCATAAATTTCTAATTGGTGGCTAAGCACTTCGCCCTCGACCGTGCCAGAGCTGACAATCACTAATTTATTGCAACGCACCTTGCCGCGAAAAACGCCGCAGACTTTCAGTTCATTACAGCTGAGCTCACCCGAAACTTCGCCACCAAGCTCGATTTTAATCTGTCCGGCGCAGCGGATATTTCCCGCTAATTTCCCCGCAACTAATGCCGTGCCCGCCAGTTGCATCTCGCCCTCAATGGAGGTTGAGGCACTGATAAAAGTGACACCATTACCTTTGCTACCCATAGGTTTAATTCCATCTCATTATTTTTGTGAAAAAGATGTTAAGTGAAAATACCTGAAGAATAAAGCATTGGATTCCTTTGATATTTGACTTGAGTCGGTTTTAGGTAAGATTTTAGTCCGCTGATTAACTGTGTTAGGCTGGCAAGGTTTTTCAGCATCTTTGGGCCCTACATTAGCACAAGCTTGCTGCCGCAAAGGGATAACACTGACTCAATCGATGATAAACTCCATGGTCTTAAACCCGCTCACAACTGCAACTATTCCCCAATCACCTCTGGCCATTTATCAAGCCAAAATCGGCGCCGAGCTGATTGAAGATCCCGCACAGACACAGGCGGTACTCGCCTTAGATAAGCTGTATCAGCAGATTATTGGTAGAACAGACGCTCAGCCACCCAAGGGCTTGTATCTGTGGGGCGATGTCGGCCGGGGTAAGACCTTTCTTATGGATTTGTTCTTCGATGCCCTGCCACAACAGGGAAAGCTTAGACTGCACTTTCATCGCTTTATGGAGCGGGTGCACCAAGCCTTGAAAGAACATGCAGGGCAGCGCGATCCCCTTAAGTTGATCGCAAAAAATTTAGCGCAGGAGTGCAAGGTACTCTGTTTCGATGAGTTTTTTGTCTCAGACATAGGGGATGCCATGATCCTCGCTGGTTTGTTTGAAACCTTGTTTGCCCAAGGGGTGGTGCTAGTCGCCACATCCAACATTCCCATCGAGCGCTTATATGAAAATGGCCTCGCCAGACACAGATTTTTACCCTGCATTGCCCTGCTCCAGACCCATACCCAAATGCTGCATCTGAATGGCAAGCAAGACCATAGGTTGCACACCTTGAATCACGAGCCGTCGGAAGAGGCCATTGCCGCCACCTCAAAGAATATTGGCCTGACTGGCACACTGGATTTCGAGACCATTTTCACGGCGCTGACGCATGGTGCGCCCGCGTTTGAAACCAGCACGTTGCGCGTCTGTCAGCGGGATATTCCTGTCCTGCGCGCCACTGCTGAAGGCCAGCAGCCTTCGGTCGCCTGGTTTGATTTTCATGCCCTGTGCGATGGCCCGCGCTCGCAACTCGACTATATTGAAATTGCAAGCCGATTTAAGGTGTTAATGCTGAGCAATGTGCCCAGACTCGGGGGCGAAGTAAAAGGTTGGATCCGCGCCCGCGGCACTGAAGATGGCACAGGCGACAACCAAGCGGCCACCACGGGAGAGCGGCAACTGTCCTACGCCGCTAACGACGACCCCGCACGGCGTTTTATCAGCCTTATCGATGAGTTATATGATCAAGGGGTGAGCTTATATTTAAGTTGCGAAGTGCCACTGAGCGAACTCTACCAAGGCGGCGCCCTCAGTTTTGAGTTTCGCCGCACCTATAGTCGGCTCATAGAGATGAGTCAGCAAAGAGTAGAATGAGGCAAAATGCCCCATGGTCACGATTAACATCAGCAAGAAAGTGATATCAAGATGAATATTGGTGAATTATCCCAAAAGACCGGACTTGCGGCGTCGCGGATCCGATTCTACGAACGCATTGGTTTACTCAAAGCGGTGAAACGTAAAGCCAATGGTTACCGCAGTTATCCCCCTGAGGCTGTGATGGCGCTCGAGATGATCACCACGGGGCAACAGGCGGGATTTAGCCTCGACGAACTGCGGTTGCTACTGCCAGCCGATCTGGCCAACTGGGATCATCAACATTTACTCACTACGCTACGACAAAAGGTCAACGACCTCGAAGAAATCGAGCGAAAAATCGCACTCAACAAAGCCAAGTTATTGGAGGTCTTAACCGAAATTGAAGCTAAACCCCAAGATATGGACTGCCAAACCAATGCGCAGCGGGTGATGTCTCAATTCGGTTGGGATATTTTACCCACTCAATCGCAGCCAAAGACCAAATAACCCGATCACAGAAAGGCCTTACATCGAAGACAATAACGGCCCCCTCTTTTTGGCCACCACTTTGCTGGCAGTGGATTTAGCCTAAATGAGTCACCACATCCCAACTAGCTTCTTTATTCTTATGGCATCACTAGGTGCGGTTTAAGTTCAAGCGAATAAATCCCAAGATTGGCTATTGACCTTAAACTTAGCTTTAACCTTAGGATAGCGGCAAACGAGTCATCCCTTTGGAGAAAATATGAGACAAACTATACTCGGAGCCAGTGGCCAAATCGGCAGAGAACTAGCCCTTAGCCTTAACCGCGAGTTTGACTGTGACATTCGCCTTGTTAGCCGTAAACCGCAAAAAGTGAATGCCACGGACGAGTTAAAGAGCGCCAACCTGCTCGACTTAGCACAAACCTTAGCCGCGGTGGAAGGCTCTGACATCGTTTATCTCACGGCGGGACTGCCAATGGATACTCAGCTTTGGGTCGAGCAATGGCCTGTTATCATGGGGAATGTTATCCAGGCCTGTAAGACTCACGGCGCCAAGCTGGTGTATTTCGATAATACCTATATGTATCCGCAAACGGCGGCGCCGCAGCACGAGGATGCAGCATTTGCACCCAATGGTGCCAAAGGCCGCGTGAGGGGCGAAATCACCCAAATGTTACTCGATGAGATGAAGGCCGGGCGACTCGAGGCAATAATCTGCCGCGCGCCAGAATTTTACGGCCCTGGTCAAACCCAGAGCATTACCAACACCACGGTTATCGACAATCTCGCCCAAGGAAAAAAGGCCAAAGTATTTTTACGTGACGATACGAAACGCAGTTTGATTTACACCCCAGATGCTAGCCGCGCCATGGCCTTACTCGGGAATACGCCTGATGCCTATGGACAAACATGGCACTTACCCTGTGATGACAATAGATTGACCTATAAGGAATTTATTACTCTTGCAGCCGACATTTTTAAAGTGTCGGCGCGATATACTGTGATCAAAGAATGGCAACTGTGGCTCGCGGGTAAATTCAACCCCACCATACGTGATGCTAGAGAATTGCTGCCCCGTTATCGCTGCGACAATCTGTTTATTTCCGATAAATTTAAAGCCCGTTTCCCTGATTTTAAGGTCACTCGCTTTGAACAAGGGCTGGCTGAAATCGCCAAGGAACGCAAGTTAATCTAAGCGTATGCTCGATGACATCGTGGATAAGTGTGACGCCATCACATGCATTCACTAACTGGCAGTGAGAAAAGGCAGACGCTTAGGTTATCAGTCGCTAATAGCGACTTTTCCGGCAAGACCGACCAGTAACACGCCGGAAACGCCCTCAAGTCCGCGAGCGTAACGCTGTGAATCGGCTCGATTAAATAGCCAACTGCCACAGGCGGCATATAGCAGGTTAACCAAGGTTGCTAGGCCACTGAAGAGTAAACCTAAGATCAACAGCTGCGTGGCAACCTCGCCCGAGGTGGGGTCGATAAATTGCGGTAAAAATGATAGGAAAAACAGCGCTACCTTAGGATTTAACACACTCACCACCACGCCCTGTAAAAACACATTGGTGTTTGGCGTGACGTTGTCGCCAATCACTATTCTGCTCTGGCCCTGCCAGCAGGATATCAGGGCTTTTACACCTAAATACAATAGGTAAGCCACACCGAGCCATTTAACTATATTAAAGGCCAAGGCCGAACTTAAGATAATGGCGGAGAGCCCTAAGCAAGCGGCCAAGGTATGCACAAAATAACCCGCACCTAATCCTAACGCCGCTTTAAGACCGCTGGCCATCTTCCCCTTCATAGTGTTCGAAACGATGTAGACCACATCGGGCCCAGGGATCAGATTGATTGAGAGGCACGCAATCACAAACATCAGCAACGAATCTAGCTCCATTTATATTCCCCTGATTATCAGCAACGACATATTTTCCTAAACTACCCAATCCCCACTGCCGCGCCAAGATAAGCATCATCCATTAAATCGCTGGCTTAACTGCTGAATATCCGCAGCGACCCACTCAGGTTCAATACAGTCTGCAAGTTGGCTCGCCATAAACGACACCAACTGCATAGCGGCATAGGGTAAGCGCCTGTCCCTGCGCCCCACCAGATACCAATTACTCTCCAGTGGAAATCCATTCACCGACAATATTGCGGGTTTTTCACGTCCTTCTTGCAGGGTATGCGCTGAAATTACCGATAAACCTAAGCCCGACGCCACACTTAAACGAATGGCCTCGTTACTCTCAATTTGCATAGTGTCGCTCAAGGCAATCCCTTGGGCGCTACACCAAGATTCAAACATCAGCCGCGTGGCAGAGCCCGGCTCGCGCATGATAAAGCGCTCTTGTTTCAGCTCATTAAAGCTGATCTGTTGGCGCTCAACCGCCCAATGATCCTTAGGGGCTATGAGTTGCAGCGGATTTTTAATGATCCGCGCCGATAACACATGCTCACCACTCGGGGGATGACTAAAGAGATATAAATCATCTTCTTGACGCTCGAATCGCCCCAAAATATGCGCGCGGTTGCCAATATTCAGAGTGACTTTTACCTGCGGAAATTGGCGATAGAAGGCTCCTAAAATCCGAGGCATCACGTATTTTGCCGTAGTCACTAGACCGATATTGATATGGCCCACACTACCGCCCCTCGCCTGCTGAATAAAGGCATCAAAGTCTTCAAAACGACTCAAGGTATCGCAGGCGACCCGATAGAGTTCTTGCCCGACTAGGGTCGGCTGCATTCGTCCCTCTGCGCTTACCAATAGAGGCTCACCCAAAATATCGACCAACTTTTTAAGCTGAAGAGATACTGTCGGTTGGGTAAGATGCAAAGCTCGCGCGGCGGCCGAGATATTGCCAAGCCTGACCACCTGAACATACACCTCAAGCAGACGAAAACTTAAGTGCCGAAGTTTAAGTTGACCTTGGGAAGAGTTAATCATAGATAATTATCTATACCTAATCTTTAAACAATTTATTTTTCAATATAACGAATTGGGTTCAGAATCTCCAGCCATCGATGTTCCGAGAATCTTCTCTGAGCATATCCCTGTTGATGCCATTATTAATGAGATACTTATGCCAGATATTGTCATTGCGTTTTTCGCTTTAGGTCTGCTAGCAGGTTTAGTTAAATCTGACCTTAAGGTTCCGCCCGCCATTTACGAAACCCTGTCGATATTGTTAATGCTCACCTTAGGATTAAAGGGAGGCATGGCGCTGCATGGTCACACTCAAAACCTAGTGATCACTGAACTCATCGCAGTTATCGCCTTAGGATTACTCATCCCCTTAGTGCTTTACCCTGTGCTGACGCGCTTAGTGCAACTCGGTCGAACAGATGCCATTAGTATCGCCGCCCATTATGGGTCAGTCAGTGCGGGCACCTTTGCCGTGGTGCTCGCCATGGTGGAAAAATCAGGGATGGAATTAAGGCCAGAAACAACCTTATATCTGGTACTGCTCGAACTGCCCGCGATTGTAGTTATGCTCTGGCTGCACAGATACTTAAGTGCTAAATCATCAGGGCAAGATGCCAAGCCGACATCCCACCAGTCGAGTATACTGCACGAAGCCTTAACCAGCCGTGGCGTAGTGCTATTGGTCGGCGGTGTCATTATTGGTTGGCTTTATGGTCCGACTGGACTAGCCCCAATTACGCCAGTCTTGATTGGTGGCTTTAAAACCCTATTAGCCTTGTTTTTACTAGAGATGGGCTTAGTAACAGCAAAAGTTTGCTCTCCTCTACCACTCCAGCAATGGCGTTTACTGGTGTTTGCCGCTGTGACACCTTTTATCTTGGCATGGCTAGGGATTGCTGTGGGTTTATGGTTAGCACTACCAGCAGGAAGTATCTTAGTTCTGGCGGGGTTGAGTGCCAGCGCCTCCTATATTGCTGCACCAGCTGCGATACGCGCCGCGATTCCCGAGGCTAATATCGGGCTTGCTATGCTGGCATCACTAGGTATTACCTTTCCTGTTAACGTCTTGATAGGCTTGCCCTTATACCAACACTGGGTAATGCAAATTACGGGATAATGTTATTGCACGAGGGAGACCGAGGTCTCCCTTTGTATATCTCATCATTCAGGTTTATTTGAGTGATGAACGGCTTTCTCTCGATACATAGCTCGATCAGCCATATCGAGTAAATCATCGAGGTTGATATCAGACTCCGGAGACCAATGGGCAACACCAATACTCGTATCTAGTGGATGCTGCTCAGGATGCTGTTGATTATATTGGGTAAGTAATAGTTTAAAGCGCTCAACCGCAAAATTAACCGTATCGCGATGCACAAAGCTTAACAGCACCACAAACTCATCACCGCCTAGCCGTGCAATAACATCAGACTCCCTAAAGGCTGCCATCAAAATATGGGCAAAATCATAGAGTAATTGGTCGCCCTTGCGGTGGCCAAAACTATCATTAACCTCCTTAAAAAAGTCGAGGTCAAAAAACACTAAGGCCGCCTCAGCATTCGTACGACGGCAACTGGCTAAAGATTGATAAGCAAGTAATTCAAACCCACGGCGATTAGAAATCAGGGTCAATGGATCTAAGGTATTTTGCGCGATTGAAATTAACTCAGCCTCAACCATCTGGCCAAGATCCGTTAAGGTTTCGATATCATCATCGCTAAATTCCCGAGGCTCATTGCCGATTAAGCACAAGATCCCAACCCGATACTCACCATGAATAGTTAAGGGGTAACCAGCATAAAAACGGATATGCGGGGACTCCGTAACTAATGGATTATCTTGGAAACGTGGATCCTTTAATGCATCGTGAACGATAAACACACCATCATGGTTGATAGCATGGGCGCAAAAGGAAATATCCCTTGGAGTTTCAGTCACCTCTAACCCTTGGCGAGACTTAAACCATTGACGATTCGCATCGACTAAGGTCACCACGCAAATCGGCAGGGCAAATATCCGCCGAGTCAGCCGAGTGATCCTATCAAATCTTTCCTCGGCATCGGTATCGAGTATATTCAACGCCCTTAAGGTGGCTAAACGTTGCAGCTCATTCTCAGGAATGGGAGGTAATTGCATAGCTCGCTCCGCTAATGGCACACATTCAAGGATAGACGAACTGTTAGACTCACGCAGTCCTACTCGAGTATGGTCTGGTAGATGACGAGTATCCTTTCTGCGTGCGCAGCCACATTATCATAAGCCAACTTACCGGCTTTTTGTTGCAGGGTAAGACGATGATTTTCATCCCTTAACCAGCAATAACTTTGAGTTAAGTGCTGCGCGCTCATCAGCGGCAAAAGCTCAAGCTCGGCCAGCACCCCAAAAATACGCACGTTATCAGACCAAATCGACAACTCGGGATACTCATGGGCATGAGCAAGCACTAAATATTGGGCGATAAACTCAATATCCGTGATCCCGCCGGGGCTTTGTTTTAAGTCAAACTCGCCTTCACTGACCTTGAGTAGATGGTCGCGCATCTTCTGACGCATCTCACGCACGGCCTTTTTCAGCTCGTCTTTGTCCCTTGGTTGTTCGAGCACGGAGGCGCGGATCTGGCTAAATTTAGCCGCTAAACTATTATCGCCAAACACAAAGCGTGAACGCACTAAGGCTTGATGTTCCCAGGTCCAAGCCTCCTGCGTTTGATACTCGCCAAAGCGAGCAATCTCACTCACCATTAAGCCCGATGAGCCAGACGGACGCAGGCGCATATCCACTTCATATAATTCACCCGAGGTGGTTCGGGTCGAGAATAAGTGCAGAATACGTTGAGCCAGTTTCAAATAAAAATGACCCACTTCTATCGGTCTATCGCCATTGGTGAGGCTATTGGCCATGTTTTCGGGTGCTTCGTAGAGGAAGACTAAATCCAGATCTGAACCATAACCCAGTTCGATACCGCCTAACTTACCATAACCTATGACCGCAAAGCCGGTGTCATTGCCTTCCTCAAGATAACTGGGCACTCCGTGGCGCACCGCCACTTGCTGCCACGCCTGCATAACCACTTGCTCAATAATGGCTTCGGCCAAAAAGGTTAAGTGGTCACTCACCTGCATCACGGGCAAAACGCCGGTGACATCGGCGGCAGCAATTTTCAGCTGTTGCGACAACTTAAACTGGCGCAGCGCCTCCATTTGCTGCTCCATATCATCCTCAGGTACCCGCAGCAGATACTGGCGCAGCTCACTGGGATAATCATCAAGTGAAGTCGTGTCGTACAGATGCGCCGGATCGATAAGCTCATCGAGCAACATAGGGAATTTAGCAAGCTGCGCCGCAATCCAAGGGCTAGCACAGCACAGGCTCACAAGCTGCTGACGGGCGCCGGGATTTTCGCACAGCAACTCAAGATAAGTGGTGCGCGTCAGAATTTGCTCCAGCACCTTTGAGACGGGCTCGAAGGCCGCTGAAGGGCTTGGCTGATTGAGTAACTCGTCGAGCAACCTTGGCATTAATTTATCCAGGGTCTCACGGCCACGGGGGCCAATCGAGCGTTTTGTCACGGTTTCGCGCCAACTGCTGAGTAGCGGCCAGAGTTTATCGTCATCAATCTGCTGCTCGGCGAGGAGGTTGATCGCGTGGTCGTCCTGCTGCACATTCCACAGCTGCGCAGTCCAATGCTCGGCTTTTTCCTCACCTTCTTCACCGCCCACGGTGGCTTTAAAATGGCGATGAATTTTCGCCATCGCCGCCTCGATATGGGTGCGAAGATCGGTTTCGTTGATCATATCCAGCACTGCGCAAAGTCTTGCCCAATCGAGGGGATTATTTGGCAGAGTCTGGGTTTGTTTATCATCAATCGCCTGTAAGAGGTTCTCGACACGGCGCAGTAATAAGTAACTGTGTTTTAGCTCATCGACCGCCAAGTATTCGAATTGCCCTAGGCTGTAAAGGGTATCCATGGCACCAAATAGGCTCTGCTGGCGCAGGGCGGGCTCACGGCCGCCGCGGATCAGCTGAAAGCTTTGCACCACGAACTCCACTTCGCGTATGCCGCCCGCACCGAGTTTAATATTGTCGGTTAACTGACGGCGACGCACTTCTTGGGCAATGAGTTGTTTCATTTTGCGCAGGGATTCAATCGCCGAGAAGTCGATATAACGGCGATAAACAAAGGGGCGCAGCAAGCTGTGTAATTCGTCGGAAAAATGGTTCCACGGCCCTAGAGAACGGGCTTTAACCATGGCATAGCGTTCCCAGTCGCGCCCTTGCTCTTGGTAATAATCCTCAAGACCACTAAAGCTCACCACCAAAGGACCACTCTCGCCGTAGGGACGCAGGCGCATGTCGACGCGGAACACAAACCCATCGACGGTAATTTGGTCGAGTAAATTAACTAGCCGCTGCCCCATACGGATGAAAAACTGTTGGTTATCGAGGCTTCGACGCCCGCCCACGGTTTCGCCATGTTCGGGGAAAGTAAAGATAAGGTCGATATCGGAGGAGAAGTTCAGCTCACGCCCACCGAGCTTGCCCATGCCCAAAATAAGCAAAGGCTGCGGATTGCCCGCCTTATCCATAGGCGTACCATATTGGGCGCACATTTCCTTATAGAGCCAATCCCTTGCCCCGATCACTAATGCTTCGGCAAGTGCTGAGAGGTCTAACAGTGATTCTTCTAAGCTGGCGTAATCTAAAAAATCTCGCCAGGCTAAACGCACCATTTGATAGTTACGGAATCGGCGTAATTGACGTTTTGCGAGGTCTTCTGTCGTCGCACTGCTTAACTGTTCGTGTAGCTGGGCATCAAAGGTTAGCCGCTCCACTTGCTGCAAATCGCCCGCGAATAAAGTGTTAATCCACTCGGGTGACCGAGTTAACTGCGCTGCGATATAATCGCTTAATCCTAAAACGTTTTTCAGTTCCTGCTGCTGCGCAGGTGTTAAATTTGCCAGTCCTTCTGACCATACTTCGGCAAGACGTGCCCAATGACGCTCCGCGGCTTGAGTAATGAGGGGAGACAATGACTTATTACTGTCTTTTTGTACGGCCATAATAATCCCTAACAAATTTAAACGTCGACATATTATGTCATAAATGATATAGAATGAAATCACATCAGGTTTGATGCCATTGTCATGCCTAAAGGCAAATTCTCGCATTATCCCTTCATGGCAGATGCGAACTCAGCCCAAAAGAAAGTAACCCCTCTTTTTTGGCTGTTTAGGGTACTATAACCTGTGAGGCAAACATATTGGGCAAATAGATTATTATTGTCTGCCCATATTTGAGTTTTATTTCAGCACTTTTGGAGAAAACATGGCAGGAATGCTAATGCGGGTTCTCACGTCGATGCTCATTTTGGCTGCGACCTTATCGCTTACAGGTTGTGGCGATGACAGGCCAGAGAAAATTGAGAAGTATCAACAACTCACTGAGCAGCGCCTCTCGACACTCAATACTATGCTTGAGGACGGTCAGGTGCGTAACGCCAATCTGCTCAAGCAATATAGCAGTTTGCTAAAACAGCAAAAGCCTGATTTAGCACCATTAGTGGATGAATTAGCCAAGGATGCAACCGCCGAAGGGCCTATGTACACCTCGCTGAAGCGTCGTTTAGCTGATGCCAAAAATTCGGCCAACTTTACCGATCTCGACCAGCAACTCAACGAGGTTGAGAATCTCTACCAAGCGGCCGATCCTAGTCTATATAACGACATGCTTTCCGATCCGGTGAACGTGATCGCCGATATGTCGGAGGGCAAGCTTGCCCGCGTCAATGCCATCAGCCGTGAGGCGGCGGCCCTTGCCAATAATGCCGAAGATTTTGGCCCTGGTAGTCAATTGGTGGGTAACCCGGCTTACGGCAGTTGGCAGACAGACTCAAGCGGCATGTCCTTCTGGGCTTGGTACGGCATGTATTCGATGTTTTCGAATATTTTTCAACGTCCTATTTACTACGACCGTTGGTCGGGTAATCGTGGCTACAGCTATTACAACGACGTAGGTCGCTATCGCTATACTTCGCCAAAACAAGCACAGGCGCAGGAAAAAACCTTCGAGCAGACCAAAAAACGTTTCGATTCCCAAGGGAAACGCTTCGATAGCCCCTATGCTAAATCGCGTACAGGTGCCACGGCGCTCTCCCGTGAGAGCAGCAGCGCGCCTAAAACCAATACCGCAAGTACCGCGAATAAGTCGGGTGCGCAGTCAGGCAGCAAATTCCGTTCTAATTATTCTAAAGACAGCAGTTTCCGTAATTCCAGCAACCGCACGACCCGCAGTGTGCGCCGAGGCAAGTAACCTAAAGGATCTCTTATGACATTATTTCAGGATTTCGGTATCACACCAGAGCTAGTCACCATACTGGCAATTGACCTCACTATTGCAGTTATCTTATTGACATTAATGCGTTATTTGCAGGGCTGGAGTGTGAGAGTCAACAGCAGTAAAGAGCTGGCTGAACGCGATAACTTTGCCTTTGGGATCAGTACCGCCGGCGCCGTTGCCGCACTCGGCATAGTGTTGACAGGCGCAATTACTGGCGCTGCTGCGCCCTCCTATTTAACCGAAGCCATTGGCATGAGCGCCTACGGGTTATTTGGCTTAGTGCTGATTAAATTCGGACGCTATTTACACGATAAAATCGCACTAAACGAGTTAGATAAGAATCAGCAAATCCTTAAAGGTAACGTATCTGTCGCCATTGTAGATGCCAGCGCCGCCATCGCAACCGCGATCATTATTCGCGCCGTACTGCTATGGGCCGAGGATTTAACACTCGACACCTTTATTGCCATCTTCAGCGCCTTTGCGATTTCGCAGTTGATGCTAGTGCTACTGACCCGCCTACGTGAAAAACGCTTCGCGAGTCGTAATCAAGACTCTTCTATGCAGCTGGCACTCGTCCAAGGCCACACGGCATTAGCCATTCGCCACGCAGGCTTTATGATAGCCATGGCTTTAAGCTTTAATGCCGCGAGTCATTTTATCCTGTTCAACCCAACCGCCTATGTGACTAACATCATCGGTTGGTTAGTGTTCTCCATCATCATGTTGGTGGTACTGACACTGCTGTTGTTTGTGATCAAAAAGCTGGTGCTGGCACGAATCGATTTGGCGGATGAAGTCGAAAGACAGCACAACATTGGTATCGCTGCCGTAGAAATGGCCATCAGTATTGCTATCGCACTTATTCTCACGGCCCTAATGGCGTAATCCAATGCACGAATCCCAAATAACCAGCTCGGCGACTCAAGCGGTAAAAACGAGTCGCCTAAGCTGGTTCGATGATGTCCTACTATTGGGCATTATGGCCGTACTCGCTGGGTGCGGCCTGATCTACGAATACCTGTTGTCCCACTACGCTGGCCGGATCTTAGGCGCGTTAGAAGCCGCCATTTACACCATGATCGGCCTGATGATCGTCTCCATGGGTCTTGGCGCCTTTGCCGCTCGCAGAATTAAAGATGCCTTTACCGGCTTTGCGGTGCTGGAACTCACCGTCGCGCTCTGTGGCTCGCTGGCGATTTTAATTACCGCTGCCGTGATAGGTTTTGGTCAGCAACTGCCGATGCTTATCGCCTCCACCTTAGGTTTACCACCGGATCAACTGCCCGAAGGTGGCATGATTGGCTCGCTGCAAAAGTTGAGCGAACATCTGCCCTATGTCTGGGGCGTTTTGCTCGGCTTGATGATCGGGATGGAAATTCCGCTGATCGCGAGGGTGAGACAATCCTTATCAGATGAACACTTACTGCATAACGCTGGCACCATTTATGGCGCCGACTATATTGGCGCAGGGATTGGCGCGGCCATTTGGGTGGGCTTTATGCTGGCCATCGATATTCAACTCGCCGCCGCGCTGACCGCCAGCTTTAACTTGCTCGCGGGCTTTGTGTTTATCTGGCGTTTTTGGCCCAAGATCCAAAGGGCGAAATTATTGCTCGCGGGGCATTTTGTAGTCACCGGCGTATTATTGCTGCTCGCCATTCAAGGGCCGAGTTGGGAGCAACAGTTCAACAATCTGCTCTATAAAGACAAAGTGGTTTACGCTAAGGCCACGCGCTTTCAACAACTCACCTTTACCGAGCGCTTACGCGGCAATGGCCTCTCCCCCATATACTCTTTGTATATCAATGGCCGATTACAGTTTTCGAGTATCGATGAGCATATCTACCATGCGTTTTTAGTTCACCCAACGCTTGCGGCAAGCGCTCGCCACAACAAGGTATTAATCATTGGTGGTGGTGATGGACTGGGCCTTAAGCAAGTACTGCGCTGGGAACCTGAGCAAGTGACCTTACTCGATCTTGATGCCGCATTGGTGCAACTCTTTAAAACGCCCGATACAAATATGCCTAAGCGTCTAAGCCAAGCCCTGTTGGCCCTCAATGGCAATGCCTTTAACGATCCTCGCGTTAACGTGATCCACGACGACGCCTTTAATGGTGTCGATAAACTGATTGCCGCGGGGGAGAAATACGATGCCATTATTGTAGACCTGCCCGATCCTAGCCATCCCGATCTAAATAAGCTCTATTCGGATTATTTCTATCGCAAGCTCAAGGAACTAATGAGCAGTGATGGTGCTCTGACTGTACAGTCAACCTCGCCCTATCACGCACAAAAGGCCTTTATCTCAGTAGCAAAAACCTTGGCCTTAGCGGGGTTTGATGTAAAACAGTATCACCACAATGTCCCTAGTTTTGGTGAATGGGGTTGGAGTATCGCCACCTTAAATGGCAAAGATGCTCAACATCGTTTGGCACTGCTGACAGAGTTGCCAATTGCAGATGACTGGTTAACCTTAGGTTTAGTTAAAGGCGCCTTTGAATTCCCAGCCAATTTTTATCAGGATGCGACCAATATTAAGCCCAATGAACTGGGGTCATTACAGTTGTACCATTATCATCAACAGGCTTGGTCCGAAACCCAAGGACTGGATCTTTTTTAACGGATAAAGATAGTGCTTGACATATTATGTCTTAGTGCTATCTTTGAACAAAGACATAATATGTCAATAAGGACAAATATGAATATCCATACTCTTGCAAATCACCTCAACAGCCTTGGCAATAACAGCCAAACCGGCTTCCAATTCGATTGCTATCCAATTGATGGTGAAGTCGAAGTGTTGCAAGTGAATGTGGTCGGCCGTGAAGAAATCCCGGTATTCGTATCGGTTACGGACAACCAAATTCTCTGCATCAGCTACCTATGGGGCGAGAACGAAGTAAACCAAGAACGTCGCAGCGAAATGTTTGAAACCATGCTCGAATTAAACATTCCAATGCCATTGTCAGCCTTTGCCAAAATTGATGACAAATACGTGGTTTACGGCGCGCTGTCCCTGCAATCTAGCATGCTCGAAATCGAGCAAGAGTTAGCAGTCTTATCCGATAACTGCTTAGAAGTTATCGATGAAATGGTCGACTATCTGAAATAAGGAGCCACTACTATGGGCATTCTGAATAAAATTTTAACAGCGTTTCGCGGTGGTGCCACCGAAGTAGGCCAAAGCATCGTAGACGCAAACTCGACTCGTATTTTCGAACAGGAAATCCGTGATGCCGAGAAACACTTAACCAACGCTAAGCGCGAACTGACCGATGTGATGGCGAAAGAAATGCAAGCCAGCCGCGAAGTTGACCGCTTAAAGCGTTCAATTGCCGAACACGAAGGCTATGCAACGCAAGCTTTAGATAAAGGCAACGAAGCCTTAGCCATTGAAGTGGCTGAAAAAATTGCTCAATTGGAGCAAGAACTGGCTGAGCAGCAAACTGCTAATGATAGCTTCAGCGCCCATGCAGTACGCCTAAAAGATTTAGTGAAGAAAACTGAGCGTCAACTGTCTGATTATCAACGTCAGTTAAGCATGGTTAAAACCACCGAAAGCGTACAAAAGGCAACAGCGACCATTACCGACTCTTTTGCCTCAAGCAACTCTAAGCTGCTGAATGCTAAAGATTCATTAGAGCGTATCAAGGCGCGTCAACAACAGTTTGACGACAGATTGAAAGCCGCTGAAACCTTAGCCGAAGAAGGCAGCGATAAATCATTGCAAGCCAAATTAGCCGAAGCTGGCATAGGTGAGCAAAAATCGAATGCCAACGCCGTGCTCGAACGTATTAAGGCACGTAAAAGCTAATTCATGATTGACCAAACGCCGAGCACCGATGGGACCATCACCCCCTATTGTGCTCGGCTTTTTTGTTTTAGACACGCGAATATGTCCAATCACCCACTCATAGCGTGAGCTTTGGCATAGTGCGCACTGTTTAGGAGCGAATATGGGATTTTTTAACAGTATTTTTGGTAAAAAGGCGCCGCCAGCGCGTGAACTCAACCATCCCTCTGCGCTCAAGATCGGCGATATGATCTCCATCGACAATAGTTTTGCTCTGCCGCCACAATTGCGCGGTCAGCAACTCAAAGTCGAAGCGGTGAATACCTATGAGTTTGAACGCAATCAGCAAACCGAGTGGGTACTTAAGGGTCATGGTAGCGAAACGCTATTTTTGAGTATTGAAGAGGACGATGAAACTTACCTCGCCTTCTCCCTGAAAATTACCCGCGCCCAGGTGGAACAGTTATTCGATTTAGAGCAATTCAGTACCCTTTTCGATGAACCAGGCCACGCCGAACTCACCACCCAAGAGTTGTCGCCACAGTTAGCCGAGCAGCTCGAACAATGGCTGGGTAAGCAATACCATCAAGTGACCTTTGCGCTGTTTGGCTATTTTCACCGCGAAGACTACCGCGGCCTAAAACCGCCGCAGGATGCCAATGGTGCAACCGGCGAGCCCTTCGAATATTATTTACTGCTCGACGATGACGAAAGCCGCGCGGTAGAGGTAGAAGTGTACGAAGGCGGTGATACGGACGTAGTGCTGACCTTATACCGCCCCTTGTCGGACATTCGCGACTACTGGCCCGGTCAGTAAGCTTTAGCATACGATAAAGTGCGCCACTCGCACTTTATCGCTTAAGCCATTACAATCCCAATTAAATTCGCTCGAAATGTACGGTTGATAACAACAGGTAGCGCCTAATGAGTAAAACGAAACACCCTCTGCCAGAGCAATGGCAGAAAAACCAAGATGCCGCAAAAGCGACGCAAGTGGCCTTCGACCTCGATGAAAAGTTTCAATATTCAATTCGTAAAGCCGCACTCGATGCGGGTGTCAGCCCTTCCGATCAGATCCGTACCATTTTAGGCTTAAGTGTTTCAAAACGTCCGACTCGCCCCCGTCTAACCGTATCCCTTAATGCCGATGACTATGTTCAACTTGCTGAAAAATATGGTCTTAGTGCCGATGCCCAACTTGAAATAAAGCGCCGAGTACTGGAAGATCTCGTCCGTTTTGTCGCTAAGGATTAATTGTTAGCGCGTCTTTTAAAGGCCCGATAATTCTAAGTCGGGCGATTTATCACAAAGTTAATTTACTCGAAGCGTAAACTCTTTTACCTTAGATATTCGCCTTAAAACACAGGGATCATGTTAGGCATGACAGATAAAACCCCTTGGTCGCTCCGCTCTCTGGCTAATCCATCTCCCTTCGAATTCGCTATGATGCTGCTATCGTTATTGTCAGTCATCATAGTGCTGGTAATGACCTTTGGCCGCCTCGATACAGAAACCTACCGGCTACTGTTTTTTATCGATACCACGATTTGCATGATTTTTATGATCAACTTTTTCGTTGGCCTGTTTCGCGCGCGGGATAGACTCTTTTATCTGCGCCATCATTGGATCGACTTCATCGCCAGTATTCCCGCCATCGAGGCACTGCGTATCGCGAGGGTATTCCAAATTCTGCGGGTAATCCGTTTAATCCGCATGAGTCGATCTTTCCTTATACCATTGATAAAGCAGCGTAAACAAGCCACCTTAGCCAGTTTACTGGTCGCTATGGTGACCATTTTAACCTTCGCATCTATCATCATCCTGATAGTCGAAAGCGGTACTGAAGGCGCCAATATCCAAACCGCTGAACAAGCTATTTGGTGGGCTTTAGTGACCATTTCAACCGTGGGTTATGGTGATTTCTACCCTGTCAGCACCGCAGGGCATATTGTTGGCGGCATAGTGATTGTCAGTGGCGTGAGCTTTTTCGGGGTGATTTCGGGTTATATGGCCTCGGTATTTGTCGCCCCCGATGAAAGCGAGCGCCAAGAGCGTCAAGACGCGCATAAGGCAGAGATTAAAAGCGAACTCGAAATGGCCCTTGCTAGAATGGAAGAAAACCAGCGGCAGATGGAGCAGAATCAAGCGCAGATGTTGGCCAAAATTGCTGAGTTAAAACAAGCATTAGAAGCCCAAAAGAATTAGGAAGGCAATGCCTTCCTAAGCTTTATTCAAAGTGATGCCGACCAATCGGCCGTTACCAATAAGTTGTTTGCGTCATCGCGTTTTGTCTCGACGCCTCCATCGCAAAAAGTAAGCTTTGCTGCTTAGCCTCAAGCCAGTCGCTTAAGTCGATGCCAAGGGTTTGCGCCGCCAACGTTAATTGCTGATAACAAGCTAAGGTTCTAATCCCTAACACTAAATCCTGCCAAGGTGCCCTAAAGGCATCGCGGGATTTTGCCTCATACAAAAGCCCATAGGCCTGCCCTACTTGAATACTCTCATCGAGTAACGCTGCACACTGCAGATAATCCTCGGCGGTCATGGTCTTATCGCTTGGCATCGCAGCCAAAACAGCCTGCCATGAAGCTTCCTGCGCATGATCAGCATGCTGGGACAACCCAAGCTCTGCGGGCAGCTCGATGTTACCCGCGCTGAGCGCCAATAGGATCTCGACAATCGCCAACTGCAATTGACCGTATTCAACACTTTGCCAAAGTGAGGTTAACCGCCCCGTGATATCCATGGCTTCAAATTGCAGCTGTAGTTGTTGCATCAAGGCTTGACGGGCGTCGTGCCGAGTTAATAAGCCTTTTTGACTGCCCAGCAAGGCCGCTAGGGCCTGTGCCTCCTCAATGAACACCAGCTGGGATTCAATCAGAGTAAAGTGCTGCATCAAAGTAGCGTTAGCGAGACCAAACTGGCTCAGCGTCATCCGTACTAAACGGATACAGGCGCGCATCCGCCACCATAGGGCAATTACGGCTTCGTTATCTTGTTCTTCGGCAATCATGGCTTCGAGCAACTGCCAACGCTCGAGTGCGGTTTCCAGTAAGACTTGGCAAGTGGCGGTTAAATCCTGTTGATGGGGCTGATGCAGGTTGAGATCTTCAGGCACGGGCAGCGGTAAAAACTCGAGCGCATTTAAGGTTAACGGCTTAGATTGCCCCGCGAGTCGATAACCGCGCTGCGCCTTACTGGCTTTACCTAAACGAACAGGAACGCTATCGGCCACTTGCGTCGCCAAGGTTAATAAGGCATTGGCATCCCCCGACAATAGCTCAAATTCGAGTTCGCAGAGCGCTTCATGCTGACCATTAGCGGTAATATCCCCCGTGTCCAAGGCAACCTCGATAAGGCTCTCTCCTATAGTCACATGCCAGGCGCGGCGATAAAAATCGGTATGAAATACGCAGCCAAGCGCCGCTTGCACTGATGCTAAATCGGCATTGGCGGGCCAGATATTGGCGGGAAAGAGGCTTAAATTTGGGCTGTCGGCTTCAATGGTGACGTTATATTCGGGACGAGAATGGATCCCGCCCACCACTTGCCCCGCCGTCTTAATGGTTTGCTCTTTGTGACCATCAAACCCGCGCACCCTTAACCCCATGTCCCATTGGCGTAATTGTAATCCGGGGGTATCAAAGTAACCGTTGCTTAAGCGACGCTTTCCCTGCGGAGTGGCGTTTGGCAGGCTATCTAACTTATTTATCAAGGATTCTTGAAACTTAGGGAGGAAAAACAGTTTTAATTCTATCTCTGCATTCATTGCGGCACCGCTCATTTTGTCATCAAAGATTCATTGATGCGTCACTTTTAGTTCATAATGTCACAAATGTGTCATAAAAATCCCGTAGGATTTGGTTTTGAAGTTGGTATATAACCCGTTAGAATAATGCTGTGAATTTTTCTAAAAAAACACAGTTTCAATACGCGGACGCATAGGGTAACATGCGCCCGCTTTTTCCAATCATGGAACAATCTAAATAGGTAAACGGCAATGCCAGTAAACTCTATTTTGGGCGTGTTTGCAAAATCGCCAATCAAGCCTCTTCAAGAGCACATGGACAAAGTCTACGATTGCGCATCGTTACTGGTCCCCTTTTTCGAAGCCACCATCACAGGTAACTGGGATGGCGCAGTTCAACTACGCAAGCAAATCAGTTTAGCGGAAAAGCAAGGTGACTCACTCAAGCGTGAAATTCGCCTCACTCTGCCAAGCGGTTTGTTTATGCCAGTTGAGCGTACAGATCTATTGGAACTACTGACTCAACAAGACAAAATCGCTAACAAAGCAAAAGATATCTCTGGTCGTGTTATCGGCCGTCAATTATTAATCCCTCAGGTCATGCAAGTGCCCTTTATTGCGTATCTACAACGTTGTATCGACGCAGTAGGTCTTGCAAAACAAGTCATTAACGAACTCGAAGATTTGCTTGAAGCAGGTTTCCGCGGTCGTGAAGTCGACTTAGTGGCTAAAATGATCAACGAACTCGATATCATCGAAGAAGATACTGACGATCTGCAAATTCAATTACGTCGTCAGCTATTTGCATTGGAATCAGAATTGAATCCTGTCGATGTGATGTTCCTCTATAAAACGATTGAATGGGTCGGCGGTCTTGCAGATCTTGCCGAACGCGTCGGTTCGCGTCTTGAGCTTATGCTGGCTCGCGTTTAATAAATAAGGTTATCAAGGTATCAATATGGTTGATGCAGGTATGGAGGTGGCTAACGTCTTAGCCACTAATGGGCCGTGGCTTATTGCCATTGCGGCCGCGTTTGGTTTTCTAATGGCGTGGGGTATTGGTGCGAACGACGTGGCCAATGCAATGGGAACCTCAGTGGGTTCCAACGCTATTACTATTAAACAAGCGATTATTATCGCAATGATCTTCGAATTTGCGGGTGCTTACTTAGCCGGCGGCGAAGTGACCAGTACGATCCGTAACGGTATTATTGATTCAAGTTACTTTACCCAAACCCCTGAATTGCTGGTATACGGCATGATTGGCTCACTGTTAGCCGCAGGGATTTGGTTAGTTGTCGCATCAGCCTTAGGCTGGCCAGTATCAACCACTCACTCTATCGTAGGTGCAATTATCGGCTTCGCGGCTGTGGGTGTTGGCACTGAGTCTGTCGCCTGGGAAAAAGTAGGTGGTATTGTTGGCTCTTGGGTCATCACCCCTGCAATCTCTGGCTTTATGGCTTTCATTCTGTTCCAAAGCACGCAAAAACTGATTTTCAACACAGATAACCCACTCGCTAACGCGAAACGCTATGTGCCTTTCTACATGGCATTTGCTGGCTTTATCATGTCGTTAGTCACCATCCTTAAGGGTCTATCACACGTTGGTATTCACTTAAAAGGTGCCGAAGCGTATATGCTGGCGGGTGTGATTGCAATTGCCGTTGGTATTATTGGAAAGGTGATCATTTCTCGTTTAAAAATGGATGAGAAAGCCACCCACAAAACCATGTACGCTAACGTTGAAAAAGTGTTTGCGATCCTGATGGTACTCACCGCCTGTTGTATGGCTTTTGCCCACGGTTCAAACGACGTAGCTAACGCGATTGGCCCATTAGCAGCGGTTGTCTCTGTGGTCAACAGTGGCGGTCAAATTGCGTCTAAGTCTCCGTTAGTTTGGTGGATCCTGCCTTTAGGTGCCGTTGGTATCGTGATGGGTCTGGCTATCTTCGGTAAGCGCGTGATGCAAACCATTGGTAAAAACATCACTCACTTAACACCAAGCCGTGGTTTTGCTGCCGAATTAGCTGCTGCCTCGACTGTAGTTATTGCTTCTGGTACTGGTTTACCTATCTCTACCACACAAACCTTAGTGGGTGCGGTACTAGGTGTGGGTATGGCCCGTGGTATTGCGGCAATCAACATTGGTGTCGTGCGTAATATTGTTGTGTCTTGGGTGGTTACTTTACCTGCGGGTGCGGGTCTATCTATCATCTTCTTCTTTATGATTAAAGGTATCTTTAACTAAGAAGCCAAGGTGACTATGGCAAGCTTGCCGTAGAAACGCACAAAACACACAGGAATCGCTAGCATGGATGCGGCAAAGTTGAGGGAAGTCTATGACTTCCCTCTTGCATTGCAGGCCCCAAATCCCTAGCATGTTGTCACTATTTCGTTGATGAGAATACAAAAGTGTTAAGAATGCTGACTCTGGTGGGAATGATGTTACTCTCCCCCAACCTGCTGGCCGAAGGCCAACCCCGCTATATCTCGGACAACGTGTTTCTTTATATTCTCAATGGTCCGAGTACAGACTACCGTATCTTGGGCTCGATTGAAGCGGGACAACCTATTACCTTATTGGGCGAAACCCAAGGCGATTACTCCAAAATTGTCGACCACAAGGGACGCGAAGGTTGGGTACCAACTAACATGATTAGCGCTACCCCAAGTTTTCGCGAGCAAGTATCGTCACTCACCAGTGAACTGGCTCAAGCCAAAGCTAAACTGGACGAAGTGATGAGCTCAACCGATAACCATGCCGATGAAGTGGCCGAGCTTAAAGCCAAGTTGACCGACGCTGAGGCAATGTTGAGCAAAGCTACTCAAGAGCGCGACAGTTTGAAACTGGCCGCGGATAGCAGCGCTCAGGAAGCACAATTTGCCCTTTGGCGTGAAGGTGGTTTGATTGCCGCTGCCGGTTTAGTGGTGGGGGTGATTTTGGTGTATCTACCAAGACCGCAGCGCCGCAATAAAAAGCGTTGGATGTAAATTTTTACGCAAATCCGCTGAAAGTAAAATCAAAAGCCAGTGTTTTCAAACACTGGCTTTTTTGTCAATCGAGCGTTACATCTAGCGCGTAACAAGCTAATCAAACAATCTTCACATTCTTTCACGCTATAGTGTTGTCCGTCACATTTTGGTTGTATAATCTGCGCGCGCAAAGCTTCATATTGTATACAAAATATCAAATGCGTTTCGCGCCCCCCATTTTTGTTTCAACAATAGAGCCGAAAACAACTGGCCAAGATGGAAGCGATTACTATGTTCAAAGCGAGTGAAGTGCTGGCAGGCCGCTACGATTCTGCCAATCTCGACGAACTGTTCAAAGCCGTCACCGACAACTACATTGTCGATGAAGAACAATACTTGTCAGAGCTAATCAAACTAGTGCCCTCCAGTGATGAAGCCATCGAGCGCGTCACTCGTCGTGCCCACGAACTGGTCAACAAAGTTCGTCAATTCGATAAGAAAGGTTTAATGGTTGGCATCGACGCCTTCCTGCAGCAATACAGCTTAGAAACACAGGAAGGGATTATCCTGATGTGTTTAGCCGAAGCCCTGCTGCGTATTCCCGATGCGGCCACCGCCGACGCCTTAATTGAAGACAAACTCTCAGGCGCAAAATGGGATGAACACTTAAGCAAGAGCGATTCGGTGCTGGTTAACGCCTCCACTTGGGGCCTAATGCTCACTGGCAAAATCGTCAAACTCGATAAAAAAATCGATGGTACGCCAAGCAACCTGTTAAGCCGTTTAGTGAATCGTTTAGGTGAGCCTGTGATCCGCCAAGCCATGATGGCGGCGATGAAGATCATGGGTAAGCAGTTCGTTCTCGGCCGCACCATGAAAGAAGCGCTCAAGAACAGCGAAGACAAGCGTAAATTAGGTTACACCCACTCTTACGACATGCTGGGTGAAGCTGCGCTGACGCGTAAAGATGCCGAAAAATACTTTAACGATTATGCCAATGCGATTACTGAGTTAGGCGCGCAAAGCTATAACGAAAACGAATCACCACGCCCAACGATTTCTATCAAGCTGTCAGCACTGCACCCACGTTACGAAGTCGCTAATGAAGACCGTGTGCTGACCGAGCTGTATGACACAGTTATTCGCTTAATTAAGTTAGCCCGTGGCTTAAATATCGGTATTTCTATCGATGCCGAAGAAGTTGACCGCCTCGAACTATCATTAAAACTGTTCCAAAAACTGTTTAATTCTGAAGCCACTAAGGGTTGGGGCTTACTCGGTATCGTAGTGCAAGCTTACTCTAAGCGTGCTCTGCCGGTGCTGGTATGGTTAACCCGTCTAGCGAAAGAGCAAGGCGATGAAATTCCGGTTCGCTTAGTAAAAGGCGCTTACTGGGATAGCGAGCTGAAATGGGCACAACAAGCTGGTGAAGCAGCATACCCACTCTACACCCGCAAAGCTGGTACCGACGTATCATACTTAGCCTGTGCGCGTTATCTGTTATCCGACGCCACCCGCGGCGCGATTTATCCCCAATTTGCCAGCCACAACGCGCAAACCGTTGCGGCAATTTCCGATATGGCGGGCGATCGTAACCACGAATTCCAACGTCTACACGGCATGGGACAAGAGTTGTACGACACCATTCTGTCGGAAGCGGGCGCGAAAGCAGTGCGTATCTACGCTCCAATCGGTGCCCATAAGGATCTGCTGCCCTACTTAGTGCGTCGCCTGCTAGAAAACGGCGCCAACACTTCATTCGTGCACAAACTGGTCGACCCGAAAACGCCTATTGAGTCTTTAGTGGTTCACCCACTGAAAACCCTGACAGGCTACAAAACCCTGGCTAACAACAAAATCGTTTTACCTACCGACATCTTCGGTAGCGATCGCAAAAATTCCAAGGGACTCAATATGAACATCATTTCAGAAGCAGAGCCATTCTTCGCGGCCTTAGACAAATTCAAATCGACGCAGTGGCAAGCGGGCCCTCTGGTTAATGGTCAAACCTTAACTGGCGAACACAAAACCGTGGTGAGCCCATTCGATACCACTCAAACTGTGGGTCAAGTAGCTTTTGCGGACAAAGCTGCTATCGAACAAGCTGTGTCTTCTGCCCATGCAGCTTTCGCCTCTTGGACACGTACGCCTGTTGAAGTGCGCGCCTCGGCACTGCAAAAGCTGGCGGATCTGTTAGAAGAAAACCGCGAAGAACTGATTGCTCTGTGTACCCGTGAAGCGGGCAAGAGCATTCAAGACGGTATCGATGAAGTGCGTGAAGCCGTAGACTTCTGCCGCTACTACGCGGTGCAAGCTAAGAAGCTGATGTCAAAACCTGAACTGCTCCCAGGCCCAACGGGTGAGTTAAACGAACTCTTCCTTCAAGGTCGCGGTGTGTTCGTGTGTATCAGCCCATGGAACTTCCCACTCGCTATCTTCTTAGGCCAAGTATCGGCAGCCCTCGCTGCGGGTAACACTGTCGTTGCTAAACCTGCTGAACAGACTTCAATCATTGGTTACCGCGCAGTGCAGCTTGCACACCAAGCGGGTATTCCAACGGACGTGCTGCAATATCTACCCGGCACAGGTGCTACCGTAGGTAACGCACTGACGGCAGATGAGCGCATCGGCGGCGTATGTTTTACCGGTTCAACTGGCACAGCCAAACTCATCAACCGCACACTGGCCAACCGTGAAGGCGCCATCATTCCGTTAATCGCCGAAACTGGTGGTCAAAACGCTATGGTGGTTGACTCTACTTCTCAGCCAGAACAAGTGGTTAACGATGTAGTGTCTTCATCCTTCACCAGTGCGGGTCAACGCTGCTCGGCACTGCGTGTACTCTTCCTGCAGGAAGATATTGCAGACCGCGTTATCGATGTACTCCAAGGTGCGATGGACGAGTTAGTAATTGGCAACCCAAGTTCAGTGAAAACCGACGTGGGCCCAGTTATTGATGCGACCGCGAAGGCTAACCTTGACGCCCATATCGACCACATCAAGCAAGTCGGTAAGCTGATCAAGCAAATGCCATTGCCTGCTGGTACTGAGAATGGTCACTTTGTGTCACCAACTGCCGTTGAAATCGATTCTATCAAAGTGCTTGAAAAAGAACACTTTGGTCCAATCCTACACGTGATCCGTTACAAGGCATCTGAACTTGCCCATGTGATCGATGAAATCAACAGCACAGGCTTTGGCTTAACCTTAGGTATCCACAGCCGTAACGAAGGTCATGCCCTCGAAGTCGCTGACAAGGTTAACGTAGGTAACGTGTACATCAACCGTAACCAAATCGGCGCGGTCGTTGGCGTACAGCCTTTCGGCGGCCAAGGTCTGTCGGGCACAGGTCCAAAAGCCGGTGGTCCACACTACTTAACTCGCTTCGTGACTGAAAAAACTCGCACTAACAACATCACCGCCATCGGTGGTAATGCGACTCTACTGTCACTGGGTGATAGCGACGCCTGAGTCCTAATGACTTATTGATAAACGAAAGCCAGACTCTGTCTGGCTTTTTTATTTACGTTAATCAAAATCAAAGTCGTGGGGCTTTACCCCACACCCGACCAAAAGGGGAAAAGCGCCTGTTCCCCTTTTGGAAATCCCCCGGCGTCCCTAGCGAAGTGACATGCATTGGTTAGTGGCTTCGTGCTTATTCGAAAATCGCTAACGCTTCCGATGGTACATCCTGTACCCCGAAAGCTAGCAAGGCATCCATGCCTCGCTCACGCGATTTTCTTCAACGCCCTTCAGCAACTTCGCAGGGGAAGGTGAACTTCTGTGGTCAGGGTGTTGGCAGTTAATTCCAAAAGAGTTATGCATTTCCCATATTTATTTGCCAAATTTAACAATGGGTGCCTTAATAAATCAACTCGCTTTTCTGCATGAAAAAAATATTGAAACCCACTGTAATGGGTGCTAAGTTACTGACATATTTTAATTATTAAATCACATTATTCAATTGCTCAGTCTATTACAGCCTATGTTTCATTAGAACACAATTAGCTTTCTTGTATGACTTATCTTAATTTGGGCTTTAAAAATGAAAAAATTATTATTAGATACAGAGTTATCTGTTAGGTATGGTCCTTGCTACGCAATTGATAATTTAATCATAAATAAGGCTTGGCTCTCATACGTCATTTACTTTGACACAATTATTATTCTTATGGCTGAGATGAATAACTTGCCAAAAAAAATTGGTGAAAGTTGAAGAGTACCCAATAAAGGAACTAGCAAACCTCAAGGTTACGGAACTCCCTATAACTGATCCATTAGAAACTAAACTGCGTTCAATACTATTCTGTATCGAAAATGAAATTGTTTTTTGTTCTACAGAAGGTGATAGCCGCTCTGAAAGAGAACGTCTTATCAATGAAGCAGGGAAGAATGTAACTGAATCTATTAACTTCCTAAAAAAATCATTTCTAACTATTGATATAATACAATTTATTATATTTAATCCAATCACTGTAGAAGGAGGATTTTCAGACTCTCTGCTTAAAGTCATTACTGAGTACAAAGAATCAGATCACATGCCAATTTTAAGGGATGGTATTGAGGCGATTGTTAAAAGTAATGAAGGTAATTATTATTTAACTGAAGATATAAAAAGAAATATCCAATCAAATTTGATTATAAATCAATCTAAGATACTTGACTTATTGGACTTTAATAAAATAATGACTTTCGATTTAAAGTCTCTTTTATCTGATGGCATATCTACAGTTGGTGGCCTTTTAACACCTTTCCTTCCCCTAAGTACAATACTAGAAATCTATACTTACATTAAGAATAAAAAAACAATTTCCAACAACCATGAAATTTTATTTACACTGTCTGTAATGTACCTTCAAAAAATTATTACTCAAAATATTGGGCATGAAATTAATAAGCAATGTAACATATGCAAATTAACTTCTATCGAAATTGACAACATTAACGAAAATGAAGTTAATAACTTTATATTTAAATCAACAGAATATTTTTGCCCGACCATCTTCGTTATTATTTAGAAACAAGAAAGTTTCACAAATTAATGGGTAAGCCACTATTAAAACATTTAATATCGTCCAAATAAAAGACAGGACAGGCGCAGATCTTTAGGAATTAATAGTTCGCACTGTTGCGACAGGAGTTCACCTTCCCCTGCGAAGTTGCCGCAGGGCGTTGGAATAAATTGCGTGAGTCCGGTCATGGATGACCGGCTAGCTTTCGTAGGTACAGGGACGTTGCCTTCGGAAGCGATAGCAATTTATCCATAAGACCAAGGCTAGTACCTAATGCATGTAACTTCGCTAGGAGCGTCTTGGAGAATCCAAGGAGGATAGGACGAGCAGTCCTCCTTGGTCGGGTGTGGGGTGAAGCCCCACGACTTTGATTCACCTCGGCCGCAAGGCCGCAATCTAAAGGGAATTTATTGAGACACCCATTGTTAAATTTCTCAAAGTGATGTTAGGTGCAAGTCTGTTTGCTGTGCATGATGAGCAAACAGCGCGAAATCGAGAGGAGTTCATATCTCCTAGGAGTTGCCGCAGGGCATTTTCGTTTGTTACGTAAGCTAGGCATGGTCATTCTCGTGCATCTGACCCATAGGGAAATGTCAGAATGATGTATGGAACATCATTGACCATGCACTTCACGACATTCAAGCATCCTGCCTATCAGATGCCAAGATAGCGTCAGTCGAATCAGACATCAGATGACGCTAATGTTAGATAGGTGAGCCAAGGCGATTTGCGAAGACGACCGTCCGCCCCATGGACGGGGCGGTCGAGCATCCACGGACGGACTCGCTGCGTGTCGGTGAGCGAATGCCGTGGCGAACCACTTTCGGGAGATATTTGTAAACATTAAACACACAACGGCTATAGTTACAAAGTCTTCCTCAATCAGCACTCGGCTACGAGATATACCCAACGCATTTTTCTCACTCACTTACCTCATATAAGTTTCCTCAAAACTGAGTCTCACTAAGCAAGAGGTTTCAAAGCCAATGTGAGCGGCTTCAAATTGTGAATAGGCGAGATTTGAAAGCGATATGGGGGGATTGCGCCTAAGAGATAAAAACCTTCATAATCGCCATTCAATCAATGATTTTTTACTTTCTCAAAGTCACTTTCTCAAGGCAACTATGACATTCTCGCTATTAGATATTTCTGCATTAACGTGGTTTATCGTTTCTTGGGCTGGCTATACCGCTTTTGCCCGACGCAAGGCGAAGGATACCGACTGTATTGCCCGTGGCCTGCATAAGCACAGGATCTACTGGATGCTCGAGCTGATGACTCGAGGTGTGCGCGTCGGCGATGCGGCGTTATTAGCGAACCTTGAGCGTAATATTGCCTTTTTTGCCTCGACTACGCTGTTCGTGCTCGCGGGGGTATTAACCTTATTTGCCCAGGTAGAACGCCTCGAAGCCGTGATCGCGACTATTCCCTATGCCACACCACCGAACCACTCCTTAGTCCAAGTTAAGTTGGCGCTGTTGGTAGTGATCTTCGTGATGGCGTTTTTCCAATTTACTTGGTCGATGCGCCAATACGGCTTTGTAAACGTGATGATTGGCGCTGGCCCCATGGATAGCGAAGGCGCAAACGACAACCTCAAAGCCTACGCGCGGCAAATGGCGACGGTGCAAGACCAAGCCGCCCATTCCTATAACTATGGTTTGCGGGCTTACTACTTTTCGATGGCCGTGCTCTGCTGGTTTGTGCACCCTATCCTATTTATTTTGGCCAGCCTGTTTGTGGTGGTCACCCTCTATCGCCGCGAATTTAAATCCCGCGCCGTGATAGCCATTACCGCCGCCAAGGCACATTTAGGCAGCGAATATCTGGCGCGAGAAACCCAGCGCCAATCTAAGTAGCCCCAGCCAACTTAAGACTGCGCCAGTAAAGCGCAGTTTAATTCTTGTTCTATACTCATTGGGTTAATCACCAATCAATAAGTGGGAGTGAGCCATGAGTGATAATCTGTTAACTGTGGATGAAGTGTGCAAGTTGCTGGATAAGAGCCCGGCAACGATTAAACGCTATGCGCGGGAAAACCTACTCAGCAGCGTGAAAGACGGTGAAGAATTGCGATTCCCCGAAGAAGAGGTTAAACGTTATTTAGCCTTTTCTCAGCGCTTAGGAAAATAAGCCATCATAAACACGTTTTCATGATTCATCCCCAAATGGACTTGGGATGTATCCACGCAAAACGATTATTGTTGTAAAGCCTGCTGTAATTGCTTGTAGGATAAAAACTCCCGCTGCGACTCATTCAGGCCAAGTTCCGCTGCTAAAGCGACGAGCTGTGCCTCATAACTCTGCAGCATAGTTTCATCATCAGTCACAATCGCCAGTTCAGCAAAGTCACCCAATCCTTCAAGCCTGTCTAAAGTTAAGTGAAATTGCCCTAAAAAATACACGCTGCGGCGCTTTTTAATCTCAAGCACACATTGATAACCTAAAGTACGCAGCATACTTTTGGCTTTATTGGCATCCGTGATATTGACCGCTTCACAGCGATCTTTCTCGGGCCCTTTCACAATCCACAGCATGATGCCGGAGGGCTGCATCTCGCGAATACACAGGCTTTTATGCTCAGCCGCTAACGACGCTGAGGGTGAATCAAAATAGCAGTCATGCTCAAGATTATCCTCGAGCATCACCTCCGGTGATTTAGCGCTTAGGCGTGCCCAAAAAGCCTCTCGGTCTGCGAGCCGATACTTAAGCTCCACCTCAAACTTACCATTAAAATGGGCGTTAATTTGCGGGGCTAATTCTTTTGGTACTAATTCTTTTGGTGCCAATTCTTTTAGTGCAAAGTCTGCTGGCATTGGATTATTCATCTAACGGCTTTACTCCTGCTGCATGCTTAACTCTTTATCCGCTCTTGTCTACTCGTGCTTCGATCGGGCTTAAGCTAAACGACGATAAAGCGCCTGATAGGCGGGACAAGTTTGCAGTAACTGCTCATGGTTACCCGATGCCACAATTTGCCCCTCGGCGAGGAGGTGAATTTGGTCCATCTTGGCCATCGCTGTTAATCTGTGGCTGATCATTAGCAAGGTTTTATCCTTAGCAAATTCAAGCAGTAAACTTAAGATTTCCCGCTCGGTACGCTTATCTAAGCCCTCGGTTGGCTCATCTAACAATAATAGCGGCGCATCACGCAGCAATGCCCTTGCTACGCCTATACGGCGCTGCTCGCCGCCCGATAATTGCCGTCCGCCCTCGCCAATCCACATATCTAAAGGTTTATCACCTTTGAGTAATTCGCCTAAACCAACCTGTTGTAAGACTTGGATAAAACGCTCGTCATTGGCAGTACGCTTTTGCTCTGCTGGCACAGGCAAGGCAATGGCGAGGTTCTCCCGCAGCGTGCCCGCGTACAGGTAAATCCGCTGGCTCACGACTGTCATCGCAGCTCTTAAGGCGGCCTCGCTATAGTCCGTCAGCGGCTGACCATCGAGGCAAATTTCGCCACGCTGCGCCTGCCATTCACGGGTGATTAAGGACAATAAACTGGATTTGCCGCAGCCCGTTGCGCCCAATAACGCCACCTTTTGCCCAGGCTCTACCGTTAAGGATAAGCCCTGCAATACACTTTGGTTGTCGTGATAGCCAAAGTGGATATCCGTCATCTGCAGCCCGCCCGATGTCGCCTTGAGCGTTAAATCCTCGCTAAAACGAATATCGCTTTCCTGCTCGGTGATTTCGTGGATTCGTGTCGCCGCCAGCACGCAGCCTGACAAATGTTGGAAAGCACCCGCAATCGGCATCATCATTTCGACACAGGCCATAGTGGCAAACACCATCAAGGCAAACATAGGGCCGGGAGGCACAGCATCGCCCACGCCATTGGCGGCTAAAAATAGCATCATGATGAGTGCCGAGCCCGTCGCGAGGATCAGCATGGCTTGGCTCAAGGCGGTGATATTCGCCATCGCCCCTTGGCTAGCAAATAACGCCTGCTCGGCCTCGTCGAGCTTGTGTCTGTATCTGGCGTTCGCACCAAATAAACTCAGCTCTGCTTGGCCCTGCAACATCTCAAGCAACTGCACCCGATATTGGCGTTTGGTCTCCAACATATTGCGACTTGGCTCGTGCCCAAGCCGATAAAACAGCAGAGGCAGCAGCAACCAAACCACAATCAAAAACAGGCATAAACTTAAGGCCAGCTTGGCATCAAACCATGCGAGGAACAGATATAACAACGCCGTCATCAGCAAGGAAGCCGCCATCGGCGTCAACAACCGTAAATACAGATGGTCGAGTGTATCTATATCCGCCACGAGGCGGTTGAGCATATCCGCGCGGCGCAGCCCCTGCAGATTTTTAGCGCTGAGCGGGAAGAGTTTTCGCCACGCCCACACTCTGAGCTCAGTCAGTAACTTAAAGGTCGCCTCATGGGTTGCTAGGCGCTCACCGTAACGACTGGCCGTTCGCGCGATTGAAAGGAAACGCACGCCACCCGCGGGGGTAAAAAAGTTAAAGGCTTGGGAGCCGATAACCGTTAATCCCGCAACCGCCGTCGCCGATAAAAACCAGCCCGACAGCGACAATAAACCAATCCCCGCCATAAGTGTGGTCAGAGTGAGCACTAGCCCAACGGCCATCATTAACCATTGGTGGGAAAACAAACGAATAAAGGGAAGGAGAATTTTCATTGTGCTGCTCCCTCGGTTGTCCCTAACGCGATATCGCTGTGGGTATCAGGCATTGACGGTTCAAGCCCAATATCGGCTACTGATTCAGTATTTTCATGCAACATGGTTTGGAATAACCCCGCCTCAGTTGACAGCGTCGCAAAATCCCCCCGCTGGACTATCTTGCCTTTATCGAGCACAAGGATGGACGACATATGGTCTAGTTGATCGACCCTGTGGGTCACCATAATGCCCATCTTACCCGCCATCGCCGCTTTTAAGGTGCGGCTGACGAGTTGTTCGCTAACACTGTCTAAACTCGCCGTCGGTTCATCGAGAATAAAGACCTGCGCCGCCTGCCCCAATGCCCGCGCGAGCGCAATACGTTGCGCCTGCCCGACCGATAAGGTCGATGACTGCTCGCCTATCGGCGTGGCTAACCCAAGGGGTTGGCTGCGGACAAACTCATGGATATTGGCCTGCTCCAGCAATTGCCATATCTGATCATCCGTCATTTCGGGATTGGCTAAGGCGACGTTTTCCCGCACTGTGCCATGGAATAACTGCGGTTCTTGCCCAAGCCATGCTAATTGCTGTCGCCAATGGGCAAGGTCGAGGCTTGCGAGCTCAACACCATCGATTAGCAGTTTGCCTTTATAGGGCAAAAATCCTAATAAGGCATTGAGTAAACTGGTTTTACCGGCGCCACTTGGACCAACCAGAGCCAAGTGTTCGCCCTGCTTCAACTCAAAGCTAATAGGGCCGAGCAAACGACTGCCATCGGTACTAAAGACCTCCAAATCTTTTACGCTAAGGTGAGTCAGCTTATCGAGTCGCGTTTGCTGCCCTAGCTTGTCCTGCGAAAAACTCGACTCGGGCTCAGGATGTTCCAGCAGTGTTATCAATGCTTGGGCGGCGCCAATCGCCTGCGCTTTTGCGTGGTAGTGAGTGCCCATATCCCTAAGAGGCTGATAAAACTCCGGCGCTAAAATGAGGATAAACAAACCGACAAACAGGCTAAAAGGTAAGCCTTCATTCGTATTAGGCCCAAGTTGAGCGTGCGTGCCATAGTAGCCAAAATCGAGGTGCCCTAAGTAGCTAAAACCAAAGTAAACCGCTAATACGGCAATTGATACCGCGGCAAAAAACTCTAGCACCGCCGAGCTTAAAAAGGCCATGCGCAACACAGACATAGTACGGCTACGGAACTCCTCCGAGGCTTTTTCAATAACCTTCAGCTCAGCATCGCCTCGATTGAATAGCTTTAAGGTCGCAAGCCCTTTTAATCTATCCATAAAATGGCCGCTTAATCTAGCTAACGCATTGAAGTTTTTACGGTTAGCATCGGCCGCCCCCATACCGACGAGGATCATAAACAGCGGGATAAGTGGTGCAGTTAACAACAAAATCAGCCCCGCCGCCCAGTTGATGGGAAACACAGCGATGAGGATCAATAAGGGGATCACGCCGGCAAGGGTCATTTGCGGTAGATAACGGGCATAAAAATCTTGTAAATCTTCCACTTGCTCTAAGACTATGCTCGCCCAACTGCCTGCGGGTTTACCTTTAATAAACGCGGGACCGAGCCGAGTTAACTTATCCATTACCGCACCGCGGATCTGTTGGCGTAAGCGCTTACCCGCTTCAAAACTGGCGCGCTCGCGGCCATAGGCGAGTAAGGCTCGCAGCAACATTAACCCAATCAAGGCCATAAAATGTGGCAGATAATCGCTCGCACCCACAGCAGACTGGATTGGCGTGTTATTCGCTCCCTCAGTAAAAGCCTGCAAGGCATTGCCAACGATGACGCCATCGAGGAGTGTAGCGATCAGATAGGCCTGTGCAATCAATGCTATAGCACTTAACATTCCACACCATACGGAGAGCTTAACAAACCAGCCACAGGCTTTTTTTTGCGACTTGAGCCAAACGAGAAGGGACTTTTCTAACGACTTATCCATGGTGCTCCAACAAAACCAACACTGCAGTAAATTGTAGAAATCGATCTAACGCTTACCAATCCATGCCAAGAACTTGCAATAAGCGAAAAGGTTCGATAGGGACGCAGTATCGCAGGCATCCCCAACAGATGAAACCTTGGACGTACCTTTTGCCAAAAGATTCATAAAAATGCGATAACGATCAATAAATTCAGATTTAGCTCACACAGATAAACACTGCACGCCTATAAACACGTATTCGCACTCTCACATATCATCAAACTTAACAGTCTTTGTTGATTGCGGATAACCCTATTTAGCAAGGATAAAGACTAAAATCTTAGCTAACTGGTCATTAGCGAAATAGTTAGCTAAGATAGGAATATTTTTCAAGGAGTTAGATAGCAATGACAAACAAGCATTCCGGTTTCACGTTAATAGAACTTGTTGTTGTGATTATTATTTTGGGCATTTTAGCCGTAGTGGCCGTCCCCAAATTTGTGAATTTACAGTCTGATGCGTACAAAAGTCAGTTGTCTGGTGCATTGGCATCAATGAAGTCTGCCGTCACCTTATTCAAGGCAAAATCAGAAATCGCCAACACAGGTACCACTAATCGTGTAGTTTTTGATGGCATTCGGGGTGAGAATTACCAACCTTGGGCCGCAAGTAGCAGTGGCACAGTACCTAGTGCGGGCTACACAACACCACCTGAAATTTTTAATGCAGCAGGCTTAAACGTTAATGATTGGTCCTACCGTATTTATACATCCAACGGCACCTATCAAGTTATAGCAACCCCAAAGCAAAAGTTAAATCTGGCGACCCCGACTCAAGCGGAGGTATCAGCAACTAATTGTTATATAGACTATAAATGGGAGACAACTGGTGTTCCAACTTATACGAAAGTTGACACAGGTTGCTAATCATACAGACGTGTTGACGTTTTGGGCGCTATCAAAACGTCAACAATGCGCAAGTCGCCATATTGAGTGGCCCTATTTCTGCGCTAAGGCTGAGTACCACCATATTTAACTAACACATGCCAGAGTAGCTTGAGTTCGTGTGCCACCTGAGCGCGGTTCCCCCGATCACGCCAATGTTGGGGCGAATGGTATAAATCCCGCGCTGCCACGCCAATCGCATAGGCGTCAACACGTTCATCAATTGCAATACGACTTGCCAAAGATGGCATTGTCGGCCCACGAAAATCACTGGGGATCTGCGCCGTGTGCAAGCTAAATCCGCTATGGTATTGCAGCTCAATATCATAGCGATCACAAAGCTTGCTTAAGGTGCTGCCGATTTCAGTCCCTTTAAAACTTGGATCTGCCACCAGCATGGCAATGTCTTCATCGAGGGATACATCACCGTGGATTTGGGCCTCAATGTAATGATCGAGATTACTCGACATCGGTCGTTCAAACCGTGACAGCATTGAGGCGTTAAGCTGATGCGCCAAATACTGGATCACGTTTAACGGTTTAAAATCCACTTTACCCAAGGCATAGTGGCGCTCAAAACTCTCGGTGAGCAGCGCCGCTAATACATCATCAAAACAGGATAACGTGCCCTTTTCCTTTGGATTACGGTAGGAATCTAAATAAGTGAACGTCGAGCGCGTAAGCAACTGCGAATGGGTCAGCAAATAACAGCTGCCAAAACGTGGGGCAGGACCATCCTGCCACATGCCTAAATCTAAGGCGCCATATTTAGGGCGAGACTTAGTTCCTTTATAGACGTCGCCAAAGAGTTGATTTTCCCAGTGGTCCCTTGGTCCACCTAACTCAGGAGATAACTGCCCATTGGAGATATGGGTTTCGAATTGACTACGGTATTGACCATCACGTAATAACCCCTCGGCCACAGTGAGGCCACGGCTATCGATTCTGTCCGGATGAAAATGCAATGCCACTCGGCCACAGTGCAACAATTGCTTCAGTGCCGCTTGCATCTCCTGCATCGGAATGTTGGACATCTGCTGCACGTTTCGAATAACTGCCACAGCCTGTTCACTTCGACTACGCGCTAGGCGCTCAATATGCTGTATTGCTGTCATAATCCACCTGCCATGGAGCGTGAATATGCCTAAGAGGACACATCCTAAGAATTCAATGGTGCAGAGTTCAAGCTGCAAAGGGAAAATTCCCCGATTACCTTTACCAATCCGATTTACAACAACGCCATACTAATGTCTTTGCAACCTATTGAGGAGGTTTGTTAATTTTACTCCAAGTTAGCTTACTTAGAAGCAATGAAATTAACACAAGCGTGATCTTTCCCTAAATACTGAACAAGATACTGATAGGACGATAAATTAGCCACTCCTGAATAGGCTTTTGCGCCAGATAAACAACAAACGACTTTCAAACATGGCGATCTAGCGCCTGTTCATGTAAGCTGCACGCCCGCCAATTTGGCCATACTACTGCTGCGAACTTTTGCCGCCACAAGAGACCCATTAATGAGTTTTTCCTCCCTAGGTTTATCTGCTCCAATCCAAAAAGCCGTGACTGAACAAGGTTATGACACCCCCTCTCCCATTCAAGCACAGGCGATTCCCGCCGTACTGACGGGTAAAGACGTGATGGCTGCGGCCCAAACGGGGACAGGAAAAACCGCAGGCTTTACCTTGCCGTTACTCGAATTACTCTCTAAAGGCCATAAAGCGAAGGCGGGACAAATCCGCGCCCTAGTGCTAACCCCCACGCGCGAGTTAGCGGCTCAAGTCAGCGAAAGCGTTGAAACCTATGGTAAATATCTTCCATTACGCTCAGCGGTGGTCTTTGGTGGCGTGCCAATTAATCCTCAAATTCAAAAGCTACGCCATGGTGTCGATATACTGGTCGCCACGCCAGGCCGCTTATTAGATCTTGAGCAGCAAAAGGCGGTGAAGTTTAATCAACTCGAAGTCTTAGTGCTGGATGAAGCGGATCGCATGCTTGACATGGGCTTTATCCGCGATATCAAAAAAATCCTCGCCATGTTGCCCACTCAGCGACAAAACCTGATGTTTTCGGCGACCTTCTCCGATGAAATCCGTGAGCTTGCCAAAGGCCTAGTAAATCAACCAGTAGAAATTTCAGTAACGCCACGCAACGCCGCGGCAAACACAGTCAAACAATGGATTTGTCCCGTCGATAAGAATCAAAAATCGGCGCTGCTCATTCAGCTCATCAAGCAGGAAAACTGGCAGCAAGTCTTAGTGTTTTCACGCACTAAACACGGAGCCAACAGACTAGCTAAGAGTCTGATTCAAGCCGAGATCAGTGCCGCCGCTATCCATGGCAACAAGAGCCAAGGCGCACGCACCAAAGCCTTAGCCGACTTTAAGAGTGGTGAAGTACGGGTGCTTGTGGCGACCGACATTGCGGCACGCGGGCTCGATATCGACCAATTGCCACAAGTGGTGAACTTCGATCTGCCCAATGTGCCCGAAGATTACGTGCACCGCATTGGCCGTACAGGGCGCGCGGGCGCCTTAGGCCAAGCCGTTTCCTTAGTCAGTAACGAAGAAACTAAGCTACTCAGGGACATTGAGCGTTTGATCAATCGCGTGCTTGAAAGGCAGGAGGTTGAAGGCTTCAGCCCTGTTCATGCGCTCCCAGAGTCGACCCTAAATGCCCATGGTAAAGAGAACAAAATCAAAGCCGTGGCGAGCCAACGTAAGCATCGCAGCGCAGGTAAACCAACGCCAAGAGCGGGTACGGGCCGCGATGGTCGTAAAACGTCTGAGAATAGTAGCAACCCCGCTACTCAGCAAAAGATCGCAAAAACGCAACCAAACCAAGGGCAGCGCAATACTCAACACCAGCGCACTCAGCCCCCAGAGCAACAAAATCAGCAAGGTGAGCATAAGCGTCCCCAAGCTGCAAAAAACGCTGAGCATAAAAACTCGCACTCAATTACCGAACAAGGCCGCTCACCAAAACCGCAGCATAAACATTCGCAACGCGGTAAAAGCGCAGCTAACTCAACCAACGGCGAACACAAACCCGCTAAATCTCGTCCACAACAGACGGATAATGCTAAAGCTAGGCATCAAGATCGTCGCCAGCCGAGTGCAAAACCCACCCGCAATGCTGCAAAAAACGAATTGTCTTCAGTAAGCAATAAGGTGACGTAATAGAGTGAAAGGATTGAGATATCGCTGCAAACTCCAGTGCTAAACCACATCCGCTCTTGCACTTTGTTCGTATAAAAATGCCCAAACTTTATAGGTTGGGCATTTTTATTATGTGAGTAAAAGCAAAGTGTTAACTTGCTCTAACCTTGAACTGATGCATTGCTTCACGTAACGCATTGGCTTGCTGAGATAGCGATTCACTGGCCTTTGTTGTCTCGAAGGCACTATTGAGAACAGACTCACCTGAATCACGAATGGTATTAATCCGCTCACTAATATCCTCAGCTGTTACTGCTTGTTCCTCACTCGCAGTAGCAACCTGCGTATTTGCCTGAGACAATTGAGTTAAGGCGTCTGATATATCAAATAAATTTTGCTTTATTTGATTAACGAGTAAAGATGACTCATTGATTTGCTGCTCATTTTTACTGAATGAATCGACGGCAGACTTAGCGTCCAGCACTAAGGTTTGGATCAGCTCACTGATTTCCTGTGTGGCGGTTTGGCTTCGAGTCGCTAAGGCTCGCACCTCATCGGCAACCACAGCAAATCCCCTTCCCTGTTCACCAGCCCGCGCCGCTTCAATTGAAGCGTTTAAGGCAAGTAAATTGGTTTGGCCAGCAATAGCATCAACGACTGACACAAAATTTAAAATTTTGCTGGTACTAGATTGTAATTGTTGAATAAGTTGACTCGATTGCTGGGCACTAATCACTAATTGCTGGCTTATTTTCTCGCTGGCCTCCACCACATTACAACTTTGTTTAACGCGGTTTTCCGCTTGCCCAGAGGAATAAGATGTACTTTCAGCACTGCTTGCAACTTCAGTAATCGTCGCTGCCATCTGTGCCATAGAGGCGGCCACTTGGTCTGTATCGTCCTGCTGGCTCATGATGGCTTTTCGATTATTTTCTGCGACCGCATTCAATTCCGTCACCATAGAGGCGATTTCTTCACTGCGGCTGATAACTTGACCAACAGTACGGCTAAGGGTCAACCCCATTTGATTCATACTCACCGTAAGCTCACCAAGCTCATCTTTAGATTCCACTTTGAGCTCTCGGCTAAAGTTTCCAGCCTCCATCATGGCTGCCGCGTTACGTAAACGCATAATCGAACGCACTATATATTGACTAAATGCGATACCAATGACTAAACCAAAAATCAACGCAATGGATGAAAGAATCATTAAGCCGTAAACTGCATGTTGTTCTTCATCCTCGGTAATACTGACTGCGGTTTGAGTCATTTCTTCTAAGCGCTCAGTAAACTGGCTCAACTTTAAATTAAATTGGCTCTGGATACGTTCAAGCTCATCAACTTGCTGCACCAATTCCGTCGGGTTTACATGTTGTTGTATTGCACTGACGACAATAGCAAGCTTTGCATCATAATCGCGGTAAATTTGAATAATATTGGCAACTTCCTGGCTAAGTTGTTGTGTTTTTTCTAGTAATTCAGGAGCTTGCTGAACTGTTAACGCCTCATTGAGTAGAGTTTGGGTTGACGTCAGTTCATTATTGATTCGCTCTTTATGCTGAATCACCTCAGCAATAAAGCCCTCAATTAATTTATCTTGAGCAGATACGGGGATTTCAGAGGCTCTGAAGGCTTTCTCAAGACTAACCGAACTTTCAAGCTGCCAGATAGTGACCTCACTTGATAGCTTCACCAATGGCAAATTCTCAGCAGTAATACCATGAATTTCATCGGCAACCCGCTTCATTTTAAGCAAACTAAATCCGGCTAATAGCAGGATAAGTATCAGCATAATGCCAATAAGGCTGCTCATCTTATATTTGATCTGTAAATCTTTTAAAAAGCCAAGCATGGGGATGTCACTCCGACTGCAAATGTCTTATTTGTCTTTATTTAGCATAGTCGGAGTTTTTGGCTTTGCAGTGACGTGCAAGCATGGCGAAACAAAAATAGTGACAATCTACAAACTTAACGTTTGAGTCTACGACTTAAGCATAAGGAGAAATTTGAGACTGAATCTTAGTTAAGCTAAACCGCCATAATAAGAGAGTGGGGAAATAAACGTTGGGATGCCATAAACGCCCGCAAAAACTTGCATTCGACGGGAAGATATCCGAAGATCCCAACGCCTTTTTATTGCGTAAAGCCCTAGATGACACACTCAACCTCGACCGACACAGCATTGTCCGATAGCCATAGCCAAATCCGCGCGCAATTTCCTACCCTCTCGCAAATGTTGGGCGACTATCCCCTGTGTTATCTCGATACTGCTGCCACCAGCCAAAAGCCGCAATCCGTGTTAGATGCCATGGCGCAGTATTACCTGAACGACAATGCCAATGTGCACCGCGCGGCGCACCAATTGTCGGCGCGCGCGACCTCTAGCTACGAGAAGGTTCGCGATGAGTTACAAGGGTTTATTAATGCTAAACGCCGCGAAGAAATCATCTTCACCCATGGCACTACTGAGTCGATCAATTTAGTTGCCTATGGCTTAACGCCACAGATTGCAGCGGGCGATCTGATTTTGATCGATACCGCCGCCCACCACGCCAACATAGTGCCGTGGCAAGAATTGGCAAAACGCACGGGCGCCATTATTAAACCTATTCCTCTCGATAAGGATTGCAGGCTCGATCGCCATGCCTATCAAGTATTGCTCGCCCTCAAGCCCAAGGTAGTTGCCCTGTGCCATGTGTCGAACGCCTTAGGCACAGTGAATCCAGTTGTCGAGTTAGTGCAGCAAGCCAAGGCGCAGGGGGCCATCACCTTAGTCGATGGGGCGCAGGCGGTTGCACATTTAAGCTTAGATATGGCCGCTATCGATTGTGATTTTTATGTGTTTTCAGGCCATAAGATGTATGGTCCAACCGGCATTGGTGTACTTTATGGCCGCTTCGATAAGTTAGATCTGCTCACGCCACTGTTAACGGGCGGTGAGATGATTAAACGAGTGAGTTTCGATGGCACCGAGTTTGGCAGTTTGCCTAATCGCTTAGAGACAGGCACCCCGCCCATCAGTGAAGTCATCGGCCTAGGCGCCGCTATCCGCTTTTTGCAACAACACTTAACGCCTGACGTTCAGGCCCACGAGGCAGAACTACTGCAGTATTTACAGCAGCAGCTGCGCGCCCTCGGAGATGTGCATCTCTATGCTGCCCATAGTGATAATCTCGGTGCGGTCGCCTTTAATCTGGGCGATGAACACCATCAGGATGTCGGGATTTTATTAGACCAACAAGGCGTTGCCGTGCGCTGCGGCCATCACTGTGCCATGCCCTTGATGCAAAGCCTTAACCTGAAGGGCTGCTGCCGCGCATCGATTGGGATCTACACCAATAAAGCCGATATCGACCGCTTTATTGCCGCCTTAGCCTCAGTCAAAGAGTTGCTGCTCTAATCCGCTTGCTAAGGGTTAATATCATTGCGCCATCAGGCAACACGCTTAAAAAAGAGGACATTTTCCCCATGACATTGCCAATCATGCCCGCTGCCACCGAGTTTGATTACTCCGTTGAGGATTCATCGAGCCTGTTAGCCCGTTTTGAACAAGCACCAAACTGGCAGGAAAGATATCGCCAAATCATGTTATTAGGTAAAACCTTACCGAGTTTAGCGGATGAATTTCGCATTGAGGCCGCCCAAGTCAAAGGCTGCGAGAGTGATGCCTGGCTGTACCATATTGAGCGAGACGCTAAGCATTATTTTCTAGCGGATAGCGATGCGCGCATCGTCAAGGGGTTAATCGGTTTACTGCTGAGTGCCTGTCACGGCAAACAGAGCGACGAGATACTCGCCTTCGACCCTTCCACCTATTTCAAACAATTAGGGCTTGAGGGCCAATTAAGTCCCTCGCGCACCAATGGCTTACATGCCTTAGCCAAGGCAATGATTGATGCGGTAAAACCCTAAATCAATCTGTGGGTTAAATCGGTAAAAGAGGGATTTAATCAAAGACTTCTACGCCTTAACAGGGTATAAAGAAGTAAAAATTAGCTTCATCTGAAGGAGAGCGCACGCCCATGAAGGCTGTCAATCAAGATCGTCGAACGCTGTTAAAAGGGATTGGCGCAGCCACGCTACTTTGCCCCTTTGCCAGTTTCTCCAGCCTTGCTGCACCGCGCTCTCGGCGCTTATATATCGATGGTTTATCCTTTTTGCCCGATGACTTAGCCGATGTTCCTGCATCTGGGCTCGATGCCTTTTTATGTGATATCTCCGCCATCGAAACCATTGAACAAGCCGACGGTACCTTAAACTACAAACGCACCTACAAAGCCTGCATGGAAAGCATCCAGCAAGCCGCGAAACGTGTCAGCGAACACCCTGACATTCTCCTGCAAGGCTTAACCGGACGCGATATCCAATTGGCGAGGGAGAGCAATCGCACTGCGGTTTTCTTCCAAATCCAAGGCGCGGATTGCGTTGAAGAAGACAGCGAGGCCAACCAATGGGCCCGCGTCGATGAGTTTCACCGCCAAGGTCTGCGAGCACTGCAGCTCACCCACCATTACGGCAATACCTTTGCGGGCGGCGCCCTCGATAACGATGCCAATGGCGGACTGAATAAACCTCTTACGGCACATGGCCGTGTACTGATTGAAAAACTCAATCATGCCAATATCTTAGTCGATGTCAGCCACTCAAGTGCCCAAACCGCGTTAGACGTTGCCAAACTCAGCCGCACACCCATAGTCCAAAGTCATGGCGCCGCGCGTGGTATTGTCAAACATGCCCGCTGCAGCCCCGATGAAGTGATCCGCGCCATTGCCGATTCAGGCGGCGTGTTCGGGGTCTTTATGATGAGCTTTTGGCTCACCAACAAAGCCGTCCCGACCGTTGATGACTATATCCGCCAGTTAGAATATGTGGCCCGTGTCGGTGGGGTCGATTGTGTCGCCATCGCCAATGATTATCCGCTCAGAGGCCAAGAAAATCTGTTAGCCCTGAATAACGACAATGCCCAGGGCGTGAAGGAATATCAAGAATGGTGGTACAGCCTAAGGGCTAAAAAAGTGTTAGGGTTTGATGCGGAGCCAAGGCATGTGGTCATTCCCGAGCTAAACCATATCGAGCGTATGAGCCGTATCGACGATGCATTAGCTAAGGCCCGCTTTAAGTCGACCGATCGCGACCGCTTTATGGGCGGTAACTGGCAAAGAGTGCTCAATCAGGTACTCATCTAAGCGCGCTAACAACGTCATGGTTGAATTGCGAATAATCACACGAATAAATGGACCGTCATGCTGACCACCCTAGCCATCTCTAACTATCGCACCTTAAGGGAGATAGTCTTACCCCTTGGACGCCTGAACCTAGTGACTGGCGCTAACGGGAGTGGCAAATCTAATTTATACAAAGCATTACGTCTATTGGCGCAAACGGCGCAGGGTGGCGTAGTCAATGCTTTGGCGCAGGAAGGCGGCTTAGACTCCTGTTTTTGGGCAGGACCAGAAAATCTCACCAAGGGCATGTTAGCGGGCGACACGCCAATTGAAGCGACGGTCAGACAAGCGCCCAAACGCCTAAAACTGGGATTTGCGGGTGAAGATTTTAGTTATCTGATTGAACTTGGCCTCCCCAAACCGGACTCCACCACCCTATTTGGCTTAGATCCGCAAATTAAACGCGAGGCGATTTGGAATGGCCCCAAATATCGCCCCGCCAGCGTGTTAGTGGAGCGCCGCGGCCCTATGGTGAAGAGTCGTAGCCCTGAGGGACAAGGTTGGCTCACCTTGAGCGCCCATCTGCAAAGCGGTGACAGTATTTTTACCGAACTTGCCGATCCTGAGCGTAGCCCTGAAGTGTTAACGCTAAGGGATAGCATTCGCGCTTGGCGCTTTTACGATCATTTTCGAACCGATGCCGAAGCGGCAGCGCGTCGTCCGCAGCTCGGGACAGCCACGCCCGTATTGCACCATGACGGTCGAGATCTCCCCTCTGCCATACAAACCATTTTTGAGATTGGCGATAAAGCGGCATTTGATCATGCGGTGACCGATGCTTTTCCGGGAGCCAAGGTGCGTATCACGCCCCAAGCGGGCGGGATACTCCAACTCGAATTCCACCAGCAGGGCTTGTTAAGGCCACTACATGCCAGTGAACTCTCAGACGGTACCCTGAGGTATTTACTGCTTATCGCCGCATTGCTCACCCCAAGACCACCCGAGCTAATGGTATTAAACGAGCCCGAAACCAGCCTGCACCCCGACTTATTGCCCGCTTTAGCTCGGCTTATCGCTAAGGCTTCCGAGGGTTGTCAGCTTTGGGTCGTGTCCCACGCTAACCGCTTGATTAATGCCTTGAGTCAGTTTGAGCATTGCAATACCTTGGCACTCGATAAAAATCTAGGGCAAACCCAAATTGTGGGGCAGGATTTACTCAATACGCCGAGCTGGCAATGGCAACTCAAATAACCGTAGATATATAGAATCTCTGCATCATTCAGCATCGTAAAACACGGCCAGCCACAGGGTTTCACCCTCTGAACTGGTCGACGCGACTCTGTGCTTTTGATGCGGCGCTAGGGTGAGATAATCCCCTGATTTTAGGGTAACTATCTGAGCATCTTCAAATTCGAGCTGTGCCTCCCCTTTAAGCAACATCACCCATTCATATTGTGTTTGATCGTACCACTCCCCCTCTGGGGTCGAATGACCTTGCGAGATAATCCGCTCGATCTTCACCTTGCCGTTGCCAGCAAGGGTTTCGAATACTTCTTGTGATAAATCATCGGGGAGTGACTGATAAAAATTTTGTAGCATCTTGAATCCTTATCATGACTCGAGGGCAAGATAATCTATTGAGAAACCAAAGTATAAACCGTTATCATAGGCGCTCTTAGGGCTAAGAGCCTTATGAGATGACAAAAAAGATCGTTGGATCATATGGATATGGAGAAGTTAACCTATGTCGTTGTTTCGCGCATTTAAAACTAAGTTATTTAATGCCAAAGAAAATAGCTGCGCCCATCAAGACATACCTCTTCAAACCTCCCCCAATCCCGCTCCATTCCCTTCCAGTACGTTCAAGCCCTATTTTAGTCTTGCCATTCAAGCGACTCCGGCGCAAGCCACTCATTCAGAAACCCATAAAGAGTTTACCCGCCACTACTTCGACAACCCGCAAACGATCGAGCTACTCGGTTGGGAGCGAGAGCATGAATCCTGTACCTTCCACGAGACCCAATTTGACCGCATAGAGATACACGGCCCAGTGCAAGATTTTTATCTCGGTCAGGATAAGATCTGTAGCCTAGAGCCGGATGCTGATGCGGCGGCAACTCAAGCACGATGGAAAGTGGCACTGGTAAACCCGCAAGAATTAGTGATCTGCCGTTTTCATGTCGATGCCGAGCACAGAGTCCAAGGCGATATGCAGGACTTCGGCAGTCTCACGGGCAAACTGCAACGGACATTCCATCAGATTGAGACAGAGCAAGGTCAGAATCTACTCAGAATTGTCACCCAATCCCCCAACCTCACTCAGGCAGTCGATTGTAATTACTTTGGTGAGCGCAACGGCATCACTCGCCAATTCAATGCCTTAGGTGTACTGCAATTTGAGGGTAATTTTATTAATGATCAACAACTTGGCCGCCAAACTTGGTATGACCATGAAGCAAAAATCAACCAAGTCGAGGAGCGCCACTCCGAGGGGATGCTACTAACCCGCTACTATAGTAATGGCCAGATAAGGGAAACTGCAGAAAAGGATAGCGAAGATAATTATATCAACCAGTTAACTCGCTATTATGAATCAGGCGCCCTGTGGCTAATACGCCCCATGCAGGCGGGGAAAATCCATGGCACCGAACATATCTACTATGAAGATGGCACGCTGCAGGCCGAATTAAGCTATGACATGGGAGAGCTGGTTAAAGAGCTTTGGTACCATTCCAACGGTAATCTAAAGCAAGAAGTCCATCTCGATGCAGCGGGAAAATGCCTCGAAACCTATTACGAAGATGGCCAACTCGCCTGGCGGGAACAGCTCAATCCACAGGGGTTAAATTGCGGTCTACGCCAGGAATGGCACCCCAATGGCGTGCTGGCAAATCAACTCAATTTTGTTGATGGGGTTGCCCATGGCAATAGCGAGAAATGGTATCCGAACGGGCAGCTTGAACAATGCATTCCCTTTGAAAATGGCCATGAGCAGGGTCTTGCTACTTGGTACCATGAAAATGGTCAACTCTCCCTTGAAATCTACCTTGAAAAGGGCTTAAGAGAAGGCCTTTTCCGCAGCTATTACGAAAGCGGCGTATTGTCAGCCGAGGGCCAATATCAGCGTAACCTCTCTATAGCGCCCTTTATCGAATACTATGAAAACCAGCAAATTCAAATGTATTTGCCCCACACTCAAGGCAATCGCGATGGCACTGCTCGCTGGTTTTATGAAGACGGTACCATCAAGACGATTGCTGAATATGTTGTCCGTGATGGCCAAGGTTACCTTAAGGAACGCTCCTCCTATAACAAGCAAGGTGTTCTCGAATCTTTTGAGAGCCACTCCAACACCCGTTGCGGCTATCATCTTGAGGATAATCAACGGGAATATTATCAAACGGGTCACCCAGATACTCGCATCGAATACTATGAGGATGGGGCTATCCGTTGGCTGCTCACTCGCCTAGACGAGAACCTATTCAGCTCAAAAGCCTTTTCAAAGCAAGGCGAATTGCTCGAGTCTGGCTTTGTAAAAGTGATAGAAAACGATTATCAGGATGTCGGCCACTGGCAACGTTTTACACCGCAAGGCCAGTTACAACGCGAAGCCTGGCTCAGTGACGATGGCAAGCTCAATGAAACCCGCCACTATTTTGATTTAGCCGAGCAGGAACAGACGATGGCAGCGGAAACCAAGCTCAATGACAATAAGCTTATTGTCGAGGCAACGGCTAGGGCCAATGATACTAAGGAGCCTCAAACGTCGGCGCCAATCCTTAGTTACCATTTAATATTCGACCCAGATAGCCAACTCTATGCCATGAAACGCTATCATCCGAATCGTCAAATCGCCGAAGAAGGCAACTTACTTTTTCAGGGGCAAGAACACTTTTGGGTGGGGATCCACAATAAGTACGATAAACAAGGCCGGCTCGAATTATCCGAAACCTATACTATGAATGGTGAACCGATAGAACAGTCCAACGGTTCAAACCATAGAGTCTTGAATTGATTGAATATCAGCAAGTCAATTCGGCGATGACCTGCTGATAACTCAATCGCAAAAGTGAGTAGTTAGAGCGCGAACGTCGCTATGGTCTTTTGGATCCCAACGACATCGGTGCCTCGTTTGAGCTCTTTGACCAGAGGATCACTTTGGCCAGAGATCCAGATCCTAAGCTCGGCATCCATATCGAAATGGCCTGTGGTTTCCACTTCAAAATGGGTAATGGATTTATAGGGGACTGAATGATAGCTGGTTTTCTTGCCCGTTAGTCCTTGCTTATCGATTAAGATCAAGCGTTTGTTGGTAAATACAAACAGATCGCGGATCACTTTATAGGCCAGTTTTAATTCTTCTTGAATGCCCATAATTGGGCGCAGCTCTTCGGCCAGTTCCTGTAAATCGACCTCTGACGCATTCCCCAGTAACCCATCTAACAATCCCATGCTGACATCCTTTATTATTGAAACTTTTCAATAAAATATCTTGTAGTTAACCAAGTGGCAACAAAGAGAGCTGTGACAGCCTTAAAAACAAAAAGGGAGCATTGAATACTCAACGCTCCCTTGATAACCATTCAAGCCTAAATTAAACGGCTTTTTGACCGCGAACCTGACGATTTTCACCAACGACCATCATCTCGCATTTTGGACAGTCGAACACCAACTTCAATACATCATTACCAATCTCAAGCACCATAGGATCGGCCTTAATGCCCGGCACTTCCTTAGGACAGAGATTGAAGTTAAATCGCAGGCAATGCTTAGTGATCATTAACGGCACATCTTCGGTCACACCGTTTTTCTCGTAGGTGTCCTGAATTTCAATCACGCCATGGCGTTGATAAAACTCTTTGGCCTTTTCGTTTGCCACGTTACCTAAGTAACTTAAGTGCTTGAAGGGATACACGGCATCTTGGTTATATTTCCAAGGTTTTGGCCGCTGGTAGCCTTCCACTCGGGCAAGTTCTAATGCCGCTACCGCATCACGGCGCAGGCCGTTGAGCGTTGATGCTGGCAGGAACCAAGGCTGAGCGGTTTCGATACGAATCTGGCGCGCCGTAAAATCGGTGCTGCCCAGTTTCGACAATTGAGTACGGATAGTCTGCAAGGTTTTTTCAGCGTCGGTGGCGGGCGTCTTTTCGACTTCCAATTCAACTGTTGCACTCAGGCCGTACACATCCGTCATCGTTAACGCCACACCCGTAGCGGTATCAGTTAAACGCATATCGACGCCAATAATACGTTTAGCTGACTCCTTGGAAAGTAAAGTCTCGAAGGCTTGGTTATGGTTACGATACAGCGTCATACCAACACGCAGATCGCGCGGCACCTGCAATACATGCAGCTTATGGCCTTCTGCGCGGTTTACCCGTAAACCTTGCAATTTATCATCGGACTGTTTTGCCATCGCATAGTTAGGCGGGAAATACGCTAAACCATCACCGTTATTAAATTCGTGGGTTGAACTGACTTGAATAAAGTCTTTGCCGATGGCGACCACTTTACCCACATCTTGGCCGATATATTTTGGCGAGCGGAAGTCTTTAATCCCTTGGCTGCGCTCATGGACAAAGTAGTCGGTACTACCACGGTTAAAGGTTTTTTCTGGATCTGGGGTAAAAGTATGCTCAGTACGGCCATGGGATGACGCCACAAATTCAGGGCGGCGCGCCATAATGGCATCGAGCTTTTGGCGATAATGGGCGGTTACGTTTTTAACGTAACTTAAGTCTTTCAAACGTCCCTCAATTTTAAAGGAGCGCACGCCGGCATCAATCAAGGCTTCGAGGTTATCGGTTTGGTTATTGTCTTTTAATGAGAGTAAATGCTCGTTTTGCGCCAACACATCCCCTTGACGGGTCTTAAGATTGCCCGGCAAACGACACATTTGCGAACATTCACCGCGGTTCGCACTGCGGTTACTGAAAGCATGACTTAAGTTACATAATCCACTGTAGGCCACACACAGGGCGCCGTGAATAAAGAACTCAATCTGCATATTGGTATGAGCCGCAACCTCACGGATTTGGCTTAAGCCTAACTCGCGTGCCAATACCACTTGTGAGAATCCCACTTGCTCCAAAAAGGCGACCTTCTCGGGATTACGGTTATCCATTTGGGTGCTGGCGTGCAGCGCAATCGGCGGCAGGTTAAGCTGTAAAACCCCCATGTCCTGCACAATCAGTGCATCGGCGCCAGCGTTATACACATCCCAAATGAGTTTTTCTGCGGTTTCGAGCTCATCATCCATCAAAATGGTATTTAGGGCCACAAACACCTGAGCATGGTACTTATGAGCAAAAGTACACAGGCGCGCGATATCCTCCACACTGTTACCTGCCGTCGCACGCGCCCCAAATGCAGGACCTCCGATATAAACCGCATCGGCACCATGGCGAATGGCTTCAATACCATAATCGGCATTTTTTGCGGGCGCCAATAACTCTAAGCGGTTATTAACGTGAGAAAGTGTCTCAGGTGTGTAAATCTCTGGCTGGCTCATACTTCACAGGCTCAAAATGAACAATAACGAAAAAGGTGACGAGTATAACAAAAACTCAAATCTAGCTCTATCTGCAAATCATTCTTCGCTGGATTAAAGCTGGGCGAGATAAGTAGGAGAGACAACAAACTTGCGCCCCAGAGCCGAGCAGAGTATCTTTGCCGCGCATTGTTTAATAGGCGCGATTATGACTGATTTTATATACCAACCACCGACAACTCCCTGGCTCGATGTGCTTTATCAAGATAAAGACATAATCGTGGTCAACAAGCCTTCGGGATTATTGTCCGTGCCCGGTCGCGATCCCGCCCATTACGACAGTGTGTATGTCCGAGTCAAAGCCGAGCATCCCCATTGCCAAATCGTCCATCGCCTCGATATGGCGACCTCGGGTGTCATGGTGGTTGCGCTCATTCGTAGCGCCGAGCGCGAGCTAAAACGCCAATTTCACGATAGAGAAACCAGCAAAACCTATCTCGCCAGAGTCGCGGGACACGTTAAAAATGCCACGGGTAGCGTGGATTATCCGCTGATCTGTGACTGGCCCAACCGCCCAAAACAGAAGGTTGACCACGACATTGGCAAGCCATCATTGACTCATTTTGAAGTTTTAAGCCGCGCCAAACGCTCGACTCTGGTAAAGCTTAAGCCGATTACAGGGCGCTCACACCAACTCAGGGTACATATGATGGCGCTTGGGCATCCGATCCTCGGCGACGGTTTTTATGCCGATCCTTTAGCAAAATCCCTAGCACCGCGATTATTACTCCACGCCGCAGAGCTCACCATTAAACACCCGTACACAGGTGAGAGCATGACGTTCAGTGCCGATGCTCCCTTTTGTGAGCCAGAAGGTGAGCAATGATCACTAAACACAATAAAAACACCTAAAAGCAGTAGCCATTCACCATAAAAGAACGTAACTTTATGACAATTCATTATGTTATAGAGAGTTTATTTATGGAAACCGCATTTCAGCGCGATCAGCTTGATAACCATATCCTCGAAGCCTTAATGCAAGACGCACGCACCCCCTTTGCCGAGCTTGCCAAACGTTTCGGCGTGAGTGCGGGGACTATCCATGTGCGTGTCGAGAAAATGAAACAAGCGGGGATTATCACCGGTGCCCAAATCACCATCAATCCCAAGGCTCTCGGGTACGATGTCTGCTGTTTTATTGGAATTAATCTCAAAAGTGCCGGCGACTACCCCGCCGCCATCGCCAAGCTAAACGCCCTCGAAGAAGTGGTAGAAGCCTACTACACCACAGGCAACTACAGTATTTTTGTCAAAGTCATGTGCCAATCCATTGATGGCCTGCAACACGTGCTAATTAACCGCATCCAATCCATCGACGAAATTCAATCAACTGAAACCCTAATCAGCCTGCAAAACCCGATTACGCGGGCGGTAAAGCCTTAATTAACTCGAGAAGATAAAGCCCAATAAACAGAACGATATATCGCAAAAATATGACTTAAGTCTTTTTTACTTCAAAAGTGTTAACCGTACGATATTTTTGTGTTACAACTTCATTGCTAGCCACAAAGTGCGCAGCATAACTATAACAATTTAGCTACAAGTGTCTTTTCCCGCACTAAAAGCATTAATTGACAAGGAATGAAGTTGTGAAGACAAAACTATCTATCGCTATCTCCGCGGCACTATTATCAAGTGCAGCAGTCGCAGGCACACCAGCTCAGTACAATACAACCAACCAAACAACTGATAAATATGCAGGTTTAAGCGTTACCAAAAATGATAGCAACGAGCAAAAGCAAGCTGTAGCTTGGATGGTAAAACTAAAGTCACCTTCTCTTGCAGAACAAAGCCAATCAAAGGGATTTAATCGACAGTCGGTCATGAGCCAAATTGAAAGCTCTCAAACCAAAGTCAAAAATGCAATTAACAGCATGGATGCTGATTTAAAAATCGTTGCAACAACATCAAAATTAGTAAACTCGATTGTTGTGGAAGGTAATCATAAGCAAATTGCATCCCTACTTAACAACGCTGAAGTAGCTGCTATTCTGCCAATCTATGACTACAAATTAGATGTTGCCGCAAGCGCTGAATACATCAAAGCCAAAGCAGTGATTGATGCTGGTATCGCCTCAGGTAAAGGTCAACGAGTTGCCATACTCGATACAGGTGTTGACTACACTCACAAAGCACTTGGTGGTTCAGGCCTAGTGGCTGACTATCAAGCTGCAGTTGCTGCCAAAAGTGAAATGCCAAACTGGCCACAAGGCAAAGTGATTGGAGGTTGGGACTTTGTAAATAATGATCCAAACCCAATTGATGTTACAACCAATCATGGTACGCATGTAAGTCATTCAGTTGTTGGAACAGCTCCAGATGTTGAGCTGCTAGTATATTCAGTATGTAACTCTGGCTGTTCTGGTATCGCTCAATTAAACGCGCTTGAAGCCTCTATGGATCCAAACGGTGATGGAGACATCAGCGATCGCGTCGACACTGTTAACATGTCGTTAGGCGGTGATTTTGGTGATGTTGAGGATGGCGCCGTTCAAGCCATGATCAATGAAATGGTCAAACTAGGTGTAAACCTTGTGATCTCAGCTGGTAACGATGGTCCAACACCTTTCGTTGTTGGCGGCCCAAGTACAACAAACAGCGCACTTTCTGTTGGCGCTATGACTCACCCAACAACCAAAGTTGGCAAAGTTGAAGCTTCAATTGCGGGTAATACAGTCACAGCAATTGGCGCCGGATTTAATAAATCTAATGCCTATAGCTTTACAAATACCGTTGCACCAATTGTTTATCCTGCCGCCAATAAAAATGGCTGTGCGGCTTACACTGAAGATTTAACAGGCAAAACAGTGCTAATTGACCGCGGAACCTGTGGATTCGTAGTTAAAGTGCTGAATGCTCAGTTAAAAGGAGCGTCATTTGTTATTGTTGCCAACAACGCAGCCAATGCTGGTGCAATTGTTATGGGCGGAACTGATGACAATATCACCATCCCATCAGTGATGGTTTCTAAAGAGGATGGTGATGCAATTAAAGCTGCACTCGCATCTGGAGATGTTCCATTTAGTATTACATCAACAGAAGTCACTACCGCAGGTGCCATTGCAACCTTTACGTCGAGAGGGCCATCAATCGGCGGAACGTTAAAGCCAGAAATTACCGCACCCGGCACTGATATCCTCACTGCACACCCAGGATTAGGTGAAGGATTAACGCCGATCAGTGGAACATCATTCTCTAGCCCAATTACTGCAGGTGCCGTCAGTATTATTCGTGAAGCATTACCGCATCGCAATGCGTTTGAGGTTAAAGCAACGATAATGAACGCGGCAAACCTTGACGTAACGCTGGAACCTAAAGAAATCAACCCAGATACAGAGCTTGCACCTATCAGCTATATCGGTTCAGGTTTAGTTGACGTAGAAAAAGCCGTTAATCTTCCTGTGGCTGCTTGGAACAAAGATACCAAGCAAGCAGCATTAGCATTTGGTTTATTGGCACTTAACAAAATTACATCAATCACAAAAACCGTTACAGTTAAAAACTTCTCTACGGCTGAAAAAACGTATACGTTAAAAGTCGAACAACGTTTTCAAAACGATATCGACTCTGGTGCCTTAAGCTTTGCGTTACCAGCTAGTATCACAATCCCAGCCGGACAAACCGTTGATTTTGATGTTACTGCGACAATTGATCCGACTAAGTTACCAGAATGGACTCTAACCTCATCATATGAGCTTGACGGAACAGCTGCAGATGCATCAGCAGCCCTGACGCTATCAGAATATGATGGTGCTATTGAGTTCATGGATGGTGAATCAAAAGCACTCCACTTGGTATACCACGTGTTACCTAAAGCAGCGGCGGCAATTTCAGTCGAAACTGAAGTCACTGAAGACGGCTTAGTTCGTACACTAACCAACGTTGGTGCAACCTCAATCACCGATCCATTTACAGCTCCATTGATCGCAACAAGCCCTGTCGACGAATCTAAACGCCATGACTTGTTAAATGCATCAAGTGAACTGTTGCTTAGTAGCTCATGTGATACTGGCATTGCAATCTATAACACCTTACAAATGCGCGATCCTATCGTTCATGCGTTAGTGGCCAGTTATGACGTAGACTATGACCTAAACAATGACGGTGTTTGGGACTATACAGCAGCAACCGCAAACCTAAACTGGTTTAATGATGCCTATCCAAGATCCATCTATGGTTTAGTGGCTAAATACGGCACCTCATCAGGGACTTTAGAACCTGTTTTCCACGTTACAGGTAATGATTTCCTAACCAGCAAAGTGTGTTTTGAAGACATTGGTTTAACTGAAGCAGACTTAGGTAAAACCATTAAAGTTCGCTACCGTGTCGAAGACAGTGATTGGGCTCCGACACCCTCTGGTGATGAAGATAGTGTTGTTGCATCGCTTGTTCTGGATGGATCAGGTACATCGGCAATGCTAGTTGATGCTGATGGCAAAGAAGTCACGGAGCTCAAACCAGGTGAAAGTGCGATTTTAGAAGCGCAAGTTGGTGATAACGCTAAAGGCTTTATGTTCCTGTCGGACTCAGGCTCTATGTCTGTTGTGGCCAATACTACTGATGAAGGCAACTCAGCTCCAAGCGTAGAAAATATTACACTCTCAGTGGATAAAGGGACTGCTGGCGGCACCGTATTAGGAAAAATTGAAGCCACTGATCCTGATATGCTGACCAGTCCATTCTCTGAGTTTGTGACCACTGGCTCGAACAGCAGCATGGTTCTAGTTGCTAAAGATGGAACAGTTCGCTTAAGTGACGATGCAGTGATTAATCAACAAAGTGAAACAATGGAAGTTGAAGTGGTAGCCCTAGATACTATGGGGAATACTTCTGCACCAGCCAAAGTGACAGTGTTGATTAATAACACTAAACCAACTGTTGCACCTACCGGCATGACAAGCACTGAAGGTTTTGTTGTAACAGCAAAAGCTAACGGTAAAGATGCAGATAAAGACACCTTAACCTACAACTGGGTACAAACTGGCGGCACCAAAGTCTCATTTGTAAATGGTGGAGATAAAATTAGTTTTTCTGCTCCGAGTGGCAATAACGTATTAACCTTCTCTGTCACAGCATCTGATGGCAAATTAGAAAGTGATCCAGGAGTCGCAACTATCACAGTTAACGCTAAACCTGAAGAATCTTCAGGTGGCGGTGCGCTGGGTTGGTTAACAGCATTGTTATTACCTCTGGCGGCAATGCGTCGTCGTATGAAGTAAGCAGTTCATCAATAAACAAGAGGGAGTCTATATGACTCCCTTTTTTATTGTGTAGATGCGTGAGAACTCGATGGTATCTACAAGAAGCTGATTACGAGCGCAGCCCTATTCCCCGTGAGATCAAGTAATAAGCAACGCCCCAAAGTACGGCGCAAAAGCCCACCATAATACCAATAGAAAGCGGAATGCTGATATCGGCAAAACCTAAGAAACCGTAACGGAAGACGTTGATCATATAGACCACAGGGTTCAGTGCCGAAACACCTTGCCAAAAGGATGGCAGCAACGACAGTGAATAGAATACTCCACCAAGGTAGGTTAAGGGCGTAAGCACAAACGTCGGGATGATACTGATATCATCGAAACTTTTGGCAAATACCGCGTTAATTAATCCCCCTAAGGAGAACAACACTGAGGTTAAAAATACCGTCATGACCACAAGGCCCGCGTGGTGCAAACTAATATCGACAAAGAACATGGCGACCAATGTCACGATTAACCCAACGCACAAGCCCCGCGCGACACCACCGCCCACATAGCCTGCAATCATCACATAGTGAGGTACGGGCGCGACCATTAACTCCTCGAGATTACGCTGAAATTTGGCGCTATAAAAGGAGCTCGCGACATTCGAATAGGAGTTAGTAATCACCGACATCATGATAAGACCTGGCGCGATAAACTCCATATAGGACACACCGCCCATTTCTCCAATACGACTACCAACCAAGTTACCAAAAATCAGAAAATACAAGGTCATAGTGATTGCAGGCGGCACCAAGGTTTGAACCCAAATCCTCGTAAAGCGATTGATTTCTTTGGTTAATATGCTTTTGAAGGCGATAAAATACAGCTGTTTCATGCCTTAGCTCCTTGGGTTTTCTTTACTAATTCGACGAACAGTTCTTCTAAGCGATTGGATTTATTACGCATCGACAGAACCTCCACCTTAGCGGCGGTTAACTGCGTAAATACATCATTGAGGTTGTGTTCCTTCGCCACATCCACCTCTAAGGTATGCGGATCGGTTAAACGGCACACCATGCCCTCGAGAGTAGGGGCGACATCAATATCGCGTCGCAGGTCAAGGATAAAAGTTTCTAAGTTCAGCTTGCTCAGCAGGGCCTTCATGCTCGTGCACTCCACCAGCACGCCCTTATCGATAATGCCGATATTGCGGCACAGCATTTCAGCTTCTTCAAGGTAGTGGGTGGTTAGAATGATAGTCACGCCCTGCTGGTTGATTTGCTTGAGGAATTCCCACATTGAGCGGCGCAGCTCAATATCGACCCCTGCCGTTGGTTCGTCTAAGATCAATAACTTAGGTTCGTGCATCAGGGCGCGGGCAATCATTAATCGCCGCTTCATTCCCCCTGAGAGTGTGCGAGATTGGCTGTTACGCTTATCCCACAAATCCAGCTGGCTTAAGTATTTTTGGGCTCGCTCAAGAGCCACAGCCTTAGGCACACCATAATAACCTGCCTGATTCACGACGATTTGCAACACCGTTTCAAACTGGTTGAAGTTAAACTCCTGTGGTACTAAACCGATGCACAGCTTGGCTTCCTCGAGCTGCTTATCGATATCAAAATCAAACACCTGCACAGAGCCTGAGGTTTTCTGCACCAAGGAGCTGATAATACCAATGGTAGTCGACTTACCCGCGCCGTTCGGGCCGAGTAGAGCAAAAAAGTCTCCCTGTTCAACGGTAAGGCTAATCCCCTTTACCGCCTCAACACCGCCTTTGTAGGTTTTTTTAAGCCCCTCGATTACGAGAGCATGGGCATGATTGGCCATAGTGCTACCTGATCCTGAAAGAATGAACAAAACAATAAGATGGTGTCGAAAACAGCAAATGCAATACGCCAAGCTGTATAAAAACGAAGTATGACTCTAGTTGATTGAATCGATAAAGATTAATTCATTAAATATAACTAATAGATCACCAAACGCGGTTAAGTGACCCCAAAAACATTTGCGTCGCCAACTTACAGCACAAAAACAAAACTCCCGCCTAGGCGGGAGTTTGAGTCATAACACATCGGGCTTATTCGAGCGGTACCACTTTGGCGATATAAGGCAAATTGCGGTATTGCTCAGCATAATCGATGCCGTAACCCACAATAAACTCGTCTGGAATGGTAAAACCGATAAAGTCGACTTTAACATCTACTTCACGGCGCTCGGGTTTATCCAAAAGAGTGCACAGGGCTAAGCTCTTTGGCTCACGCAATAACAGCATTTCGCGCACTTTGTTTAAGGTGTTACCTGAGTCAATTAAGTCTTCCACAATCAGCACGTCGCGGCCTGCGATATCCGATTGCACATCCTTCAGCACTTTCACATCCCGTGAGCTGGTCATGGCATTGCCATAGCTCGAAACCGACATAAAATCGATTTCAACATGGCCTTTAATACGGCGGCACAGATCAGCCATAAATACGACTGAACCTTTTAACAATCCCACCATCAGCAAACGCTCGCTGTTGGCATAGTGGGCATTGATTTGCTCGGCCATTTGATCCAATTTTTGGCTGATCTCTTCGGCGGAGATCATCACTTCGGTGGTGTGTTTCATATCAGTCTCAATTGTCGATGTCATTGGGGGAGTGTTTGTCATAGCCCCAGCGACTCGTTAATGCATGGTCAACGCCCAAATGATCGAGGATTCGAGCGACCATGAAGTCTACCAGATCTTCTACGGATTTGGGATTATGATAAAAGCCCGGCGCCGCAGGCATAATAGTAACGCCTAAGCGCGATAGGGTTAGCATATGTTCTAAGTGTATGGCATTAAACGGAGTTTCACGCGGAACTAGGATCAGCTGACCGCGCTCTTTTAATACCACGTCCGCCGCCCGTTCGAGCAAATTGTTGCTCATGCCGGTGGCAACAGCCGCCAGTGTCCCCGTCGAGCAAGGGCAAATCACCATTTGTTTAGGGGCTGCACTGCCTGAAGCAGGCGGCGAAAACCACTCATCTTTGCCTAATACCACTAACTCGCCAGATAAGGTTACCTTCTTCTGTGCCAGCATATCGAGCAATTGTGCCTTGGCTTTATCGCTGTTCGCACTGAGCTGCAAGCCATGCTCAGTGGCAAGCACCACACGGGCGGCGCTTGAGATCATTAGAAATACTTGATAGCCCGAGGCCAACAAGCATTCTAACAATTTCAAGCCATAGGGCGCGCCCGAGGCACCGGTCCAGGCTAAGCTAATGGCTTTATCAGATTTGGCATAGGCCATATTAGTCCGCCTGCTGAACAAACTGTGGGCTGACTTCGAGCGCCGCCAACAGTTTCTTATGTAAGCCGCCAAAGCCACCGTTACTCATCACCACGATAGTGTCACCCGCTTTTGCCGAGGCAGAGACTTTAGCCACAACATCATCAATTTGATGCAGAACAGTCACAGGGATCACCGCCGCTTCCATCGCCTCTTTCATATTCCAATCGATAGTATCGGCTTGATATAAAAAGGCTTCGTCCGCTTGCAGCATGGAATGAGCCAGCGTGTCTTTGTGCACCCCACTCTTCATCGTGTTCGAGCGTGGCTCTAATACGATAGTGATTTTGCTTTGACCGACTTTGGCACGCATGCCCTTAATGGTGGTCGCTATCGCCGTTGGATGGTGGGCAAAATCATCGTATACACTCACGCCGTGGACAGTGCCCAACAGCTCCAGACGACGTTTCGGCGGCACAAAGCGAGTTAATGCAGCAATAGCAGCACTCGGTTTAACCCCAACATGGCGTGCGGCCGCGATGGCCATTAGCGCGTTTTCGATATTGTGCTGACCAATCAGCGCCCATTCGAGCACACCTTGGGATTCGCCGTCGAAGAAGACTTCAAACTCGTGGCAATCATCACTTAAAGCCTTAGCATGCCAACCCTTAGTCACCTCAGCGGTGTGGAAGGTCTCTTGCTCGCTCCAGCAGCCCATCTCAATGGTTTGTTTTACCGCGTGGGAATCGGCAGGCCAAATCACTGTGCCTTGCCCTGGCACGGTACGGATCAGATGATGGAATTGTTTTTGGATCGCCGCTAAATCGGCAAAAATATCGGCATGGTCAAATTCGAGGTTATTGATCACCAGCGTACGAGGATGATAATGCACAAATTTAGAACGCTTATCGAAGAAGGCGCTATCGTATTCATCGGCTTCGACCACAAAAAACGCCGATTCCCCTAAACGGGCCGACACGCCAAAGTTTTGTGGCACACCGCCAATCAAGAAACCGGGTTGATAACCACAATCCTCTAAGATCCACGCCAGCATGCTTGAAGTGGAAGTCTTTCCATGGGTACCAGACACGGCTAACACCCAACGCTCAGGCAGAATATGATCGGCTAAAAACTGTGGTCCAGAGGTGTAAGGGATCCCAAGGTTTAATACCGCTTCGACGCAAGGATTGCCTCGGCTCATGGCATTACCAATCACCACAAGATCGGGATAACTACCCGCTTCACCTAACTGACTTGGATCAAAACCTTGAATGAGTTCAATACCTTGCTCTTCAAGCTGCGTACTCATCGGTGGATAGACGTTGGCATCCGAGCCTGTCACTCTGTGCCCTTTTGCCCTAGCCAAGAGTGCTAGGCCACCCATGAAGGTTCCACAAATTCCTAAAATATGTACGTGCATACCGCTCGCTCTGATGTTTTTGAATTCAAGGCTATTCTAATCCATAGCACCGCAGATTGGCAGGTTAGGATCTCGGAAAAGCCACTTGTTTGGCAAAGATCCTAATAGCAAAGAGAATTTTTACAATTGAGTGAAGTTTAGCTAACAGAATTGCGCCACTGAACTCACTTATCCGCGCAAGCTGGCATAGAGCTTTGGATATTGACTGCGATGGCGATTAAAAAGGAATTGACGCAGGGCTTCTCGCTCTTCGGCTTCGGCCTGAAACCTGACAATCGCCAATCCTTCTTCATGGCGGATAGGCTCGATTTTAACCCGCATGGTTTCACCCTCGGGCAACTGTAATTGCAATTCTTGGCTATCGACTAAGCGCTCAAACTGTTGTGGTGATTTAGCCCGGATCGCCATCCCGGAACTCGATAAAGACACCACTGACCATTGCTCGCCTTGATCTTGATCGAAGATCCATACATCTTCAGGCTGAGTCAAACGCCAACTCCGTTCAGCCCCTTTAGCATCTAGCACTTCAGGCACCCCGAGAGTGGGCTGTAATTGACCAAAATCATCAAGGCGCATCTCAAGGGGAAACCAGAGTTTATAAGGGCCGACCTCGGCCAGCAGGGTCAACTTGGCCTTACCCAAAAGCGAGGCTAGCGCCTGTGGCACATCAGTTTTGACCGTTAATACATGGTTAACCAAGGGCTCAGGATGAGCGTCCTCGGCATTATGGGCTATACGATTAGGGGAAAATAGCTCTCTAAAACAAGCTAATTCCTCTATGGTTAAATGCGGCTCATCAACCATGTGCAACCTACTAAGATGAATCTCTTGTACAAAAAATTACCACCAAAGCATGATTCTGTACATTTTTTCATCTATAAATTTGCAAAAAAAAGAAAAGTAGGCTAGCAAGGCTAAGGTCTTACTCCTATTAGCCATTTGCACTATTTAATGAAGAGCGAACCACTCGTTGAGGGCTACAGGCTCGCGTATTGAGCCAAATCATTCATCCTTTTGTTGGCTTGCTGGGGGCGCGAAAAGTATTTTAAATCGCTCCAATAACGTCAGCCCTTGAGCCATCACCTCGCTGAACATATCGTGCCATTCGCTAAAGGTCACTTTGAGTGGATTAAAACTGTTGACGGGTTTAGTGATCCCGTAAATCACTGTTTCCTCTTCGGGTACAAAGGTACCGAAGAGTTTGTCCCAGATAATCAAAATACCGGCATAATTTTTATCAATATATTGTGGATTACGCCCATGGTGCACTCTGTGATGTGATGGCGTATTAAACAGCCATTCTAATGGGCCTAGTTTTTTCACCGCTTGGGTATGCACAAAAAACTGCAATCCCAAGTTCAGCAGCACCACAAAAACCACCCAATTAGGGTCGAAGCCTAATATCACTAACGGCAACCAAAACACCCACATACCAGCAAAGGGATACATCAAACTCTGGCGAAACGCGGTGCTAAAATTCATATTCTCCGAACTATGGTGCACCACATGGGCCGCCCACATCCACCGCACTCTATGACTTGCACGATGGAACCAGTAATAGCAAAAATCTTGGGCAATCATCAGCAACACAAAACTCACTGGCCCCATTTGAATATCGAATAATTTCCAACCAAATACCGCCAGATACAACTTAGCAATCAGCAAACCTGCGAGGATATCCGCGCCTTGATGCATGGCGGCGAGACTAAAATTACACAGCACTTCCTTGGTGTAGTAACGGGCGCTCACTGGCAGTTTTTGTCTTCTGTCGCCGAAATACCATTCCAGCAAAATGCAGACAAAAAACAGTGGAGCAAGTACCAGTAACAGTACTTCGGGATGATTCGTTAACGCAGCGATATCCATATACCTTTATCCTATTGTTATTATTGTATTAAATCGTAAATCTGCCACAAACCTACCAGCGGGCGTAATGATCCTCGGTTAATCCCAATACATTGTTCAGTTGAAATTTACGTCCCTGATTGTCAATGATAAAACCGCTAAAAAGCCCAAGATATTGACGGAAGTTACTCTTCAGCAGGATAAAATTACGTTTCTCGCTGCGGCAATTTCGCGCCGTAAACTCTAAATCGACGCGGCCATCGTGACTGTGAATGCGCCAGAGATCTGTGCCCTGCTGGCCATGGCGGTCAAATTCAAATTGCACAGGTCCGAGTAAATGCCGCTCGCCATTGATCCAAAACACATTCTCATTGGCACCGGTTTCATTAACGCCCGCAGCAAGATTTAATCCGATCACTCCTTCATCTATTTGGGCATTGATGGATGCCCAACGCCAGCTAGTATCGCGGCGCATAAAGCCCGCGGAAAAATCATAGCCTGCGAGGGCAAAATTTAATGGTTGCGGTTCATGGTCGATGGTGAGTTGTCCTTTGACCGATAACCCATTGTGCTTTTGGGTATAGGTCCAGCCGTTGTACCCCGTAGGACTACACATGGCCATAGGTAAACTTAAAGGCAAAGCATCTAAGGTTAAGTCGGCTTGAATGCTTTTAGTATCAATCACTAAATGCCAATTCCCCTCTTGGATTTTAAAGGTTATGCACTTACCTTTGCCGCCAATGGTTGCCGTGCCATTGGCTGGTGAAGGTGTCATCCGGTAGCCAAACCCAAGGGGTTTTAACCAGTCCTGCTGAGTTAACCTGTTGTTTTTAATATCGTATAAATAACAAAATCCACTACCAAGGTAAGCGATATCCGCCAGAGCAATGCCAAGGATATAGCGCGGTGTAATAATGGAAATAAACTGGAACTGCTTATAGTCAAACCGTTTTGCCCAAGCCGATGCGGGCTTATCCATAGTATCGAAATAGGCAAAATCCGCTAAACCTAAGCGACTGACTATACCGTCGAAATGGCCGAAATGTGGCTGACCTTTGGCATTGATTAAACTGTCGGGGGCGATTTGGGTAATAATCCTAGACATAAACTCGCCTTTGCTTTTGCACTTGAGGGAGCATTTATGCTCTCTTATTTAATGTTGAATTTTTACTCTAACCTGTCGCCCATTGCATTAAAAGAGTGCAAGCTCAAATTGTTGTGATTTTGTTGCCGACAGGGATTCAGTTTAATCCCACCAGCGGATCATAAAAAAGCGCCCAAAGGCGCTTAATTGAGACAGACTAACCCGCTAAATGATAGTGAATGACTCAGTAAACCTGATTCCGTAAACCTAATTCCGCAAACCTAAGTCGTTAGAAACGATAACTCATGCCAAAGTTTACCCCTTGTAACTCCAGTTCTTTCATCGGCACATATTGATATTCGAGGTTTAAGCCAAAGCCCGAGCGAAAACGATATTGCCAACCAACAGCGCCATAAAAGCCCACATCGTCCGAATCCATCTCTTGCTTATCCATCTCATAACTCACTTTGGTGTAAGCTGCGCCGAGTTTGGCATACAGACTATTACCGCGTGACAAGGCATACTCACCGTAAACAGTAGTTCTTACGCCTTGGTAACTTAGGTCTTTAATATCACTAATTGCACTCACAAGGGCACTCACTACTCCACCAGACCCCGCTAAATAGCCCGCTTCCAGCCCCCAATGCTCATTGAGCATATAGCGATAATATAAGTCGCTGGTAAAAGTATCACCCGCATCATATTTACCGCTCTTAGTTTCAAACTCTTGAGTACCATAACCTAAGCTACCACCTAACAGATGGGGAGAATCGCCGGCATGCGCCTTGCCGACAACAGACCCCGCCAACAGTGCGAACGACAATAACCAAGTATTAATTGTTAAGTATTTCATATTGTTTAAATTCAGTGTTTAAATGTCTCCACATCATAAGCTTTACACCTGTACAAAAACTGAACCCGAGTACCTTGTGGCAACAAAAGGGATTTCTGGTATGCTGTAGCCACTTTTTACTTGCATGAGATCCCCCATGAAAAAGTTATTATTGACGCTAACTTTCCCCCTGCTCTTCGTGGGCTGCGCGAGCCAAAATCCGACTCATATGGCGTTTAGCCCCCAAGTTCCCGATATTAGCCAACAGACCACCAGACCCGTACAGATCTCATTAGATACCATTGATACCCGCAACGTCGAATACGTGGCGCGCTTTATGGAAGAAGGCACTAAGACTCGCCTCGTCGGCCCAAGTGAGCCACCAAAATTATTACTCGATGAAGTATTCCGTAACGGTTTTACCCAAGCGGGCTACCAGATTGACCCTAGCGCGACCAACTCTGTGCAAGTTCAGTTAGAAGAACTGCAAATGGATGTTACTAAAAAGACCTTCGGTTATGAGGCCAAACACAGCGTGCTGATTGCCGTACAAGCCCGTAATTCCAATCAAGAATTGGTCAAACGCTATAAAGCCAAGGGCACCTTAAAAGGTCCGTTAACGCCAGACTTTGCCACTCTAGAGCTGGATATGAACAAGTTACTCGGCCAACTCACTGGGGAAATTTTGAATGACCCTGAGTTAAACCAGTTCTTACAACAATAATAGTGCTAATCGGTAATTAATAAGGAAATCATAATGTTTCGTTGGATATCTGCACTCTTAGTTCTCTGTGCCAGCTATAGCAGCTGGGCGGCAATCGACATTCAACCCGATACCTTGTATCCCCAAGTCGAGTTTGAAACTAGCTTAGGTAAGATTGTGGTCGAACTCGATAGAACCCGCGCACCGATTACTGTCGATAACTTCCTGACCTATGTGGTCAAAGGCGAATACAACAATACGATTTTCCACCGTGTGATCAGTGACTTTGTCGTTCAAGGCGGCGGGCTAAACCCACAATTAGAAGAGCTTCCAGCGGGCAAGCCTATTGTTAACGAGTCTGGCAACGGCCTATCTAACAGCATGGGCACGATTGCGATGGCGCGCGACAACGATCCCCACTCTGCTACCCGCCAGTTCTATTTCAACGTGGCGGACAATACTAAGCTAGACCCATCAAAACGTCGTTGGGGTTATGCCGTATTTGGTGAAGTGATTGAGGGCAAACAAGTGCTGGAAGCTATGGCCGTAGTCGAAACGACTACCAATGCTAAACTGAATTGGCCCGATGTGCCTGTCACGCCTATCATATTGAAAACAGCTAAATTACTACCCAAAAAATAATTGAAAAAAATTTGAGCAAAAGCCCTAATTCTCCGTCTATACTCCAAAAGCTAGAGAAAGGAGGCTAGGGTGACTATTGCAGAATTTATTGATAACAAAGCTCCCCAACTTGCTATGTATGGCAAAGCATTTTTGAGTGACGAGCTCGATTTCCATGAAGTCCAGCTCTATCTTTGGGACACACTCGAGGAATGGCAATTACTCATTCCAAGTAGTGAAGCGCAAACAGAAACCGAAACCGTGTTTTGGCATTTGCTCCATAGCTTTAACAAGTGGCCAGACTGGATGATCCGCGGCAATCAGTACCTGTGTCAGCAGTTACACGCGTGCTGTGACTTTCTCAGTTTGGGAGGCCAAATGCCCTCGGGGTGCATTGGTATTCGACCTTGAGCAATACGCTCGCTAAAGACTCAGCTTGCTGGGTCTTTTTATTTTCAGCCCTTTCGGACAGAAACCCAGCGAGCATCAAAAGGATACGCATTAATCCTTGAATCCCACCGCATCTTCCCCGTAAGCTAGGCGGATTCGACTCCTCGGCTCATGCTTATGTTCGTAATCGGTTTAAATCGACGCATCTTAGACTTCTTCAGCGTTTACTACCATAAGCGCGTGTTGATTCTGCTGTTACTCGGCTTTTCTGCTGGCCTGCCATTAATGCTGGTCTTTTCAACTTTGTCTTTTTGGCTACGGGAAGCGGGAGTCGACCGCACTTCTATCGGGTATTTCAGTTGGATAGCCTTGGCTTATGCCTTCAAATGGGCTTGGTCACCCTTAGTGGACAGATTATCACTGCCCATACTGACGCGCTTTTTAGGCCGGCGACGCAGTTGGATGCTGTTTGCTCAGCTGTTGTTGGTCGGTGCCATTTTGGGCATGTCCTTTAGCGACCCACTCCAAGATCTCGAGCGCTTGGCCGTATTTGCCCTGATGGTCGCCTTTGCATCTGCCACTCAAGATATTGTGATTGACGCCTTTCGTATCGAATCAGCCCCCGAAAAAATGCAGGCCGCGCTTGCCGCCGCCTATCAGGTGGGCTATCGCAGCGCTATGATTGTGGCGACCGCTGGTGCACTGAGCATCGCCGCTTGGGTGGAGCCCGGCAATACCGAATATAACTTGCTAGCTTGGCAAACTTCCTATTTGGTGATGGCTGGACTGATGTTTGTCGGGGTGTTAACAACGCTTTTTAGCCGCGAGCCACAGGTCGATACTCGCGCCGCCGATGAAACCGAATTAGCGGTAAAACAACGCTTGAGCGAGCGTTACCCCAAGCCGCTTGCGGCGAGCCTCTCATGGATTTATACCGCCAGCATACTGCCCTTTATCGACTTTTTTAAACGCTATGGTCGCAGCGCCATTTTGATTTTATTGCTGATTTCCTGCTATCGCATTTCGGATATTGTGATGGGGATTATGGCCAACGTGTTCTACGTGGACATGGGATTTAGCAAAGAAGAAATTGCTTATCTGAGTAAGATCTACGGTCTTATCATGACCTTAGTTGGCGCAGCCTTCGGCGGTATCCTTTTAGCCCGCTTCGGCACCATGAAGATTTTATTCCTTGGCGCCCTCTTGGTCGCCGTAACCAATCTACTGTTTGCCTGGCAGGCGATGATTGGCTACAACGTCCAATTTTTAACCTTTGCGATCTCGGTCGATAACTTTAGTGCCGGTATTGCCACCGCCGCCTTTATCGCTTATCTCTCAAGCCTCACCAGCAGCGGCTATAGCGCGACTCAATATGCGCTGCTCTCCTCGATTATGCTGCTCTTCCCTAAGTTTATTGCTGGCTTCTCGGGCGCCTACGTTGATGCCTATGGCTATGTGAACTTCTTTGTCGCCGCCAGTGTGATTGGTTTTCCCGTGTTGCTGCTTATTCATTTAGTGAATAAATACGTACCCCACGGCAGCAAGGGCGACGCCGAATCTAAGCAATAAAAAAGCCCTTCGCCTTTGATAGCGAGGGGCTTTTAAGTGTCTTTCAGCACATCGATTCAAGGTGAATCAAATGCCGGATAAGCTTTGCGATTAATCGCGGAAGTTATTGAACTGGAAAGGCTGACCCAGATCCGCTTGACGCACTAACGCCATCACAGCTTGTAAATCATCGCGGGCTTTACCCGTCACACGCACTGTGTCGCCTTGGATCTGAGATTGCACTTTAATCTTGCTGTCCTTGACCATCTTAACGATTTTCTTGGCAATATCCGTCTCGATCCCCTGCTTAAAGCGCACTTTCAGGGAGAAGGTTTTGCCGCTGTGAACCGACTTTTCGTCGACATCCATAGTCGAAGGCTCAACATTACGTTTGCTCAATTGGGTACGCAGAATATCGACCAACTGCTTGCACTGGAAATCATCTTCCGCGGTGAGAGTCACCACATGATCTTTATATTCGATGCTGGCCTCTTTACCACGAAAATCGAATCGGCTGCTGAGTTCACGGCGGGAGTTTTCGACCGCGTTACGTAATTCAACCTCATCCACTTCAGACACAATATCAAATGAAGGCATAGTTGCCGCCCCTTAGGTGATTGTAAATGCCCATAGTTTACCGACTCCCTCCCCCAAGTTGAAGGTTAACTTTACCCAAGCAAGATAAAACTCGGGTTATGGATGACTTTGGCGGCACATTTTCCTATTATGGCGTCACACTAAGATAATCAAATTGTATTTGTGATAACTAAAAACACCCTATTCAAATTGGCTTTAGCCGTAGCCTTTGTCGTGATCAGTTATCTGGTGTTTTCCAGACCAACCTATTCGCAAAGTATCCCCAATATCGATAAGGTAGGCCATCTTGGGAGCTTCTTCTGTCTCTCTTATCTGACCTTTCTCGCCTTTCGCCCCAAGTGGTATTGGCTCTCGCTGGTGCTTGCCGCCTACGCGATTTTGATTGAGCTAGTGCAATCGCGTTTACCCTACCGCAGCGCCTCTGTGGGCGACGTGTTAGCGGACTTTGCCGGTATCGCTTTGTTTTACTTCTGTCTTTGGGCCTATCGAAAATATTTTAGCGCCGCCCAGCTCAAGGAAGAATAATGTTCGGCCAAGGTGCGTCATCTACTGTGGAGTCTCAAGTCACCGATATTGCGATTTTAGGTGCTGGCGCCGTAGGACAATTGATTTGTCATCAACTGCATTCGGCGGGGTTCGCCGTAGGCTTGATAGCGCGTGAGACCTCTGCATCCACCTCTGAGGCGACGGATTGGCAAGACTTAGTGTTTTGCCCTCTGCCATCAACGGATGCTGATACCGACTCTGTGTCATACCGAGTGCCTACATTTAATTTAGACAGCACAAGTTTGCAGCAGATAAGGCTGTTAATTGTGTGCGTCAAAGCTTATCAAGTCATTGGTGCCATTAGCCCTTTACTCGACAAACTCTCGCCCCAGTGTCATATCCTTTTACTGCATAATGGCATGGGTCCGCACTTGGCACTGGCGCCCAAATTACAGGGTCGCGGCTTAAGCCTTGGCACCACCTCCCAAGGCGTGCTGCGCCAGTCCCGCTGGCAAGTCAAACAAACTGGCCAAGGCTTAACCCAGTTTGGCCATTTTACCGGCCCCGCATTATCGCAAGCACTGCGTGATGGACTGCTCAACGCTATCCCCAATAGTGAATGGGTTGAGGCAATTATTCCGAGTCTTTGGCAAAAACTCGCAGTAAACGCTGCAATTAATCCCCTGACCGCCCTGCATCAATGCCCCAATGGCGCATTGGCTCAAGCACAATTTACCCAAACCATCGCCAGTATCTTAGATGAGCTGGTCGAGGTGGCAGCCCACGATGGCATAGCGCTGGATAGACAAATGCTTGAGGAACGTGTGTATCGGGTGATTGAACTCACAGCCGCGAACTTCTCGTCGATGCACCAAGATGTAGCACACCATAGGCCAACTGAGATTGAACAAATTAGTGGTTATATTTGCGACCGCGCCAGTGCGCACGGTTTAAGTGCAGCCACCAATGCCCAAATGTGCCAAGCGATTAAACAGCTGTCGGCGATAACACCACAAACTTAGTCAATATATTCAATTGATTTAAAAAGAATTTAACTCAAACAAGCCGAATTAAATAAAACTCGGTGATATTCCAGCATCGTTAAATGCACTCGAATTGGTATTTTGATGCTAAATGCACCATCTCAGCGCACCAAATCAGGGCGCAATCATCTGTTTTTGCACTCTTTTGCAGCAAAAATGCTGTCTATTTGAGTGCGTCACATTGTTAACATAATGATAATAAAAACATTATTGTTATGGCCTGATTCCTGCTTTGCTCATCCCACTTACGCCTGAAGTTCGTTGGAGAATAAAGTTGAAACTCATCACCGCTATTATTAAACCCTTCAAAATTGATGATGTACGTGAAGCGCTGACGCAACTAGGCATCCACGGTATGACAGTGACCGAAGTGCGCGGCTTTGGTCGCCAGAAGGGACATACAGAGCTGTATCGCGGCGCCGAATATGCGGTCGACTTTCTCCCCAAAATGAAGCTCGAAATCGCCATCCATTCCGAGCAAGAAGATGCGGTCATCGAAGCCATTGTTGCCGCCGCCCACACGGGAAAAGTCGGTGACGGCAAGATATTCGTGACCCCACTGGAGCAAGTGATCCGTGTACGCACCTCGGAAGAAGGGAGTGATGCGATATGAGACTACAGACAGCCGCACTTAACGCTAAGCTCGAGCGCTGCACGAATACGCCAAACGGCCAGCACGCTAAGTTCACTCAGCCAACCGCCCGTTATTCAAAATTGGGTTATCAGGCATTATTGGCTCTGCTCGCCAGCGGCTTTGCGGGCACAGCTTTGGCCGATGAGGCGCAGATCAGCGGCGCCAACACCGCATGGATTTTAAGCTCATCTGCCCTCGTCCTATTAATGACACTCCCAGGATTGGCGCTGTTTTACGGCGGTCTGGTGCGCAGTAAAAACGTGCTATCGATTTTAATGCAGTGTTTTTCTATCGCTGCTATCGCCTCTGTACTGTGGTTTGTGGTGGGTTACTCCATCGCCTTCGATACCGGCAACGGTTTTATCGGTGGGTTGAACAAAGCCTTTTTAGCCAGTATTAGTCGCGACAGTGTCAGCGGGGATATTCCCGAACCTCTGTTTATGCTATTCCAAATGACCTTCGCCATTATCACGCCGGCGCTGATCATCGGTGGCTTTGCCGAGCGGATGAAGTTCTCCGCTGTGCTGATGTTTTCAAGCGCTTGGTTACTGTTAGTCTATGCCCCCATCACCCACTGGGTGTGGGGCGGCGGCTGGTTGGCGGAACTTGGGCTGTATGACTTTGCTGGCGGCACAGTCGTACACATTACCGCTGGGGTGGCGGCACTGGTGGCGGCAAAAGTGTTAGGGCCGCGTAAGGGATTTTTAAACTCGGCCATTATGCCCCATAACTTGACCATGACAGTGACAGGCGCGGGCATGCTGTGGGTGGGCTGGTTTGGCTTTAATGGCGGCAGCGCCTTAGGTGCCAATGGCACTGCAGCCATGGCGATACTCGCGACCCATTTAGCCGCATCGATGGGCGCCATTACTTGGGCGGGTATCGAGTGGTATAAATTCGGTAAGGCCAGTGCACTCGGTATCGTCACTGGCATGGTGGCAGGCCTTGGCACTATCACCCCAGCATCGGGTTATGTCGGCCCTGCTGGCGCGTTAGTGATCGGTTTTCTTGGCGGCGTGGTTTGCTTCTTTTCAACTGTCTACATTAAACAAAAGCTTAAGATTGACGACTCGCTCGATGTGTTCCCAGTGCATGGTGTCGGCGGTATTCTCGGCACGTTACTGGCGGGGGTATTTAGTTCGACTCAGCTTGGGATCTTCAGCGGTTATGGTTTTGCCAGTGTTAACCCCACTATGCTCGACCAACTCGGGGCGCAAGCAATTGGTGTCATCGCTACATTCACCTATACCGCGATTGTAACTTGGTTATTGTTTATCGTTGTTGGCAAAATGCTTGGCGGACTGCGCGTTAACATAGAGCAAGAAGTCAACGGGCTTGACCTGTCTGAACATGAAGAAACAGGCTACAGCCTCTAATACTCGCCTCGTAAAACTGACCGTCAGTGGCATGTCTGCCCTGACGGTTATTAACTAGTTATGCTCCTTAAGCCACAGTTCCAGTTCATTTAATTTCATCGGCTTAGCGTATAAATAGCCCTGCAAAAAATGCACATCACGACTGATTAAATAGTCCGCCTGCTCTTGAGTCTCCACGCCTTCGGCCACGGCCACATAATTCATCTTATGGCAGAGTTCAATGATGGTATCGAGCACATGGGAGGTCACCGCATCTCGGCCTATAGTATCGATAAAGCATTTATCGATTTTAAGGTAATCCAAGGTAAAGGTTTGCAGCAGCGACAAGGTCGTCTGCCCAGTGCCAAAATCATCAATCGCCACGAGAATGCCCAGCTCACGCAGCGCCGTGATTCGCTCACACATATCCGCCGTTAATAGTTGCCGCTCGGTGATTTCGATTAGCGGCTGCACGCCGATTTCGGCAAACGCATCCCTAAGGTAACGAAACTTAGCTTCAATATCACTTTGGATGAAATGTTCCGGCGCCACGTTAAAGCCAATCCTGAACTCTGAGGTTAACTGCAATTGGCGAAAATCAGCCAAGGCGCGCTCAAAAATATAATTGGTCAACGGCACGATTAATTGGCTTTCTTCGGCGATGGGAATAAACAAATCGGGCCGCACTAAACCCATTTGCGGATGCTGCCAGCGCACCAATGCCTCGACGCCTTTGGCCTTACCGTCTTCACTGCTTACAACGGGTTGGTATACCAAGAAAAACTCTTGGTTCTCGATACCACTTTTTATGTCATCAGCCAGTGAAGATCGACCGTTTTTACGCAAAATATGTAAACCAAGCAACCAGGCGAAAATCAATAACACTGGTAATAGCAGGCCAAAGTAGATCCAGAAGAAGTGCCAAAAAAACGCTTGAGAAATTTCAAGCAACATCACCAATTCAGAATTATCCGCGTGGACAGCAACCACCTTGCCATCACTAAAATGTGGAACCGTGGGTAACGTTGCTCCCCCCAATCCCAACACCACATGCCGCACAGGACGAGGGAATACTTCTGGCTGAATAAAACTATCGATTAAATACTGCCCTTCTATCACAACAATCGCACCACCCGCTCCGTGACTGTTATTAAAAATAACAATAATGGCGGGAACGCCTAAACGCGCAGGAGTTTCAGGAACGATATGATAAGCGAAGGTTTTTAAGCTGGGTTCAGGTAAAAGTGAGTTGAGGGGTAAATCGATCACTCCATTGGTGGATGAGCAATAAAATCTTTTATCGTTAAAAAGTAACACTCCCCGATAATAGGGTTTAAACCTCATGTATTCATTAAGATGACCACAATCTCCCTCATTGAGTGTTAAAGCGTATTGACCAATATCCTTTGATTGACTCAATAAACTCTCTAACCGTTCCAGATTAAACTCCCCCACTTCCCGCGCTTTTTTTCCTACTAAGTAACCCGTAATTAGATAACTGGAAGCGATCGCTAAGATAATGGGAAAAAATAGCATAATAAATAAATGCTTACGGGAAAGATCATAGCGGGAAATCAAGAGCCGTAAGAGTGACGAAAGACTGTTAATGCGATTGGGCATCCTAAATCCTTATCTTTAGAACAACATAGTGCTTAGGGCGTGTTGGCGTTTTAAGGTTATTTTGCAGCAATTTGGCTAGTTTTAATGCAAGGCAACGTCCGTGCAGTGTAGTGTTCTACATAAACGGACGATAACGCAGCAGAAACGCCAGCCAAATGCTGCCCGAAGGGGTCGTCTGGCAAGCCCTTGCGCTTACTTTCTGTCAAAAGAGCCGTTCGTCATTTGAGTAGAATAACGACACATCATTCCTCGTTTCGCGAGTTCGTGCTTGCCAGAACGAACAAAATCTAATCTCGAAACGTCAACGCACCCTAGCCAATAGGCTATTAATTATGTGCGATAAACAGCTTAAAGGGTTACTCCCACATGACGAGTATTGCCGCAAGCGCAATCAAGACTAACCCAAGTACTTCTTTGATTTTTACCCCTTCCTTTAACCAAAATACCGAAATCAACATCATAAAGAAGATTTCCACTTGCCCTAAGGTTTTAACATAGGGCACAGCCTGCAAAGACATGGCACTAAACCAACCAATAGAGCCAAAGCAGCTGGCGGTACTCGTTTGTAAGGTTAGCCTAGGTCGTCGCATCAGGGCGATTAAAGTTTCTTTATCTTTCAATACTAAATAACTGACTAGGAGTAAGGTTTGTAGACATATCACCAAAAGTAATACCCATGCGGCGCTATGGGGAAAACCGATATTTAACCTTAGGCTTGCTTCCCTCACCCATAGAGAGGTCAATGCAAAGGCGCTACCGCTAGCAATGCCGAGTAGCACTGTACTTAGGGATAGCTGTCTAAGCCCTTGTTTGGCGCTCAGTAAAAACACAGCTACGCCACCTATAATTACCCCTACCCAACCGAGTAACGATAAATGGGTGCCAAAAAAGAAGGTGCCTAATATTGCGGCAACGATGGCCTCACTCTTGGCCAGCCCGGCACCAATGGCAAAATTTTGTTGTTGAAACAACTTAACCATCAAGCCGGTCGCGAGGATCTGCATCATGGAGGCGCCGACAATAAAGCCGATAAACTCCACCGTAAAATGTGGTAATCCCACATTGTTCCAAAGATATAACAGCCCAAGATACAAGGCCGCAATCGGGCCTGCCCAAATAAACCGCGCTAAGGTGACGCCCGCCACCTTAACCTCTTTACTCAATTGGCTTTGAAAGGCATTGCGCCACGCCTGCATAAACGCGGCTAACAAGGTAAAGAAAATCCACATGAACCTATATCCATCAAAGCAAAATCACTTGCTTCGGCATAAAAGATTAAACAGAGTCATATACTACATGGAAATACTAGATATTGCGCAAATATGATTGAGACATTACAACTAGTAACATTAACCAGAGAGTATCGCTAAAATCGAGTAAACGATATCACAAAAATAAAATTATTCGATTTAATTGAAATATAACTATGGATGTATATATTGCATAAAATGACCAATAATCGAAGCTAAAAAAGATGCCCATGTATAACCTAACACCGCCATTAAAACTGCAACTGATGCAAAATTAGGATTAAAGGCACTTGCTACAACAGGTGCAGAAGCTGCACCACCAATATTACACTGACTAGCGATTGCAAAATAAAATATTGGCAATCTAAAATACAGAGTAAATAAAAAAAGAATAATTATATGAACAAAAAACCAAATCAACCCAACAGTAAAATAATACAAAATAGATTGAAAAGACGTAAATTCAATATTCAACCCAATATTCATAATCATAAAATATAAAAGGAAAAACGAGAGAAATCGCACTTGTTTAACAAATACGTGTCTAGCATAACTCATAGAAAGCAACAAACCTAAAAGTGTCGATATAAACATAGACCAAAAGAAAGTTGAACCGAGATTAAACTGTAACAAAATAGGAAAGTTATCAATTAAAATCATCGATATATATTCAGAGAATGAGTGACAAAATAAAAAGATAAACAATAAAGATAAAATAAGTAGACTTAACCCCAAAAAACGCTTTCTACGATCTAATGATGGTTTAATATCTTCAATAAAAATGGGAGCATTTTTTAGATCTGCATTGATAAACCTATCAATAATAGGCTGATTTTTAGCGATAAACAGTAGTATCGCCATCCAGATACCTGAGAAAATAACATTAATGGTCACCATAACAGCAAACGCCGCATCCCCAACATTATGAATCTCTTTAACAATAAGTTGATTTGCTGTACCACCTAACCAGTTCGCCATTAACGTAGCCATACCGCGCCAAGTTGCATTTCTTCCCTCCCACAAAAGTTGGTCTGGAAATAATATGGAGCCTATCCATAAACTTATCGGACCACCAATACAAACACCTATCGCTCCAATAAAAAACATCAATAAGATTTTCCCTCCGACAGTTCTCAATGTAACGAAGTCTGTGCTCATCACTAACAAAAATAAACTACATGGAATAAAATGCGCCTTAACGTAATCATCAATATTTGATTCACTTGCATCTACAACACCAAAATAACTGAATAAGGCTGGCAGGGTATAACAAACAAACATTACAGGAAATATACTATAGAAACGCTTGATAAATCCAAAGGACAAATGATTCGAATATAAAATAAGTGCAAGAAGCAAGATTAAGAGTGTAACAATGCCAAATTCTGAAGAAATCAATCACATCACCAAAAATTACGATCATTCATTATTTAAAAAATTCATAAAACTGTTCGACTGCAATGAAAGTCCATCAGACTCACGTTGGATTGACCAATAAGTACGCTTATAATCCCACCCTTCCAAATCGATCAAAAATAACTCACCTCGTTCTAATTCCTCTTTAATTGCGATATATGGCAAAACACTCAAACCGATCCCTGTTCCAATAGCCCTTTTAATAGCACCTATAGTAGACATGCAGATGTCATTTCTTACATAAACGTTTAAGCTTTTTAACAATTGAACCGCACGAATATGCGATAGCGAAGATTCGTGGTCAAAAATCCACAATTGTTCACTTAGTAAAGTATTAGAAAATTTTTTATTTGCTAGGGGATGAGAGTGACCACTAACAATACAAAGATTATCTTGCATCCATTGTTCACATAATAGATTCTTGCTCGCTGGTTTAGCATCAATAAAACCTAAATCAATTTCTTTTTCTGATACCATTTTTTCAATAGTCAAGCTATTATCAATAATCAACTTTATTTTTACATCAGGAAATTTATCTTTAAACAAAGGGATTTTTCTAGATAGAACATAATTACCGACAGTTTTGCTACTTCCAATAACTAAACACCCTTTAACACAATCCTCTGAGAAATTAAATAGCTTTTCTAATTCATTTCCTTTACTAAGCATTTCGTTAGCATATGGAAGGATAACCTTCCCATGAGCATTTAACTCCAATCCACCACTCGCCCTCTCAAACAGGCGGCATCCTAACGAACTCTCCAACTCTTTTAGAGCCATACTTACCGCTGGAGTTGACATATGCATCATTTTCGCCGCTTTTGAGATCTGTTTCTCGGAACAGATAGCTTTAAAAATCATTAGCTGTCTTAATGTTATACGCATCAACATCTCCAACTGTTTCAATTGATACAAGATATATGAAAGACATATTTTTAAATATGACTAATCTCTAATTTTAATAAAGCGGCCAACTTGGCCGCTTTCATGACAGTGTCTTAAAAAAGGTATTTTGTTGAAAATGTGATTAATGTATCATTAAAATCCTTTTCGCCTTTTGAGTCCACATACCTTCCGTCAAAGTAGCTAACAGCCGCTCCAAAGGTTAATTTTTTTGCCAAATTATAATCAACACCGATAGAATATTGACTAGCATCACTATCCTCGAGTGTTTTTAGATCTGCACCAGCATTTTTGGTAATTTTGCCTAAACCTGCATCGTCACTTAAGTATTGAAGTTTAAAATCATACTTTTTAAATGGAACGCTCATGCTTAATAAATATGAATTTCCTTTAACATTTTTATAGATAGTTGATTTTGAATGTTGATAAATTGCTCCGATTTTCACTGATGAAATAGAAGCACCAGCGACGACTCTTGTTGCATCTAATGAATTTAAGCCATCTGCATAAGCAACTGAAAAATATGTATTACCTTTTTTGAAGGTTGGATCGCCATACACCAGGCTCAAGGCATAATTGTTTTGATTATCAGATAACGTTGGATTTTTTTGGTTAAAATCATCTTCAAATGCATATGTAACCCCGAGCGAAATACCAGCAAATTTCGCACTATTGATAGTGACTAAATCTCCAAGCCTATCGTTACCTGCAATAATCATATTCATATCACTTGATGTAATATTGAATAAATCGACTTTACCCTCAGAAGTTTTGAATACTGTATCATTTCTCCCAAAAACAATACTGCCATACTTAACTTTAAATCCTAAGTATGAGTTCCTTGGTTTAAAAATGTTTGAGTCATCATTATCAAAGCTTTCAATTCCAGCCTCAAATTTATATATTAAACTAAAATCATCATATACTTCATAATCGCCCTTCAAGCCGACATATGAAGCATAATTTTCAAGTGAAAAACCATCAACTTTTTCATTCCCAGAAATTCCATGACTAGAATTTGCTACACCTAGCCATAATCTACCATAAAAATCTAATGGTTCAGATAATACTTGAGTAGAACAAAATAACATCGCAACAGGTATAAAATATTTAGTTTGTTTCATAAATCTCATCCTTTAACATAAAACCCTATATATGCTAATTCTATGTTAAACTTCCCATTTGAACTTAAGTCACACCTCCAATATAAATTCAGCTTCTTAATAATAATTTAACTCAGTTTAAATTTAATTTAATCGATACAGGTTGTTGCGCAACATCACTATTTAACAATAAATAAAAAATTACTATACGTCCCGTATCATCTCAATAAAACTATAATTGGAGAATTATATGAAGTTAACACTTTTGAGTTTTGTCTTGTGCTCAATATTTTCAACTGCATCCTGGGCGGCAAATGACAAAAATGATTTAGCCTCTTTTCATAAAGAAATGGGTGGATGTAAGAGTTGTCACACTCAACCAGGTAAAGTATCCGATAGCGAAACCCATGAGAATCAACAATGTAAGTCATGCCATGGTGACTACAGTGCTTTGGCTAATCCTAAATTAAAGCTAGATCCTCATGCATCGCACTTAGGTGATATTAACTGCACAAGCTGTCATAAAGGCCATGAAAAACCCAAACTATATTGTAATGAATGTCACTCATTTAAAGGGCTTGAAATGCCTTTCAATGATGCAAAATCAAAAGAAGCATGGGATAAAGGTTGGGATAATGAAGCTATCAACAAAGCCATTTCTGCTGGTCCAAAAGAAACAACCGATGTCATTGTTGTAGGAGCCGGTAGTGCAGGCTTTAATGCCGCAATTGCAGCTAAAAAAGCAGGCGCGCGAGTAATATTACTCGAAAAAGCACCATTTAGTGGTGGTAACTCTATGCTTGCTGCAGGTGGTTACAATGCCGTAGGAACCGAACAGCAAAAAGCACATAAAGTGGATGACAAAATCGAATGGTTTGTTGAAGACACTATGAAAGGTGGACGTAACGCTAACGATCCAAAATTGGTGCAAATTTTAGCAGAGCAATCTGCAGATGGCATTAAATGGCTCGAATCTCTAGGTGCAAACATGGACGACTTAAAACGTTCTGGAGGCGCAAGAGTTGACCGTACACATAGACCATCTGGTGGCTTGAGTGTTGGTCCTCATATTATCGATGTATTGAGAAAAGCATCTATAAATGAAGGTGTTGATACTCGATTAAACTCTAAAGTTGTTAAACTTGTCGTTGATGATGAACAAAAAATTGTCGGCGTAGTTGTTCATGGCAAACATTCTGGTCACTATATGGTCGCTGCCAAATCCGTTGTTTTAGCGACGGGTGGATATGGCTTTAATAAAGAAATGATCGCATTTTATCGTCCTACATTTAAAGGAATGACCAGTTCAAACAATATTACTTCTACTGGCGATGGTATCGAGCTAGCGAAAGCGATTGGTGCAAGTATGACCGATATTGACTGGATACAGGCGCATCCTACAGTTGGCAAAGACAGCCGCATTTTAATCTCGGAAACCGTTCGAGGTGTAGGTGCTATTATGGTCAATAAAGATGGTAATCGTTTTATCAGTGAATTAACTACCCGCGATAAAGCATCTGACGCTATTCTAAAACAACCTGAACAATATGCTTGGCTAGTCTTTGATAATGAGCTTTATAAAAAGGCTAAAATGGTTCAAGGCTATGACCATTTAGATATGCTGGAAAAAGCAAATACGGTTTCTGAACTTGCTAAAATTACAGGCATGAAAGAAAACTCATTAGAAAAAACGATTTCAAATTACAATCGTTATTTTAAACAAGGTAAGGATGAGGAGTTTGGTCGCGAACAAATGCCGTTACCATTAAAAAATGCTCCTTTTTATGCTGTAAAAGTCGCACCTGGTATTCACCACACTATGGGTGGTGTTGCAATCGATACAAAGGCTGAGGTACTGGATATCCAAAGTAAGCCGTTAAAAGGTTTATTTGCGGCTGGCGAAGTAACTGGTGGTGTACACGGTTATAATCGTTTAGGTGGTAATGCCGTAGCTGACACCGTAATTTTTGGCAAAATTGCAGGTACCAATGCGGCAAAACATGCGTTAGAAACTAAGTAACTCAAGCTCAGAGAGGCGTTGGAATCGCCTCTCGTCACATCTCTCCGCAAGCTTTATTCATCATGATTATTGGCAATCAATTTATTGCCTGATTTCAAAAGCTCCCCTGCTTACTTTGAGAGGTTAAGTTAACCTCTCTTTTTTTACTTGCTGGTATCAATCGGGTCGAAGGATTTCACTAAATCATCAATCGCCTTCATCTGTTTCAGATAGTTTTCTAACTGATGCAGTGGCAGCGCACATGGGCCATCACATTTAGCGTTATCTGGATCTGGGTGGGCCTCAATAAACAGACCCGCTAAGCCTAACGCCATGCCACTACGGGCTAATTCAGTCGCTTGAGCACGACGACCGCCCGCCGAATCGGCACGACCACCGGGACGTTGCAATGCGTGGGTGGCATCGAAAATCACCGGATAACCGGATTGCTTCATCTCATCCATGCCCAGCATATCAACTACTAGGTTGTTGTAACCGAAGCATGAACCACGTTCACACAGGATAATCTCGTCGTTACCCGCTTCGTTAAATTTAGTGATGATATGGCGCATTTCGTGGGGTGCTAAAAACTGCGGCTTTTTCACGTTGATGATAGCGCCCGTTTTAGCCATGGCGACAACGAGGTCTGTTTGGCGCGCTAAGAAAGCAGGCAACTGAATAATATCAACCACTTCAGCAACGGGTGCACATTGGTAAGGCTCATGCACATCGGTGATTAATGGCAGATTGAAAGTCTTTTTGATTTCTTCAAAAATCTTTAAGCCTTCTTCCATGCCCGGACCACGGTAAGAGTTAACAGAAGAGCGGTTAGCCTTGTCGAACGACGCCTTGAAAACATAGGGGATACCCAGTTTTTGCGTCACTTCGGCATAGGTTTCAGCAATCGACATAGCGAGATCGCGAGACTCAAGCACATTCATGCCACCAAACAACACGAAAGGTTTATCGTTAGCGATCTCGATTGAACCTAGGTTTATGATTTTATTACTCATCGCAACTTCTCTCTAAAATGCTGGAACCTTACCAGCGCTGAACAGGAGCTAAGGCAACTATACCGCGACGACTTGCAGTAACTGACCACAGAGCCACGCCATATAGGTGCCCAGCGCATAACCGAATACGGCTAACAATACCCCTACAGGGGCTAAAGCAGGATGGAACGCCGCCGCCACAACTGGCGCCGATGCAGCTCCACCCACGTTTGCCTGACTGCCCACGGCCATATAAAACAATGGAGCCTTAATTAATTTAGCAATCAATAACATAAAGCCAGCATGCACTATCATCCAAATAATGCCCACTAAAAAATATAGCGGTGTATCAAGCACCTTGCTTACATCCATATGTAAACCAATGGTCGCCACCAAAATATACAAGAACGCCGACGCCACCTTAGAAGCCCCCGCCGCCTCTAAATGGCGCATAGGGCTAAAGGACATGGCCAGACCAATGGTGGTCACAATCACCACTAACCAGAAGAACTTAGAGGTTAAGCTGTAATCCTCAGTCCAAGGGTAGTTGGCCTCAAAATAAGGGCCGAGGAAATCGGCGGCAATATGGGCCACGCCCGTAATCCCAAAACCAACGGCCACAATCAGCATCAAATCACGCAGGCTTGGAATACGCGCATTTTCAGCGTGATACTGCTCAACCTTGTTCTTTAAAGTCTCAATTGCTGTGGTATCAGCACCCGTCTTGGCATCGATTTCCTTGGCCTTTGACGCCATAAACAACAATACCGCCATCCAGATATTGGCCACAATCACATCGACTGTCACCATCACGGAGAAGATATTGCCACCCACTTCATAAATTTCTTTCATCGCGGCTTGGTTAGCACCGCCGCCAATCCAGCTCCCTGCAAGGGTTGTCATGCCGCGCCACACCGCATCAGGGCTATCAACACCAATTAATGAGGGCTCGATAAAGGACACCACGAGCAACGCAATCGGCCCGCCAATCACAATACCGACTGTCCCAGTTAAAAACATGATCACCGCCTTAGGCCCAAGTCCTAAGATGGCTTTTAAATCCACACTTAAAATCAATAACACCAAACAGGCGGGCAATAGGTAGCGCGAGGCCACATAGTAAAGCTGCGATGTGTGACCATCGATCACCCCAAAGGTGTTTAACAACGATGGCAAGAAATAGCAGAGTAATAACGCTGGAATAAAACGGTAAAACTTTTGCCAAAATGGATGACTACTACTGCTGGTATAAAACACAAATCCCAGAATGGTTGCCAATATTCCCAACGCCACCGCGTCATTGGTGACTAATGCCGTGCTTGCCATGTGTATTCTCCCTGTTTGGTACAGTTGTTATTGTATTTATGCTAAAAACTGCCGTTTGCAGTTAGTGGGCAAACTTCCCATTCACCCAGTTATTATTGTTTTTTAAGGAACAAGGAGAGCCTATAAGACTCTCCTTTAAGATTTAGTGATAGATTTCAGCGTGTTCACTGAGCTCTTTGAGCTGCATTTTGACGATTTCGATAACAGGATCATGCGGGCTGTTATCAACAAAGTGTTGCAGATCGGCCGCCGCGACATTGATACACCCCAGCTGCTGGGCAATAAAGGCGCGCTCCCGATTTAAGTGCACATCTTCTGGGTGCCACTGTAGCAGCAAGTTGCAACATTCCATCGCCGCCTCAAATTGATGCGACACGATACACCCCGCCTTAAGCTCATGCAGCATACGCGAAATCAGCTTCTTCACCGACGCCGCCTTTAAGTAGCTTGGCTTAAGCTCGGCCGCGTTACCCAGTTCACCGCGCACTAACACATGGAGCTGATGTTTCGTCAGCTCTTTGCCCGTCAGCGGATCGTGATAACGCACAACGCCAGCAACGTTACTGCGAAGCACTGTATTACCCGGTAAGAGTAAAGCTTCAAGCTCTAAATCGAGCTGCTTGGCCAGTAGCATCAATACCGTCGCCAGTGTGGTGCTATTGCCCTGTTTAGTGATAAGACAAGTGCCTAAATCCGCCGCTTCGGTACTGAAGTAATTGTCGCGGACACAAAACCCCAAGTCCTGATAAAACCAATGCAGCAACGCATTTAAGCGTTGCTGTTGATCCACCAGGTAATGACTTAATACGGCTCCCGCCAATTCAAACCAAGCCCATTTCGCCGCTTCGAGGTTTGAAAATCCAAGGTGAGCACCTACATCCAATGCCGACTCGGGCAAAGAAATGCCATCTTGCAGATTGTATTTACCCATTAACCCAATAATACCGCTTGTTTAAAATGCGCCAATTTGGCCGCGTAAACTAACCAACCTAATGCACCTAAAAAGGCAAAAACTTTGAACAATTTGTTTCTGTTCGCTTTTATCGCAATCACGCCCAAGGCAATATACGCGAGCACGGCGCCAATCTTTTCGGTCAACCAAGGGTCCACAAAGGGATATTGCTTGATCATAAAGCACAGAGTTAAGCCCGACAGCAGTAAAAAAGTGTCGATAACATGGGGCGCGATTTTGAATACCTTCTTGCCCATCAGTGCTGACTGACGTAAGTGCAACACAAAACGAACGACAAAAAACAGCACACTCACGGCAATTAAGGTTAAATGCAGGTGCTTAACAGCAGGATAAAGACTGTAAAAAGTTTCCATTGTGATACTTATGGCCAGTGACAAAGGCGCTAGTTTACCCTAATCATAACGCCAGACCAATGCCTAACGCGCGAGATTCGCAGACGAAACCCCGTCCCTCAGATTGTAGGAAACCACAATGAATTTAATGATAATTGACGATGAGTCCGCGGAATTTGCCGATGCGGTAAAGCAAAAAATCGTCGAGTTTAATCAGCTGCACTGGCAAACACTAAAACGCCAAAACCTAGGATTAAAATTACAGGATGAGGACGGCAACTTACTCGCGGGCTTAAGCGGCAAAACCTTTGGCAATTGGCTATTGATTGACTACCTTTGGGTCGATGCCGCATTGCGCCAGCAAAACATCGGCTCGCGCTTATTACTCGAGGCTGAAAGCAAGGCCAAACAACGTGGCTGCCAATTTGCCCTGCTCGATACCTTAGATTTTCAAGCCAAACCTTTCTATGAGCGCCACGGATATCGCGTGCAATGGATGCAACAAGCCTATCCAGAAACTGGCTGTAAATTCTTTATGGTCAAAGTGTTATAGCTTGATAATGCGAAATAAATTAGCACCTGTTAAATAACTGTAGTATTTACACTATTGTCTATTGCATCCCTCTAAAATCACTTCCTATTAGTAATAAATATTTACAAAAAACAAATGATTGAAATTATCAGTAGTTAATCACTCATCTTTTTAGAAATCGAAGCAGTATTAATTTCCGCGCATACAAGTGAATGTTTTTAATTAATAAAAACATTCACTATCTTCAATACTCAAAAAACATATGCAGTAATAAAATTGATGTAAGGTCAATATTGTTTGGCTGTTTTATGCTTAACATTCATTTAAAGCCTAGTTTTTAATCAATTAAAATTAACAAACTAGCAATATGTTCTACTTTGACCTAGTCTTGATGGTGAGGAAGTATTTTATGGGGATAATATGTCTCATTTATTTGCACATTATCTAAGATTATCAATAGTGTTAGCAATCACAACACTACACTCATGGTCTTATGCTGAAGATCTAAAATTTTCAGAATTCGAGCAAAAAATTTGGACTTTAGTTTCTGATAAAACAGTAACTGAGCAACAAGTCTATTCTGAATTGCAAGGCTTGAATTTAGAATTAAGTAATATGCAACCAAATGAACAAGCCCTTTTCCTTATGCATGAGTGCCGTATAGCGATACGAGCAACTCAACAACCTAATCCCCAAGTACTAAAAAAACTTCAAAATCTTAATCGATATGAAATATATAAATATGATTCAGCAGCTTTAATTAAATGTAAACAATACCAAGAATATTTAAACTCAGAATCCGACAAAATATTCCTCCTTGAATATGAAGCATTTTACAAATTGAATGAGTCTGATACTCCACTTCTGAAAATGTGGCTTGCATATGACTTTGCAAATATTGCAATGGATGCAGGATATACTGATGAGGCGATAAATGCTATAGGTCTGTCAATTGAAATTGCAGAAGCGAATAATTTACAAGAATGGGTCAGTGAAAGTTTAGGCATTCTTGCATTACTGCAAAGCGACATAAAGCAGACTTCCCTAGCTCTTTTAACAATAAATAGAGCAATTGAACTTAGTAGGAATGCTGATAATATTAAAATATTGCAATTGAGACAGGGATTTATTCTTAAAGAGGCTAATCAATTCAATGATGCACTCGCCGTTTATAATAATATAATTAATAAAGAAAACGACTATTACGCAGATGCGTACATTACAGCTGCCTTAAATATCTCAGCAATCTATCAATCGATAGGAAAAAACAATGAAAACTTGAAACTAACTGAAAAAATATTAACTATAATAGATCCAGCAAAAGATCCATACAGTTGGCATCAAGCCAATATTTTAAGAGCGTTTGCATTATTAACAACTGGCCAATATGATGCCGCTAATCAATTATTCTACCAATCTCAATTATGGTTCGAAAGAAACCATTGGCTAGTTTATCTAGTGCCAAAAATAGAAGAGTGGGCAAAATTACTTGAGCAATCTAATCTATACAAGCCAGCTTATTACGCATTAACTGATGCAAGCAATTTAAAGCACAGACTAAATATACAAAAAAGGCAGCGAGATGCGTTGTTAAATAATGCTCGTTTGGAGTCAGAACAACATAAACGAGCTCTACTTGAGTTATCAGAGGAACACAAAAAAGCAAATATATTATTAGAAAAACAACAGAATGAACATAACCTAATAATAACTATAGTAATTATAACCATTACTATGGCGTTATTTATACTCACAGTCTATTTAAGGTTGCGAAATGCTCATCGACTTCTAGCAGTAAAAAGTCATCAATTAGATTACGAGAGCAAACATGATCCATTAACCAAAGTTTATAATCGTCGATACTTCGAACAGTTTATTAGAACTAAATATAATGATGATAATATTGACGCACTGTTTCTATTAATAGATATTGACCATTTTAAAAATGTAAATGATACATATGGACATCAAATAGGAGATCTGGTTTTAGAAATCGTTAGTAAGCGTATTAGTAATAGAGTTAAAAATAATGATAAAGTGATTCGTTGGGGCGGTGAAGAGTTTTTAGTATATATTGAGAACCCGGATAACAAAGTTAATTGTATTAAATTAATAGAAAGGTTGTTAAACGAAATATATAATACACCTATAGAGTTAAAAGATAATCAACTCTATGTCACTATATCGATTGGTTTTGGTGTTTATCAAATGATTAACCAAACTCAAATAGACCAAGTATTAAATCAAATTGATGAATATTTATACAAAGCCAAAACGCAAGGAAGAAACCAAGCAGTGGGTAATTTGGGTCGGTTAGAAATTAATGACGAATCGTTCATCACACTGAAAACATCAAACGCCACAAGTTAACCACTAGGGCGTGTTGACGTTCTAAAATTATCAAAACGGAATTTATATGATTAATAGATCAAATTCCAATCAATCCCATCCACTTACCCATAGTGCATCTGTCATTGCTGCCAAAATCACGCACTGTTGCGACATTTTGATAACCCAACTCTGTCAGTTTTGCCCTGAGCTTTACCGCCTGCTCAAATCCATGTTCGAGCAGAATATAGCCGTTGGGTTTTAAATAATCCCGAGCGGTTTTTGCGATGTAGTAAAGATCGGCAAAGCCCTCATCAGCGGCGGTGAGCGCACTTTGTGGCTCGAAACGCACATCACCTTGATGTAAATGCTCATCGGCCTCATCGATGTAAGGCGGATTTGAGACAATTAAATCAAAGTCATGGGCCTTGATAGCGCTAAACCAGTCACTTTGGAGGATCTCAACCTGCTCGAGCTTAAGGTTAGTCCGGTTCGCCTTGGCCAATGCCACCGCATCTTCCACTTTGTCGACGGCGGTGATTTGCCAAGTCGCTCGTTCAGAAGCCAGCGCCAGCGCAATCGCGCCAGTGCCAGTCCCTAAATCCAGCACCTTAGCATTGCTCTCAAGCGGCAAGTTTAAGGCGGTTTCGACCAGGATTTCGGTATCCGGACGAGGGATTAACGTGGTGTCATTCACGATAAAGGGCAGTGACCAAAACTCACGCTCTCCTACAATATGTGCCACGGGTACGCCCTGCTGGCGACGTTGCACCATTTGCTGAAAGCGTTTCCACTGGTCCACCGTCAAGGCTTTTTCGGGCCAAGTGTAGAGAAATGCACGGTTTTTATTGAGGCAATACAGCAGGAAAACCTCTGCATCCAGATGAGCGGATTCAGAGGTAGGCGCTAACTGAACATAGGCCCATTGCAGGGCCTCGGCGATACTCGATTGATCAGCCAAAATTACCCCTGCTCATCAGCAAGAGCGGCTAATAGGTCGGCCTGATGCTCTTGCATCAGCGGTCCTAAAATCGCATCTAAGTCCCCTTCCATCACTTCGTTTAAGCGATACAAGGTTAAGTTGATACGGTGTTCACTCACGCGGCCCTGTGGGAAGTTATAGGTACGCACACGCTCGGAGCGGTCGCCACTGGCTACCAGACTACGGCGAGTCGACTCTTCGGCGCTGCGGCGCTTTTCGTCTTCAACGGCTTGGATACGCGCCGCTAACACGCTCATCGCTTGGGCGCGGTTTTTATGCTGTGAACGTTGGTCCTGACATTCCACCACAATCCCGGTGGGAATGTGGGTAATACGAATGGCAGAATCGGTTTTGTTAACGTGCTGACCACCCGCGCCCGATGAACGGAAGGTATCGACCTTCAGATCGGCTGGGTTGATTGAAATCGCTTCAGCTTCAGGCACTTCGTGCATGACTACCACAGTGACGGCTGAGGTGTGTACACGGCCTTGAGATTCAGTTTCAGGCACACGTTGAACACGGTGACCGCCGGATTCAAATTTAAGTTTACCGTAGGCGCCTTCACCACTGACTTTAACGATGATTTCTTTAAAACCACCGTGTTCACCTTCGTTCGAGCTCATGATTTCGAGCTGCCAACGGTTGGCTTCGGCATAACGGCTATACATACGGAACAGATCACCCGCGAAGATTGCGGCTTCGTCGCCCCCCGCACCGGCACGAATTTCGATAAAGGCGTTGGTGTCGTCGTTAGGATCTTTTGGTAATAACAGAATTTGCAGCTCGGCTTCGAGACGTCCAAGTTCAGCTTTAGCAGCCTTGATTTCTTCCTGCGCCATTTCGCGCATTTCAGCATCATCTTCTTCCAGCATTTCCTTGGCAGACTCGAGATCTGCCTGTGCTTGCTGGTAAGCTTTAAAGCCTGCAACCACTTCTTCTAACTGAGAATATTCTTTGGATAACGCGCGAAAACGATCCTGATCGGCGATAACGGATGCATCACCAAGCAAGGCTAAGACTTCTTCATTGCGCTCGAGCAAGCCTTCCAGCTTGCGGATAACGGATTCCTTCATTTAACTCGCTAACCTTAGTTTTTATCTAATCCGAGCGCTGTTCTTAACTGACCTAATGTATTCAAATCCCCCTGACGGCTGGCCACCGTGAGGGCTTGGGTGGGTGCGTGAATGAGTCTATTCGTCAGGCGATTGGCTAGTTCAATCAATACCTGCTCAGTGTCGCCCCCCTGCGCTAATTTATTCAGGGCGCGTTCCACTAACTCATCCTTTATCGCCATGCTTTGGCTGCGATACTCGCGAATACTGTCGACCGACTCTAAAGAACGTACCCAATCCATAAACAGGTAGGATTGTTCTTCAGTAATTAATTCAGCTTGCTCGGCGGCCTCCTTACGGGAAGCCTTATTCTGTTCAATAATGCTATGCAGGTCGTCCACTGTATACAGAAACGCATCGTCCAAATCGGCGACTTCCGGCTCAATATCCCGGGGAACTGCTATATCAACCAATAACATAGGTTGATGGCGACGCTGCTTTAGCGCTTTTTCTACCATGCCTTTACCAAGGATTGGTAGCGGGCTGGCGGTAGAGGATATCACGATATCGGCTTTAGGGAGAAAATCTGGTATCTGTGCCAACGTAATTGCCGTGGCATTAAACTCTTCACACATGCTTTGAGCACGTTCCAGAGTACGGTTTGCCACCACCATAGAAGCAACGCCGTTATCCTTAAGATGTTTAGCCACCAGCTCAATGGTTTCACCGGCACCAATTAATAGCACCTTAGTGGTCGACAGCGAAGAGAAGATATGTTTTGCCATGCTCACAGCGGCAAAGGCCACCGAGACAGCCGCGGCACCGATTTCGGTTTCGGTACGCACTTTTTTCGCAACGGAGAAGGTATTTTGGAACAAGCGGTCGATAGTCAGCGCAACGGTACCCGCTTCTTTGGCTTTGACAAAAGCTTGTTTAACTTGACCAAGAATCTGCGGCTCACCGAGGATCAACGAGTCAAGACCTGAAGCGACGCGCATCAAATGCCTTACCGCCGCTTGACCGTGGTAATTGTAGAGGCACGGCGCAACATCTTGATGATCTAGGCCGTGATATTCTTCAAGCCATTCAATGATGTCGGCCTCATCGCCATTGTTACAATACAATTCGGTGCGATTGCAGGTCGAGACGATAACGGCTTCACCCGAGCGTGTACGACTGGCCAGACTCTTCATGGCATCATGAATTTTGTCCGGAGAGAAGGCAACTTTCTCACGCAGGTCTACCGTGGCTGTTTTATGGTTAATACCGATTGCTACAAGGCTCATCTGACTCTTTTCTAGATTCTTGGCGTCTCTCTTAATAAGGGCATTCTACTGAATTGGCCCAACTAAAAACAGAATACGCTTAACAAAACCGAATAAAGGTCTAACTTCTTACCTAAATTTTCTATCAATGATAGATAACTACGGATTATCACGGCTGAAGTTAGCCCGACTGACCGCCAATGGAAATTTTACGATTGGCATTGGTATTCTTTCCAAGCCCTCGTATCATAAGGACTTTGGTATATCAGTTATAGATGAATAATTTGAAGCGCTTCACAAAATCCATTTTCTCTTGTATCGCCTTGAGTGGCCTATTGTTTTTAGGCGGCTGTGAGACACTATCGCCAGCGACAGATCTCAGCCCTATCACAGTCGATAACGCCGCCCAAGCCAAGGCATGGGAGTTACAGGGTAAACTCGCTATCCGCACGCCGCAGGATAAGCTCAGTGCCAATCTGTATTGGCGCCACAGCGAGGAGCGGGACGAACTCACTCTCACCACTATGCTCGGCACCACAGTGTTGACCTTGGATGCTACGCCTAACTCGGCTCACCTGCATGTCGATGGCAAAGATTTTCGCGATAGTAACGCCCAAGCCTTGCTTGAGCGAGTCAGCGGCTGGTCCATCCCGATTAATGACTTACCCCTTTGGATCACCGGCCAAGTCGGCGCTTTTGACCGTGTGCTTGCCGTTGATAGCAATGGCAAAACAAAGCAAATTCAAAACTCGCAAACCTTACCGCCTTGGGACGTCACATTTTTAAGTTGGCAGGCCCAAAGTGGTGCCGAGGTGCCCTATCAGTTAAAGCTTGAACGCGGTGATTTACAGCTCAAGCTGCAACTCAATCAATGGCAAGCCTTGGGTAAACCCTCAATACTGCTCGGAGAAAAACCTTAGCATGTCGAATGAGATTTCGCGCAATTGGCCCGCGCCCGCAAAATTAAATCTGTTTTTGCATATCAACGGGCGCCGCGGCGACGGTTACCATGAGTTGCAAACCCTATTTCAATTTATCGATTGTTGCGATCTGCTCGACTTTAGGGTGATGCAGACGCCAGAGCTGAAATTGCACTCGGACATGTCGGCCGTTGTCGCGGATAGCGATAACTTAATTCTGAGAGCCGCAAAATCATTACAACAGGTGACAGGTTATCCTGGCGGCGCCGAAATTTGGCTCGAAAAACGTTTACCCATGGGCGGTGGTTTAGGTGGCGGCTCCTCCGATGCGGCCACCACACTCGTGGCGTTAAATCAGTTGTGGAATACCCAATTATCTAACGATGAATTAGCGGCGATTGGTTTAAAACTCGGTGCCGATATCCCTGTTTTTATTCGCGGTTTCGCCGCTTTTGCCGAAGGTGTTGGCGAACGTTTACAAGCGGTTACCCCCAATGAATTTTGGTATTTAGTCATCGCGCCCGATGCCCATGTTTCCACCGCAGCAGTGTTCCAAGATCCTTTGCTCCCCCGCAATACACCCAAGCTTGGTATTGACACTTTGATGAGCCAACCTTGGGCAAATGATTGCCAAGATCTGGTCGTTTCCAAATACCCTCAAGTTGCCAAGGCCTTAAGCTGGCTGCTAGAATATGCGCCGTCGAGAATGACCGGAACGGGCGCATGCGTGTTTGGGGAGTTTTCTTCGCAGCAGCAAGCTCTCGCAGCCTTGGCGAAATTACCGTCTGATATGCAAGGATTTGTTGCAAAAGGGATGAATATTTCGCCGCTTATAGTGCGACTCAATCATCCATAAACTACTTTCTTCTAGAGCAACTTTTTACGATAGCCTACGGGTTCCGCTCCCGTCCCCGCATCGTTGTTGCTCTAGCCACTAAAATATAAAGCAAACGCCTGAGGTTCATACAGTGCCCGACATCAAGCTCTTTGCTGGGAACGCCACCCCCAGTCTCGCTAAGAAGATAGCCGATCGTCTATTTTGTAAACTCGGAGACGCAGTGGTTGGTCGTTTCAGCGATGGTGAAATCAGTGTCCAAATTAACGAAAATGTACGTGGTGCCGATGTATTTATCATCCAATCCACCTGCGCACCAACTAACGATAACCTAATGGAACTTATCGTTATGGTTGACGCACTACGCCGTGCTTCTGCAGGTCGTATTACTGCCGTTATTCCTTACTTTGGTTATGCTCGTCAAGACCGTCGCGTACGTAGCGCACGTGTACCTATTACGGCAAAAGTCGTTGCTGACTTCCTCTCAAGCGTCGGTGTTGACCGCGTTCTGACCTGTGATTTACACGCAGAGCAAATTCAAGGCTTCTTCGACGTTCCTGTAGACAACGTATTCGGTAGCCCAGTGCTATTAGAAGACATGGTAGCGAAAAAGCTGGACAACCCTGTGGTTGTATCCCCTGACATCGGCGGTGTAGTTCGCGCTCGTGCAGTAGCGAAACTATTAGATGATTCTGATCTGGCCATTATCGACAAGCGTCGTCCACAGGCAAACGTAGCACAAGTGATGCATATCATTGGTGACGTTCAAGGCCGTGACTGCATTATCGTTGACGATATGATCGACACAGGCGGCACTCTGTGTAAAGCGGCTGAAGCCTTAAAAGAACACGGTGCAAACCGCGTATTTGCCTACGCGACTCACCCAGTATTCTCTGGCAAAGCGGCTGAGAATATCGAAAACTCAGTGATCGATGAAGTCATCGTGACCGATACCGTACCTTTAAGCCCTGAAATGCTACAAGTCGCAAAAGTGACTCAATTGACTATGTCGGCTGTATTGGCAGAAGCCATTCGCCGCGTCAGCAACGAAGAGTCTATCTCTGCAATGTTCAGCCACTAATCTTACGGCACTTGCATAAAAAAACGCACCTCAAGGTGCGTTTTTTGTTTGCGCGCTTTAGCTTTGGTCTTAGCTTACATTTTAGGATTGAATCGACTTCTGCCTTATCCATCCACAAACCACACCTCAAAATGCTATCGAAGCGCCCCAACGGTGCGCCTCAAGCAAGGTCGTTTAGATCTTAAAATGGCTAACAGCACTCACTAAATACTCAGCACGGGTTCTTAATTCGTCCGATGCCGAAGCATTAGCATCTGCGGCATGGGAAGATTGCTCGGCAATATCACGGATAACGACCACGTTCTTATTCACTTCGGCAGCCACCATGCTTTGCTCTTCAATTGCCGCTGCAATTTGAGTACTCATATCCATAATGTTTCGAACGTCATTATTGATAAGTTTGAGTAACTCCCCTGCCGCAGCTGCCTGCTCGGCGCTCTCGGCGCCTTGCTTTTGGCTCGCATCCATCAATTGCACAATAGAGCGGGTTCTACTTTGCAGTGTTTGAATAATGTTGGAAATTTCCTGAGTCGATGTCTGAGTACGCATCGCTAGACTACGCACTTCATCGGCAACCACGGCAAATCCACGCCCTTGCTCACCAGCACGCGCCGCTTCAATCGCCGCATTGAGTGCGAGTAAATTGGTTTGCTCCGCAATACCTCGGATAACATCCAGCACACTACCAATGGTTTCGCTATCACGCTCGAGCTCATCCACCACAGAGGCGCTACTGTTGATTTGTTCAGACAGTTGCCTGATCTTCAGGATGGTTTGCTCAACCTCAGTTTGCCCCAACTGAGCATTATCATGAGTTTTACCCGCTTTAAGCGCGGCAAGCTCAGTCGTTTTAGCAATTTCATCAATGGTAGCGCCCATTTCGGTAATTGCTGTGGCTACCATATCGGTTTCATTAAGTTGCTGTGCTACACCTTCAGATGCAAGCATGGCATTTTCGGAAACACTCTTACTTGAGGTATTGATTGTGGCAACAGAATCGATGACTTGCTCAATAAGCTGCTGGAAGCTCCCCACCATACTATTGAAATGCTGCGCAATTTCACCTAATTCATCTTGAGTCGACGCATCACATCTAAGGGTTAAATCTTTACTGACTTCGATGCGCGAAATAACCTGGGTTATGCGTTCTACAGGTGTGATGATGCTGCGAATAATCAGATAGGTAATTACACCTAGAATTAATGCAATGATAAAGAATACAAGCATTCCGGTGTTCATACTGCTCTGTTCAGCATCATCGATAGCTTTTAAAGCAAGATTATGGAGTTCATCAGCACTAGCCTCGGTTAATCTATTGGCTGCAACAAGTTGAGCCATTGTACCCTCTTTTTCGTTAAGACCGAGTTGCTGCTCTTTACTCACGAGGCTTTTAAAATCCCGCTGATATTGCTCAATTAAGGCAGCAATTTTATTTTGTGTGTCAAGGTCTAAACTTGATGCCCTTAGGCTGCTATTGAACAAGGCAATGTTGGCATCGAAGGTCTCAACATAGGTCATTTCGCGGCGCAACATAAAATCTTTTTCATTGCGTCTAAGCTGCAACATGGCAACTTGCAAAGAAAGTTGATCGTACTCCTTCAGCATGGACTCGACATTGTGCACAGCAGTCCTCAAGGTACCATACAGCCCCGCTTTAGGTGTTAAACCAATTTCTTGTTGCAGTTGAACAACCTCATTAAAGGCCGCTTGATATTGATTTAAATTGCGGTCAAAACTTTCGAGGGAAGTAATAGGAACATCGTATTTTTTAAAGATTTTTTCGAGCGTGGGAATAGTTGAGTCGATTTGCGCATGAACTTGTTTATGTTTTTCAACATATTGAATATCTTTACGGCCAAAAAAATCCTTTTCATTTTTCCGCAATAACAATACATCTCGCTCGAGTTCGAGCACAGTTTGCGCAGCATCAGAGAGTTCCGACTCAACCGAATTGGAATGAAGCTGCAATCCAAACATAGCAAACAAAGCAGAGACTGATACAGCGGCACTGAGTAGTAATTTAGAGCGGATTAACATAAAAAGCCCCTAATAAATAACATCTATTAAAAGATAGTTGGGAGTCACGTCTTTTACAGAAAATATTGTCTTGACATAAAAAGTTCATTTTTCATTTATTGTTTTATCCGCTCTTAACTTTTTCCATCTTTCGATTCACATTAACAGCCAAGAAAAGTGTCTAACTATGAAAGTATAGTCTGTGATTTCACTTCTATAGGATTAAGATTCAGAATACCACTTGGTATAAAACCATTAAGTTCATAAACTTAGCCCTAAAATTTTCAGATAATTTTACTATAAAACTCGTACAAGTAATGCTAGATAGGGCAAATAAAAAATTTATTTCTATCAAATACAAACCTTTTGTGCTTTTGAAAGCGTCCTATTAGTAACCATTCACCTTGATGACAGGAAAATACAGTGACGGCAGGGAGACTCCCACTCAACAATGCAATGTCAGAACTTGATCTCATCACCTTGGCTAGCCAAGGGAATAGAGCCGCATTTAAGCAGCTGTATTTACACCATCATCCAAGGGTATATGCCCTGTCACTGCGGTTATCAGGCCAAGCCTCGCAGGCGGAAGAGATCACCCAAGAGTGCTTTATTCTGGTCTGGCAGAAATTGCCGCAGTTTAGGGGAGAGAGCCAGTTTTCCACTTGGTTACACAGTATCTGTGTGAATCAGGCGCTGAGCTTTATCCGTAAGCAAAAGTCGTTTTGGGCGCGTTTTATCCCGATGGAGAGTGACGATGAACATTCAAGCGCAGATGAGCATTATCAAGGGTTAGACAAATTGATCCTCAAACTGCCAGAGCGGGCGCGTATCGTGTTTGTGCTCTGCGCCATTGAGGGCTATCAACATGAAGAAATTGCACAATTACTTGGTATTGCCGTGGGAACCAGTAAGACCCAGTACCACAGAGCCAAGCAATTACTACAGGAGATGCTGTAATGTCCTTATCTAACGATCCCCGCGAGGCCAAACTCCAGCAATTGATTGATAATGCCCCCAAAGCATTAACTCCCGAACGGGATCTTTGGCAAGGCATCGAAAAGCGTATGGATAAGCCATTGGCGTCGCAAACAGCGAGTCGCCAAACGCCGCGACTGCAAGGTGCGCAATGGGCGATTGCCGCAGCGGTGGTGCTGGCAGTGTTCTTCGGGTTCTACACTCAAGCGCCGATAAAAACGTCGCTTCCTGAACAAATCGCTAGCCAATCGGCGGATGATGAGCAAGCGCTGCACACTCTGCTTAACCAAATTGCCCAGACGCACCAAGCCCAAGTGACGAGTCTCGAACAAACCCCAACGCTTGTCGCTTGGCAAACCAGTCGCTTTAGCGCGCCGCTAGAGCAAGGCTTAGCGGAATTACGCCGCGCAGGCAAACAGATTTATCAAGCATTGCAGGCTAATCCAACCGACAAACAACTTTGGCAACTCTGGCTTTGGGTGCAACAACGTGAACTCGAGTTGCTACAGCAAGGCCAAAAACTTCCGATTCAAAACTCAACACAAGGAAATAGCATATGAGCCATTTTACCCTCACGAAAACCAGTCTATTCGTATCAACGCTTTATCTTGGTCTTATGGGCAGCGTGTTCGCCGCTGAAAGTGTGGATAAGCAGTTACCTATGAGTAGCGATACTCTGCTGCAAATCAAAGTCCAACGGGGCGAAGTGCAAATTCAAAGCTGGGATAAAAATGAAGTCAGTGTTACGGGCACTCTCGATGAGCTGAGCGAAGGCTTTGTTTTCGAGCAGAAAGGTAACAACCTAACTATCGAAGATAAAATGCCACGCCACTATAACGGCAGTGACAACAACGGCTCAAAACTCACCATTAAGGTACCTAAATCCGTCAAGCTGAACGCCGATACGATTTCAGCCAATCTGCAAATCAGCCAGACCCAAGGTGAGCTCGAACTGAATACCGTTAGCGGTAATATCACCGCCGAGGCACTGGATGGCACACCGACATTACACACAGTGTCTGGCGATATCACCACTAAGGGATTAGCGGGCAAAGTGATGTTAGATACCGTCTCCGGTGAGATTAAAGACACCCAAAGCAAAGGCGAAATCAAATATCGTTTAGTGAGCGGCGATCTCAACAGCCAAACCTTAGCCGATAAAGTGAAAGTCGAGCAGGTTTCAGGGGAAATCAAAGCCGACTTTAACAGCGCCAAAGAAGTTAATGTCCGCACCGTGAGCGGCGATACTCAAGTCTCACTGGCGAAAAGTTTCGATAAAGCCAATCTTGAGAGCGTCAGTGGCGATATTATTGTGACATTTGCCGATACACCCGATGCTAATTTCGAGCTCAATGGCGGCCCAGGTGGCAAAATCAAAAATGGCTTAAGCCAAGATGCACCACAAAGGCAAAAATACGTGCCGAATGAATCCTTAAGCTTCCAAACAGGTTCTGGTAGCGCCAGTGTGAAGATGGATACCATTAGCGGTAATCTGATCCTGAAAAAACAATAGTCTTATCAGAAAACACGAATTAGCGATAAAAATAGCAATAAAAATGCCGCTCATCAGGAGCGGCATTTTTTTAGCCAAACGGTGTTAAATCGAGGCGATTTCTTCACTCGTCAGATAACGCCACTCGCCGAGGGCAAGTTCTGCGTCTAATTCAATTTTGCCAATGCTTTCACGGTGTAAGCCAACCACATGATTGCCTACTGCGGCAAACATCCGCTTCACTTGGTGATACTTGCCTTCGGTAATGGTTAAACGCACCCGCTGCGGCTCGATGATTTCAAGCACTGCGGGTTTTGTCAGGCCGTCCTCGTTTCTCAGCTCCACTCCCGCGGCAAAGACGCCAATCAGACTCTCATCCACAGGCTCGGCTAACGTCACTAAGTAACGCTTGCCACAGTCTTTTTTCGGCGAAGTGATCCGATGCGACCATTGACCATCGCTGGTGATCAGCACAAGGCCAGTTGTATCGGCATCTAAACGGCCAGCAATGTGCAAGGTTTCTGGCTTTTCAATATCTAGCAGGCTCAATACCGAAGGGTAGACTTCATCTATGGTCGAGCAAATCGTATCCACGGGTTTATTGAGCATCAGGTAACGCTCACCGAGGAGGGAGATAAGCTCACCTTCGAGGCATACTTGCATCCCCTCAAGCACTTTAAAACCAGCATCTTTAATCACCACGCCATCACAGGTGATGTCACCACGATGCAGGGCTTTTTTCGCTAAAGAACGGGTCAGCGAGGTACTTTCACAGATAAATTTGTCTAAACGCACGGGACGACTCAACTTCAATAAATGAAAACCGCCGTATTATGAGGCCCAACGAATGAAAGGGCAAAGCCTAGACAATGAAACTATCGAGCAGCGACCTTATCGATATATCTCAAACCTAAGTGCTTACTAACTTGTCAGTACATGCGTACGGTATGTTTGGCGGTTTTTAGGCCAATTTCAATCATGGTAATTTTTAGTTACAACTAGCGGATAATAAATCCGGCTGAAAAAGTGTAATCACCTTGTTTAGATTCCCACTAAAGCATTAACATACGTAGCGTTGCGCCTGAAGCAATCCCATTTTGCACCAAACAGCCCCAGAGATGGGCACAATAACAAACTCGAAGGAAACGACATGAGAAAAGTACTCATTGGGGGACTGTGTGCCTCACTCATCGCAGGCCTCACTGCCTGTAATGACAAACCCGCTGAAGTTAAAGCGCCAGAAACAGCTAAAACCGCTACTGCTGCCGCTGTCACTAAAGCATTGGGCTCTGGTATCGAATTTGAAAACTTTGATAAATCAGTGCGTCCACAGGACGATTTCTATGAATATGTTAACGGTGCTTGGCTGAAGAAAGCCGAGATCCCAGCAGATCGCACTAGCATTGGCGCCTTCTACGATCTGCGTGAAAAATCCCGTGATGACGTTAAAGCCATTATCGAAGAAGTGGCCGCCACGCCAAATCTGGCTGAAGGCACTGACGAGCAAAAAGTGGCTGATCTTTACCGTTCATTTATGGACACAGCGACGCTAAACAAACTGGGCGTAACGCCACTGAAAGGCGAGTTTGATGCCATCAACGCCTTAAAAGACAAAAACGAGCTGGTGAAATACTTCGCCCACAGCCAAATCATGGGTGCCGGTACACCTATCGCCTTCTACATCGATATCGATGCGAAAAACTCTAGCCGTTATGCCACTCACCTATGGCAATACGGTTTAAGCCTGCCGGAAAAAGATTACTACTTCAACGAAGCTGAGCGTTTCGTCAATATCCGTAAAGCTTACCTTGCCCATATTGAAAAAATGTTCACGCTGGCGGGTCTTGCGGATCCAAAAGCCAGCGCTGAGTCAATTCTCGCCCTCGAAACTGCGATTGCCTCTAAACATTGGGATGTGGTTGAAACACGCGACAGCACTAAGACCTACAACCTGTACCAAGTTAAAGATCTGCCAAACTTAGCGCCAGATATCGACTGGACAGGCTACTTAACGGCATTAGGTGCTGACAAGCAAACCGACATTATCGTAAACCAACCAAGCTATATCCAAGGCCTGAACGAAGTTCTCAAAACGACTGATCTGGCAACTTGGAAAACCTACATGCAATGGCAAGTGCTGACCCACGCGGCGAGCAACTTGAGCGAAGACTTCGATAACGAAAACTTTGCCTTCTTCTCTAAAATCCTTAACGGTCAAGAAGAACAAGAGCCACGTTGGAAGCGCGGTGTTGCGGCAGTCAACGGCGTATTAGGTGAAGTGGTGGGTAAAGTGTACGTGAAGCGTCACTTCGCTCCCGAAGCCAAAGAGCGTATGCAAGCACTGGTTGAAAACCTGCGCGGTGCCTACGGCGACAGCATCAAAGATCTGACTTGGATGAGCGATACCACTAAGCAAGCTGCTGCCGAAAAATTAGCGAAATTCAACCCGAAAATTGGTTATCCAAACAAGTGGGAAGATTACAGCAAACTGACCATCAAAGCCGATGATTTGATTGGTAACGCGGTTCGCGCAAGCGAAGTTGAGCACGCTAAGTCACTGGCTAAGTTAGGCGCACCAATCGATAAAGACGAGTGGCACATGACCCCACAAACGGTTAACGCCTACTACAACCCAACCATGAACGAAATCGTGTTCCCTGCAGCAATTCTGCAACCACCGTTCTTCAACATGGAAGCGGATGATGCCGTTAACTACGGTGGTATCGGTGCGGTTATCGGTCACGAGATGGGCCACGGTTTCGACGACCAAGGCGCGAAGTTCGACGGCGAAGGTAATATGCGCGACTGGTGGACAGAGAAAGATTTAGAAGAATTCTCTGCCCGTGGTAAGGCGCTGATCGCACAATACGATGGCTACTATGTGTTTGACGATCTGCACGTCAACGGCAGCCTGACCTTAGGTGAGAACATCGGTGACTTATCGGGCGTGACTATCGCTTACCGTGCGTACAAAAAGTCACTCAATGGCAAAGAAGCACCGGTTATCGACGGTCTGACTGGCGACCAACGTTTCTTCATCGGCTTCACGCAAATTTGGCGTGCAAAAGCCAAAGAAGAAGCCCTGCGTAACCGCGTAGCAACAGATCCACATTCACCTGCGGAGTTCCGTGCATTAGGCGCGCTGTCTAACATGCCTGAGTTTTACACCACCTATGATGTGAAACCAGGTGATGCTATGTATATCGCACCAGAGAAACGCGTGAAAATTTGGTAATCCCAAATTAATTCAAGATAGTAATCAACAAACCCAATGGCGCCGCTCACAATAGCGGCGCTATTTTTTTAGGCACGAAAAATGTGAACCTAAGCCAAACATGAACAAGTCTTCATCATTGATTCAGCTTTAATTAAGCCACTCCAGCCTATGGTATTCCCGTGATGTGTATCACTCCCATAAGGAAGTAGGCCGTTATGAATAAGTTATTTCGTACCTTTTTTATCTTTCTACTCTTATTATCGACCCGCACTGGCGTAGCCAATCCTTTAGATATCAATGACAGCAGAGCCGAACGTGGCAGCTATAGCGCAAGGCAAGCTCAAAGCCATGATCTTCAAGGGCTATATGCACTCAACACTCAAACCTTCGACACACCACGCCAAGCTTTAAGCTGTTTAGATAAACTGTATTCAAATGCCCCTATTGCCCAAAATGAGCTAGGTAACTTATTGCAACGAATCACAGCGGATACACAGGTGCGAGTGATTTTACCTGACGTAAAAAGCTATCAACGCGCCGCCGAGAAGGTCGCCACTAAATTTAATGGGGATGCCAGCCAAATCACCGACCTTGCCCGCGCTAGCATCGTCAGTAACAGCATCTCCGAGCTGATGCAAAGCTACTACGCCTTAAGCGAGCAAGCTCAGGTCGTGAAACAGAAAAACCGTTTTGCCGAGCCAAAAGCCTCAGGTTATCGCGACCTTAACTTACTGGTACGTTTGCCCGAAAGCGGCATGATTGCCGAGGTCCAATTACACCTTAAAGATATTGCCGACATTAAAAGTGGCCCAGAGCACAAGGTTTACGAGCAAGTTCAACAGATTGAGGCAAATGCGATAAAACAGCAACGTGCATTAAGTGAGTTTGAAACCGCACAGATCGCTAAGCTGCGCCAAGAGTCCCATAAGCTGTATCACAAGGCTTGGCTTAACTATAAACGCGTCGATCAAGGCCTGCTGCTCACTAACTCAGTAGCTTAATCACCCGTTTATTTAATTGTTTAATCGCTTAACCGTTTAACGCTGTACCACTTCCACTGTTGCGCTGGCTATTCGTGAAAACAGATGCCAGCGCTTTTTTATGGCGTAACCCCAGACTTAGCCTAAAGCGTCATCTCACTAACAATCGATCTATGCCCACTATCGCTCACAGCCCTTCCCTCGCATCCAACCTTGTTTCCCTATATAATCCCGCGCCATAAGGCGACCCTTAAGGAAATTCCATGCACGACATTATTGAGCAACTCCAAGAACGCAGCGAAACCGTGCCTGTGCCACTCGAGTTACCCACATTCGAGCAGTTAGTGGAGGTTGAGGAACAGATTTTGATCCCGCTGCCACGGGAATTAAAGGAATACCTACTCCATGCCAGTGACGTGATTTATGGCGCGATTGAGCCTGTGACCGCAGCCGATCCCTATTCGCACACCTATTTACCCGAAGTCACCTGCTATGCTTGGTCAATCGGCTTGCCAAGGGACTTAATCGCCATCTGCCAATTGGGCGATGACTTTTACTGTATCGATCAGGATGGCCAAGTTCACTTCTGGCAAAACGGTGACTTTACCGATACTTATTGGGAATCCTTCTGGGAATGGGTCGAAGATATTTGGCTTAAAAACAAATACTGATTTTACCGAGATTTTATTTTTATCAACTTGAGAACCGCATTATGTCTAAAAATATTGGCTTGAACGCCATCGAAATGAGCTACTTACGCCAATCACTCAGCCTCAGTGCGGCTCAAGTAGGACAACTGACCAACCACAGCGAAGCCGATGTATTAGCCTGGGAAAATGCTGAGACACAGGCCCCTGAACTGGCACAGAAAAAGCTGTTAGATCTCGACGATATTATCGAGATGCAAGTACTCAATACCACTGACGGCATCGAAGCCTTATTTAAGAAAGAGCCTAAGCGTCACTTGGCCTTCGTGGTGTATCCAACCCAAGCCGTTTACACCCAATATAACCCCGAGTTTTTAAGCTCGCTGCCGTTAACTGAGCTGTACAACACAGCGGCATGGCGCATTAAGAAAGAGTGTAAACTGGTGCTCGAAGTGGATGTTAGCTTAGTCAATCTCGATGTCGAAGCCTACAAGGCATTCCGTGAGCAAAATGGATTAAGTGAGAGCCGTGAAAGCCGTGCGAAATGGGCGGCGACTCAGCTATAAACGCTAAACGACTTAAGCAAAAAGGGCAGAAGTGAATCTTCTGCCCTTTTGTTTTTAATGCCTAAATCAGATTAAGCTTGCGCCGCAGCAGCGACTGCATCCATTTTGGCGAGTGCCGATTTACGCGAAGGACGCGCCGCTATTCTATCGCGATACGCCGCTAATTTAGGCGGGATCTGCTGCTCAAATAAAGTGCCCCACATCAATGTATGTGCCAGCAGAATATCGGCAACCGACAAGGTGTCGCCGAGTAAAAAGTCGCTATCGGGCAGCATAGCTTCGGCCAAGGCCGCCGCCTTATCAAACTCCCACACCGCACAAGGCATGATGGAAGGATGACGCTGCGCTTCCGGCAACGCAAATTTATGCTTGCCGAGGGTCCACAGAGGCTGCTCGAGTTCGGTAATAATAAAGCTCACCCATTGATGATGCAGACCCGATGCGGCACTGCCCGCTTCTGGTAACAAGTTGCCAAACTTCTCCGCCAGATACAGGCAAATAGCCGCAGACTCAGACAATACAAGATTATCGTCGGTTAACACTGGCACTTTGCCGCAGGGATTGAGCGCTAAGAAGTCGGCGCTACGGTGCTCGCCCTTATTCATATCCACAAACGAAAAGGCCCACTCGGCGCCTAACTCTTCTAGCACCCAAGCGACTCGTAATGCACGGCTGCGGGGCATGCCATATAAGGTGATCATATTAACGTCCTTTTAGTGATAACTGATTAACGAGAACGAAGATACACTGTGTCACGGCAGAGTAAAATACAGAAACGGCGCCGAAGCGCCGTTTCCAATGACTCAGCCAATGACTGATTAGAAATTCATGGTCAGTTTGGTGTAGATATAACGTCCCATTGGGTTGTGTACAGAAATCACATAACCATAGAGGTCGGTATCGCCGTCACCAATCGCAAACGGTGGCTCTTCATCGAACAGGTTGTTCACGCCTAATGTCAGCTTAAACATCTCGTTGAAACGGTAACTACCTGACATATCAACTAATAACTGTGCATCAACCATACGAGACTTGTTGGTTTCGAAGTCTAACACGCCGTCAAAGTCGATATCTGGAGTATCTTCGAACTCACCGATGTAGCTCAGGTTTACGTTGGCGGCGAAGTTATCCATGGTCCAGTTCGTGGTAAGCAACCAGCGATGTTGTGGGAACTTGTACTCGCCAGTGTAATCGAGACCGTCTTTTTCGAAGTTATGTAAGTAGCTGTACTCTAGACCAAACTTCAAATCACCAAAGCTATCTAGCTCAAGACCATAGTGGGTTGACAGGTCAACACCCTGCACATCCTGCGAGCTTAAGTTGATAAAGCTTGAGTGAATAATGCTGATAGGACCTAAGGTTTGACCTGCTTGCGGTGCTAAACGCTCACACACTGTGCTGTTTTGATCGTTACAGTTTGCGGTGTAGATATCACCCAATGGCTGCTTATCGATCTTGTTATCTTGAGTGATGCTGTAAACATCGAAACCGATATCAAACTTCTGGCTTGGCGCCCAGATAAGTCCAAGGTTCCATGTTTCAGACTCTTCGGCATCTAACTCAGAGTTACCTTGGAATTCAGTGTTGTAGTCGAGCGCTTCACAATCCACACCATCGGCGGCGCAGCGATAAGTATCGATAAAGAAGCTACTTTCGCGTGATGGGCCTAAACCGATTTGAGCTAAAGAAGGCGCGCGGAAACCGGTTGACCAAGAACCACGGCTCGTCAGCTCATCGGTGATGCCCCATTGGAACGCCACTTTGGGGTTAGTGGTTGAACCAAAATCGCTGTAGTGGTCGTAACGACCCGCGAGTTGCAGCTCAAAGTTATCCGTGACAGGAATAGAGAACTCCACATAACCCGCGTATTGGTCACGAGAGGCCGCCGCAGACACCGCTTCGGTACCAAAAATCAGCCCACGTTGGAACTGTTCATCCGGCACGTCGCTCACGCTTTCTTCACGGTATTCCACACCCGCTGCCATCATAATATCGCGGTCCGCCAGCGTGAACGCTTGACCGGAAATGTTCGCCGCATAAGACGTCATGCTCGATAAACCTTGGCGAACTAGGCTCGTCGTAATGGCATCAATCACATCCTGCGAGTTCATGGTGCCGCCAAAAGGATTGTAGCGACCCGCATCGATCTCAGCTTGCAGGTAATCGGTTCTGACCCAACCTTGAGTACGATCGCCCGTTTGAGTCGATTCACTGCGGCCGCGTTGTACCGAGGCTTCCCAATCCCACTCTTTAATCGTGCCACGTAAACCCGCCACTAAGCGCAAGGTGTCGGACTCGATATCCCAACGACGTGCGCCCGCATCCACAGTACGGAAACGACCGATTTCAATATCTTTGCCCCAAGGATTATTTGGGTGAGTACCAGGCACAGTTAAGGCTGCATCTTCATCCAAAGGGGTTGGCGCGCCACCCGCAATAGAAGAGTTATGTTGCGCAGCCAACTCGAGGAAAGCAGTTAAATCGTCATTGAAATGGTAATCGAATTGACCAATAGCCCCGATACGCTCAGCTTCAGGGATCACTAAGTTGTATGGACCATAGTCAAATAAACAGCTGCCGCTGGCCGTTGCACGATCGGGCGGACAGGATGGATCGATAGTCTTCACACCATCGACATAAAAATAACCGGGGAAACCGCGTGAAGAACGGAAATCTTCACCACCGTAAGGGCTTTGATCGGCTGTGCCAAAACGGCCCAAATCAGTTGCCGCTAAGGTGTCGTTTTTAAAATAGTCGAGAATAACCGACGCACTGCCCTTTTCGGATTTGGTTCCCCACACAACACTCGCCGTGGTTTCATCGTAACCCGTACCAGGGGTGTCGCCGTAACCTAAGTTAACCTCAATCCCTTCAATGTCTTTTTTCAAGACGATGTTGACTACGCCCGCAATCGCATCGGAACCGTAAATTGCCGATGCACCATCTTTCAGAATATCAATGCGTTCAATCGCTGAAACCGGAATGTTGTTTATGTCGACGAAGGAGTTAGTGATACCTTCGGCAAAGGCACTTGCCGCAACACGACGACCGTTAATCAATACCAGAGTGGCGTCGGGGCCTAAGCCACGCAAACTGATTGAAGCACCACCGTTGGCGGTCGAGTCTTGGCTGTTACCACGGGTCGAGAAAGCGCCGGCACCGTTCGCAGGCATACGTTCGAGTAACTGCTGCAAGTTATCAAAACCCATGTTGGCAATATCTTCTTTGCCAATGGATTGGATGGGCGACGGTCCCTCGATGTCGGTGCGCTTAATACGAGAGCCCGTTACTTCAATACGTTCAACTTTATCGGCACCATTATCGGCTGCATAGCTAATGCTCGGAGCAAATGCCATGGCAATTGCGATAGCACAAGCGCTGGGTGGAATCTGAGGTCTTTTCATTTACATCCCCTAATCTTCATTTGTTAAATTTATTTTACTTTTATTAAACTATTTTTTAACACAACCAAGGTAATGGGTTGTAAAACAAAGTCAATGGCGCGCTGAAAAAAGTTAAACTTTTGTTACTAACAAAAACTATGTATTTTAAAGCAGAAATCTCTCAAGATAGTTAACAACTGGATGCAAAAATTAGGGAAGAAAATGCAAGAACAAACGATTCATGAAGCCAAATTTGAAGCTAACTTAGGCATGTATTGGTTACTCGCTGGGGCCGCTTACTTCACCCTAAGCATTGTTGGTATCCCCTTGTTACTACTGTGGTTCCCTATCGGCCTATGGGGAACGCGCCGCTATATCAGTAATATGAGCGCACGCCTGACTAGCAAAAAACTGATTGTGTGCAGAGGCATTTTAACTCGCACAGAAAATACGGTTCCCTTAGATAAAATTACCGATATCGCCCTCATTCAGGGGCCGATTATGCGCCTAATGGGATTACATAAACTCACTGTTGAAACCGCTGGACAATCGGGCACTGGCGCTTTAATCACTCTGGTGGGCATAGTCGACGCGCCGGGTTTTAGGGCGCAGATTTTGGAGCAAAAAGAACGCTTAAGTGATGTGCACTCACCCGCCGAGGCGAGTTCCCCCACGGAAGATAACGCCCTGCTGACCCAACTTGTGGAAATGACGGCAAGCTTAAAACGCATCGAAGCCCTACTCGCCGCCAAATACAATTCTTAACAGTTAACACCGCGACTTAAGTGCTTAGATAACTCTGTATCAACCAGACCATTTCCAACGGATAAGGAAACACCCTGCGTATTATGGCGACTTCTCAAGTAAAACCCTTCCCCATGAATTGGACTGCCCAACTTGCCCTCGGCATAAAGGCCATGGGACCCGGTGTATTAATGGCCGCCGCCGCGATTGGGGCCTCACATTTAGTGTCATCCACCCGCGCTGGCGCAGAATTTGGCTGGCAACTCGCCTGGGTGATTCTGGGAGTGAACTTGCTGAAATACCCCTTCTTTGCCGCAGGGGCACGTTACACCGCTGCAACGGGCGAAAGTTTACTGCATGGATATCTTAAGCAAGGCCGAGGTTATCTGTGGTTATTTACTGGACTTAATGTGATCGCCTCTATTGCGAGTACCGCTGGGGTCTGCATGTTAACCGCCGCAATGCTCACGCAGTTTATTCCATTACCCATAGATATTTTGGCGTTACTGGTGCTGATAAGCTCACTGTTGTTATTGATTTTAGGGCACTATTCATTGTTGGACAGGCTGACCAAGATCATCATGTTCGCCCTGACGCTCACCACTTTAATTGCGGTCGCGCTGGCATTGGATCATATGAAACCGCTAGAAAGCCAGTTTGTCTCCCCCTCACCTTGGCAGTGGGCCCATGTGGGATTCTTGGTCGCCATGATGGGTTGGATGCCAGCACCGATTGAGGTCAGTGCGTGGAATTCGCTGTGGTTATTGGAAAAACAAAAAACATCACCCGTTACTCCCGCCCAAGCCATCTTAGACTTCAACTTAGGCTATATCGTCACTGCCCTGCTGGCAGTGGTCTTTTTGGCCTTAGGCGCGCTGGTAATGCATGGTAGCGGAGAGCACTTTTCCGACTCTGGCGCCAAGTTTGCGAACCAATTAATCAACTTATATAGCCAAGTCATGGGTGGTGAGAGCCGCTATTTAATTGGCATAGTGGCGTTTTTATGTATTTTCAGCACCACTGTCACTGTTATCGATGGCTATAGCCGAACCTTGAACATGGGCTGGCAACTGCTGTCACGCTCGGCAGTCAGCGAAGCCCAATCGGACAAACGCCTGACAGGCATCATGCTCAGCGTAAGTGCATTAGGGTTAATGCTCATCCTGTTTTTTAAGGGCGCGCTGCTGCCACTGCTGGAGTTTGTGATGATTTTAGCCTTTATGACCACAGTGGTTTTTGCATGGCTAAACTATCGCTTAATGACTAGCACCCAACTGCCAGAGGCTCATCGTTATGGCACAAAAATGAAATGCCTCTCTTGGATAGGATTAAGCTATTTGCTTATTTTTGCAGTGCTTTTTATTTACTGGTATCTAGCGGTTAAAGAGTAGTTCAACGCATTTGAGCATGAGTCCTCAGCGCGGACTCATGCTCTACTGTGCCACTTGCTCATCCACGCTAGACTTTCCTGCTTTTCTGTTACTTTGAGTATATAATGTCAGCTCTTAAACCAGACTGCGCAGCCGCGCCTAGAGATGACCATGATTAACAATGATATTTTGCGCCGTTTGCGCTTCGTGTTTGATTTCAACAATGCCAAAATGATTAAGATCTTTGCCAAAGTTGGAAGAGAAGTCTCTACCGAAGAGATGATTAGTCTGCTGCGCAAAGAAGAGGAAGAAGGCTATAAGGCCTGTAACGACACGACCCTATGCCAGTTTTTAGATGGTCTTATCATCGAAAAACGTGGTCTACGTGAAGGGGCCGAACTGCCAAAGCCAGTATCAAAATTAAACAACAACTTAATCTTCAAAAAGTTACGAGTTGCCCTCGAAATGCGTGAAGAAGATATTATGGCCACCTTAGCGCTCGCCGAAGTGCAAATGTCTAAGTCTGAGTTAAGCGCACTGTTTCGCAACCCAGATCATAAAAACTTCAAGGCCTGCGGCGACCAGATCCTGCGTAACTTTATCCGTGGCCTCTCACTGAAATATCGCGGCGTCTAATCCTGCTAGCATCAATGCAAATCTTGCTAAGATTAGCCTGAAAACTAAAAATCCGAATATCTGTAAATATTCGGATTTTTAGTTTTCATACATCAATTTAACGCAAAGCACTATGTAAATGTAACGCTAGTAAAGCTCGAAGGTTCCCCGTTTAACGGCAATGCCATTATCAACAAGTAGTTGTCCCTTACCCCAGACTTTATTAATAGCAAGCTTATGGTCTAACAAAACAAAGTCAGCATCTTTATCAAGACCAATCCCTCCTTTGCGCTTTAACTTCAAATTACGTGCGGCATTGGATGTCACTAGTGGAAGAATTTGCTCTAAGGTAAAACCACTTATGATCAATGCCTGCATCGCATTGAATAAGCTACTAACCTTACCCACCTCAACACCAATACATTCACCCGCAGAGTCAAATACGGGTAAGCTAGCATTACCGTCGGAGCTTAAGCTTATCCGACTAAGTTCAACCCCTTGCTCAAATGCAAATTTGACAGCCGACACCACTGACACTTCTCCATGATTTAAGAAATGTTGATTGGTCGATGTGGTAAAATCAATCACCCCACCTTTTTTAGCAAATTCAATACCTTGCTCTAACAGCGGTTGTGAGCGATTGATATGCGTTGGATAAAACTGAGTCAGAGGAATATCCGATTGCTGTGCAACCTGATGTAATAATTTGAGCCCCGATGCGCCATCGCCCACATGAACAAATACAATACCCGCTTTACCACTGAGCATGCCCCCCACTCGACTCTGCGCTGCCACCCGTGCGAGTTCTGCAACTGAAAGTTGCGAGCCTCGGTGATCTGCAATGGCGATCTCGCCAACCCCAATCACATTATCAATCATCATTAAATCTTGAGTGACGTCACCAGTAATGGTTTTAACCGGAAACTCATATGAGCCTGTGTAACAAAAAACGCTAAGGCCTTCATAGGTTAATGCTCGCGCTTTTATCACTAACTCATTTAAACTGCGGCTTACCGCGTCCGTCCCAAGCGCGGCTACTAAGGTGGTCACTCCGGCAAGTGTGGCATCCGTTAATTGCATTTCAGGCGTTCGAGTATGATAGCCCCCCTCACCACCGCCACCAGTAATATGCACTAAAGGATCAACCAAACCAGGAATAAGGATACAGCCATCGGCATCAACTTCTTTGACCCAAGCCGCATTGGGTAATTTAATCCCTTTAGCAATTTGCAGTATGTTCGACCCACAAAATAGGACATCCTGTAGCCCCAGTAATTGTGGAGAGTAGACCAAGGCATTACGAATTAGAGTTAACATCAGTGATATCCCATAAAAATTGCAAATAAAACCACCCCACTCGCCATAATCGTCAATAAGAGTTGAAAGCGCCAAATCAGCGCGAGCCATTGACCATAAGACAGCTTGGCGACACCTAAACAGCCCATGAGGGAGGCGGATGTAGGGATGACCAAATTGGTTAAACCATCCCCTAATTGAAAACATAACACCGCGATTTGTCGGCTAATTCCAGCAATATCAGCCAGCGGCGCCATAATAGGCATAGTCAGTGCTGCTTGTCCGGAACCAGATGCGACGAAAAAATTCATCACAGATTGAAACAGATACATCAGCAGTGCCGCAATAGCATCAGGTAAGGAGGCCAGCCATTGACCCGCATAATGCAGCACAGTATTCAAAATGGAAGGCTGCTGCGGATCATCTCCCCCCAGCAGTAACACCACCCCTTTGGCAAAACCGACGATCATAGCAGCCGGGAGTAATTCACTTGCCCCCCGTTGGAACGCCATTGAAATTTGGTTCAAACTGCGTTTGCGCCATAAAACGCTAATTAATCCAACCAGTAAGGCTAAGGTAAAAAATTGGCTGGCAATTTGGGGAATATAATACCCTTTAGCCACGACTCCCCAAATAACCCAAAGGATCACCCCAAGTAAACAGAGCAACACTATGATATCAAAGGAAGAGCATTGAGTGTTTAAGGTGCTTTGCTCAAGTTGCTCTGTTTTTATTAACAAAGGAGTACGATGTTTGTTGGCATAATGCAGAGTAAAAGCCAGTCCTACCGCGGTAAACAAACACCAAATAGCTATTCTAAGTCCCGCACCTGACATTAAAGGTACATCGGCAATCCCTTGGGCAATAGCTACGCTAAAAGGGTTCATCCAAGAGGTGGCAAAACCAATTTGGGTCGACAGATAAGTCACCATCACAACCGTTGCCGCACTGTAACCCAGAGCGTTAAATAGGGGTAATAAGACAATGCAAAATGCAATCGCTTCTTCACTCATGCCATAAACAGCGCCGCTCAGTGAGAAAATAACAAAAAGCAACGGGATTAATAATATTTGACTACGTTGTAATTGGTTTATCACGGCCATGATACAGGCGGTAATAGCCCCAGTTTCCATTACCACCCCAAAGGCGCCGCCCACAATAAGAATAAAAGCAACAACCCCAACGGCGGAGCCCATTCTGTCGCCCGATGTCATACCATCAAAGGCAAAGTTAACTAATCCCGTTTTATCGGTTGAGGAAAACAAACTCACATGGTGGGCAGTATCTTGAGCAATAAAAAATTGCTGTGGGTCAATTCGCTTAACGGTATTTCCCGCAGAGTCTATGACCTCCGTCATCGCGAACCACCCCGCGGGGACAAGGTAGCTGCTGATTGCTGCGAGTAACACAATAAAAAATAAGATAACAAAGGCGTCGGGCATTTGCCGCGCTAGGGGTGATTTCATTGAGGAATACCTTCATCAATAGGATGACAAAGGGCTGGCTTAATCGCGATTAAGCCAGCCCACAGACTGATTAAAACTTGAAGGTGTAACTCATATTCCAGCGACGGCCGAGCCAATCATGTACTGAACTGGCATAACCATTAGTGGGGGATGAAGCATAAGGCGGCTCCTCATCGGTTAAGTTACGCACTGACAACAACAAGCTATGGTGCTCGCTTAGCTCATATCCCACGCTAGCGCTAAACGTCAGCCAGCTATCTACGGTTTCATTATCAAACTTAAAATCACCGTCACCTAATGAGCTGATATAGTGTCCTGCGATACTGACGCTCAAATCATTCAGCTGCCAGTCAGTACCGAGATCAATCACGCTTTCAGGGCGAGCAATTTCAGAGGCGCCACTTAAACGACCGAGTAGATCCTCCTTCGGTGTAGAAGGAGTCAATTGCCGCTCAAAGGAGAAGGTTTCGGTACCCGCGAGATAAAAGCTAAACTCGCCGGCCGCATCGGTTTCAAGACGATAGTCCACTTTATAATCTAAACCATCGGTCGATTGGTTACCGACGTTAAAGTAACCCGTCCGTAAGAAGCTAATATCTCCTTGGCTATCCACCACGCAGCCAAAGTTGTCTCCTAATGCTGCGATACTATCGACAATATTTGCAGGATTTTTAATACAGGCATCTAAGGTGGTGTTAGCATCAATATCGACAATATCATCGTGATCATAACGCCAATAATCGACAGTAAATTGCAAATTGTCAGTAGCATTCCAAGACATTCCTATATTCAATGCCTCAGATTTTTCAGCCTCTAACCCTTTGTTACCAATGGTTTCTTGATCAAATTCTAGCTCTCCAAACTCAGCCCCCGCGACACCGCATAGACTATTGTAGGGTTCGTCAGCGCCGCAATTAATATATTGACTGCTAAGGGAGGTTCCCGCCCCAAGCTGGGAAAGCGATGGCGCCCTGAAACCTGTGCTCCATGAAGCCCTCAGCACCAATTCATCTATTGGGCGATAACGCAGCGATACTTTAGGATTCACATCGCCACCAAAATCACTGTAATGGTCGTAACGTAAAGCTGCGATCAGGTCCAAACTCTCAGTGAGTGGAAAATTAAACTCGCCATAGGCAGCATATTGGGTGCGGTCTGCTGCGGCATCACTTGCCCCTAAGCCGATAATCTCGTTATTGACCGCATTAACCGACGGTTTATCGAATATGTCCTCTTTACGGAATTCACCGCCAAATACTGAACTTACAGTACCAGCAGGTAAATTAAATAACTCGCCACTAATATTAAAATCGACAGAAAGCACCTCGGACTCACCCCGACGAACTCCGGGATCTCTTAGCGCCGCTAGCTCAGCCTCTGTATTATCACGACCTAAATTGAAGGGATTAAATTTCCCCATCGCTACAGCATCGTCCAATAAATTCGCATTCATATAACCAGATATGTTTTTGATTTCATTAGTCGACTTGCCGTAGGTCAGCGCACTTTCCCAGCTCCACTCCGCCAGTTCACCACGCAGGCCCGCAAGTAAACGGTAGCTTTGTGTATCGTATTCCTGAACTCGACGCTCAGGAAAGCGTGTTCTCACCGTGATAAAATCACTGACGCTGCCATCTTTAAGATCAATATCCTTCACATATTGCGGAATAAACGCCGCGTCACCAGCTACATCAACGGTATAGCCCGCAGGTGCTTCATATGCTGAGCCCGTATTTTTTTGATACATGCCCTCAGCAAATAGCTCTAAACCATTATCCAATCGATAAATATGATTGAAAGTCGCTCCCGCATTTTCGTAATCAGGCTGAATAGCCCGCTGGATCACATAGTCATAATTACAACGGGTGCCTGCCTTTTGGGTGTCGTTACCACACCAGGTTTCGGCATAATCGCTACCATCAATTGTCATACGAGTATTCGATTCAAACGTGACGTTGACAGGTCTATCACTGTTAAAAATGGGGTTACGGGTTGCGTAATCTAATACGACAGTGGTATTGCTTTTCTCCGTTGCAAAACCGCCCGCGTAGGTCAGATTTTTACGGCTCGCATCATGATCCGAGATATCGTCACCATATTGCGCGGTCAGCTCATGCCCAACAAAATCTTTACGTAAGATAAAGTTAATCACACCTGCAATCGCATCTGAGCCATAAATAGATGAGGCGCCGTCGGTTAATACATCAATGCGCTCAATCGCAGATAAGGGAATTGCGTTAACGTTAACAAAGGAGTCCGAGCCATTTGAAAATGAATCCACAGCAACCCGTCGACCATTGACGAGCACTAAGGTCGAGCTAGAGCCTAATCCACGCAAACTCACACCAGAGGCTCCCGCAGGAGCGCCATCTGCACCGCCTACACCGCCTGTTTCGGAGAAGGTTCCCGCACTCGAAGCCTGAGGTAAATCCTTGAGAAACTCACTGACCGATGCATAACCGCGTTTAGTGATCTCATCCTGACTAAAACTTTGTAAGGGATTTGCCCCTTCCATATCCACGCCCTTAAGGCGAGAACCTGTGACGGCAACCCGTTCAACCTCAGATTCTGTCGCGGGTTGATTTGGCGAACTTTTTTCTAATTCATTTGCAACTGCAACTGCGATAGGTGACAAGGCCAAGCCAAAAATTGTGCATAAAAGTACTGAACTTCTCATGGTAAGCTCCCGAAAATCATCTTATTAGAATTTTGAGACGTGGCTTTGCTGTGCGTGAGTCAATACGCATGGCATTAGTTAATGTTTTACAGAAAGCCTTTCGTCTATCAAATCATTGATAGGGGAGTTAGACAGCAGAACAAAACTCCACTAAACACAAGCGTGTTCAGTAGGTTATTCGTCCCACCATTCGGACAGATACCACGTACGATAGTGATATCGTTGGAAAAGAGTTGCTGCAGAGTTCATGTTATAAAAAACAGTCTTTTGTTATTGACCTGTTAAGAGGCTATCCGTAACATAAGCTCCGAGTCAATACATGGCGCACACTTTTTTATTGAGTGCCACCATGAACCATCCATCATCAAAATACTTATTTTTTACATTCAATAAGTTGATCGCTTTTTGCTATATTGTTTACTTATTTTTTTCATCCACGCTCAGTGCGTTACCCATTTTACAGCCGCCAAAACAAGTGCCACCACAGCCTGCATTTGACCTGATGCTTGTTGGTGGAGGAATAAAAACCTGTAGCTCAATGTCACCTGAAAATTGCAAAATCAACACCGCATTTTCGCCAACCGCCAAACGTGATATTCGCTATGATTTCAGTCCATTATGGCTAGAGCGGGCTTTGGCTCACCCAAGCCTTGAGATGCTCACTCAAGCACAACAGACCAATCTACGTAATGCCAGCTTAGCCGCAGAAAAATACCCCGCGCTAATTCCCTTAAACGAATTAAAACAGAAGATTGGAAAATTCGATCCAGCGTTACTCAACTCATTGGATGATAAAACGTATTTTGCCCTACTCGATTTACTCGAAGGACAGCAGCAAGCGGATGGTTCAAGTAAACAAGAGCAAGTCATACTTGATGCCAGTCGTAGTTCACAGACTATTGAACTTTATCGAGTGTTTGTTCAACAAGCCTTAAAAAAGCGTCAACAACGACAACCGACTGCACAGCGGCCATTAATTGCTATCGTTACGGCATCGGCCAGAGATCCCTTTGAGAGTGCTCACTTTTATCTAAGTGTGTTTGAGCAAGCGGGCGCAGAGGTGATTTGGCTCCCCATTGACGCTGCTCTGCAAAAGGGAATTGCCACTGGTGAATGTAAAATGCTGCCATTGTTCCGTCAGCAACTCCAAGGAAACATTGATAAACAAAGGCTCTATCCTGCAAAGACTCAACGTCAACATGATTACTGCGATAATCCAAACACACTTTACAAGTTTCTTGAACAAATGGATGGATTGTTCCTCAACGGAGGCGATCAAAGTCTAACCCTAAAAGCCTGGCTAACGCCTGAGGGTCAACCCAGTGACGCCTTAACACTGGTTAAAAAGCGCTTTGCTCAGCAACAAATCGTTATCGGCGGCACCAGTGCAGGCACAGCAGTCATGACCCAACATAATATGATTACTGGTGGCACCAGCGAGGGGGCACTCACCTTTGGCACGTATGCCGCAAAGGCGCCAAGTGAACGTTGTGAACTCAATAATTGTGATGGTGCAATTCCAGCTACAGCAGTGACTTACCGACCTGAAGGGGGCCTAGGATTTTTCCCCTTTGGCATTCTCGATACCCACTTTACTGAACGGGATCGCCAGCTACGCTTGCTGATCTTGGCCGCAAATACTGGTACTGAGATGGCGTTTGGAATTGATGAAAACACAGCTTTACTGGTTGATACTAAATCACAAAAATTCACAGTTTCTGGGCAACATGGCGTATGGGTTATTGAACAAGTTAAGCAGAAAACCGCACACAGTTTTCACACTCAAATAAACGCTATATCCCATTATCTCACTAAGGGGTCAGTGCTCACTATGAACAAAGAGGGCAATAAAATTGCTGAATTAACAATAAGGAAAACTGCAGAAGCAGCCACCTCTAATTCACCCCAAGTAACTAAGCCAGTAGTGAATAATTTTACACAATGGGTGAAGAGTGCATGCTTAGATGAAGAACAAAACCAAGTCATGGTAAATAAAGCCAGATTAACGCTTAAACCTATGCTAGATGATAGCTGCCAGCTAGCCCAAGGCGCTGTGGGATATCAATCCATCAATTTAGTGCTCGAAATACAGTGATTCTATTACGCAGCCTAGGCTGCGTTTTTGTTTCAATAACGCCGTTAAACAGCCATTTACTCGGCAAAAGCATTTACAACAATTTAACAGAAGCCTGTTTTAAACAGTAAGAATTGCCTGTGCTGCAAAAAAAGCCACAAATAGCGCACGACACAGGCAACAAAGATCACATTTCGTGATAACCTTACGTGACCTATAGCACGTCTCAAGCACGTACCGAACCACTTAAACAATAACTCAAAGGTTACCCATGGACGATAATAAACGCCCCCTCTATCTTCCGTTTGCAGGACCTGCCATTCTTGAAGCTCCCTTAATTAACAAGGGCAGTGCATTTTCGGAAGAAGAGCGTATTTTCTTTAACCTCGAAGGCCTAGTACCTTACGCCATTGAAACAATTGAAGAACAGGCTTCGCGCGCCTACGATCAGTTCAGAAGTTTCAATAACGATCTCGATAAGCACATCTATCTGCGCAACATTCAAGACACCAACGAAACCCTGTTTTATCGTTTAGTGCAAAACCACATCAGCGAAATGATGCCAATTATCTACACCCCGACGGTAGGTTTGGCCTGTGAGCGCTTCTCGAAAAACTATCGCCGTAACCGTGGTCTGTTCATCTCCTACCCGAATAAGGACAGAATCGACGACATCCTCAATAACTCGACTCGCCAAAAAGTAAAAATCATCGTTGTGACCGACGGTGAGCGCATCTTAGGCTTAGGCGACCAAGGTATTGGCGGCATGGGGATCCCGATTGGTAAATTGTCACTGTACACTAGCTGTGGTGGGATCAGCCCCGCATATACACTACCCATTACCTTAGACGTAGGTACCGATAATCCACAATTGCTGGAAGATCCTATGTACATGGGTTGGCGCCATCCACGTATTGGCGGCGAAGAGTATGCCGAGTTTATCGAAGCCTTTATGCAAGCCGTGCATGTACGTTGGCCAGATACACTGATCCAATTCGAAGATTTTGCCCAAAAGAATGCGATGCCAATCCTTGAGCGTTATAAAGATCGCTACTGCTGCTTTAACGATGACATTCAAGGCACCGCCGCTGTGACTGTAGGCTCGTTACTCGCCGCCTGTAAAGCCGCGGGCACTGAGCTGAACAAACAACGAGTTGCCTTTTTAGGTGCTGGTAGCGCTGGCTGCGGTATTGCCGAAGCTATCGTTGCGCAAATGGTGTCTGAAGGGATCAGCGATGAGCAAGCCCGCAGCCAAGTCTGCATGGTTGACCGTTGGGGCCTGCTGCTCGACAACATGCCTAACCTGTTGCCATTCCAACAAAAATTGGCTCAAAAATGTGCCGATATCAGCAACTGGAATAACTTCAGCGATAATATTTCACTGCTCGATGTAGTCAATAACGCTAAGCCAACGGTTCTGATTGGCGTATCGGGCGCACCGGGTCTATTTACTGAAGAAATTGTGCGTGCAATGCATAGCCACTGCGAACGCCCAATTATCTTCCCACTTTCGAACCCTACCAGTCGTGTTGAAGCGACGCCAAAAGACATTCTGCACTGGACGTCTGGCCAAGCTTTAGTTGCAACGGGTAGCCCGTTCGAACCTGTGGTTGTCGATGGCGAGACCTATGAAATTGCGCAATGTAACAACAGCTTTATCTTCCCAGGTATTGGTTTAGGTGTACTCGCCTCGGGTGCTCGCCATGTCTCCGATGCGATGTTAATGGCATCGAGCCGTGCGCTCGCGGAATGCTCACCGTTAGCCATTAATGGCTCAGGGCCGCTCCTGCCAAAACTGGAAGATATTCACTCAGTGAGTAAGCATATTGCGTTCGCCGTCGGTAAAGTGGCGATTGAGCAAGGCTTATCCTTACCAGCGAGTGATGAACTGCTGATGCAATCAATCGAAGATAATTTCTGGAAGCCAGAGTACCGCCGTTATAAGCGTACTTCGTTCTAATTTCAGACATTATTCCAATAAAAAGCCCGTCAATCGACGGGCTTTTTATTGAGTCAAACTCACAGCTTAAGGCGCCATTACCTGTTTAAAGCTGTTGAGCATTGAACGGTCGGTACGCGCTTTCTTTAATTTCCGCACACACTCTTTCAGAGACTCATCGGCTAAGCGACCGAAAATACCGTTGTATTCCTTCTCGTTGATAGCTTCATCGGTATCGGCCTGCTCAGAAATCTCCTGGGCGACACGGCTAAGTTGCAGCCACGCATTGGCAATATAGAAACCGTGGAACTCAGCCTGTGGCATCAAGTTACGGGCGCTGGCAGGCAATGCCTCCCAAGCCGCGGCAAATTTGCCTTCGCGATCGAGTAACAACTCGGCGCATAGACCTTTATAAGCCTCTAATAGGCTCTCTGGCATTTTCGCCATAGGCAACACTTTATTGGCAACATTGTGGGAAATCCGCTCGGCGGTTTCACGATACTCAACTGATACTTCAGCCATAATTTCTCTCTTAACTTAAGCGGCTTAAAATTGGCCGCTAATATATAAACCATAAACCCCATTGTAGGCTAAAGGTGTCACTGTGATCCCTTTATAGGGCTCAGTAAAATACCAACCCGCCAGTGCGCCAATGGCAGCGCCTGCGAGGACATCTTCTAAATAGTGCTTATCGCTCTCAACTCGGGTATAGCCCACATAAGTCGCAGCAAGGTATGCTGGCAGACCATATTGCCAGCCATAACGCTGCTGAATAAAGGTCGCCGCCATAAAGCTGTCCGAAGTGTGTCCTGACGGAAAAGAATCATCACCACTGCCATCGGGTCTGTCCTTACTGACACCCAGTTTGAGCCCTTCGACTATGACCCTGCTCGAGACTGCAGCTTTAAGTAATTGCCACGAGCCCTCATTCCCCTCTTCATAGAATAGGGTCGCACCCAAAGCCGTCGCCGGCAGGAGTAGATGCACTACATCGCCCGAGGTTTCGATATCATCCGAGTTTGCCCAACTCGCTCCCGTGAACAGCAACAGTGCGGCACAGAGTAATTTTTTCAAAGGGTTTCCTTATTGGGTGAGATCCAAGGCGACGTTTATACCTTGATAGCGGAATGAATGCAAAAATTGCCAATAGACAATGTAAACTATAGGTGAAAAACTTATGCTAAGATAATGATTAGCTATCTGTTTCAGTGCGAACAGGAAATACCTCACTTGCAACATTGCCTACGATATTTAGCCATACTCATTTTGTTGCTTATTGTGCCACTAACGCTTGCAGCAGAAGAGAAAACTCAAGTTGATCAAATATTCGCATTATTTGATAGTGGCGAGGCAATACCGCGTGAAACTATCGAACAAAATCTAGCGTTATTAGAAAAATTAATATCAAGCGATGATTCTCTGCGTATAGAGAAACTTAATCAGCTCAAGTGCTGGAACCAGCCGTCCGACACCGAAGAAGAAATTGCTAAGGCTTTACATTCTGCAGAACAAGCACTCGCCAATATAACTGCAACAGCATCAGCTCATTACATCACAGATATCACTCTTTGCCATTCTTGGTTTCTACAATTAACTGGTGATATCAGTGGAGCCATGCAAGGCTATACCAAGAGCGTTAAAAGTGCGTACGAGAATGAGGACATCAAACTTATTGCCGATGCTCGCAGCCTGCGGGGTGCTCTGCACTCTTATATAGGTGACTTTTCTGAAGCATTAGATGACCTAGTGACAGCTCAAGGACTTTATGAGTCTTTAAATCTTACCGGATGGGCAAATGTCAATCTCAGCGATATAGCCACGAGCTTTAGGCGTTATGGCGACCCTGAGAGCGCTATAAAATACTATAGTAAACTCAAAGAATTATATGTAAAAAATGGAAATAAAGAGCAAGTTGCCAATGTCACTTCCGACATCGGGATTGCATTAGACGAAATGGGTGAGCATGAGCAAGCAATTGAAAACTTTCGCTCTAGCTATCAGTACTTTAAAGAACATAATCTCAACCTTATTGCCGCAATCAACGCAACCAATATTGCCTATAGCCTTATTCAGTTAAATCGCCTAAATGAAGCCGAAACCTATTTAAAGGAAGCCGCGCAGGAGATTACTGAAAATGAACCAGCCGCTTATAGTTTTTTAAAGCTATTTTTGGGGAAAATTCGTTTTCAGCAGGGGCGTTATCAAGAAGCACTGGATGAACTCTCGGCATCAGAAAATGCGTTTAGAGTGATGCACAATGACCGAGGTCTGATCCAGCTTTTACAACTAAAAAGCGATATTTATGCCTCCCTTGGCGATTTACCGCAAGCCTATAATACGCTTCAACAATTTGTTGTCATTACCAAAAAAGTGGATGATAACACTTCAGCGCATCAGACGACGGAATTAAAGGTAAAGTTTGATACTAGTTGGATCGAATCAGAAAATAAGCGATTGATTGATAGTCAAAAATTGAAGGAACAAGAACTAGCACTACTTGAAAAAAACAAATCTCTACAACTTATCATCCTACTGCTCACAGGCTGTATCTTGGCGATAGTATCGCTGTTTGCCTATAAACAAGTGCACCGCAATCGTCACCTACAAACCATCGCCCTAACAGATTATCTGACCCAATTGCCCAATCGCAGACATATCTATGCCCAAGCGGAACTGTACTTTCAACAGGCGCTAAAGCAACAAGCCCCGTTATCAGTGATTATTTTCGATGCGGATCATTTTAAAAAGATTAACGATAATTTTGGCCATGAAATTGGTGACCAAGCTCTGTTAACCATAGCCGAAGCCTGCCAAGCTTTAACGGCGGATCGCAATTTGATTGGTCGTATCGGCGGGGAAGAATTTTTAATTTTACTGCCCAATACTGATGCAAACCGAGTTTGGCAACTCGCCCATGAATTACAAACCTTAATCACTCGTTATGGCGCTATTAATTTACCCGTAGAGTTAAAGCTAACCGTAAGTGCTGGAGTAGCGACTTTACATCCTGAATTAGGCAAACAAGATGATAGCTTTGCCCGCCTATTGAAACGCGCGGACAATGCCTTATACGAAGCCAAGAATGCCGGAAGAAACTGCGTTAAAGCTGCTGAGGCGATAGCTTAATTATCTTTATGCCAAAAGATTTGATGTTGAAGAGGTGGCGGTAATGCGCCAAACCATTTTTGATAGAGTCGAGTAAAATCCCCCGACTCTTTAAGCTTTTCTAGCTCAGCTTGCCAGCGTTGAACCATATCCGTAGACGTCCCCTTAGAGAAAGCAAGGTAGAGATTAACCTCAGACACGACATAAACGGGTCGAACATCTTCAAGTCTCGCCCCAACCTCCTCGAGTATATGTTTTACGGCCAAATCAGCCTGACACCAAAAGCGCACCCGTGAAAATAATAGCTGTTTAGCCGATTGCTGTGGAAAACTCGCTACTAATAAAGAGGTTACACCTTGCTGCTGTAATAACTGTGCGCCTACAGACTCACGATAAACACCGACAATTCCCGCCGCACTGACATCTGCCAACTGTTTAATACTGATGGGATCCTCAGCCTTGGCGTAGAGGGTGATTTTGCTGGTCGCAATAGGACCAATAAAATCGAAATGGGCTTCCCGCTCATCGCTAATGGAGGTGGCAAACAACAATATATTTGGCGCCGAGTTAGCAATCGCGTAAGCCCGCGCCCAAGGTAAAATTTCAATTTTCTCTTGCTGACCAATTCGTGCCTGTAACTGATTAACCAGCTCCACACCAAAGCCTGTTGGTACGCCATCTTGCTCGAAGCTCATGGGTGGCCAAGCTTCTGTGACTAAACGAACAGGTTCAGTTACAGCAAAACTCCCGCCGACATAAACCAATAGGCCCACACAAAACAATAGGCGATAGCAGTGTTTACTAAAGGTAGGCAACATGGGCAAGGCCGAAGGGGAAAGTTAATCTTAATCATAGATCTAATTTACACACAGAAGAAAGCAACAATTTCGGTTTGGCTTAAATCCCCTAAACACTAAACTCGTCCGCTGCGACTTAAAACTGCTATCATAGAGCCATCCTATTAAGCCCAATGCCGTTTCCATGTCGACCACAGTAACCTCTCCCGCCAATATTCCCGACGCCGCAACACTTAGTCGTCTTGCCATGCAAATCAAGACTTGGGGAAAGGCGCTCGGTTTTGCCCAAATAGGGATTTGCGACACCGACTTAACTGCGGAAGAAGTCAAATTACAGGCTTGGCTGGATAAAGGCTATCACGGGGAAATGGGCTACATGGAGACCCATGGCATGATGCGCGCTCGCCCCCACGAGTTGCACCCAGGCACAGTTCGAGTGATTTCAGCACGGATGGATTATCTACCGCCAGAAGCAGGTTTTGCCACTAACTTAGCCTCGCCGAATATGGGCTATATCTCGCGTTACGCGGGTGGTAGGGATTACCACAAACTCATCCGTGCCCGCTTAAAAAAACTGGGGGATCAAATCAGTAGCGAGCTTGTCTCTCTCGGGTTCGATGCTGCCGACTTTAGACCCTTTGTCGATTCTGCCCCTGTGCTGGAACGTCCACTCGCCGAAAAAGCTGGCATAGGCTGGACGGGTAAGCACTCACTTATCCTTAATTACGATGCGGGCAGTTGGTTCTTCCTCGGGGAATTGCTGATCAACCTCCCTTTACCCGTAGACATTCCTATCCAGGAAGACTGCAACACCTGCGTGGCCTGCATCACCTCCTGCCCAACAGGCGCTATCGTCGAGCCTTATACCGTGGATGCACGGCGCTGTATTTCTTATCTAACCATCGAATTGCAGGGCGCTATTCCAGAGGAGTTTCGCCCTTTGATGGGAAATCGCATTTACGGTTGTGATGATTGTCAGTTGGTATGCCCAGTCAATCGCGAGGCGCCGCTGACTCAGGAGAGTGACTTCCACATTCGGCCTAAACTCAAACAACCTGAACTGCTTACCTTGTTTGCCTGGAGCGAAACCGAGTTTCTCAAACAGACCGAAGGCAGCGCCATTCGCCGTATTGGTCATCAGCGCTGGCTACGCAATATCGCCGTTGCCCTAGGCAATGCGCCAAGTTCGCCGCAAATCATCACCGCCCTCGAGCAACGTAAAGCCCAAGCGGATGTCGATGATATGGTGAAAGAACATATCGATTGGGCCCTAGCGCAGCAACACTCAAGAAGCTCACCAGCCAATAACCGTAAAACTGAGCGACTAGTTCGGGTCATTCAAAAAGGCCTACCAAGGGATGCCTAGCATCTTAGCTTAATGCCTTAATTCATACTGGCAACAATCACTTGTGTGGCATCAAAACAGGCAAAACAGGGCTCGCCTACTTTGAGCGTTTGAATATCGGCCAATGGCATCACCGAATAGATAATATCTTTACCGCCAATTTCTATCGCTAACTCAGCCTTATCGGCCAGTTCACTCACACTCAGTAAGTGCCCACTAACGCAATTTTGCCCCGCGCTCTGGCAGGCCTCACGACTAGCCGTCACTGCGGGCGCCTTAAACAACAATAAAATCGATTGATTAAGCGCTAACTGCAGACGCTCAAAACTCGCATGGGTCACTGAGATTTGGATCTGCTGCCCTCCCGCCAACGTCACTTTCAGGCTGTCATTCAAGCCGAGCGGTTCAATGCTATGGATACGAGCGGTTAACTGGTTGCGGGCGCTAGTTTTAAGGGAGAAATGCGCCATCACATCTAACAAACTGTGCATATCGACTGAATCATCCAGCAGCGCCGACAGCGCCATTTCCTGCACCTGCGAGGTAATGGAATACACCTTAAGTAAACGCTCACCAAACTCGGTCAGTTTGGCGCCGCCACCGCCCTTACCGCCCTTTTCGCTGCTGACGACAGGCTCGGGCATAGTGGTGTTCATCTCGTTTATCGCATCCCATGCGGCCTTATAGCTGATCCCCGCCAACTTAGCGCCCTGGCTGATAGACCCAGTATTAGCCACTTGGCGCAGCAAAGCTATCCGCCGAGGATTGGCGAAGGGTTTGTCCCCCAATGACAGTGTCAGTAGTGCGTGTAAGTCCATGTTCCTGCGCGCCTAAACTTAAGTGAATGTTATTCTCCCTGATCAATCTTGAGATACCAATACGCACAGTCGGAAATATCCACCAAGGTATTGCTGTTTTGGCAGATAAATCGAGCAGAGATCACTAATTTACACATCGGGGCTTGAATGATCGATATATAGATTGGTATATAACGATCACTTTTTATCACGGAGGAACACCATGAGCTCGCTCAAACACTTTTTACGCTTTACCACAGCCTCAGTCGTTGGCTTAGCCCTCAGTTGCAGTGTCACCTTTGCCGCAGACAAAGAGCAAGTGACTGTTTTTGCTGCCGCATCCCTCACGAATGCGCTGAATGAGATTGGCCAGCTGTATGAGAAAGAACATCAAACGAAAGTGATTTTCTCCTATGCCTCCTCCTCAACACTCGCCAAACAAATCGCTAATGGTGCGCCTGCCGATCTGTTTATCTCCGCAAACCAAAAATGGATGGATTACCTTGTCGATGCCAAGGCGGTGAATGCCGATAGCCGTATTACCCTGTTAAAAAATACCTTAGTGTTGATTGCCGAAAAAAATAGCCCTGTAGACCAAGTCACCCTAAACAGTGATTGGGATATTAAGGCCGCGGTCAATGGCAGCCGTTTAGCGGTAGGAGACCCTGACCATGTCCCAGCCGGACAATACGCCAAGCAAGCACTTGAAAACCTGAATCTTTGGAAAACCGCCGAGCCACTGCTAGCGAGAGCAAACAATGTCCGCGCCGCTTTAGCATTGGTAGAACAGGGCGAAGCCCCACTCGGTATCGTCTATTCAACCGATGCCAAAGTAGCGCAAAAGATTAAAATTGTGGCAACCTTCCCTGCCACTAGCTATAGCCCGATTGAATATCCCAGCGCCTTAACGAAACAGGAATCCACCGCCAGCGCTAAGGACTTTAATCAATACCTTCAAAGCTCAAGTGCAACAGCAGTATTTGAAAAATATGGTTTTGGAGTGAACTAGTGCTGAGTGATGTGTTATTCAGTGGCTCGCTGTTTGACGGGCCACTCCTCAGCGAATACGAAACCGCCGCGCTACTGCTGAGCCTCAAAGTCTCAGCGGTTGCCGTGCTGGCCAGCTTACCCTTAGGCATTTTATGCGCTTGGTTGCTGGCACGCGTTGAGTTTCCCGGTAAGGCTATCTTCGACAGTCTCCTGCATCTCCCACTGGTGTTACCGCCGGTGGTGGTGGGTTACCTACTGCTCATCAGCATGGGGCGCCAGGGCGTAATCGGGCAATGGCTCTATAACTGGTTTGGCATAAGTTTTAGCTTTAGCTGGCGCGGCGCGGCACTCGCCGCTGCAGTGGTCTCCTTTCCTTTGATGGTCAGAGCCATACGTCAATCCTTCGAAACCGTCGATATTCGCCTCGAACAGGCGGCGCGCACCTTGGGAAGTAGTCGCTGGCGAGTATTTTTGACCATCACATTGCCGCTCACCTCGCCCGGAATAGTGTCGGGAATGATCATCGCCTTTGCCCGCAGCCTTGGGGAATTTGGCTCGACCATCACCTTCGTCTCCAATATTCCCGGCGAAACTCGCACCATTCCGCTGGCCATGTATTCCTTTATCGAAACACCGGGGGCGGAATATCAGGCGATGCGCCTATGTATCATCTCGATAGTGATAGCGCTGGCCTCCTTACTCGCCTCCCAATGGCTCACTAAAAAGGCCCTCAAAAGAACGGCAAGTGTATGTTAAACATCAATATTGAAAAACAGCTCGGCCAACTGCAACTTAAGGTGAACACTCAATTGCCGTTACAGGGCGTCACCGCCGTATTCGGCCGTTCGGGAGCGGGCAAAACCTCCTTAGTGAATTTACTTGGCGGATTAACCACACCGGATAAAGGCGAGATTAGCCTTGGCGACACACTATTGTTTAAACATAAAACCGTTAATCTGCCCCCTGAAAAACGCCAGATTGGCTATGTCTTTCAAGAAGCGAGGTTATTCCCCCATTACAGTGTGAAGGGCAATCTCACCTATGGAATGCGCCATAAAGCACCTGAATTATTCAACAAAGTGGTCTCGCTACTGGGCATAGAAAAACTCTTAAGCCGCTATCCCAACACGCTCTCTGGCGGTGAAAAACAACGGGTCGCTATTGGCCGAGCCCTGCTCACCTCGCCGCAGATGTTATTGATGGATGAGCCCTTAGCCTCCCTCGATTTACCTCGAAAACGCGAATTGCTGCCTTATCTACAAACCCTAGCGCAGGAATTGAAGCTGCCGATCGTCTATGTCAGCCACAGCTTGGATGAAATCCTGCAACTCGCCGACCATATGCTGGTGTTGCATCAAGGAAAAATGATCGCCCAAGGACCACTAACACAGGTATGGAATAGTGAACAAATGCGCCCCTGGGTGCCATTGCAGGAATTAAGTTCACTGCTGAGCGCCAGAATCGCCGACAGACATCCCGATTATCCAATGACTAGACTGTTGATGGATGATGGCAATCAGCTCTGGGTCAGCGGCCAACTGCCGCCCACCCATAAACAGTTAAAGGTGCGCATTCAAGCGAACCATGTTTCGGTTTGCACTGAGGAACCTAAAGGCTCGAGTATCCGTAACTTACTACAAGGAAAAATAAAAGAGCTCTACCCCAGCGATAATGGCGAGCAAATTCAACTTAAAATTGCCCTAGGTAAAGACGAATTGTGGGCCAACATCACCCCATGGGCTTGTGACGAGTTACAACTGACTCCAGGAAAAGACATTTATGCTCAAATTAAAGGCGTAACTATGACGCAGATGGATATTGCTGAGTCCCACTGAGTTGAAAAGGTAGTCTGAATTCGATGCAAGGACCCAACCAACCTACGGTCCTAACTTGGTGTCGACGTGTAATTCATCAATGTTGCGGTTGACAGAATGACACCTTAGAGGCATTTGTAATAAGTTTTTCGACATGTTGAACCAAAGAAAGCGCTTCTTCGTCTCGATAGAAGGACCTAATCTTTACTTTTACACCATCCGGCATTCTCATCGTAACAATTGCTGAATCGTAAGCAGTGTTAGCTTCTAGTTCGATTTTGTATATCTGCAAATTGGAAAGAGGGTAGCAGGTCAACCTGTTGCGAAACGGAGACCTCCGAAGGAGAATTACCTCGCTGGTTCTCGCATTTAGCGCCAAATCGACAGCATCACCAAATAACGCGAACCATAATACCATACCAGAAAAACTAAGCGGAACGACCAAAAAGCCCAAAGTCGCGAACATCGTTCCAAAGACCGGAGGACTCGCCCAGTCGACTAATCGCACGTGTTCCAAATAAAGGTGAATGAACGGAACACATAACAGGAACCAAGGAAGCAGGAAAAGGCGAATCCAGAATGGATACCTGCGTATGTATCGAATCCCATTTTCGTCCGATACGATAGTTTCTTCAGCTTTTGCTAAACAAATCTGATTTGCCATCCACTAGGACTCCAATTTTTTAGTAATCTTCTAACCGCAATGAAGCAACTGTTTTCATGAGCAAAAAGAGCTAACAGGCAATGGCATCCTCGCATAAGGCAAACCAGGCAATATCAACGAGAGCTGATTTAAAAACCTGAACATTCCCTGGGCATCAGTAAAAATCTCAAAACTTACCGTTATTTTTACTGATGCCCACAAGCTTATAATTGCGAATGATTCGGTCCACACAGAAAAATGCTCGCCGCACAAGGGTAACAGCCATGAGAACAGTGAGCATCCTCAACACTAATCTAACTTTTGCGAAGGCCAGCATACCAACCTACTTTTTAAAGCTGACCCCAAGCATAGCCGGAAGTTGACTACAGCAATATTAAAGAATGGACGCAGTTAACCATCCTAACAATAATAAACAGTAGCGGTTCTAAATATCCCTTGAACGGAACAACATGTGTGGCGATGTGGGATATTGGGAGCCCCCTACTACCCGATTATCTGTTTAGCCTTCATCTTGAAAATGCGCAAATACTTCGGCACCAGTCATATTGTGTGTTTGGTTACTGAATGCATAATATTCAGGCTTTTCATCAATGAATATTTGGTGGGTAAACTTAAAATCGTTATCAGTTTTTAGCAAACCAATAGGAAGATGGTACTGATTAGCAGGCTTAAGGTAGTAAAACAAATGTGTCCCACATTTTGTACAAAAACCCCTTTCCGCCCAATCTGATGATGAATACCTTGTGACACTTTTTTCATCAGATATTTTTACAGAATCAGCGCAGTCGATTGATAGCATTGGACCACCAGCCCAATTGCGACACATATTACAGTGGCATGCCGCTATCTCGTTACTGGAATACTCAACCTCTAAAACGACTGAACCACACAAGCATTTACCATGACCCTTCATAGTTCCTCCCGTACTTTTTAGATGAGTAGTACACTTTATCAACTAACGCAGCTATGGGTGCACTATTTCTAGACTACACTCAGCGACAAAGGAGCACAAGGTCAGTATTTACTTGATTTTGAAGTCAAATCCAGAAGTTGTTATGGACTATAAAGAGGTAAGTTCACCAGCGGTTATTATTAATGAAAGTTTAGTGCATTGGGCTCTATTCCCCAATCACACATGATCGAGTCGTGGCTAAACCGTGATATGAATCTAACAAAAATTGAAATGTTTGGTATTAATAAAACTGAGATCGGTTTAACGGACCATAACTGCAATAGCATTAAACTCCGCGTTAGTAATGTTCAGTTGTGGCTTATTGTCTTTCAATTGATAGGCGATAAGTTACTTAATCATAATGAGCATAAAGCCATGTACGCTGCAGTGTCTGGAGTCTTCTATCTGTGAGATATTTTTTAACTGGTCGTTGATAGTTTCTATGATAAAACGTCTCGACAGCATCGCTCTATCCCACAACTACGTCACTTTTGCTTTCACATTCTTACGCACGTTTGTCACCAGTGTGAGGCCTTTCTCTAGCAATTCACTAGGCAGCGTTTTATTGAATACTGAATTTTAGGTACAAAAAAACCGACTCTAGGTCGGTTTTAGTCCCTTTAATAGGGATGGTACCAGAGGACGGACTCGAACCGTCACGCTTTTAAGGGCGGCGGATTTTGAATCCGCTGTGTCTACCGATTTCACCACTCTGGCATCAAGATTTAGAGCTAACAAAAACAAGTAGCTGGCTCTAAGTGCTGGGAATTATACCTTTGCCTTTGACAATGGCAAGCCCTTTTGAAAGGCTGGGTGGCAAATTAGTTTTAACCGCTCAAAAATCAGTCTTATATAGGGTTACAGCCCTACATAGCTCGATAAGAATACATTTATCACGCCTGATTCTACTCAGCTCCGTGGGAAAGTAAAAATTGCGCGTATTCCCTGTCACTTTTTTGTATATGGTTAACTAACCAGGATTTTAAAAATGCCATAAGTTCATCGGCAACATCTTCACCTCTCGCTACCCGCTTCTGGAAATCCAGCACCTGACCAACAAGTTGAGCATGCTTTTCTTTATGTCCAGCTGTTTGAGGATAACCAAAGCGTGCAAACAGTTCTTCTTCATAGGAAAAATGGTTGGCAGTGTAATCCACCAGTCCTTGAACGATACGCTTAATCGCCTCGAGTCCATAGGCCTCACTTAGGGTTCGGTGCAATTCGTTGACTAAAGAAACTAAACGTTGATGTTGGCGGTTAATTTCAGGCATACCGATATCAAGTTCAGGTCCCCATTTTACAAATAGCTGGCTTTGGGCTTGATTAGAGGTAAATAGCTGTTTGTCTACGTGGAAACGATGTAACAGTGAACCGATCTCCTGTGACATATTATAAACTTTGAGACTAGACAAGTTAGTTTGATTTGTATGATGAGCATTCTTCAACGCAAGTTCGGCCATCACACTGATATTTTTGTTGATTTCCTCCGCCACGGCATGCTGCTCTTCCGAGGCGGCAGCAATTTGGTGAGACATATCCGTAATGCTCTCGACATGAGTCACGATTTCACCTAGAGATTTATGTGCTTGCTCAACCATTAAGGCAGTCTCATCGGCGATGGTGACATTTTTTAACATGACTTCGACACTCTGTTGGGCGCCTTTTTGCAATGTCGTTATTTGCTGTTGAATTTCAGCAGTCGCCTCAGAGGTGCGTTTTGCTAAATTTCGCACTTCATCAGCCACAACCGCAAATCCTCGACCATGCTCACCCGCTCTGGCACTCTCAATCGCCGCATTGAGTGCCAGTAAATTGGTTTGTTCGGCCACTTGCGAGATAGTCTCAATAATGCTGCTAATGCTATTCGTATCGGCGGCAAGGTGTTCAATCACTGCTTTTGTTTGGTGAATTTGCGACGTCATATCGCTGATTTTATTGACTATAGTACCCATTACTTCATCACCATGTTTAGCTGAAGTCTGAGCAATATCAGCAGCTTGTGCGGTGTTAGCAGCATTATGTGAAACTTCTTGTACGGTTGAAACCATCTGGGTCATTGCCGTTGCCGCAAGCTCGGTTTGGCGCTCTTGCTCTAACACGCCTTGTTTTGCCTGCTCACTAATCGTCTTTATGTCGGTGGCGACCTTCTTCATCCATTCGCTGGTATCAACTAGAGATAAAATAGTACGACTTACATCTTCGCCCATGCGATTGATGCTGTGTACGACAGTGTGGAACACGCCCGCATCTTTCTCATCAAGCTGATAGCTCAAATCACCGTCACCTAAGTGATGAGCGGCACGCTCGAGGTGCCTTAAATTACGGATAAGTTTGTTAATGTTAAAAAATAAAATAAGGGCAAGTGCGATTAAACATAAGGTTGCAACCCAATGCGCGCTACTAAGCAAACAATAGAGGGGATATAAAAGTAAAACCATGGGAGCGAAAATAATACCATATCCCATAGTGCCCCTCTTAACAGTGGTGCTAGCCATTTTTGGCTCCTTCAAAAATGCGGTAAAACATCAGTCAAAGGTTAGACAAATTTAGATAACTGTCAGAACTTAGTGTCATTTAATGAGTTTTTTCTTTAACACTCTTAAGACTAGTCCCTAATGAGGTAAGAAACAAAGTCCGAAAGATTGAGTTTGGCAAAATTTTGCCATTCGCCAAATTTGAAGCAGATCACACGGTTAACCTGTAGTTACAATATTGTTTGTAGGTGTCGATTTTTTATTGATCAGGATCAGTATTTGTTAATGCTAAGGGCGCTAGTGTAGAGGGGACTTCACAGGAAAGAGGATTTCAATCATGGCATTTTGGTTAGATTTAATGTTCGGTAACCCAATAGGTTTACTTTCAATGATCGTTATCTTTAGCACTATAGGGATAATTTCTTATATCACCTGGATGTTCATCGTGAAGTCCGCGCAACAATAGTAGTTTTTGCTTCCAAATTGTTATTCTGTTCATTGTAGAAATTGCACGTTGTTATGGGGGTTATAATAACCCCCATTTTTTGTGCCTGTGATTTCTGCTTTAGCACACAACCTGCATTAAGCGGCATGTTTACGATTTTGCACTAAACCATTTAGAAACTGCGGACGTGCTTTGATTAAGTGTTGCATCTCTTCTTGACTCGGTTCACCCGCTGGCAAACGTAATACGCCACGATTTAAATACATGCGTGCTTTCATGGAAATCTTATAGTCTGCTGTTGGGCCTTGGATCGCATAATGACGTTCATTACCTAAACATTCGAGGATGCAGGCATTGAGTAAGCTTTTAACTGCGGGTTCATTTTGCGGCAATGTCAGAATAGTGGCGCCCTGTAAAAAAAACTCCCGCAATAATGCGCGCTCGGCTCGGTCAAGCAAGTTAACCTTAGCCTCAATGGTTTCTATCATTCGCTTATCGCTAAGATGACGAATCGACTCATCCAAACCCAAGTTCAATAATTGAGTTAAAAAATAAGCAATTGAAATGATTAGCCCTAAGCCAACAAAATGAGCATGCTCAGGGACAAACTTATCTAACGCTAATAGGCTAAGGATATTTGATGGAATCGCCAATAAAACGGCACAACTCACCATTAACCATAACATAACCCTAAACATCATCTTTTTAGGACTAAACAACTTCACAGAATCCAGTTTGAGTTTAATCATAATGTTATCCCTGCGACAAAAAATTGAACTGTTGCCAACATCAAGCAAGTTTAATGCCACTACATTGTTAGTGTGTAGAGGGATATTTCAGAGGGATAAAATGCACAATTTCTTGTGCTTGAGTCTATGCTTATAAGCATCCAACTCGCTATCAGATAAAGTTTATTTAAGATGCTGACATTCTTTAGCCAATTTATTAAAAGCCCGATAGGTCGGCATCTCACCTTGTCTATTGTGCTATTCAGCTCCTTAATCACGTTAATGACTTCCGCTTATCAACTTATTAGTGATTACCGAGGAGATGTCAGCCGGATTGATCGCGTTTTCTCTAATATCGAAAAAGCCAATCTAGATGTGTTAGCGGCAAGTATTTGGGTGATCGATGAAAGACTTATTAATACTCAGTTGAATGGTTTAATTCAACTACCTGATATCAATTACATTTCTATAAAAGATGATAGCGGGCAGTCTTGGAACTCTGGTAACGAAAAGCAAACCCACACCCTAAAAAAGATTTTCCCTCTGATTTATAAGTCGCCAACCGATAACATCAATGTCGGAACCCTTGAGGTTCAAGTAGATATGGATGCGATTTACCAACGTCTTTTTGATAAAGCGATCCTCATTTTGCTTTCCAATGGCATAAAAACATTCTTAGTCGCTGGATTTATTCTGTTTCTAGTTTGGTACAACATCACTAAGCATCTGGATAAACTCAGTAATTACTGCAAACGTATCAACTTAGATACTGACTTTGAACCTCTCCAATTTGAACGTAAAGAGAAAATCGATGAGTTTAAACAAGTGGCCGATGCTATTAACAGTATGCAGGGCCAGCTTCGTAGCTCATTCGAGGCATTAAAAAACTCCAAAGCAGAATTGCAAACAGCGTTAGAAGATAGAGAACGCTTACTCAAACTTGAACGCAGTTATAAAGAAGAGCTTGCAAGGCAAGTTAAAGAAAGAACACAGGAATTAGAACAATCCTTAGCAGCGTTGAAACGGGCACAGCAGGTATTAGTCGAGCAGGAAAAGATGGCAGCTTTGGGTGGCTTAGTCTCGGGTGTCGCCCATGAAATTAACACTCCGATAGGTATTTGCTTGACGGCAGCTAGCGCTCAGTTGAGTCATATAGAAGAACTCATCGAACTTATTCACAGTGAGCAGGCTACGCTGGATGAAATTAATGCGATTTTGGATGAGTATCAACAAAGCTGTGAGTTAATCGTACGAAATATCACCAAAGCAAGCAGTCTTATCCAAAAATTCAAGACGATCGCCATTGATCGCAGCCATGAAGAGCATCAATGTATCAATTTACAAAGCCAGTTAAAGGAGATTTTAGAGTCTAGTTTGATTATGCATCCTAAGGTTCACGCACAAACTGAATTACTTGTCGATCCAACATTAAATATCCAAACTAATGTCAGTCTACTGAACCAAATTGTCAGCAATATTTTATCAAACGCCTTTACCCATGCATTCCAAGATAGAGACAACAATCAGGTACAAATTAAGGCATCTATTGAACAAGATTTTGTGAATATAAGCATTCAAAACAATGGCATTACTATACCACCTGAAGTTGCTGAACATATGTTTGAGCCATTTTTCACCACCAACAGAAGTAAAGGTGGCACTGGATTAGGGTTATCCGCCGCTTTTAATGCGGCCACTTTGCTAAAGGGAACGATGAGCTACAAAGCAGACTCCCAGCTTGGGGGAGCACAATTTGATATTCGCATCCCACTAGCACAATGCAGTGGCCCCAAGTTAAGCACACAGCAAGAAATGACCACTTGAGTTGCTATAAAATGGTTGAAATAAACGTAAGATCTCACACGCGTTTTAGTTTATTTATTCGTTTGCCAGTTGCGCCAGTCTTGCGAGCACACGACTTGCGGCCACAAATCCAAAAGTGCCCGTCACCATAGTCACAGCCCCAAAGCCAGACGCACAATCCATACGCATCGAGCCATCTGCGCCAGCCTTGCTGCTACACACGGAACCATCGGCCTGAGGGTAAACTAATTGTTCGCTGGAAAACACTGCATCTACTGCAAAACGACGCTGCACATTTTTTGAGAAGTTATATTCGCGGCGCAAAATATTACGCACTTTGGCCAGCAAAGGATCTTGATAGGTTTTTGCCAGATCGGTGAGCTGAATTTGCGTAGGATCGGTTTGACCGCCCGCACCACCAACCGTCACTATTTTAATTTTTTGGCGTTTACACCAAGCAATTAACGCAGCTTTTTGCTTAACTGCATCAATACAATCAACCACATAATCAATATTGCCCCCAGCCTTTGCTCCGAGCAAATACTCACCGAGGTTATCGACAGTAATAAAATCTTCCACTTCATTCACTTGGCAATCGGGATTAATTGCGCGGATCCGCTGCGCCATCACTGCCACTTTAGATTCGCCGATCGTCGCTGTCAGAGCATGAATTTGACGGTTCGTGTTGGTTACACAGATATCATCCAAATCAATCAGGGTAATTTGGCCAATACCACTGCGCGCCAACGCCTCAGCAGCCCAAGTACCAACGCCACCGATGCCAATCACCACCACATGGGAGGCGGCAAATTTAGCGAGCGCCTTTTGCCCGTATAGGCGGCCAATGCCACCAAAGCGATTTTGATAGGCTTCAGTCATTAATACTTACCTTATATCTAGCTAAATACATCCGCATGGATGGAATCACTATCCTGCGCAGCATAATGCAATAAAAATTCGCCGTGGATTCTAAACGATTTAACCCCAAAATCGAAATCAAACTCGCTCTATGCCCAGCATTCAAGGTGTACTGCCGCACTATTGTTTTGTCGATTTAAGCTGACACTAAGTCACTACAACTGTCCCAACAAGTTAGCCGCTGCAACCGGGCTCACCGAACAGCCCCTGCAAAGTTGTATTTATTCATATAGGCAAAGCTATCTCGCCAAAGTCAGTCAAGAGAGTTTAAAAAAAGCACTATCAAGCCATAAATCCATTTTATTACAATGCCTTAACCAACAATCAAGTTCATTATGCCAATACAAGCTCGCACGAATGAATAAAATCTCTTATTGAAAGCACAACAGATTTAATCAATTGAAAGGCACGACAGAAATAGCCTAGATCTTAAGCACATAAACAAGTACCCCCATAATTTGGGTTATGTGCGGTACTCAAGCGGGCTAGAACAGAACGATAACGAAGACACAGCCAATAATGTAGATTATTTTGCCTTGCTAATGATTACTCAGCAAAGCACCCGTTAAATGTGGGCTAACGGGTATGACTAACAATCCCTTGCTCTTTCCCCTCATAAAGCCGCTTGCCCTTAACCGGGCCAAATAACGAGGCATTGCTTCCCGTTATGGCTGTCAATGCCTATAGCAGTCAGGCTTATCTAAACTAGACAAAAAACGTCTACATACACTAGGGCGTGTTGACGTTTCAGGGTTATTTTTGCAGCAGTTTAGCTGGCTTTTATGCAAGGCAATGTCCGTGCAGTGTCGTTATTCTACATAAACAGACGATAACGCAGCAGTAAAGCCTGCCAAATGCTGCCCGAAGGGTTCGTCTGGCAAGCCCTTGCTCTGACTTTCTGTCATAGGAGCCGCTCGTCATTTGAATAGAATAACAACACATCATTCCTCGTTCCGCGAGCACGTGCTTGCCAGAAAGAGCAAAATCTAATCTCGAAACGTCAACACGCCCTAATACTATGGTCTAGGGTAACCCTACTCGCTTCATTAGCAAGCTTATGCTAGCTAGGGTAAAACAAGATATAAATGACGCTCAAACAATTTTGATATTACATATTGATTTTTAAAAGATAACTAAATCAAACAACCATATAGATTTGATAAAAAATACCTCTTTACTCGAATTTATTATCGTACTGAGTACCAAATAGCATCAATCAGCCTATTTATGACAAACTTGCGACAACATTAGTATATGCTACAGTTACCCCCGCCGGCTCGCTTATGCCATGGCGCCTCACATACCTCTTTAGTGGTAAGTGAAAAAGACAGTTTTACCACTTTCACGCCGATTTACGATCAAGCTATAGGGAAAATTCCTAAAAAACCCCGAATACGGACAAGGAGAGCCAAAAACATGATCTGCAACACAGCCTGTGAGTCGTAAAACTGTAAGAATCGGCGGCAACTTTGTTACTGATTTCTGTAACAAATGTGTTAAACCACACAAAAACCATGAAAAATGGATAAGAACTTAGGTTCGAGGGAGCACAAAACATGAAAAAGACATTCATCTCTGCATCAGTTGCATCAGTACTGGCACTGGCTTCATTCGGCGCGCTAGCCGAAGGCCCAAGCTTCTACGGTCGTTTAGAGCTTGCACTTACTAATACTGAAACAGGTGCAACTCTACAATCTGGAACAAATGGTGTTGACACAGCAAACTATGCTGATGAAAACAATGCTGGTACCTATTTAGAAAACAACTTCTCTCTGTTAGGTGTTAAAGGTTCTGAAAAGATCGCTGACGGTTATGATGTTGTTTATCAAATGGAGTTCCAAGTTGAAAACACTTCAGGTTCTGGTGATGTTTTCAAAGCTCGTAACACTTTCTTAGGTTTAAAAACTAATGCAGGTACTGTATTAGTAGGTCGTAACGACACAGTATTCAAACAAGCTGAAGGCGCGGTAGACGTATTTGGTAACACTAACGCGGATATCGACCGTCTAGTTAGCGCTCAAACCCGTAGCGCAGACGGTGTTTGGTACTACTCTCCAAAAATCGCTAACTTAGTGACGTTAAACGCAACTTATCTGTTCGACGATAACGACACTACAGCAAAAACTAACGAAAGCTTATACGCTCTGAGCGCGACTCTGGGTGATAGCAAATTTAAAGATCAAAACTACTATGTCGCTGTAGCTTACAACAAAGGTATCGCTGGTGTTGATGCATACCGTGGTGTTGCTCAAGTTAAATTTGGTGACTTCAAAGTGGGCGGTTTATTCCAACAATCTGAAGATGTTGTGAATAGCGCTAAAGATGGTAATACCTACTTTGTAAACGTAGTTTACACCTTAAACGGTGTTAACCTGAAAGCTGAATACGGTTCAGATGAAGCAGGTTTCGGTAACTACTACAAAAACGTAAACAAAGGTGGCGCAACTGGTACTGATATCAGCGTGCAAAACTTCAACGTCGGTGCTGATTACCGCTTCTCTAAATCAACTATGGTATATGGCCAATACGCAATGTACCGTGGTGACCATGTCGTAGCGGGTAACAAAGTAGACTTACAAGACGACAACGTATTCTCTGTAGGTGTACGTTACGACTTCTAATATCCTTTCGGATATTAACTAATAAAAACCTACCGCTTGCGGTAGGTTTTTTTATGCCTTGTATTTGGGACAAGTGCTTCTTTAGTTCATATCAGAAGTCATAAAAAAGCCACTCAAGGGACACTTAAGTGGCTTTGATTAACTTGTTGCAACTAGATCTTACGCAAGCTCAAATTACCTTTAAATGCTAGGCAGAATCTCGGCACCTTCACCTAATTCCACACTATCAACACGCTGTAACCCGCGCGGTAGTTTGGCGCCGCGGCGGCCACGTTCACCACGATAATGCTCTAAATCGCTTGGTTTTAACGTCAATTTCCGCTTGCCCGCCCAAAGAGTCACAGACGTATCCGCAGGAACTAGCTGCAAATGGGTCATCAGCTCTTCACGATTCTTAGCACGCTCGCTTGGAATACCGATAATTTTATTGCCTTTACCCTTAGACAGCTGTGGCAATGCTTCCAATGAAAACAGCAACATACGGCCTTCATTGGTGATAGCAAGAATAGACATCTCCCGATTACGATCAATCGGTTTAGGCGGTAGAGATTTGGCATTCGTCGGTAGGCTTAACAGGGCTTTACCCGCCTTATTGCGTGAAACCATATCATTGAAAGTACAGATAAAACCATAACCCGCATCGGTGGCGAGTAGGAAACACTGTTCATCTTCACCTAAAATCACATGTTGCATGGTTTCGCCAGGCGCCATATTAAAGCGCGTGGTGATAGGCTCACCTTGGCTGCGAGCCGATGGCAGGCTGTGACTGTCGGTGGCAAATGCACGACCCGATGAGTCGATAAACACCGCCGCCTGATTACTGCGCCCCATCGCACTGCACAGATATTGATCGCCTGCTTTATAGGATAAAGACTCGGCATCGATATCATGGCCCTTAGCACAACGCACCCAGCCTTTTTCAGATAACACTACGGTCACAGGCTCGCTCGGTGTTAGCTCCTGCTCGGTTAAGGCCCGGGATTCATGGCGCTCAACAATCGGCGAGCGGCGCTCATCGCCATAGGTTTCACCATCTTGAATGAGTTCCTTCTTGATCAAGGTTTTTAAGCGGCGATCTGAGCCTAATAATTGCTCTAGTTTCTCGCGCTCAGCCTCAAGCTCATCCTGTTCAGCCTTGATTTTAAACTCTTCTAGCTTGGCTAAATGACGTAATTTTAACTCGAGGATAGCTTCGGCTTGTCTATCAGTCAGGTTAAAGCGCGCCATTAACTCGGCCTTCGGTTCATCGTGGAAGCGAATGATTTCAATCACTTCATCGATATTGAGGAAGGCGATCATCAAGGCTTCGAGGATATGTAACCGTGCTAGTACTTTATCGAGACGATACTCGAGGCGACGTCTTACGGTATCGACACGGAACTCTAGCCATTCAGTTAATAAGTCTTTAAGGCCCTTCACCCGTGGACGACCATCAAGGCCAAGCACGTTAAGGTTTACCCTAAAGCTTTTCTCAAGATCGGTAGTCGCAAACAAGTGTGCCATGAGCTGGTCACAATCGACGCGGTTTGAGCGCGGCACCACCACCAGTCGCACCGGGTTTTCATGGTCGGACTCATCACGTAAGTCCGCTACCATAGGTAGCTTTTTCGCCTGCATCTGCGCCGCGATCTGCTCTAAAATTTTGCCGCTACTGGCTTGGTGCGGCAGAGCAGTGATCACTATCTCACCCGCTTCTACACTATACACTGCGCGAGCTTTTAGGGAGCCACGGCCCGTTTCATAGACTTTGGCAATGTCGGCCGCTGGCGTAATGATTTCAGCCTCGGTCGGATAATCCGGCCCTGGCACATAGCCCATCAACTGCTCAAGTTCGAGTTTAGGGTCGTCCAGCAGCGCCACACAGGCATTGACTAACTCTCTGGCGTTATGGGGCGGAATATCCGTCGCCATGCCCACTGCAATACCCGTGATGCCATTGAGTAAAATATGCGGTAAACGTGCAGGCAGTACTTTAGGTTCTTTTAATGTGCCATCGAAGTTAGCGCCCCACTCGACCGTTCCTTGCCCTAGCTCAGACAATAAGACTTCAGAGAACTTAGACAGGCGCGCCTCGGTATAACGCATCGCCGCGAAGGACTTAGGATCGTCCGGAGCCCCCCAGTTACCTTGACCATCTACCAATGGGTAGCGGTATGAAAATGGTTGCGCCATCAGTACCATAGCCTCATAACAGGCGCTATCGCCATGGGGATGGTACTTACCTAACACGTCACCTACCGTACGGGCTGATTTTTTATGCTTGGATTGAGCAGATAACCCGAGCTCACTCATGGCATAAATAATCCGCCGTTGTACTGGCTTAAGCCCATCACCAATATGGGGCAAGGCTCGGTCCATGATGACGTACATGGAATAATTCAGATAAGCTTCTTCGGTAAAGCGCCGCAGGGGCATTTGCTCTACACCGTCTAAGCTTAACTTGATCGCGTCACTCATTTTGTTCTAGTTCCTGTGGTTCTTCAGTATTATCGCCATCCCTATAGAACAGCCGATACAGGTTACCTTTTAAATCATCTGAGATGTACATTGCCCCATCCTCACCAGATAACAAGGCATAGGGACGGGCAACGGGAAACTCGCCATCGAGAAAGCTGACGATGGTTTCACGGCTTACCACCTGATCATTCTCGAGTTTCAACATAACTATCTGATAACCGACTTTGCTTGAACGGTTCCACGAACCATTTTCAGCAACAAACAATTGGTTATGGTACATCTCAGGGAATTGTTTGCCGCGATAAAACGCCAGCCCCGTAGGGGCAACATGGGCAGGCAACTCATAGACAGGGATGGCTATCTTCAAATTCTTCGGTTTTTCGTAAGCAGGCTCGACCACAGACGATGCATGCAAATAAGGAAATCCATAATGGCTACCGACTACATCGACACGGTTAATTTCATCAGGCGGAAGGTTATCGCCCATCCAATCGCGACCTTGGTCGGCAAACCAGAGCTTGCCATCTTTCGGGGACCAATCAAATCCTGTTGCATCACGAATACCAAGTGCAATCTGCTCACTTGCTCCAGTATCGACATTGATTGCAATAATACTGCTATAGGGCGCGCTCGCCTCACACACATTGCAAGGTGCACCGATAGAAACATATAACCTACCATCGGGGCCAAAATTCATCGCACGGGCGCTTTTCTTATCAGACTCAGGCAGATCGCTATAGATCTCCTTAGGGCGACTCGGCCGACGTAAGCGCTGCTCGATATCAATAAAACGTACAATACGGTTTTCGGTTGCAACAAAAAGATCGCCATTATGGAAGGCAATCGCATCGGGAGACTCCAGTCCTTTGGCAATAATATAGCGTTTATCAACGCGTCCATCTTGATTGCTATCAACCAGAGCATGCACTGTGCCACTCTTATTGGAACCGACAAATAAGGTGCCATTTGAGCCCATTGCAATCTGCTTAGCATCCCCTAGATCGGAAGCATAAAGAGATAAACCAAAGCCTTTAGAGACGGTAATCATGATCGACTGAGACCCCGCTATTGCAGCCTGACTCGTTAACAAAGCCAAGCTCGCCAGTAGGGTCCAATAGGCAGAGAACACCTTTAAACACTTATAATTATTTGTTTTTATATACAACATGGTAATTTTCTTTATGCCTAAGTTTTATTGTTATCGGCAATAGTGCACAACATTAAAGTACCGCCATGTCACCCTTATCCTCGAGCCAAGTTTTACGATCGGGAGAGCGTTTCTTAGCGAGCAACATATCCATTAAAGAGTCCGTTTCTTCAACATCATCAATAGTTAACTGTACTAAACGACGGGTATTCGGATCCATGGTCGTTTCACGCAATTGCAGCGGGTTCATCTCACCCAAACCTTTAAAGCGTGTAACTTGAACCTTACCCTTTTTATTTTCAGCACTAATACGGTCGAGAATACCTTCTTTTTCAGCCTCATCTAAGGCGTAGTATACGTCTTTACCAATATCGATACGGAACAGCGGTGGCATAGCGATATAGACATGCCCCTGTTCGACCAGCACTCGGTAATGTTTCAAAAACAAAGCGCAGAGTAAAGTGGCAATATGTAGCCCGTCAGAGTCCGCATCTGCGAGAATACAAATCTTGCCATATCTTAGTTCGGAGATATCGTTGCTATCAGGGTCGCAACCAATCGCCACCGAGATATCATGCACTTCCTGCGAAGCCAACACCTGCGAAGCATCTACCTCCCAAGTGTTTAGGATTTTACCACGCAGCGGCATAATGGCCTGAAACTCACGGTCGCGCGCCTGCTTGGCACTGCCGCCCGCAGAGTCCCCTTCCACGAGGAAAAGTTCGCCGCGCATCGGATCTTGGCCGCTACAGTCTGTCAATTTACCCGGTAATGCCGGGCCAGAGGTGACTTTTTTACGGGCCACTTTTTTCGCAGCTTTTAAGCGGCGCTGGGCGTTATTAATACACATTTCCGCCAGCGACTCGGCCAATTCAGTATTCGAGTTAAGCCACAACGAAAACGCATCACGCACAATCCCTGAGACAAAGGCTGAGCTTTGACGGCTCGAGAGTTTCTCTTTAGTTTGGCCTGCAAATTGCGGATCTTGCATCTTCACCGAGAGAATGAAAGCCGCGCGGTCCCAAATATCCTCAGGCGACAGTTTGATGCCGCGGGGGATAAGATTGCGAAACTCACAGAACTCGCGCATCGACTCCAGCAAACCTTGGCGGAAACCGTTCACGTGGGTTCCACCTAACGGCGTAGGGATCAAGTTAACATAACTTTCGTTAATCGCATCGCCACCTTCAGGCAGCCAAGTAATGGCCCAATCCGCGGCTTCAATTTGGCCTTTAAAGCTGCCGATAAAGGGCTCTTCTGGCAACATTAAATTATCGCCAACCGCAGTTTTAAGATAATCGGTTAGTCCACTCTCGTAGTACCACTCATGGACTTCATTAGTTTGCTTATTGGTAAACTTGATCCTAAGGCCTGGACACAACACGGCCTTGGCACGCAGTAAATAGATGAGTTTGGAGTTGGAGAAATTCGCCGAATCAAAATAGCTAGCGTCGGGCCAGAAATGCACTCGGGTACCAGTATTGCGACGACCGCAAGTACCAGTGACTTTTAACTCTTCAACCTTAAAGCCATTTTCAAAAGCGATATCATACACTTGTCCATCTCGACGCACCGTCACTTCGACGCGGCGAGACAGGGCGTTAACCACCGAAATCCCCACACCATGTAAACCACCGGAGAATTGGTAATTTTTATTCGAAAATTTACCGCCAGCATGTAATTTAGTGAGGATCAGTTCGACCCCGGGAATACCTTCTTCAGGGTGAATATCGACTGGCATTCCCCGACCATCGTCGGTGACTTCAAGGGAATTATCGGTATGGAGCACAACTTCGATTTTAGTGGCGTGACCCGCTAAGGCCTCGTCCACACTGTTATCTATGACCTCTTGGCCTAAGTGGTTAGGTCGGGTGGTATCGGTATACATACCTGGACGGCGTTTAACTGGGTCGAGTCCGTTAAGAACTTCAATGGCGTCAGAGGTGTATTGATTCGTCATAGTGTACGCTATAAGTTGTTATATCCGGCCATGTTGCGGCTCTGGATGACTATTTGTCAAGGTAAGTGTAAAAATTGGCTTACAGTTTGCAGATATCGCTCATAACCTACAAAACTGTGATCACCACCGGATTCAATCCGTAATTGGCAATGATGATACTTATGCAGTGCTTCTCGATAATCGAGTACTTCATCGCCCGTTTGCAATAGTACCAAAAAACGATCGGGATTGCGGATAACAGCCGTATTAAATTCAGCCACTTCCAGCTTATGTTCTGGCAATACCTGATAATGCTCTTCGGTATAAGGGTTAAATTGCGGCCCCATAAATTCATCAAACAGTTCAAAGGGTTTTACCGCTGGATTCACCAATACAGCGCGGCCACCATATTGCTCTGCCAAATAGCTCGCAAAATATCCCCCTAAGGATGAGCCGATATAGCTCAGAGGCTCGCCCGCTTGTGAAGCTTCCTCAACATAACTTTGCAACAAGGCCATGGCGGCCTTAGGAGTGTTGGGTAATTGCGGTTGATGGAATACTAAGGAAGGGTGATGCTCGGCCATATATTGCGCCGTCATCACCGCTTTATCGGAGAAAGGTGAACTGTTGAATCCGTGAATATAGAGCAGCATAGTTCCTCAAGCTGCGGTCACTCGCGTTAATAACCGCTGGAATCTTTATCTGGGGAAAACAGATTTCCCGGCACGCGATACACATTAGTGCTGATGCTACCATCGGCCTTGAGCTCCAGCAAACGATAACCGGGTTGCAGTACATCAAGGGCAAAATAAGGCGATTGCGGTTTAAACTGGATACAAGTAGAGGGTGTTGCCATTAATTGCAGCATGCCGTGTGGGCCATCGTAATGGGTATCCAACTGTTGATGTACATGCCCCCAGAGCAAAGCTTTAATCTGTGGGTATTGGGCAACACGTCGGAGGAATTCAGTGCCATTATCCATACAATGTTGGTCTAACCAAGCACAATTAACCAAGATAGGGTTATGGTGCATCACAAGCAGTGTATGGTGTTCTGGGTGAGCAGCCACGGCCTGCTCAATCAGTTCAAATTGACTTTCGCCCATGTGCCCGCCTGGTTTTCCACGCACAGTGGAATCCAGCATTAAAATTTGCCATTTGCCAATCAAAACACGCTGCTGGCCAAAAACTCGCTCACCTTGCATGTGCAAAAACATGATCCGCGGATCATCATGATTCCCTGGCAGATAATGACAAGGCAAGTTCAACGGCGCCACAGCGGTAACAAAATGACGATAAGACTCAGGGGAATAATCTTGGCTTAAATCGCCCGTAGCTAACATCAGGTGTGCAGGATAATTTACCGCCCGAATCGTATTGAGCACTGCGGCCAAACTTTTGCTGGTATTAACACCAAGGAGCTGCGCTTCAGGATCGGCAAAAAGGTGCGGATCTGTGACCTGCACTATGCGCACACTTTCATCAGCTATAGAGTAAGAGACAGCCTCTTTCAGCACATTGAATACCCAATTTTTAAGACTGGCAAACCAACCGTTGTTGGCAACCAATCTTCAATAATTCTCCCAGGAATGCATTAACCTGGTACTTCTCATCACTATGATACATACGTAAATTGGGATAATCATACACTGGACGCAATTGGTAAATCTGTTGACCAGTTAACACTTCTGCTAATTTAGCATCGTGATAAATTCTCACTAACACCTTGGGAGTATTGATAAACTCAATAATGTTAACTGGTCGTGAGATCTCAACTAATTGAGTGTATTTGGTATTTTCTAAAATACGGATTACTAATACACCCGCTTCACCTTCGAGTTGCCAAGACTGACCCACTTCGATATCAAGCGGCAACCACTTTTGCATATAGCTATAGTTACGCCCGCATAGCGCTAAAAAGTCGCTTACGTTTGGTTGGTAGCGCGGTTTACGGTGCGATATTGAAGAAGCCAAACTTTTATCCAACGCTTGCTAGTTGCTGATAGTTTAATTGCAACCACTGTAATCCAATTACGGTCGACGCATTGTCAATTGCCCCACTGACGACACCATTATAGGCATCCTCACGGTCTAACACATGCAATCGAATATCTTCGTGTTCTTCAGCTAATCCATGCAGGCCTTGGGCTTTAGAGGAATCCACCTCTGCCCAATAGAAATAGAAACGCTCCGTACTTCCACCGGGGCTTGCCAGATAACTATTCACAAAGTGCATATTATTGGCGGTTAACCCTGTTTCTTCTAACAGTTCGCGATGTGCGACATCCAGCGGCGTTTCGTCGGGCGCAATCATACCCGCGACTAACTCCATTAGCCAAGGAGATTTCGTGGTCGCTAATGCAGGAAAACGAATTTGTTCAATCAAAACAATCTTGTCACGAGCAACATCATAGGGCAGCACAACTACAGCATGGCCGCGCTCGAACACTTCACGGGTTACGGGTTGGCTCCAGCCACCCGCGAATAACTTATGTTTAAATGTAAACTGCTCGAGTGCAAAAAAACCTTTATACAGCGACTTTGTCTCGAGAATCTCAACATCTGTTTGCGAAAAAATGGAAGGCTTCATATTTTATCCCTAGCTGTTAAATTTTCGCCTATTATCAAGGCAATTTGGCTCATTTTTAAAATAAAATCTGTTACACTTCGCAGTTGACTTGAACGTGTGGGAGTTTTTAGACTCTACGACATTAAGTTTTAGCTGTATCGGGAAGCGTCGGGAAGCGCAAACCGCCTTGGTAAAGGCATTACTTAGTCTAAACGAAGTTACATATTTCTCCTTTTGGGGATTTTGTCTAATAAGGACAGCAAATGAAATTTAAGATCCGTTCTCTATGCGCAGCATTAACTCTCGCAGCCTCCGCTCAAGCGGTTCAAGCAGATGATTTACTGCAAATATACCAACAAGCACTGACGAGCGACCCGCAGGTATTACAAGCGCAAGCTCAGCGTAATGCCTTGTTTGAAAAGATTGAACAAAACCGTGCCCCACTGTTACCCACTATCAGCGCTAACGTGGGTTATGACAAAGCATGGAATGATCCTCGGGACAACACCAGTGGACTAACTGGTAGCCTAAAGCTGAACCAAGTGATCTATGATCACAGTGCTTGGGTTGGCTTAAGTCTTGCCGAAAAAGCGGCTTCTCAAGCGGATTCAAACTACGCTTCTGCACTGCAAAATTTGATCACTCGTGTGACTAAAGCCTACTTCGATGTATTAACGGCAAAAGATAACTACGAGTTCCAAGGTGCTGAGAAACGTGCGATTGAACGTCAACTCGAGCAGACTAAACAACGTTTTGCCGTAGGTTTAACTGCAATTACTGACGTTCATGAGGCACAAGCACAATATGACTTAGCCTCAGCCTCAGAAATTCTTGCTGAAAATACCCTAGCAAATAGCTATGAGGCACTGCGTGAAATCACAGGCATCGACCACAAAGCCCTAAACGTGCTCGACACCAACCGTTTTTCAGCGGTAACACCTGCGCCGACATCATCAAACGAGTGGTTAAAGATTGCTGAGACCAACAGCGTCGATCTGATGACTCAACGCATCGGTAAAGATATCGCCCAAGAGACCATTAGCCTCTACAAAGCGGGCCATATGCCATCTCTTAGCCTAAACGCTGGCTACAACAAAGGGTTAGAGCAAAAAACTGGCGACGTAAATGAGCCAGATTTTGACAATGTGAACGTTGGCGTGAACTTAAGCATTCCTATTTTCGAAGGCTTTAAAGTCACGTCACAGGTCAAAGAAGCACAATTCCAATATGTGGAAGCAAGCGAGAAGTTAGAGCAAACCTACCGTAGTGTGGTGAAAAACGTTCGTAATAACTACAACAACGTTGGCGCTTCAATTAGCTCTATCCGTGCCTATGAGCAGTCAGTAATTTCATCTGAGAGTGCGTTAAAAGCGACGCAAGCGGGCTTCGAAGTGGGTACTCGTACCATTGTTGACGTACTGAACCGTACACGAGATCTGTACGACTCAAAACGTAAATTGTCGGATGCTCGTTACAGCTACATCAACTCAATTGTTGCGCTGAAACAAGCTGCTGGTACCTTAAATGAAGACGATGTTATCGCTATCAACAACGGTCTAAAAGCCGAATAAGATTGCAATATCACCCAATAAAAAACCGCCATCAAGGCGGTTTTTTATTGTTCGCTTTAACGCTTAGAAACTAATTTCTACGCCGGCGAAATAGCCATCAAACTTAGTATCGGCACTGATGCCTGAAAAGTTGTTCACATCAAAGGCAAACTCACGATAGCCCACTCGTACACGGGTATCTACAGCCATACCATCGAACTCCCAACCTAAGCCGATTGCATAGTCGTGAACCTTAGACTCATTTACCCCAAGCATTAAATCCGCAAAGCCGAATAGACCAAGGCCAGGCATGCTCACATGTGTACTGGCATAACCCATCACAATGCCACTATCTACGTCTTTCTCTTCAGGATGACCAGGGTCTTGAACACGCAAAGAACCGTTCATCAGCTTATAAGCAGCACCTAGGTCAAATGACAGAATGTCGTTATCCAACAGCTCGTAGTACAACACAAAATCGGTGTTGCTCAAGTCGGTATAACTGGTCACATTACCTTTAAAATCATGACCGTTGAAGCTAAAATCAGCATTGGTCAGACTGCCCTTCTGATCTAAGCTATTTTCACGAATTTTAAGATTCGGGATAAACGGCAGCGGATGCTCAACCGCAATCCAGTAGCTACCTTGCGCCGATGAACTATAGTCAAACCCTTGCTGTGGCTGACCTTTATCAGAAAAAGTACCGCTGGTATCGGCGCGCCAGTAATCGCCACCAATTTTAAAACCAACCACTGTTGCCGCTTGGGCAGATGTAGCCATTAAGCATCCTAATACCGCACTGGCGAGGAATGTTTTCTTCATAATTAACCTTGAGATAGCAAGTTCGTTAAATCAATCACCGCGGCATTCGCACGGGACACATAGTTAGCCATAACCAATGAATGATTAGCGACTAGGCCGAAACCACTGCCATTAAGTACTACAGGGCTCCAAACCGTTTGTTGAGTCGCCTCCAGCTCACGAATGATCTGTTTCAGGCTGACCTCAGCATTTTTCTTTTTCAATACGTCAGCAAAGTCGACTTCAACTGCACGCATAAAATTCAGCAGTGCCCATGAAGCACCTCGGCTCTCATAGAACACATCATCGATTTTCCACCAGCTGGTTTTCACCTGATGGCTTGCTAAGTTAGGGGTCGATTGACGGGCTGCGTTATCGCCAGCTAAATCGGTATTAACGCGTTCTTGACCAACACTGGCTGATAAACGTTGAGACATGCTACCCAAACGTTTTTGCACTTCTTTGAGCCACTCGTTAAGGTTGTCAGCACGGGCGTAGAACTGTGCATCCTGATTGTTTGGATCCATCATACGCGCACGGTACAGTTTGAGTAACTTAACACCATCGCGGTATTCGCTTTCAGCACTTGGCACTAACCAGCTAGTGTGATCAATGTTCAGTTTCGCCTGCGCTTCGCTTAAGTCTTTATCTGCAGTTGACTGCGACTGAGATCGACTAAATTCCTTACGCATAATCAGTGCTAAATCACGGGCTTGCTCTAAAGCGCCATACTCAAACGCAGGCATGTTATCCATAAAAATCGACGGTGGCATCACATCGTTTGATAACCATCCCCCCTGCTTATCCAGCAGGGTTTCAACCGTCAGGATCAGCGACGTAGTAGTCGCATAGCCTACAATATTTTTCTCGGCAGCCGTTAGTTGTTGTGGCGTCAAGGTATCAGGTTCGATACTCCACCACACACTTACAAAATAACCTATTAAAACAACAAATAAACCAATTCCGGTGACCTTCTTCCATGTTATTTGCATCAAGTGACTCCTTAATGATGGTGATGATGCTCATGTTCAGCAGCATTCTCGGCCTGTTTCGCAACAGGCAATGTAATCGTTAGATTCTCGCCATCGTTAAACTGCAATTGCAGTTTAACTTGCTGATCTAAGGCTAATGGGGCTTTGAGTCCGATGAGCATCACATGCTCTCCAGACGGCGAGAGGATTAATTTTCCGTGGGAGGGAATATCGAAACCTTCAACATGGCGCATTTTGACCATGCCTTGTTCTTCGATCATAGTATGCAATTGTGCTTCCTTCGCGACCTCAGTCGTCACTCCGGTAAGGCGAACCGTTTTATCGCTATGGTTCTCCAGCGTAAAGTAAGCGGCGGTATTTGGTACTGTATCAGGCATTGCACGGACGTGGCCTTCAGTCATCACTACGCTGGCGAAAACAGAAAATGAGGCACAGGATAATGCGACACAATTAAACATCTGTTTGAATATCGGTTTCAATGTCTTAAACTCCATGTCTACCCAATGTCGTCGTAAAGGAAAACAACCCATGAGTCATATACAGGTAAGGGATGATCAGGGCGTTCGTGTTATCAGCTTTAATCGCCCAGATAAACGCAATGCACTTGATCTAAATATGTATAAACAACTGACAGAATACCTGATCGAAGGTGAAGCAGACAACGACATTCGTGCCTTTATGCTCCATGGTGAAGATAATTGTTTCACCTCGGGTAATGATATTGCTGACTTTTTGAAAAATAGTGACTTAGGCCCAAATCACCCTGCGGTGCGCTTCCTATTTTGCCTATTGGAACTCAAAAAACCGCTGGTTGCCGCCGTCTCTGGTGCCGCCGTTGGCATTGGCACAACGGTGCTGCTGCACTGTGATTTGGTCTATGCCGACAACACGGCTAAATTCCAACTGCCCTTTGTGAATTTGGCCCTAGTGCCCGAGGCTGGTGCAAGCTTACTTTTACCCGAATTGGTGGGTTATCAAAAAGCGGCGGAGCTCTTATTACTCGGCGAAAGTTTTGATGCCAGTACAGCGCACAGGCTGAATATCATTAACGATGTCATCGCCCAAGAAGAGTTGCTTGGTTACGCCCTAAATCAGGCCAAGAAACTGGCTAATCAGCCACCGCAAGCACTGCAAATTACCCGTCAGTTGATGCGACCACATAAAAACCGCGTGCAACACCAGATGCATCAAGAATTAGAACAATTTAGTGCAAGACTTAAAAGCGATGAAGCAAAAGCCAGATTTCAGGCTTTTCTTAAAAAGTGATACTCACTTAAACAGTGTTCACTATTAGCATGAGGGTCGATGTGCCCTCTTGTTGATAGCATCCCGCTAAAGGCTGTGTCCATAAACTTGCATCGGCTAACCCATTCACGTCCCCAAATCGAGGGAGTTGAAACTTGGGTTAAATCGGTCTTTTCCATTGGTCCACAAGTAAGGCCAGTACAAAGTAAACTAGCAGACTCACACCCGGCATAAATAGAATCGCGCCAGCCCACACTACACGAGTCCAAAAACAGGACCAACCAAATTGCCACGCCATACCAGAGGCAACACCACAGACTAAACGTTCTGAATTGTCCATTCGCATTTGCGCTCGTTTCATTTTTGAACTCCAATTGATGAATAATTTACTTATCGCTGACACTGTGCCACTGAAACCAGCAGATAATTCCTGAAAACAACGCGAGGCTAATCACTGGTAGCAGTAGCAGAGTCATAAGAGGTGCTACAAACCACATAGGCAGCTCCTTACTTGTTTGCGCTGTATTCGCCTGAGGTGACAGACTCACCTTGGTTATCCGCGCTCAGTGTTAGCTGACTATTGAAGTCATAGATACTTTCAGCTAATTGTGTTTGCAGTGATAACACCAGTTCACGCTTAGTGTTAACCAACAACTCCTGCGCTTGGGTGCTCAGCGTTTGCTCAATAGCGCCCACTACATCAGATACGGGTGCAGCTTCGGCGTGTACCGCAACACTCGCCATTAAGGCACCGAATAACACACTTGCTTGAACTGATTTTTTAACGTTTGAAGTAAACATGATGTCGTCCCTTTCCGATTGATTAACTTGACATAGGGACTAATACAAAGGGCGTGCCAATTTATCAAAACAAATTTAAGACTATGATTTTAAAGGATTTATTAGTTTATTTTAAGCAGAAGCGATATAGGCAAGATATTTGAGAAAGGTAAAGTGGTGAAAAATACTACAGGCATTAGTCAATCTCACCACTTTTTTAAATCGAGTGATTATTGAGCAACTATTTCGCTCTGAATACTTTGATAAGCCTGCTTGACCACCTCAATACCTGCACCGTTTTTATGGGCGTTTTCGCTCAAATAACGACGCCACGCACGGGCACCCGGTAAGCCTTGGAATAAGCCAATCATATGGCGAGTGATATGATTTAAGCGTCCGCCCGCCTGCAAGTGAGCCTCAATATAGGGCAACATAGTCTCAATCACAGCTTCACGGCTAATCACCGCCTTCTGGCTGCCACACAGCAGTTGGTCAACCTGCGCTAGAATATAGGGATTTTGGTAAGCCTCACGCCCCACCATCACACCATCTAAATGCTGTAAGTGGGTTTGGGCCTGTTCAAGGCTAGTGATACCACCGTTAATGCTGATATTGAGCGTCGGATAATCACGCTTAAGCTGATATACCCTGTCGTAGTCTAAGGGTGGGATCTCGCGATTTTCCTTCGGACTTAAGCCCTGTAACCACGCCTTACGCGCATGGATAATAAACTCACCACAGCCTTTAGCCATGACAGTATCAATAAAGTGAGTCAAAAACTCATAACTATCCTGCTCGTCGATACCGATGCGCGTTTTTACCGTCACAGGAATATCAACCACTTGCTTCATGGCATCGACACACTCAGCCACCAGCTCAGGTTCGGCCATCAAACAGGCACCAAAGCGACCGTTTTGCACCCGATCGGAAGGACAGCCCACATTGAGGTTTACTTCATCATAACCGCGCTCGGCGGCAAGTTTGGCGCAGCGAGCAAGTTCAGTAGGATTCGAGCCCCCCAACTGCAATGCAAGAGGATGTTCTTCTTGGTTATAGGCAAGATAATCACCACGGCCATGCAAAATCGCCCCCGTTGTCACCATCTCGGTATACAGCAAGGCATTGGCCGACATTAGGCGAGCAAAATAACGGTAATGACGATCCGTCCAGTCGAGCATGGGCGCAATGGAAAAGGTGCGGTCGAGCTGTAGACCATCATTAAGATTATTTTTCAACACGTTACTATCGACTCAAGTAATTAAAATTTGCCAGTAAGTTCAAGCTTAGAGGGATAAAGCGCTTTAATTTAAGCCGCGGATGAGCAATGCTGCGCCGGCGTAAAAATACAAAAACAGTAAACGAGTTAACGTTTACTGTTTTGTTGCCCCTCAGAGCTGGCGGGATTATACCCTAAACCACCTGCTTTGGGGAGATGAAGCAAGGAGAGAAGCTAGGCTCTGTATCACTACAACTCGCTCCAACGTCTGAGCAAGTTATGGTAAACCCCCGTCAGATTAAACAACTCTTGTTCTGGCGCGGCCTGCGCCGTCAACGCTTGAATCGATTGATCGAGTTGAAATAGCAAACGGCGCTGCCCCTCATCGCGCACCATGCTCTGCAGCCACATAAACGCAGCGGTGCGTTCACCCGAGGTAACAGGAGTAACCTGATGCAGACTTGTCGAGGGATACAACACCAATGAGCCCGCCGCAAGCTTTATGCTTTGCTGACCATAGGTATCTTGGATCACCAGCTCACCACCTTGATAAGTGTCTGGTTCGCTTAAAAATAAGGTGGCTGATAGATCGGTGCGCACCATGCCTTCGCTGGTCGAGCGAATCGCATTATCGATATGATAACCAAAGGTTTCGCCACCTTGATAACGATTAAACAGAGGAGGATAAAACTGTAATGGCAGGGCCGCCGACACAAATAAAGGGTGGGCCAACAAGCGTGCCATGATCAGCTCACCGATTTGCAGTGCGACAGGGTCATCTTTGTCTAACTGCTGGTTACGCTTGCGGGTACTCGCCATTACGCCCGAGGTCTGATTGCCATCAATCCAAGTGCGGGCATCGAGCTGTTCCCTTAGCTGAATGACTTCTTCTTTAGAAAAAACATTCGGAATTTCAATAAGCATTTCAACATCCTATTGGAATAGCATAAACATCAAAGGCAGCCCTAGGGCTGCCATTCAGATCTCGATTAATACGGCTTAGAAGTGCATATCGGCACTTAACATCACTAAGCGGCCAGGGGCCATATTAGCAAAGTGCGCGGTGTACGCTTTATCGTAATAACGCTCATCCGTTAGATTTTGCACATTCAGGCGTAAGGTCAAGAATTCACTCATTTTATAAGATGAAGTCAAATCAAAACGCCAGTAGGATGGAATCGATAACGTGTTAGCCGTATCACCATAAACCTTACCCATGTAGTACGCGCCCGTACCGACTGTAAAATCCTCAGTCACATCGTACGTCGTGAATAAACTTAAGCTATTTTTAGCGGTATTAGGGAAGCGGTTACCATTTTGGGCGACGTTATAACCATTGCTTTCCAGCGTCGCATCCAAATAGGTATAACCACCAAAACCGTGCCAATGTTCAGTAAAGTCACCGGAGAAACCGAGCTCGAAACCTTTCACCTTTTGCTCGCCAACGTTTTCCTGTGGCGAGTTACGATCACCAGAGGTCGCAACCCGAGCGTTGTTTTTCTCGATTTGGAATACAGAACCATTCAGAGATAAACGTCCGGCAAAGAAGTCCCACTTAGTGCCTAACTCATAGCTCTCCGTATCTTCTGGTTCTAGATCGGCGTTGGTACTGCCGAGGCGATCCGCGCCATCACCATTTGAGGTCCCCGGAGGGTTAGAAGAAGTGCCCCACGCGGCATAAATACTGCCATTTTCAGCGGGCTTATAAAGAACCGATAATTGATAGTTAAAGAAATCGGTATCGTTGCTGAATTGAGAGGTCGAATTCTCAGCACTGGTGCTGTAATCGTCCCAACGGATCCCGGCATTCACCATCCACGCTTCGGTTAACTCAATGGTGTTAAAGGCATAAAGCGAGCGAGTATCGGTTTCTGTAACTGTCGCATCGGTACCGAGGGTGATAGTACCAACCCAAGGATCGTGCGGATTTGGATTATCCAGCAGCGTACAGTTGTAGTTATCAAGCATTGCCTGATTACAACCCGCGTTGCGGCCATTGCCCGTATCGACGGTGTAACTCAAATTGCTGGTACGTTCGTTACTGAGTTCAGTACCGACGGCAAAACGGTTAGTCATTCCCGCAAGTTTTGCTTCACCCGAGAGTTGCAATTGAGTCGCTAAGGTCTTTGTGACCGAATGGCGCGACTTAGTGTTTCGCCAAACATAACCATTAGCCACGTTACCCGTGGTGTCGTCTGGGTTAGTCACAATATAGTAATTGCTGTTACGGCTATAGATAGAAGTCGAAGTGAACTGCATATCGTTGTTAAAATCATGGCTGATCAACACCGACGCCGTATCATCCATAGTGTCGCGAAAATCCCGCGATAACAAACCGTAGAAGTTATCAGGGTCGACATCCGCAGGTTGACCCGTTGCCTGATCGTAGGGAATACCATAATCAGGAATATCATGATTTTCAAAGTGATAATATTCGAGTGTCACTTTGGTTGGCGTCGTTAAACCAAAGGTCACCGAAGGCGCTACACCCCAACGATTACCCGTGACTTCATCACGCCCCGGAGTATCGGCATCATGGGCCATCATGTTAATACGGACCGCAGCCTCATCGGCAATCACATGGTTGACATCGACACTGGCGCGTTTAAGTGAATCCGTTCCGACAGCAACATCGGCATTAATAAAGTCATCGGACTGGGCTTTTTTGGTCACAATATTGATGCTACCGCCAACAGCGCCACGACCGTTATAGACAGAGCTTGGGCCTTTCAGGACTTCGATTTGTTCAATGTTAAAGGTTTCGCGGCTTTGTGAACCCACATTGCGCATACCATTGATAAAGGTTGAAGATTGTGCATCGTAACCACGGATAAAAGGCCTATCACCATAGGGGTTACCGCCTTCACCTGTACCTAAGGTGATACCAGGTGTTGCACGCAGCGCATCGGTAAAACTCTGAGCGCCCATATCCTTGATGAGATCTTGATTGATTACGGTAACAGTTTTAGCGGTATTAAGCAGATCTTCGGTAAATTTACCCGATTGCACTTTACGGCTGTTATAACCTAAGTACTCACCGTTAACTTCAATATGTTCAACTTTCTTATCAACGGCTTGAGACTGAGATTCAGTCGCCATAGCAGGCGCGGCTGAAACCGCCATACCTATGGTTAACGAACCTAAAACATGGGCACCGAGTATGACTCGGCCATTGCGGCGTTTTGCAAATTTCATCAAAAGCATTCCTGTTGCGGAGTAAACTCTGTAACAGATGTCCCCCATCTGTTAATCGCCGCTAATATATGTAAATTTAATTTTGTGATCAATAATTATTATCATTTACATTATAATTTAATGTAAATCACATTTTATGACACTATGTGTTGCTAGGTGGTTGTAGAGGAGATATTTTCAAACCGATAATAGTTTACTGCATAAGCAATTGTAAAAATTACCATTTATGCTTTTTAGTCTTAAGGGAATGTAGAAATTTTAGTTTATTGAGTTTTGCGGTATGGTAATCCGTATCATCAATCTTTAGTTGGAAACCCACTCAATAGCTGGATAAAGTTAGCATCCAAAAACGTGAGCCTTGTTTATTGTTTGTCGAGTCTCACATATGCAAAGATTTTTACGATAAACAACAAGAAAATCGTGAAATTAACCTCACATTTCCATTTGTGTCATCTAAGCTGATAGAGTGTGATTAAGATTGCTGTGGTTGAGCCACTTTTCGACTACCCTTAATTACGTGGTGACCATAAGGCTTAAGTTCATAAGAGGACACACTAAAGCATGAACGTCAATTTTATTAATCCTTTTTTGCAGTCGCTGCTCAATGTCATTTCGACCATGGCCAGCTTAGAGCTCACGCCTGGTAAACCTCAGATCAAAACTGATAATCTAGCTAAAGGTGATGTGTCAGGTTTGATTGGTATGGTTGGGCCACAAACCAAAGGCTCACTTTCAATTACGTTTGAGCAAAAATTAGTACTGCAAATTATGCAAAATATGCTGGGTGAAAATCCCGGTAAAATAAATGAAGAAGTGACAGATTTGGTAGGCGAAATCACCAATATGGTTACAGGTGGCGCTAAAAATCTTTTAGGACAAAAGGGTTATGAGTTCGAAATGGCAACCCCTATGGTGGTATCTGGCCAAGGGCATACCATATCCCACAAAGCCAATGGCACTAAAATCATTATGCCTTTTACCAGCTCACATGGAACGGCCTATATCGAAGTGTGTTTTGAAAGTTAGCAATAAAATGTCTGAGTAAATTAGAATACCAATTCTGGTTTTATGATGTCTAAACTGCTTTGCATTATTGAGTTTTTCTATCGCATAACAGGCAAAAGATAAATTTTATAAAACTGACACAACGAAAACGGCGCCGGAGCGCCGTTTTTTATTTATTTTAGTCACTTATGCTAAGCACACCGCTACCCTTGGGGTAAGTTTAGTCACTAACTCATAGGCGATGGTGCCAATGTGCTCTGCCACTTCCTCAACGGGCAAGGCGGCACCCCAAAGCAGGGCTTCATCGCCCACAAGATCTGTCGCATCAGCGCCTAAATCGACGGTTAGCATATCCATAGATACGCGACCAACGATCGGCACTCGGCGACCATTCACCCACACAGGCGTGCCTTCGGGCGCATTACGTGGATAACCATCACCATAGCCAATAGCCACAACACCAAGGCGAGTATCTTGTTTCGCCGTCCAATAACAACCATAGCCAACGGGTTGTCCCGCCTTGTGATCGCGCACGGCAATCAAACGCGAAACTAAGTTCATCGCCGGGATCAGACCATGATTGGCACCGCAATCCCCTGTTACAGGAGACACACCATAGAGTGCAATCCCTGGACGGATCCAGTCCCCTTGGCTCTTGGGCCAATAGAGTGCACCCGCAGAATTCGCTAGAGTTCTAAATCCAGGCAAATCTGCGGTTAACTGGTTAAAGGTTTGCATTTGCACTTGAGTATAATGATTTTCAGGCTCATCGGCACAGGCAAAATGAGTCATCAAATGGATGGGCTTGGCGACATTGTCACAGGCGGTCAAACGTGCGTACACCTGTGCAAATTGCTCAGGCGTCACGCCTAACCGATGCATACCAGAATCCACTTTCAACCATACAGTGACAGGTTTTGATAGCGTCGCCTGCTCTAACATTTCAATTTGCGACTCGTGGTGTACCACAGTATCGATATCGTGCTCCACCAGCAAAGGTAAATCAGTGCTGCGAAAGAAGCCTTCAAGTAATAACAGGCGCGCTTTTACGCCACCAGCGCGTAGTTCTAAGGCTTCTTCTAATCGGGCCAAGCCAAAGCCATCGGCATTATTTAAACAATTGGCGACATTTAATAATCCATGACCATAACCATTGGCTTTCACCACTGCCATCACTTGGCTGCGACTCGCCTGTTGACGCAAGACGGCGAGATTGTTCTGCAGTGCACTACTGCTAATTTCTGCTCGGGGAAAAGGTTTCAAAATTTGCCTTGTCTATTTGGAAAGTCAGGAAATAAAAAGAATACATAAGCAGTGCTTAGCTTCTAACACTAGAAATTAATCTTCTTCAAACTGCGGGCCTGCGTAGTTATCAAAACGGGAAAACTGGCCTTGGAAGGTCAAGCGCACACGTCCAATGGGGCCGTTACGCTGTTTACCAATAATGATTTCTGCCGTGCCCTTATCGGGAGAATCGTTGTTATACACCTCATCACGGTAAATAAACATGATGAGGTCCGCATCCTGCTCAATAGAACCGGATTCACGTAAGTCCGAGTTTACAGGACGCTTATCAGCACGTTGTTCGAGCGAGCGGTTAAGCTGGGAAAGTGCAATCACGGGGATCTCCAACTCTTTCGCCAATGCCTTGAGAGAGCGTGAGATTTCGGCAATTTCGAGTGTACGGTTGTCCGATAATGCCGGCACTTGCATCAACTGCAAGTAGTCGACCATGATCATCGATAAGCCACCATGTTCACGGGCAATACGGCGGGCACGGCTGCGCACTTCGGTCGGAGTTAGGCCTGAGCCGTCGTCGATATACATCTTGCCCTGCTCGAGCATGATCCCCATGGTCGAGGATACCCGCGCCCAATCCTCATCATCGAGTTGTCCAGTACGGATTTTTGTTTGATCGACGCGCCCTAGAGAAGCCAACATACGCATCATAATCTGTTCAGAGGGCATCTCGAGACTGAAAATCAGCACTGGCTTGTCTTCATTCATTGCAGCCTGTTCACACAGGTTCATCGCGAAGGTAGTTTTACCCATAGAAGGACGCGCCGCGACGATAATCAAGTCGCCGGATTGGAAGCCAGCAGTCATTCGGTCGAGATCTGTAAACCCACTCGACACCCCAGTCACACCGTTGTGGGGGTTGTTGTAGAGCTGCTCAATCTTATCGACGGTTTTTTCGAGAATGGTTTTAATGCCTTCAGGACCTTCATTAGCATTGGTACGCTGCTCGGCAATTTTAAAGACTTTACTCTCGGCTAAATCGAGCAAGGCGCTGGAGTCACGCCCTTCGGGATTGTAACCCGCATCGGCAATCTCATGGGCGACACGGATCATCTCCCGCACCACAGCGCGCTCACGCACGATCTCAGCGTAGGAAACAATGTTACCCGCGCTCGGGGTGTTTTTGGCAATCTCGCCTAAATAGGCAAAGCCACCCGCTTCTTCGAGTTGGTTTTCCACTTCAAGCTGTTCAGAAACCGTAATTAAGTCGATGGGTTGACCACTTTCGACTAAACGGTGCATGGCCGCAAAAATCATGCGGTGGGAGCGGGAATAAAAATCCTCTTTCACCACAGTCTCGGCCACTTTATCCCAAGCGTCGGCGTCTAACATCAGGCCACCTAAGACCGATTGTTCAGCCTCTATCGAATGCGGCGGCAGCTTTAAGCTATCGACCTGCACATCTGTCGGCTTATTCTTAGGTTTAAACGCACCTTGTTGTGACATTAACACTCCCGATTTCCAACAACTTAACAAAATATGATATAAAACCCGCGTCAAGCAAACAGGTGGTTTACATTCGCCTGTTACCTCATTCCAACGGACACTCTAACTAAAAATAAGGAAAGAACATGCGTATTGCATTGGTTGCAGCCTTAGTACTGACCTCTGGCGTAGCAACAGCCGATGAAGGACAATGGCAACCCTATCAAATGCCTTCAATTGCGGACAAACTCAGCGCACGTGGAATCGATATTCCCGCTGATAAATTAGCCGATCTCACCAGTTACCCTATGAATGCCGTTGTCGGGCTGGGCTATTGTACCGCCAGTTTTGTCTCGCCCCAAGGGCTAGTTGTGACAAACCATCATTGTGCCTACAAGGCGATACAATATAACACTAAGAAAGAACATAACTATCTCGAACAGGGCTTTTTAGCCACCTCGATGGATAAAGAACCGTCGGCAGGTCCAAACGAGCGTTTATACATCACCGAAGCCGTGACCAATGTCACCAGCGATGTCACCAAAGACCTAAGTCAAGATCCGCTCAAACGCTACGAAGACATTGAAAACCACAGCAAAGCCTTGATCAAAAGCTGTGAGGCCGATGATAACTACCGCTGTAACGTTCGCAGCTTCCACAATGGTTTGGAATATTACCTCATCAAGCAATTGATGATCCGCGATGTGCGCTTAGTATACGCGCCACCAGAAAGCGTTGGCGCTTATGGCGGTGATATCGATAACTACGAGTATCCACGCCACTCCGGCGATTTTGCCTTCCTGCGTGCCTATGTAGGTAAAGATGGTAAGCCAGCAGCCTACAGCGAAGATAACATTCCTTACACGCCAAAGAGTTACCTGAAAGTAAACGCCGATGGTGTGAAAGCGGGCGACGGCGTATTTGTGGCGGGTTACCCTGGCACCACTAGCCGTTATAACCTCACCAGCGAGCTTAAATTTGCTAGCGACTGGTTGTATCCCACTCAGGCAAAACGCTATCAATTACAGATTGATACTATAGAAGCCATGGGTCAGGAAGATGCCGATATCGCCATTAAATATGCGGGCAATATGGCGTCGATGGCGAACCGGATGAAGAAACTCAACGGTCTGCTGGCTGGCTTTAAAGCCACGGATATCGTCGGTATTAAGCAGCAACGCGAAGATGATTTTCTGGCTTGGTTAAAGAAAAACCCAACTCTTAATCAAAACCTTATCAGCGAGCTAGAAGTTTTATTGGCCGAGCAGCAACTGCAAACCCAAACCAATTATTACTTCACCAACGCCCAATCGAGCACGCTGCTCACTGCGGCCAATAGCCTTTATCGCTTAGCCAAGGAAAAGCAAAAGAGCGATGCCGAGCGTGAAATCGGTTACCAAGAGCGTGACCTTGCCATGTTCAGCTCGCGCCTGAAGCGTATCGACTCCAGCTTTGACGTTAAAGTCGATAAAACCCTGTGGTTACAGGATTTAAATGCTTATTTATCACAGCCTAATCGCGTTGCTGCTTTAGACAATATGCTGAATCTGGACGATAAAAATGTCAGCCTAGAAGCAAAACTCGATGGCCTATATTCACTCACGACGCTAACCGACCAAGCGCAGCGTCTGGCGTGGATGGATGCCGATGCCAAAGCTTTTGAAACCAGCAGAGATCCTTTTATCCGCCTCGCTGTCGCGTTATATGACACTAATATGGCGCAGGAAAAGGCTGAAAAAATCCTGGCGGGTAAACTGTCTACTGCGCGTCCTGCCTACATGGCTGCCGTTATCGACTACTACAAAGCCAACAACTGGCCAGTGTATCCGGATGCAAACGGCACTCTACGTATCAGCTACGGCATGGTCGATGGTTATCAATCCCGCGATGCGCTGTACAAACAGCCATTTACTCGCCTTGATGGTATTGTAGCCAAGCACACCGGCGTTGAGCCCTATAACGCACCGAAAAAACTGCTCGATGCAATCCATGAGCAGCGTTTTGGCAATCACTTAGTGAAATCTGTCTATCAAGATCCACGCGGCTGGATTTGCCGTCTGTTCTCTTGCTTAGACAAGCCAGAAGAATTTAACTCAGTGCCAGTTAACTTCTTATCGAGTGTGGATACCACGGGGGGTAACTCGGGTTCCCCTGTCTTTAACGGCAAAGGCGAACTTGTCGGTCTTAACTTCGACTCTACCTATGAAGCCATTACCAAGGACTGGTTCTTCAACCCCACCATAACCCGCGCCGTACACGTGGATATCCGTTATATCCTGTGGATGATGGATGAAGTCGACCATGCCGATAATTTAATTAAGGAACTCGATTTAGTGAGAAATTAATATAAAATTAATATTCAGAATTAATTGATAATAAAATTAGCTGATATTAATCCAATTAATTTAATCCACATAAATTAAGCATCTTTTAAAACCGTTCAAAGAATACTCTTTGGACGGTTTTTTATTTTATTCAATTTACTAATTCGTGATCTGTCGCGTGATGTATTAGCGAGTTAAGTTACCAATCTAGCTTAATTAGCATAATTTAAATCAAGAGTTTTTATGGACAATTTGTCCAATCACAAAAACAAAACAAGTGATAACACCCTCATAATGCAATAAATCACACCGCAAGCCTTTAAAATACAACAAATAGTGTTAGGCGACTAGCCACATCAAAATAAGTCATTGTATAAAAACAATAAAACACATAAACACCAATAAAAAAACAAACATAGAAGTCTACTTTTATTTCTAAAAAATTATCAAAAATAGCCAATTAAACCATTAAAAACGTCTGTTTTATCAAAAACAATAAAACTTGATCATTCTCAAGTTTTTTCCGGAACCAATTTCCTATTATCCAGCCGTTTAAAAAGTTACCAATACGCTTTTGCCATAGGCATAAGCTGCTAAATAAATACATTAAATAACACTGAAAATATAATTCAGGTTGAAAATGAGGAACGCGAAATCCTATGACAGCGACAACTTATCAACCGGGAGAAATCCAAGGGCTGATCAAGATAAATGCATCTAAATGCAAAGGATGTGATGCTTGCAAACAGTTCTGCCCAACCCATGCCATTAATGGCGCCTCGGGTGCTGCGCACTCTATTGATGAAGATAAATGCTTAAGCTGCGGCCAATGTTTAATTAACTGCCCGTTTAGTGCCATTGAAGAAACCCATAGCGCCCTTGAAACCGTCATTAAAAAACTCGCCGATAAAAATACTACAGTCGTTGGCATTATCGCCCCGGCGGTGCGGGTCGCAATTGGTGAAGAATTCGGTTTAGGCACGGGCGAACTCGTGACGGGTAAGCTCTATGGTGCGATGAATCAGGCAGGCTTTAAGATTTTCGACTGTAACTTTGCCGCCGATCTCACCATCATGGAAGAAGGCAGTGAGTTTATTCATCGCCTCCATGCCAATGTCAAAGGTGAAGAAAATGCAGGGGCGCTGCCGCAGTTCACCTCCTGCTGCCCAGGTTGGGTGCGCTACCTCGAAACCCGCTATCCAGCGTTACTGCCTAACCTATCCACCGCTAAATCCCCTCAGCAAATGGCAGGAACGGTCGCCAAAACCTATGGCGCTAAGGTGTATCAAATGCAGCCAGAGAATATTTTCACTGTCTCTGTGATGCCTTGTACCTCGAAAAAACTCGAAGCCTCACGCCCCGAATTTAACTCGGCTTGGCAATACCATCAGGAACATGGGGCTAACGCGCCTTCGTACCAAGATATTGATGCCGTGCTGACCACAAGGGAAATGGCTCAATTGCTCAAAATGCTCGATATCGACCTCGCTAATACACCCGAATATCAAGGCGATAGCTTGTTCTCTGAATACACTGGCGCGGGCACTATCTTTGGTACCACAGGTGGCGTGATGGAAGCGGCATTACGTACCGCCCACAAGGTGCTCACTGGCACTGAAATGGCCAAATTAGAATTTGAACCCGTACGCGGGCTAAAAGGCGTCAAATCTGCTTCCGTCAGCCTGTTTGATACTCAGCTCAACCAGAATGTAACCGTCAATGTCGCAGTAGTACACGACATGGGCAACAACATCGAACCCGTGCTACGCGACGTAATGGCTGGCACCTCGCCCTATCACTTTATCGAAGTGATGAACTGCGCTGGCGGTTGTGTCAACGGTGGAGGCCAACCTATTGAAGGTAAAGGCTCTTCTTGGCTTGGTAACATTTAACGGAAAACGGATATGAACAAGAAAAAACACCTATTTGCCGAGGACAGTTTCTTTCTGTCACGCCGTAAGTTTATGGCCGTCGGTGCAGCCTTTGTCGCCGCCTTAGCCATTCCTATTGGTTGGTTTACCAGCAAGCTTGAGCGCCGCAATGAGTACATTAAGGCCAGAAGCCAAGGGTTATATAAGGACGACAGCCTAGCGAAAAAGCGTGTCAGCCACGCCAACCCTGCGGTAGAGAAATACTACAAAGAATTCGGTGGCGAGCCATTAGGACATATGTCTCACGAGCTGCTGCACACCCACTTTGTCGACCGCACTAAATTAAGCTCTTGATTGGAGATGAAAAATGCATCAAGAACATGATATGAGACCCATTTTAAAACATCCGCTAAACGTCAGGATCTTCCACTACATTCTGCTACTGAGCTTTTTGCCGTTAGCCGCGACGGGTTTGTTATTGTTTTTTAAACCGCTTTCCCAAGAAGGTATGCAGCTAACCTATGATGTGCACATCATTGCGGGGATTGTTATGGCCCTCGATGCCGTGGCATTTACCATCATGGCATTCGACCGAGTGGTGCTATTTATCGCCCGCGTGTTCAGCTTCTCCGAGCGTGACGTGAAATGGTTTATGGTGTTAGGGGGTTACCCACAGAAATTCTTACTGGGTAAAAAAGTGCCTATCCCTCCGATGAACAAGTACAACTCTGGCCAGAAGCTCTTTGGTGCCTGCGTACTGATTGGCGGCACAGTGCTTATCCTCTCCGGCTTAGTGCTGTGGCTTATCCCCCACGCTGCGCCGCGGGATATAGTGTGGTTTTTAGGTCAAGCCCATTTAGTCTCAGGCCTAGTGTTAACCGCCTTCTTACCCGTGCATTTATTCCTCGCGGTGTACCGCTTCGATGACTTCAAAGCCATGATGATCCACGGCAATGTGCCCTACCATGATGCCGCCGAGTACACCCCGCTATGGGTCAAAAATGAAATTGCCCCCGTCGCCACAAACGGCGAACAACTGACCAGCAAATAGCAAGGTCTCCTGCGGCAGTTGCTCAACAACTGCCGCATTTCTGCATTCACACTCAAGGGCATAGATAACCATGAGCACACACGAGCATCATTCCATTACCGTCTCTGACTATAATCCCAACGTCAGTTTTATTGACGATCAGGCGATTTGGCAGGCCATTGAAGACGCTAGCAATCCGAATCGCGAGCAAGTCCTCGCCATTCTCGACAAAGCGCGCCAATGCGAAGGCTTAAGCATTCAAGAAACCGCTCTCCTACTGCAAAACCAAGATAAAGCGCTGGATGAAGCACTCTTTGCCGTCGCCCGTGAGATTAAAAACACCATTTACGGCAATCGTATTGTGATGTTTGCGCCGCTGTATGTGTCGAATCATTGCGCCAACAGTTGTAGCTACTGCGGCTTTAATGCCGATAATCATGAGCTAAAACGAAAGACCTTAAAACAGGATGAGATCCGCCAAGAAGTCACGATCCTCGAAGAAATGGGCCACAAACGGATCTTGGCCGTTTATGGCGAGCATCCACGCAACAATGTGCAAGCCATTGTTGAAAGTATTCAAACCATGTACAGCGTTAAGCAGGGCAAGGGTGGCGAAATTCGTCGTATCAACGTCAACTGCGCGCCAATGAGTGTGGAAGACTTTAAACAACTTAAAACCGCGGCGATAGGCACTTATCAATGCTTCCAAGAAACCTATCATCAAGACACCTACAGCCAAGTCCATCTTAAAGGTAAAAAAACCGACTTTTTATACCGCCTCTACGCCATACACAGGGCCATGGAAGCGGGAATCGATGATGTCGGTATCGGCGCCCTCTTTGGCCTGTATGACCATAGATTTGAGCTGCTCGCCATGCTCACCCATGTTCAGCAACTCGAAAAAGACTGTGGCGTTGGCCCGCATACTATCTCCTTCCCGCGGATAGAACCCGCCCATGGCTCCGCTATCAGTGAAAAGCCGCCCTATGAGGTCGATGATGACTGCTTTAAGCGCATTGTAGCCATCACTCGCCTCGCCGTACCTTATACAGGCTTGATTATGAGTACACGGGAGAGCGCTGCGCTGCGTAAAGAGTTGTTAGAACTCGGCGTTTCACAAATCAGTGCAGGCTCACGTACCGCGCCTGGCGGCTATCAAGACAGCAAGCTAAATCAACACGATGCCGAGCAATTTAGCCTTGGCGATCATCGAGCCATGGATGAGATCATCTATGAATTAGTTACGGATTCGGATGCCATCCCCTCTTTCTGTACAGGCTGTTACCGTAAAGGGCGCACTGGCGATCACTTTATGGGATTAGCCAAACAGCAGTTTATTGGCAAGTTCTGCCAGCCGAATGCCTTGATCACCTTTAGGGAATATCTGAACGACTACGCCAGCGATAAAACCCGCGAGGCAGGTAACGCCCTGATAGAGCGAGAGCTCGCCAAAATGAGTCCATCACGGGAACGTAATGTGCGTGGCTGTTTGCAAAAAACCGATGCGGGTGAACGGGATATCTATCTGTAAATGGCACCTTATTTATTTTCTGAGCCCGGCGTGCAGTTGCATTTTGGCCTTAACACTAGCGCCTTACTGAATGCGATAGAGCGCGCTGATGTAATCGTGTTACACGCGGCGATTTACAGTAATTTTGCCGATAATGCCGTGGGGCAGTTGTTATTAAAGCGGCTACAAAACGCCCGCTTAAGGCAACTCACCCTGATTAAACTTGAGCCCACTCGTCTATGGCGGGATGAGTTTGCCACCATCTTAAGACCTGAGATGCCACTGCCGGAAGTGGAACGACTCTATGAAAACTCCCGCCACTGGTGCGCCGAGCTTAAAACGCAGTTTCCTGAGGTCGTCAATCTAGTCTCGACCCAAGCGCTGCCACTGCAACCTATATTGCTGATTGGCGATAGGCTCTTTGTCGGTCATTACGCCCATAGCCATACCACTTCGGCTCAGGGGCTTTGGGTAGAGTTTGATGCTATTGCTTTAGGCCTTGCGCCAAACAGCTTAATCGATTGGTTTTATTCCGGCGTCACCGCAGAGCAAGACTCTCCGGTGGCAATACCCCTTGGCCGTTACGTGGAAGAATGTCGCCGCGCCGTAGGCGATCTCTGGTATCAAAGTGTGATTGCGCTGGATAAGGAGCGTCACTGATGCATGCCAGCCCTATCCCAATCATTCAGCAAACACCTTCCTGTACGCAACCAAGTTTGCTCAAACCTATAGCGCTCAGTTATGCGCAAATCCTTGAGCTGCTCCAAGGGCAGGACGATGAATGGCTGTTTAGCCGCGCGCAGCTCGCCACTGAGCTCGAATTTCAGCTACAGGTTTATTTACGCGGCATTGTTGAATTTTCGAATCATTGCCGTAACCACTGCCATTACTGTGGACTGCGTAGCGAGAATCGGCAGGTAAAGCGTTATCGGCTCTCGAACGAAGAAATCCTCAGCGCGGTGAATAACATAGCCGCACTCGGCCTCGGCACTGTGGTGCTGCAATCGGGGGATGATTTTAGCTACAGTTGCAAGCGCATCAGTAGCCTTATCAGTGAAATTAAGCAGCGCCATAACCTGGCAATCACCCTCTCCCTTGGCGATCGCAAACATCATGAATTGGAAAACTGGCGTGAGGCGGGTGCCGATCGTTATTTACTCAAGATGGAAACCTTCGACCGCGCCCTCTTTGCTCGCTGTCGCCCTAAAGCCCATTTCGATGAACGAATTGCAAGACTTACTCACCTTAAGTCACTCGGCTTTCAGACAGGTTCCGGCATCATCATCGATTTACCTGGGATGACTGACGCTATCTTAGCCCGCGATATTCAATGCTTAACTGAGCTGCAGCTCGATATGCTGGCCTGCGGCCCTTTTATCGCCCATGCGCAAACTCCATTTGCCACATCGCCCAATGGCAGCGCCCTTAAGAGCCATAGGGTGAGTGCGATTTTGCGACTGATGAATCCTGGAGCAAATATCCCCGCGACCAGCTCCCTCGATGCCCTCGAAAAAGGCGCTCGGGAACAGGCACTAAAGCGAGGTTGCAATGTGATTATGCCCTCCTTCACCCCAACACAAGTGAGTGCCGATTACAGCATTTATCCGGGAAAAAACCAGCAACAACATCCGGCAGCAGAGCGACTTAACCAAGTCTGCCAGCAAATTCAAAGCCATGGGCTACTGCCATCCTTTAGCCGTGGTGATTCAAAAAGGAACCAATATGTGTCAAGGCATTAATCCACAAGAGCATTCCCAAAACCAATCGGCACCACGGGGCATGCGTTACCATATCGCCTTAGTCGGTCGACGCAATGCGGGTAAGTCTTCTCTGCTCAATATGATCGCGGGGCAACAGATCTCCATTGTGTCCGATATTAAGGGCACCACGACGGATGCCGTAGCCAAGGCCTATGAGTTGCAGCCCCTAGGGCCTGTGACCTTTTATGACACTGCCGGTATCGATGATGACGGAGAATTAGGTGCTATGCGGGTGAAGGCAACTCGTAAAGTATTGTTCCGCTCCGATATGGCACTCTTGGTGGTGGATGAACTGGGGCTTTATCCATCGGATATAGCCTTAGTGAACGAAATACAGCAGATGCGAATGCCGATACTGGTGGTATTCAACAAGGCCGACATCTGTACACCTAAAGCCGGGGATATCGCCTTCTGCCAACAGCAATCCTTGCCCTTTATTGTGGTCTCCGCCACCACAGGCCTTGCGGCCAAGACACTTAAACAGCTGATTATCGATTTAGCACCAGCGGAATATAAACAAGAACCTCTGCTAGCGGGCGACCTCTATCAAGCGGGGGACGTTATCCTCTGCGTCGTACCAATCGATATGGCGGCACCTAAAGGACGCTTGATCCTGCCGCAGGTGCAGATCCTTCGGGAAGCATTGGATCGCAGCGCGATCGCAATGGTGGTGAAAGAAACAGAACTCGAAAAGGCATTATCCGTCGTCACCCCCAAACTGGTGATCTCAGATGCTCAGGCGATTAAACAAGTCGCCGCCCTAGTACCAGCATCGATTCCACTCACGACTTTCTCAACCCTATTTGCGCGTTTTAAAGGGGATTTGCCCACCCTTGCCGCAGGCGCTGAGGCGTTAGATAAATTGCAAGTTGGTGATAAAGTGCTCATCGCCGAAGCCTGCAGCCACAATGTACAGGAAGATGATATCGGCCGAGTCAAACTCCCCCGCTGGATAAATAGCTATACGGGTAAACAACTCGAATTTATCGTGACGTCCGGCCACGACTTTCCCGATGATTTAGAGCAATATGCCCTCGCCATCCACTGCGGTGCCTGTATGTTTAATCGTAATGAAATGCTTCGCCGCATCCACGAATGCCAACGGCGCAATGTGCCTATCACTAACTACGGGGTCGCGATTTCAAAGCTACAGGGCGTACTACCACGGGTGCTTACGCCTTTTAACAACAGTCTTCAGCAATAACATATTGAGCCTTAGTGCCAGGCTTAGCTGCGATGAAGTAGCTAAGCCTGTTTAACGTTGATACGTGAAAACAGCATCTCGCTCAGCAATACATGCTAAATCGCGCCCATAAAAAAACACCGCCGAAGCGGTGTTTTTCATTTAAAGCAGTTGGTAATTAAGCTTCTGCAACAACAGATACTTTAACAACAGCTTTAACTTCAGTGTGTAACTGAACTTCAACTTCGAAGTCGCCAGTAGTACGCAGAGCGCCTAATGGTAAACGAACTTCTGATTTAGCCAGTTCAACGCCAGCAGCAGTTACTGCATCAGCGATGTCACGAGTGCCAACTGAACCAAACAGTTTGCCTTCATCACCAGCTTTAGAAGCGATAACAACAGCTTCCAGAGCAGCGATTTTTTCAGCGCGTTGGTTAGCAGCAGCCAGATCAGCAGCTAATTTAGCTTCTAATTCAGCGCGACGAGCTTCAAATACTTTAACGTTGCTTTCGTTAGCAACAACAGCTTTACCTTGTGGCAGCAGGTAGTTACGAGCGTAACCAGCTTTAACTGCAACTTGGTCACCCAGATTACCCAGGTTAGCGATTTTATCAAGCAGAATAACGTTCATTATCAAATCCTCTATATTCGATTAGGAATACTGCAATTACTGATGTAAATCAGTGTATGGCAGTAGAGAAAGATAACGAGCACGCTTGATTGCGCGAGCTAGTTGACGCTGATATTTAGCACTAGTACCAGTGATACGGCTTGGAACGATCTTGCCGCTTTCAGTGATGTAGTTCTTTAAAGTAACGATATCTTTGTAATCAATTTCTGCAACACCTTCAGCGGTGAAACGGCAGAACTTGCGACGACGGAAATAACGTGCCATTTGACAGTCTCCTAAGTTTTCAATTCGACATTTTCGGCATGGATGACTAAGCGATTTTGGCCATTGCGCCCCTGTTGAAGCGTCATAAAACCTTGAACTTGTACTTCCACACCTGCTTTCAGATTGTCTGCCACGCTCTCAAAGCGTGGGCCACTCAATATCACTTGTATTTGTACGTAGACGTTGCGGAGCATGTCTGCTTCATAACGCTGCGATTTGTGTTCTAGCATTATCACACTGTGCGCGATGCCTGCCGGGCTTTTAAAGCGTCTGGAACGGGTTATGGTTCCTGACAACACCAAGTTATTGGTGGTCACAGATAAACTTACTCAGCGATTTCTTCAGCGTTAGCTTCATCATATGAGCGGTCGCCAGCTGGGCCACGACGTGAATCGCGCTCATCTTTAGCTTTCGCCATTGGAGATGCTTCGGTGATGGCACCTTTAGTACGCATTACCATGTTACGCAGAACTGCGTCGTTGAAACGGAAAGCAGTTTCTAGCTCTTCAATCGTCTCTGCTGGTGCTTCAACGTTCATCAGAACGTAGTGAGCTTTGTGCAGGTCTTGGATTGGGTAAGCCAGTTGACGACGGCCCCAATCTTCTAAACGGTGGATTTTGCCGTTAGCTTCGGTGATTGCACCGGTGTAACGCTCAATCATACCTGGTACTTGTTCACTTTGATCTGGGTGAACCATAAATACGATTTCGTAATGACGCATTTATTGCTCCTTACGGTTATGTAGCCTCGTTATTGGCTCAGTCAGACCAAGTGGAGGCAAGGAACGAAAATAGTGACTGATTCGAGCGCGAGATAGTACAGAAAGCAGACGCGAAACTCAAGCAATAACTTTGCCTCAACCCGCAATACGGGTATGATGACGCCTCACCCCTATTCGGATATCAGACACCAGCCATTCAAGAACCCTGACTAATGTTACGAGCAATGCTAAAAGTTATCGCCCCTGTGAGTTTGTTTTGCCTATCTTTTCCGGCACTTGCGCTTGTGCCTCCTGATTATCAGGAACCGCCAAGCGATTTTACTGCAGAAGTCGAAGCTGGCTTACAGTTGAACACGGGCAATACCGAATCAAGCAGTTTTAATGGTCGCACCCAACTGATTTACGATACCAAGCAAACAAAACAAGAAGCCACGCTAAAAGCGTATTTCGCCTCAGAGAAAAACCAAACCACCTCAGAGAAGTACGAACTCCAGCTCCAGAGCAACTATAAACTCACCAAGGGCTATATCTTTGGCCGTGGCGATTTTACTTGGGATCAGTTCGGTAGTTATACCCAAATCTCAACCCTTTCTTCGGGTTATGGTTTTAATGCCATTAACAGCTATAAAACCAAACTCAGCCTCGAAGTCGGCCCAGGTTATCGATACAACCTACCCGCGGAATCAGTCTCAGAGCCCGATCCCGCCGCCGAAAAGGATGTGATTTTACGTACTGCGGCTAAGTTTTCGCAAAAATTGCAGGAATATACCAGCATTAATGCCGATCTCACCGCCGAGGTGGGCGAGAATAACAATACCCTCACCCTCGATATGAACTACAAGAACTTAGTGTTTCAGGACTGGGCATTTAAAATCGGCATGAACATCAAGTACACCGAAGTCGTCCCAGAAGGCAGTAAGCAGACTGACACAGTCACCACCTTTAACCTGCTCTACACCTTTAGATAATCAAGTTACCCAATGGTTTGGCTGAAACCTAATTCCCTATTCAGCCAAATCCCATTTCAATCGGATTTAGTGACCCATACACAAAAACGATAAATTAGTCATTAAATTCCAACATTTTGCAACACTGAATACACACCAACACCTGATATACTCTCCCTGCAATCATACAAGGAGTAGTTAATGGCAAATCCGCTACGCACTTTCGCCTCTTTATATAGCACGACTCTATTAACTGTGTTGGCTGGCGGTTTACTCACCACCTATTTAGGCCTGCGCCTGTCGGTGATGCACGTTCCACAGCTATGGATAGGCGGCATGATGTCGGCCTATTACGTCGGTCTAGTCGCAGGCTCTAAGATTGGTCATCGTTTGATTGCCCAAGTCGGGCATATTCGCGCCTTTGTCGCCAGTGCCGGGATAGTGGCCGCCTCCGCCCTCGGCCATGCCTTAGTGGATGAGCTAGTGGTTTGGATCCTGTTAAGGCTTATCGTCGGTATGGGCATGATGTGCCAATACATGGTGCTCGAAAGTTGGCTCAATGAGCAGGCCGAAAGCAGCCAACGCGGTACAGTGTTTGCCAGCTACATGATAGTCTCATACTTCGGTTTAATATTGGGCCAAGGTGCCATCAGCCTCTATCCTGAACTCGGCCTAGAGCCGCTGTTACTGATCGCCATCTGCTTTGCCCTGTGTATTGTCCCCATTTCCTTGACTCGCCGGATTCACCCGGCGCCACTGGTGCCCGCGCCCTTAAAAATCGCCCACTATTGGCGCAAGGCCCCGCAAGCTCTGACTACCATCGCCATAGGTAGCATGATTGTCGGCTCTTTTTATGGTTTGGCGCCCGCCTATGCCAGTAACTTAGGTTTACCGCCCGAGAAAGTCGCCACCTATATGACGGCCACCATTCTCGCAGGTCTACTGGCGCAATGGCCAATGGGGAAACTATCCGACATTATGTCCCGCAGTCGACTTATCCGCATTAACTGCGTATTGCTTGGGATCTTAGCCTTAGCAATCGCCCTCACGCCTTACCATCCCACACTCTCACTGGTGATGACGTTTCTGTTCGGTATTCTTGGCTTTACCTTCTACCCCTTGGCGACGGCACTGGCCAACTCCCGGGTCGAGCAGAGTGAAAGGGTCGGTCTGTCGGCCACCATATTACTGACCTTCGGCCTTGGCGCCAGTATCGGCCCGCTTATCGCCTCAACCTTAATGCAATGGCTCGGCAATAGCATGCTCTATGGCTTTATGTCGGCCTGTACCTTAATTCTATTTTTACGCCTGCGTTATGTTCACTCACAACAAAAGGCCGAAACCAATGTAACTCAAGACTACATCATGGCAACTGGTGACTTAGTTTCATCCCCATTAGCAGCTGCACTCGACCCAAGGGTTGATGTCGAATCGGTGCAAGAGCAAATGACGCCCTCGCCCACCAACGATGAAGAAGATTTAGGTGCCGATGCCCTAGAGGATAATGACAGTGATAGCGAACAACAGCTGACATTCGAGTTTGAATTTAACTCAGAGCAATCCTTTATTGAGGCAGAAAGTAACGACCTAGAGAACTCGAATCTCGATGCAGCGAAAAAGGCTTAAAAGCTAATTACTTGCAATAAAAAAGACGGGCTTGCCCGTCTTTTTACTGAATATATCAATTAGCTACGACGTTGACGCACTGCTTCGAATAGGCAGATGCCCGTGGCGACAGACACGTTTAAGCTAGAAACGCTCCCCGCCATCGGAATCGAGACCAAGGTATCGCAACATTCACGACTTAGGCGGCGTAAGCCTTTGCCTTCGGCGCCCATCGCAATTGCCAGCGGCCCTTTAAGATCGGCTTGATATAGCTCACAATCCGCTTCGCCCGCCGTGCCAACAATCCACACGCCCTTTTCCTGCAGATGACGCATGGTACGCGCAAGGTTAGTCACTTGGAATAAGGGCACAGTTTCGGCGGCACCGCAGGCCACTTTGCTCACCACAGCCGTTAAGCCTACTGAGTTATCCTTAGGCACAATAATGCCCTGCACACCCGCGGCATCGGCGTTACGTAAGCAAGCACCTAGGTTATGCGGATCGGTAACCCCATCTAAAATCAATAAAAACGGTAAGTCAGTCTTAGCTAACAACTCATCTAAGTCATGCTCACCTAGGATTTTAGCCGCTTTAACACGGGCAACAATGCCTTGGTGCTGAGCACTTTCGGCTTTATCGTCCAACACTTTGCGTGAGGTCACTTGGATGCTAGTGCCAAAAGCTTTAGCCTGGCGGATAAGCGGCGTTAAGCGCTCATCTTCACGGCCCTGCAACAGCCAAAGTTCAATAATGCGCTCTGGGCTGTGCTTTAACAGCGCTTCAACTGCGTGGATCCCAAAAATAATATCTTGTTTCTTCATTTACTTCTTTCTCGTGCTCCGCTTCGCGGCCTTTGGCTTTTTCGCCGAATTTTTTTCGCTTTTCTTAGGCTTAGCGCCTGCTTTAGACTTAGACTTACTCGCCCCAGCTTTATCCGAACCGGCTTTCGATTTCGCACCTGTCGATTTAGCTGCCTTAGCCATTTTTGCGCCTTCACGGTTTACCCGCTCACGCGCTGTCATCGGTTTTTCTCGACTCGGCGCTGACTTACGGCGACCACCTTTTCCGCTGTCGCCAAGCATGACTAAGTCAATCTGTCTATCATCCAAGTTTACCGCAGCCACTTTTACCGTGACGGGATCACCCACTTGATAGACTTGACCTGTGTGCTCGCCAATCAAACGCTGACGCATAGGATCGAACTGATAATAATCGCTGCCTAGGCTAGAAATATGCACTAAGCCATCGATAAATAAGTCATTTAAGCGAACGAATAAACCAAAGTTAGTGACAGAGGCAATCACCGCCTCGAAGGTGTCACCCACATGGTCCTGCATAAATTCACATTTCAACCAGTCGCTTACATCACGCGTGGCTTCATCGGCACGGCGCTCGGTATTCGAACATTCTTCGCCTAAGAGATCTAACTCATCGAGTTGATAATGGTAGCCACCATCGGATGTCCACTTCTCATTGGCTTCGCCTTTTTCCTTCGCCAATAAATAGCGGATCACGCGGTGCAGCACTAAATCAGGATAACGGCGAATTGGCGAGGTGAAGTGTGCATACTCCTCAAGCGCTAAACCAAAGTGGCCTTCGTTATCAGGAGTGTAGATAGCTTGGCGCATTGAGCGCAGCAACATCACTTGGATAAGCTCGGCATCGGGGCGATCGGCGATTTGCAGCATTACATTCTGGTAATCCGCAGGGGTTGGCTCAAGTCCGCCGCCCATGCTTAAACCACGTTCGGCCAGAAACTCTTTAAAGTTTGCTAGCTTCTGCTCAGAGGGCGATTCATGCACGCGATAGAGAATTTCACCCTTGTGCTTTTTCACAAACTTAGCGGCCGATACGTTGGCCAAAATCATACATTCTTCAATGATTTTATGAGCTTGATTACGCGCTCTTGGCACAATCTTATCGATCTTGCGCTGGTCGTTAAAAATAAACTGTGTTTCTAAGGTCTCAAAGGCAATCGCCCCACGCTCGGCGCGCTGTTGATCAAGCGCTAAATAGAGCGACTGCAAACATTGCAGGTGCGGGAATAGCGCTTCATGCTCAGGCGCAATCGGTCCGCCTTCGAGCATGGCGGCCACTTGGGTGTAAGTGAAACGCGCATGTGAATGCATCACCGCGGGATAAAACTTATAACCCGACAGCTTACCGCGAGCCGAAATCGTCATCTCTGCCACCATACACAGGCGATCGACATGGGGATTGAGCGAGCACAGGCCGTTAGAGATTTTCTCCGGCAGCATAGGGATCACTTGCGATGGGAAGTATACAGAGTTACCACGGGCACGGGCTTCGGTATCTAAGGCCGAATCGGTACGCACATAGTAGCTCACATCCGCAATCGCCACCCACAGACGCCATCCACCACTGGGCTTAACTTCGGCGTATACCGCATCGTCAAAGTCACGGGCATCTTCGCCGTCGATAGTTACTAAGGGCAGATCTCGCAGATCGACGCGGCCAACCTTATCGGCTTCAGTCACTTCATCTGGGATGCGGCGCAGTTTTTTCTCAATCACCGCCGACCAAGTGTGGGGTAAATCGTAATTACGCAGGGCAATTTCGATTTCCATTCCCGGCGCCATTTGCTTGCCGAGCACTTCAGTGACTTTACCGGCCGCTTTCACGAATCGACCCGGACGACGGGTCAGTTCAACCACGACCACATCGCCTTGACGGGCACCATTGCGATCTTCGCTAGCGATTAAGATTTCTTGGGTAATGCGCTTATCATCGGCAATCACAAATGCCATGCCGCTATCGACGTGGAATCGCCCCACAATGGCGGCACTGCGCGGCTGGATTAGACGGACAATACGGGCCTCGCGGCGGCCTTTACGGTCCATACCGGCTTTTTGTGCCAACACTTTATCGCCATGGAAATACATCAGCATGTCGCGATTTGAGATAAATAAATCGTCGCCACCTTCATCAGGTTTAAAGAAGCCATAGCCTTCTCTGTGCCCAAGGACAGTGCCGGAAATCAGATCCATTTTTTCAGGTAAGCCGTAGCTTTGACCGCGGGTAAATACCAGTTCACCGTCACGCTCCATCGCCCGTAAACGGCGACGCAGGGCTTCTAACTGTTCTTCATCGTGGATCTGCAGTGCAACAGCAATGCTGTCACGGGTAATAGGTGATTTTTGAGAACGTAAGTACTCGATAATATACTCACGACTTGGGATAGGGTTTTCGTACTTATCCTGTTCACGCTCGAAATGAGGGTCTTTGATCATTCAATATCCAATATTTCTGTCTCAATCAGTAGAGACAACTCAACGGGTTCGCAAGTGCTCTTGCTGGGCCCGCGCCACTGCACTGGCGGGCATTTTAGCGGCTAACACCTGCAGTAATGACAAGGCTTTTTTCTTGGTCGCCTCATCGGTAAATACATTGTTGTATAACCAGTTATAGGCCATTTCATAGTCCCTTGGACTACCATAACCTTCACCGTATAAACGAACCAGCATCATCCGCGCGGCTAAACTGCCGCTCGCCGCCGCTGGCAATAAATAATTGACCGCACGGTCTTTATTACGAATAACAAACTTACCATTTTGATAATATTCGGCAAGTTTCACCATGGCCTCAGGGCTGCCCTGCTCGGCCGCCTCTTGCAATAATCCCATCCCTTTGACTGCATTGGCTTTTACGCAGGTACCATGGTTGAGCATTTCCCCCCACAAAAACTGATACAGGGGCTGCTTTAAGACTTCTGCGCGCGCTTCGATATCTTGCACTAACTGACAGTCATCTTGCTTAACTCTTGCCAGATATTTTTCGCCACGGATCATTTCAAGTAATTGATCTTGAGAATAAATATCCACTGCCTGTGTTTCAGCAAAGCACATTGAAGATACTAAGGGCAGCAGCGCAACTAAGGCAGTACGTAGCATAACGACTCTCAATGACAATAGGGTGAATACTTGCATCGGCAGTATAACCTATTTCTTGAGCTCAAGCCGAATTTCTAACCACAGAAAACAAACAGGAAGGAACAACAAAGGAAGAAAAGGCCGTGAAACACGGCCTCTACGATTTTAGTTAAATGGGCTAACTAAAATCATCGTTTCATTACGGTCTGGACCGGTAGAAATGATGTCGATCGGCGTTCCTAACAACTCTTCAATACGCTTGATGTAGTTGATAGCTGCTTGCGGTAACTGCTCTAAAGAGGTCGCTCCGAAAGTTGACTCGCTCCAGCCTGGCATAGTTTCATAAACAGGCGTGACCTGCTCATAACCTTCAGCCGCTAATGGCGTAACCTTAGAGATAGTGCCATCTGGATGTTGGTAACCCACACAGATCTTCACTTCTTTCAGGCCATCGAGTACGTCTAACTTAGTTAAGCAGAAGCCACTTACACTGTTGATTTGTACTGCTCGGCGCATTGCCACTGCATCTAACCAACCTGGACGACGCTTACGACCGGTAGTCGCACCAAATTCATGACCTTTAGTCCCTAAATGATCACCCACTTCACATAAGAGTTCAGTTGGGAAAGGACCGGCACCCACGCGAGTGGTGTAAGCCTTCATGATACCTAAGACATAGTCTAAATGACGTGGACCAAAGCCGCTGCCTGTCGCCACACCACCTGCGGTAGTGTTTGACGAAGTCACAAACGGATAAGTACCGTGGTCGATGTCTAACAGTGTACCTTGTGCACCTTCGAACAGAATTGGCTCACCCGCTTTACGCGCGTTATCCAACAGTTCAGTTACGTCAACACACATGCTCTTCAGGTAGTCAGCTAAGGCTAACGCGTCGCTCAGTGTTTGCTCGTAATCTACGGCGTCAACTTTGTAGTACTCTGTCAGCATAAAGTTATGATATGCCATAACTTCTTTCAGCTTTTCAGCAAATAGCTCAGCATTGAACAGATCGCCAACACGCAGACCGCGACGGGAAATCTTGTCTTCATACGCAGGACCAATACCACGACCCGTAGTACCAATCGCTTTGTTACCGCGCGCTTTTTCGCGAGCGATGTCTAAGGCACAGTGGAATGGCAGGATCAGCGGACATGCTTCAGAGATCAGCAGACGTTCCTCAACAGGAATGCCGCGCTCTTTGAGCATTTTGATCTCTTTCATCAGGGCGTCAGGTGCAAGCACCACTCCGTTACCGATAATGCATTTCACATTGTCGCGTAGGATGCCTGATGGGATCAGATGAAGTACGGTTTTATCGCCATTGATCACGAGAGTGTGACCCGCGTTGTGACCGCCTTGGTAGCGAACTACATATTTTGCCTGTTCTGTTAGAAGGTCGACAATCTTACCTTTTCCTTCGTCACCCCATTGGGTGCCGAGAACAACTACGTTTTTGCCCATTGTTTGCTGCAAGGTTGTGGTTAAAAATGGATTCTAACAGATTTTAAACCGCAAGTGGTAAGGCATTTATGAAAAAATAATCAAAATGACCAGCCCAGCGGTGACTAAAGAACCGCCAATCCGGCGTAAAACTTGCTGATTTTGATGGGAAAGCTCGTTCAAATATCGGCGCCATTTATTGGGGAATAACAAAGGCCCCACACCCTCTAAAATCAACACCAATGCCACAGCCAGCATAAATAACTGTAAGCTCATCTTCCCCTCTCTTCGAACTGTCAGCAAAAAACACTTTGATTAAGGCGAGCATAGCCAATTTTAGGTAATAAAAAACCCAGCATAAGCTGGGTTTTTTGAGATTCCAAAACGTATTAACGCTTAGAGAATTGTGGCTTACGACGTGCTTTACGTAGACCCACTTTCTTACGCTCAACTTTACGAGCGTCACGGGTTACGAAACCAGCAGAACGTAATGATGGACGCAGAGCTTCATCTAATTGCATCAGGGCACGAGTGATACCGTGACGGATTGCACCTGCTTGGCCAGTGATACCACCGCCCTTAACAGTTACATAGATGTCCAGCTTGTCAGTCATTTCAACTAGTTCTAATGGTTGACGAACAACCATACGAGCAGTTTCACGACCAAAGTATTGGTCCAAAGGACGTTGATTTACAACGATGTTGCCACTACCAGCTTTAGCGAATACGCGTGCTGTAGAGGTTTTGCGACGGCCAGTGCCGTAGTACTGAGTTGCAGCCATTTGCTTAATCCCGTTTAGATATCAAGAACTTGAGGTTGTTGTGCAGCGTGGTTATGTTCTGCGCCAGCGTAAACTTTCAGTTTACGGAACATGGCACGGCCCAGAGGACCTTTTGGTAACATACCCTTAACTGCTTTCTCGATGATCATTTCTGGCTTGTGAGCTTGCAGCTTTTCAAAGCTGATTTGCTTGATGCCACCAGGGAAGCCTGAGTGCGAGTAGTACGTCTTGCCTTGCGCTTTGTTACCAGTAACAGTAACTTTCTCAGCGTTGATAACGATGATGTAATCACCAGTGTCAACGTGAGGAGTGTATTCTGGCTTGTGCTTACCGCGTAAACGCAGAGCGATTTCGGTAGCGATACGACCTAAAGTTTTGCCGTCAGCATCAACGACGAACCAGTCACGAGTTACAGTTTCTGGTGTAGCAGTAAAAGTCTTCATTATTACAAAAACCCAAAGTTAATTTCTGTCTCACATGTTGCCTACAATGGTAAACAACACAAAATTGCCTTTCAGTACCCCTTCGAGTACTTAACTCGGCGTACAACTTCCACCTAGTTTGGTGGAGTAACGTGGGCAGGTGGCGGATTATAGACAAACGTGAGCTAAAAATCACCTGATATTTTGACAAAAATCATAAAAAATCGATCTGTGAGGCTGATTTTCACTGGGATGGATGAACCACAGGAGGTTTGCATAAAAAACGCGCTAACCTCCAATGATTGGCACTCGCTAACCTAAGGTAAATGCTCTGATTTTAAGTAATCGTAGGATTGCATTTCGATTAAGCGAGAGCGACAGCGTCTAAATTCAAAACTCAATAAGCCATCGGCATAAATCTCTTCCAGCGGCACCTGCGCGGAAACGATCAACTTAACATTACGCTCGTAAAACTCATCCACCATGGCCAAGAAACGTCTGGCGATATCATCACCCGTTAAAAACGCGCCCATTTGCTCGATGCCACTCACCAACACGGTATGATAAATCCGCGCCAGCTCCATATAATCGCGCTGACTACGGGGGCCATCGCATAAAGCTCTGAAATCCGCGAGCAACACACCTTGCGCCTGTTGACGTATGCTGATTGCCCTCCCTTCGATTTCAATCGCATCGGTTGAAATTTCAGCCTCGGGGGCTAACTGACGGAAATAACGCAGCAGATTAGTGTCGGCCTGCTCATCAAGTGGATGGTGATAAATCTCTGCCTGCTCGAGAGTGCGCAGGCGATAGTCGATGCCCGAATCCACATTGAGCACTTCACAATGTTGATTGATCAAGGCGATTGCGGGAAGGAATCGTGCCCGTTGCAATCCGTTTTTATACAAATCATCGGGAATGATGTTTGAGGTCGCAACTAAGACCACGCCTTCTTTAAAGAGGGCTTCGAATAAGGTGCCAAGTAGCATGGCATCAGTGATATCAGAGACAAAAAATTCATCAAAACAAATGACTCGGTATTTCGCGGCCATTTGTTTGGCAATCACTAATAAAGGATCGCGGGTGCCTTTAAGCGCATCCAGATCCAAATGCAGTTGATGCATAAAACGGTGAAAGTGTGCCCTTAATTTTTGATTACCTGGCAGCGCATCAAAAAAGGTGTCCATCAGATAGGTTTTGCCGCGACCAACACCGCCCCACAGATACAACCCCTTAGGCGCGACAGGCGCAGACTTAAGGCCAAAGGAGGTCAATAACTTGCCTAATAGTGAGCTTGGCGCTTCGGCAGCGGTTAAATCTTCGTATACGCGTTGCAGCGCCTTTACGGCCATTTCCTGCGCGGGATCATGGGAAAAACCATCACGAGTCAGATCTTTTTGATAATGCTGCCAAGGGCTTAACTGGGGCACGTTATAATTCTCTTTTATCCTTTGGAAAAACTGCGTCGATATTACCACGGCCAATCTGGTGCGGCATATATTTATCCCCTAACAAGCTAAAGGACGCTGGATTCCATATTTCGGCACTCGGCGACAACAAAGCAAGATTGAGCGTGAAAGGATAAATACTTATTTATAAAGCGCTATGCTGTTAACTTATTTCATTCGATGATTGAAACATTTTAATACTTGAAAAAGGCCTTAAAAGCCCACAGGTTTCACTTAAGTTACACTCAATAAAATGCTGATAAAATAGCCGTTAAGAAATTAACCTTTGTTAATATTGATGAACTTTTTCAATGAGGTGCATGTCCGAATGGTTACCTAGGCAAATAGCCGGTAACGATACAGATTCGATCTGGTGCGGACACAACTCACGACGCATTACATCCAGATCCTTGATCCCTTATTTGGAGTTATGAATAGATGAAAACGAAACTATCTGTACTTTCAGCCGCAATGTTAGCCGCAACTCTGACAATGATGCCCGCTGTCTCACAGGCCGCTATTCCGCAATCTGTTGAGGGTCAATCCATTCCAAGTCTTGCGCCTATGTTAGAGCGCACGACCCCCGCCGTGGTTTCAGTCGCGGTTTCTGGCACGCACGTTTCTAAACAACGTGTCCCCGATGTGTTCCGTTATTTCTTCGGCCCCAATGCACCGCAGGAACAAGTGCAAGAGCGTCCTTTTAGAGGCTTAGGCTCAGGCGTGATTATCGACGCAGATAAAGGCTATATCGTCACCAACAACCATGTGATCGACGGTGCCGATGATATCCAAGTCGGCCTGCACGATGGCCGTGAAGTTAAAGCCAAACTGATTGGTACCGATTCAGAGTCTGACATTGCCTTGCTGCAAATCGAAGCGAAAAACCTAGTTGCAATCAAAACCTCCGACTCAGATGAACTGCGGGTTGGTGACTTTGCCGTCGCCATTGGTAACCCCTTTGGTTTAGGCCAAACCGTCACCTCAGGGATCGTCAGCGCCCTAGGCCGTAGCGGTTTAGGCATTGAAATGCTTGAAAACTTTATCCAAACCGATGCAGCGATTAACAGCGGTAACTCGGGTGGCGCGCTGGTTAACCTTAAAGGTGAGCTGATTGGTATTAACACTGCGATCGTAGCCCCAGGCGGTGGTAACGTGGGTATCGGTTTTGCGATCCCCGCCAACATGGTGAAAAACCTCGTGGCTCAAATTGCCGAACATGGAGAGGTCCGCCGTGGCGTACTGGGGATTTCTGGCCGTGATTTAGATAGCCAACTTGCCCAAGGCTTTGGCTTAGACACTCAGCACGGTGGCTTTGTGAATGAAGTCACTGCGGGCAGTGCTGCCGAAAAAGCAGGTATTAAAGCGGGCGATATTATTGTCAGCGTGGATGGACGAGCAATTAAGTCGTTCCAAGAACTGCGGGCGAAAGTCGCGACTATGGGCGCGGGAGCCAAGGTTGAACTGGGCCTTATCCGTGATGGTGATAAGAAGACCGTGAGTGTCACCTTAGGCGAAGCTAGCCAAACCACTGAAAAAGCTGCTGGCGCAGTGCACCCAATGCTCCAAGGTGCCTCGTTAGAAAACGCTTCTAAAGGGGTGGAAATCACCGAAATAGCCCAAGGCTCGCCTGCGGCAATGAGCGGCTTACAAAAAGGCGATGTGATTGTCGGCATTAACCGTTCGGCGGTAAAAGATCTGAAATCACTCAAGGAGCAACTCAAAGATCAAGAAGGCGCTGTCGCCCTGAAGATCCTCCGTGGTAAGAGCTTGTTGTACTTAGTGCTGCGTTAATCGGTACGCCGCTCTGATCTTTATCCCATTATCAGATGCGGATCAGCATAGGGAACGCGGGTTCCCTATGCTTTAACTTGTTAAACATGTTAATCTAACTCACCTTTTTCAATACTTAGCCTGCCATGACAATAAAAGAAACCCTGTTATATCTCGGTAAAGCCGTACTCTTCGGCCTTATCATGGCGGCCATGTTTTTGTTAGTTACACACTACTTCGACAATAAAAATCTCGGCAGCTCGTTACTGCAAAACCGTGGTAACAACACGGTCGAACTCTCCTTTGCTAAGGCCGTGCGCCGCGCCGCGCCTGCCGTCGTCAATATTTATAGCTTAAGTATCGATCAGAGTCGTCCGCTGAACTCTGGTTCCCTCCAAGGCCTAGGCTCTGGGGTGATCATGAGTAAAGAAGGCTATATTCTCACGAATTATCATGTGATTAAAAAAGCCGATGAAATTGTAGTCGCCCTACAAGATGGCCGCAAATTCACCTCGGAAGTGGTCGGTTTTGATCCCGAAACCGATCTTTCCGTGCTTAAGATCGAAGGCGATAATCTTCCTACTGTGCCAGTCAATCTCGATAGCCCACCGCAGGTTGGCGATGTGGTATTAGCCATTGGTAACCCCTATAACCTCGGCCAAACCATTACCCAAGGGATTATCAGCGCCACGGGTCGTAATGGCTTAAGTTCTGGTTATTTAGACTTTTTACAGACAGATGCTGCAATTAATGCCGGTAACTCAGGCGGCGCCTTAATCGACACTAACGGCAGCCTGATTGGTATCAATACCGCCGCTTTCCAAGTGGGCGGCGAAGGTGGTGGACACGGGATTAACTTCGCGATCCCGATTAAATTGGCCCACAGCATTATGGGTAAACTGATTAAAAATGGTCGAGTGATCCGTGGTGCCTTAGGGATCTCTGGCGAGCCGATTAATCCCGTTGTTGCGCAAATCCTCAACCTGCCCGATTTACGCGGCGTATTAGTCACTGGTGTCGATCCTAATGGCCCCGCAGCACGGGCGCAGCTACAACCAAGGGATGTGATCATCAAATACGATGGCGAAGATGTGCCTGGGGTCGAAATGCTGATGGATAGAATTGCCGAAACTACGCCCGGCAAGAAAATCATGATGACAGTTATTCGCCAAGGTAAACAGCAAGTACTGCCTGTGATTATCGATGAAAAAGTCGTCGTCGATAATTAAGCTCAATAGCTGACCTTGTTAATCTCAGAATGAGGCATGTATAAAACCTCATTCTGAGTCATCCCAAAAACACCTATTACCTTATCCCACAAATGGCAGAGCTATTTATCTCTCACTGCATTTTTCACTTACTTTTGCCCCAAAATGTGTTTCGGCTCGTTATCTCAATCGAAAATACCTACTCTTGTTGCCATACAAATTCTCATCTAGTTACCTATGCTTGGCCTTACCAGAAATCGGCTAATAATGTATGGCTATACAGTCATATTTAAATTTAGATACTTTGGAGTGATTTTAAGACAATATCAGTGCGCACTAATTCCATCCGCAATAAATAAAGCTCTATAAAATCAGGTGAATATAGTAACTGAATTTTAGTTAATAGGTTTGCAAAACGCGCATGCGCGTTTTTCCAGATGGATTACTTATATGAAAAGCGGCAAAAAGCTGATAAGTTCTTTGCATACAGATAGTTAACCGCGCGCGTTTTCACTGGTCCAACGAGGTAAACGCGCATGCGCACGAATAAAATGTTAGTTGCACGGAGCATCATGCTAAACCTTAGTTCAGCAGTCTTATTAACAATCATCAATATGGCTTATGCTGCTGTAATTTATCTGTCTCTTCATGGTTGGCTCGTTCAACATGAGCCAAGCGGCATGCAATTGCTTATGCACGTTTTCGTAACTACACCAGTTATTGTAGTTACCACACTTTGGCTGTTTCTACTTAGCAAATCTGGTAAATGCAGCGCCAAATTCTGGCAGCTTAATCTTGCAGGCTTACTTGTGCCAATTGTGAGTATTCAAACTGGCATTACTTATTATCATTACGACAAAATTGGCCTAGCAGTAACCATCTTGGTTCCTATAGCCTTAATAACATTATTAATTAGCGAGTTTCGTCGTCATGCAAGCAACTAACAAGGCAAGTCAGCAACGCACCTTCGGTGCTGGACTCGCTTACGCTCGCCGTTTAGCGCGGCGTTAACCTCTAAGGCAAGTATGAAGCACATTATTAGTAAAGATTTAGGCATTGAAGCATTCAAAAAGAGATTCTCAGAAATCAGAGAAACCTTTCTGGATTCATTAAGAGCAGCTAGCGACGGTTATAAGAACGTAAGATACCTTGCTTGTGATGAAAATGGGGCACCGATTAACTGGGTGTGGGACGATGAAACCTTCACCCATAACAAGGAAGAAGGCTCGCTTGAAGAGGCAATTCAATTTGCCAATAACATGATAGATAGCGGCATGTGTTTCTCCTACATGGGATGTTTATCAGGCTCAGGTGAGCTTGAAGTTTGGCTGACGACTTTTGAATCTCCCATAGAAAAGCCGACCTGGCCAAGCAATAAGGAACCTCTATTTGAGCTGACTTATGGGGGTGTAATCTGTGAGTAGAAAAGGGGAATCAAATGTTAAGTCATAGAATTTTGAATCCTAACCCCTCGATTTAATCCTAACCCCACAAATTAAAGCAAAGCACCTAGCTTACTTTGCCCAAACTTAGATGACTCTAAGCTTTTACGTGTCGCCCCCATCTGGATAGAAACCTTATCCCCTTAAGAACGCCTCGAAGAGTAGTGATTCGCAGCCAATCACATGCCGCTACCTAGATAAGATTTTTATGGTTTTGTGAACGGTATCAAATGCAGTAAGCGCTAAATTATTAAGGGTTTTGCCACATCGGCTTCATCCCTAACATACCCATGAGCGTTGTAAAGTTTATTTTTTGTTAACGCCATAACCAAGCCGGTTAATACTCGTGCTAATCTTTGGCTAAAAAACCAGAGATAACACTAGATTAACTATCGTTAATCAAATAAAAATCTATTGGCAAATCAACCAATAGCCCATGACAACAAAATCACAACATTTACTTTTTTTCGCGCCGAAAAGGCTTCTTTGCGTAAAGTTTCTACTGTTATACTCGCGTTAGCCGATAAAACAAAAATAAAACAAACGAGTAGGAAGCGCTCTATGTTGGCCCCTGAACTCCTTGAGTTAAGCAGTGACAAAAGCCAGGCGGAATTACGTCTGATCCCTAAAGATCATGGCCCCATCACCCGTGATGATGTGATGCGGCTATTATCTCTTCCTGAGTTTTGCGCTTTGTATCCGCTTGAACAGGCTATCGATAAAGTCGTCACTCAAACAAACACGCTATGCAATCAAGAAGATGGCAAATTTGAGTTGTTTGCCGTACTGGCTGAGCGCCGTGATGGTAGCGTTAAAATCGAAATCAGCCCCGACAAAATGCTCGCGACTATGACCCTAACCGCGCCCTGTGGCGGTAAAGCAGTCGACTTACCTGAAATTCTTACTGAACTTAAAAAAAATAATGTTTGCATGGGGTTAAGCAAACTTAAAATTCAAACCTTGCTGCAAAAAATAACCAAGCTCAAACCCGGCGATAGCTGTAAGAGTGAAATTGCTCAAGGTAAGCAACCTGTAAATGGGCAAAATGCCGTACTTGAACGTAAAGTCTCCCTAGCCCGTGAACGCTTACTCCAACCGCAGGAGCGGGAGGATGGCACAGTCGATATGCGTAATCTTGGCTCTATGATTATGGTCAAGCCCAACGACATCCTAATGATCCGGCATCCGGCTACGGAAGGTACGCCAGGCTATAACATTAAGGGCGAAGTCCTAAAGCAAAAACCTGGTAAGGATCTCGCTTTGCAAGCTGGTACAGGTACCGACTTCCATCCAAAGGATCCCAATAAACTCATTGCAATTGTCGCGGGTCAACCCGTAGAAACCCGCACAGGCATGAATGTCGACGATGTGTTACAGCTTAAGGATGTGGACATCAGTACTGGCCATGTCACCTTTAAAGGCAGTATTTTAATCACCGGAGATGTTCACGAGGGCATGATAGTGAAAAGCTCGGGTGATATTACCGTTATGGGCTTTGTCGATTCAGCAACCCTTGAGGCGGAGGGAGACATCACCGTAAGTAAAGGAGTGATTGGTAGACAGATCCGCGTAAATGAGTTTTCCACTAATCTTACGGCCCAAGGCCAAATCAGCGCCCAGTTTGTGCAATATTCTCAATTAAATGCCAAGGGTAATATTCTGATCACTAAACAGCTGCTGCACAGCAATACCAAAACTGCGGGTACGTTGACGGTGAGCGATACCAGCGGACGGCGCGGGGACTTAATTGGTGGTGTAGCCCATGCTGAAAAGGGACTCATTGCCGTAGCGATTGGCGCCACAGCGGGTACAAAAACAGAAGTGTTTGTCGCTATGGAACAGGGCGAACTCAAGCAAAACCTTAAGCAACTTGAAGAAAGCGTCCAAACTATGGTCGTTGCAACCCTAGATATTGAAGCTCGCCTAAAAAGACTTCCCCCTAAATCCGAGTGGCAAAACGATCCCGTGATGATTGAACAAATCAAGATGATGATCGATGAAAAAAATCGCATCTTAAACGAGCGCAGTCGCGAAGAATTAGAGTTTGACGGCCTAAAGCAAGAAGTCGAAAGCTACTATGATAAGTACCGAATAGATGTGATTAAGCATGTGTTCCTCAACGTCGAGTTCCATATTGGTCAAGCCAATCATAGAACAACCCGAGAACATGGCACTTGCTCGATAACCAATCTTAATCAAGAGATTAATTTCGATTACAACGCCAAACCTAAAGCGCCGGCGGCAAGCCATTAATCCAACTTAAGCCATACTACTCAGTGTGGCTTTATCCAAGACGTGTTCCTGTAAAATAATTCATATCAAGTGGTTACACACTAAATCTTAGAGTATGCCGCTAGACGCCTTCCTTCTTCGCCCACGTCGGTGGCATACTCCCATCCATGGGTTCTCTCCTAAACGCTAATTAGGATGAGAGGTTGACCAAATGAATCTATGTCCACAGGATTACGCATGACTCTAGTAAAGATGGTCGATATTGAATGGCCTGCGGTAGTCAAACTCACTCAAAATGACGAACTCCTTTACCTAGCCCATCAGCGGGATTGGCTAGAACTCGCCTGCCTGTACCAGCACCAATTTGTCTACACGGATCTGTTACTCGACAGCAGTGGCAACCAATACTTGATCCGCGCTACCCCAAGCACTATTCATGAAGATCCCATTGGCGAACTACCTAAGCTACTCAAACAAGAGCAAAAGTTGCCACTTACCGACTTTATCAAATGGGTACAAAAGCACGCCAATGCCATAGGCCAGTGCTGCGTCGCCAAGTTAGCTTTCACCACGTTGGCCCAAGGGATGGAAATTGTCCGCAGCCTAGATGATTGAAGCGACCACCAGAAAATCGATAAAAATCACAGCATAAAAGCAAGATGATCCAAAAAGCTAATATCATCAGCCCTATTTCGCAGGCATAATTTGCCGTGCACGGCTTAGCCGTATGCCCAAGGCAATTTATCTTCATACTTTGCCATAATACTCGATGTTGGTTGGGCATTATTCGGATACACATACAAACGGACCCTAAATTGGAACTACTTAAGATTGACTGCTTAGGCAAATCGCTGCGTTTGGAAGGCTCACTCGCAGGTTGGCAACAACTCTTTTGGGACAATACCTTAGTCTCACAAAAAGCCGCATCGGTCGAAAATGGCGGCCTTAAAGTCCATGAATTTGAACTCACTCAACAGCGCAGCCAATTGGCCAGCGATACCGGCGAAACACAGGTTTTAGAACACAAAATCCAAGTACGGCTCGAGACCGATGTCGTTTGGCAACCCTTTCGATTTGATTATCGACTATTAGTGGATGAGGAAGTGATTGCTCAGGGCACACGTACCGAAAAGGATATCGAACGGCAAGTACCTGAAATTCCTGTGACTAACCCACAAAAAATCAGTTTTGTCGGCCTAGCCTCCCTTGGCTTTAAGCTGCTCAAGAGTGCCAAAGTGATTAAAGTGGTGCTCGCGGGCGCGAGTGTGGCGGCCTATTCTTGGCTGTTTTCCTTCCAATTTGCCTTGGCGCTTATCGCCTGTTTGGTCTTCCACGAATACGGTCATATCCGCGCGATGAAGTATTTTGGGATGAAAACCAAAGGGATATATCTCATCCCCTTTATGGGCGGACTCGCGCTGAGCGATGAAAAGATTAATACCCGCTGGCAAGATGTGGTCATCTCGATTATGGGCCCGACCTTCGGCCTGTTGATGTCGGTAGGCTCACTTATCGCTTACCACCTGACGGACAATATCTTCTTTGCGGGTCTTGCGGCCTTTAACGCGCTACTTAACCTGTTTAATTTATTGCCGATTTTACCCCTCGATGGCGGCCATATTTTAAAGAGCATTAGCTTCTCGATGAACAGCATCATGGGCTTAATCGCTTGCGTGATTGGCGCTGCCTTTGGGGTCTATATCAGCTATACCTTGGGCTTCGCCCTGCTCGGTTTCCTATTACTTATCGGTAGCTTAGAGATAGTGTTCGAGTGGCGTACCCGCCATCAAAGCCACCTGTTACCGCTGGACAGATATGGGCAGATTTTCTCGACCATTTGGTACTTAGTGACCGTTGCCGCCCTAGTCGGCATCATCTGGCACTTAGCGGGCACCGGCGATGATATGTTAAGCCTGCCACTGCATATTCTGCGCAGCTAATCACGACTCGCATTCAGATAAAAGCGAGATAAAAAAACCGCGATAGCCTAGGGCACCGCGGTTTTTTATTTATTGATGATTCAATTAGTTATCCGCTATCGGTGGCGCGATATCGCTTCCGCCGAGGGCTTGGTAGAGCGTCGTTTGAGCCGTTAATTGGTTATAGCGGTTCTCCAGCAATGCGGCCTCGGCGCTTCGGCGATTTTCCTGTGCATCAATCCAATTTTGAATGCCGATAGCGCCATGGCGATATTGGCTCTCATAAATGGCTTCGGCCTGGGCGGCGGCGCTAAATTGCTGCTCAAGCTTCTCACCTTGGTAGGCGTATTGCTGCTTGGCCGAAATGGCGTTATCTACATCCTCGAAGGCGCTGTAGAGGGTTTTACGGTAATTCACAATCGCCGTTTGGTAGTCGATATCGGCAATATCATTGTTAATTTGCATTTGATTCCATTGCAAAAAAGGCAGCACTAAGCCCGCGCCTAAACTCCCCACGGGATTGCGCAATAGCTCTTTTAGCTCTGAGGTCGACTCCCCCACGCTGCCGGTCAAACTCAAGCTTGGGAAGTAACTGGCGTAGGTCGCATCCTTACTGGCCAGCGACGAACGCAATTGATACAGGGCAGCCTTCACATCGGGACGACGACCGACCAAGTCGGCGGGAATGCCGACGGCAATCTCAGGCACCGCACTGTCCGGCAATTGCTTAATCTCAACCGCCACTTGCCCCGGAGCGCGATTGAGTAAGATCGCCAGCGCATTTTCGGCTTCAACCAATTGTTGTAGCAGTTGGCTATGGGAGGCCTCTTGCCCCGCTAAACTGCGTTGGGATTCGAGCACATTCAGCTCAGTTACAGCGCCCGAGGCATATTGGCGCTGGGTTAACGCCAGCGTTTGCCGACTATGTTCAATACTCTTATTGCTCAGTTCAATCCGTTGATGCAGATAGCCAATCTGCCAATAGAGCGACGCCGTCGTCGCGACGAGACTCTGCGCCGTGCTCTCTCGATCCTCAACGCTTGCCAGCGCCGTCCACTGGGCTTGGTCGATATTGGCCGACACTTTGCCCCACAGATCCACCTCATAGCTAACCGATAGGTTTGCCTTGTACGCCTTGCTCGAACTGCCGCCCTCCAGCGGTTTATTCACCGACGCCGTATTATTGGAGCTGAGCTGTGGATACAAATCATCCCGCGCTAACCCCGCCTGTAAACGCGCCTTTTGCAAGGTTAAGGTCGCAAGAGTTAAATCATTATTGCTGCTGAGCACTTGGCTAATCAGCTGATTTAATTCGGGTTGATTAAACTTCTGCCACCAAGGGTCTAGGCTGACTTGACCATTTACTTGCGTGTGCTGCCACAGCTCTGGCACCTGTAAAGCAGGCGGCTCAAAGTCGGAGCGCATCAGCGCGCCACAGCCCGAGAGCAACGCGATGCTGATGGCCATCACGCTGAACTTAAGCGTTGAACCGACACGGCGGCTTAATTCATTTTGATGCGTTAAAACTCGATTATTCATTCAGTTACTCTCTCGCTAGGGCATCAACAGGGTCTAAACGCGCCGCATTACGAGCGGGCAGGAAGCCAAACAACACCCCGATTAAGGTAGAGCAGGCGAAGGCGGCAATAATAGAAGTCGTCGAATAAATCATCTGGAAACTGCCTCCCGCTTGGGCAAACACCACGCCAATCAAATAGGCCAAGGCCACCCCAAGCGCGCCGCCGCACAGACAAACCAACACGGCCTCAATTAAAAACTGCCGCAGAATATCGCTCTGGCGCGCCCCGACTGCCATGCGAACGCCAATCTCGCGGGTGCGTTCGGTCACCGACACCAACATGATATTCATTACCCCAATGCCGCCCACCACAAGCGAAATCACCGCAATAGCCGAGATTAATAGCGTCATGGTCGCGGTAGTTTTCTCGATATTCTGGCGTATGGTATCCGTGTTAATGGTAAAGAAATCCTGGGTGCCGTGGCGCATCTTCAGCAGGCTAATAATGCCCTGCTCCGCCGCATTGCTCGGCACGGATTCATCGAGCCGCACGGTAATCCCATCTAAGTATTTTTTGCCTACCATACGGCCAGAAACCGTAGTGTATGGCACCCATACATTGAGGGCATCGCTGTTACCAAAGGCGCTTTCCTTAGGCTGAGTGACGCCGATAATCCGCACAGGTAAATCCCCGAGGAAGATCACTTCACCGATGGCAGAGTTCATAGCGCCGCTACTGTTAGGGAACAGCTGTTTACGGGTGTTCTCGTCGATCACCGCATCTTGGGCTAACGCATTAACACTGTCATCGTCCCAAAACTGCCCTTGGGCGAGCTCATAGCCTCGAACCCGGAAGAACTCGGGCCCCACGCCATTCACTGTCGCCGTGACCGCCTTATTGCCATAACGCACAGTCGCACTCGAGCCAATACTCGGGGTGACGCTATCGACATAGGGTAAGTTTTTCAGTGCGTTGGCATCGCTTGCGGTCAGAGTTCGCACCCTTGCCGAGCGCCTATCGCCAAAGCCTGAGCCAGGGCGAATATCTATGGTATTGGTGCCCATTGAGCTAATACTCTTTAGGATCTCGCGCTGCGATCCTTCACCCAGCGCCACCACAGACACCACGGAGGCGATACCGATAATAATCCCCAGCATAGTTAAAAAGGTGCGCAATCTGTGGGTCGACATCGCTAGCAGCGCCATTTTCAGGGCTTCGGCATATCTATCCCAGGCCGCCACACGGGCGCGCGCCTTAGTCTTGGCAGGGATCACTTCGGTCTTAGGCGCAGCCGCAATATTTGAGGCGGGATTTGGCTCATCGCTGATTATCACCCCGTCCTTAATCTCAATAATACGGTCGGCATGCTGGGCCACATGCATATCGTGGGTCACGATAATGATGGTCTGGCCCTCGCGGTGCAGCTCCTGCAGCAGACGCATCATTTCTTCGCCGCTGTGACTATCTAAGGCGCCCGTCGGTTCGTCGGCGAGGATCACATCGCCGCCATTCATCAGCGCCCGCGCCACACTCCCCCTTTGCTGCTGGCCGCCACTGAGCTGATTCGGCTTATGGTCGAGGCGCTCACCTAAACCCAAACTCGATAACAAACTTTCCGCCCGCTCCCGACGCTCTAAGCGATCTTTACCCGCATACACGGCGGGCACTTCGACGTTACCCACGGCATTAAGATCGCCAAGCAAATGATATCGCTGGAAAATAAAGCCAAAATGCTCGCGCCTCAGCTTGGCTAGTTCATCCACATCCATCTGCGAGGTATCTTGGCCATCGATAAAGTACGAGCCCTTTGAGGGTTTATCTAAACAGCCCAAGATATTCATCAGGGTCGACTTACCCGACCCCGAGGCGCCGACAATCGCCACCATCTCACCACGGGCGATGGAAAGATTAATATCTTTGAGTACAGTCAGTTGTTGCTCACCCGCCTGAAAACTGCGGTAGCAAGCTGAGACTTCCAGTAATGGCTTACTCACGCTTAAAACCTCACGCTAGGCGGACGACGCATGCGCGAGCTGCCATCATCAGACGAGGGCATCCCGAGCACTACTTGGTCGCCTTCCTTTAAGCCAGAAAGAATTTCAGCATTGATTTTGTTATTAATACCAACGGTCACATCCACATATTGCACTTGGTTGTCCACCAGCACTGGCACTTGATATTGCGGCCCACGGGACTTACGTTCCACTGACGAGGCTGTTTTATCCCTTGGTTTCACCTTGAGCACTTGCGATGGCACTAACAGCGCATCATCAGACTTGGCAAGCACAATCGAGATCTGCGCCGTCATGCCAATACGTAGGGTACGGTCGGGGTTTTCGACATCGAACAGGCCATGATAATAAATGGCGTCTGAATCGCTGGAACTCATATTGCTATCGTCACCATCCATTGACGTCGGGCCAGGCTCAATCGCCCTTAAGGTGCCGCGATAGGGATGGTTAGGTCTGCCAAGAATGGTGAAATACACTGGCTGTCCGGGGCGCACATTGACGATATCGGCCTCGGAGATCTGCGCCTTGACCGTCATGGTATCGAGCTGCGCCATCTCGACTATGGTTGGCGTGGTTTGATTGGCGTTAACGGTTTGACCTACTTCAACTGCAGAGTAAACGACCGTGCCATCCATAGGCGCGGTGATCTTGGTATAACCTAAATCGATTCTGGCGCTATCGACATTAATTTCAGCCTGTTGTTTTTGCGCCTGTAACTGCTCAAGTTCGGCTTGATAAACCGTGAGCGTGGCTTCAGCGGCTTCAAAGTCTGCGCGGGAGCTAGCTTTATCGGCGAGCATTTGCTGCTGACGGGTATATTCGAGTTTTGCCTGACGTATTTGCGCCTGCTTAGCGCGGTACTGGGCATTGATGCTTTTAAGGGAGGCCAGCGCATTTTGCAGGTTATTTTGCTGGGCAAGGCTGTCGATTTGCGCGATAAGGTCGCCCTTCTTCACCTCTTGGCCAAGCTCCACAGGCAAGCTCTGAATTTGCCCCGAGACTTGCGCCCCCACACTCACTAACTTGGAGGCCTGCAACATGCCGTTGGCGAGCACCGAGTTTTCAATATCGCCGCGCCTAACGGGTTCAGTCACATAACTTGGTGCAGCCTCGGGTTTGTGCAGCAGAAAATAAGCGCCGCCCCCGAGGATGACTAAGCCGCTTAAGATCGATATCAGTTTACGCTTTGAGGATTTTTTCATCTGAATCTAGGTGTCCATCAATGCCAATGGGCGCAAGCGTGCATCTTGCGGGAGGAAAAATAGTGCAATCAGTATATAGAGTTAGCTCAGCGCAGTAGACGAAGGAAATGTCGATATCAGGTAAAGATTTGCAAATATCTGTGTAGAAGTTTGAAACAGAAAACACGGCCGTAACAATTCCCGCAAATGAGCTTAAGTCATTTGTGATGGGTAATTGCCCCTAGCTTTATTGGCATCTATCAAAAAGCACCAACGAGCGCAGGGCATCATCATGCTCTGGAACTAAAGTGCCATTGTCAGGCGCCGTAAAATTCAGCAAGTTCTCACTATCATGAACTTGGAAGCACTCCTATGCGCAAATTGACACTCATCGCCACTTGCCTCAGCGCACTGTTATTCACCCCCGCCTATGCCCAGAGTGAATATCAGGCATTTAGCGAATTTGGCGCCAATCCAGGTGAGTTAACCGCCTCCTATTTATCGCCCGAAGGCCCAGGCCAAGATGCGCTCGTAGTGTTACTGCACGGCTGTGTGCAGGATGGCGTGGAACTGGCCAACAATAGCGGTTTAACCGCCCTCGCCCAAGAGAAAAAGTTTAGCTTACTGGTGCCACAACAGAGTTTTGAAAATAATGTAAAGCGTTGTTATAACTGGTTTTCCGCGCAGGACACTCAAGTGGATAGCGGCGAGATGCTATCGCTGAAAAACATGATAGCCAAAGCCCAATCCCAATCTGGGGCGAAGCGCGTCTATCTGATTGGTCTGTCCGCCGGTGGCGCCATGGCCAGCGCCGCACTGGTGAATTATCCCGATGTATTCACCGCAGGCGCAGTGATCGCAGGCCTGCCTTATCCTTGCGCCGACAACCTCACCAAAGCCATTTCCTGCATGAAAAAAGGCCCCGCCGAGTCTGTTGAAGAACTGGTGAGTTTTGCCAAAAAAGTGCATCCAAACCAACAACACTGGCCGGCCTTAACCGTGTGGACTGGGCAAAACGATGTGGTGGTGAATCCTGAAAATGCCAAACAACTCTCGGCCCAGTGGGTCGCACTGACCCAAGCGAATAAAACACCAAGAGTCGAACAATATGCCGACTATAGTGTTAGCACTTGGTCCGATACGAGTGGCAATAACCTTATTTCGTTAGTCGAAATAAATAACATGGGCCATGGCATTGCCGTTAATCCAGATATTAAAAATGGCGGCAACACGGGAGACTTTTTACTAAAAGCACCTATCAGCAGCATGCCAGAAATAATCAATCTTTGGGGAATATAGGGTTTAATTATAAATAAACCCTGAGTATCGATATTCAACGTATCGGTATAAAAATAAAAACAATGAGTTAAAAACACATACTACTATAGTACCGATTTAAATTTTAAATAATTACTATAGAGTCAATGTGAATCAGAAAAATAGTAGTAAGTACCAACCTTGAAAAAATAAATACTACAACGGGAAATCTGTATGAAACAGAATACTATCAAAATGAGTTGCATTGCTTTAGCTATCTCATCTGCATTGGCAGCACAATATGCTGTTGCTGAGGATGAAAATAGCACCGGGGAGAAGCAAGCCACCTTAGAACGCATTGAAGTCACCGCCCGTAAGTCCATTGAGAGCCTGCAAAATGTACCAGTTGCAGTGACTTCGGTCAGTGCTGACGATTTAGCGGAAAATGGCATCAGTGTGATGACTGAAATCCAGCAATTTTCACCCAACACCACGCTGCAATCCAGTCGCGGCACTAACTCTACCCTCACGGCCTTTATTCGCGGTGTAGGTCAGGAAGATCCGCTCTGGGGCTATGAGCCAGGCGTCGGTATCTATATCGACGATGTGTATATCGCCCGCCCACAGGGCGCGGTGCTCGATATCCTCGATGTGCAGCGTATCGAAGTACTGCGCGGCCCACAGGGCACCCTCTATGGTAAAAATACCATCGGCGGCGCAGTCAAATACGTGACTAAGAAAATGAGCGGTGACGCTGAGTTAAACCTCAATGCCACCGTCGGCAGCTACAATCAGCAAGACTACAAGATAGCGGGTCAATTACCTTTAATTGATGACAAGCTGTATATTGGTGGCGCCTTCGCCAGCTTAAATCGCGATGGTTATGGTGACTTCATCACCTCAGCGATACCAGGTCAAGATACTGAAAATTATAACAAAGATGTTATGGCGGGTCGTGTGAGCTTAGAATACACGCCAACCGACAACCTGTTTATGCGCCTCAACTACGATAAAACCAAAGATGAGTCGAATTCAAAGGGCGGCTACCGTATGCTCCCCAGTGTCCTGACCGATGCCCCAGTGCCAGACAGCAAATACGACTCTTACACCAGTATGCCAACTTGGAACAAAGTAGAAACCGAAGGTTGGGGGCTGACCATTGAATACGGCTTGAACGATGATTGGACACTGAAATCCGTCACCTCATCCCGTGAGAGCTATTCGCCCACCAACATCGACTTTGACAACACGAGTCTGCGTATTTTGGACGTTCCTGCTATCTATGATGACGAGCAATTTAGTCAGGAATTCCAAGCTAACTACGACGGCGATAATTTGAAACTCGTGTCAGGCCTTTATTACTTTAAAGGCGATTCCTGCGGGATGTTCGATTCCATCCTGTATGAATATTACAAAGCTTACGGTGGTCTAACGCGTGAAGTTCGTGGTTGCAACAACAGTGAAAGCTATGCCGCCTACGCTCAAGGCACTTACGACATTACAGATAAATTGTCGATGACCGCCGGTTTGCGTTATACCCGCGAAACGAAGGATGCAACTGTCTATAACGGCATCATGTTTACGACGCTTTATCCCGAAACGGGCTGGATCCCAGGATATGTTCGCGATGAAAATGCTATCAACGCCAGTATTCCTAAGGTATTAGATGATGAAGAAACCTGGTCGAAACTCAATCCACGCTTAGGTTTAGAGTACCAACTCACCGACGATATGATGCTCTTTACCAGCTATTCACAGGGCTTTAAGTCGGGCACCTTTAACCCAAGGGCAACGGGACCAGAACCCGCAGTAGATCCAGAAGTCGTTGATTCCTATGAGCTGGGTATGAAGAGTGAATGGTTTGACAGGCTGCGAGTTAACGCAACCGCCTTCTACTTAGACCATAAAGACAGACAGTTCGTGACCGTATTACCCGGTGAAAACGCGTCCGATCTTAACCAACGTTTAGGCAACATTGGTAAATCGACAGCCACGGGTCTAGAACTCGAAGTGGAATACGCTGCGACTGAGTCATTGAATCTGTTTGCGACTCTGGGCTTAATCGACGCCAGCTTCGAGGAAGTGATCTCCTATGATGCCGATGGAAACCGCATCGATATCAGCGACACTTACACTATTACCAACACCCCAGATACCACGGCAAACGTCGGATTTAGCTACAATATCGACACGGATATCGGCAGCTTTGTAGCCAACGGTAACTACTACTATCGCAGCGACTACGACTTAGCCGTAGTAAATAACCTGTTGAGCCAAGACGGTTATGGCCTGCTAAACCTCGGCTTAAACTGGTACAGCAACGACGGCCATTGGCACGCGGGTCTGCATTGGAAAAACGTCACTAACGAAGAATATCTGGTCGGTAACTATGCCTTCGTCACCCCAGATGGTAATGGCGGATATATTCCAGGTTTAGGCGGTGACAATACATTAATTGGTTATTATGGCGATCCAGAGACTATCTCTCTCACTGTTGGCTATAATTTCTAGAATATAATGTTATTGACGCATAATAATAACCGACTCCCATGAGTCGGTTATTAATTTAACGGCTTTAAATATTATCTAGCATTAATTTCCAATAGGATTAAACTGGGTTAAAAAATAAAGGGAACGGATTATGTCTCAGATAAAAGTCGCCATTGCTGATGATCATCCATTATTTCGTACAGCCTTAACGCAAGCTGTTCTCAAAAATGTGAATACAGCGGAAGTATTGGAAGCGGAAAACTTTCAAGAATTAATTACGCTCGTTGAGAATAATCCTGATATTGAACTGATCTTTCTCGATTTACATATGCCCGGCAATGAGGGCTTTACTGGCTTAACCCTACTGCAGAATCATTTTCCCGATATCGCGGTGATCATGGTGTCCTCCGATGATCAGCCCGAGATTATTCGTAAGGCCATTAATTTTGGCGCCAGTGCGTTTATCCCCAAATCTGCCAGCTTAACCCAGATCTCTACCGCGATTGCTACTGTGCTCGAAGGGGAAGTCTGGCTACCGGAACACACGGATATCAATGTCGATCAGCAAACCGCTGCCGAGCATCAACGTTTAGCGAAGCAACTGGCACAATTAACCCCGCAGCAATACACAGTGCTGGCCAGCATTGCCAATGGACGCTTAAACAAACAAATCGCCTATGATCTTGATATTAAAGAGACCACTGTTAAGAAACACGTGTCGGCGATACTGGTCAAACTCGAAGTCTACAACCGCACTCAGGCGGGCTTAGTCTTCCAACAGCTGATGATAACCAGCAACGATAAACCGCCGATCAGCGCCTAACCAACCTAGGCTCCAGAATCCAAACCTAAAGAAAAACAGTGGCACTAAGCCACTGTTTTTTATCCGTATTTATTAAGCCCTACGCACCGAATGCTGAGTGCCGAGAGCAGAGCCAAATAACCTTTAGGACAATTGCTTAATCAATCGTTTTAAGGCGGTGGCCTTAACGGGTTTACGCACAAAACTGAACTGTGCGCTGCTGGTGTGTTGCCGCACGGATTCAGACGGATCTGCCGAGCAGATAATGCAGGTCGGCCGCTGGCTGCTAAACACAGGATGAGTGAGCAAGCTTTGCACCAGATCGACGCCATTTTGGTCATCATCTAAGTGGTAATCGGCAATGATAAGCTTCGGCAACAACTGCTGCGCCAGTTGCTGCTCGGCACTGGCTTTATCTCGAGCAGAGAGTACATTACAGCCCCAGCCTAATAGCAATGAGGAGATGGCCTTTAACATTAACTCATCGTTATCTATAACTAACACGCTGATATTAAAGCTATCGTTTACGCCTTCCTCTTCGCTGCGGAGCTTAACCACATTACTGGGATTACTGGGTTTAGCTTGGGCGAAGACGCGCGGCACTTCAACACTAAAACAGGTGCCCTTACCCACCTCGGAGTGCAAACTAATCTTAAGCCCGAGTAACTTAGCGATGCGATCGCAAATCGCCAGCCCCAGCCCAAGCCCAGGGATCTCCCGCGTTTGTTCGAGGCGCTCAAACTCACCGAAAATCGCCAGCTGTTTATCTTGAGGTATGCCGGGGCCATTGTCCCACACTTGGATAAGCAGGCTATGTTCGAGTCGCCTCACACCCAGCAGCACCTTAGGCACAAAATCGGCTTGTGATAGCTTAGGCAGAGCCACGCTGGCATTGAGTGGTAGCGGCGTTTGCCGATTCACCGCGCCAGCTGGGGAATAATGGAACGCATTGGAGAGGAAGTTTTGAATAATCCGTCGCAGCAAACGTTGGTCACTCTGCACTAGGCAGGAGGAAAACTGATAGGAAAAATCTATGCCCTGCTCCGCAGAAAGTACTTTAAATTCATTCACTAAGGTCGAGAGTAAATCGTTGAGTGCAAACTGGCTCTGCTCGGTTTTAAGGCTGCTGCTATCGAGGCGGGAGATTTCCACCAGATCGGATAATAGGCTCTCCACCACATTTAAGGAGGCTTCAATATGGGTGGCCAGATCCTTGAGTTCGGTCGACGTCACCCGCTGTTTGAGCATCTCGGTAAACAGGGTGAGCGCGTTAAAGGGCTGCATTAAATCGTGGCTCGCCGCAGCTAAAAAACGCGTCTTACTGCTATTGGCCGCCTCGGCTTCGGCCTTGGCTTTAGCGAGTTCCCTTGTGCGGCTTTCGACCCGCTTTTCGAGGGTTTCATTAGCCAGTTGCAGGGCTTTTTCGGCCTGAATATGGTCGGTAATATCGGTAAAGGTACTGACAAAGCCACCACCAGGCATGGCTTGACCACGGATCTCCAGCACTTTGCCATCGAGCATAGTGCGCAGAAAATGATGTGGACTACCGCTACGCATATGGGCGAGGCGCTTTTCCACCAGCTCATGGGCCTCATCACCCACAATAATGCCGCGCTCGATATTAAACCTCAGCAGCTTCTCTATCGGTATGCCTGCTTTTACCAAATCTTTGGGATAATCAAGCAACTCAATATAACGTTTGTTCCATGCAACCAGGCGCATATCGGCATCGACCACGCTAATACCCTGCTCGATGTTTTCGACTCCAGATTGCAGCAGTTCGCGGTTAAACTCGAAGATCTGGTTCGCCTCATCGACTATGCTGACCACATCCTCCAGCGGTACCTGCTGCGAGCGTGAGGCGGCATTCATCACCATCCGCGTCGAGGCAGACCCAAGCACCCCCGACAACTTAAGGCGGGTGTAATCCACCAGCTCCTCACGCCGTGTGGCTAATTGCAATTCAGAACCAAGCACTTTCGCCCTAGCCTGTAGGGCATCGGCTTCTTCCTTATTGATAAAGCGGTGTAATAGGCTCGCCAGATCCTCAACCGAGAGGTGCCGTTCCAGCGCCACCTGCTTACGGTTAACAAACACATCGGCCTGAAGCACTTCCCCCACGCTCTGCTCTTTCAGCAACGAAATCAGCACAAAACAACCGACGTTCGCGAGCAAACTATACAGTAGGCCGTGGCTGATATTATCCAGCCCCGTCAGGCCAAATAGCGCGGTTGGAGCTAACCATGGAATATTCAACAAGCCTTGGGTGACCCAAACTGCATCGGGAAAGGTCGCGGGCAGCAGCAAGGTATAGAGCCAGACTAAACTGCCCATCAACATGCCCCAAAAGGCACCTTGAGTGGTGGCGCGGCGCCAATAGAGCGCCCCTACGGCGGCGGGAAAGAACTGCGACAGTAGCACAAAGGATAATAAGCCAATGCTGGCCAAGTGATTCTGCTGATCGATATAACGCTCGAAGGCAAAGGCCGATAGCAGAATCGCCGCTATCGATATCCGCCGTAAATTGAGCAATATCCCAGCGAGCTGCGGCGTCTGCTTCGAGCTAAATTTCGGCAATCTCAGCAGCAATGGAGTCAAAATCTCGGTCGAAATCATGGTGCTGAGTACAATCGCCGCCACAATGACCATGGCGGTTGCCGCCGCAAGGCCGCCAATATACACCAAGACCCCCAGCCAAGCCTGCTGATAGAAGAGTGGTAAGGTCAGCACGTAGGTGTCGGCATCGACACTGCCGCCGGGAAAGCTAATCTGTCCCGCAAGCGCGATAGGCAATACAAAGGCATTAATCAGCAGCAGATACAGCGGCACCATCCAACGGGCGGCTTTTAACTCTTTGGCATGATGATTTTCAATCATCATCATGTGGAATTCCTGTGGCAGCGCATAGATGGTAATGGCGCCCAGCAGAATTTGTGACAGCACAAAATAGAGTGAATTCCCCTCAGAGCTCGGCGGTAAATGCTGACCCCGAGCGAGCAAATCACTAAAACCATCAAACACATAGAAAGTCGCGAACAACCCAACCGTGGTGAGCGCAAACAGCTTAACGATAGAGCTAAAGGCAATCGCCAGTACCAAGCCTTGATTTTGTTTACTGGCCGAAAGCTGCCGTGTACCGAATAAGATACTAAAGATAATCAACACGATAGTAACGATAAACGCAGTGCTGATCCCAGACTGAAAAGTGCCAGTTAAAAGATCGAAGCTGGTGCTTATCGCCCTCAGTTGCAGCGCAATATAGGGAATAGTGCCAAAGAGCGACACCATGGCAACACTGGCGGCGATTTTAGGCGAGCGGTCGAAGCGGCAGGCGATAAAGTCAGCAATCGAGGTCAAGTTTTGGCTTTTGATGATCTGCAATGTACGCATCAACATAGGCCACGCCAGTACTAGGCAGATTATCGAACCTATGTAGATGGGCGCTAACCAAGCACCCGTGGTAGCCGCTTGCCCAACCGTGCCGTAAAACGCCCACGAAGTGCAACACACCCCCAAGGACAAACTGTACACCCAAGGCCGTTTACGCCATTGATCTATCGCCTGATTTTGTCCCCATTGGGCGACAATAAACAGCACAGCCAAATAGGCAATCGATATAACGCTGATCCACCAAGTATCAACAGACAACCACGCCAGCAAGATATTCCCCAATCAACCTGTATACACCCAGCCAAACTACACTAGACAAACAAATTGTTAAACACTTGATAACAGCACGGTGCACTAAGGTAGTACTTATTTATCCCCCCCCATCGGCTAACCTACGGCCAATATTGACTCGAGGTTTTAAACAACTATGCCGATAAAAATTACCCATAAATATCTCGTAGAAGGCTTGGTTTTTACCAGTTACGTCTTATTTGCAATGGCATGGGTTGGCGGCACCGCGAGTATGAATAACATCATGGCCTCGATGCATATCGAGAGCTATGCCTCCGCCAGTTTACTGAGCGGTGCTGTCACCTTAGCCAAAATTGTCGGCACCTTTGCTGCGGCCTATCTCACCCTCAAATTTGGGGTGAAGTATGCGTTTTTAGTCGCGGCGTTATTGATAGTCACGGGCATCATGACACCCTACGCCCCAAACTATGAGTTACTGCTGGTGAGCCGCTTTTTAATGGGGCTGGGCGGCGCCTTTATGATTGTCTATTTCAACCCGATTGTGATGCACTGGTTCGCCCCCGAAGAGCGCCCTGTGATCAATGGATTAAACGCTGTGGCCTTTAATGTGGGCACGGCTATCGTGCTTTGGGGCATGCCGAGCATCAATGCCATCAGCGGCGGTTGGCAACAAAGCCTGTTGGTGTTTTCCTTGGCCAGTCTGGTACTGGCGCTACTGTGGTTATTGGTGAAGTTCGAACAGGCCCCCAGCTATCAAACCAATGCACAACAAGATGACACCCATTCATACTCCTATCTCGATGGCTTAAAAGACGGCTTTAACTGGGCCTATGCCCTCACCTACTCGGGATTATTATCCTTTTATATTTGCCTATTTACCTTTTATCCGCTGGCGGGCATCAGCCAGAGTAAGTGGGTCATTGGCTTTGGGATTGTCGGCACCATAGCGGGGATACTCTACAGCCGTAAACAGCCCCTGCGCCTACCGATTATTCGCCTCAGCGGCCTGCTGATTTTCTTGACTGTGTTAGGGCTCTCCTTTGGCTCGGCGCCTTGGCTGCAAACCCTGTGCGCCATCGTCTTAGGCTTTTGCATCTTTTTACCCGTCACCGCTTTAGTCTCGATTCCCCACGAGCTACCTAAGATGACCAGTCAAAAAATCACGGTGATTTTTAGCCTGTTTTGGTCCATCAGCTATCTGATTTCGACCTTAGTGCTATGGCTATTTGGCAAGCTAGTAGATATCAACCAAGGCAGTTACTTCGCCTCGTTTGTGCTGATCACTCTGTTAAGCGCCACTGTGTTTGTTGGCAGCTATTTTCTCCCCGAAACCGGACAAGCTAAGGAGTAAGCATGCAAGTTTCCCCACGCGGTACCGCTTCAGCAAAGCTGACGAATTTTCTTGAGTTAGCAAACCAGAATATCGCCCTCGCGAAACAGCAAAATATTCAATACAGCCCACAGCTGCTGCGGGAAAACTTAAACAAACTAGCAGCCCTAATGAGCGTTAAACCTGAGGTAAGTTATATCGCCGATAAGGCATGGCAAGTGAAAGATGCGCAGCATGGCGACAGGGAAATTGGCTGCCGTGTTTACAGCCCTGCGCCCAGTAAAGCCCTGCCCGTAGTGTTACATTTTCACGGCGGCGGCCATATGTGCGGCAGTGTGGAGCTGTACGACCCTATCTGTCGTCACCTTGCCAGCATCGCTCAGTGTGTGGTGATAAGTGTCGAGTATCGCCTCGCACCCGAACATCCCTATCCGGCGGGACTTGAGGACTGCGAATACGCCCTGCGCCACTATCAAGGCGTGCTGACTGAGGTGCAATACCAACAAGGTGTCAGCATCATGGGCGACAGTGCCGGTGGCGCGCTATGCACTAGCCTTAGCCAACGTAGCCTGAGCGACAACAGGCTTAACATCGCCAAACAGATCTTGGTGTATCCCAGCGTGGATTACACTATGGCGAGCGCTTCCTATCAGAGTAATGGCGCAGGTTTCTTGCTCGAAACTCCTAGGGTGCAATGGTACTTCGAACAGTATTTTCAAGAGGTGGCTAAGGATGCCGAGCGAGTTATACAAGCTTCCCCACTACATGGTGAGTTCAACGCCAAACTGCCCAGCACCTTGATATTTACCGCGGGCTGCGACCCATTGCGGGATGAAGGCATTGCCTATGCCAACGCCTTAACGGCGGCTGGCGTGCAGGTGCAGCACCATCAATTTGAAGACATGATCCACGCCTATATGCTGCTACAGGATTTGGTTACAGAAGAATGCCTTGCGACCTACCGCATGATTGCCGCGTTTTTAGCTGAGCCCATAACCGCGACCTCTCGCTAGCTGGCCCATTCAAACTCTCCCTCGAAGCACCTACACCCCAGATATGCTTGTAGGTGCTTATTTTTTAAGTAGTCATTAGCGGGAGGACATCATTAAACAATACAGCTATACCCCACATTTACTCGCTATAAACCACGCCAATTTTCCCATTTAAAAATGGCACTTGAATTAATTGTTCATTCGTCCAAGGAGTGAGGTAACCAATTGATATAGCGTTAGTTCCCAACTCACCCTCACCATAGGCGTACTCGTGACAGGTGTGAACCTCAATCAGCTCAGGTGTGAGCAATGACCATACAGTGACAACATCAACCTTGAACTCAACAGGCACGATATTACATGCATGAATAAATTCGACCACTTTAGTCGCTATTTCATCGCGCAACATCTCGCTTGGCTCAATAAGTAATGTGAGGGCTGTGCGTTGACTGGCCGAAGGCCCATTAACCTCACCATGAATAACCAGTTGAAAGTCTCCCCCGAGGTAGGGAATCGACAATGAGGTTTGCCAAACTTTGGATCTTCCTTTAGCTCTGAGTACCCCAAAAGGCATGAGGTCGATAGTGCGGTACATGGTTAAAGTAGAATCCTAACGCTGGAATAGGTTTGATAAATAAGGCATGAGAGATTAACGCGAAAAAAACGGGATGGGTATTGTTACCCATCCCGTTTTGTATTTCTCAGTCTTACGGCTTAGAGCTTATTGACTCAGCGGCGGTGTACGCGGCGGAATCATACGCTTATTGCCCGTCGACTCGAACGCGCCGGCAAACTTCAGCAGATTGTTATCATCGTAGGCTCGGCCCGCGAAGGTTAATCCTACTGGCATGCCAATATCGGCCATTACGCCCATAGGCACAGTGACAGTCGGCACGCCTAAATGGCGAATTGCAAGGTTACCGTTTGCCACCCAAACCCCGTTGCTCCAAGCGATATCGGCGGAGGCCGGATTCACATGGGCATCGGCGGGGCCGACATCGGCCACAGTCGGGAACAGCACGGCATCTAGCTTAAGTCCGTCCATCCAGTCTTCGAGATCCAGCTTACGGGTCTTCTCTAAACCACGCAGACCATCGGGAATACTGTCGATCTGGTCGAAGGATTTAAGGCCACGCTTAGCCATGTTGACATACTCTTCCATACCTGCCGCTAAATCACCCTCACGGTTTGGCAAGGTGCCGAGGTCATGGGGGAATATCAAATGTCCCACCACATCTTCAAGCTTGTTGAGTTTAGGGTCGTTGTTCGCCCGCAGGAATTCATCGAACGCCCAACCCGAAAGCTCCCATAATTCATCATGGAGGAATTGGGGCGTCACTATGCCACGGTTAAACACGGTCGGCGCGCCGGGGCGGTCGCCTTCGCAGTTAGACACCAGCGGAAAATCGACTTCAATCACTTCCGCACCAGCGGCTTCTAGGGCTTTACGCGCCGCTTCCCACAAATCGATAACCGATTGGCGAGTATGGATACGTTGTCCCGTTGGCCCACCGATACCTGGGTTTTCGCTGGTACCCGCGAGTTCATCTTTGTTGATGTACATGCGTGGTACGCCAAAACGCTTCCCCTTAAGGGTGTCGGCGCTAGCGGCGAGTGCCAGATAGGATTCTGGGCGAACGCTAGACGCTTTAGGGATTTGAACCCAAGGTTGCAGGCGCCAGAGGTCGCCACGGGTGATAGGGTCATCGGCCACAATCACATCGAGCACTTCGAGCATATCCGCCATAGTGCGGGTATAAGGCACGACCACGTCCATGGTTGGGGTTAATGGCCAGTTGCCGCGCACCGAAATCACGCCGCGAGACGGCGTATAGGCACACAAACCGTTGTTGGACGCGGGGCCACGGCCACTCGACCAAGTCTCTTCGGCAAGACCGAACGCCGAGTAGCTTGCCGCCGTTCCTGTGCCCGCTCCGTTGGATGAGCCCGAGGCAAAGGGCGCCGTCAGATAGTTCGCATTGTAGGGGCTTTCGGCGCGGCCATAGTGACCACGCTGCATGCCGCCATTCGCCATCGGTGGCATATTGGTTTTGCCTAAGCAAATAGCACCCGCGGCGCGTAGGCGCTCGACGGCAAAGGCATCGTACTGGGCCACTAAATCTTTAAATGCTGGGCTGCCAGACGCCGCCGTCATCCCCTTCACTAAATAACTGTCCTTAGCGGTGTAAGGAATACCATCGAGCGGGCTTAAGGTTTCGCCACGGGCACGGCGCGCATCGGAAGCCTCGGCTTCTTTGAGCGCATCGGGATTGTGCACCACTAACGCATTCAGCTTTGTCTCAGTGGCAGGACCATCGTAAGCCGCCACTCGAGCCAAATAGGATTTCACCAACTCAACCGCAGTCGTGCGGCCAGATTCGAGCGCTTCACGCAACTCGGCAATGGAAACTTCAGTCACTTCAAACATCTTACGCCCTCCCGCAGAAAGCCAATTGTGGTGCAATAACAGTGACATCAAGCGTCATACTGTTCTCCTTGGTGTACTTACTTTCCAGAAGGGATCTGCTGGGTAATACAATGGATATTGCCGCCACCTAATAAAATCTCCCGCGCAGGCACACCCACAATCTTGTGCTCAGGGAAAATTTCCTGCAGTTTTTGCGCAGCGATATCGTCGGTGGCAGGGTCAAGCAGTGGGAAGACGATACGATCGTTGGTGATTAAAAAGTTCACATAAGAACCCGCTAAGCGCTCGCCCGCAGTGCGTGGTACGCCAGTGCCTTCTGTCACGCCTCTTGATTCTTCTTCGGTGCAATACAGTGGACCCGGTTGTGGCAGCAGGTGAATTTTTAACTTGCGACCTTGGGCGTCAACTGTGTTTTGCAACACGTCCAGCGCAGCTTTTGAGCGTGGGTATTGTGGATCGGTTTCATCGTCGGTCCAGTGCAGGATTACTTCGCCTGGGCGCGCGAAACAACACATGTTGTCGATATGGCCGTCGGTTTCGTCCATATAAACGCCCGCTTCCAACCAGATAAACTGCTTAACATTCAAATAGTCACGCAGTAAAGCTTCGATCTGCTCTTTCGTCAGGTCTGGGTTACGGTTGGCGTTCAGTAAACATTCGGCCGTGGTCATACAGGTGCCTTCACCATCAACATGGATGGAGCCACCTTCGAGGATCAGCGGCGCACTATAACGGGCAAAACCATGTTGCTTGAGCATTTGTGCGGCAACCTGTTCGTCTTTATCCCATGGGAAATACAGACCACCGTTGTGACCACCCCAAGCATTGAAGCCCCAATCCACACCACGGCATTCGCCCTCGGCATTAACCACCACAGTAGGTCCTGTATCGCGAGCCCAGCAGTCGTTGCTGTCGATTTCGACTAGAGTCACGTGGGAAGGCATCACTTTTTGAGCTTGTGCTAAAAAGGCTTGAGGTACACCCATATAAACGGGAGTTGCCCCACCAATGGCATCGGCCACCTTAGCAAAGGTCGCTTGAGCATAAGCACCTGCAGAGCGCCAGTTATCAGGACGATATGGCCAAATCATCCATACGGCTTGCTGCGCCGCCCATTCGGCGGGCATATAAAAACCATCTTGTGATGGCTTAGTCGTTAACTGCGTGGCATCCACATTCGCGTTTGTCATGAGTTTTGTCTCCAGTAATGCTCAAATCTATAAGGGTGTACGCCCCATTTAGGACGACAGAATAGAAATACACCTAACATAATCAAATAAATACATCGAATAACCGCATTCATCACGCGGCGCGTTAGGTCAAAATTGCCACGTCTTCACTAGGTGAGTTTTCACCTGATAAAAATTCTGGCGCCTATCTTATCATTTAAGACGGCTTTCGCTGAATAGTGCTATGCAGGGCATTGCTGAGAATTTACAGGATAATGCGCTATTTGCTGTCAGTAGCTGCTCCCACACATCCACCCAAGCCAATGCAAAAAGGCGAACCATAAGGTTCGCCTTTGTTACTTAATTCTTAACAAGCAAGTGAAAATGAATGTTGGACTGTCGCAGTCAATACAAAACTATTGCGCGGTCCAGGCGCCGTCCATGGCCAGCGAGGCGCCCGTAATTCCCCGCGCCGCATTGCTACATAAAAACAGCACAAACTCGCCAATCTGACGTGGGTCGAGCATCTCTGGCAGGGGTTGTTTTGCCGTGACGAGCTGGTACTTAGCCTCGTCGTAACTTAAACCCTTATTGCTGGCGATAGCCTCAATCTGCTTGTTGATCAGCGGCGTATCCACCCAGCCAGGGCAAATAGCATTGACGGTAATCCCCTGCTCGGCGCACTCAATAGCCACGACTTTGGTTAATCCGACAATCCCGTGTTTAGCCGCACAATAGGCCGCCTTGTTGACCGAGGCCACTAAGCCATGCACCGAGGCGATATTGATAATGCGGCCCCAGCGCTTTTCGGCCATCGCAGGCACGGCTTGTTGAATGGTATGAAAGGCCGAGGATAGGTTAATGGCGATAATGTCGTTCCATTTATCAATCGGGAAATGCGCGACATTTTCAGTGTATTGAATACCGGCGTTATTCACCAAAATATCAATACTACCCAATGCCTTAACACCCGCATTCATAAAGGCATGAATGCTCTCGGGATCCCGCAGATCGGCATTACTGAAGAAAGTGTGAATATGATATTGCTCGGCAAACTCCGCCGCGAGGCGCCGCCCCTCGGCCTCTGGCATTAACCCGTGCAGGATCAGATGACAACCTTGCTCCGCCAGCACATGGGCCGTTGCTAAACCTATTCCACTGGTGGAACCGGTGATCAGCCCTACCTTGCCCTTTAAGCTTGAGTGTTCAACCGCCATATTGCTTGTCTCCCGATGCTTTAAAATCCAGTCACAGTCCTTTAGCCATGCCTTGAACACAGGCATGGCGGGGTGCACATCCTCAATGCCCCAGACTCAATGCCATTAGAATATGGCAATTGGCCGCGTTTTTATTTGGCACCTTAGTACCATAGGAGCGCCCGAAAAATTGGGTAATAGTAAGCGCCACACTTTCAGCAAGCGTAAGAGAGCACTCCATGTCTGGATTGAATAAGGTGGTTACCAGCTACGCCGATGCGTTAGCGGGACTCGAAGATGGGATGACGGTGATCGCGGGCGGCTTTGGCCTTTGCGGTATTCCTGAAAATCTCATCAAAGAAATCAAACACAAGGGCACAAAAAACCTGACCGTCGTCTCCAATAACTGCGGTACCACGGAATACGGGCTTGGCATCTTACTGCTCGATAAACAGATCAAAAAAATGATCGCCTCCTATGTGGGCGAGAATGCCAACTTCGAGGCGCAGATGATGTCTGGCGAACTGGAAGTCGAACTCACGCCGCAGGGCACGTTAGCGGAAAAAATGCGGGCGGCTGGCGCGGGCATCCCGGCTTTTTATACCGCAACAGGCTATGGCACTGACGTGGCAATAGGTAAAGAAGTCAAAGAATTCAATGGTCGCCATTATATTCTTGAAAAGTCCATTACAGGCGACTTTGCCATAGTCAAAGCCTGGAAGGCCGACACCTTCGGTAATTTAGTCTTTCGCAAAACTGCCCGTAACTTCAATCCCCTTGCCGCCACAGCGGGCAAGATAACCGTGGTGGAGGTGGAGGAAATTGTCGAGCCGGGTCAATTAGATCCCGATGAAATCCATACGCCCGGCATCTATGTCGACCGACTTATCCAAGGCAGCTTTGAGAAACGTATCGAACAACTAACCACCCGCCCCTCCAGCAAATAGGATTTGGTTATGGCACTTTCAAGAGAACAACTCGCCCAGCGCGTCGCCCAAGAACTCAAAGATGGCTATTACGTGAATCTCGGCATTGGTATCCCCACACTGGTGGCCAACTATATTCCCGAAGGCATTGAAGTGATGCTGCAATCCGAAAATGGCCTGTTAGGGATGGGGCCTTTTCCGACGATGGAAGAGGTCGATGCCGACTTAATCAATGCCGGCAAGCAGACAGTGACTATGGCAAGGGGCGCCGCCCTCTTCGACTCGGCCGAGTCCTTTGCGATGATCCGCGGCGGCCATGTGGATCTCACCGTATTAGGCGCCTTTGAGGTCGACACTCAGGGCAATATCGCCTCCTATATGATCCCGGGCAAACTGATTAAGGGCATGGGCGGCGCCATGGATCTTGTCGCTGGCGCCGACAATATTATCGTGACCATGACCCACGCCTCAAAACACGGTGAATCTAAGCTATTAACCGAGTGCACCCTGCCGCTAACGGGTAAGGGCTGTATCAAAAAAGTGCTGACGGATCTGGCCTTTATCGAAATAAAAGAAGGCAAGTTCCATCTGCTCGAACGTGCGCCCGGCGTGAGTATCGAAGAGATTATCAAGCTCACCGCTGGCGAATTGGTGGTACCTGAGCATGTCCCCGAGATGATGTTTAACGAATAAGCACCATTCAGTGAATAAGCGCTGTTTAACAAATAAGCGCCATTTAACAGTAGGTTCAAGCGGGCATTCCAATATGCCTTTGCAAATCACCAATAAAAACAGGGATACCTTAGGTATCCCTGTTTTTATTACACTATGCCAAAGAGGCATTTATTGCGGATATTACACGCGCTTAGCCAAGGCGGCGACGCAATTCGCGGGTCGCATCGACCATGTTCTTCAGCGCGGGCTCAACCTCATCCCAAGTGCGGGTCTTAAGGCCACAATCGGGGTTAACCCAGAGTTGGCGCACTGGCACTTTTTGCGCCGCTTTCTCGATAAGGTGCACCATGGCCTCCACACTTGGGGTATTTGGCGAGTGGATATCGTAAACGCCTGGGCCAATTTCATTTGGATATTCAAAATCTTCAAAGGCGTTGAGCAGTTCCATACGTGAACGTGAGGTCTCGATGGTGATCACATCCGCATCCATAGCGGCAATGGCTGCGATAGTGTCGTTAAACTCGCTGTAGCACATATGGGTGTGGATTTGGGTTTCATCCACAACACCCGCTGCACTCAGTTTAAAGGCATTAACCGCCCAATCTAAGTAAGCTTGCCACTCGCTTTGCTTTAATGGCAGACCTTCGCGGAAGGCTGGCTCATCAATTTGAATAATGCCGATGCCCGCATTTTGTAAATCCACCACTTCATCACGGATAGCCAGCGCCAATTGGGTGGCAATGGTATCGCGGCTGATATCTTCACGGGCAAACGACCAATGTAGAATCGTCACCGGGCCCGTTAACATGCCTTTGACCGGTTTGTCCGTCAGGCTTTGGGCAAATACAGCCCAATCAACCGTCATGGCTTTCGGGCGGCTCACATCACCATAAATCAAGGGCGGCTTAACACAGCGAGAACCATAACTCTGTACCCAACCATTTTTGGTAAAGCCCACGCCCTCGAGCTGCTCGCCGAAGTATTCCACCATGTCATTACGCTCGGCCTCACCGTGTACCAGCACATCGATACCGAGTTTAAGTTGACGGTCTATGGTATCGCGGGTTACTTGCTGCAACTGCTCAGTATATTGGGCATCGCTTAGTTCCCCTTTGCGCCAGCGGCTACGTAAACCTCGAATGGCAGGCGTTTGTGGGAATGAGCCAATTGTGGTCGTGGGCAGTAATGGCAAACGATACTTGCGCTGCTGCACCGCTTGGCGCTCAGTAAATTCGCTCACACGTTCATAGTCGGCTTGGGTGAGCGCAGCGACACGGGCGATGACTTTTGCATCCGCCGCCTGTGCCTTAGCCTCACGACGTGCCAAACAAGTGTTAACTATCTCTTTGGCCGCGACAGACTCCGGGGCCTGCAACAATTGGCGCACATTGGCCAGTTCCAACAGCTTTTGCTTAGCAAACGCAAGCTGCTGGCGCAGCGTCGGCGCGAGCGTTGTCTCCACCTCTAAATCCACAGGGCTGTGAAGCAGTGAACAGGAAGAGCCAATCCATAGGCGCGCACCTAAATCTCTGGCAACACTGCCGATACGCTCGACAATCAGGTCAACCTCTGCCGCCCACACGTTACGGCCATTAACTACACCCGCTGACAGAATTTGATCTGCTCTTAAGGCATTGGCAAACAAGGCCAATTGTTCAGGAGCTGTCACTAAATCGAGGTGCAGCCCCGCCACTGGCAGCGCGGAAACCAGCGCCTGATGATGACTAATGCTGCCATAGTAGCTAGTGAGTAAAATCTTCACTTGAGCCGTTTTAAGCGCTTGATACGCTTCGCTAATCGCTGCTTGCCAATCGGCGGTTAATTCGAGTGCAAGAATCGGTTCTTCAAGCTGTACCCAAGTCACGCCCTGCGCGGCAAAACGCGCAAGAATGTCGGCATAGGCCTTTAACAGATTGGGCAATAGGCTAAGTTTATCGAAATCCTGACCCACGGTTTTGGCCAGATACAAGTAACTCACAGGACCTAACAACACGGGCTTGGCTTGATAACCCAGCGCCTGTGCCTCGGCCACTTCATCAAAAAACTGCTCATAGGCGATAGAGAACACTTGGTCTTGCTTAAGCTCTGGCACTAAGTAGTGATAGTTAGTGTTGAAATACTTAGTCATTTCCGAGGCTGGCGCATCGGTGCCCGTTGGCGCACGACCACGGGCAACGCGGAATAAGGTATCAAGATCGATAGCGCCCTCGCCGCGGTGACGATCAGGGATGGCGTTAAGGGTCGCACTTAGGGTTAACACTTGATCGTAAAAAGCAAAATCCCCCACTGGTACTTGCTCGATCCCCGCGGCCACTTGCCATTGCCAATGGGTACGACGTAACTCCTTAGCCACCTCATGCAGTTCAGCTTGAGTGCTCTCACCACGCCAGTATTTTTCGAGGGCAAATTTCAGTTCACGACGACGCCCGATACGGGGAAAACCAAGACTGTTTAATTGCATACCATATCTTCCTTTATTTGAGATAAGCCATATTCGGCACTAGCACCCAGCTGATGGTGTTTTCTTGGCAACTTTTTGCATTTAAGCCTAGATAAATCACAATGGGCGTCTGGACGTCTAGAAGTTTATTGTGATAGTCTCTATGCCAGCAACCGAATTGATTTCAAGCACAACATGAGCGAAATTCACTTGGAGTGATCATGATCGAACTAAGACATCTGCGAACCTTAATGGCACTGAAGGAAAGTGGCAGCTTGGCGGGCGCAGCCAAAAAACGTTTTGTCACTCAATCGGCTCTCTCCCATCAAATTAAGGAGTTAGAGCAACGAATTAACTCGCCCATTTTTGTGCGTAAAAGCAAACCCCTCTCCTTTACTCAAGAAGGCGCACGCCTGTTGCACCTCGCCGAGGAGATCCTGCCTAAGGTGTTAGAGACGGAAACGGATCTGAAAAATGGCCTAGAGACAGAAACCAATCAACTCAGAGTGGGGATTGAATGCCACAGCTGTTTTCGCTGGTTAATGCCAGTGATGGAGCAATTTAGGCAAGATCATCCGCAGGCCGAGTTAGATCTGTCGAGCCGTCATCTATTCGACTCGCTCAATGCCCTAGAAATGGGCGAACTGGATATAGTGCTGACCTCGGATCCCGTGCCGGGACACTCGCTCGCCTATCAGCATTTGTTTGATTTTGAAGTGAAGTTAGTGGTTGCCAAGGATCATCCCTTAGCGAAAGAAGCCTATGTTACGCCTAAGCAATTGGCTCGTTTACCCATAATCAGCTACCCAGTGCCACTGGCGCGTTTAGATATTTATCGCCACTTTTTAGAACCCGCAGGTGTTGAGGCGGGCGAACAAAAGACCTGCGATTTGACCATGATGTTATTGCAGCGGATTGCCTGTAAGGACGGTATCGCCGCCTTACCAAATTGGTCTATCAATGAGGGACATGGCTTGAGTTTAGCTTCAGTTAAACTCGGCCAAGAAGGCTTAAAGCGCCCGCTATTTGGCGCCTATCGCCGCCACAGCGCGAACTCAGCCTTAGTGCAAAATTGGCTGCAACTGGTGGCAAGCGAAGGCTTAGCGCGTCAGCAAAAATCCAATTAAGCATTGAAACTGATAACAAAAAGCCTGCAATCGCAGGCTTTGTTTTATGAGCGGTTTTTAGAGCGGATTAAGCAATAAACCACGCATCGATAGCACGCGGCGTAGAATTAACCCGGGAGAATTTTGATTACGGGTCTGACGCAGATTATGGGCGATCATAAACTCTTGGCGCAGATCCTGATCGAGATCTAAAGCCTCAAAGGCTTCGATGGTTAAGGTCTGCTGCTGATTATCAATCAATGACTTAATCACGCTTAACGGGAAAGATTGCTCAGCGCTGGCATTTAAGTAAGCAAAGGCCGTTAAGGCAATAATTTGCCCGAACACGCTAAACAACGCCAAGGTTTGTACTTCATCGGGGTCGACTTCAACATCCGGCATATCGACTAGGCTGTCGACCGCATCGGTAGCGATATTTTCCGTGAGTTTCCAATAACCTTGTACCAACTTCTTATAGGGTTGGGGCAATTCATCGAGGCGTTCTTTCAAATAGAAGGTAAAGGCATAGCGATAAATATTCACTTGGCCTAAACGGATTAGGGCGTCTTTTAAGGAGCGAGATTTTGGAGCGACTATGCCTGAAGCCTGCGCCGAATTACTGCGCATCAACATATGAGCAGCCAATGCGGGATCGCTCGAAATAATATCGATCACGTTTCGAATATCGCCTTCGGCAAGGATCGCCTTTTTGAGTGGAATTAAAATCCCACGGCGGCCAATTACTTGCTCTTCATTCGAGATGATGGCTCTCACTTGAGTAAAAACCTGTTGCTCAAGATCTGTCATAAGACACTTTACACCTGTTAAATTGCTATAAGATGATTCGAATACCGCTCACATCATACCCAAACTACAAAGAATTTCAGCCCTAAGTCGTAGAATAATTGTGACAATGCTTGAGATAGGCCGATTTACAGCACAAGCAACGACTTAGACTATCTCAAAATAGGCTGAACTTATAAAGAATACACCGAGAAAATGGATTTTTCTCTGCGCATAGCCAAACAACAGAAATAACAAAGCCAGACTGAGTCTGGCTTTAAAAGGTATTAAATCACTTAATTGTTAGAATTCAGCTTAGAAGCGGTAACCCACAGTCAAGCGAATATCACGGCCTCGGCCAGAGTAATAGCCATCACCCCAGTTACCACCGTAATAACCAGCACTAACATATTCTTTATCAAACAAGTTATCGATACGCAGGCTCGCTAACCAAGCATCACGGCTATAGTTCAGGGCAAGATTACCAAGCACATAGCTAGCCAATTTATCGCCTTGGTTAGCGTTATCGCCTTCGATAAAACGATCGCCTGTGTAAATGGCTTCAGCGAATACTTGGAAATGCTCGGCAACATCCATACTGACATAACCGCGTCCCGTATGCTCAGCCACCCAAGACAATTGCTTGCCATCATTCACCCCATCGGTAAATTCAGCGTCAATATAGTTATATTCCAACCCTAATTGCAATGCTTGAGTCACCTGCCAATCCCAATCGGCACTCGCGCCATAGCGACGTGAAGCATCGGCATTAACGTTAGCGCCTTGGAAGCTGCCACCAACAGGTTTTTCAGCGCTTGGGTCGAAGACGATTTCATCTTCTAAATCGAGGCGATATAGGCTGACACGTAGGCTTTGGCTCGCGACAGTCCAATCCCAACCGGCTTCATAGGAGCGACCTGTCTGCGGCTTTAAGCCATACACATCTTTCGGGGTGTAAGCTTGCTCATCGACCTTAGCGAAGCGGAAGTTTTCATCGCCACGCAGATAAAATCTGTGTTCGGCGCTCGGACGGTAATTTAAACCGAACTCAAATGCTCTGGCATCTTCATCTAAATCGATGCCGTTTGGATAGACATTGCCATCGACCAGATCGTCGGTCACTCGCGCATAACGTCCGCCCACCACATAGCTTAAGGTGTGGCTTAATGGCACAGTGGCTTGCAGGTAAGCACTTTGCATTTCTTGCACGTTGCTACGCGCCATAGAGTCAAACTCGGCCTTACCGCGGCTAATATCCAAACCTGTGACTAGGTTTAGCTCGCCTTGACGGGTACTGTAGTTGGCGAGCGCTTTAGGGCTGAACATCAGCAGCGAGCGAGTATTATGGCTCTGACCCCAATTGAGCGAACTGACTGAAGTATCGCTGTAATCCAGATCCGCCGCCAAGGCCCAGTTTTGGTTAAGCTGATGCTGATAACCACTGCGTGCCGCGGTGGTCATCTCATGGACATATTGATTGCTATTAAAAGACTGACGTGGATCGAACTTGAATTGATCGACCGTCAGTGAACCAGGATTTTCACGGTCATCATCGTAATAGCTGGTTTCAACAAAAAACGAGTCAGTTGCCGTTTTATATTGAATGCGACCAAGGATAGAACCCGTTTCGTTAGCATTATGCTTACGATAGTTATCGCCTTGGTTGTAGCTACCAGTCAGAAAATAGTGCCAATCTTTATTGATGGCGCCAGACACATCGCCGCGACCTTCGTAGGTATTAAAACTGCCGCCGGATAATTGCACGCTGCCGCCCGTATTCTCAGGCGACTTGGTCACAATGTTAATCACCCCGCCTACCGCTTGGTCGCCATAGAGCACGCCAGCACTGCCCGATAGAATTTCAACACGCTCAATTAAATTGAGTGGAATCGCATTCAGGCTAGGTGCGGCGATATCGATATTATTTAAGCGGCGACCATCGAGCAAAATCAGCGTGTTGTTAACCGCAGAGCTGGCGCTAAAGCCACGCATCGCAAAGCTAGTACCAATGTTATTGTCGGATAGTTGAATACCACTTTGACCACGTAACACTTCGGTCAAGCTGGTTGCGCCACTCTGCTCAATCGCAGCGGCATCAATCACATTCACATTGGCGGCAATATTTAAGGGTGCTTTGTCTGAACGGCCAATCACGACGATATGCTCATCGACTTTGGCGGTATTGGTTGCATCGTCGGCCATGGCAGGCGCGATAACAGAAAGACTGCAAAGGCTGCCGATCAGCAGCGCGATTTTTGTTGGATGTGTTCCCATTTTACCTTTAACTCCTGCAAGGAAAACGGGGCAATGACGCCACGATACCGTTGATTCAGTAACAAATACTGACAGTCACTATCGCATTTTGAGATCTGCCCACCGAAATCTCAAAAACACCTTTAGGGCCGGTCTCCGGACTTAGGCTATGTCTATCTCAACTAGAGATAAACGCGAAACTGACCTTTGCACATTGCTTATCGGGTCCTTCTTGAACTCACCTAGCGAATGCGGTCGTCTCTCACCTTTTACCGTTGCGGGGGCAGTGCCAGAATTTCACTGGCTTCCCGATTATCTCGCGACGAATACATCGCAAGCACCACAGAAGGTTGACTAAAAATTAGGTTCATAGGGCGAAAAACCAGTTAACACCCAATAATGCTCAGGGCATAACAGGCCTGAGCGCGCGCATTATAGACGTCTATACGGATGAAAGTCCATGAACATCCGTCTCTCGACTGACAACTACTTTAAAGTGTAGGGCGCTAAGGCTGAGATAAAATCGGCACTGTTGGCCACTTGCAATGGAGGTTTATCGGCAAGAAACACCTCACCACGCATTGACTTATGCAGCAAATACAAATCCTTACTTCCACTCACTACAGTGTAATAACCAATCTCACCTTGGGGATGAGAGGTAAAAGCACTCGAATTAAACTGTGTCGCGCCATGGACATTCGGCATAGTGGTACAACCGAGAATAGCCTGAAAACCTTTGTGACCATCTACTTGGGTATCCCCCAGCTTTTGATAAATCACCTCGCCATCACATGAGGCTTGGTATGTCTCGGCCATCGCATCTAAAAACTGCTCTGGGCTTACGCTTTCGGCCATGTCCTTAAAGCCTTGCACACAAAACAGTGCACTCCATTGATTAAGTGCCTCCTGCTCTGGCACAAATTCTGCCATAAACATACCCGCACGTTCCTCATGGTACGCTTGGCGCCAACCCGTTGGCAGACTAAAGCCCAATTTCTGGCTAAAGATAGGCAACACATGGGTATGCGAGGCACCACTTTCAACAAGGGGCATATCCAATTTCGCCTCAACGGATTCGGAACCAATCAAGCCGCACAGCATTAATATGCCTGCGCCCTGCAATAATCCCATCCGACTATGGGGAATACATTTCATGATTATCATCCTTGGCATCGAATCCATCCTCAAACTCACGAAAATAACCATTTAAGAATCTTCAGGTTGTTTGAGTATGTTAAAACGATTTATGAAACTGCTTAGAAAACATCCAGCATTCTAGCGAAGATGCAAATAAGATAACAGTTAAAAAGCAAAACAAAATGATACTTATACAGTCACAACAATTGTAAAATGGCAAATAGCAGCCAAAGATAGGGTCGGTGATGGATTAACAAGCTGGTGAATGGACCTTCACCAGCTGAGGTATGCCCTACATGCCCAACAATGAGTTAGTCAAATGACCAATTGATTTTCCGCTGCGGCCTTGCCTGACTCAAAATCGCCTGCCGTTGCTCTGGGGTCTCACATTGGGCTGCGGGAGTAAATTCCAGTGGCTTAACCACCAAGGAATCGGCAGGTTGTACTGGCGATTTATCAAACATCCCCAAATTCATCGACCAAGAGACCCATTCTCCCTTTTCACTGATCCCCACAAAACCATCATTTGCCTGCGCTAACCACGTGAGGCGCGGAATGCGCTCGATCAGCTGCTCGACATTTTTAAGGTTTGCCCGATAACCGACGGGTACCACTTTGCCGTCGGGACGCGTAAACACAAAGGAGGCAGACCCTCGAGTAATCACGCTACCTTGCTGCCAATATTTATTGAGGATCTCTTGAGCATCATGAAACCCAAACAGATAGGCATAATCCGTATCGTCGGCGAGAATTTGTGGCGTAGCATTGTCACGCAGTAGCAAGAATCCCGGGCCGACGCTGATAATCTCCTTCACCCCTGTGATATCGGTTTTCTTGATCCAATCGACGCCACAGTTAATGCCATCGCCCCAAAAATGGGCGTCACCTGTTGGGCTTAAAATCGCAAACGCACAGTTATTTGCAGTGAGACTCACCACATCCTTAAGGGCGCTGCGGATAGGATAAGTATCACTGCGCCAGCCCCAACTCACCACTGAGCCATCTTTTTTTAAGGCGGCATAGGTGTGTTGAAAATATTCGAGCTTCGCTACATCCGTAAGCTGCGGGAGTAACTTTTTCATATTGGTCGACTCTTCAACCTGCCCCCAAACCACGGCACTGCCGTCTTTTTTAAGGGCGACAAAACTGCGCCCTTTAGCAAAGATATCGACCACATCGACTAACTCATCCTGCACCTGCAAACTATTACCGCCGTAGGGGCCATAACCCCAAGTATGTACTTTGCCATTGGCATCCAGAGCGGCTATGGCCTCTCGGTTGGCGAATAACTTAGTGATATTGGTCATGCGCGCTTGCAATGCCTTGTCCAGACTCAACTTGCCCGCATTGCCCCAATACACCACTGCGCCATCTTGGCGCAGCGCGGCAAATCCATCCTTAACTGGGACGATTTGCTTTACTTGCTTAAGTTGTTCTGTCACCTCGCGGCTATCACCACCGGCAAAACTGTCGCCCCAAGTGATGACGTCACCCGACTTAGTTAATGCGGCGAAGGCCGTGCTATTGGTCACCACAGTATCGACTGCAGGTAAATCGCAGGGAATATGGCGATAATTCGGATTTGCCTCTTCCTTAAACTGGATAAGCTTGCCGTTATCAAATTGCAGCAAGGATTCCTTTTCATTTTCGACTACGGCTACGGGTTTAGGCTGGCTACAGGCGGTTAATTGCAACGCCACTAAGGCGGCCACCAATGCCAATGGGCGTGAAATAGAATAAGACTGCATTACTTATTTCCCTGTATTTGCTGAAACTTTGGTTACTGGAACTTTGGTTACTGAAAACGCTGATTGTTGAACGGGTTGCGCTAATTGGTCTGATATCGACTCGAGTAGCGGCTTGAGTTCGTACACAAAACCCTGAGTCGTATTTAAGCGAGCTAAAAGCACTTGAATTTGTGTATCCAGTGCCTGCGCGCTCGCTTGACTGAGGGTGTCGAATACCTTCACCTGTGTTAAGGCTGATAAAATTAGCCGTTGAACTGGGCCGATAGTCTGCCCCGCTTGGCGATCAAACTCGGTATTGTCGAGCACTAATATCACTAAGTAGAGTAAATAATCGAGGCGCACAGTAAAATCGACGGGGCATTGCTTTTCATCCGCCAGGCCAAACTTTATCACTTTGGCCTCACACAACGCCTTCAATGCCGCTAACTTTTCTGCGGTTAATTCCAACGCAAAGGGCAACTGCTTAGTACGCGTTATCAACACAAAACTGGCTAAAGTTTTAGCCGACAGCGCCTGTTTACTACGGGCGAGCATCGCCAGCGCCAATTCGTGAAATCCTAATGAACTCAAGCGATAAAAGCTTATCATCGCAATAGATTCATCTACGGATTCCAGCTTTTTTTTGCTCGGTGAAGTTTGCATTTGCTCGAATAAATCCACGAAACGCGGATAGAGCTCAGGGCAATGACCTATATGCTCAGCCGCTTCCCAGACCAAAATATTCGCGGCAGGATGCTGGCGATAGGTTTCAAGCAAACAGATAATCCCGGTGTAATCCTGTTGCTGCCCTAACCGCTTGAGTTTTGGCAGATAACGAAACTCGACCCAACGAACTCTTAATAAATTCAAACAGAAATAACTGACAAACAAGCAAAATATTAAACCTGCGACGCCAAAACCAAAATCCAGTTTGGCGCGATCGCGGGTTAACTCAAGATCGGCGCTCGCCCGCATTGGCGCCTCGGGAAGATAATGCACAACACTTTGCCCGTAGTTGGGCACTAATGCGCCTGGGGTGTCGCCCTGCGGCGGCCGTAATTGATAGGTCGCTTGGCAATTCACGCCATCGAGCTCCCATTGACGGACGAGCTTGCCTTCGGCAGTGCGATACTCAACCAAGCAAATCAATCTTTGGTGATAGACGCCCGTCGAACTGCGCTCACTGCGATAGGTGGTCTCAATCACTTGGCCAATGGCGACAGCGCCACGCTCTTCAAGTTGATTGACCAACAACCACTTTTGCCCCCCTTCCCAGAGGAACAAAGTGACTAAACTAAAAAGCAGAAGAGGGATACAAATTAAGAATATTTCTAACCACCCCAAAAAACGTGTTGGGGCACTCGAAGTTAATTGACTAGGATTCATCAACACGCCAGAACGTCCTTATCATTCCATGATCGGTAAGGCATTAGAGAACTTGATTCTGCCTAAAGCGGGGCACTATTGTAGCAGCTTGTTGATAGAAATCAGAAAATGCTCACAGTTTATTGTAAAGACACTATGAGACTCACCGCCTTCAAGCTTTAGCGTGCTATTCTAAGCCTCCATTCCGCTGTTTAAAGGAGTAACAGTATGAGTCGCCCAATTATTTTGGATTGCGATCCCGGCCATGACGACGCTATCGCGCTCATTTTAGCCCTCGCCCATCCAGAGCTAAGCCCTCTGGCCGTGACCACCAGTGCCGGCAACCAAACCCCAGATAAAACCCTCAATAACGCCCTGCGCATCTTAACCCTACTCAATCGCAGTGATATTCCGGTCGCGGGCGGTGCGGTTAAACCCTTAAGCCGTGAGTTAATCATTGCCGACAATGTTCACGGTGAAACGGGGCTCGATGGCCCTGCACTGCCTGTACCGAGTTTTGAGCCGCAAGCAATCAGTGCTGTCGAGCTAATGGCACAAAAAATCCGCCAAAGCGATAAACCAGTAACATTAGTCCCCACTGGGCCGCTCACCAATATCGCACTGCTGCTCGCCAGCCACGCCGAGTTACACGCCAAGATTGAACGCATTGTGTTGATGGGCGGTGCAGCGGGTGTCGGCAATTGGACGCCCGCCGCCGAGTTTAATATTTTTGTCGACCCAGAGGCGGCCGATATTGTGTTTAAATCCGGTATTCCTATTACCATGTGCGGCCTCGATGTAACCCATCAGGCACAAATCATGGATGAAGATATCGAACGTATTCGCGCCATTCCTAATCCCGTGGCTAAGTGTGTCGCCGAGTTGTTGGATTTCTTTATGATTTACCATAGAGATCCTAAATGGGGCTTTGTCGGCGCGCCACTGCACGACCCTTGCACTATCGCTTGGTTACTCAACCCCGCGCTGTTTGATGCCCAAGACTGCTGGGTCGGCATTGAAACCCAAAGCGAATTAACACTGGGGATGACGGTGGTCGACCGCTATCAACTGACGGGCAAACCCGCGAATGCAACAGTGCTATTTGGCATTGATAGACAGGGTTTTGTTGACTTGTTAGTTGACAGCTTAGCGGTATACACACCAACCTATCTCAATCGCAGATAAACTTAAGAGTGAACCTTCCATGAGCCAGATCCTCGTTATCGGCAGCGCTAACGCCGACCATGTGATGAACTTTGAGTATTTGCCCGTTCCCGGCCAAACCTTAATGAGCCGAACCTATCGCTTGGAACATGGCGGCAAAGGTGCTAATCAGGCGGTAGCCTGCGCACGTTTATGTCAAGAAGATGCCGAGGTCACCTTTATCTGCCATCTCGGTCAAGACAGTATCGGTAACGAGATGCGGGCAAGTTGGCTCAAGGATGGCATTAAAGCCGAAGGTATCACCCAAGTCGCCAATATGAGCACAGGCACGGCGATGATTTTTGTCGCCGATAATGGTGAAAATGCCATAGGGATCGCCGCGGGAGCCAATGCCCATCTCACCCCTAGCGAGTTAGAGAAGCATTACGCTCTATTTGCCAATGCGCAATTTCTGCTGATCCAGCTTGAAACGCCAGCAGAGACTGTCAGAAACGCACTGCAAACCGCCAAACAACTCGGTATTACAACCGTACTGAATCCGGCTCCAGCCGCAACGCAGGAACTGGATTATCTCAAGTGGGTGGACATTATTACCCCAAATGAAACCGAGGCCGAGGCCTTAACGGGGATAGAGGTCACAGACGAGGAAAATGCCGCACTGGCGGCCCAATGGCTTCACCAACAGGGCATAACGACTGTGGTGATCACCTTAGGCAGCAAAGGCGCATTTATCAGTAGCGCGGGTTTTACCGGGTTAATTCCAGCTCTTGAAGTGCAAGCGATAGACACAGTCGCCGCGGGCGATACCTTTAATGGCGCCTTAGTGGTGGGTTTAAGTGAGGGTATGTCAATTGCCGCGGCCGTCGGGTTTGCTAATGCCGCCTCGGCCATTACCGTTACCCGTGAAGGCGCCCAGCGCGCGATTCCCTATCGCCACGAAGTCCAACGTTAGCCCATGAGTGCGGCAAATTGTCGCACTCAACCTCTTTCATACTAAAGTGCTATATACATAATTTACATACTGAATTCATTCCCATTTAATAAATTCAGCCTATTCTGACATGCGCATACTTGAGTCACATCGGCTCAAGCCACCTTGTTCAGAATAAGGAAGTATCAGATGAAAGCGAAAAGCACCACTTTACGTAATATGACTAGCGCTAGCTTACTCGGCCTAGGATTATTCGTCGCCAGCCAAGCGAGTGCTAACGAATGTGAACTCAAGATTGCTGCGACTGACGCGATGCAATTTGACACTAAAGAGCTGTCTGTTCCTGCAACGTGTAAAGAAGTGACCCTCACACTAACGCACACTGGCACTCTGCCCAAAGCGGCCATGGGCCACAACTGGGTATTAACTAAAGCCGCTGATATGTCTGCCGTTGCGACCGATGGTATGAGCGCTGGTGCCGATGCGGCTTACGTTAAAGCCGGTGATACCCGTGTTATCGCTCACACTGCATTAGTGGGTGGTGGGGAATCAACTTCGGTGACCTTTAGCACCGCAGGCATGAGTGCAACTGAAGTTTACCAGTTCTTCTGCAGCTTCCCTGGCCACTGGGCGATTATGCAAGGCAGCTTTAAAATTCAAGGCTAATCCGATTGCCTAATGCTCACTTAAGCGAACACCTTAAGTGAGGCAACAAAAAGCGGACCTCTGGTCCGCTTTTTGTTGAATGCTAATGGCTCACAAGCCAGTTTGCCTTCGAGGATTTGGTTTCGAGATGTCTTCTGAGATCTATTCTTCGGGCGAGTTATTCTTCGCCGAACTCGTCTTCATCATCAAAATCATCGGCATCGGTTGCCGCTTCTGCCGCTAAAGCCGCCGCTAATTTGGCCTTAGCCTGTTTCTCTGAGCGACGCTTGTTGCGCTCAGCTAGCGTGCCTAAAAACACTTGCAGCTCGGCTTGACCCCAAGCTTGTGCCTCAGCTTCGGTCGCAAAACCGTCATGGCTTTTCGACACTACCGTCTTAGTCGACGTCATACGACGGGTGATTTCCGTCTTCCAACCATTTTCAGCTTGAGTGACGCGAAAATCGTATTTTTTACCCTTGCTCATTCTGCTCTATTTCCTAAATGATGCTTGCCACGTTTGTCTTATCAAGCGATACAAACGCCATCATAAAACAAAAGGAGCGCAGTTTACTTGATTTCGGCACAGAAAGATCGCTTGCAAGAAAATTTTCATACTTAGCACTTTCAAACAGCCGTAAGAATCCCAAAAGTTACGCAGCATGCTAGATGATTTCTCGCCCTAATCTTAGTCCTAAGCTCAGTATCAAGCTAGCGTAAAAGCGGCGGGCAAACGGTATCTTTTCTTGTTTTGGTCATAAAACTGCGCAAATTTAGTCATCTAGCAATTTTAGAGTGTGAGGTGAATCCATTTACAACAACTCAATTTAGGAAAGAAGATGAACACCTCCTCAGTAACACTCTGCATGCTGCTCGCCAGTACGGCTCTACTCGCAGGTTGCAACAGCGATAACAAAGATAACGACACTACACCGCCGCCCGCCAAACTGGTACCCGCCCAAGTCGGTGAGCGACCACTGTTTTTAGTGCGTCAAATGCAGGACAGCAGCTTAAAAACCCGTTTAGCCCAGTGCGAAACCGACCATTTCTACCGTAGCGATTTTGCCATTGGTCATCGTGGCGCGGCGATGCAATTCCCTGAACATACGAAAGAATCCTACCAAGCCGCTATTGATTCCGGCGCGGGAATCCTCGAGTGCGATGTGACTTTTACCGCCGATAAAGCCTTAGTCTGTCGCCACTCCCAGTGCGATCTCGCCAGCACGACCAATATTTTGGCCATTCCCGAACTTGCCAATAAATGCTCTGTGCCTTTTACGCCCGCCGATGCGGCCAATGGCGTTGCCGCCAGTGCAACCTGCTGTACCAGTGACATCACCCTCGCCGAATTTAAAATGTTAAAGGGTAAGATGGAGGGCGAGAACCCCAAGGCCGCCACTGCCGAAGAGTTTATGAATGGTACGCCTAAGTGGCGCACCGATCTCTATGCGGGCAATGGCACCCTAATGACCCACGCTGAGAGTATTGAGATGTTTAAAAAGGCTGGCGTGAAAATGACGCCTGAGCTAAAAGCCGCCAGCGTCGCCATGCCCTTTGATGGCTTTACTCAGCAGGAGTATGCCCAGAAGATGCTCGATCAATATACTGCGGCAGGCGTCGATGCCTCGCAGGTATTCCCCCAATCCTTCAATTTGGAAGATGTAAAATACTGGATTGCTAACGCTCCCGAGTTTGGCAAGCAAGCGGTATATCTGGACGATAGATATGATATTCACACGGGCTTTGACCCACAGGACGCCGCCACTTGGTCGCCCTCAATGGCTGAGCTGAAAGCCCAAGGCGTGCAGATTATCGCGCCGCCACTCTGGGTGCTGGTGACCTTAGATGCGGATAAAAAAATCATTCCATCGGAATATGCAAAAGCCGCGAAAACAGCGGGACTCAAGATTATCACTTGGACCTTGGAACGCTCAGGATTATTGAAAGATGGCGGTGGTTGGTATTATCAAAGCATCACCGATGCCATTGATAATGAAGGTGATACCTACGAGCTGCTCGATGTGCTAGCCAAAGATGTGGGCGTGATTGGCGTGTTTTCGGACTGGCCGGCGACTGTGACTTACTATGCCAACTGCATGGATTTATAGGCCGAATAAATAGGCTCTATTTCAAAACCGAGAAACAAAAAAGCGTTAGCCAAAACTGCTAACGCTTTTTTAACAGATTCTTTTTACTTAAAAAGATGCTGAATATTTTTTAAATCGCCCTTACCTTCGGCAATTTCTTCCGGCGTTAAGCCCGTCACTTCGTGTGGGAACACTAACCAGTCTTCAGAGGCATGGATATAGTAATCAGGCTTTAAAGGCACAGCGGTATTCTTTGGCTTGTAATAAGGGCAAGCGATACGAATGTCCTGCGGCATGTTTAAACGCATCAGTTGGCTTAACTTTTCCTTCAGCGCGTGGATGCTACGGCCAGAGTCAAACACATCGTCCACAATCAGTAAGCTATCGCTAGCATTCGCATTTTCAACAATGTAATGCAGACCATGTACTTTGATTTCTTTGCTTTGCTTGTCGGTACCAATACCGTAGTAAGACGAGGTACGCACGGCGATATGGTCGGTTTCAACCTTCTTAAAGTCGAAAAACTCTTGTACCGCGATCCCGATTGGAGCACCGCCACGCCAAATACCCACGATAAACTGCGGACGAAATCCACTCTCATAAACCTGTGAAGCTAATAGAAATGAATCTTCGAGCAGTTGCTGTGCGGTAACGAAATATTTTTCTGACATGACACCGATCCCCATCTTAATTATTGATTTTAGGTGTTAAAGCTCGCGCTTTTACCTAGTAAGGTCTGTTCGGCGTCCAAAACACGAGAACAGCATTCTCTTCATCAGAGTCCTAGCAAGTGTAGGCAGCCGCCGAATTTTGGGAGCGAATTTTATACCAAAAAAAACCGCCGTGCTGCAGTTATAGTCATAAGTTGCAGGTGAACGGCCGTTTATTTTGCATTTTTAGGACGGAACTAACAAAAAGCGTACAAAAAAGGCCACCCAAAGGTGGCCAACAAGGAACGAGCTAAGCAAAAAATGGAGCTTGGGTTAGCTCACAGGGTTGATAATGTGTTCACCGACCTTTGTCATGGCGCTGTAGCTGCGGCTGGTCGACTCTTCAAATTCCTTCGCCAGAATCGTGCTGACATAATGCCAGTCGCTACGCACCGCTTCTTTAGTGAAGGTTAAGGTCATAAAGCCGCGATCTTTAAGGTTGGTGTATTTAAGATCTGGCACCAGATCCACGATCGCCGCCTCGGTCGCGGGGATCTGTTCCGCTGGCAGATTTAAGTAATATTCCAAACCAGGTGATGACACTGAGCTTGTGGCAAACTCCACCCCCACACTATCACCGTTAACGTCTTTTAACTCATTCGCCCAGGCGTTATGGGTGTCACCGGCAATCACCACTAGGTTGTGATTCTTCGATTTAGCCGTGCCTAAAATCACTTCCCTTTCATAGGCATAACCATCCCATGCATCCAAGTTATAGGGGATGGATGGTAGTTGCAGCAGGGCAATCACCTCAGGTGTTAACAAGGCTTGATTGGCCTGTAAGTACTGTAATTCCGCTGCCGTTAGGGTTGGATCATTTGCCGCCGCACGAGCGGCTAACTTCGCCAGCGCCCCAAGCATGGCATATTGTGGAATACTCATTTGCTGGGTAGCGATTGCAGCGGGCAGAGACATCTTACCCATCAAAATTTGCTGTCCTAACACCTGCCAAGTGCCCGTGGCTTGCAATAAAGTGCCCTGCAGCCAGAGTAATTGGGTTAAGCCTAGCATGGTGCGCGTGGTCGATGTCACATCGGCAAGGAAACGCTCACCATCGAAGGCACCCGTGCTGGCATCCATATAATCGGCGTAGTCGAGCTGCTTATCCCGGGCCAAAACGCGCGTGTCCAGCATATGTAAGTCGACTAAGTTACCGTAACTGAAGCTGCGGTATATCTCCTCATGGTTACCCTCGCGCCATGGACGGATTGGCAGCCACTCGAAGTAGGCCTGTAGCGCGGCTTCTTTACGCACCGCAAAATCCCCTTCGCCTTCGTTGTGGTTCTCAGCACCATCACGCCAGGTATCGTTTGCCACTTCGTGGTCATCCCATACCGTAATAAATGGCACTTTCGCGTGCAATTTTTGCAGGCTAGTATCTGAACGATACTGGCCATAACGAGTACGGTAATCGCTAAGCGTCAGCAGTTCGTTGGCGGGTAACACTTCACGGCCAAGCTCTGCCGCATGTTCGCTGGCATAGCCACCACGGGCATATTCATAGATATAGTCACCCAGATGCACCACGGCATCGAGGTCATCCTGCGCCGCAGCCAGTTCATACACGTTAAAAAAACCAGCAGGAAAGTTAGCGCAGGACATAACAGCGAGTTTTACCGAACTCACTTCGCCCTCGGGTAAAGTGCGGGTCTTGCCCACCTCGGAGGTTTTTCCGCCCGTCATAAAGCGGTAAAAATAGGTTTGTCCCGCACGTAAACCGCGGGCATCGATTTTGACCGTGTAATCACGGTTAGCATTAGTGACCATCTCCCCAGTGGTCACTAATTGTGAGAATGCCGCGTCACTGGCGACTTGCCAGCTCACTTTAACATCCCCAGCAGAATCTGGCGTCACACGGGTCCAAAGGATCACCGCATCCTGCGCTGGGTCACCGCTGGCGACACCATGTAAAAACTGCGCGGGCACAGAGTTATCATCATCACTGTCACTACACCCCATTAGGCCGTAGGAAATCACTGCGGCACCAATACCTTTGGCTGATATTGCTAAAAAATCACGACGAGTCACGGTTCGTTTCATTATTATTATTCCTTTCTAAGATGAGGGTTCACTGGTATGAGGTCTAATGAGGCCCCGATTGTGAGACATCACTGTTACACATTTGTGACATCTTTGTCAGCCTTTTATGATTTCTTTTAATTCATAGCCTTATACTGAATAGCGTACTTTATTTGTACAGCACTGGCACAAGCTATGATTAAGCTGCTAACATCGGATCAGTGGCAAATCGCTCAGATTTTGGCTCATGCGGAGTCAAACCAGAGCATTGTTAAAAAAGGAATTTATAGGATGAAAGTCAGCGATATTATGAGCACAGAGGTCATCTGCATCAGCGATGGTGCGAGCCTTAAAGATGCCCACCACTTAATGCAAACCCGCGGCGTGCGCCATTTACCTGTGATATCCGAAACCGACGGCACATTAGTCGGTATTCTTACCCATAAAAAGATGATCGCCAGCGTATTGTCTATGTTGAATAAATACGGCCAAGGCGCATTGGATCGCAAAGAACGCTATACCCCCATAGCGACTGTGATGGACAAAGACTGCCAGCAGTTAACTGCGGATGAGCCCTTAACCGTGGTGGTGGAATACTTTATCGATAATAAACTCGGTTGCTTACCTGTAGTGGATAACGATAAGAAAGTATTAGGGATTGTCACCTCATCCGACTTTATTAAGCTCTGCCGTACCCTGCTGCAACAGCAAGCTTAACCTCTAATACTCGCCCAATTTCTCGCCAGCTCTCGCAGAGCTGGCGAGTGTGCTTATTTCAACACTCCCAAGGACGCCCGTGGCCAAGTTATTAACCCAACAACAATTTATCCGCGCCTATGAATGCGCCGAATTAGGCTGTATCGCCAATCAACAACGACTCGCCCAATTGCTCGCCGATCCCGATTATGACGCTTTACATGAATACAGCGCTTACTTTGGCAAAGCGGCGACACAAATCACCTGTATCAGTGACTTACAAAGTATGGAGGAATTGCATTTTGTCGCGGGCAACTTAAATTGGGATGACCATGATCCCGATATGGTCAGAGCGATTATCGAACATCCACTCTGTGATGCGGGTACCGCCTTATTGCTCTACTGGTACGGACAAGGCTTTTATTACTCCACACCGGAGAGGCTCGACACGCCTTTTGGACAGCTATTCAAAACCATCACCGAACGCTTTGTTGCGCGCGGCTATACCAGTTATAAAATCCATTTTGACCCGATTAAAGAATGTTTTATGCCCTCATTGGATGATGTCCTCACCAATGGATATCAAATTCCTGGTGCGCTTTTTGCCCCTTACAGCACAATGGAAATCGAAACCGATGAAGGGCATCCAAGGTATCTGCAATTTAAAAATGAACTGCTGAAATTGGGTAAATGGGGCCAACAATAAGCCCCGAGCTGTCTTTAAGCTATTAACGTGATTAAACAGGCGTTGCTGGCGGAATACGGGTAAAACGCTGCCAGCGACCCGAGCGCCAACGATGCACCATAATCAAACCTCGCACCCATTCATCGGCCGCAACCGCGAGCCAAGCGGCCAGCACGCCATAACCTAAATGCAGCCCAAAGAACCAAGCCAATAACACGCCAATTCCCCACATGCTAAACAGGCCAACCCGCACCGGAAACGCCACATCCCCCGCGCCTTTTAATGCCGAAATAATCACCAGATTAAAGACTCGGCCAGTTTCCAGCGCGATAGAGCCCAATAGCAGAAGTGCAGTAAGTTGAATCACTTCAGGGTTTTCACTCAGCCAGCCCACAATGGTAAAGCGCTGCCAATAAAAGGCTAACACTATGGCGAGGGAGGCAATAAAGCCCACAAGGCAATACTTCTGCACCCGTACAGTAATCTCATCGAACCATTGTTTACCGACGTAGTAGCCGGTTTGAATTTGCGCCGCCTGCCCGAGCGCCACCGCAAAACAGTAAATAAAGCGGCTGATATTCAAGCCATAGGTATAAGCCGTTAAAGAGAGCGTGCCCATCTGACTAATAAAATAGATGATGGTCATCTGCGCCACGTTGTAAGACAGCATTTCGCCCGCATTAAGCAAGCCAATGCGCATCACGCTCCAATAGGTGCTGCGCGGCAATAATTTAAGTCGTTGCATTGGCAGCGGAATATGCTTACTGCGGATCACCGCCAGCATAATCAAGGCACCAATCATCTGGCTGGTCACAGTCGAAATCGCCACACCAGTTACCCCATAAACGGGCAAACCAAAGGGAGAATAGAGGGCAATATAGTTACCGAGCACATTCATCAACCCCGTGCTAGAGGTGACTAACATGGCGGATCGAGTAAAACCGTAGCTGCGTAAGATGGCGGCAAAGGCGATGTTCATTACCAGCCCGATACTCAAACTGCCGCAGATCAGCAGATAATCGTAACCATAGCCCGCAACCTTAGGCTCTAACTCAAATAAACCGATAATGCCGTGGGCACCGAAAAACATCGAGGTACCCATAATCACGGCTAAACCTAAACTTAAGGCCACGCTGGCCACGCCAATATCGGTCGCCTGCTGGGTTCGCCCCGCACCATTATTTTGGCTGATCAGAATGCTGGCGCCCGTGCTGACCATCATGGACATCACCATCATAAAAAACATCAATTGGGTGGTGAGTCCGACCGCCGCAACCGCATTATCGGAATAATGGCTCAGCATAAAAATATCGCTGATCCCGAGTAAGGATTGCAGCAATGTTTCGATAAAAATCGGCCAAGTGAGGGCGACAATGCCCATGCGTTGTTGCAGGGTTTTAGCTGATGTGGCCACGTCCGATCCTTACCGCGGGAAGACAAGTGAAATAGCAATAGCACGCCAAGGCTGGCGAACGGTAATTTTCTTACATTTTTAGATTGTGCTCAATCCTTCATCACCACTAAAGCCTGACCCTGCAACCGTATTCATTGGGTGGAGCTCAATTCATTGAAGTCGAAAAACATCAGCAACGTCTCAATTAACAATCTTTAATCGACTGAAAAAGCAGGGATTAATACCATATAGCTCAATACACACTACCCTTTTTGATATTGAGCCGATACACTTTGCCGACCACAAAGGGCGATAAGCGCTCGCCGAATATATTCAGGGAAACTGCACATGAGCCAACTCTATTTAGAAGACGGAATTAAACAATTAGTGAGCGAGTTTATCGCCGCAGGTTGCCCTTCGGTCCGCGAGCAAAGCCTTGAGGAACGCCGCCAAGGTTACATCGCCAGCACAGTATTGGCAGGTGAGCCGGAGGCTGTGTTTGAGGTCAAAACCTTATCCCTTGAGGGCATAGAGTTAACCCTATTTAAGCCCTCGGCAGATAACAATTTACCCGTGGTTATTTACTATCACGGCGGTTGTTTTGTCAGCGGCGGCATCGCTACTCATAATCAGCAACTGCGTAAAATTGCCAATGATTCCGGTGCATTAGTGGTGGCGGTCAGCTATCGTCTCGCCCCTGAGCATGTGTACCCCGCAGCCCATGACGATGCCTTCAATGCGGCCAATCTCGTACAGCAACATTGCCAGCAATGGGGCGGTGACAACACTAATATCACTCTGATGGGCGACAGTGCCGGCGGCCATTTAGCCTTAGTCACTTGTCTGCGGTTAAAGGCAAAGGGGGAATGGTTGCCTAAAAAACAAGTGCTTATCTATCCGATGTTGGATGCGACCGCCAAAAGCCAGAGCTATATCGACAATGGCGACAAATACATTATCACCCGCGACACGCTGCTCACGGGCTTTGATATGTACCTCGACTGGCATCACAGAACCGATGTCGAAGCCAGCCCGCTGCGCAGCCAAGATTTAGCCGGTTTACCCGAAACTCATATTATTACCGCCGAGTTCGATCCCCTGTTAGATGAGGGTGAACAGCTGTTCCGTAACCTGTTAGATGCGGGCGTCAATGCCCATTGCCGCCGCTATTTAGGGGTGATCCACGGCTTCTTCCAACTCGCTGGCGTCAGCCAATCGGCGCGGGATGCCATGGTGCAGATAACCCACATTATTCGCTCTTAACCTCACTAAGCCGCATGTCTAGATAAAAGACATGCGGCGATTGAATCCATTCAACGAATAACCTATTGCATGATAACGCAATGATCTACTGCGCTATTTCACCTCTGGCCGACTTAATTTGTAGATGATTTCTTTATGCTGCGGATACATCGCCAACAAAGCTTCTTGGCTAAACAACTCAAAGTCATCGAAGGTAAAGCCGGGTGATACCATACAGCCCACCAGCGAGAATCCATCTTGATTCATCGCCGAGCCAAAAATACAGCCCTTAGGCACTAAAAACTGCGGCCTTTCGCCCGCGGCTAAATCCAGCCCTAACTGCGCCGTGGTTAGCTCGCCCTCGGGGGAAATCATATAAATTGTCAGCGATTGCCCCGCATGGAAATACCACATCTCATCCGCCGTGAGTCGATGAAAATGCGACACTTCGCCTGTCCGTAATAAGAAATAAATGCTGCTCCACAGCTGACGACTCGGATCAAAAGCCGATTCTGATCGATAAGATGAACGGTAATAACCGCCCTCAACATGCTGCTCCAATTCTAAATATTCAATAAAATCATTGGCATTTTGCATCTTTACAACTCCATTTCATACCTAATTACCGCTTCAACACGGGCTAATACAATTTTTAAAAAGATGTTAGAACCATGATTGAAATCAAATAAAAACCATTCTCATTTACATATAATCCTGCCACAAATTATTTTACGGAGAAATGAGAGTGAAGCCCACTTACCTTGCCATCCTTTTAGCCGCAGTGCTACATCCCCAGTTGGCCAGCGCAGAAGATGTGACTAAACCTGAGCTGGAAAAAATCGAACGCATGAGCGTTGTTGGTGTAAGACAAAGGTTAGAGCAAGCGGGAACCTTGGCTAACACTATCATGAAGACCGAAGTTATCGACGCCAGCGTTATTGAAAACAAAAATGCCGTCAACCTCTCCGAAGCGATTGATAACTCTCCCGGCGTCAAAGTCTCCAATGAATGTTCCATGTGTGGTGTTAAGCGCATCATGCTCAACGGTATGAAAGGCGAGCAAACCACCATTCTGGTCGATGGTTTACCCGTACACACTATGATTTCGGGCTATTATGCGGTCGATGCAATTCCAACAACTGGGGTGGAGCGGATTGAAGTCGCCCGTGGTGCGGGCGCATCGTTAATCGCCCCCGAAGCCATTGGCGGCACTATTAATATTGTGAGTTATGAACCCACCGAAAACGGCGCAGAACTGGATTTGTCCGCCGGTGAAAATGACTACCGCAAACTGGGTTTCCTCGGTAAAGGAGTCACCGAAGATGGCCGCACCCGCGCGACACTCGTTGCACAATATGATGATAGAGATCAAGCCGATGCGGACAATAACAAAGTCAACGAAGCACCGATGCAGGAAAACCGTAGTCTGACTGGCCGAGTGTCCCACGACGTAACCGATGCCGATAACTTGGTATTGCGCGTTGCCAATATCCAATCGGAAATTTTTGGTGGCCCTATGTTAGGTAGCACCTTTGCCGATGGCACAGCCTCCAGCATAGGCAACGTGTTATCCGGTTATGATGGCCAACCAAGCGACACGCAAAATCTGTTTGAAGACGGTGACGTGCGTAAACGCTATACCGGCAAAGCTTGGGAAACCACAGAATGGATTAAAACCGAACGTAATGAAGCCTCACTCGCTTGGCTAAGGGAATTTAGTGACGACTGGAACATGCACCTTGCCGCCAGCTACGCCGATCACAAACAGGACTCTTTCTACGAAGGCTTCGATTACAGTGCCGATGACAAAATGTGGTTCTTCGATGCACGCTTTAACTATTTACTAAGCGAGAGTCAATTACTCACCTTCGGCGCCGACTTACGCACAGAAGAAATGCGCTCCCATTCCCGATCTGGCAGTGCCAACCCAGATTATGTTTCCGACTCCTTTGACTATGATGTTAAAGGTCTTTATTTACAGGACACCTGGCAGGCGACAGAGTCTTTAGAAGTCGCGATGGCGCTGCGTTACGATACTATTACGGCCGATTTTACCGACCCTAATAAGCCCGGCACAGAATTAGATGAATCAATCCTATCACCAAGGGTTGATATTCGCTTACGCCATAATGATGAGTGGACTTCACGCCTATCCGCAGGCCGCGGTTATCGCGCGCCATTATCCTTCTTTGAAACCGACCACGGGATTTTAGACGGCTCACTCGGCTTTGATATTGATATCGACGAGCTAGAACGTTCCAACTCAGTTAACTACGCCCTGAGTTACGAAGGTGAACGTCTCACCTCGACCGCCTCGATCGCTTGGACCGAAGTCGAACATTTAGCGGCGTTAACCACTAACGATCATGGCATTCCATTACTCACTCAACTGGATGAAAAAGCGCGGGTTATCACTAGCGATATCGCCTTAGGTTATCGCTTAACCGATGATATGAGCCTAAGCCTTACCGCCGAACATTTTGATTATGACTCGGTATTCAAATCCTCCTATGCCATTGCGCCAGTTGAAAAACGCGTCACGCTCAGCATGGATTGGGATGTGAATGACTGGGAAATTTTTGCCAACCTAGTGTGGATTGGTAGCCGCGATCTCGCTGAATTTGGCTACGAAGGCTATAACCGTTTAGACGCCAATGGCCAAGTAGACCCTAGCTCGAAAAAGACAACAGATGCACCCGCTTATGTCACTGTGGATCTTAAGGTCAGTTATCAGCTTAACGATACCTTGTCACTCTACACTGGGGTCAGCAATCTATTTGACTACACTCAAGCAGGAGATGAAGACACACCGCTATTTTACGATGCAGAGGGCGCTTTCGACGTAGGCTATATCTATGGCCCACTGCGTGGCAGAGAAATCTATGCCGGCATCAAGTTTAGCTTCTAATGCGCTACATTTTTCTCCTTACACTGTTGTGCTGCGCCCTGCCGTTATCGGCGGCGCAGCTCACCCGTGACTATCAGTTTCAAGCTTTGCGGAGCCAACAAGTAACAGATTTGTCGCATCTCGAAGGGCATGTCTCAGCATTGATGTTCTTCGAGCCGGAGTGCCCTTGGTGTATTAAGCAGGCAAACGTACTCAAACAACTGCATCAAAACTGCAATCAACCGATTAAGCCAGTAGCCTTGGGCGTCAATGGGGATAATCTAGCCTTAAAACGCGCCCTGTTTAGGCTCAATTTCCCCTTTGAAGCCTACCGCGCTCCGCCAGCTTTACTAAAGGAGATGGGTGGCATTCCCGCCACGCCAATCTTACTGCTGCTAAATGCCGAGGGAGAATTAATCAAAGGATATCGAGGCTTTACCGATGAACAAGAGCTCAAAACTCAACTCTGTCACTCAAGCTAATGCTCCGTTTTTGACGCTTAATACCAATTGTATTAAATATCTGTTCATTCAGCGGTAGTTCAACGCGCTTGAGACAAGGCGAAGGCTTGAAGGCATAATGGTGCTCTGTCGAAAGCCTTAAACGCGGTATAAAGCGCGTTGCCATAGAGTGAACATCAGCCGCCCTTCGGGAACCACACTGGCATCCCACTGTAATAGCGTAACAAAACACCTTCAAATTTAAGCCATATTTAGCAAACATCAGATACACTTATTTTGTCATCCCGCAGTGTCTAATCCGTTACCAAAGGCACACTTACACAAAGAATCACAGCAACACTGAAGAAGGGATGCTAACACAGCCACTGAAGACCTCGGCTATGGGGGAGTTGGTTTGATGATCAATATTGCGCAAATGGCTTTAGTTCTGCATTCTTTGCCCGATCCGGCTTTTGTGATCACCCAAAGCGGCCGCTATATTGCCGTTTTTGGTGGTAAAGATGATCGTTATTACCACGATGGAAGTGGATTAGTCGGCCTATATATCAGTGACGTATTACACGAAGAAAAAGCCAATTATTACCTCAGCATTATTGAACAAGCATTAATCAGCCGTAAATTGCAGATTGAAGAATATGAGCTCAGTAATAAGGATGTCAAAGGCTTATCCGATCAAGGTCCATCAGACCCCATCTGGTTTGAGGGACGCGTTCAAGCGCTGGATTTTCTTGTTGATAACGAGCCTGTCGTCCTTTGGGTTGCAAGTAATATGTCCAAACGCCATCAGCTTGAAGTCCAGCTACGGCAATTAAGCGATACAGACCAACTCACAGGACTATTTAACCGTCGCCGATTAGAGCGTGACTTAAACCTCCTATTCGATACCTATAGTCGCTACCATGTGCCTGCCTCCATCTTAATGCTGGATCTCGATCATCTAAAACAGATCAATGATCAGCTTGGCCACCATGCGGGCGACAATGTCATTGTGACCGTCGCCGATACCTGCAAGCAGCAATTCCGCAAAACCGACAGTGCCTACCGTTTTGGTGGGGATGAGTTTGTCATCGCCCTACCCGGCGTTGAATACGATCAAGCCATAGTGTTTGCGGAATTTCTCTGCGATTGCTGCTTCAAAGCACTACAAAAACACGCCGTAAATGGACTCTTTGCCACCGTCAGCATAGGCGTCGCCACCATAGAGGCAGACGATAAATCCTACGAAGACACCTTAAAGCGCGCCGATGCCGCGCTCTATCAAGCCAAGCGGGATGGCAAAAATCGCGTTATCGCCAATAGTGCTTAAGGCTGTATATCCATGGCAAACGGCCATTAAAAAAGCGAACCTAGGTTCGCTTTTTCTACACATCAACTTCTTAGCTATATGCTATTAGTTCGCCGCTTTGGCCTTGCGGGCAGCGTGCAGTTTTTTATAGCTTTCGATTAAGCGTAAATGCGGCTCAATCCCTTCGAGTTGCATGCTGGTCTTGGTTAGGCCGCTAAAGCGGATTTTACCTGTGACGCTGCCAACCACTTGTTCCATCACTTCCGCGCCAAACATGCGGGTAAAGTTATGGCTAAAGTCTTCGAGTTCAAGGTCTTCATCCAGCGTCACTTCCAGTACCGCGCTCATTGCTTGGTAAAACAGATTGCGCTTCACGGTGTTGTCGTTAAATTGCAAAAACTCGCCGACTAATTCCAGTGCCTCTTCATGCGCTCCCAGTGCCAAATAAATCAGGATCTTAAGTTCGATAATCGTCAACTTGCCCCAGACGGTATTTTCATCAAACACAATACCAATAAGGGTACGAATATCTGTGTAGTTATCCAGCTGACTTTCTTCTAAGCGATTGACTAGGTTAACCAATTGCTTAGTGCTTAGAGAATGCAGATTCAGAATATCTTCACGGTAATCCAGCGCCTTGTTGGTGTTGTCCCAAATCAGGTCTTCTACTGGATAAACTTCAGAGTAATCAGGCACTAAAATACGGCAAGCCGATGCGCCTAATTCGGTAAACTCGGCAACATACACCTCTTTACCCAGCTCTTCTAAAATGCCGAATAAGCGGTCCGCTTCCTCTTCGTTAGTGCCGGAGAAATCCCATTCGCAGAACTCATAGTCATGCTTGCTGCTAAAGAAGCGCCAGGAGATCACGCCCGTTGAGTCGATAAAGTGTTCGACAAAGTTTTCAGGCTCGCTCACCGCCATGCTGTTAAAGGTCGGTTTTGGTACATCATTTAGACCTTCGAAGCTGCGACCTTGAAGTAATTCGGTTAGGCTGCGCTCCAATGCCACTTCAAAGCTTGGGTGGGCACCGAAGGAGGCAAATACGCCGCCCGTTTTCGGGTTCATCAGCGTCACGCACATCACAGGGAACTGGCCGCCTAAGGAGGCGTCTTTCACCACCACTGGGAAGCCTTGTTCTTCTAAGCCCTTAATGCCCGCAAGAATGCTTGGGTATTTTTCTAACACAGACATAGGCACGTCTGGCAGGACGATTTCCTGCTCGATAATTTGGCGCTTCACTGCGCGCTCGAAGATCTCAGATAGACACTGGACTTCGGCTTCTTTGATGTTGTTACCCGCGCTCATGCCATTGCTTAAGAACAGGTTTTCAATCAGGTTTGATGGAAAGTACACAGTCTCGCCATCGGATTTACGCTTGTAAGGAATCGCACAAATACCGCGTTCACGATTGCCCGAGTTAGTGTCGATAAGATGCGAGCCACACAGCTCCTCATCGGGGTTATAAATCTCGAGACAGTAGTCGTCTAACAGGCCTGCTGGCAGCGAATCATCCTCTTCTAAGGCAAACCATTTTTCATTGGGGTAATGCACAAACTCGCTGTTAGCGATCTCTACACCAAAGAATTGATCGTTATAGAAAAAGTTATTGTTTAAACGCTCAATAAATTCACCGAGGGCCGAGCACAGCGCGCTCTCTTTGGTTGCGCCTTTACCATTGGTAAAACACATGGGCGATGCGGCATCACGGATATGCAGTGACCATACATTAGGCACAATATTACGCCATGAGGAGATCTCTATCTTCATCCCCAGCTCAGCCAAAATGCCCGTCATATTGGCAATGGTCTGCTCTAGTGGTAAGTCTTTACCCAAAATATAGGTGCTACTATCGCCGCCAGGTTGACCCATCAGCATGGCATTTGCGTCGGCATCGAGGTTTTCAACGGTTTCGATTCTAAACTCTGGGCCAGTCTGCACCACTTTTTTCACTGTGCAGCGGTCGATAGAGCGCAAAATACCTTCGCGATCTTTATCCGAAATATCATCGGGCAATTCGACATTGATCTGGAAAATTTGGTTGTAGCGATCTTCTGGGTCGACAATATTGTTTTGCGACAAGCGGATATTGTCCGTCGGAATATCGCGGGATTTACAATATACCTTCACAAAGTAGGCCGCACACAGCGCCGAAGAAGCTAAGAAATAATCGAAGGGGCTCGGCGCCGAGCCGTCGCCCTTATAACGGATGGGCTGATCGGCCGTGACCGTAAAATCATCGAACTTGGCTTCGAGTCTCAGGTTGTCGAGAAAATTAACTTTGATTTCCATTAGAATTTTTCCACTCAATATGCTCAAACGCGGTAATCGTATCCGTTACCGCACAGCATTGCCCTTGGGCGCTATCGTCTGGGGGGAATTATCGGTGTTTTTCGCCCATTAGTCTTGGGTTAATTATGTTAAAAAACACCAGCGGGAGTTTATGCCTTGAGCAACAAGCAAAAAGTGGGATTTATTGCGACATTCACAGAGGTTTGGCTAAGGTTACTCAGAACTGCCTTGCTTATCCGCTTCGCGTTTCACCAGTAAAAAAGTGAGATACATCTTTGTCGGCAGAGATAACGCCATGCCAAAGGCAACGCAAACGGCGCTGATAATAATGCCCTTAACACCCATGGCTTCGACACTCTCATTAAAGTTATGCAGATAAATCCCAAGCACAATCAGGCACAGCCCTATGCTAATACAGATTTTTAACAGGGTAATCAGCCTAACATCCGTCATGGTTTACGCTGCCATTTATAAAATTTGGCTAATATAGTGACCGCTTTAGCAGGCACCTGTGTTGATGCAAATCAAAGGCTGTTCACTCTCGCAAGCAAAGCGCTAGAGTTCCGCCTCGAAGCGGGCAAGGCGTGCCTCGCTCATCGTGCATTGGGTTTGCTGCATCAGTTCACCCAAGGTAATGGCGGGGTTTTGGTTGATCAGGCGAACCAATTTTGCGCCGAGTGGTTCAAGCTTATCGGCGTGTTGTAATAAGCCGCTATCGATCTTTTTGATCATAAAGGCAAATTCGGCAGTATCATTCTGGGCTGTTAACTCGACGCAGCAGCTTTGAATGTCGATTGCCTGCCCTGTGATACTCCAATTGCGGGAGCGGCGAATCCGCTTAAGCTCGCAGCCGTGCTTTAGCGCTATTGCCTGCGCCCGCTTAACCGCCTCGCGGCCGATGCGATGGATAAGTGATGGCAAGGGAATACTAATATCATCGTGCATAGTGGTTAGATTCAGCCCTGCTTAGCGATAAAAATGATTGATATATAAGTGAATGATACATAATGAATTAGAGACATAAGTGCTTAAATACCGGAGTGGTTATCGGTATAACAACCGCTGCTTAAAACGCTTCAACATCAGCTCGAGCGCCACTTTAGCCGCGTTAAATTATCAGCGCAAATCAGCACGCCAGGTTTTAGCTCCTTTATGATTTACGGATAAACTCGGGATTAGCCGCGCACCATTGCAGCAATGCCTGCTGTAACTGCCGCAGCTTCTTGGAGTAATGGCTTTGTTTTGCATAGACCATATATAAATCATAAGGATATAAATACCATTCTGGCAGTAACCGCAGTAGTTTTTGCTGCGCTATATCCTGCTGCACTAAGTAATAGGGTAAACAGGCAATCCCTTGACCGCTCAAGGCTAACAGATGATTAGTCGCATAATTTGAGCTAATCACTGCGGGCTCAAACCCTTGGGTTACACTCTCGCCAGCGGCATGCTCGAGAGTCCACTGCGTTTCACCGCCCGAAAGTAGCGGATATTGGGGTAAATCCGCGGGGTTCACTAAGTCCGTCGCAGGTAAATACCCTGGCGCGGCCACTAACACATGGCTAATGCGCCCTAGGTATTTAGCGACTAAATTATCGCTATGTTTAAGTGTGGTTCTTAAGGCAAGGTCAAACTGACCAAATTCAACATCTTGAATATCTTGCTCAAAACAAAATTCAAACCGAACCTGAGGAAAATTCGCCATCAATGGGATCAATAGCGGCGCTAATAGGGCTTTCCCCAACTCTGTGGGAGCGGTAAATCTTAAACGGCCACAATCATCCTCAGTTAAATCTTGTACTAAACGCTCGGCCTCAGCGGCTAATCTGTCGATTTCACAGGCTTTGGAATACAAGGTTTGCCCCGCTTCGGTCATCGAGACCCGGCGCGTGGTGCGATACAACAACTGGCAGCCCAGCTCATCTTCCAAGGCTTTAACATGGCGAGACACCAAGCCCTTAGAGGCCTCAAGCTGCTCCGACGCCGCACTAAAGCTCTGCATTTTTACAACCATCATAAAGGATTGAAGATGCGTCAGGTTCATTGATTAAATCCATTTTCTAAACAATGTGGTGATTATATGGGCTTTTTCGGTTTATTTCGCCGAGTTATGCTGTGTTTATATTCAATAATGGAGAAAATCATGAAAATACTCGTTGTAGGTGCAGCAGGCAATATCGGCCAAGCCGTCACGCAACTACTAAAAGCTGAAGGTCATCAAGTTATCCAAGTCGGGCGAACTCGTGGCGATCTGTTGATGGATATTCGCGATCCCAATTCACTCCAACAGGGCTTTAACCAACTAGGTAAAGTCGACGCTATTATCGCAGCAATGGGAGACGTCGCCTTTAAACCCTTTGACCAACTCGACCAAGCCGATTGGCAAAAAGGCATACAGAGCAAATTGTTAGGCCAAATCCAGCTAGTGCAAGTTGGTAGTCAGTTTTTAAATGCGGGCGGGAGTATTACCTTAACCAGCGGCATTATCGCCGATGTACCCGTTAAAGATGGCGTCAGCGCCGCCACCATCAACGGCGCACTTGAGCATTTTGTTGCCGCGGTCGCTAATGAACTCACCCATCAACAGCGGATCAATATTGTCAGCCCAACCGTATTAACCGAGTCATATACCGCGTATCGAGATTACTTTGCGGGTTTTAGTACCATTGATGCCGATATCCTCGCCAAGACTTACTTAAGATCGGTTATGGGCCGAGAAAATGGTCGCACCTTAAAAGCCTTTTCCAATGCGGGTGCAGTATAAAACCAGACTCTTGATTGAGATCCTTGAGCAAGGCGGCGGGATTGCCTACAATAACGCACTTTTTGTTCACTACAGATAACGACCATGACTGACACAACTTCACAACCCGCATTACCGGATCGTCTTTCGGTTAACCCACGCAGCCGCCACCATGTGGCTGAAATCTTCCAATACGATGTGGGTATTCGCGTAAACGGTAAAGAACGTTTCGATGTTGAAGAATACTGCATCAGCGAAGGCTGGGTTAAAGTACCAAGCAAATCTTTAGACCGTCGCGGTCAACCTCTACTGTTAACCATCAAAGGCACAGTAGAAGCATTTTACCGTTAAGCACCCGCAGCTTAATGGATAATAACAACGGCCAATTCGATTGGCCGTTTTTATTTGCCCTGTATATCCCCAAAACGCCCACCAATACCTCTCCCCAAATATTCACAAGTTGTTATTTAAAATAAGCTTTTGTGATAAAACGCATTGATTAAACCGCATAACGCGGGTTAAAGTGTGACCACTAAGGGAAATGCAGAGCCACACTCGAACGCCACTATCGAGCACGCTATTTAGGGATGAAGCAGCAACTCAGTTATCCGCCTCCCCCCTCTTAAAGCCACCTCTGTCACCAAGGTATAAAGCACATTCGTTATATGTGCGTTATGGAATAAAGAAAAACCTTTTTACTTCAAGGATGTAAATGGCAGATTTTACAAACAATCTTTTATCGATAGTGATCATCCTCTCGAGCATGTTCGTCACAATTGGAGTAATGTACGCGCTGCTCAAATACCGCGATGCTACTGTCACTCTGCCCGTTGATCGTGAGCAACTCAGCCGTATTCCCGCCTATGGCTTACAAAAGCAAATCCAAGATCTGCAATTAGATTTAATCGGCAGCATGATGATGGGGCTGATGATAGTGTGTTTCCCCTTTGCAATAAACAGTATTCAAGCACATATTGCCGTCGGGAAATTCCCTTGGGTTTACGCCCTAACAGGTTTAATGGGATTAACTTATTGCGGTATTAAAACTTGGAAAAACTTTTCCAAACTTACCAAACTACGCCTAGGGCATACGGCCGAAATCGCCACCGCCAATGAACTAATCGGCCTACAAGCCTTGGGTTATCAAGTGTTTCACGATGTGCAAGCCGACGGCTTTAATATCGACCACCTCGTTATCGGCAAAAATGGTGTATTCGCGATTGAAACCAAAGGCCGCCATAAGCGCAATAAAGACCTACGCCAAACCAATGGCGGAGGCTCTGGCTCTAGTTCTGGTAAGAAAGGCTATGAAGTATTTTACAAAGACGGGCGCTTAAACTTCCCCTCGTGGACAGAAACCAAGCCCATAGAACAAGCCGAACGTCAGGCCAAGTGGGTCAGCCAATGGTTAACCAGAGCCACAGGCTCCCCCGTCGCCGCCACCCCAGCCCTAGTATTCCCCGGCTGGTATGTCACAAGCCAATCAAAACCACCGTTCCCGATCCTTAACCACAAACAATTAGTCGGAACGATCCCGAAACTGAAAACCCAAGATCTTACCCAGCAACAAGTCGACACCATCATCTACCAAGTCGCCCAAAGATGCCTAAGCAAAAGCGAGGCGGGGAAATGATGATGACAACGTTTACTGAGATAGCATTAAGACAGGAGTTTGTATGAGTGGCGGACAACCCAAAAACGCTGCATTAACTACCGCGCTGGCATTTCACTATCAAGTACTGATTGGCTTGGATAAGTGCTTTTCACTTGAAGACGATCAATCAGTTTGGTTTGAAAAAGACGGCGATGTGAGCTTAATTTCACCAGATCCGTCGACATCAACTCAAATCGAAGTGAAAAATTACTCAAAACCACTGACAGACAATCACGATAATCTTTGGAATACACTTAAAAACTGGCTTGCTCCAGACTTTGAACATACAAGATATGGCGCTTTAATATTGCACACTACACAAGAATTTGGTGCAAAAACTAGTTTAAAGGACTGGAATACACAAACTGTTGACCAACGTTTAGCAGTTATTAAAGCTATTTTTGCAAAGCATACTGAGGAAGAACTTAATGCAGATAAACCATCTGAAGTGATTAAGTTACAGAAAATAGTAATGGCTTCCGACGAATTATTGCTTAAAAGTGTACTTGGTAAGGTCACCTTATTTACGCAAGCTGATAACGAGCAAGATCTACAAAAAAGAATTCTTTCTAAACCAGTAGGGATCCCTAAGAGTAACCTGATTAGTTACCTTCATGGACTTATTGGTTTTGTATATGCGCAAGCAACTAAGCGTAATTGGAGTATAAATAAACAAGAATTTACAATAAAGTGTGAAGAGTTAACTGCACTCCTTTGTAAAAAAGAATTCACCTTTCCAATTTTTTCGGGCTATGAAGCCTCTGATCTGGACGTTGAATTATACAAAAATAGAACCTTTGTCCAAAAAATTGAAGAAATTGAGCATCATGAAATGATACCTGATGCTGTCGGTAATTGGCTTGAGTTTCAAAACTCACTGGTTGAAGAGCTTGATGAATCCGCGCTCTATAAAGACAAAACAGTTTCATATCAGAACCAATTAGTTAAGAAATATAAGCTTGCTTACTCAAGCGCGCAGTTAGAAGCAAAAGATACAATTAAAAGTTCAAAATTACTTTACAACAGAACTATAGCTGAACAGCCGTTGAATATGGGCAACGATATCCCGCCGATTGAATACAAAAATGGCTTGATGCACGACGCAATGGATGATGAAGAACGAAACTTAAAATGGAAGGTTGCTCCATGAGCAGTATTATTGATGCCCTATACGAGTTAAAATACAATCCGTTCGAATATGGAGCCTTTATTGCTTCATTTTACAAGACCATTGATGAGTCAGAAAATAACCTTTTACTCGCCCCTTTGATAATTCCACTGTGTAGTCATCCCGTTTTTGGTAAAAAAATTTTAGGGGCTGTATTTGGAAATAAACAACAAAGCTCTATTTGGTCTATTTTCGATGATAGAACCAAACTCTATGACCTACAAGAACGAATTGACGGATTCTATACTTTAACCAATCAATGCATTCAATATTGCTTAATTAATGATTGGTTATCTGTAAATGAAAAAAGTTTATCCCTTCACACATGTGATGATTGTGACTCAGTCTTTACTAGTCAAAAAATGGCTGAGAAATTAGGGCGATTATTTAGAGGTCACTCTGTAGTCGAGATTTATGCATTTTTAGGAGTGAAACCGCGATGAAAACATTAATTCATGAAATTGGTGTTATTGATAAACAAGGAAACAAACACCCAGTTAATTTTAAGAAGGGGCTAAATGTTGTTACTGGCAAATCATCGACAGGTAAAAGCGCCTTGATTGAAATTTTTGACTATTGCTTTGGCAGCAGTGAAAACACTATTCCTAAAGGTATTATTACCAAAAACGCTGCAATTTATTATGTTGCGCTAGCTGTTAACGAACAAAATATAGTCATTGGACGTGATCCTGATATTGCATCGAAAGCTTTTTTCCGTCGTGTAGAGTCATTTAACACTGACGATATAACCCGAGATTATTTTAATAGTAGCTACTTCCGTCCATTAGCCGAGTTTAAGAAGCATCTACAAGGTTTTTTCTTAGATATGGATGATGTTGATGAGTCGCTAGAAGCTAGAACTATTCGAGGAAGAAAAGCGGCCACGCCATCTATACGCAGTTTTTCATCGTTCATGCTTCAGCACCAAAACCTTGTTGCTAATAAACATGCATTATTTTATCGATTCGATGAAAAAGAAAAGCGAGATCAGGTGGTTGATCATACCAAGATATTTTTAGGCTTAGTTAATCAAAAGTTCTTTCACTTATCTCAAGAGAAAGAACGACTAACCGCAGATATCAAGCGTTTTGAACGCCTAAAAGAGACGAATAAACGTACTTCTGAAAGCTATAAACAAAACGTTGGACCCGTTTTAAGCCAGTTATACGCTCTAATGGGGTTTAAAGATGAGCAGTTATCATTGGAAAAAGTGCTTCGCCATCCACAAGATGCTAAGGACCATCTTGACAAAATTATTGTACCTGAAAAAATTAATCATAATTCTGATACTGCCACCCAACACTATAATAAGCTCAAGCTGTCACGTAATCACAAAACGGCAGAGCTAAGAAAGCTACAACGACAATCAGCATCAATTAAAAAGCATATTCAAGAAGAAGAACGTTTTGTTGATAATATTAAGCAATTTAGCTCGCCTAAGCATGTTCATATATCCACCTCAGTCTGCCCGTTTTGTCATACTGAAAAAGATACTCTACTAAAAAGTGCAGAAAAACTACAGCAAGCCATCACCAAAGTATCTGGTAACCTTGCTCAAGCTCGCCCAATGAAGGCAAAGTTTGAATCATCCTTGGTTAATGTTACACGTAATATCGAGATAGTTAGCAGGGCATTGGCTGAGCTAAACCAGCAAATAATTGACATAGAGAAAACAGAAAAGCAACTTGCAGAACAAAAAAGCTTGTATGAAAGTGTTATCATTCAGAAAGCTAAGTTATTTGCTCTACTCGACACTATTAATATGGCAAATGATATTGAACTTGATAGAGAAATAAAAGATATAAACAAAAAACTAAAAGACATCAATAAAGCTCTTGCTCAATATGATGTACAAAAAGGTTTAGAAATCGCATCAGCGAAGATAAATGAATATATGGCTGAAATTGGTAGTCATTTTGAATTTGAAGCAAGCTATAAGCCAATTAATCTTCACTTCTCATTTGAAACATTTGACCTTTACCATATGAAACCAGACAGCGAAAGAATTTATTTAAGATCAATGGGAAGTGGCGCTAACTGGCTCTACTGCCACGTAACACTGTTTTTAGCACTACACAAATACTTTGCTGAATTAGGTGAAAAATGTTCTATCCCATCAATATTATTTTTTGACCAACCGACTCAGGTATACTTCCCTAATTTTAATCGAGATAATGCAGTTACTTTTGAAGATCAAAAAAAATTGGAAGCTGTGCAACGAGCAAACACAGAAAGATCTGTCGATGAAGATGTAAAAGCCGTTGAAAATCTTTTCAGCCAGCTATCAATTTATTGCGATGAACTAGAGAAAAACAATGGCTTTAGTCCGCAAATCATAGTTACAGACCATGCAGACAATTTGACATTATCAAATGGAATTTCGTTTGACTCTTTAGTAAATAAAAATCGTTGGCGCACGAGAGGACTAATTGAACCAATATCATGATAAAAAAAGCGAACCAATTGGTTCGCTTTTTTTATATTTCCAGTTTTGATTAAGAATATAATTATGTTGCTAGAGAAACTAATAAAAAGTTAATTGAGTGTTTCATGCTTTCTCACCCAAATTAAACTAAACACTATGCTCAAATCCAACACCCTATACAGCATTGTTGCACCAGTGACCTTCTAAAACATGGATGTTTTAGTAGAGCTTACAGGGATGTATTTACAGCGAGTTACTGGTGTAACAGTGCGAGAGCCTGCGGCAGGCAATTGGGAAGTACAATAGCCAGAAGCCACAAAATAGCCCATTCGCAGCACTAAGCTCGCCAGAGAGAATACGCATAAAACAAAAAAGCGACCCTAAGGTCGCTTTTTAACGTTCATAATTGCGTCGTAGCCGAAGCTAACTCTTAGCAAGGGCTTGCTGTCGCAAGCCCAAACCAGCAATTACTCATAGTCTTCCATCGGCACACACGCACAGAACAAATTACGGTCGCCATACACATCATCAATACGGTTCACGGTTGGCCAGAACTTGTTAGTACGCACTGCGGCACTTGGGAACACGGCCACTTCACGGCTGTATGGGCGTGAATCGAACGCTGGGTCCATAATATCGGCCATAGTGTGTGGCGCGTTGTGCAGCGGGTTATTGTCCGCTGGCCACTCGCCCGCTTCAACTTTCGCGATTTCGGCGCGGATGGACACCATAGCGTCGATAAAGCGGTCCAGTTCAACCTTAGACTCAGACTCGGTTGGCTCAATCATCAGCGTGCCCGCTACGGGGAAGCTCATGGTTGGCGCATGGAAACCGTAGTCGTTCAGACGCTTAGCGATATCCATTTCGGTCACGCCAGAGGCTTCTTTGATTGGACGCAGGTCGATAATACATTCGTGCGCGACGCGATCGTTACGGCCACGGAACAGTACTGGGTAGTGTTCAGACAGCTTCTTCATCACGTAGTTAGCGTTTAACAGCGCAGTTTGAGTCGACTTTTTCAGGCCGTTTGAACCGAGCAGCTTAATGTACATCCAGCTGATTGGCAGAATGCCAGCACTGCCGTATGGCGCTGCCGATACTGCACCGTTGTTATCGCTTTCGCGGCCTGGTTTCACTACTACGTGACCCGCGACGAACGGCGCTAAGTGCGCTTTCACGCCGATTGGGCCCATACCTGGACCACCGCCGCCGTGTGGAATCGCGAAGGTTTTGTGCAGGTTAAGGTGCGATACGTCGGCACCGATAAAGCCTGGTGAGGTTAAGCCCACTTGGGCGTTCATGTTGGCGCCGTCCAAGTACACTTGACCACCGTGCTGGTGCACAATGTTGCAGATTTCGCGGATTGATTCTTCGTACACACCGTGGGTCGATGGGTAAGTGATCATGATACATGACAGGTTTTCTGCCACTTCGGCCGCTTTAGTCTTCAGATCTTCTAAATCCACGTTACCTTGCTTGTCACAGGCAGTCACGACCACTTGCATACCGGCTAATTGCGCCGATGCTGGGTTAGTGCCGTGGGCAGATTGTGGGATTAAGCAGATGTTTCTGTGGGCTTCGCCGCGAGACTCGTGGTATTTACGAATCGCCAGCAGACCCGCGTATTCACCCTGTGCACCAGAGTTAGGTTGGATACACACGGCATCGTAACCTGTGACATTCACTAACCATGAAGACAGTTCTTCAATCAGTTGAGTGTAACCCTTGGCTTGATCCAGTGGGCAGAATGGGTGCATGTTAGCAAATTCTGGCCAGCTCACTGGGATCATTTCAACCGCAGCGTTTAACTTCATGGTGCATGAACCTAATGAAATCATTGAATAGTTCAGTGCTAAGTCTTTGCTTTCGAGACGCTTGATATAACGCATCATCTCGGTTTCGCTTTGGTAGCGATTGAAGGTTGGGTGGCTCAGGATGGCATCTTGACGCACTAAAGACGCTGGAATCGATTGGCTACCTTGGGCTACGATTTGCGCGTCTAACGCAGCAACGTCTAAGCCATGGCCAGCACCTAAAATCACATCGAACAGGGCTTCGATATCGCTGCGGATAGTGGTTTCATCTAAGCTCACGCCGACGATGCCGTCAGCATCGAAACGCAGGTTCATTTCAGCGGCCAGCGCGCGCGCATTCACTGCTGCAACGTCTAAGCCTTTGATGCTGATGGTATCGAACCAAGTGGTGTTCACTAAGCTCACGCCTTTAGCTTGTAAGCCAGCGGCTAAGATATCAGCAAAGCGGTTAATGCGTGATGCGATGGTTTTCAGGCCTTGTGGGCCGTGGAATACGGCGTAGAAAGACGCCATGTTCGCTAACAGAATTTGCGCGGTACAGATGTTTGAGTTGGCTTTTTCGCGGCGGATATGTTGCTCGCGGGTTTGCATCGCCATACGCAGTGCGCGGTTACCACGGGTGTCCTTTGACACACCGATGATACGGCCAGGCATAGAACGTTTGTGCTCGTCACGGGCCACGAAGAAGGCCGCGTGTGGACCACCAAAGCCCATCGGCACACCGAAACGCTGCGCGCTACCGAAAACCACGTCGGCGCCCATGGCACCCGGTGACTTGAGTAACACTAAGGCCATGATGTCGGCAGCGACAGTCACAATCACGTTTTTCGCGCGTAATTCGGCGAATAAGTCAGTGAAGTCAGTGATTTGACCGAAACGGTTTGAATATTGGAACAAAGCACCAAACAGCTCATGGTTTACCGCTTCATGGGCTGGGCCTACCACCACTTCAAAACCAAAACACTCAGCGCGAGTCTTCACTACGTCTAAGGTTTGTGGGAATACGTCATCGGCTACGAAGAAAATGTTCGCTTTTTTGGCTTTAGATACACGCTTAGCCAGCGCCATCGCTTCAGCGGCGGCTGTCGCTTCGTCTAACAGTGAAGCAGAAGCTAAATCTAAACCAGTTAAATCCATCGACACTTGTTGGAAGTTTAGAATCGCTTCTAAACGGCCTTGGGCGATTTCTGGTTGATATGGCGTATAGGCCGTGTACCAACCTGGATTTTCTAAGACGTTACGTAAAATCACATTAGGCACTTGGGTACCGTAGTAACCCATACCAATGTAGCTTTTGAAGACTTGGTTTTGTTTGGCTAAACCACGAATGTAGGCCAAACCTTCGGCTTCGCCGCAGGAATCACCAATGCTCAACTCTTGGCTTAAACGGATCGACTCAGGCACGATTTGCGCAGTCAGATCGTCCAGAGACTCTGCACCAACGTAGTTCAACATTTCTTGTTGTTGGATGCTATCCGGGCCGATATGGCGACGTAAGAATAAATCGTGCTGTTCTAACTGAGTGAGGGTTTGCTTGGTCATGATAAACCTTGTTCCAGATTTGCCGTCGCTCAGGACTGTAGGGTACTGATAAACGGGCTATTGTTATGTCAAACTTGCGCTAAAACAAACGAAGCCCCTTGGGGCTTCGTTAGCGTCGACGATTATTCCTCGTCGATAACAGCTTGGTAACCTTCTGCATCGAGCAGCGCGTCAACTTCTGATTCATCAGAAGGCATAACGCGGAAGAACCAGCCTTCGCCGTAAGCGTCGCTGTTTACCAGCTCTGGAGAATCTTCCAGTGCTTCGTTGACGGCAATCACTTCACCAGAGATTGGCGCGTAGATGTCAGAAGCCGCTTTCACTGATTCTGCCACTGCACAGTCGTCACCTGCAGTCACAGTGTCGCCCACTTCTGGCAGCTCAACGAAAACCATGTCACCTAACAGCTCTTGAGCATGCTCAGTGATACCCACAGTGTAGCTACCGTCTTCTTCCTTGCGGATCCATTCGTGTGAAGAGGCGTATTTCAGTTCTGTCGGAATATTGCTCATTGTTCTTGTTCCTTGTTCCGTTTTTTTAAAATGCTTGTTTACCGTTGCGCACAAAGTTTGGCGCTACTACTCTAACAGCCACGCGCTTTTTACGCATTTCGACTTCCGCCGTATCCCCAATCGAGCTAGGAACACGCGCCATCGCAATAGAATAGCCCAATGTTGGCGAGAAAGTACCGCTAGTGATCACGCCTTGCTGCTCAACACCCGCTGCATCGGTGAAAAATACTGGCATATCATGGCGTAACACGCCTTTTTCTTCCATCACTAGACCGACTAATTTGTCGGTTCCCGCATCGCGCAGGGCTTCAAGCGCCTTACGACCGATAAAGTCACGGTCAGTTGGCTCCCATGCGATGGTCCAGCCCATGTTGGCGGCCAGCGGATTGATGGTTTCGTCCATATCTAAGCCGTACAGGTTCATACCAGCTTCGAGACGTAATGTATCGCGAGCGCCTAAACCACATGGCTTAACGCCTTGATCTAACAATGCTTGCCACAGGGCTTCGGCTTCCGCTTCAGGCACGATAATCTCGTAGCCCGCTTCACCTGTGTAACCTGTGGTGGCAATAAACAGAGAACCGGCTTGCTTACCGAAGAAAGGTTTCATGCCTTCGATAGCGGCATTTTGCTCGGCACTGAATACGGCGGCGGCTTTGGCCTTAGCGTTAGGGCCTTGAACGGCGATCATCGCCAGCTCAGGGCGCTCAGTCACAGTGACATCAAAACCTTGGGATTGTTTGGCGATCCACGCTAAGTCTTTTTCGCGGGTCGCGCTGTTGACGACAACACGGTAGAAAGTGTCGGTCAGGTAGTAAGTAATCAGGTCGTCGATGATGCCGGCATTGTCATCTAACATGCCGCCGTATAAGGCTTTACCAGGAACTTTAAGTTTGGCCACATCGTTTGCCAGCAACTTACGGAGGAATGCACAAGCGTCGGTTCCGGTCACATCAACCACAGTCATGTGGGACACGTCGAACATACCTGCGTCTTGACGCACGGCGTGGTGTTCTTCGATTTGTGAACCATAGTTGAGGGGCATATCCCAACCGTGGAAGTCGACCATCTTAGCGTTTGATTCTAAGTGCTTGTTAAACAGAACAGTTTTATTAGCCATTGTTATCCCTTTTTTGCGGCCTTTTTCAGGTCTCTGCCTAGCGTAGGGTGATACAAATCCGGCTAAATATCTGGCTAATCGGCATTTCACTTCCACGATGCATCAATTTGAAAGGGGTTCTTTCGGTCTCAATGCGTCTGTCACTGCAACGCCTGATTCGCTCTGAATTGATCAGATATTTATCGTGATTGGTATAAGTACTAGGGTCTAAAATGCGGCGAAATTATACCTTGCGTCACAAATTTGTATACAGGAGATTTTTCTAATCCGAAGCCAGTGTCATTAGATTTTCTCATCTTCAACATGTAATTTTTTTACATACGAAAGCGAGATTTGCGCAGCTTGCCACCAATATGCTGATATTAGCGGCAATTCTGATCACATTAGCGCAACCTAGGCTAGCGACATAACTTGGGCAGCGACGACTTATTACCCATGGCCTGTTGCATGAACACTGTTTTCAGCCCAGCGACATTATCGACCAGATTTAATCCCAGATCGCGAATGGCCTTTTTAACCGGGTTTGAACCCTCGAACAGGCGCTTAAAGCCTTCCATCGCCGCGATCATCTCCATCGCATCGGCCTTGCGCCAACGCTCAAGGGCGCGCAGCTGGGCATAATCACCGATATCCTTACCCGTATCGTGTAACTCACCGATGACTTCGATAATGCTAGCGGCATCGAGGAAGCCTAAGTTTACCCCTTGGCCCGCTAATGGATGAATGGTGTGGGCCGCATCCCCCGCGAGCACTAAACGGTGGCGAGCAAAATGGCGGGCGTAGCGCATCCGCAGCGGGAAGGCTTGGCGTTCACTCTCCAGCTTGCAAATGCCAAGGCGACCGTCGAAGGCGGCGGTAAGATTGCGCTCAAATTGCACTTTGTCCATTGCCAGTAATTCAGTGGCGCGCTCGGGCGGCACAGACCAGACGATGGAACAGAGGTTGTCTTCATATAACGGCAAAAAGGCCAACGGGCCATCCTGCAAAAAGACTTGGCGGGCGGTGGCAAGGTGCGGTATTTCGCTGCGAATGGTTGCCACGATCGCATGGTGGCCATAATCCCAGAAGGTTAACGGGATCTTACATTGTTCACGCACCCAAGAATTAGCACCATCGGCGGCAATCACCAGTGCGGCGCTGACACTTTCGATTTCGGCATCGGCACCATTGGCTAAGGTCAACCAAGCTTCACGCTCACCAAAGGCGATACGCTCTATACGTTGGTTTTCGATATGGGTGATATTGTCAAATTCACTGGCACGCTTGGCGAGGGCGTAACTGATGGCATCATTTTCGATAATGGCGCCAAGGCTAGGTTCACTGATGCTGCTGGCATCGAAGGCGATTTTGCCAAAGCCGTCTTTATCCCATACCGCCATTTTTTGATAGGGCGTCGCGCGGCTGGCATCTAAATAGTGCCAAGCGCCGAGGTGCTCGAGCAAACGTTGGCTCGCCTTATTGATGGCGCTGACCCTTAGCCTTGGCTCACCGCTCACGGCATCTGTGTGGCCCGCATCGATAACGACAACATTAAGATCGGCCTGCGCCAATCCTATCGCGGTGGCGAGTCCCACCATGCCGCCACCCACAATGGCAATGTCATAGGCTTGTGAACTTAACATGGGTACATCCTTTTCGCGTTGCGATACCAGTAATGATTATTTCCAGCCCATCGCTTTTTGAGCGACGGGGGTTTTCAGTGGCGGGAACCAAGATAACAGACGCAATCCTAGATTACGCCCAAGGGCCAAGGGCCAATATTGGTTAGAGAAGCCACGGACTAAAAATTCAATATTGCGAATAGTGCTGTTTCTATCTGCCTCACGGGCCTGCAAATAGCCATGGGTGACGGCGACACCGCCAATATCCTCACCCTGCGCCAGCGCGCGTTGCAGCACATCAAGCAGACTGACAACATCCCGAAGGCCCAAGTTAAATCCCTGCCCCGCAATCGGGTGTAGCGTCTGCGCCGCATTACCAATAAACACACATCTATGGTGAATTGGCCTTGGCATATAAGACAGATTTAACGGATAAGCATGGCGCTCGCTGACATCGATAAACTGGCCGGCGCGATAACCAAAGGCCTGCTGCAACTCAGCTAAAAATTCGGCTTTTGGGGCATTGAGCATCGTTTGGGCGCGGTGATTATCGAGTGCCCATACGAGGGACAAACGCGGTTGGCCTTGGCTATCTGCCATCGGCAATAACGCCAGCGGGCCGGTCTCGGTAAAGCGTTCATAGGCCCAATGTTGATGAGGCTTATCGGTTTGTAGATTGGCGATAATCGCAGTTTGCTCAAACGCCACTTGGGTAATGGGCAGATTAAAACTGCTGCGCACTTTAGACAGCAAGCCATCAGCGGCGACCACCAGCTTGGCACAAATCCGCTCGCCGGAATCCAGCACCAGCGTGTGGCTGTCGATATCGGGAATTAACGCTGACAGTTTGGCAGGACAATAGCGCTTAACCTGAGTTTTGTTAAGCTCGCTAAACAGCACTTGGCCGACCCTTTCCAGCTCGACGACTTGGCCCAGCGCATCCAAGTGAAACTGACTGGCGTTGAGTTCCGTCATGCCAAAATGGCCGCGATCGGATACGTGGATATCCTTAATTGCCGTGCCTAAATGCGCCAGTTTCGGCCATAAACCTAAACGGGATAACTCGAAGATGGAACCATGGGCAATGGCGATGGAGCGAGCGTCAAAGCCGGGATGGCTATTATCGGGAAGGTGCGCCTCGATTAAGGCAATAGATAAAGGTTTTTCAGTGCCAGACAAACGCGCCAAGGCCAGCGCGAGGGTCGCCCCCGCCATGGCGCCACCAACAATGGCAATATCGACATTTTGAACTGAATTATCCATGTGCTCAGCTACCGTCATGGGGTTCTCATTCAAGCTATGGCATGGCTAAAAGCGTTTCGCCATCAGGATGTTAGATTTGAAAAACAATAAAAGGCAGAATGATTCCGCCTCTCTCGTTAGCGATTAGTGGATCACCGCAGGATCGTCGCCTTCACCGTGGCTTGGCTCAGGGCCAAACTCGGAATAGCACATAATGGCGGCGATACGCACAAATTCCAGTAACTCGATATAAGCCGTTTCCGATTCTTCATCTTCGGTGACATCAAATTCAACTTGAGCGATCTCGGCCAGATCTTTAATTACTTCACGCACTTCGGCTGAGGCTTTATTCAGCTTAGGCTGGATAATTGCAATACCCGTTAAGAAGCTTTGCGTCCACAGGGATAAGGCTTCAACCCGTTGACTTAACGGCTCTTCTTCTTCGGGAAGCAATGGCATAAAACCAAACTCAAAATCGCCTAAACGAGCGACTGAGTCTTGGAATAGCTCACTCACCAATTGATGCAGAGGTGCCGGTAAAGGCTGACCATCATTCATCAGGTCAAATAAAGGTTTAATCCACAGATCACCTGTTTGCTCTACGCCACCGCAGATTAAACCCACAAGGGCACCGTGTACTTCCACGGGATGCTGACCAATTTCAGCCGCATCGAGGGCGATTTTTAAACTGTCGATGCGTAACGAAGGAGGGGTCGCCATATCAGATTCCAATCAGAATTTTCCAGCAGCAATGCTAGCAGAGATAAAGACTTGAACCAACTCTGAACCTGCATTCTTGTGGGGGAAGATAAAAATTCCGGCAACTGCTCACACAAGCAGCAAACAAAAGGGCGAATGCGCAATCCATCGGCAGCTCACCTTGCACTTTTAATATCAGCCCTATATAGTCCGCCCTATCGATGCCAACGAAAGGATCATCTTCGAATGAGTAATAGTGCAGTTGAAATCACCCTGCTAGGGCGCACCTACTCTATCGCCTGCCCGAAAGGTCAGGAAGATGCCCTACGTGTTGTGGCGCAAGGGGTTGAACAGCAGCTAACCACCTTAAAAAATCGCACTAATAGCTTAAGCCGCGAAGAAATTGCCATTATGGCGGCGCTGAATATTGGACACGAGTTGTACCAAGAAAAGCAAAAGAATAAGCACTATATGAAACAAATGGATGACCGCATCAGCCTGTTGCAGTCAACCTTGGAAAACGCCTTAGTTGAGCGTTCAACCAAATAGATTTAGACTGTGCCACTCGGTGCCAAGCACCATCTATCTGAGAAGAGTTGCACAGTGAATGGCTAAACTGGCCTATACTTTTTAAGCCAAGATTTTAGCGATTCAATACCGTTTTTGCTCCCTGGGGTGCAGGCCAACTGGTAATGTCCCTGTGCCGATAATTTTGATCTCAGGGTGAATGCTTTACTGACATTGAGCATGCTCGGCTCGTACCGAGAAGCCTTAGGAGGTAATCATTTACCCGCCTTGAACCTACGGTTCAAGGGCTACACCGGTAGCGGCATTCTGGGGAGCATCTTATTTATGTCTATCACTTCACCTGTATCGAACACTTCCGCCCCAACAGTCAATGGGCCACACGGCACTCAGCCTGAAATTGACGCCAAGTCGCTAAGCCCAAATCTAAGCCCAACGCTAAGCCCAACGCTAAGCCCAACGCTAAGCCGCGCCGAGTTACGCAAACAAATACGTTTAGCGCGCCGCTCGCTTTCGACAGAGGTGCAAACCGAGGCAAGCCTTGCCGCCAGTCAGCGAATGCTCGAAAAACTTAGCACGCTGAAGGCCCAGCATGTCGCGCTGTATCTCACCCACGATGGCGAACTAGCAACCGCACCGCTTATCGAAGCGCTTTGGCAACAGGGTATTCAAACCTATCTGCCGCGGCTACACCCCTTTAATGCAGGGCAATTATTGTTTTTGCATTATCACGCCGACTCACTAATGCAGCCGAATCAATTTGGTATTTTAGAGCCTAAGTTGGATGTGCGTAGCGTTATGCCAATTGAGCGACTGGATGTGGTGATCACCCCGCTGGTTGCCTTTGATATCAAAGGCAATCGTATGGGCATGGGCGGCGGCTATTACGACAGAACGCTAGCCAATTGGCATAGCAAAGGTAAACCTCTGCCCATGGGCTACGCCCATGATTGCCAACAGGTCAAAGCCCTGCCCTGCGAGCATTGGGATGTGCCCTTACCGACGATCATCACTCCAAGCAGAGAATGGGAGTTTTGAATAAAGAAGGTGCTAGGTGCTAGATGCTAGATGCTAGATGCTAGATGCTAGATGCTAGATGCTAGATGCTAGATGCTAGATGCTAGATGCTAGATGCTAGATGCTAGGACCTAGAACCTAAAATCTAGATTCTTTTTTACCTTAAATGCCGCCCACCATCGACATTGTGGCTACGCCCCGTGACGTAGCGGCTCGCCAATAGATAATCCACCAAGGCAATAATCTCCTGATTTCCCGCTTCTTTTGGCAAAATGGCCTTGGCTAAGGTCTTTTGTCGATAGGCTTCATCATCACTTGGATTAAAAAGGATCATCGCCGGAGCAATCGCGTTCACTTTAACCTCGGGCGCCAATTGCGCCGCAAAGGATAAGGTTAAGTTATCCAGCGCCGCCTTACTGGCCGCGTAGGCCATGTGCTTGGCACTGCCCTTTTCGGCCACATAATCGGTGAAATGGATAATATCGCTGGCGCCAATCTCGCCCTCGGCTCCCGCTCGCAGCTGTGAAGCTAAGGCCAAGTTCATTTGATAGGGCACGCTCACATGCACCTGCATCATGCGCTGCATGACTTCATGGGCGGCAAGGCTTGGGCTGTTGTCTGGCAGCCAGTCAGAGGCGTTATGGATAATGGCGCGGATTTTGGGGTATTGGCTCAATTGCTCAATCAGGTTTTGGAGCTGCGCATTATCGTAAAAATCGCATTGGATTAAGGTCGCGCCTAGGGCTTGCAATTCATCAATGCTAGGATAATGGCTGCGATAGGTGCCAATCACCTTGTGCCCTTGGGCGAGCAAGTGTTTCGCGAGGGCGTAGCCAATACGTTTACCCACGCCAGTGATAATAATGGGAGCTGTCATATCCATCCTGTTATTTGCCAAGCAATGATAAAAACAAAAGCATTTGGCAGATTGTTAATCGCACAATCACGTAATCACACAATCACGTCACTAATCGCAATAGCTTAATACCTCTAGCCAAGAGTGTATAACAATTAAAACCGTAAACATGTCGATCTAAATGCCTAGCATCTGCGTATACTCAGGGACAGACAGTAAGAGGTAGACCAAATGGAACTGCGGATTTTTTACGACGGCAATTGCCCTTTATGTAGCGCTGAAATGCGCCAACTTAAAGCGCGCGATCCCGATGATCGCATCGAACTTGTGGATCTTAATGCTGACAATTTCAGCTCAAGATTCAGCTATATCGATAAAGACTACGCCAATACCATTCTCCATGGCGAAACCGCCTCTGGCCAAGTGCTGCTAGGGCTAGATGTCACCTGCAAAGCATGGGCATTAACGGGCACTCGCCCTTGGGTACAAGTGCTACGCTTACCGCTTATCAAACCTATCGCGGATTGGTGCTACCTGAGATTCGCCAAGCACAGATACCGCATTTCTTACTTACTGACGGGTAAAGCTCGCTGCGACAGCCAATGCCAACTGCCTAAGTAGTTATACCAACCGTATTAAATATCTGTTCATTCAGCGGGAGTTCAACGCGCTTTAGACAAGGCGAAGGCTTGAAGGCATAGTGGTGCTCTGTCGAAAGCCTTAAACGCAGTATAAAGCGCGTTGCCATGCAGTGAACATCAGCCGCCCTTCGGGAGCCTCACAGGCATCCCACTCCGGTGTTGCATTGACTTAAAAGGGAATGACCATTTCTGCGTCAATGCGCCTTGGATTGAAATGCCTGTGAGGCTCTGAACTGATTAGATATTTAATGTGATTGGTATTAGCCTCAAGTAAGGACTCAATTTTAGCGCATAAAAAAACGGAGCCATTAGGCTCCGTTCTCTCATAATCCAGATGGATTACTTAACGAAATCAACGCCTAGTTTGATATCGCCTTTCAGCGTATCTAACATAGAATCACGGGCGTTAGCTTCGAATACGCTCACTTCACCGTAAGGCAGTACTTTTTCGATACCGTTTTTGCCTAACAGCACTGGTTGAGCGAAGAATTCAGCGTGCTCGCTGCCGCCGTCAACGTAAGCACATTCAACGATGTTAGCTTCGCCTTGCAGACCACGAACCAGAGACATACCGAAACGGCAAGCCGCTTGACCCATAGACAGGGTCGCGCTTCCGCCACCGGCTTTAGCTTCAACCACTTCAGTACCCGCGTTTTGGATACGCTTGGTCAGAGAAGCGACTTCTTCATCAGAGAAAGTCACGCCTTCAACTTGAGACAGTAATGGCAGAATGGTCACGCCGCTGTGGCCGCCGATGACGTTCACTTTAACGTCAGCAACGTTTAAGCCTTTTAATTCAGCGATGAAAGTTTCAGAACGGATAACGTCCAGAGTCGTCACACCGAACAGACGGTTCTTGTCGTAAACACCGGCTTTCTTCAACACTTCTGCTGCGATAGCAACAGTAGTGTTTACTGGGTTAGTGATGATACCCACTAACGCTTTAGGGCAAGTCACTGCCACTTTTTCGATCAGGTTACGAACGATACCTGCGTTGATGTTGAACAGATCTGAACGATCCATACCAGGCTTACGCGCAACACCAGCAGAAATTAGAACAACGTCAGCACCTTCCAGTGCAGGCGTTGGATCTTCACCAGCAAAACCTTTGATTTCTACCGCAGTAGGGATGTGGCTCAAGTCAACCGCAACACCCGGAGTAACCGGTGCGATATCGTATAGAGACAGTTTAGAACCCGCAGGTAATTGAGTTTTTAACAGTAGGGCGAGAGCCTGGCCGATACCACCAGCAGCACCAAGTACAGCAACTTTCATAGTTATCTCCGTTATTTCTCGGATATGTGTGACATGGATCTAATTTCCGTTGGCGTCACATTACTGGAATGTCACGTTAATTTCAATTATCCCTTAGTCGTGGAGACAAAGATTTAGCAAAACAGAGCATTCCAATGTTGAATATTTACTCTAGTCAAATATCAATACTGACAATACGGCTATCTAGCCATCCGTAAATTGCATTTTTATTCAGTCATAATGGTTATTTGTTGACAGTTTGACCAAAACTATTCAAAATACGCCTGATTTTTTGAATAAAGAATAAGACTATGCAAACGACCAAGAATCAGGATGACCTTGTTAGAATTTTTAAGGCGATTTTAAAAGAGGAGCGTTTTGGCTCCCAGAGTGAAATTGTCGCCGCTTTACAAGCCGAAGGCTTTAGCAATATTAACCAATCGAAAGTGTCTCGGATGCTCAGCAAGTTCGGTGCTGTACGCACCCGCAACGCTAAGCAGGAGATGGTTTATTGCTTGCCCGCTGAACTAGGCGTGCCTACCGCAGGCAGCCCGTTAAAGAACTTAGTACTCGATGTTGACCATAACCAAGCGATGATTGTCGTCCGCACCAGCCCAGGCGCAGCGCAATTAATTGCCCGTTTATTGGATTCCATCGGTAAGCCTGAAGGGATTTTGGGGACCATTGCCGGAGACGACACTATCTTTATTTGTCCATCCAGCATCCAAGATATCGCCGATACCTTGGAAACCATCAAATCTTTATTCAACTACGCAGAATAAAAAAACAGGTCAGCTTGCTGACCTGTTCTCTTTTATCTGTACCCTTTTCAGTCCAACATTGCCCTTGTTTCAGGGCTAGTGTCCCGATTACGTTACAGCATAAGACCTATCTGTTGGCTTGGATAACGCACACCTAGGACAAAGACTCGTCACCCCGAGCTCACAAACCTTAGTTCGTCAGCCTTAGTAAGCCACACTGATCCTTTGATTAGGATGCGCCGCGTTTTCTGCTTCATCCAGCATGGCTTTGGCGTAGTCGGCCACTGAAATCTTGCTATGACCATTTGTATCGGTAAAGAAGCTATCGCCGCCTAAACGGTAAGGACCTTCGCTGGCACCTGGGTAAATTTCTGCTGCTGGGCTAACAAAAGTCCAGTTAACCATGGTATTGGCGGCGCGAAATGCCTTTAATGCTTCACCTTGAGCCAGAGCTTCATCCTTATAGGCAGGCGGGAAATCTGGACTTGAAACCAAGGTCACTCCCGGTGCCACTTCTAAACTACCTGCACCACCAACCCAAAGCAGACGAGGGACTTTTGCCTGTGGCAACACGGCTAATAGATTATTGACCGTTTTTGCCACTAAGCCGTGATTCTGCTCGGCGCGACCACCCACAGAAGCTATCACTAAATCCACACCCGCAAATGTGTCGGCTTCCAATGGCTGAGTCAAGTCAACACTACGCACTTCTGCCGCTGTTTGACCAAGCTTGCTTGGGTCACGTACTAAGGCAACCACTTCATGACCACGGCTCAGCGCCTCGTTAAAAATGGTTCCGCCAATCCAACCTGATGCACCTAATACTGCAATTTTCATTTGATAAGTCTCGCTACTGATTTAAATTGAGACCAGTTTACTTGCGACACTTCACGTGATAAATATCGATAAATGAGCATGATTGTTTCAGATTGAGATACTAATGGATAGAATTGCCGCCATGCGTAGCTTTATCGAAGTGGCCAACTGTGGCAGCTTTACCAAGGCCGCAGAACACCTCGATCTCAGTCGCCTACAGGTATCACGTCATATTCAAGAAATTGAGCAATGGCTGAGTTTACGTTTATTGCACCGCACAACCCGCAGCGTCAGCCTCACTCTGCAGGGCGAAGAAGCCCTGCAATATTGTCAGCGGGTGCTGAGCGAAGTCGCCGCAATGGAAAGCCGCGCCCATAGTCATAACACCGAATTAGTTGGCAGTATTCGCATCGCTACGCCCGTCGGGCTTGGGCAGCACAGTCTGTTCGATGTGGTCGATCGCTTTATAAAATTGCACCCTAAGGTCAATATTCAGTTGTTAATGTCGGACAGTTTTGCCCAGTTGGTGGATGAGCGGGTGGACGTGGCACTGCGCTATACCGAGCAGCCCGATGAGAATTTGATTGCCCGCAAACTGATGAGCATAGATGCCGTGCTGTGCGCCGCGCCCAGTTACTTGGCTCAAGCCGAGCCGCTAACCGTCCCTAACGATCTGCTCAGCCATAATTGCCTTATCCATAGCTCGCAGCAACACTGGCAGCTACTCAAGGAGCAACAGAGTGAGCTGATTAAACCTATGGGGAATCTGATGGCGAATGAAATGGGAGTGCTTGTCAGCGCCGCATTGCGCGGGCATGGCATTGCCTACTTGCCCTGCGACTTAGCCAATCCCTATCTGGCCAGCGGCCAACTGCAAGAAGTGCTCCCCGAATACACGGCGCCAGGGCAAACACTCTGGGCAGTGTACCTCTCCCGCAGTTATCAACAAGCTCTGGTGCGCGCCTTTATCGATTTTACCGCCCAGCAATGGCAGCAGGATCTCAGTAAGTGGACGACGGCGAGTTAAGCCCACAAACAAAAACGCACTGAGGCTTTAAGGCTCAGTGCGTTGAGTCGCGATTTACTAAGGCTTAGTTATCGAATTGCATCAAAAAATCTAAGCTTGGGGCGAAGAAAGAAGAACCCGTCAAGGCGCTGGTAAAGTGCATCAAGTGATCGTGGTTACCCGCGCCATCGCCAAATACCATGCTGTGGAGCATCTTCTCGAAGTGCTCTGGTGTGCGGCAGGTTGAAATAAACATCAGCCCTTGCTCCTTGAGCGAGCCGTAAGGCATGCTCTGGCGCAAAATCTCAATAGACTTGCCGTTGTCGTCCTTGAGGTTAACCCGCTTGATATGGCTGGTTAATGGCTTATCTTCCGACTCGTATTCGATGTTGTCTTGCTTGGTACGACCGATAATATCTTCTTGCTTTTTAAGCGGTAATCTATGCCACTTACTCAAGTTGTGGGCGTACTTTTGCACGTGAATATAGCTGCCGCCCTTAAATTCAGGGTCTTCATCCCCGACTAAGGCGACCTCTTGACGATGTCGCCCTTTAGGGTTTTCGGTGCCATCCACAAAGCCTGTTAAGTCGCGACTATCCATAAATCTAAAGCCGCGTTCCTCTTCGACTAACTCGACTAAGTCTTCGAACATTTGGCTGATTTCGTTGGCGACTAAATGCAAAATGTCGTAGCGGTCGCAGCGAATATGCACAAACAGATCGTATTCGATCGCAGGCGCCTCACGGTTACCCGCTTGCATCGCTGGGAATGGCTTGAGCATTTCGGGGCGAGAATCGGGATAGAGGCTGTCCCAATAGTTGGCACCAATGCCCACAAAACCATTGAATGCGCTGTCGGAGTATTGATCCGTCAACTCATAAATATACTGCGCAACGTTGGCAATACAGGGACGCAATTGCGATTCAACGTTATCGTTGTCGCTCGCATTAAACATCAAATAGACGCTATGTAAGTTTCCCTCTGCACACACACCCAACTGTTCACGCGGCATATTTTGAATATCCATCTGGTTATCACCCTTTTGTCGATTCATTTTCGGCAATATTATCCGCAACTTTACCTGAAAATGACATTAAGTAACGCACAGTTTGTCCGTCTTTGTAATGTAAACACGTTTGTAGACTGGAATATAAAAATTGACGAGGCCATTACGCCTCGTCAATTCGTCTTACGCAAGCTTCGGCGCTCATTAGGCCAAAGGCGAATTATGCCTTAGTAACCTGCGGCATAACCATCTTTACGGCTCTCGGAGGCGCCGCGGTAAACGCCCGTTTCGGCATTAAAACCAATGGCTTGATATCCACCAAAATCGCCGAGCCCATCGCGCAGCACATGCCCTTTCTTAATTAGCTCACGGCGAGTTTCAACGGGGAAGCCTGATTCTAAGCTCACATAGCCACCGTCATTCATCACCTCACCCGTAGGCTCGGTCGAACCTGTGTGCAAAATTCTGGGGGCATCGCCCGCTTCTTGCAAGTTCATTTTAAAATCAATCAGATTAACAATAATCTGCGCGTGCATTTGCGGCTGTGTTGCACCGCCCATCACGCCAAAACTTAACCAAGGTTTACCGTCTTTAGTCACAAAGGCGGGAATAATGGTATGGAAGGGACGCTTACCCGGCGCATAAGTGTTGAAACGACCTTCGGTGAGATCGAACATCTGCCCGCGATCCTGCAATACAAATCCGAGATCCGGCGGCGTCATACCTGAGCCCATGCCGCGGTAGTTACTCTGGATCAGCGACACCATATTGCCGTCTTTATCAGCAGTAGTGAGATACACAGTATCCCCATGTTGCAGCGCAGGATTACCGGCATCGACACTCTTAGCCGCCTTGTTTAAATCAATTAACTTAGCGCGCTCGTAATTGTATTGCTGCGAAATCAACTTTTTTACAGGCACTTTGTTAAAAGCCATATCGGCATAGAATTTAGCACGGTCAGCAAAGGCGAGTTTTTTGGCCTCTACGAATAAATGCACATATTCGGGGCTGTTAAAGCCCATGGCCGCGACATCGAAGGGCTCCATGGTTTTTAAGATCTGTAGCGCAGCAATCCCCTGCCCGTTGGGCGGCAGTTCCCACACATCGTAGCCACGGTAGTTGGCCGATACGGGTTCAACCCAGTCGCTAGTATGGCTGGCTAAGTCTTCATAACTTAAATAGCCACCTTGAGCCTTGATGTATTTATCAATACTTTTGGCAATATCACCCTTGTAAAAGGCATCGCGGCCGCCTTTGGCAATTTTCTCATAGGTGTTCGCTAATGCAGGATTTTTGAAGATTTCGCCCACCGCAGGCATTTTGCCATTGGGCATATAGGTTTCTTTAAAACCGGGGAATTGAGCGAGTTTTTTACCGCTACCTTCAAGGTAGTAAGCAATCAGCTCAGAAACGGGGAAACCTTCGCGGGCATAACGAATGGCTGGGGCTAAATTATCGGCCATCGGCAGTTTGCCGAACTTATCGTGGAGCTCATACCATCCATCCACCGCACCGGGAACCGACACGGGCAGCGGCCCAAAAGGCGGTAAATAATCTAATCCAAGGGATTTAAGCTTCTCTAGGGTTAAGGATTTGGGGCTACGACCCGATGCATTGAGGCCATAGAGCTTTTTATCTTTAGCGCTCCAGACGATGGCAAATAAATCGCCACCAACCCCAGCGCCAGTAGGCTCGACTAAGCCCAGCATGGCATTGGCCGCAATCGCCGCATCCACGGCACTGCCGCCCTGTTTTAATACATCAATCGCCACCTGAGTCGCTAGCGGTTGGCTGGTCGCCGCCATCCCATGGGTGGCATACACTTCTGAGCGCGTCGCAAAGGCTTTACCCGTGATCCTATCCATGGCTAACACTCCCGAGGACGACATGGCTGTCGCCACTGTGACTAAGGTACAAATTGATTTTATTGTTTTTATCATAATTCCTCCCACTCCGGAGGAATTAAGGTAACAAGGTAGGCTGAAAATATCAGCAATCTAGCGGTTTTTTACCCAAGTTAAACGTAAGCAAAGATGTCGTACTTTATGCTGATGCAATGACATATACTGTTCGGCCTGCTTAAGATTCAAATAGCACTAGGGAATGTGGCTCTGTGCTTAATCCCACCCGCTGACCGACATTCAACTGCATAATTTGGCTACGCACTTCGACATAATGGGCGTGGGATGCCGCCTCGACTTTCACCCAATAATGGCAAAATGCCCCGAGGAAGCGCCGCTCGGTAATAGTGCCCACACCCGTATCATCGGCACTGAGCGCCAATTGTTGTGGCCGTAAAAACACTTGGCCATTAAAGGCGTGGGATTGCGATAAGGGCGTCAGGCTGCGCAGCTCACCAATCGGAGTGGCAACACTATGACCATCGAGCACTTCCGCAGGTAAGTAATTGCCACTGCCAAGAAAATCAGCCACATAGCGGCTATTGGGCGCGGAATATAAGTCTTCGGCGCGGCCATGCTGCACTATTACACCTTGGTTAAAAATGGCCAAGGTATCGGCAAAGACGAAGGCCTCGTCCTTACTGTGAGTCACAAATACCGCGCTGACATTACGCTGTTTGAGAATGCTGCGGATCTCCGCCATCATGCTGTGGCGCACTTGGGCATCGATATTTGAAAAAGGCTCATCGAGTAGCAGTAATTGCGGTTCATAGGCAAGCGCACGGGCAATCGACACCCGCTGCTGCTGCCCACCGGACAACTCATGGGGATAACGCTTGGCTAAGCCTTCGAGTTTCACTAGGGCGAGCATGTCATCCAAGCGCGCCTTGCGTTGCGCGGCCGTTAATTTTGCTACGCCAAAGAGAATATTCTCGGCAACGGTCAAATGGGGGAACAAGGCATAGTCTTGGAAGATCATCCCTATCCCCCGTTGCTCACTCGGCACAAACTGCCCTGCACCGCTGACCGTCTTGCCATTAATTTGGATCTCACCTTGGCTGATAGCCTGCAAGCCAGCCACCGCCCTGAGCAAGGTGGTTTTGCCGCAGCCACTTGGGCCTAACAGCGCAAGGATTTCCCCCTGAGCTAGGGTTAAATCTAAGCCTTTGAGTACCTGTTGGCCCTGATAATCACTATGGACTTGATGAAGATTGAGGGTGCAGGTCATCGGCTATCTTGCTCCAAGGAACGGTTTAAATAAATCAGCGGGACTAAGCCCACGAGCACAATCACAATAGCGGGCAAGGCGCCATGTTCAAGCTTTTCGTCTGAGACAAACTGGAAGACATGGGTCGCAAGATTCTCAAACCCTATGGGACGCAACAACAATGCCGCCGGTAATTCTTTCATGCTTTCGATAAATACCAACAACGCCCCAGCAAATAAGCCTTTGGTGAGTAGCGGTAAATGCACTCTTTGCAATAGTCGTCTTGGGCTCTGCCCCAGAGTCAGACTCACCATGTCCAGTGACGGCGAAATGCGTTTATAGCTGGTCTCAACACTGCCGATAGCGATAGCCACAAAGCGCACACAAAAGGCAAAAACCAGTGCGGCCGTACTGCCCGTAAGCAACAGCCCAGGGCCTGTCATTCGCAACCAATCGGCGATGTCGTTAATCGCAAAATCGAGCAGGGTTAACGGCACCAGTACGCCAATCGCCAGCACTGTGCCAGGCAAGGCATAGCCAGTCGAGGCCAAGCGTGATGGCAGCGCATCGCTCGACCTTGGGCTTACTCGGCGGATAAACATCAATATCAATGCAACCGCGCAGCACACTAGGCTAGTAATAAGCGCAAGGCTCAAGCTATTCACGCTCAATTGCCAGAAAATCGGATCCCAGCTCTGCTCAAAATAATCGATGGCATAGGAGAGCAAAATGCCGCTTGGCAGCACAAAGGCCAGTACAAGCAGGGTGATGCAATAACCGAGGGCAAGCAGGGTTTGCACGGGTGAGAGCCGATATAAATCGCTGGCTTGAATACGAGACTGCTTTTGGAATAGCTGCTGCTTACGGCGGGCAAAACGTTCCATTCCGATCAGGCTAAACACTACCAAGAGGATAATGGCCGAAAGCTTAGCCGCCGCCGTCAAATTGCCATAACCCAGCCAAGTGTCATACACGGCAGTGGTCAGGGTAGGTACGGCAAAGTAGTTAACCGTAGCAAAATCCGCCGCGGTCTCCATCGCCACTAATGCCACACCCACGGCCAAGGCGGGCCTTGCCATCGGCAAAGATAAGCGCCAAAAACTCTGCCACGGCGAGCAGCCCATGATCCTTGATGCATGCGCCAAGCTTAAGGATTGCTCCATAAACGCAGTACGCGCTAACAGATAAATATAGGGAAATAACACTAGCGATAACACACACGCTGCGCCACCTAAGGTGCGAATATCAGGGAAAAAGTAATCCTGCGGTGAGCTCCAACCAAAGAGCGCGCGCAAACTCCTTTGTACTGGGCCGGCGTAATCAAATAAATCCGTATACACGTAGGCAACAATGTAGGCTGGCATAGCTAAGGGCAATAGCAAAGCCCATTGCAAATATCGTCTACCTATAAACTCACAGCGCGCCATTAACCAAGCGCAGGGCAATGCCAGCAAAAGTGAGCCAATACTCACCCACAGGATCAACCATAGACTGTTGGCGATATAAGTGGGTAATACGGTAGAGAGTAGATGACCAAAGACGGCCTCATCGGGCTGAGCCGCTTGAAGAAGTAACGCAAAGAGGGGTAACACCAGTAGCACGGCTATGGCATAACCAGTAAGCGACCAGCTTCTGGCTAATCCTAAAATCATGTGGATCCTTTAAAGCAAGTGCGCCTATTAAGGCGCACTTATCGATTTAACTGCGTAACTATAGATCAAACTGAACTTCGTCTAACAATTTCACCGCCGCTTGGTGGTATTCCGCCAGCTTGAAAATCGGTAATTGGTCGGATTTAAACTCGCCCCAAGAAGCCACTAAGGTTGATGGCGCAACATCGGTTTTAACAGGGTATTCCATATTCACCTCAGCGTAGGCTTTTTGCGCCACATCACCAGAGAGGAATTCCATCAGTTTGATAGCATTGTCTTTATTGGGTGCATGGCGGGTCAGTACCATACCAGAAACGTTGACATGAGCACCACGGTCAGTCTGATTCGGGAAATTAATTACCACGGCTTCAGCCCAGCTCTTTTGCTCTGGATCTTGCAGCATATTGCCGTAGTAGTAGCTATTGCCGATGGCGATATCACACAAGCCTTCTTTAACCGCTTGAACCTGTCCACGGTCGTTACCTTGAGGCTTGCGTGCAAGGTTAGTTTTCACACCTTGCAACCAAGTCTTAGTGTCGGCCTCACCGTGGTGGGCAATCATCGAAGCGACTAACGCGATATTGTAAGGATGCTTACCACTGCGCGTACAAATCTTACCTTTGTACTTAGGATCGGCGAGTTCCTCATAGCGAATCGCTTGCGGGCCGAGGCGATCTTTTGCGGTATAGATATTACGTACGCGCATGGTCAGTGCGTACCATTGTCCTTCAGGATCACGGTATTGCGCTGGAATATTACTATTTAATTTTTCACTCTTCACCGCAGATGTCAGATCTTTATCGACCAATTCAACGAGACGGGAAAAATCTGAGGTTAACACTAAATCAGCTGGAGATAAGCGACCTTCACGGGCAATACGCTCGGCAATACCGTCTTTAGCAAATACCACATTCACGCCAATGCCTGTTTCTTCGGTAAAGCGCTTCAAGATCGGTTCAACCAAAAACGCTTGGCGATAGGAATAAACCGTTAATTTTTCATCCGCATGTGCAGACTGCGCAACCGACATTAACCCAAGTAAAGCGGCACAAGTTACCCATTTCATTAGCGATTTCTCCTCAAAATGATGACATCAAGCGTGAGTCAATTCTTAAGACTATTAATGATAATAGTTATCAGTTGCGCAAGAGTAATAGATCAAATGAACTAGGGCAATAGATTGATTAACTTTTTGTTTTTAATGAAATTAAACTTAAAACTGGTGATTATCTCAAACCAAACTAAACTGAATCTTAATTTTTAAAAAATTGATTGGAGGCATTATGTTTAGCATGCTTGTACTGGCAATTGTCGTGCTCGGCTTAGTGTCATTAATGACATTCAAAAATAGCCATAGCAAACATAAATCATTGGTCAAAGCCACTGGCACAAGTAAACGAGAAAGGCATGCAACTAATACAACTCATCCTTTTCACTGTGTAAGCATTGAAAATGCAGGAAATTGCTGCGAGCAAGCCGATGCCATTAAAGGAAAACGCTTTCTATCAAAAGAAGCTCCAGAGCTCCCAATGAAAGCATGCTCACAGTCAAACTGTCAGTGCCACTATCAGCATTATGATGATAGACGCCAAGCTGGCAGTGATCGCCGCATAGACTACGGTATGACGAAGGAGCTCTACGGCGCATTTGGTGAACATAATCGCCGTGAGAGTCCTAAGGGTCGCCGTTCAACGGATCATTAATAGTGTGTTTTTATTGCGGACGCGTCTCGATAAAAGCAGGTAATTCACGCATTTCACTGAACCAAATCGCTGTGGCGGGTGCAACTTTACGCCAATCGAGTTCAGGGTGTCTGAAATCCACATAATCTAACAAGCAAATCAAAGCTAATTGTGGTGCTTGAATCGTTGCCTGAGTGATCACACTCTGGTGTTCCATTTGCATCAAACCACGCAGTAAAGCTTGCTCAAAACGCGATGTCCAAAAGGCCGATCTCACGCCCTCCTCTTCACGCATTTGTTCTTGGCGCAACTTTACCGCGCTGTCGGTTAACCCTTTAATCATCGAGTATTGGCACTGTAATACCCAATTATCCACTTGGCCGCCGAACATTTGTTGCTCTCCTAATTCGGCGTCTAAATAGCGCATAATCACTTCGCTATCGAAGAGAGGCACACCATCGTTGGTGATTAGACATGGGATCTGCCCAAGCGGGTTAACATCAAGTAGCTCAGCGGTGTTTTCCATCGGATTGACTAAGACTTCTTCGATATCCTTAATCCCTAAATAACGGATTAACGTGCGAACACAGCGAGCATAGGGTGAAGCGAGAGAGCAGAGCAACTTCATCAAAAAATCCTTCTTAAACAAAGATATTAAAACAATCTACATAATGTTTTTAACACTCAAACGACTACCAATATTTTTCTACGGTTATTTGCCCCGGAGCACGGCGTAAATTTTTCGAGAGCCCCTTGTCAAGCAATGCCGCTTGGGCGCCACTAATCATCCCCGGATTACCGCAAATCATCACCTGTGAATCCGCCGCACTTAGGGTTAATCCGACTTTCCGCTCGATTTCGCCCGAGACTAAGCCATCGGGGATACGGCATTGCAATGCATCATCAAGCTTTTCACGGGTGACGGTTAAACACAGGATAAACTGATCTGGATATTGCGCCGCATAGCCCTTTAATTTATCCAGATAGACCAAGTCTTTAGCTTCGCGCACACCATAGACAAGTACGATCTTCTCAAAACGCTGCCAAGGCTCTGCGGTATCCAGCATGGATAAGAATGGCCCCACAGCCGTACCCGTGGCTAAAAACCATAAATGCCGACCTTGTAACTCACCTTTTGGGATCTCATCCAAGGTCATAAAGCCGGTGGCTGTTGGGGTGATGTCGATTTCATCCCCTATGGTAAGATTCTGTAACTGCGGGGATAACAGGCCATCCTCTACGGCGACAGCCAAAATTTCGGCATAGGGCTTATCGGGGGAATTTACAAGGGAATAAGCTCTGGCAACACGCTTATCCTCTTGCTGCTGACTTAGTTTAATAAATTGACCGGGAATAAAGGGAGCTAACTCGGCCGCTATCCGCAGCGAAAATAACTTATCATTCCAATCAATACGTTCAATAACGCGTCCCTTAGTCCACATAACCCGCCCTCAAGCAAAACGTTAAATAGACCCCTAGCATAGACTGTTATCAGCGCAACAAAAACCCCTTATTCAAGGGGCTTAAGCGTAAGTAAGAGGAAGGGAAGTTAAACGTTAGTCGCTTGAGTCTCATCCGATTTTTTATTGAAGCTGTCCCTAAAGGCTTGCAATCCTTCTTGCACTAACCCATAGGTTTTATCGACACCATCAGCGATATCTCCCTGCAATACTTTAAGGCCAGATAAAATATCTCTCGCCTCCTTAAAACCATTGTCGATCGCACCACCTATGATGCTCATAAAGCTGTCCAGCTGTTCATCCAAACTCATATTCGAATTTTGTTGCTGGTGAATGCTAAAAAACTGCGTTGCAAAACTCACAATCCTGTCGGCCGTTGCCTCGGGGGATGTATCGACACCGTTATCATAGGCGGTTTGAATCGCGTTTTCGCCCATCGAAGGGGCTAGCTCTTTGTTGATCGCTTCGATTGCCGCACGATAAAGCAAGGTCATAGATTGATCACCGGACTTTAGGCTCACGTCTTCCTGTGCCGATAGAATCGCTTGATTCATTAACTGCTTACTGGTTTGCTGCGCCGTCTGCTTAGAGGTGGCATCCACATTTTTCGTCTTATCACTATTTGCCGCGTTTTCAGCATATTTATTGTGGGTCGAAGAAGTGCTCTGTACCTGTGCAGGGTTATTGATTTCCATGATGCTAGTCCACTCAACTTGGGGAAACTTAATTATCGACCAAATTTTGAGCAACTTTAGTTAATTTATAAATTGCAGTACCATCATCAACTAACACAATGATGCAAATAGTGAATATGCTTGCACCCAAATTTAGATTCACTTTCCGTTTCTTGCTTGCATACGCCAATAATATAAGGATATGACGCATGGCCATCTTTCGTGGTTTCAAGGCATTAACTCGGCTTCGGCAAACGGAGCGTTCCTATCCCATCAAGCTATTACGACGCTTGCTATTGGGCTTGTTAGTCTTCACAGCCATGGGAGTTAGCCCAGTTAATCTTGTATGGGCCGAAGGTCGTCTAATTATTCTTGTGCGGCATGCCGAAAAAGCCGATGCCCCAACGGCGGATCCACAACTCTCCCCAGACGGTAACCAACGGGCTCTCGCACTCGTTAGCGCCTTAACACGTACGCCACTGTCTCAGTTGATTGCCACGCAATATCAAAGAACCCGGCAGACCTTAGAGCCAATGTCTGCGGAGCGACATTTGCCTATTACTGTCGTCGCCGCCGAAAAACCTCTCGAAGCCCATATTCAACAGATCGTTGAGCAAGTGCATGCGGTTAAAGGTAATAGCTTAATCGCGGGTCATTCCAATACTGTGCCACTGATCATTAAAGCTCTCGGAGGTCCAGAGATCCCCAATATTAGTGAAAATGATTACAGTCAGTTGTTTTTACTCTCGATTAATGATGGACAGCCAGCAAGCTTAATTTCTACCCGCTACGGCAATGAATAAAGGATAACAAAATGCAAGAACTCAATTGGTTTATGTGGGGACTCGACCTCTTCTCTGGATTATTCTTGATCATTGTCGGATTTGGCGCCCTAGCCATTGTCTACATGTACTTTGCTGACAAACTGCAAACCAAACAGGCTGTACGCCACAACTACCCCGTAATTGGTCGCTTTAGGTATTTATTTGAGAAACAAGGCGAGTTTTTTAGACAGTACTTTTTTGCGCAGGACAGGGAAGAACTCCCCTTTAACCGCGCAGAACGAAGCTGGGTATATAGAGCAGCTAAAAATGTTGATAGAACCATTGCCTTTGGTTCGACACGCCCGCTGGATAGCACGGGCACAATTATGTTTATGAATACCGCCTTTCCCACTCAAGATGAAGACACAACCCCTATTCATCCACTCACCATAGGCCCCGACTGCAAACAGCCCTATACCACTAAAGCCATTTGCCATATCTCCGCCATGAGCTTCGGCGCCCTATCGCGCCCCGCTATCACCGCTTTATCCCACGGTGCAGCGCAGGCTGGTTGTTGGTTAAACACAGGAGAAGGCGGTTTAAGCCCTTATCATTTAAAGGGTGGCTGTGATTTAGTCTTTCAAATCGGCACAGCCAAATATGGTGTTCGTAATGAGCATGGTCATTTGGATGATGGCAAACTTAAAGAGATCGCCGCGCACCCTGAAGTGAAAATGTTTGAAATCAAAATGAGCCAAGGGGCCAAACCAGGCAAGGGGGGTATTTTGCCGGGGGTTAAAGTCACCGAGGAGATCGCCAAAATTCGCGGTATTGCGCAGGGCCATGACTCCATCAGCCCCAATGGTCATATCGAGTTTAAAAATGTCGGTGATATTCTGGATATGATTGCTAGAGTTCGTGATGTCACGGGCAAACCCACTGGAATCAAAGCGGTACTTGGGGATGTACAATGGCTCGAAGATTTTTGCGATGAAATTGAACGCCGCGGTGAAGCCTCTGCACCCGACTTTTTTACCTTAGACAGTGCCGACGGCGGCACCGGCGCGGCCCCTCAACCCTTAATGGATTATGTGGGTCTGCCACTCAAAGAAAGCCTGCCCATATTGGTCAATATCTTAATTCAGCGTGGATTACGTAAGCGCATAAAAGTCATTGCCTCAGGCAAACTCATAGTGCCATCGAGGGTGGCTTGGGCACTCGCCTTAGGCGCCGACTTTATCGCCTCAGCCCGCGGCAATATGTTTGCCCTAGGATGTATTCAAGCATTGCAATGCAACAAAGATACCTGCCCGACAGGCATCACGACCCATAATAAGAAACTGCAGCAAGGTCTTGATCCTAGAGATAAATCAACGCGTGTCGCCAACTATAACCATAATCTGCACCACGATTTAGCCCTGATCGCCCACTCCTGTGGCGTTAAAGAGCCAAGGCAACTCAGGCCGTCACATGTGAGGATTGTACTCGAGAGTGGCTTGTCGGTTTCACTGGATAAATACTATTCCCATATCAATCAATAGGTAACTTGCTTTAGTGTGCAAAATGTGCGACTTTCGTCTAATGTTAATTTAGCAAAAGGTAATTTGAACGCGTATCACAAAAGGGGTAAAATCCGTGATGCGTGCGTTAAATTGAACCACATTTTTATTTTAAGTTAAGGAAACACTGTGAAAGCAAGCTTTGTAAGCCAAATGCCAGCCAGTAAAACTGCCAGCACAAGCTGTAAGAGCTGTAATCGCTTGACGGAGATCGAAGGCGAATTAGTGTGTTTTCGTGAAGGCCAGGTCATTCGGCTCACGCGGATTGAGGAATCAACCAGTAAATTCAATCTGTTATGTGAAGGTTGGAAGGCTGGAAAAATAAAGGGAATATAATTCTTATATTCCCTATTTCATTTATACCATCTGTTAATTAATAGCACGTACATCCGAGCTGTATTCATTTGTTGTACGGATTATCCCTGCTAGTTCAAGTTGTTGATTCAATTTAGCCAGCGTTAAACGTCTTGTGGTTACTTTAAGACCCGCATTTAACTCTGCATGAATGCGTTGTAGCGAATCATAATCCACACCGCGCTTTTTAAGGGTTGCCATAATCGCAAACCAGTCTGTGCTCACTTTCTCTTCTCTGCCTTCAATATTGACTCTTAATGCCATATTTTCCATGCCAAGCACCTCTTATCGTTATTTGCTTGGATTCGAGTATAGAGAGCCGAACCTGAATAAAAACTGAATTGTTCCAACGCTGTTACACTTCTACTAAAAGCTGTTTTTGCTCATTTTGTATGCGCCACAACTTAGCGTAGAGACCATCCTGAGCCAGTAAAGATTGATGATTCCCCTGCTCGACAATTTCTCCTTGGCTTAACACCACAATTTGATCGGCGTCGACAATGGTCGATAACCGATGCGCCACCACTAAGCTGGTATGCCCTTTGGCGACCTCGCGCAGTGCCGACAGAATCGCTTGCTCCGAGCGGCTATCAAGGGAAGATGTAGCCTCATCAAACACTAACACCGGAGAGCCTTTTAAGATCGCCCGCGCAATAGCCACCCGCTGTTTCTCGCCACCCGAGAGCTTTAACCCCCGCTCACCCACTTTGGTATCCCAACCTTGGGAGAGTGATGCGATAAAGTGCTCTAAATGTGCGAGTTTGATGGCATGGCGCACTTCCTCATCCGTCGCTTCGGGGCGGCCATAACGAATGTTCTCCACTAAGGAATCATTAAATAACACAGTATCCTGCGGCACTATGGCAATGGCGCGGCGCAGTGCATCCTGGGTTAATTGGCGAATATCCTGCCCATCAATCAAAATGCGCCCTTGCTCGACATCGTAAAAACGGAACAGCAGCTTGATAAGCGTAGATTTACCCGCGCCACTATCCCCAACCACCGCAACCTTTTTCCCCGCTGCGACCTTAAAGCTGACGTTGCGCAGTATGGGTCTGTCATCGTAGCTAAAACTCACATTCTCAAAACTAAGCTCACCCCGCTTAGGTTCAAAATCTAGTGCGTCGGGTTTATCGACGATGCTCGGGTGCTTATCGAGTAAGCTAAACATCCGCTCAATATTAGCCAAAGCTCCACGGATTTCACGGTAGACAAATCCCAAGAAGTTCAGCGGCATAAAGAGCTGCATCATAAAAGCATTAATCAGTACAAAGTCACCTAAGGTCATCTCATTATTGGTCACTTTATATGCCGCTAAAGCCATCATCGCCGTCATTGCTAAGGCAATAATCAGCGCCTGCCCACCGTTGAGGGCAAACAGCGATAAACGATTTTTACGTTTAGCCACTTCCCATTGATCTAAGGCTTGGTCATATCGTTCCGATTCGTATTTCTCATTGTTGAAATATTTTACGGTCTCATAGTTGAGCAGGCTGTCGATAGCGCGGGTATTGGAAAGGGAGTCAGCCTTGGCTGCATCGCGAACATATTCGGTGCGCCACTCTGTTGCCACTACCGAAAACCAAATGTAAGCCAACACTGAGGTCAACGTAATTGCTGCGAAGGCAAACCCATAATTAAAAAAGAAAATGCCAATGACCATGGCGATTTCAAGCAGGGTCGGCACTATGTTAAACACCATAAAGCGCATCAAGAAACTCACACCACTGGTGCCACGTTCAATGTCTCGCGATAAACCGCCCGTACGCCGCTCTAAGTGAAAATCCAAATCGAGTCGATGTAAATGATCAAACACCGCCAAGCCCAAACGGCGAATAGCCCGCTCAGTGACACGACCAAATAGGGTGTCACGGATTTCTCCCGTAATGGCGGTTAACAGTCGCACCGCACCATAGGCCAATACCAAGCCAATAGGCACACTCAAGGCCTGCGCGGTTTTATTAACATCTAAAGTATCGACTAAATCTTTAAGAATAAAAGGTAAACCGACACTGGCAAGCTTAGCAACGATAAGGCAAGACATGGCCAATGCCACTCGTCCCTTGTATTCAAGCAAATAGGGCCAAAGTAATTTAACCACATGCCAATTAAGCTTATCGATGGGACCTTCAAAATACAGTGTTGGGCGCATATATCTAAACCTTTTCCTGAGTCAGTCAATTGTAACAGCATGGCGAACACTAAGGTGCAATCAAACAGAGAAAGTTTGAATAAAATCAATCAGATTTTTCTGACAGACAAACAGCATTAACCTTGGCAAAATTCATCAAACTTATCGATATCAAATTGTCACACTTACGACTTACGCTTGAATGGCTCGCTAAGGACTTATTAAAGATAAGAAATGCCGTGGTAACTGGGTTTTATCCGGATATCACTCGCTAAAATAGGCAGCGATTACATGGGTTCGACTGTTGATTATTTTGTCGATTTTACCCAAAATGCCGTATGGAACTCAGTTCGCTAGCAGCAGGATTTGCAAACTTCTGGCCGCAGTCGCGAGAGTGGAAATTAGCTCCATACTCCTTCTGCAATAACACTAAGATAACTCTAATAAATTAAGATCGAAGGATGCTTTATGTTGGATTCAGCTAAAGTTCAATACCCGCCATTACCACTTATCCAAACTTGGGTGTGGATGATGATTGAATCGGGGAATCCTGAAATTCAGGATAAAGGTAGAAACAACCTGATCTCCGCCTTTGGTAGCTTAGCCAAAGCTAACGAATATTTAGCAGAAATGAGCAAAAAATAATAAAAACAAAGGCGCCGGGATAGCGCCTTTGTTTTTGATCTTAAACCCGATTAAGCCCGCTGACGACGCTCAATAACACTTTGATTTAGCACTGAGAGCAAACGTTCTGTATCGTCCCAACCAATACAAGCATCCGTGATACTCTGACCATAGCATAGTGCTTGGCCTTCAATCAGATCTTGACGTCCTTCCACTAAGTGGCTTTCAACCATCACACCGAAAATCGCCTTATTACCCGATGCGACTTGCTCAGCAACATCGTTGGCAACCTCCATTTGGCGTTGATACTGTTTGCTACTGTTGGCATGGCTAAAATCGATCATGATATTGTCGACCAACTTCGCCTTTTTTAACTGCTCGCTAATTTGCGCCACATGGGCTGCGCTGTAATTAGGCTCACGGCCACCACGCAAAATGATATGGCAATCCGGATTACCTTTAGTCGACACAATCGCCGAATGGCCAAATTTGGTCACAGATAAGAAGTGGTGCGGCGCATTTGCGGCACCAATGGCATCAATCGCCACCTTAATCGTGCCATCGGTGCCATTTTTAAAGCCGACAGGACAAGATAGCCCCGAGGCCAACTCACGGTGCACTTGGGATTCTGTGGTGCGCGCACCAATGGCGCCCCAGCACATCATATCCGCCACATATTGCGGGGTAATCATGTCAAGAAACTCACCCGCAGTTGGCATGCCGGAGTCATTCAAATCAACCAAGAGTTTACGCGCGGTACGCAAACCATCGTTCAGTTTGAAACTGTTATCCATATAAGGATCGTTAATGAGTCCCTTCCAACCCACTGTGGTACGCGGTTTCTCAAAATAAACACGCATCACCACCTCAAGCTGATCTTGATAACGTTCCCGGAGCGCAACCAATCGCTGGCCATATTCCAATGCGGCCTTAGGATCATGAATTGAGCAAGGACCAATAACCACTAACAAGCGATCATCTTGGCGAGCGAGAATGTTATGGATGCTTTGACGGGCGTTAAACACAGTTGCAGCAGCGTTTTCGGAAGCAGGAAATCGTTCTAGAATCGCAATCGGTGGAAGTAACTCTTTGACTTCATTAATGCGAACGTCATCATTTTGGTAATACATAATTTACTGCTCCAACTCTCGTGTTTAGGCTATTTTTATCGCTGCAATAGGGGATCTCAACTGCAATACTGAGTTCAATTTATCCAGTCTGCGCCGCTAATGCAACCAAGTTGTCTCCATTTCAAAAAATCAGCTATAACGTCTTGTTTTAACATATTTTTAAAAAATACAAATTAAAATATTTCAATATGATACTCACATTAAGGTCGATGCCGTGTTTGACGAAAAACCAAAGTGTTAGCGAAAGCCAAAAATAAAAAACCTCCTTTGCCAGTAGTCAAATGCAAACAAAGGAGGTTGAGTAAAGGATTAATGTTGCCGCATAGCCTGTAACTTAGCTTGATAACGATGCTTATCTGTGGCTTCGCGGCTAAGTGCCATGGCCTTTTCCATATTGAGTTTGGCGCGCTTCTCATCGCCCAGCGCCCAATAGGTACGTGACAAACCAAAGAAAAACTCATGGCGATAATCGGCTTTATCCACGGCCCTTTGATACCAAGCGAGCGCCTCGCTGTATTGGTGTTCATCATAGGCCTGTTCACCCATATCATAGTAGTAATAAGGGTTACGAATACGCGCTAATTCAAGCACTTTATGAACCTGTGCCCACTCATCTAAACGGCCCTGGTTACCTAAAATCACCGCCAAGTTATAAAGCGTCGTCATATCATCGGCATCGTATTTGAGTGCGTAGCGATAGACTTGCTCGGCCCGCTTTTCATCGCCCTTGTGGCGATAAATCACGGCTAAGGTGTTGAGCGCAGGAATAAAGTGTCCAGATTTTAAGCCCGCTTTAATCAGCGCATAGGCGCGGTCTAAATCCCCTTCAACCAAGGATTCAGCGGCCATATTGTTATAAAACATGCTGGTTAAGGTCTGGCGATTAATTTGCACTTTATCGTATCCCCGCAAAGCGCGCTCGGGCATAAAGTCGACCAGAATCGCATGGGCCGAGACATAAACCGTATGTACGCTTTCGGCAGGGAGCAAACGTAGGTTGACATGGCCATTGATCAGATAAAACTCGCCCTGTTTGTCCCACACAGGTTCAATCGCAATATCCTGAAACTCAGTGCCAATTTTAAACACATCCGCTAAGGCCGATGTCATCACCACCAGCGACATACAGTTTCCGGCGCGCTGAGCATAGGTTTCGCTGGCGGTTTGAGTCAAATTATCTTGATAGCGAAAATCGCTATGGCCGCCATCTTGGTTAGCATTGATATAACTGGCTAGCCATTCATGCACCGCAACGGGGTTTTTAGTAGATAAGCTGTAACGGTCGTAGGCTCGCCTGACATCGGCTGCCACAGAAGGCGGAAGGCTAAAAATATCCTCAACACTCGGAATATTACTGACAGATTTAAACAACGAATCTGCAAATAGGGCATCGATTTCATCACTAGGTTTTGGGGCTGTTGAGCTGCAACCCCATAAGAGTAAAAGTAATAATGAGCAGATTATGCCGCTTGAGATGGTGCGCAGTTGTATCATGAGATGTCCCCCAGACCATAAGGCTCCTATTTGAGCTTATTACACTTGGCCAAAAAGACTTCATTAAATGGTTACAAAAAATAACGGCCTGCCCCAAAGGATTGCGGCAACTTGAGGGTTAACGCTGCGCCGGAGGGTCAACCTTGATATACACATCCTGCTGCTGATAACGATAGGGGCGGTAGTTATCCTGACCACAGGTAAAGTAAGGGTAAGGCTTTACCTGGGCGATACAACCGAGTGGCAGAGCCTGCAAAATTTGAATTTGCTCCTGCCTTCTCAAGGATTCCTGCCATTCATAATCTTTCAATACTTGGTCGCGCACGGCAAAGGCATCGAAAGGCTCATCCGAGCGAGTCACTACGACTTGCCCCGCAAAAGCGGGCAAGGCTAAGAGTGCACTCAGAATCCCCCCAAGCAAGCAGGTACGTCTGATTTTTACTGTGAGATTAGAGATTAAGCGCATCATTCGCTCCTTGTGGTATCAGCGTGGCAGTCGAAGACCCATAAAAAAAGCAGAGCACTTGGCTCTGCTTTACTATCCTCTTATCCCTGAGAGGCATCAAGTCATATCAACACCAGTTAGCCCGCACTTTTTACAGTCACAAACTCTGGGTAAGCATCGATTCCACAGTCAGACGCATCCATACCGTTATATTCTTCTTCCTCTGTAACACGGATGCCCATGGTCATCTTCAGCACAAACCATACCGCAAATGACGCGCTAAATACCCAAGCGAAGATAATCGCTGCACCGGTTAATTGCGCTGTGATAGTGGCGTCGGCATTTGATAACGGTACACACATTAAACCGAGAAAACCTGCCACGCCGTGCACCGAAATCGCGCCTACTGGATCGTCGATCTTAATGCGATCTAAGCCCACAATTGAGAACACCACTAAACCACCAGCGACAAGGCCAATCACACCCGCCATCAATAGTGAAGGCGATAAAGGATCAGCCGTAATCGCCACTAAGCCCGCCAGAATACCGTTGAGGATCATGGTTAAGTCCGCTTTACCCCATATCATTTTGCACACAACGAGGGCAGAGATAGCACCAAAAGCGGCCGCGGTGTTGGTGTTTACGAAAACTTTAGCGACAGAGCTAGCATTGGCCGCATCTGACACCATTAATTGTGAGCCACCGTTGAAACCAAACCAGCCCATCCACAGGATAAACATCCCTAAGGTCGCCATTGGCAGGTTAGAGCCAGGGATTGGGTTGACTTGGCCGTTAGGGCCATATTTACCCTTACGAGCACCGAGCAGTAACACCCCAGCGATAGCCGCAGCAGCACCTGTCATGTGCACAATCCCGCTACCGGCAAAGTCAACAAAGCCCAAGCTAGAGATAAAGCCTTTACCCCAAGTCCAGTAGCCTTCAACGGGGTAGATAATGCCTGTCATCACCACGGAGAAGACAAGGAATGCCCACAACTTCATCCGCTCCGCCACGGCGCCAGAGACAATCGACATCGCCGTTGCCACAAACACCACTTGGAAGAAGAAGTCTGATTCCAAAGCATGGTTTGCATCGTCGGCTTGTGAGCCAATAAGCGTACCGAGTGAAGGCAACCAGCCGCCTTCGGCATTGTCGACGTACATAATGTTGTAGCCGATCAATAGGTACATCACACAGGCAATCGCATATAACACCACGTTTTTAGTTAAAATTTCGGTGGTATTTTTAGAGCGCACTAGGCCAGCTTCGAGCATGGCAAAACCCGCCGCCATCCACATAACCAAAGCGCCTGAAATCAAAAAATAAAAGGTATCGAGTGCAAAACGCAGCTCAGAGACTGTCACGCCTAATTTTGTTAGTTCTTCCATCTTCCGCCCCCTATAGCGCTTCAGTGTCGAGTTCACCCGTACGGATACGGATGGCATGTTCTAAGTCGATAACGAAAATCTTTCCGTCACCAATTTTTCCCGTATGAGCCGCAGTGGTAATTGCCTCAATCAACATGTCGAGATTTTCTGCTTTAGTGGCAATTTCTAGTTTTACTTTTGGCAAAAAATCCACCTGATACTCGGCGCCACGATACAACTCTGTGTGCCCCTTTTGACGGCCAAAACCTTTAACCTCGGTCACCGTCATCCCCTCAATACCAATACCGGCGATAGCTTCACGGACATCATCCAATTTAAATGGCTTGATGATAGCGCTGACTAGTTTCATCCTGACCTCCAAAAACGCGATTGTTATTAACTTGTAGCAAAGGTAATTCAATCATCAGGCCATATTTTTAATGCATTGATTTTAAATAAATAATAAAGAATCACCCTGAGTGCGGCGATTAAAAATGCACCAGACTTGTGCAAGCGTGAGGGCAACGCACTCTTTTAGTGAGCAATTTAAGTGCACGCTATATTCGACTTTTGCCCTATTGGTGAGGTTGGCCAATTAGGGTTTACTAACAGTGTAAAAAATAAACAAATCAAAAAATAAACAGAGCAATCGCTAAACGATGCCTTTATTCCACCCGCGCAGAAGGAATACCCGATGTTAAAACCCGAACAATGTGTACTCGTTATCGTCGATGTGCAGGGAAAACTCGCTCAGATCATGGATAACACAGCCAAACTCCACCAACAGCTAAGTACATTGATCCAAGGTGCGCAGCTGTTCGAGATCCCCATTCTCTGGCTCGAACAATTACCCGCCAAACTAGGCTCGACCACTGAAGAGTTAAAAACCTTACTCGAAAAAACGGGCTCGCCCATTGCCAAGCAACACTTTAGTGGTTGGTATTGTGATGAATTTGCCAATGCACTAACCCAAACTCGACGCAAACAGGTGCTGCTCGCGGGGATAGAAACCCATGTTTGCGTATACCAGACTTGCCGTGATCTGCTCGACCAGCATTACTCTGTGCATGTCGTTGCCGATGCCGTATCTTCCCGTAGCGTTGATAATAAACAGCTGGGCATTCAAATGATGACCGCCAAAGGGGCAAGCCTCACAAATGTGGAGTCACTATTATTTGAACTGCAACACGAAGCCCAAGGCGATAGATTTAAGGCGCTGATAAAGTTGATTAAATAAGGTTGATTAAATAAGGCGAGAAGAGAGCTTATTCAAGCTCTCTTTAGTGAATCAAAACGCCGCGACACAAACAGCAAATTTGGCACTATTGGCATAACTGCGAAAGCTATAACCGCTGGAGGCGACCGAGATAATGCCGACCTCGAATTCAGTCTCATACACTGTGCTAGACCAAGAAGGGATTGTCGAGCTCCACTGCGCACGTTGGTAGGCTGCGCGACTTTCGCCGTACCCATAGAGGGTATTTAACTCCTGCTCTGTTGGCCTGCGCCAATTGTCTTTACCAGCAAACTCGATTGAGGCCAATTTTTGGCACCAGCGGTCAAACTGACCGTTAACACCAACCTTAGCCTCATTGCCTTTGGCTGCTTCGGTGCCGGGTAAGATAACGCCCTTACCATCCTGACGAAACTGCGCATATTCTCCTCGGCTTGGGCCAAATACAAACTCCTCCTGCACGTTAAATGTCATCGCATAGGAATCGCCACTGTTGTTGGCATCATCTTGTTTTAGATAACCTAAGGCATTCATCACAGCAATAGAAGGCGAACTGCTAAACCATTTCGTTTGACGATCACTTTTATCGTAAAGTGCTCTAATTTTTAAACAGTGGGTTGATGCAAGAGTGCGGTCGTTATTATCGAGGCCGCCATCAAAGCTAGTATCGATTGGCGTACCTTCGACATGCCCGCACAGGGGAATTTGCTCTTTTTGGCGACATTCAGTGAGTAAAAACAACAGCACTATGGCAGTGCCGAAAACGGCAATTTTGGCGGGATTAATCATCACAACAAACCTAAATCCAGGGTTTATAAAAAGACAGTTACAGACAACCTTGATGGCATTCGCTTCAGGGAATTAGCCTTAAGCGAATGGCCAATTAAGCTATAACGCCTTAATCACAGGCTCCTGCACCAGCAATTGATCGTTTTTGTAAACATAAAGTATGCCCACGGGGCTCTCTTCAGCGCTGAGCACTATCACATCGCAAACATAGCGATAGGGACCACTTTTAAACTGGAAGAAATGATTACCGCCAGTACCCTCACGCACCAATTTACCCTTTTTGAGGACTAAATCAGGTTTCTCACTCAGGGATTTGCCCTTTGCCCAAGCTGCATAACGGTATTGGTTATTATCGATGGCATCGACACGTATGATGAATCGAGCGGTTTCCCACGCCAGCTCTGGGCTAGCAAACTCGCGCACACTCTCGTGTAGCATCGCTTTTTGCTGCGCGATCAGCTCATCCCTTAACTTAGCTTCCTCTGGGCTTTGGTAATTAATGCCCGAGATTTTGCCATCAAAATCCAACCAGACACTGCCGTGATCGAGCATAATGCCGCGCCAGCCCATAGTCTCCCAGTTGTTCTCCGTGGTCGAATTGGCGATTTGACTCAGCAACTTGCTATCAAACACCTGCTGAAATCTCGCCAGCATTTGCTGTGGATTTTGCACATCGGGGAGCGGGTATTCCCGCTGGAGGGGATAAGAGATTTGCTCGGCAATCGCCTGATGATCACCCGCTTTGGCCGCATCAATCAAGGCTTGCACCTGCGGCACATATTCCGCTTCTAGTGCGGCCATAGCCTGAGGCACTAGGGTTAGACTCCCCAGCAGCAAGCCCGCATAAAGCCCTAAACGCGAAAGTCGATGAATACCTGAATATGTTCGAGAAGACAGAGCATGAGGCATGGCTTATTCCTTTAACGTCAAAAACATCCAAATTAAGACTTGGCAAGGATAGCATAGCTAAGGTGGGATAAACATAAACAATCCCACCCAAGCCTATGTGTTAAAAGCCTAATCACAGCCTCGCTAGCAGCACCTTAAGCCAACAGCAAACTAGAGACTATCGCTACCGCCACCGACATAAAGATCACCCCAATTACCCCATCGATGATAGGCGTGAGTCGTTGCAACTTTTGCTGCACCTTGGCTTTTGAGAGCATCAGCGCCAAAAAGCCAAACCAGAGCAGTGACAACACAAATAACATCAACGCGGCGGCAAATTTAGTCACAGGTGTCACGCTCGGGGTGATCAGGGCGGAGAACAAGGTGATAAAAAACACTAAAGCTTTGGGATTCAATAAATTGGTATAAAGCCCCCTCATAAAACCCTGTTTAGGAGTTAAAACGTTGACAGTGCCCGCCATGGGCATATCAATGCTGTGTTCTGAGGTTGTTGCAAATCCAGAGGAATCGGCCCCCTCACCGTTCAATACGGTTTTGGGTTTACTGAAAAAGGTCACCGCAGCCTTAAGCGCGCCAAATCCCATCCACGCTAAATACGAAGCGCCCAGCAATTGCACTAACAGATACAAGGTATGGGAGCTTTTAATCACTAAGCTGACGCCAGTTAAACTCAAAATGGTATGGGCTAAAATCGCCACCGATATTCCCGCCGCCGTGGCAATTGCAGTGTTTCGCGGCTGCGACGTGGCAATCTTCACCATAATGGCGAAATCCGGCCCTGGGCTGACTAAGGCTACACAATGAATAACAGCTAAGGTGACTAACAGGGATACATCCATCAATAGGGCTCCGCAAAAACAGATAAGAACGTCAGTATGCCCAAGCCTGTAGCACCTGCATTGTAAGAAATTGCACGCGGTTAATTTACCGAGACAAATTAAAGCATGCGCCGCTGGAATTGGACAGGAGAGAGTAAAAAGGCCTGCTTAAACGCCTTATTTAGATGACTCTGGTCGAAAAAGCCTAACTGCTGCGCCACATCCGCCACTAAGGCGCCATGGGTTAAGGACTTTTTCGCTAACTCTAATCGCACTCGCTTTAGATAGGCGTGGGGTGTCATCCCAGTCGCCAGTTTAAATTGGCGTAAAAACTGGAACTTACTCAGGTTAACTTCATCGGCCAACGCCTCAAGTTGAGTGTTTTGCCACGGCTCATCGTGAATTTTCTGTTTGATACGATTTAACTGCTGCCATGATAACCCCCTATCCTGCCGTAAATTCAGCATTCCCGTGGGATGGCGCATCAATAACAGCTGCATAAAGTTCAGCAGGTGCGACTCGGCCGCCAGCTCAGAGCATTGACCTTGAATGAGTACATCATGTAGCTGGATAAAGTATTGATATAACGCAGGGTCATCTACCATGGGCGCATTAAAGAAATGCGCCTTGAGCCCCATTTCTTGGCTAATTCTGTTCATATACTCCACGGGGATCGACATCACCTTAACCCGATAACCTTCGGCGTCGCGGCTTTGTCCATCGTGGGTTTCATCGGGATTGAGGGTCGATAGCCCATGTTGCCCTAACTGATAACGACTGCCTTTATTGATAAATTGCTGCGCCCCTTGAGTCACCACGCCTAAGTGGTAATCCAGATGCACGTGTTTATCAAAACTGAAATGCGTAAATTCCGCCTGACTCAGTTCTATGCCCGAGAGGCTGGGATGGCGCCAGTAATTGATATTTTCTACGGGAGTCACACGGCTCATAGGGCAAGCTTAATCTCACAGGGCAAAGACAACTTTAGATATTACTCATTCTAGCCGCCGAGATCTTGGTCGGAATAGTAAATTATTGCAGCGCCCTCCGCAAAAATGCAAAACGCCCGAATGCGGGCGTTTTGTCAGATCCAACATGCAGGATTAGTGCGAATGACTGCCGTGGCCGCCTTGCGCCTCAATGGCATGGCCTTCACTGTTATAAAAACCACTGCTACCGTGTTCGATAAAGCCTTGGTTGATCATCTTGGCGATAAAGGGGTCGGACTCACTGTCGCCCACGTCAGCAAAATCAATATCTTGATAATTCTGGGTTAAAGCAGCGAATGCTTCGTGGCTGTAAGGCTCAACCTTGAGCAACTGATAACTTAAAACTTCACCTAAATTAAATTTCTGTGGCAGCTCAATGCTGGCAATCCAGTCGAGCTGGCTGTCCAAGCCATTCACCTTACCCGCAAAGCCTTGAGCCGCAAAACAAGGCAATTGTTTTAGCTCAGTTTTAGCCATATGGGCAGGCAATGCAGGAGACACTACATGGTACAACTGATCGCGGTCGTGCTGAATGTTTAGCGCCCTTAAGTCGCCCTTGCGATAGGTGACTGAGCGTTTTTCAACAGGGAAATAACGCACATATTCGCCATTGGGTGCCCATTGTTCAAAGGTGGTGTTATCCCGTTGAATAATAAAATCTTGTCCGTCTCTTAGCAGGGTCATCTGCCAGCTTTGCCCCTTAGCATTGGTGACTTGGTACTGGGCTTTTAAATGGCTGGCCTCAAGTGTTGTGCATTGTGCATTGGCCTGATTAGCAGAAGCAGCGCTAACGGGAGTGGCTAAGGCCATCACTGGGGAGGCTAACGTCGATACCAGAGTGACTAAGAGGAGTTTATTCATGTTATTTCTCACTTACACGCTAATTGTATAACTCGCATTACTGACTAACGTCACTACAGACAGTTAGATAAGAGCCGATGGCAGGACGGCCCGCCATCGGCATTTGGCTTACTTCGCCGCCATTGCAGCTTCCGCTTTCGCGACCAAGTTCGCCGCACGGTTCATCACGTGGAAGATATGGTTTTGTTCAACCGTACCTTGGACCAGATCCGAGCTTGGGCCACGGGCAAAAATCGCCACGTCCTCACCCGCATGGGTTTCATCGCTTAATGGCACTAGCGCTTCTTGATGGAAACCAACATCTTGGGTGTCCACAAAGTTCAAGTCCTTACGGCCTGCATCCACAGGGAAGTTATAACGCTCATCGCCACCCGTCGCTAATGACGCATAACCCATACCGTTGGCATAACCTACTGTTGTGTAAGGTAAACCGTTAGCATCAGTTGAGTTAGTTACTTCGGCAATACCGTTTGCATCGTTGGTTTTCACTAAGCCAAGGATTGGGTTACCACGGGTTGGATAACCTGCGATGGTGAACACATGGCTATGGTCAGCCGTCACCATTAACAGAGTGTCGTTTGCCGAGGTTTTTTCCATCGCAACACGGACTGCTTCAGATAGCGCAACTGTGTCATACAGGGCGCGAGCGGCGTTACCCGCATGGTGCGCATGGTCGATACGACCTGCTTCGACGATCAGCACATAGCCTTTGGTGTTTTTCTTCAGAATATCAATCGACTTGGCAGTCATTTCTGCGAGCGATGGCTCACCCGTTACGCCCGCTTCGGTACGGTCGTAGTCGTATTCCATATGGGATGAGTTGAACAGACCCAGTAAATGGTCAGTGCTCTTCACATCCACATTTAGGAAACCATCTCTGTCCTGAACGTAAGCCGCATTAGTGTACTTAGCTAACCATTCGGCAGTCAGATCGCGACCATCGTTACGCTTACCCGCTTTACCTTCTGGATCAATCGTGGTTTTTGGGATAAAGCTACGGCGACCACCGCCCATCATCACGTTTAAACCGTTGCCATAGTTAAAATCGAGCATTTGCGCGGCGATATCTTTACAACCATTGGTTACCGCTTCCGCTGGCAGGTTTGAGTCGGCTTCCCAGTCACGCTCTGGTACGTGGGCATAGGTTGCCGCAGGCGTGGCGTGGGTTAAACGCGCCGTAGTCACCACACCAGTCGACATGCCCGCCATGGCGGCCAGTTCCAGTGATGTCACTAAGTTTTGATCTTTGGTCGATGCGCAGTTAGCACGCACTACGCCTTCGGCCTGTGAAATCACGCCCACATCGGTTTTCACCCCAGTCATCATCGCCGACATTGTGCCCGCAGAATCTGGTGTTTGACCATCGACGTTATAGGTCTTAGATAAACCGACGTAAGGCAAGGTTTCGAAAGATAAAGAGTTTTCTTCACCCGTCTTGCCCTTTAATTGACCTTCTAAAATACGCGCCGCAGTGATAGTCGAGACACCCATGCCGTCGCCGACAAATAGGATCACGTTTTTCGCCGCGCCCACATCGTTGTTAACGCTCAGGCCATCGGCCTTAGTCACACGAGCCTGTGCATCGACATACCATTGGTTGACTGCGGTCCAGTCTTTACCGTCGCTGCCATTGGAACCGTTAGAACCATTCGAACCCGGCGTACCTGCCGCGCCGTTGTCACCATCGCTACCGCATGCGGCTAAACCCAGCATGGCAGAGATTGCGAGTACCAGTAATTTCTTATTCATTTTTTACTCCAAAAGTGAGAACTGTAGGTCGTAGACGACCTATTAGTACTTAGTGCCGCCAAGCTGCTGGGCTTGGTTGATAATGTGGAAGATCACGTTCTGCTCAATCACGCCCTGCACCAGATTCGAACCTGGGCCCATTGCGTGTAAGCTGATGTCTTCACCGGCGTGAGTCTCACTCTCCATTGGGATAAGTGCTTGTTGCATGAAGTCTTTATCTTGAGTATCGACTGAGGTTAAGTCGTCACGCACGCCAACCACTGCGCCAGGGCCGTTCGTGTAGGCCAGCGTGGTGTAAGGCTTGCCGTCGTTAGCGAGGGCTAACGAACCATCCACATCGTGGACTAAACCTAAAATCGGGTTACCGCGTTTTGGGTAGCCTGCAATGGTAAATACATGGCTGTGGTCAGCCGTTACCATGATGAGGGTGTCATCGCTGCTGGTCGCATCTACCGCAGCTTTTACGGCGTTAGATAACTCAACCGCATCGGTCAAGGCGCGGCTAGCATTGCCCGCGTGGTGACCATGGTCGATACGACCCGATTCCACGATCAGCAGGAAGCCCTTATCGTTTTTCTTTAAAATCTCGAGGGATTTCGCGGTCATTTCAGAAAGTGATGGCTCACCACCAACGTCATCGGCACGATCCGCTTCGTATTCCATATGGGATGGGTTAAAGAGGCCAAGTAAGTGATCGGTATTGGCAACATCGATAGCATCGAAGCCTTTTTTGTCCCACACATAAGCTGCTTTGCTGAAGTTTTCGACCCACGCTTTAGTCAGGTCTTTGCCGTCTTTACGTTTACCGGCTTTGTTCTCACCGTCAGTGACTTCTTTTGGTAAGAAGTAGCTGCGACCGCCGCCCAGTGCAACGCTGAGTGAGTTGGCCTCATCGCGCATAACCAGTTGGCTGGCGATATCGGTACAGCCATTCGCAACGGCTTCGGCAGGCAGGTTAAAATCGCCTTCCCAATCACGTTCTGGCGATTTAGCGTAAGCGGCCGCAGGAGTGGCGTGAGTTAAACGGGCAGTCGTGACAATCCCGGTCGATAAGCCTTTAGCATTGGCAAGATCAACTAGAGATACGAGTTCATTGCCTTTCGAAGACAAACAGTTACCACGTAAACTGGTGTCAGAAATCGAGATAATACCGGCTTTGGTTTTTACCCCGGTAGCCATGGCGGTCATAGTACCTGCGGAGTCGGGCGTTTGCTGGTTAGTGTTGTAGGTTTTCACTAACGCAGTGTGTGGAAACTGCTCGAAACTTAAGAAGTTTTCTTCACCGCCTTGGTTACCCGTTTGCTGCTGTCCTTGCAGAATACGGGCGGCAGTTAAGGTTGAAATACTCATGCCGTCGCCGACAAAAAGAATCACGTTTTTAGCTGTTTTCTTGGTTTCAACCTGCGCTTTAGCCGCAACATTGGCTGCACTGTCTTTAAACCACTGACTGTCAGTTTGAGTTGCGGGTAAGACTGCAGCGTGGGCTACAACCGTCATTAAACTGCAGGAGATAGCTGCAGCGATCCGTTTAATATTCATCACGTTCATCACCGATTTTATTATTGAGTGTATGAGGGTATTCCCTTAAGAGGCGCCCACATTTTCAATGCTTTATATGACGAACTGGCGTGATTTTAATGGCGTTTTTATTGCAGCAAGATGTCGAAATGATTGCAGTAAACAGAATAGAAAACGCTAAGTTTATCCAAGTTACGGGATAAACTTAGCGTATCGGCTGGTGCTAGCAATGGTCACTCAAGAATGGTCACTCAAGTTAGAAACGATAACTGACACTCACCCGCACCATGCGCGGCTCCACGGGATGATAATGTAAGTCTTCCACGCCTTCAGCTGGCTCACCCACTAGACGAGACTCGTAGAAATAATCGATATCGTGGTCTTTGCTATCAAATATATTCAATAGCTCGAGCTTAGTATCGAAGCCCGATAACTGATAGCCAAGGGCAAGGTTCACTAAGGTAGTGTCATCGGCTTTATGCTCATCAAAACTATCGAGGATCCGCTCACCTAAATATCTCAGCCTGACACTGGTATACCAACCATCGGCATCGGGACGGTAGGTAATGCCCGCACTGCCAACAAAGGGCACTGCGCCATCGACATATTTGCCTTCATCGAGTTCATTTTCGGTAAAACGGGCACGGGTCCAGGCCAGTTCCATATCTAAACTCAAATCATCGTTAAGCCAATAATAGGCCGTGACTTCAACGCCGTAACGCTCAGAGGCGCGGCTTGGTTCGGTATTGCCCGCATCGCCGACGAAGAGTAGTTCAGAGTCGAGTTCCAAATACCAAAGCGCCGCCGAGAAGTTAATAAAGTCGCGGTCATAGTATTTGACCCCAAACTCCCCGCCATTGGAGCGCACTAACAAATCGACCTTTTCAACTGGATCGCCCGTGACTGGGTCAACCTTAATGGTTGCACCGCGGGCATCGTTAGAATGCAATCCCTGCCCCGCATTCATGTAGAGTTCCAGATTATCGTTTACTAGGTAGGAAGCGCCCGCCTTTAAGCTCAACATACCATCGGAAGCATCGCCGCTGTTGAGGTGATTATCACTATCGACCTGCACATCGAAATAGTCGTATCTCAAGCCTAAATTCAAACGCCATTGGTCAGCAGGCAACCACTCCAGCTTGCCAAACAATCCCGTAGAGAGTTCCTGCACTTCATCGAGTCTCACAGTGCTGAGGCGTTCCCGTGCTTTGGTGTTATATAAACCCACGGCACCAATATCGTCGTAGCGCACATCGGCACCTAGACTGTAATTGATTTGTGTCCCCGCCAGACTCATTTGCCAGTCGCGTTTAATATCGCCGCCCCAAATGGTGCGCTCATCGACCTGCTCAAATTCATCGCCATTGATGGGATCGTTTAAGAAGTAAGTAAAGTTTGAAAACAGATCCATGGTCGAGCGTATGGCATAGGCATTGGCCTGCCAGTTACCGGCGTCATAATTCGCCGAAATGCTGTAACGACTGGCCTCACCGCCCACATCGGTATCGAGTGAACCGTAAAAATCAATCAGCCCAGACTCCACCGCCCGCGCCGGAATTTGATCCGCCGAATTCCAGCTATTGTCGTAGGCCATCATGGTGAGACTAAAGTCCCCGCCATTAAGCTTAGTAAGATAGCGGCCTACCACATTGATTTTGCTAACATCTTCCTTAATATCGCTCCAAGGGCCATCGTAAGCCTGCAACTCTGTTCCTAAAATAAATCGGCCGACCTCGGTCTTCATATCCTGAGTGGCCACCAGCCGTTGATAACCGTATTCCCCTAAGGTCACCCCAACTTGGCGATAAGCGAGTTCATCGGCGAGCTGAATTTGCGCCGCACCCGCGCCGGAAAAGTCCGCCACTTCAGGATAATAAGCTCCTTTGGCATAACGGATTTCCCCCAACAGCTCGGGGATTAAAAAGTTAAGATCCGTATAACCTTGGCCATGGCCGTGGGTCCGCATATTGACCGGCATACCTTCGACACGGGTATTAAAATCTGTGCCATGGTCTAAGTTAAAGCCACGCAGAAAATACTGATTCGCCTTACCCGAACCACTGTGCTGAGTGACGATCATCCCGGGGACAAACTCGAGGATCTCCCCTGTGCGCAGCAGCGGGCGACTCTCGATTTCAGCCGCCCCCACTATCCCTTCCGACGCCGAAGTGCTATGGCCTAAGGTATTAATTTGCCTGCCACGCACTTCTAAACGCTCGATTTTATCCAGATCATCGGCCAGTGCTGTGGCCGATAAGCCGCAAAGTGGCAATAAACATACGCTGGTTAAATAGGCTTTAGCTGACCGTGTTTTTAAAATGTGTTGTTTTAGTTTCATTGAGTGTTTCCCGAGTCAACGAGTTGATGACGCGGATTTAACACTGTCTTCACAGCATAAAAGCAGATCTAGCTCAAACTCTAGTGAGGAAAAATTCGCCAACGACATTTATCTATCGAATTTATGTGCTGAGTCGCACATTTTTACTGGCAAAAGGACAATTTGTCCGCCACCAGATCACATTTTATTGCCGATATTGAGTATTTTCACAGATGAAATAACAAGGGAGAATAAAGCTAAGCCAATAAATTAGGATGGCTATACTCTATATAACCTGAACTCACTATGCGTACGACAGAGCGCCTTGATTGCGCAAAACTCTGCGCATCAGTCAGAAAATTTTTCATTTCCAAAAAATTATCTATAGCATTGATTTAGATTGTTAAATTTAGATTTTTCGACACTAGGGCGTGTTATATATTCCATATTAAAGGGAGTGAGTATGCCGCTTAGGAACCTTGCCAGTATATCCAATATGTTAATTGGAATTATCTTTTGCTTAAGCGCCCAAGCGAGTGAAACCACACCGTCACCAACAGGGACAACTGTAACGGATAAGCCCATATTTACTATGGCGTTTTATGAGGATCCTGAACATAGCTTTTACTTTAAATGGGCCGAACTCATTTATAGCCATGCGTTAGAGCAACTGGGTTATCAATTTAGTTATGAACTCGTACCCGCAATTCGAGCCAGCAAAATGCTGGAGTCGGGTAAAGTCGATGGCGAACCCGGTAGAGTGTTCAACTATGGCGATAAAGTACAACATGTGATTAGGGTTGAAGAACCCATTATCGAAACACATTTAATCGCCTTTAGTAATAATCCCAATATCAAGCTTACTGATTGGCAATCACTAACCGCAGCAGACTATAAGGTTGAATATTACCGAGGCATATTTCGAGTAGAACAAATCCTTACAGCGCTTATCCCAGAAGCGCGACTTAGTGAATCATCTTCACCCATTAACTCATTTCGAAAATTACTTCACGGCCGGATTGATATCTACATCGATTCAGAAATAAGTTCGCAACTCCTTCAGCAAACTCCTGAGTTTAAAGATGGCCTGATAAAACCGATAGCGACCTTGGAGGCAGTCACAAGCTATGGTTATTTAAACGAGCGCCATAGCCAACTGGCTATAAACCTTGCTGCACAACTCAAAAAAATGAAGCAGCAGGGTTTATTTGAACTTTACAAGCAACAAGCGCAAGCCAGTATTAGCAGTAAGCAAAACAAATAATCACACACCACGAATCACGCCACGATTTAAGCCTCTAGCTTGCGATTAACTTACGCCACCTCAACAGATCACGAATACATTCGTAGCTAGGGAATAATGCGGTAACCAACAGGGCATGACTTAACCATTTATCTAACTGTTGCACTGTAAAAAGACCATTTAAGTCAGATCCTTGAACCTGTAACAATGGCGAGTTAAAGGCCAGAAAAACAAGAAATAACGCATAGGCTAGATTAATCCCCATATTCGTTAGCAATAATGTTTCCGTCCACACCTGACGGCGCAGTTGCCAAAAACTATTCAAAATAGACAGCAAAATAATGGGGCTAAACCATTGCAGCAATTGCTGCACATTAACACTGAAGATAACTGAACGTGCCGCTAGTTGCTCGGCACTCATCCAGACACTACTCCAAATTACCATGAGTAAAAAAAGATAAGTCGCTAGATCAGAAAATACGTCACTAAAGCGGATATGCTGCCAAGAAGGCGCCACTTTGGGCAGTTGTTGCGGTTGCCAGTCTTTACTACAGCCAGCGGAAATTGATTTTCCCTGAATTGAAAAACTCCAAAATGACAACACAATTACCGTAAATGCAAAGCAAGCATCACCGATAAAACCATGGACAATATGCAGCAAAAATCCCAATAAACTCCCTTCACTCGCCCCAAGCCATTGGGTCGCACCGCCAATCACCTGCAATACAAATAAGACGCCCAGTACCATATACAAGGTGTACTTAAACAAAGAGATATCTTCATTAGCCACTATGGGGCTTGGTGGCACAAATTGCCAAGCGACCTGTGCCGGATGTCCCATTTGCTTTAACACTGCGGCGATTTGTGATTCCGACAGCTCACCCTGTTCAGCAAGGGCATCCAATTGATCACAGATATTGGCTTTGAGTTCACGACTAATTTCCTGACGTTTATCTTCGGGCAATTCCCGTTGCACAGCGGCAATATAACGGTCAACTAATTCCATATCAGTTTTCCTCTGTATTCTCATCGGTAACCTGCCCTAGCAAAAATGCCAAGGCACCATTAAGTTGCTGCCATTCTTCGGTCAGTTGGCTAAGTAACTCAGCCCCCGATGATGACAATTGATAGTAACGGCGTTCGCGCCCTTCAGCCTGTCGCCACTCACTGTCTAACAATCCCTGTTCGGCTAAACGGCGCACTAAGGGATAAAGCGTCCCCTCATCAATATCGATACCGCCGTCCTGCAACTGTTTGCGGAGCGAATAGCCGTAATGGGGTTGTTTTAATAATCCCAGTACCGCCAACACTAATACGCCACGGCGTAACTCGAGCCGCATTTTGACTAGCTGTGAACTTGTCATGATCAATTCCTATGATTAACACTGTGCCACACATACTATGCGGCACACAGTAAATGCTATGCGACACACAGTAATATGGCAAGTCTTTAGCGCAAAATTTAGTCAAAACGGTTTGGAGACTTATTTTTCAAATCAAATAAACCACAAGGTACTAAAGCCATCGCCCGCATAAAGCAAAGTGCATCAATCACGGGACAGCTAAGATACAAATTGCCAAAAAGCTTTAACTTGAGTAACTTAGCTGGCAGCCTTTTATGCAAGTAAATCCAATTAGGCGCAGAATCAACTTATAAGGGAATAATCAATGCTCATGGAGAGAGGGATATTAGTTCGCTGGAACGATGAAAAGGGCTTTGGCTTTATTCAGCCAGATCAAAGCGGTGCTCGTGATGTGTTTATCCATATCTCAGTGCTTAAGAAGATGGCGCGAAAACCGAAAGTCGGCGATAGCATTTTATACCAAACTGAAGTCCAAAATGACGGCAAAATTAAAGCTGTAATCGCTTCAATAGAGGGCGTTGCGGTACAGGCAGCCCCCCCCACATCAGCAGCCGCAAGCCAAACGCCGCAGGTCAATCGAGGCAATAAAAGCACCAACAACACTCAGTCATCATTCAACCGTTTGATTTCACTTTTATTACTTGTTGCACTCGCAGGATTTGGCTATAAGGAATTTCAACAACGGCAAGAAACTATTGTTGAGGAAAAACCAGCCGCTTATTCCGAAGTACAATCTCCAAGAACAGTCGAACCTCAATTTCACTGTGAAGCAGGTAAAACCCATTGCAGCCATATGCGCTCCTGTGCCGAAGCGACCTTTTACATTCAAAATTGTCCCAACACGCAAATGGATGGTGATGGCGATGGTATCCCCTGCGAGCGCCAATGGTGTAGCTAATCCATTTTGTAACGAGGTAAAGCAAAAATGATAAATAAGCTTGCGCACTGGGTAGGTCATCTTCGCGGAAGACAGATAACAGGGTTAATCGTATTAGGCGTAATCATACTGACGGTGAGCCTATTTTTTATAGGAACATTTCTCGGCAGCAGTGCCGTAAAATGGGGATTAATTCCGTGATATTCTGTCTGTAAAAGCCCCAATAGATAGGATTACCCATGCCTAATGCCATTATCCACAGCATTGAAACGCCCGAGCAACTGGATGCCATACTAAAGCAATATCCAGCGGTATTACTCTTATTCGGTGCGCCAAGTTGTGGCGTGTGTCAGGCGCTTAAACCGCAAATCGCCACTTTGCTAGCCAAGGATTTCCCGAGGATGCAGCTCGCCTATATCGATTGTGAGGCGCAAGTCGAGCTTGCCGCGAGATACCAGGTTTTTAGTCTGCCCGTTGTAGAAACAATATTTTATGGCAAAAGCTTTGCGCGCTTTTCGAAGGTGTTTTCCCTTGGCGATCTCAAAGGAGCGATTGCCCGCCCCTATGAATTACTGAATGCAGAATAACTGTCACCAAGTAATAAAGAATCCTACTGAAAAGCCAGCGATCACATCTGTGTACAGCCTTTTCTAAAAGGTCAAAACATTGGATAAAACATGGACACCCTGGATAAAACATGGACACCCAACCTTAAACCCAAAACATGGACACCCAACCTTAATAGCGAGGTAGCTAACCTCCGACTATGCTTTGGTTAAGCATTAAACATGGAGGTTTGTATGCCGCGCCCTCGCAGAACCCAGATAAGCCTTGAAGACACGCCCTATTACCATTGCTGTAGCCGCGTGGTTCGGCGGGCATTTTTATGTGGTGATGACAGTTACTCGGGTAAAAACTATGACCATCGCCGTGGTTGGGTAGAGTCATTATTGTTTGAACTTGCAGCTGTTTTTGCTATTGATGTGGCCGCGTTTGCGGTGATGTCGAATCATCTGCATCTGGTGCTGCGAGTCGATATCGAGACGGCAAATCGTTGGACTGACCGCGAAGTGCTTGAGCAATGGCATAAGTTGTTTAAAGGCGATGAATTAACGCATAAATTCGTGAAAGGTGAGTTGGTTGAAGCTCATCAGGTCAACAGATTAAAGCATTCAATTGCCCTTTATCGTAGTCGTTTGTGTGATATTTCATGGTTTATGCGCTGTCTGAATGAACCGATTGCAAGGCAAGCAAATCAAGAGGATAACTGTACAGGTCATTTCTGGGAGGGGCGATTCAAATCGCAAGCCCTACTCGATGAAGCTGCGGTATTAGCCTGTATGACTTACGTCGATTTAAATCCGATTAGAGCGCAACTTGCTGATACACCAGAACAATCCGACCATACCAGTATTCAACTGCGTATTCGGGCCGCATTAAAAGGTGAGCAGCCAAGCAATCTCCTGCCTTTTATTGGTAGCGAGTGCGACAACCAACCCAATGGCATTGCGTTTTCATTAAAAGATTACCTTCAGTTGGTGGATGATACGGGCCGAATTATTCGCAATGATAAACGTGGATACATCAGTGAAAATAGCGCCAAGATACTGACAAGATTAAATATTCCCCATGACAATTGGCTCAAGCTGACTACCGAATTTGGTAAGTTATTTCATGGCCCTGTAGGCACTCTGCAAGAACTGACCGATTATTGCGAACATCTCGAAAAGCGACGACGGCACTTTGCATCAAGCTGCCAGCACTTGCGCTGCAACTGACAACGACTTATATCACTTCAAATGCCCCATCCAGAACCACTATGGGCCAATTTACCTCGTCTGAAATACCCCATTTTTAAAGGAATTAGCGCAATTTATTGTCTTACATGCAGTCCCTACGACGTTGATGACTCCCACTCAAATCATTTTAGCTCGTACAAGTTGTAGACAAACCTAAAGTGCATTATGTTGTTGATTTAAAATGGGTGGCCAGATTTAAGTAAAATCAAGGTTAGCGGAGCACTTAGTCAAAAATGGTGTATAACACATCGCCCTGCGGGCTGGACGCGCTAACGCGCCGCTGCTTGACGTTAGCCCATAGAAATTTTCATCCGAAAATGACGAGTTAGAGTTAATAACCTAACTCATTTATGTCCATTTCCTTTTCACCTAAACAAATTACGCGCAATAAAAAACCAGCACTTGGCTGGTTTTTTATTAGGAGCTAGTTCTAAGCAAATGTTATTGCACACGCTCTACATGCGCGCCCAACCCTTGGAACTTCTGCTCGATATGCTCATAGCCGCGATCTAAGTGATAGATGCGATCGACAATGGTTTTACCATCGGCGACTAAGCCTGCAATCACCAAGCTTGCCGACGCACGTAAATCGGTCGCCATTACCTGTGCACCACTCAAAGACTCAATGCCTTGAATAATACAGGTATTGCCTTCAAGCTCCATGTTCGCGCCCATACGGATAAGTTCTGGCACGTGCATAAAGCGGTTTTCGAAGATGGTTTCGGTAATGGTCGCCGTGCCCTGGGCTAATACGTTGAGCACGCAGAACTGCGCCTGCATATCGGTTGGAAAACCTGGGTATGGTGCCGTCTTGATATTTACCGCTTTTGGACGCTTACCTTCCATATCGAGCTCAATCCAATCTTCACCTGTAGTGATCTTGGCGCCCGCATCTTCAAGTTTCGCGATAACAGACTCTAACGAAGCAGGATCGGCCTTTAAGCAACGGATACGACCACGGGTCACAGCGGCAGCAACAAGGAAGGAACCGGTTTCGATACGGTCAGGCATCACGCGGTACTCACAGCCCTGTAGACGCTCAACGCCTTGAATACGCAGAGTAGCACTGCCAACACCTGTGATCTTTGCGCCCATGGCAATCAAACAGTTCGCCAAGTCAATCACTTCTGGTTCACGGGCCGCGTTTTCAATCACGGTTTCGCCATCGGCAAGTGCCGCGGCCATCAATAGGTTTTCGGTCGCGCCTACGCTCACCATGTCCATAAAAATATGGGCACCCTTTAAGCGACCATCGACACGGGCCTTGATATAACCTTCTTTCACTTCAATCTTGGCACCCATCATTTCGAGGCCATGTAAGTGAAGATTTACTGGACGGGCACCAATGGCACAGCCTCCGGGCAATGACACATCTGCGGTGCCATAACGGGCTAATAACGGCCCAAGGATCAGAATCGAGGCACGCATGGTCTTAACTAAATCGTAAGGTGCACAGAACTCGTTAAGGTTCTTGGTCGAAATACGGATTTGACCATTGCCTAATTCATCCACATCGGCGCCTAGGCAGCGCAGCAATTTGCAGCTGGTGCTCACATCGCGCAAATTGGGGACATTCGACACAATAAAATCAGTCTCGGCTAACACGCCTGCCATTAGAATCGGCAGCGCAGCGTTTTTAGCGCCGGAAATAATCACATCACCAGCAAGCGGAGGGCTTGCTTGAATCGCTAATTTATCCACTTTTCCTCACTACTAGCTGTTGAAAATTTTCTCGCGTTTCCATTGGGTAGGCGTGAAAGTTTTAATCGTTAATGCATGTAACTCACCGCTGGCGATATAGCTCATCAGGGGTGCATAAATGGCTTGTTGTTGTTTTACGCGGCTCATACCGTCAAAACATTCACCCACGGCAATCACTTTGTAGTGGCTGCCATCGGAGCTGGCGTGCACTTCATCAAGTGCTAACGCGTCACGTAAAATCTGTTCTATTAAACTGCATTCCATGAAATTCGTTACCTTTTCAATTCGCTTCTTCGGTGAAGAAGGACTGTAAATCATATAAGTCGATTAATTTTTTTAGCTGATCCGATGCTGAGCACAACTGCAGTGGCGTACCGTGCTGACGCACTAACGCCAGCAAAAATGCCACGCCAGCACTGTCACTGTACTCCAGCTCAGTGAGCGACAACATTTGGGTATCTTGGCTTAACAAGCTTTGCCTTTGCGGCCAAAGTGCGACCACTTGCTCCTGTGATAAACGCCCTTTGAGGTGGCAAATTTTACCCTGTTGCACAAATTCAACCACGGCGCTTATTTCCCTGCTTTAGGCTTTTTAGTCACTTTGTCTTTGGTGCGCTCTTCCAGCATCTTAATCACGGCATCAATCCCCTGCTGGCGGATAAGATTCGAGATCTCAGATTGCTTAGAGGACAGCAAGCTCACGCCTTCGGCAACTAAGTCAAACGCCTTCCAAGAGTCATCCTTAAGGCGACGCACTTTAAACAACAGCTTAATCGGCGGACGACCCGCTTCGATAATCTGTACGTTGACATCGACAATCTTCTCATTGCTGAAATCACTACCGGGAGAAAACTCCACTTTTTGGTTAGTGTATTCGGTAAACGCTTGGGCGTAGGTTGAGATCAAGTAACCTTCGAAGGCATCGACAAAACGATTGCGCTGATCTTCAGTCGACTCTTTTAAATACTGGCCTAACACTTTGTAAGAGGCGTATTTATAGTCGATATAAGGCATCAACTCTTCGCGCACGATCACTTTTAAATGATCCGCATCGGCGTCGATCAAGGCTTTATCTTGATGAAAGCGGTCGAAGGTTTTGTTGGCAACGGATTTCACCATGGCGTACGGGTCCATAGTGTTAATCGGTGCATCATCCGCCAGTGCGGTCGTTGCGGTAAATATCCATACTAACGGCAGTAAAAAGCGCGATAAGCGTTTAAACATAGCGGTAACCCCTATTTATCCTTTGAACCCATACTATATAAGAACTGACCAATCAGATCTTCTAACACTAATGCGGAGCGAGTATCGTCAATCTTGTCACCATCTTTGAGCATACTCACGTCATCATCGACAAAGCCCGGTGTTAATCCGAGGAACTGCTCACCGAGTAAACCTGAAGTTAAAATAGCTAAGCTACTGGTTTCAGGGAATTTATCGAAACGCTTGTCCATCACAATCGTCACCACAGCCACCAGTTTGACTGGGTCTAAATCTATCTTACTCACGCGACCAACCACTACGCCGCCGACCTTGACCGGAGAGCGTACCTTTAAGCCACCGATATTGGTGAAGTTGGCGGTGAGGGTATAGCTGCTGTCGCTGGTCTGCACTTCGATATTAGCGACTTTAAACACCAACACCAAAAAGGCCGCTAAGCCCGTTAAGAGAAACATACCCACTAATAATTCAATTTTTCGTGTCAACATGCTCAGTTACCACTCTGTTAATCCGTCTATCTGTATCCTTGGCGCTGCAATCCGTTAGCGGCCAAACATCAGGGCTGTTAGTAAAAAGTCCAATGCCAGTACGGCGAGGCTCGATTGCACCACGGTTGAAGTGGTTGCACGGCTGATCCCTTCCGGATTCGGCACCACTTGATAGCCGCGGTATAAGGCAATCCAAGTCACCACCACGGCAAAAACGCCGCTCTTAATCAGGCAGTTCACTATGTCTTGGCGCCATTCGACCGAGGCTTGCAGAATCGACCAGAAGGCCCCGCCATCGATGCCTTTCCATTCCACACCCACTAAATGACCACCATAAATGCCTACCGCAGTAAACATCAGCGCCAATAACGGCATGCTGATCACCCCCGCCCAAAAGCGTGGCGCAATGATTTGCCTGAGCGGGTCAATCGCCATCATCTCTAAGCTGGATAACTGCTCGGTACTCTTCATCAGACCGATTTCGGCGGTCAGCGCCGAGCCTGCGCGACCAGCAAATAATAATGCTGTGACCACAGGACCGAGTTCACGCAATAAGCTTAAGGCCACCATGGGACCTAAGCTCTCCTCGGTACCGAAACCGACTAAGATGTTGTAGCCCTGCAGCGCCAACACCATGCCGATAAACAGGCCCGAGACCACAATAATGACCATAGATTGTACGCCGACCACATAGATTTGGCGCACTAATAATGGAAAACCTTTACGCACCCGAGGCCAGCGAAAAATCGCGCCCCAGAGCATCAGGCCCGCACGGCCAAAACCGAGCACTAACTCGATAGCGCTGCGGCCGAGGTCGGCAATACTGTCAAATAACTTCACTTGCCAACTCCTTTTGCCAACAATTCTTGCTGATAATCCTTTGCCGGATAGTGGAACGGCACAGGGCCGTCGGGCGCCCCTTGAATAAACTGTTTGAGCTGCGGATTATCCGCATGCTTTAACTCCTCAGGCGTGCCATGGGCAATAACTTTTTTATCTGCAACCACATACACATAATCTGCAATCCCGAGCACTTCATCCACATCGTGGGACACCACAACCGAGGTTAAATTAAGAGCATCGGAAAGTTCGCGGATAAGCTTAACCAGCACGCCCATAGAAATAGGGTCTTGTCCGGCAAAGGGTTCATCGTACATGACCATTTCTGGTTCAAGGGCTATAGCCCGAGCTAAGGCAGCGCGGCGCTGCATCCCACCGGATAACTCGCTGGGCATCATTTGCGCGGCGCCCCGTAGACCAACGGCCTCAAGTTTCATCAGCACGATAGTCCGAATAATCTCTTCGGGCAGGCCTGAATGTTCACGCAGCGCAAAGGCAACGTTATCGAAGACGTTAATATCGGTGAATAATGCGCCACTTTGAAACAACATACTCATGCGCTTGCGCAGTTCGAATAATTCGCTACGGCTCGCGGCATGCACATCCTGTCCATCGAACAACACTTGGCCGCTATCGGGCGTCAATTGGCCACCGATAAGCTTAAGCAAAGTGGTTTTACCTATACCACTGGGGCCCATAATGGCGGTGACTTTGCCCCGGGGGATAGACAGGCTAATATCTTCATATATGACACGCTGGCCACGGCTGAAGCCCAAATGACGGATCTCAACCAACGGCGTTTGTTCTTGAGTCATGCTTGATTCCGATATTTGAAAAGAGGTGGCCTACGCTTCCTGCCCAGACCAATCGAAGAGCCGCAAATTGTACGTAATTGCGCTTTAACCTACAACAGAATCGACACTATCGTCCTGCGATACTTTCAATTTGCCTCATTTCCAGCGAGAATGCGCCCTAAGTTTTCGCTCTGTGAAGATAAAGTGTTACTTAATGTTTTCATCCTTGTTGATAAATCAGCAAGATTGTTTAGCTAAGGCTAATAAGTTAAGCGAAATCACACTGAACTAGGCAAGATAACTTAGTTCAAAAGACGTATTGAATGTCAAACTGGTTATCATGGCGACCATAACCATAAAAGTGGCAGCGCTAAAACAACCAAGACGATGATTTTGCTCAAGACATTCAATCGCTAAACAGGTTATTCTGCCCTATTGCCTCAAACCTGATTGGCAAGGGCAAACAATAAGACGCTACTCCGGTAAGAAGCCGTTAATTTTATCATCTTTATCGCGTACCAAATTGTGCTATTCCAATCCCAGACGGGGCGACAAAGACAATGCAAGAAGAGAGATAGACATGGTAGACCAATCACAATTGCGCCAGTGGGGCTGTAAAGTTATCGATATAGAAAAATCGGCCCTCGACAATCTATATCAATATGTCGATTCCGTTGAATTCGCCCAAGCCTGCGAGTTAATTCTCAACTGCACCGGCAAAGTGATAGTGATGGGGATGGGAAAATCCGGCCACATTGGCAATAAAATCTCAGCCACCCTCGCCAGCACAGGTACACCTGCATTTTTTGTGCATCCTGGCGAAGCCAGTCATGGTGACCTAGGTGTGCTCTCGGATAATGATATTATTCTTGCCATTTCAAACTCGGGTGAGTCGAGCGAAATCCTCGCGCTGATGCCGGTTATCCAACGTAAAGCCATCCCAGTAATTGCCATGACGGGCAAACCTGAGTCCACCATGGCACGTTTGGCCAAAATTCATTTATGCATTGAAGTACCAGAAGAAGCCTGTCCGCTCGGACTTGCGCCAACTTCCAGCACCACGGCAACCTTAGTGATGGGAGATGCGATGGCGATTGCGTTGCTGCAAGCTAAAGGCTTTACTCGAGACGATTTCGCTATGTCCCATCCGGGCGGCGCCTTAGGCCGTAAGCTACTGCTAAAAGTCAGCAACGTGATGCACAGCGGCGATGATTTACCTTTGGTAAAACACGATATCTGCATCACCGATGCCCTGTACGAGATCTCCAAAAAGGGCCTTGGCATGACCGCGGTGATCGATGAACAAAACAAACTTGTGGGTATCTTTACCGACGGCGACCTGCGCCGCGTTATCGACGCCCAAGTCAACCTGCGCACCACGCCAATTGCCGATGTGATGACGCGAAACTGTGTCACAATTACTGAAAACGTCCTAGCGGCGCAGGCGTTGCAAGTGATGGATTCCAAAAATATCAACGGCCTGATAGTGATAGATAAAGACAATCATCCTGTCGGCGCGCTCAATATGCTCGATATGGTTAAAGCGGGAGTCATTTAATGCCACAGCAAGGATTTTACGGCCCTATCAGCGACGATGTTTGGCAAAGAGCGCAAAAAATTAAACTGCTAATCTGCGACGTGGACGGAGTGTTTTCCGACGGCCGCATTTATTTGAGCAACTCAGGGGAAGAGCTCAAAGCCTTCCACACCCGCGATGGCTATGGCGTTCGTTCATTATTGACCAGTGGGTTTAATCTGGCGGTCATCACTGGCCGTCAGTCTAAAATTGTTGAAAACCGCATGACGGCTCTGGGTGTGACCCATATTTATCAGGGCGTGGATAATAAATTCGTCCCCTATGAAGAGCTGCTGTCGCTCTACAATGTTACCCCAGAAGAAGTCGCCTATATCGGTGATGATATTGTCGACCTACCGGTAATGAATGTGGTCGGCCTTGCCGTCTGTGTTGCCGATGGTCATCCCTATGTCCGTCAACACGCCCATTTTGTGACTCACTTAAATGGTGGACATGGCGCACTCAGGGAACTCACGGATCTGCTGTTGCTGAGCCAAAATAAGTTCACTTCCGCCCATGGGATGAGCATATGAGTCGTGTGACCCTCGCCATTATCGCCTTTTTTGGTACTGCGCTGGTGCTATATTGGCAAGTGCAGCAAAAACGTGGTGGCGATACGGATGAAAGCTTGAACGTCAGTGATAGACCCGATTACATTATCGAAGATCTGCGTAGTATTGAGTTTAATGAGCAAGGGCAAGTTAACAGTCGCGTCACGGCAAAGCACATGGAGCACTATGAGCTGAAAAACCAGACCGACTTTACTCAGCCTGTCTATCTTGTCTATCCCGACCAAGGTAAAGCAAAATGGCAGATCCGAGCCGACCAAGGTCGACTCAACAAAGATACCGGCAAGGTTGTATTAGAAAATAATGTTATTATCGATGCCATCAGCCCTGGTGAACCCATACAGACATTGTCCACCAGTTTTTTAGAACTCGATCTCAACACTATGATAATGACCTCTGACCGCATCATTTACGTCACAGGGAAAGATTTTAATATTCAAGGGCAAGGCCTTTATGCCGACCTTAACGCGCAGGAAGTGCAATTGACCAGTCAGGTAGTAGGAACCTATGAAGCAAAATAACATATTACTTGTCGGCCTAATGCTAATCACTAGCATGAGCGCCTTCGCCAAGGTCGGTGACTTACAGCAAGAAGTAAAAATCAAAGCCGTCAGCCAAACTGCGGACATTAAAAATAACCAGATCATTTTCTTCGGTCCGGTAGAAGTAACCCAGGGCTCGATAAAAATTAATGCAAATCAACTACGTGCGTTTTCTGCCGAAGGGGAAAACAGCAAGATTTTAGTCGCAACGGGGAATCCTGCGACTTACAGCCAAATTCTGGATGATGGACGCCCTGCTTCAGCGAGTGCCAAAGAAATTCGCTATGAAATGGCGACTCGTACCTTAACCTTAACGGGTTCAGCGACCCTAGACCAAGCGGGTAGCCAAGTCACGGGTAACCTCATCCGTTACGATATTATTCAGCAAAAACTGATCGCGGAGAGCACGGGTAGCGGTGATGATCGCGTGATTACCATTATTAAACCTGACAACTATCAGGAAGAACTCAAGAATCAGCCCGCAGACAAACCTGTGAAAAAACAGGATCCTAAATGACCCAAATTACCTTAAAAGCACAGAATCTCGCTAAGAGTTATAAGAGTCGTCAGGTTGTGAAAGATGTCAGCCTGACGGTCAAAACGGGTCAAGTCGTCGGCTTACTCGGCCCAAACGGCGCGGGTAAAACCACCACCTTTTATATGGTCGTGGGCTTAGTCAAAAGCGATAAAGGCCATATCTTTATCGATAACGATGATTTAACTGCCGATCCCATGCATCTGCGCGCTCGCAAAGGCATTGGTTACCTACCACAGGAAGCCAGTATCTTTCGTAAGCTGACCGTGCACGACAATATCATGGCGGTACTGCAAACCCGCAAAGAGCTCAATCGCGACCAGCGCGAAGAAGAGCTGGAACATCTGCTCGAAGAGTTCCATATCACCCATATTCGCGATAGCCAAGGCATGTCGTTATCGGGCGGTGAACGTCGCCGCGTCGAAATTGCCCGCGCCTTAGCGGCCAATCCTAAGTTTATTCTGCTCGATGAACCCTTCGCCGGTGTCGACCCGATTTCGGTTATCGATATCAAGAAAATCATCGAACAACTCAAGAGCCGAGGCCTTGGGGTACTGATCACAGACCACAATGTGCGTGAGACCTTAGACGTCTGTGAACATGCTTACATTGTCAGTCACGGAAACCTGATAGCCGAAGGAACTCCCGCAGAGATCTTAGACAATCAGCAAGTTAGGGCTGTGTACTTAGGTGAACAATTCAGGCTATAGTTACTAAAACAGAGCCAATTAGCCTTGAATTTTGGCTTATAAGCACCATCAATATGATAACAAGCGGCCTAAATTCAAAATAATAACGTAGGGATCAGCGGTAACATGAAAGCGTCACTCCAGCTCAAACTGGGTCAACAGTTAACCATGACGCCACAACTCCAACAGGCCATTCGTCTGTTGCAACTGTCGTCATTGGAACTGCAGCAAGAGATCCAGCAAGCCTTAGACTCTAATCCTCTTCTCGAGCTGGAAGAGGAGCAATTCGACGCGCCTAGCGAACGTAATCAAGATATCGCCGATACCGACTTTAGCGAAACGACGGCTCAGCCACAGGAACAAGACAATTCCACCGTGGACATTGCCGAGTCGCTGACCAAAGAATCCTTGCCCGAAGAACTGCCCATGGACACCACTTGGGATGAAGTCTTTACCGCATCGCCAAACTCAGGTTCAGGCGCCAGCCGTGAAGATGACATGCCCTTCCAAGGGGAAACCAGTGAAGGCCTGTACGAACATTTAGAATGGCAGAAAAACCTCACGCCCTTCTCTGAAACCGATTTAGCCATCGCCACCGCGATTATTGATGCCATCGACGATCAAGGTTATCTCACTCAAAGTACTGAAGATATCCTCGAAGCCATGGGCAATCCTGAGATAGAACTGGATGAAGTCGAAGCCGTACTCAAGCGTATTCAACACTTCGATCCCGTCGGTGTCGCCGCAAGGGATTTAAGCGAATGTCTGCTTATCCAACTCTCCCACTTTTCACCGGATACTCCACACCTCGAAAACGCCCGCATGCTGATCAAAGATCATTTAGATCTGATCGCTGCCCGCGATTTTAGGTTGTTGATGCGTAAGACCAAACTCAAAGAGGACGAGTTAAGGGACAGCATAGCGCTGATCCAAACCTTAAACCCTCGCCCAGGCTTACTCATCACTCCTGTTGATGAAGAATATGTCATCCCCGATGTGTCGGTGTCGAAGAAAAATGGCCGCTGGGTGGTCGAGTTAAATCCTGACTGCATGCCAAAAATCAATGTTAATCAGCAATATGCAGCCATGGCGCGTAGCTCAAAAAATCAAGCAGATAGCCAATTTATTCGTGGTCATTTGCAAGAAGCCAAGTGGTTTATCAAAAGCCTTGAAAGCCGTAACGAAACGCTGCTCAAGGTGGCAAACTGCATAGTGCAATATCAACAGGGTTTCTTCGAATACGGTGAAGAAGCCATGAAACCTATGGTCCTAAACGATATCGCTGAAGCGGTAGAGATGCATGAGTCCACCATTTCACGGGTGACCACACAAAAATACATGCATACCCCAAAAGGACTTTTTGAACTAAAATATTTCTTCTCAAGCCACGTCGGGACTGATGATGGCGGTGAGTGCTCATCCACGGCAATCAGAGCCTTCATTAAGAAACTGGTTGCAGCGGAAAACCAGAAAAAACCATTAAGCGACAGCAAGATGGCACAACTTCTGGCAGAACAGGGAATTAACGTTGCGCGCAGAACCATTGCGAAGTACAGAGAAGCGATGCTTATTCCCCCTTCCAATCAGCGTAAAAGTTTATAGCCTAAAGTGGAAATCGGAGGACGTTTATATGCAAATAAACCTGAGTGGACACCATATCGAGATTACTGAATCGTTACGGGCTTATGTTGAGGAAAAGTTTTCAAAACTTGAACGTCATTTCGAACAGATCAATAATGTGCACGTTGTGCTCAATGTTGAGAAAATGCAACAAATTGCCGAAGCGAGAATCAACCTCACCGGTGGTGAAGTCTTCGCGACTTCAGAGCATGCAGATATGTATGCTGCCATAGACGTCCTGATCGACAAGCTTGATCGTCAGGTTATTAAACACAAAGAGAAGTTAACAAAACACTAGCAATGGAACTTCGTACCATACTGCGGCCGGAATGCACGACCTGCGCCACTCCGGGCAGTAAGAAAAAGGTACTGGAACTTATCAGCGACTTAGCCGCTGCCCAGTACCCCACCCTCTCATCTCAAGAGATCTTCGAAAGCCTTGTGGCGCGCGAAAAGATGGGGAGCACAGGTATAGGTAACGGCATCGCCATTCCACATGGTCGATTAACCGATATAACACAACCCATAGCCATATTGGTGAAATGTGAGGAGCCGATAGCCTTTGATGCTATCGATAAACAACCTGTCGACATTTTATTTGCGCTGCTAGTGCCTGCTGACCAATGTCAACAGCACTTAAGCACTTTGTCCTGCATGGCTGAAAAGCTCAGTGACAAACAAATATTGAAGCAATTGCGCAAGACGCATGATGAAACGGAACTCTATCAGGTAATCACTGGATGAAACTGGTCATAGTGTCAGGGCGCTCAGGCTCGGGCAAATCGGTCGCACTAAGAGTGCTTGAAGATCTCGGCTACTATTGTGTCGATAATCTTCCTTTGCCGCTGATTGGCAGCTTACTCGAACAGCTAAAGGGCAGTAACGATCTCGTCGCCATCAGCGTTGACGTGCGTAACCTGCCGGAGCAAGACAAGGTACTCGTCAAACAGCTTGCCAGCCTGCCTGCGGGCACTGAACTTACTAGCTTCTTCTTAAACTCCAGCGATAAAGTGCTACTCAAACGCTACAGCGAGACTCGGCGCTTACATCCCTTATCTAAGAGCCGTGTTTCTCTGCAAGAAGCCATTAAGCTTGAAGGCAAATTGCTCGAGCCCCTGTCTCAGCAGATGGATCACTACATAGATACCTCGAATCTGAATATCTATGAACTCAGCGACCAAGTACGGCAAATCCTGCTTGGCAGTGTCGATAAGGAACTGGTGATTAACTTTGAGTCCTTCGGTTTTAAACATGGTATGCCAACCGAAGCCGACTTTATGTTTGATGTGCGCTTTTTACCCAATCCCCATTGGGAACTCGAACTGCGTCCACTAACCGGCCTAGATGAACCCGTGGCGGAATTTTTAAATCGCCAGCCACTGGTCAATAAGTTCATCTGGCAAATCGAGAATTTACTCGAGACTTGGTTGCCCCACTTAGAGCGTAATAACCGCAGCTATCTGACCATCGCCATCGGCTGTACTGGCGGTCAACACAGATCGGTTTATGTGGCCGAACAACTGGCTAAACGCTTTAGCAACGGTAAACACAAAGTGAATGCCCGCCACCGAGAGTTAAGCCATGCCAAAGCTTGAGCGCCAAGTCACCATCTGCAATAAGCTTGGTTTACATGCCCGCGCCGCGACAAAACTCGTGGTGTTGGCCTCAGAGTTTGATGCCAGCATTACGCTGATCCAAGGTGAAAAACAGGCCTCTGCCGCCAGTGTGTTAGGACTCCTTATGCTTGAAACTGGCATGGGTAAAACCATTACCCTGATTGCCGAAGGTCCGGATGCGGAGCCCGCACTCAATGCCATTTGCGCGCTTATCGACGCTAAGTTCGACGAAGCCTGTTAATCGTATCCACATCTCATCTCGATGCTCCCTGCCGTTATTCAGTACCCTGTTTGGTTTTGGTTTCAGCACCTTATACCAGTTAAACACATTTGTGACTCGACGCCCTCCCGTGCGCTCAATTACAATATACCGCTGCGCTTTGGCTTAAGTCCTCAATAGCTAAACGCCCGCCTATCCACCGTCGCCACCTTGGAGGAAACATGCCTGTAGAAGCCTCAGACAGCTTACAAGTCGAACAACGTCTCGACCAACTGAGCCATGCCCTCAATAGCGGTATGTTTGTGCATGTCAGGCAAATGCTGCAAAACATGGCGGCGTCGGATATCGCATTGATTTTAGAGTCCTCGCCCCCTAAGGCGCGGCAAGTGCTATGGCAACTTGTCGATCAAGATCAGCTCGGGGATATTCTCGATGAGCTCAGTGAAGAGCTAAAAGATCCGCTGATCAGTGCCATGAGCCCTGAGCGGGTCGCCAAGGCCACCGCCAGTATGGATACGGACGATCTCGCTTATATCCTGCGAAGCCTACCTGATGCAGTGTATAAGCAAGTATTGCAGTCCATGAGCCTGCAAAACCGCCAGCGGGTCGAGCAAGCGCTCTCCTACCCCGATGAAACCGCGGGCAGCCTAATGAACACAGATACTGTGACCTTAAGGCCCGATGTGAATATCGATGTGGTACTGCGTTATTTGCGCCAACGGGGCAACCTGCCCGACACCACGGACACCTTATACGTGGTGGATAAGCACGATCGCGTGCTCGGCGGGGTCAAACTTACGGATCTGCTCACCTGCGATCCCAATACTCATATCAGCAGCATTATCGATACCGATATCGAGAGTATTCCCGTGGGCATGTCCGACAGTGAAGTGGCGCAGCTGTTCGAGCGCCATGACTGGGTATCCGCGCCCGTGGTCGATAGCGAGGGCAAATTACTCGGGCGTATCACCATCGATGACGTGGTGGATGTTATCCGTGAGGACGCCGAGCACTCCATGATGGGGATGGCGGGGATGGACGATGATGAAGACACCTTCGCCCCTGTAGTGAAGAGTACTTTCCGCCGCTCACTCTGGCTGACGATTAACCTGTTTGCCGCCCTGCTGGCAGCCTCTGTCAGCAATATGTTTGAAGGCACAATCGAGCAATTTGCTACGATTGCGATTTTAATGACGATTGTCCCGAGCATGGGCGGGGTCGCGGGCAATCAAACCTTAGCTCTTGTTATCCGCGGGATTGCCTTGGGTCATATTGGCCAGAGCAATGCTCGCTGGCTGATAGGCAAAGAACTCGCCATTGGCTTTTTAAATGGCCTGATGTGGTCGATTTTGGTGTTTATCGCGGTATTAGTTTGGAAAGACGATATGGCGCTTGCCAGCCTGATTGGCGGCGCAATGCTCATCAATATGACAGTTGCAGGGCTAGCTGGCGCCAGTATTCCGCTGATCTTAAAGCGCTTAAAAGTGGATCCTGCGTTAGCGGGCGGCATGGTGCTCACCACAGTCACCGATGTGATTGGTCTGTTTGCCTTCCTAGGATTAGCGACCCTGTATTTAATGCACTAGGGCGTATTGACGTTTCAGGGTTATTTTTGCAGCAATGTGGCTGGCTTTTATGCAAGGCAACGTCCGTGCAGTGTAGTTATTCTACATAAACGGACGATAACGCAGCAGAAACGCCAGCCAAATGCTGCCCGAAGGGTTCGTCTGGCAAGCTCTTGCTCTGACTTTCTGTCATAAGAACCGCTCGTCATTTGAGTAGAATAACGACACATCATTCCTCGTTTCGCGAGCATGTACTTGCCAGAACGAACAAATCTAATCTCGAAACGTCAACACGCCCTAGCACTCAACCTGCTAAAACGAACAACAAAAATGGCGCCATAGGGCACCATTTTAATGAGTCAATTAGCACTATTTTTTAGGCGGCTGAAAACCATAACCCGTTAAAATCGCTTGTCCCTCAGGGGATAAAATAAACTCGGCCAGAGGTGCAGCTGCACTATTGGCATCCTTTAACACCAATAGGCCATAGTCGGCACCGACCGCTAACTCTGGCGGTAAATCGACAATCTTAAGACTTGGCACTTCTTTTTGTGCCAGCACCGCATTGGTGCAATAGGTTAAGAATACGTCTGCCTGCTTATTTTCCATCACCCAAGCATAGGGATTACGATCCTTGGGCGGTTTAGCACTATCAGGCCCACCCGTTAGCTGCAAGGCTTTGGTTTCTAATGTGGTTTTTGCATTAGCTTTTAAGGCCTCGGCTTTCGCAAACACTGCCCAAGCATAATCCCCCGCGGGATCGGCTTTTGGTGTTGACGTTCCGAGCTTTGTTTGCGGCGCGAGCAGGGTATCTAATAAATTCGCGCTAGTGAGTGGTACATCCGCTTGAGCAATGGCACAGAGCTGGTTACGGGCAAACATTTGCACCTCTTGACCCGCTCCCGCATCGACTAACGCCTGCGGGTGTTTCATATTCGCCGAAGCGAAGATATCAACCTGCTCACCCTCTTGGATCCGCTTGAGTAATAAGCCCGAAGGCGCATATTGCGCCGCGACTTTGGCGTCGGATTTCGCTTGGTAAGCGGCAATAATATCGTTCATCGCCGCCTTTAAACTGCCAGCGGCCCTGAGTTCAATTGGTGCAGTCGCCTCAGTGCTCATTGGTGCGCCTTGTGCTATTCCCCCCATCAATGTCGACCCTAAACTGATTGCTAACACTAAACCTTGTTTTGCCATGCTGTACTCTCCATTCACACAGAAATCTCCTAGTGCATACAAGACGGCAAAACCTTTAGCGGATCAAGTATTAACGCAGTCCGATAAATGCAAATCGGGGCGATTGTGGCCAAGATCACTTAAGTCTTTTAGATGAATGGACAAATTGTCCCCTAAATGTAAATTGTTCCCTAATGCAAAGAATCACCAAATGCAGAATGTAAAAAGTCGCCCGTAGGCGACTCTATATTCTCTGACGCATTATTAACCCGTAGGAGTTAACACAATTTCCACTCGGCGGTTTTGCGCGCGACCTGCGGCATTTGCATTCGATGCGATAGGACTCGCCTCACCCATGCCCTTAGATTTAACCCGAGCAGAAGCGACACCTTTACTCATCAAATAGTTACTCACTTCACTGGCACGCACTTGTGATAAACGTAGGTTGTAAGCATCTGAGCCGCTGCTGTCGGTATAACCTAATACATTCAGTTGGGTCTTGCTGTATTCCTTGGCCACCAGCGCCACTGAGTTCAATACGCGCTTAGCGCCATCGCTCAGCTCAGTTTGGTCGACACCAAAGGTCACTTCGTTTGGCATATTGAGAATAATATTGTCACCGTTGCGGGTTACACTCACGCCTGTTGAAGCTAGTTGTTGACGCAGTTTGGTTTCTTGCACATCCATGTAATAGCCAATCCCACCACCTACGGCGGCACCAGAGGCTGCACCAATTAAAGCACCTTTACCGCGGTCACTCTTACTTGATGACGCAACCCCAACAGCCGCTCCGGCAACCGCACCAATTAAGGCGCCAGTCGTCGCTTTCGCCGTTTGTTGTTCGTTGGTATAGGGATTGACAGTCGTACAGCCCGAAGCAATCAGGGCACTGGTAACCACGACAATCGCCAGCTTTGACGCCGGCAGAGATTTAATCAGAGAAGGCTTCATCATTTATGACCTCATAACATGATTGATGATGGTATTTGCCCGCCAAAAGGCAAAGGGCGTGGCAAGTCGCCAAAAGACACCATAAAAACCGCAGTATATAAACATTCTCTGTTGAGACAATCTTTAATCGCTTTATCGCTCAGTTTATGACTGATTCAATCGAAAGCAACACTAAACAGAAACATCTCAAGCTCATCTGCATAACATTTAGAGTAAAAGCACTGAAATAGTGCAAGCTGCACCGTTTCTGACATGGCTTTGAAAAAACACCGTTTGAAACATTTAAATAAGATTATGATTTTAAATGAAAATGTAAATTTCAAAAAATTGGCACAGTTCTTACATACTAATAAATAGGTAGAAGAGCAAAGGCGCTCAAGCGCAATTCACTCCACACCTTAAGTAAGCTGTTCAACATCAATGGACGTTAATCTAAATGCCCCTAATGAGGCATATTAATCGAAGCACAATCCCAAACGGATTGAGGAGGAAGAGATGAAACATCTGATGAAACTCATTAGTCATTGTCACCATGAATGGTTGTCCCTGCGCCACCTAGGACATAGCCAGTGGGATATAGAGCAGCGCCACTAATCAACAAGGAAAACACCAAAAGAACTAGCAAATAGACTGAACATTGAGTAAGAGGGACAGCCCATGGGAATCGCCAATCATAGTCTTAAACCTGACGTTATTTTTGAAGTGAAAGTTAAAGGCAGATTACTCTCTGACGTTGCTCGCCAGTATGGACTTTCTGCTAAGTCGGTTTACCAATGGGTAAGGGAAAGTGAGCAGCAGCCACAGCAGCGTGAATGCGCGTTAATGAGTGAAATCGCTCAGCTCCAAAAACGCATTAAGCAGCTTAATAATGAATTACGCACTATAGGTTGAGCTAACAACTTCTAGTGCAGTTATCGACAAGGCCGGACTCCAATTCATACAGGCTTGAGGTCTGCAAGCGGTATGATAGATGTGCTAAAAATAAAAATAACAGCGCCCTTTTATGTCCGGCCTTGTCATCCAATTAATTGAATTAGCGTAAAAGTTTAGACAGAGTCGGATGGGTATCTATTATCGCTCCCCAACGACCTAAGATATAAATCGTACACATAACAATAATAACTGTGCTGTTTACTATCCGACTCTGTCAACTCTCTCCCCGTAGGCGAAATCAAGGGAGAAAACGATAGGTTTTGGCAAGGCTTAAGAGGGAGTTGTCTCCCCCAAAGATCAAATATGTGAATTGTGCTCCCCCAAGTCACGAACATATTACCCTCTTGGGTCTTGTCCTTTTATTCATGGATCAATGAGGATCCAGCGCTAAGATAGCGCGCCACGGATGGCTTAAACACTTAAGGTTTCGGCAAGGCTCAAGGGAGTAATCTCCCCCAAAGATTTAATATGTTGATGATGTTCTGTGCTCCATCAACATATTTATCCCTTTGGTCTTGTCCTTTTATTCAGAGGTTCAATGCAAGGAGGGGGAAGGATCCCCATGCCAAGGATGGTAATACCAGATACTAAAATCTGTGTATTAATAAGTTGAACAATAAAACAGGCGCTTAAAAAGCGCCTGTTTTATTAAATAGATAAACTAATAGCCTTCATTAGCTTCTTGAAGTCGCAGCTTACGTTCCTGGGCCTCATCGTATGCGGCTTGGATTTCATCTAATACAGCATTCACATCGGCATCGACTAATACTTCGGTGAATTTGCCCGTTAATTGCGTATCAGGCTTTAATTGACCCGCCTCAAACAACGCCCACATTTCTTTGGCATATTGGGTCTTAAGTAGCTCAGGGGCATACTGGCCATAGTATTGCGTCATGTTATTTACATCACGCTCAAGCATCCATTTCGCATGATTGTTAGCTGCGGCATCAACGGCTTGGGGCAAATCGATAATCACCGGGCCATTCGCATCTACTAGGACATTAAACTCGGATAAGTCTCCATGGACTAAACCAGCGCAAAGCATGCGTTTAACATAGGTCATCACTAACCCATGGTCGTGTATGGCTTGCTCAGCACTAAAGCTCACATCATTCAGACGGGGCGCGACATGACCTTCGCTGTCAGTCACTAGTTCCATTAGCAATACGCCATCGAAACAACCAAATGGCGTAGGCACTCTGACACCTGCATGGGCTAAACGAAACAGCGCATCGACCTCGGCACTCTGCCAAGCTTCTTCCATCTGTTCACGGCCGAATTTGGAGCCTTTCTCCATCGCCCTAGCACGACGGCTATTACGGACTTTACGTCCCTCTTGGTAAACTACAGCTTGCTTAAAACTGCGTTTTTCCGCTTCCTTATATACCTTGGCGCAGCGAATATCCTCACCACAGCGTACCACGTACACTGTAGCCTCTTTACCGCTCATTAATTGACTGATGACTTCGTCAACCAGTCCTTCATCAACCAGTGGTTGGATTCGTTTAGGAGTTTTCATACCGACCTTATACCTTAGTTAGGCGTAAGATGGAATGCGCCGGGCAAATCTTCATATAAAAGCAGCCTTATAAAGAGGATAGATAAAAATATACCGTTAAAGATACCTGACTTCAGTAAAAACTAAAGCACCACAACTAGGAACACAATAGCAAAACTTAGCAGGATTTAAAGTCAGTAAAGCTGCTGAAAAATATCCCCAATTGCCTGTACCTTACCTTAATGAGCGTTTCAAATAACTTATTAGGCAAGAGACTGAAATCCAATGTGATTTATACGAAGAGTGCAATCACGCTGCCAACGGTTGCAGCGGCTTTCAACAATTGTCCCGCCTTAAAGTAACCTTGACTACTATCCTGGTGTGAACTTTTGGATTCACAAAAAGTGTCATGGGCGTTTGGCTCAGCCAAACCTAGTGCACCATGGGCGAAAGATTGCAGGGCACCGACCTTAGTTGAGGCATTGGTATCGCTGGACGCTGGGGAGTCTGTCGCCATTTTCAGTTCTGCTTTCACCTCTTTAGATGACAAAAAAGTGGCCGCAGAGTGTGGCACAGGTGTTTTTGTCGCTAAGAGCGATCTATCTGATGGAGGGAGCGAAGCCAACATATGGATTTCCGACACAGGAGATTTATGAGTAAAACTAACATTAACTCAATGCGTTAGCATCATGATATCAAGCAAGTTGTGACTCAGATAGAAAAGCCAGCCCGCGTATTGTGCAAGATAACCGTATTGCTGGCGAAATATAGCACTAGCTCTCCTATGCCCTAAGCTTTATGCTGAGGCCACTTTGACGACAGTTTTAGAAAATCACATGCGTTATCTTAATTTTGCTTTGGCACTTACCGCGCTCTCTCTTACCCAATGTACTAGCCTCTCACTCGAAGAATGTCGTGATAACGACTGGTATGCCACGGGTTTAGCCGACGGTAATAGAGGCGTAACGGCAACTCAACTCAATCAATATCAGCAGGACTGCCGGGAGTTTAACCTAAGAGTCGATGCGGCACAGTGGCAGCAGGGATATCAGCAAGGGCTCATCAGCTACTGTTTGCCCGAAAATGGCTACCGTGTAGGCTTAGCAGGCGAAAGTTACTATGGCGTTTGTAGCAACAATCAGTTTGTTGAGCGTTATAACCAAGGACATGAGCAATATCTGGTGAATAAGCGTCTGGCTGAAATTGCCGATCGCTTAAATGCCATCGATAGCGAGATTAGTAGCATCAACAACAAGCTAAACAATCTCACCGATAAAGCAGAGCTACTGAAGCAAAAGAACATCTTATTGAACGAGAAAAACCATCTCCTCGACGAGAGACGCAGACTACGTCAAGAGGATATTCGCTTTGAATTTAGGTTTTAATCGTTAAAAACATAGGTCAAAGAATAATAAGCCATCCACTATTTAGGGATGGCTTTATTGCACACTTTAGCATTGATAAAGTTGATTTTATTGGTGACTTTAACCTTTTTTACCTTAGGTACGCGAAGAAAAAAAACATAGTAAAGTAAGCTTGCTGACGTCCAAGCAATCGCCAAACTCCATAGATCATGGCTCAAGAAGTGAGCGCCGCGAAGCTCCTGCGCAAAACCAAATACCGCGCCCAAGGTTATACCAAAGATAAGCCCTGCGTAGGCATATTTTGGGCGATACTCTTTCAACCAATAATAACTAGCAATCCAAGCAAAGCCGCCGCTAGAATGCCCGCCAGGGAAACACTGACCAAACTCGGCGCCCTCTGGCAAACGAGCAAATAGGGATGAGTGCATCATACGACCACCAAACTCAATCACATCCCATGGACAGGTCATATGAGTCAAGCTTTTGCCAATTCGAACTAACACAACACTCGCTAGTACACTGCAAAACAGATAAATAAAGCCTTTACGATATGGACGCAGTTTATCGAGACGAAAACTTAAGCCAATACAGCTTACAACAACCACCGCGAGCAAAATAACCAGATTTCGCCCAGTGACATGCAGCAGATCCTCTGTCAACCAATGGCCACGCAAAGGCCAAGAATCGACACCACCCTGCCAGTGAAATAAAAAGTTAGCGAAACGCATGTCGGCATGGGTTAGTTCGAGCCAAAAAATAATCACCGCAAACACTAACCAAGGTACCAGCAAATGTCCCTTTGCAAAGCTTAAAAATGTCGTCCTAACATTGCTTTTCATATTGTGATGCACTTAGTTGTCCACTACTCAGCTATACCCGCCCTCAGAGTACTGGCTAATTCTTATCAAAAACTTAAGAAATCCATGGGAATATACAACATATATTTTACATATCAAAACACTTCAGGCTGTGATTAACACCCCACATAGAGATAAAAAGACTATAGTCAATAAATAGTATCGAGCTTTATGGATGAACCGCTATGCCCTACCACTTCGCACTCCAACAGGATCAAAAAGAGCGGTTGTACGCCGACTTAGGTATTGATGCAAACAAGATAATGGTGCCGCCAAACATGCTTGAAAATTGGCAACAAACCTTAGATTTAATATCGGAGATCGTTGATACCCCAGCCGTACTCATTATGCGGGTTCATCCTACGGAAATTGAAGTTTTTGCCTCAAGCCATAGCCAAGGAAACCCCTACAAACCTCAAGATAGAGAACATTTGGGGCATGGGCTTTACTGCGAAACCGTGATGAAAGAGTGCCGGGAGCTCCATATTCCTAACGCATTAAAGGATGCAAATTGGGATAAAAATCCCGATATAAAACTGGGGATGATAGCCTACTGTGGCCTGCCACTGCATTGGCCCGATAACACGACTTTCGGCACTATTTGTATGCTAGACAATAAAGAACGCAACTACAGCCAACAGTTCCGCAGTCTGCTGGCAAGGTTTCAGAATGCTATCGAAACTAATCTAATTACTTTATACCAACAGGCAAAATTACAGCTACATAACCAGCAACTCGAAGTAAAAGTGCAACAACGAACCCACGAATTAGCTGAATTGAGTGCCAAATTAATTCGCGAAATCGAAACCCGCACCAACACTGAAAGCTCACTTGAGTATCATAAGAGCTACGATCCGCTGACGGGATTACCTAACAGACCCAATTTGATTAATACTCTGGCGAACATGCTAGAAGACATTAATCGCAAGCAAAAAATATCTGTCTTTTATGTTGGCTTACGGAATTTTAAATCGATCAACGACAGCTACGGCTATTTAATTGGTGACAAAATTCTCGCAACCTTAGGTCAGCGCTTACAACATAGCACCTCAAATGACACCTTTATTGCCCGTATTGCTGGAGCAGAATTTGTTTTAGTGCAAGCCAATAATTCCTCTCATACAGAGACGCATAAGTTTATCGAGCAAATCATAAATTGCTGCCACTCCCCATTTGGGATTGCAAATCTTATCATAAGCTTACATTGCTCAATTGGTATTGCCCAAGCGCCTAACGATGGAATTGATGCCGCCCAACTTCTACAAAAAGCGGGAGCGGCCATGACAATCAGCAAAGCAGAAGGACTCAGTTACAGTTTTTTTGATCAACAAACACAAAGCATACTTAATGAGCGCTACCAAATTGAATCCTACTTAGTCGATGCGCTTAAAAAGCATGAACTCAGCCTCCACTACCAACCGATTATCGAACTCAACACCCGCCAAGTTATAGGTGCAGAAGCCCTATTACGCTGGTATAACCCAGTGCTAGGTCAAGTGGCACCAGATCAATTTATTGCATTAGCCGAACGTAATGGCCAAATCATTGAAATTGGCAACTATGTTCTGCACTCAGCCCTAAAGCAAACTGCTTATTGGTGCCAGATATTGCAACAAGACTTTAAAATCGCCATTAATATCTCTCCAGTGCAAATGCGTAATCCTCGCTTTGGTGAACATATCGCCGAGCTTTTGACCCTATATCAATTACCCGCAACCGCTCTTGAGCTAGAGATTACAGAGGGAATGCTGCTACAGGATGAGCACATAGCCCATCATGCGATTTCGCAACTACAGGAACTGGGGGTTCATATTTCACTCGATGACTTCGGTACCGGTTACTCTTCACTGAGTTATCTGCAAAAGTATTCCTTCGATACTTTGAAAATCGATCGCTGTTTTATCAGCAAACTCGAACATAGCGAGCAAGCACGAGAGCTCACTAAAGCTATGATTGCGATAGGGAAAAAACTTAAACTAAAAGTCATTGCAGAAGGCGTTGAAAATACCTTTCAGGACACATTTATTTGCAATGATGACTGTAATTACGGACAAGGCTATCTCTATGGCAAACCCGTTACGCCAGAACAGTTTGAACATGACTTTATTCGACGTCAGTCAACGCCATTTTATAAAACTGAGCCAAATTAATAGCCGTTATACGCACGAGTACAGTAATAATACCAATCACATTAAACATCCAATTAATTCAAAGCATTAGCCTTGCATAAAGCCCGTTAACTCCCGCTGAATGAACAAATATTTAATACGATTGGTATAAAAAGCCCCCGTAACCTGAGTTACGGGGGCTTTGCTATGAGGGGTTAGCTCATATTCAAGAATATTTACTTATAAGTTGCTTCGCGTTTTTTCGCTTCAGCATCCCACTTAGGTAATGTGTCTTTCTTGAATGCTTCTTTCTCTGCATTCATCTTGTCCATATCCATACCTAGTGCAGCTTGAGCTTTCGCTTTGGTAGAGATATCTGGGATAGCAACTGGATCTGTTAAACCTTTTTTCGCTAACAATTGTGCCAACTTAACTCGAGCATCGGCCGCTTTATTAACTGACGTACCCAACACTCGTAGCGCTTCTTCAGGAGCGTGAGCCGCAACACCGTGCGAAGCAATGGCGAAGTCCCAGCGCCATTGAGCGTGGCGGATATCCGTTAGGATTGGCTTCATCTCGGCTTCAGTAGCCCCTAATTCCCATGCTTTAGCGGCTTCGAAGTGCGCCTTCACTAATTGTTCTTCCGCTTTAAGTTTCATTTCTTTAACTTTAGCTTTGCGCTCATTAGTGACACCCACTAAGAATTCTTTCGTTTGGCTATGGCAAGTTGCACAGGTTTCTTCGAAACGATCGAATGGGTTACCGACTTTATGGTCAGTGAACTTCTTACCTTCTGGGCTAGTCACTTTAGGCATATGACAGTCAACACAACTGACATTATTTTTACCATGAATACCCATCTTCCAAGTTTCATAACCTGGGTGTTGTGCTTTTAACATTGGCGTTTTAGACAGTGCATGAGTCCAATCAGAGAACTCAATACCATCATAGTAAACTTCCATTTGCTCAACGGTTACGCCCATATCCCAAGGGAATTTTACGAAGTTCTTTCTGTCTTCTTTCTTCTCGAAATAGTATTCAACGTGACACTGAGCGCAAACCATTGATTGCTTGTCTTTCTTGGATGCTTTATCAAATGGAGTGCCAATAGCCTCCATAGCACGATCAACATAAGGACGAGAAATACGTAATTTTGGGGTGCCTTTTTCATGGCAATCGCCACAGCCAATAGTATTGGTCACTTCTGGACCACCTTTGGCCCATTTACCTTTGAAGTACCCGTCTTCACCTTGCTCTTCGATTAAGCGAGGTACGTCTGGGCTCTTACAGCTCCAACAGGCCATTGGCATTGGGCCGTCTTCAGCATTGGCTGGAGCGCCTGTACGCAGAGTATTACGCACATCAGTCACGGCATACATATGGCCGCGAGGTGCGTTGTAATCTTTAGCAAAACCATAACCCGCCCACAGAATAACCATATTAGGATCCTGTGCTAACGCATCAACTAGCTCTTCACTCTTTGCAGTGTCATGCCAGCTATTATATTGATTTTTAAATTTATCTTTATAAACTTCATTGCGAGGCTCAGTTTTATCACTCGCCATCGCACTCGCCGCCATGAAGCTCGCGGCAACCAATGCACTCAGTGCAAAGGACTTACCTGTCATCTTCTTCATCATCTCATCTCCGTGTTGCATTATTTTAATAAATCACGACATCTCCAGCGCCAAAGTTAGTGGCTTAACCCCTCCAAAGACATACCCCTTAGGAGGTATCTGGAGCGAAGTTTGCGCTAGATCAAAATGTAATAGTGTTGTTGTTCACACTTTTATGTTTTTGTTAATGTAGTACATTATTTTCTAATGTAAAACACGACTAAAGTGCTATTAAATCAACGGCCATATATTAGGTAATGGACATATGAAACGAGGCAGCCTTACCTCAAAAATTTTGGGTTTAATGTTAGTACTGATTTTACTTTCCAGCAGCCTAGCCATCTTCGCAATCATCAATTTGTCTTACAGTTTAGGCGATGCAAAGGCCATCAACGCCTCGGGTTCACTGCGGATGCAAAGTTACCGGCTGATGTTTTATGCCAATTCCGGCAGTGACGCCGCCCAAGAGAAAATTACCGAGTTTGAAAATACCTTGCATTCCGAGGCATTGCAACCCTCCACGGGTTGGCTTAGCCCGAAAAAGATCGCCGAACAGTATCAACTCGTTATCGATAAATGGCTGGTGATGAAGTACTACATTGAGCAGGAAAACTCCCGCGATTACGCCGCCTCGCTTAAAGACTTTGTCGATACCATTGATTTGTTGGTGTTAGAAATGGAGCACCACGCTGCCTTTAAGCTGCGCCTACTCGCCGCGAGTCAGATTTTTGGACTCGGACTGATGCTCGCCATCGCCTTTTTAGCGGTACGTTTTACCAAGCGAAAAGTCGTAGTGCCCTTGCAGCAGTTAATGGAATCGGCCAACACCATTTCAAAGGGTAACTTCGAGATAGAAATGCCCGAGACCGAATATATTGAACTCACCGCCCTAACCCATGCGCTGCAAAAAACCGCCCGCGAGCTCGCGACCCTGTATGGCAACTTAGAATCTCAAGTCGCCGAGAAGACTCTTGCGCTCACCAGAGCAAACAATGAACTCGCCTTTTTATACGATAACCTTTTGACTCTTAATGCGAAAAAATTGGACTACAAGGCGCTCAAGGCCGCGTTGAATAAGTTAAAGGATTATGAGTCTATCGACTATTTAAGGCTGATTATTCAGTACCCAGAGCAGGAACTCGAAGTCGTCGAAGCCGATGGTGGCTGGCCGGAAGATGCCCAGCACAGCACCCGTTTCCCACTGCAATTTGAACAGGCTGACTTAGGTTACTTAGAACTGATTTCGGCGCAGGATACCAATACGCCGCTGTTTAAAAACTTCGCCATCATGCTCACTCGCTCCATCGTTATCCATAACGCCACCGAGCAGCGACAACAACTGGCCTTGATGGAGGAGCGCGGAGTAATTGCTAGGGAATTGCACGACTCCCTCGGCCAAGTACTGTCATTCCTCAAAATCCAAATTAGTTTGCTACGCAAAAACTTAGACCATAGTTGCCGCAGCCCCGCGGTAGAGAGTCAACTGACGGAAATCAATGAAGGCGTCAGTACAGCCTACGTACAGCTCAGGGAGTTATTATCCACTTTCAGATTAACCATTAAGGAACCGAATCTGAAGAACGCGATGGAAGCCATGCTCGAGCAACTCAGGGCCAATACCGATATCAAGATCCATCTCGATTACAAACTTTCGCCCCAATGGCTCGAGGCGAAGCAGCATATTCACATTCTGCAGATCACCCGTGAGGCCACACTCAACGCCATCAAGCATGCCAATGCCAGCCTGATCAATATTCGCTGTTATAAAGATGACAATGGCATGGTCAATATCAGTGTGAGCGATAACGGCATAGGAATTGGTTATCTTAAGGAGCGAGATCAACACTTTGGCATAGGGATCATGCACGAGCGCGCCAGTAAATTAGCGGGCACTGTTGTATTTAGCAGTAATGATACGCACACTAATAGCAAGGGAATTGCAGAACAAGATCAACAAATCCCTGGCACTCCCTCAGAGTCCAATAACGCATCACATTTGTCACAGGGAACCAAAGTCACTTTAGTTTTCCCTTCCCAACAGGAGCCTACACATGGGTAAGCCTTATTCTGTCCTCGTGGTCGATGACCATCCTCTCCTTCGCAAAGGGATCTGCCAACTGATCGCCTCCGATCCGGATTTTAGTCTCTTCGGTGAAGTCGGCGGTGGCTTGGATGCCTTAAGCGCCGTCGCCACCGATGAGCCCGATATTGTACTGCTCGATCTGAATATGAAGGGAATGACAGGACTCGATACCCTCAACGCTATGCGACAAGAAGGCGTTACCTCACGGATAGTGATCCTCACCGTGTCGGATGCCAAACAAGATGTGATCCGACTACTGCGTGCGGGCGCCGACGGATACTTGCTGAAAGATACCGAGCCGGATCTGCTGCTCGATAAGCTCAAAAATGCCATGTTGGGCCACAGAGTGATCAGCGATGAGGTTGAAGAATATCTGTACGAGCTTAAAAATGCCGCCGATGAGCAGGAATGGATTTCAAGCCTCACGCCAAGGGAGCTACAGATCCTGCAACAGCTGGCAGAAGGGTTAAGCAACCGGATGATTTCAGAGCACTTACATATCAGTGAAGGCACGGTAAAAGTGCATGTTAAAAACCTGCTGCGTAAGGCCAATGCCAAGTCGAGAACCGAAATGGCGGTAAGGTATTTGAACAACTGATACAGAAACCTCCTGATACCAAGCGAAGATAAAAATAAAGGCAATCAATCGATTGCCTTTATTAACTACCGAAATTGAAAGCAGAGCTACCGCCCCGTTTGCACAAATTGATACCAACTTAACAGGGCTTCCTCTAAATCCTCTAAGCCACAATAGGCTTCCGATTCCGCATCGTAGAGGGACATCGATTCCTCGAGTTCAAACTCTTGCTCAAATCCTAAAGCATTGGCATAAATGCGCGCCTGTTCTTCATCCAGATCCAGGGTGAGATCGCCGCCGATTAACCGCCAAGAATCACGCTTACCTGCCTGAATTTCTTTGATAATATCGAGCACCTGTTGAATTTTGGCTAACTCTGGCCCCAACTCCTCAGTAAACCATTGGCCCAGCACTTCATGGTCCATACTAAAGCTGGCTAAATAAGTGCCCGTCAAACTGTTACGCCGAAATTCGTATTCCATTTTATCTTCTCAATGCATTACCACTTAAGGCTAATTTTAATCTATTTCATCGTAACTTGCTTGGCCAGCAATTTAGCCTCACCAAGGGCTGCGATTGTCAGCACAAAGCTCGCCTAGGCTTCATTTTCACAACGAAATCAGTTAGCTTGAAGCCATGATTTAGCAAGAGATGGAATGCGTAATGCACGATGGATTTATCTACAGCTTAGTGCTTAGCGGCGCGCGCGCGGGGTCAACCTTAACCCCAGAAGAACTTGAAACCTGGGATCCTACAGATGGACTGATCTGGATACACCTTCGTTATCGCCACAAAAAAGCCCGCCACTGGGTGCTAAACAGCGGCTTGAATAAAGTCGAAAGCGACGCCCTGCTCGCCCAGGATACTCGCCCGCGGGCCGTACTGGCTGGCGAAGGCGTCTTGCTGGCCCTGCGCGGGGTAAACTTAAACCCCAATTCAGCGCCAGAAGACATGGTCGCAGTGCGTATTTACGCGGATAAACAACGAATTATCTCAACCTGCGATCGCGAGCTGCTCTCAGTCAAAGATGTTGCCGAACTCATTATGGAAGGCGCAGGCCCCACCACCACGGGAGACTTTATCGTCGCCGTATGTGAAAGGCTCACCACCCGCAAAGTGGATTTTATCGACACACTCGAAGAACAACTGTCTGACTTAGAAGAACAAGTTGTTTCAGGTAATGTGAAAGATTTACGCACAGATATCGCCGAGCTACGTAGGCAAACCGTGGCGCTGCGCCGCTATTTAGGGCCACAAAAAGAAGCATTCGCTAAGATGCTGTCCGATCAGTTTGTGCTATTTAACGAGCCCGAAAGACTCAAAATGCGCGAAACCACGGACAAACTTATTCGCACTATTGAAGACTTAGACGCCCTGCGTGATAGGGCCAATGTGACCCAAGAAGAGTTACTCAGTCAGCAATCTGAGCAATTAAACAAGCGCTTGTATTTCTTATCCTTAGTCTCGGCCATTTTCTTGCCGCTGGGCTTTTTAACCGGCTTGCTTGGGGTGAATATTGGTGGCATTCCCGGTGCGGATAATACCTGGGCCTTTGCGACCTTCTGCGGCATTCTTATCTCGCTGGTCGCCCTGCAAATGGCGCTCTTCTATCGCTTTAAGTGGTTGTAGACTGTAATAAAAAACGCCAATATCATGATTGGCGTTTAGTTTTACCCATTGCCGTTACTGTGGCAATTCAAACAGATTCGTCATGACTTTATAAAGCTCAGTGCCTTGATGCACTGACGCCGAGGCAAAATGGAGTATGGGCACACAATCCTGCGGCAAGCTCAGCGCCGTCAGCTCCCGCTCGCTGCCATATAAGTCAAGGCGCAGCAGATTGACTAAGGTCTCACCCGTCGCAAGCGGCTCTCCCACGGGCGCCACATATTCCACCAACCCCGCCATAGGCGCATGGTACTTTTTGTAATCCTTAAGATAACAGCCAAAACGCGGCATCTTTGCGGGCGCCACTCGCTCGGCGATCACCCCACGATGGCTCAAATAGGCCAAAATGCCCTTGGCATCGACTAAAGCATCCTCAAGGCAAATGCGTTCTTGGCTCGCCAGTTCCAAGGTAAAGGCCGAAACGGCAATCTCGAGATCCCTCCCCTGCGCTTTCGCCACTTCACTCAATTGCCACCAAGGGCAAAATGCCGCTTCATCCATAGCCCCGCCAAAACTATTGGGGATCACTAAGGTATAAGGAATCGAGAAAAACTGCGCCGCAGCAATATCATATTCTGGGCAATACAAATGTTTACAGGATTTAGGCCCGGTATGCAGATCCAATACTATATCCGCCTCGTGTGCCATGGCCTGCAGATTAACCGCTAATCTGTGACCCGTCGTCACGCCCCACTCGTTGCGTAAACGCTGCTGACACGCCTCGACTAAGGTGCTGCGGTAAGCTTGGATAAGTGCGCTATCGCTAAGCTCGGCATGCTCACGGTACCAAGCGGGTAAATCAATCGAGTGATTTAAGTACTCACGGTTCCAGTTTGCCCCTGTGATAGGGTCAAAACGCCCCAGCGTAAACTCGCCACTCTTTTGATTGATCCCCAGCGGATTTGCCAAGGGCACTAAGGTGATTTCCCCTAAGATATCGCAGCGTTCGAGCTGCTTCATCAACTGGAAAATCACCGCATTGCCCTGCACCTCGGCGCCGTGAACATTGGCCTGAATATACACTTTAGGGCCTGCGACTTGGCCACTTGGCTTAAAGTGGTAAATAGGCAGGGTGAGTGCTTGCCCTGCGGCAAGCTCCCCAATGGTTAAAGACGATGCAGTCGGTTGCATATTACACGCCTTCGAACAGGTTTTCGTGCAGCGCCTTAACCACTTTCGCCGCTTCAGATTCGGCTACCAATACGCACAAGTTATGCGGGCTGGCGCCTTGGCAGATCATGCGCACATTGTGGGGCTCAAGTACTTCAAACACTCGGCGGCAAATGCCCGCGGTGGTGGCAATGCGGTTACCGATAATCGCCACCAGTGCTAAACCATCTTCAACACGCACGCGGCAATGCTGTGATAATTCCTGCAACAGCGCTTCGCTCAACAGCCCTTGGCCGCTCGAATCAGAGCCGGTTTTATCTAGGGTGAGCGATACGTTAACTTCGGAAGTGGTGATCAAGTCCACACTGATCTTATGTCTTGCCAGTGTGGCAAAGGTTTCCGCCAAGAAGCCCTGTGCATGCAACATTTGCAGGCTGTGTAAATTGAGTAGCGTTTGGTCGCGGCGCAGCGCAACCGCGCGAAACACGGGCGCATCTTCAACCTGATGACGGATCCACGTGCCGCCCTTTTCAGGCTCCTTACTTGAGCCGACAAACACTTGAATTTGTTGGCGCACCGCAGGCAGAATCGTCGCAGGATGCAGCACTTTAGCACCAAAAGTCGCCATTTCGGCGGCTTCGTTAAAACTGATTTCGGCTATAGGATGGGCGTTTGGCGCAAGGCGCGGATCGGTCGTGTAAATCCCAGCCACATCGGTCCAAATCTCAACCGCAGAGGCTTTTAAGGCTTCGGCTAACAGTGCCGCAGAATAGTCACTACCGCCACGGCCAAGCGTAGTGGTTTGTCCGGCTTCATCTGAACCAATAAAACCTTGAGTCACAATCACTTGTTCAGATAACAGCGGCAGTAAATGCTCACGAGAGAGAGAGGCAATTTGCTCAACCTGTGGCTCGGCGCGGCCAAAATGGCTGTCGGTTCGCAGCACACGGCGCACATCAAAGGCACTCGAGTTAGCGCCTTTTTCCCGCAATACCGCCGCAAATAATGCCGACGAACACTGCTCGCCAAGGGACAATAACTCATCCATGGTGGCCTTGCTGCGCTGGGATGCTAGCGCTTCGCTCAATACCGCCATACGGCTTAATAGCTTATCCAATGCCGCGGCTACATCGTTGGGGCGACCGAGTTTATCTAAAATTGCGTATTGAATTTGCGCGATTTGCTTTAAGCGCTGTAAACGACCATCGTCGTTCATCGACTCTTGGGTGAGCTCAACCAAAAGGTTAGTCACGCCACTGGAGGCACTAACCACCACTAAACGGCAATCGGGATTGCCCAGTACGATATCGGCGCAGCGATTCATTGCACCGTAATCGGCGACTGAGGTACCACCAAATTTTGCGACAACAAGAGACATTATCGTACCTCCGCAGAAGCAGAAGACACGGCACAAACAAGGATAAGATATTGATTAACTAACATGATTACGCTCCGAACTAACTTCGTTCGAAGAGCCTGGTGCTCAATGATACGCACCCCAATAGAAGGGAAACAGCAATCGTCACCAGAAGCTCTCCACCAATTACAGGTGACAATCGTTAGGATTCAGCCTAAGCGACCGACATAAACATGCAGCAACCACATCTATGCCTCGGCGTTAATCTCCCTCATCAATCATCGCTGGAGTTTGTGCTCCTCTGACTGACTACCTAGTTAACGCTCCTCTTCTGTTCCTTTCCGCCGGAAAGGGACGAAAAAAGTAGCAATAAACCCCTAATGAAGTCAATGCTAATTTCACACACTATATACAAATTCAATAAACGCTTTTAAAAACAATGGGAATTTAAGATGAGTAGCTAAAGCAGACAAGTCAGAAGCTGTAGCACTGAGATGGCGTAAATAACAAAATAACCAACTGAGCCTTACCCTGAGGCAAAGCTTAGTTGGAGAGTCGAAACCGCGCTGACGAGATTAAGTCGTTAAATCGGGCAGTTCGTAAACTAAGCGAACATAGTCGTTAAATCTGCCTAAACACACCTCGGTATGTCCGGTTAAGGTGCAAGGCACTAAACTCACCTCGCCCTTTTCAACCATGTAGATGGCATATTGATTAAACTTTTTCCCTAGCTGCAGCGCCATATTTCTATCCACAAACACCGCCCAGCTCTTTTCCATATGGGATAAATCTGGCGATGCGCCCACCATTGCACGATAGGGGCTACCGATTAATTCAATATCACGGAGGAGTTGGCGGTCGAGTAAACGGTTTTGGCTGGGACTAAGGAGGGTTGAAGCGGGATTATGGGCGGTTATTACGGCAAAGGAGAAATCACAGGATAATGCTTGAGTAAGCAAAAACAACGGCGATTGATAATGCTGCCACAAATCTTGAGTCATGTTGTCCATTGGTAGTCTAGTCGAAAAATGAACCCGCGCTAGTGTAGCAGAGCGCCTCAAAAATCCAAAGAGGCGTGAACTGGCTCACAAGAATTAGAAATACATTAGTTATACTAATCAATGACTAAAGTAAATATCATGGTAAATCAGGCCCTCAACCAGAAATTTGTTAACATTTCATTTGTTAACAAATGCCTAAAACGAGTACAATGTCGCCATTGGCTAGTTAAGCAGATAACATTAAGTTTGCTTAATCTTGACAAGGGTTTGTTAGATTCATCTGCGAAATCACCTTAAGCTAGCCAGACATCTTTTAAAATGTGTTCTACATTTGAGTTAGCATTTAAACATTTTAAAAAAAACAATAGTTAAGGAACTATTTATAACTATTGCTTATCGAAGTTGATACTAGTTACGTTTTAACGTATTACACTTTAAACGTGCACTTTATATACATCCTGACGTGTCGCCGTAAAGATCTTTCCTTTGAAGCACAGAGCAGTTAGAGGAAGTATCAACATTTTATGAATATAAGGATCCGATGTAAGTGGTTCTTATGGTTAGAATAAAATTGGTTAAAATTTAGGTAATTAATATGCAAAATCCGCACATTCTGATCGTTGAAGATGAAGCCGTTACCCGTAACACGCTGAGAAGTATTTTCGAGGCAGAAGGGTATGTGGTCACTGAGGCCAATGATGGCGCAGAAATGCATAAGGCTATGCAGGAAAACAAAATTAACCTAGTGGTTATGGACATTAACCTACCAGGTAAAAACGGTCTGTTGTTGGCACGTGAATTACGTGAAATCAACAACATCGGTCTGATCTTCCTGACAGGCCGTGACAACGAAGTCGACAAAATCCTTGGACTTGAAATTGGCGCGGACGATTATATTACCAAGCCGTTCAACCCACGTGAATTGACGATTCGTGCTCGCAACCTTCTGACTCGTGTGAATAGCGCTGGTAACGAAGTCGAAGAAAAGAGCTCTGTCGAGTACTACCGTTTCAACGATTGGAGCCTAGAGATCAATAGCCGTTCTCTGGTGAGCCCACAGGGTGAATCTTACAAACTGCCACGTAGCGAATTCCGCGCTATGCTGCACTTTGTTGAAAACCCAGGCAAAATCTTAACTCGTGCCGATCTACTGATGAAGATGACTGGCCGTGAGTTAAAGCCACACGACCGTACTGTTGACGTGACTATCCGTCGTATCCGTAAGCACTTCGAAAGCTTGCCAGATACGCCAGAAATCATCGCGACTATCCACGGTGAAGGCTACCGTTTCTGCGGTAACTTAGAAGACTAATCTTCTAAGTCCGTTTGAATAATAAAAAACCAGATCCTCGGATCTGGTTTTTTTATCTCTGCAATATGGCAAACCCTCTGCCCCGCTTTATCACCCCGCCAAACTTGACTAGCTAAAATTGAATAGCCAAGCGTAAATAGCCATCGCAGACTTTAAGCGCAGCGATTGGAATGGAGCACTTACTCACGACCAAGCGCTATCCACAGCCTTAACTCAGGTGCTCGCTAAGGTGGTAGCTAAGGTATTAGCCAAATACCGAGTATAAAAAAAGAGTGAGGTGTTAGCCTCACTCTTGGATAACTGCATGCGCTAGATTAACGGCATACGCTTGGTTAAACAGCGCTCTACTGTGAGTTATTTGCCGCTTTTAAGCTGTCTATCGAGGAAATCCGCCAGCGAGCGATATAAGTGATTACGCACTTTCTCACCGCGCATCGAATGCTTAGAGCCGGGATAATCAATCATCTGGAACAGTTTGCCTTCGTCCTGCAGCGCCTTATACACGCGAGTGCTGTTTTCAAACAACACGTTATCGTCGGCCATGCCGTGGTACATCAATAGCCCCGACTGATAGTTTTTCACATAGGGGAACACGCTACTGGCTTCGTAACCTTGTTCATTATTCGCGGGATGGGCGAGATAACGCTCGGTGTAGTGAGTATCATACAAGCGCCAATCGGTAACTGGCGCGCCCGAAATCGCCGCCTTAAAGTAATCCGGCGCCTTAAATAGACTCATCAAGGCCATATAACCGCCGTAACTGTGGCCATAAATCGCCACATTATTGCTATCGACAAAGGGCAAGCTGCGCAGATAATCGACGCCAACCTTTTGGTCGTTCACTTCCGCTTCGCCCAAGTGACGGTAAATCACCTGTTCGAACTGAGTGCCTCTGTGGGCACTGCCGCGGTTATCCAGTTGAAATACCACATAACCTTGCTGCACTAAGTATTGGGTAAAGTAATCCTGCTCACTCCAACTATTAGTCACCAATTGCGCATGTGGGCCGCCATAAACGCGCACCACCACGGGGTACTTTTTGCTCGCATCGAAGGGCACAGGTTTAAAGAGGCGCGTTTGCAGGACTTGTCCATCTTCCGCCTTGAGTTCTTTAAACTCAGGCAATTGCCACAGACCAGCATAGTCATACAGAGGATGACCAACTTTGACTTGGTTCTGCTCCACCCACGCCAGATGTTGGCCCTTATCACCGTGCAAACTGATCTGAGGCGGCTGGGATAAACTATTGAAATAATCCAGATACACGCTTTGACTATCGGCAAATACCGGATTGTGCATCCCCGCCTCGCTGCTCACGCGCTCAACCTTGCCACCCGCTAAAGGTACACGGTAGAGGTGTTTTTCGATTGGGGTATCTTTACGGCCAGTGAAATACACCCAACCTGCGGTTTCATCGATATATTCCAGCTCATCGACCGCCCAATTGCCCTTGGTCAATTGGGTCTTCAGCTTACCTTTTAGGTCAAACAAATACAGATGATTAAAGCCGTCGCGCTCCGAGGCCCAAATAAAGGCCGATTGTTGCTTTAAGAAGTGCAGGTCATTGTTAAGATTCACCCAAGCATCGCTACGCTCTTTAACTAAGGTTTTCGGCTTGGTCAGCGCATCGAGCGCCACCAGTTGCAGGTCTAATTTTTGTTGATCGCGGCTCTGCCACTGGAAGGATAAATGCTTGCTATCGGGCAACCAATCGACGCGAGGCAGGTAAATATCCTTATTTTTATCATCGCTTAAGGTCACCCAATTGATGGCTTTATTACTTAACGTCACCACGCCCAGTTGGATCTCGACATTGTTTTTACCCGCCGCCGGATAACGCTGCTCGGTAAGCTTAATGCCATCGGCGTAGATTTCATTGCGGGTGACTAACTCAACGCCAGACTCATCGATACGGGTAAAGGCGATGGCCGACTCATCGGGAGCCCACCAGTAACCCGTCATGCGATCCATTTCTTCCTGGGCGACAAATTCTGCCATGGCATTTTTAATCGCGCCGCCACCATCTGTGGTCATGGCCTCAAGCTTTTTAGTTGCTAAATTGAGCACATACAGATTTTGGTCCCGCACGAAAGATACAAAGTTGCCCTTGGGCGATAGGCGAGCATCGGTGGCAAAGCCCTCGCCAATCGGCAGTAAGCTAACGCTGTTATCCGCCAAGGAGAAGTAATACAAATTACCCGAGGCAGGGATCAACAGCGCCTTGCTATCGTCGGCCCAGAAATATTCCATAATGCCTTCGCCATAAATACGTTGGCGCTCGCGGCGGGCCTTTTCTTCATCGGACAGTTCATTGCTCGCCAGCTTATCGGCATTTAGCAATAGGCTAGATTCGCCCGTTTTCACGTCCATCTGCCAGAGATCGTAAAAGTTCTGGTTGTCTTTACGCCCCGCAAGGTAGGTCACCCTCTGGCCATCGGGGGATAACTTTAATCCACGGGGACTGGTGCCCGCCAAGGCAGGCGACGCATTCATGCGCTCGATAGTCAGCGGCGTTGTGCCGCCCTCAAGCGCATAGGCGGGGGTCAATATCGCGCTAGAAACCATGGCCAGTTGACTCGCTATCAGTAGGGATGAGGCGCCCAATGTCACCGAGCGCAGGGAAGAAGCTAACCCATTTTTAGTCATTATTATTCCTTGGAAGCATATTCGCCTTTAGGTGGCGATTAAATAACTGCCGCCATTGTGCCAGAGGCAAAGCCTAAATAAAAAGCGCAGGCAATATACAGATACAAATTAGCAGGCAAACTCCTTAAATTAGCTCAATTTTCAAGATAACCAACATCGCCTTGCGATAACAGATAACGGTAACAACCTAAATTGCGTAAAACCCACAGCAACATCGCTGAAATTGTCGACTAACTGAGTTATTATTCGCGGCAAATAATGAAATTGACCTCAATGTTGAACCCCTAAAGGACCTAACATGCAGACTCTTGCCCAGCACTTAACCTCAAAGGCAGTGAACGAATCCCTCGCGCAACTGATTTTGACCTTAGCCGACACCTCCAAAGCCATCAGCCATGCCGTGCGCCACGGTGCCTTAGCTGGCGTGTTAGGCGCGACCGAACAGGAAAACGTGCAAGGTGAAACCCAGAAAAAACTGGATATCATCACCAACGATATGCTCAAAGATGCATTAAAAGCCGACGGTACAGTGCGCGGCTTAGCCTCAGAGGAAGAAGATCATGTGGTTGAAGTCAGCGCCAATGGTCAATATCTGGTGTGTTTCGACCCTTTAGATGGTTCATCGAATATCGATATCAACTCGCTGGTCGGCACCATTTTCTCTGTCCTGCCCGCCCCTGCTGGCGAGCTGACTGAAACGAGCTTTTTACAATCTGGCCGCAATCAGTTAGCCGCAGGTTATGTGCTCTACGGCCCATCAACCATGCTCGCGCTCACCACAGGCCAAGGCGTGCAACTCTTTACCTTGCACCCAGAAACCAACGAATTTTTACTGACCAACGCGGCCATGAGCATCAGCCCAGACACCCAAGAGTTCGCCATTAACATGTCGAACCAACGTTTTTGGGAAGCGCCAATGCAGACCTATATCGCCGATTTACTGCTAGGCAAAATTGGCCCGCGCGAAAAATCCTTCAACATGCGCTGGATTGCCGCCATGGTGGGTGACGTGCACCGCGTACTTTCTCGCGGCGGTATCTTTACTTACCCAACCGACAATAAAGATCCGAAAAAGCCATACAAGCTGCGTTTAATGTACGAAGCCAACCCAATGGCCCTTTTAGTCGAGCAAGCTGGCGGTAAAGCCTCTACCGGTTATGAAACCATTCTGGATATTCAACCAACGCAAATTCACCAACGCGTTGCTGTTATCCTCGGTAGCGCCAATGAAGTGGACGCTTGCCTAAGCTACCATGGTTTGGACTATAGCGAAGAACCCAATCTGGACTAAGCCGAATCGCTTACATCTTGATTTCTATGATAAAAGCCACTGACCACAGTGGCTTTTTTGTTGTCGCGGAATGCGACAATTTGAGTTTTGATGCGGCTTTACCGCCGGAGTCATTGCGGCCTAACGGCCGAGGTGAATCAAGATCGTGGGGCTTCACCCTCAATCAATTGTGATGATTTGTTTGGTGTATCACTAACAAAGTTATCGCTGTGAATCGCGATTAGAAATTGCGGCCTTACGGCCGAGATGAATCAAAGTCGTGGGTCTTCAACCCACACCCGACCAAGAGGGGATCAACAGCAATTCCCTCTTGGATCTCCCTTGCCGCCCCTAGCGAAGTTACATGCATTAGAGACTGGCCTTGGTCTTATGGATAAATTGCTATCGCTTCCGAAGGATGCGTCCCTGCACCTGCGAAAGCTAGCCGGTCATCCATGACCGGACTCACGCAATTTATTCCAACGCCCCGCGGCAACTTCGCAGGGGAAGGTGAACTGCTGGTGTATTGGTGTTGGCTGCGGTTAACTGAAAAAGATATACATGTTTCATCTTTGAAGAACATTAACACAAAAGTTTAATAGATGGATGTAATTGATTATGCGATACTTTAGGTAACGTAGAAAACTCTAACTGGATTAATGAATGTCTTCAGCAGCAACTGTACCTTCAACAGCTACGCCTACTAAACAACAGGTATTGTTGAAAGGATTAGAAAGCACAGGTGAGCAATCTTTTGCTCGTGTAGTCGGAGCGAATTACGGCTTCCGCATTTCTAATCGCTGGGAGAAAACTGCTGTTAATATTGACGAAGATATAAAGTCAACGAATAGCAAGTACCAAAATTGTACAGTTGATAATTTAGAGAACCTGGTTGATAGAGTCATTATATCGGCTAATCATCATTACACTATTTACAAAGTTTCACAGAAAGATGCAATCCAAATCAGGCAGGAATTGTCAGCCTTAGTTGGACAACCTGTTAACAATATCTTTGCTCAAACTTACCCCGCTTTAGTCGATTTTAACTCCGTTAATCCTGCCGCAGGGGAGTACCTTTGTAAAGTAGCTGATATGGGAGATGGAATTGCTTGTATCTTTGCGTCTATAGTAAAAGAATCGCTACCAGGGTATCGAACTATGACTGCTGGAGTGATTACCTCACAGTACTTTCATACTGTCTTTGTACCTTACGCTGCCGATAGAATCGAGGTTCGGATAACAGATAATGCTCCAACAAGGTACCATGAGAAACACGCTACAGCGATCAAAATTGAATTCCAAAATATTATTGGTCAAAAAGGAGTTCACTACCCAACCACACAAGTGAATTTCTTTAAATGTATTGAATCTTATTTTAATGATCCAACTTCAGGTCGAATAGCGCATGCAATTTTGACTACAGGTCAAGATAGTAAAGATGCGGAATTGAAAAGCTTACGAAGTAAAGATTACTGTGCCAGAACGCAGCAAGTTGTTGATAAAAAGAACAACTTCAACTACGTTTGCCGGGCTATTTTACTTAGAAAGCCCTACACAGGAATCAGTACTGGTGAGATGGATATCAGCTTTTTTCCTCACAAAAACACATGGGAAGCAAATTTTTGCTGGTGCGTACAAGTAAAAAAACCGCAAACAAGTGCAGCTTTGAATTTAATCATTACTGATGCTATAGCGAGAAGCTAATAATGAGTATTGAAAGTAGGATTAAGGAATATTCGGCTAGACTCGATCGGTTGGCCGAGAGGCTAAAAGATGAGGATTCATCTAATGTCAATATATACAGAAATTTCTTAACTTTTGTTTCTGATAATCCAGATCATACTTACTATCCAATAACTAAGTTACTTACTGCAGCCAAGTGTAAAGATGCCAATCAAGCTCTAGATGTGGCAAATTATTTCTCAGTGGGTAGAAATGCACTACTAAACGTTACATTTTGCTATTTTGATTTCGATGGCACTGATATCAGAATTGATAGAGAGTGCTTTATTGATAGCCTCAATAACAATACTCCACCTGTTGAAGATGAGACTGGTTATCCAATAGATAACTTCGAGCCATCGCGACTAGGTTTTTATTGTAACTTGATTAGCGAGTAAGTTGTGACGTGAATAAAACCGATCAAGAGTTGTTTGAAGTTTTAATATCAACGCCAGAAGGTAAAAAGAAGCTTCAACAAATAGCGAAATCTTGTGAAAATCATTATAACGCTTTCATAGATGTCCTATATGCTAGACTGGATACTATCTTTAAAAAGCTAGAAGATTCAAGGGATAAGCATTTTTCACATGATGAAGATTCAATAACCGGAGTTATTGCTGGGCGGCTTGAAGAAGCCGGATATATTGCTACAGAACAAACAAAGAAAAATGGTGCTGTAGATTTAACTGTTCAGCTAGGTGATCATAAGTGGATTGCTGAAGCTAAGATAGCTTACTCAAACAGTAAAATATTAGAGGGATTGTTACAACTACTAACTCGTTATGTCACAAGAGACGAGCACGCTGGATTACTGGTTTATATCAAAAAAAACAATAGTAAAATGGTGTTAGAAGATTGGAAACGTTATTTAGAAGGTTGTGATGGTCTGAAATCGTACATAGCAAATAAAAATCCTGAAGTTAAAGATGATCTAGAGTGCATTCTTAACAATGTGGAAACTACCGATATTAATAATTTCTCTTTTAATTCTAAACATAATCTTGTCTGTGGTTCTTCAATTAAAGTCCAACATTTTTGTGCTGATCTTTATTTTAACCCTGCAGACATTAGTGGTAACAGCAGTAAAAAACAAAGAAAAGACAATGCTATTAATAATTTAGCGAATTTATATTTTGAGCATTTAGATTCAAATAATAGTTTCGATAGTAATAAGTGTATTGAGTTTTTAGAGAGATTGTTTAGAGATTTAGACCCCGACGATATAAGTCTAGACGAATAGGCTCCACGAAATATGGGACAGGCACAACTCTTTTGGGATTTAGAGCCAACACCGATATAACAGAAGTTCACCATCCCCTGCGAAGTTGCCGCGGGGCGTTGGAATAAATTGCGTGAGTCCGGACATGGATGTCCGGCTAGCTTTCGTAGGTACAGGGACGTTGCCTTCGGAAGCGATAGCAATTTATCCATAAGACCAAGGCCAGTCTCTAATGCATGTAACTTCGCTAGGGACGCCGGGGGATTTCCAAAAGGGGAACAGGCGTTTTTCCCCTTTTGGTCGGGTGTGGGTTGAAGACCCACGACTTTGATTCACCTCGGCCGTTAGGCCGCAATCATTCACATACCCACAGCGATAATCTTGCCAATTCAAACGCTAAACAAACCAGCATTATTATCGGGTGTGGGGTGAAGCCCCACGACTTTGATTTACCTCGGCCGTAAGGCCGCAATCACTAAACTTCTACATAAGGTATGGGTTAAAGCCCCACGACTTTGACTTACCTCGGCCGTAAGGCCGCAAGACTAACTTGCAACACAAAGATTTTGCTGAATCTTCCAACGACGTTCCATGAGTGGAATCGAAAAACCATAACACACCACTACAATCAAAGGTTGAAGCTGAAAGCTCAACTCAGGCCATAACATAAAGGCTGCCACGCAAGCCACAGTGCGCACAATCGCATGCACAATGGCCACCTTTTGCGCCGCTAACACGCCGAAAACCAACCACATTAATCCTGTTTGTACAGCAAGGGCGAAGGGCAAGGCTAAATAGTTTTCCATAAAAAAGGGAATACTGATGCTAAAGGTTAAAAAACTCATCCCCATCGCAGCCAAAAACACAGTCTCAAACCAATTACGATCAGCGCTTTTCTTGAAGGAGATATTCTCACCGGTGAGACGTGAGACTCCCATAGCAAGATAGACAATAGAACCCGTGCCGATAAATGTTGCCATCACCATTTGCGATGCTGGCAAAATAAAACTCAAGATAAACAATAGCGTCCATACAATCATGCCTGATACAGGCATAGCTAAAGCACGTTTTTGGCGGTATTCGATAAGTTGTTGATCCAGTGATTGATGTTGCATGATTAAGCCTCCTTGTTGGTATGGCTTAAGTATCCCTGCATCCGCTAAATCACGGCAGTGTGAGTTGTCAGCAATTACGGATGACAAATGTCATCGGTGGGAATTAACAATGGAACAATCGCTGATAAGCCCAGATTGGAACATTGCAATATGCCAGTGGTATTACCCCTCAATATCACCAAGGCGAAGCGCAATACGAATCGCCTCTGCTGTGGTCGCTACGCCCAGTTTTATCCGAATATTGCGTAGATGGTTTTCAATTGTTCTTGTCGAAAGGCCGAGTGCAAGGGCGATATCGCCTTGTCGTTTACCTAATGCAGTCCATGACAGCACTTGCTTTTCACGTTTTGAGAGCGTTTGAGTTTGCGGTTCTTGAGCCTCTAATAGACGACGAGCGGCGGCAAAAGCAGCGCTAGACAACAGAGTTAGCTCGAGGCGAGCCTTGGCGGAGCTGTCGATGGATTTGCCGCCAAGGCTCATTGCGCCCTCTAGGCCAAGGGGACCAAAGAAGGGAATTTGTAAGCCGTGTATACCCGCCCCTTTTGGTGTTTTAACGATATGATATTCTTCGTCTTTACCATCAATGGCCTTGGTCCAAAAAAAGGGTTGGGCAGTTTCCAAGATATGGTGAGTCACGGGGCACTGACGGATATAACTGGTAGCATCGACGGTTTTGCCATTGTCAAACCAATCGCCTTCAATCCAATAAATACGCTCTATGATGCCATCGAGACTCGAATAGGCTGAGAACAGGACAATTCTATCGTAACCATAAAGGTGAGCCCGCTGTCTAAGCCCTTGTTGAATAGCTGAAAAATGGCGACAAGTTTCAAATTCTAATAACAAGCGGGTTATATCATCAGCGGGCATCTTGTTTTACCCTTTTTCAACAGAATTGAGTAAGACCTTGGCCGCGAGTTGGCCTAGGGAGTTACCAGCCAAAGGACTATCTCCTGTCAGTAACTTACGATCCTGATGAGCTTGCCCTGAAATCCCTTCATTAAGGATTTCAAACCCAATGGCTTTAAGCTTTTCGCCAAACTTCCAAGTGAGGTGTCCTGGCATATAACCAATATCTGGTGTTTGGGCATCCATAGCATCAGGGAAAGCAACAATTTGGTAGCCCGCAAACAAAGGGTCATCGCCAACAGCAAGAAATGCAGCAGGCCCATGGCACAATGAAATGATAAATTTATCTTGCTCCATTGCCCATTTGATTACCGCTTTCATATCTTCACTCTCAGGCAAACCGATAAGCGCTCCATGGCCACCAGGTATAAATACCCCTATATAATCAGAGTCTTCACTAAGGGCATTTTGTACAACGTCGGCTAATTTAAGCGGCTGCCTAAAAGATGAGTGATATTTTTGGTATAAACCTTTGACCTCTTCATCCTCCGATGGCATAGCCCACCATTCAAATTTAACGGGATTACCTGACAGGGTGGCTATATCAAATGAAAAGCCTGCTTTATCAAGATGGTACATAGGAAGTAATGTTTCAACAGGATGATTACCAGTTGAGAAAAACGTCCCATTATCCGTCAATAAATAGCGCTCATCGGCGCCAACAAGCAGAATTTTCCAGCGCCCGCCTTTGTACGGGTTGGGGTAATCTGCACCACTGAGATCAGATTTCGCTGCCGTAAATTGACTTAATGAATAAGGTGAAGGGAAAAAAGCATTATCTTCTGCGGGGTCAAGGGTGGGACGCTTATCGTCATGCACTGCCGTCATAGTCATTTCCTCAGCTATGTTAAATTAGGTTTCCATTATAGAGACTGATGTTAAATGCAAAATAAGGGATTTCCCCTAAAAATACAGAATATTTATAACAGTTCATCCACTTCTATAGCATGTCAGACTAAATCAATAGATTTATTTCCTTATTTTCAACATATCTCTATGTTCATCCTACAATGATTCACTTGAAAAATATTTTACTAGCCATATCTTTTAGCTACATTTTTCAGCATCGAATTGTCTGGCATTCGACTAAAAGCTGGAAAATTATTGCGTCCAACTCACGCTATATACTGTGGCGCATAGCACAGCGTTAACTCAGTATGTTATTGTTTTGGCTTCATTGATTTGATTTTTACGCTTTAACCACTAAGGGTTTACTCCATATGGAACAAATATTTGAAAAGCTCATGTATGCATCACGCTGGATTATGGCGCCCATCTACTTGGGGCTCAGCCTAGTGCTATTGGGCTTAGGCATTAAATTCTTCCAAGAAATCTTCCATATTCTGCCGATCATTTTTGAAATGAGTGAAGTGGATTTAGTGCTGGTCACCCTGTCCTTGATTGATATCACCCTTGTCGGTGGCTTGATTGTGATGGTGATGTTTTCTGGCTATGAGAATTTTGTCTCACAGCTAGATGTGGGCGAAGACAGTGAGAAGCTCAGCTGGCTGGGTAAATTAGATTCAGGCTCACTCAAAAACAAAGTGGCTGCCTCGATTGTGGCGATTTCGTCTATCCACCTGCTAAAAATCTTTATGGATGTGAAGAATATCGATAACGACAAAATCATGTGGTACTTGCTGATCCATATCACCTTTGTGTTATCGGCCTTTGCTATGGGCTACTTGGATAAGCTGACACGCAAATAATCAATAAAAAAGCCACTGTAATCAGTGGCTTTTTTATTCTGTTGCTTAAGACTCGCTATCAACCAACTCGACTTGATGGGCCTTTTCGGTTTGATCGACTATGGTCAATACCGCGGTATCGCCAACTACGTTGCAGGAGGTCAGCACCATGTCGATGATGCGATCCAGCGCGGCCACAATCGCAAAGGCTTCAATCGGCAGACCCATTTGATGGATTAACACCCCAATCATCACCATGCCGCCACCAGGCACACCACCCGCGCCAACAGATAACAAAAAGATACTAAACAGTAGCGATGGCAGTTGCTCGCTGGTGATTGGCATTCCGAAGGCATTGGCAACAAAGAAAATTGCAATCGTGATATAAATCGCCACACCGCCCATATTCATGGTCGCCCCAAGCGGCACACCAAAGCCTGCGACGGCGCGATTCACCCCGAGCTTTTCCGTTAGGGTGCGCATGGTTACAGGAATGGTGGCATTAGAGCTAGCGGTAGACAGGGAAAACAGTACTTGCTCTTGGGTTTTCTCGCGAAAGCGCTTGGCCGAAATCGGTGTGAAGAACCCCACCGCCAGCGGATAGACCACAAAAATCCACAGTAATAACAGCGCCAGAATGATCACGACATATTCGAGCACACTCATAAATACCGCCGCATCTAAGGTGGCGCCTAACTTAAACATCAGCGCAAACACCCCATAAGGCGCAAGGCTCATCACCACAGAAATCAGTTTCATCATGATTTTATTGGCGGTTTGAAAACCTTGTACCGCGCCAGCTACATGCTCGCCGAGGGATTTAATCACCCCGCCCAGCATCAGTGCCATAAAGATCACTTGCAGCATATTGCCCGACATAAAAGCCGCCACCGGGTTACGAGGCACTATATCAATTAGCAGCGCCATTAAGCTGGGGAGTTCGGTCGCGGTAATGGCCACACCATCTGTGCTGCTCATATCGACGCCTTTACCTGGGTCGAGCAGTAATACGACTAATAGGGCGGTAGAGATAGCGACCAGGGTATTAACGATGTAAAAGCCGAAGGTTTTGCCGCCAAGGCGGCCAAAGCTTTTTAAGTCCTGCAGCTCACATACGCCGCAAACGATACTGACAAATACCAGAGGCACGACCAACATCATGATCATATTGACGAACATAGTGCCGACGCCGCCAGCCAGTTCGACTAAATTGCCAGAAAAGAAGCCAATATCGTTTAGAAAATATTGCACTAAGGTGCCAAGAATAAGTCCCGCAAACAGACCGATAAAGATCCGTGTCGAAAGTGATTTAATCATGCTTATGGTTTCCCCAAGTAGCTCATCTTTTATTCTTCATCTTCCTTGATGAGCAAAATCGCCATTCCCTTTTCGCTTCAGGCGGGGATAGTGAAACATGCTGGCAGTAAATTCAATGAATAAATTTACTTATTTCATTTTCAATTAAGCCAAACCCATCACAAAAATTTTGTATTTAACTGATTTTTATTAAAAATAAAATTATCGATTAATAATCACCCAGTTAAATCACAAGTTGAAAAATCAAAATTTAAACAGTATTTAAACCAAATAAACACAATTAATCGATTAAGCCTGAATAAAGCTAGATTTAAAATCCAAATAAACATTTTAATTAGAATTAAAAACTACAAATCGTGATATTTACAGAGAGATGGGGAAGGATAACGACTAACAATATGCCAGTAGCACTAGCTCGAGCCGATGCGCCAGCAGGTGCTGCTGTTTAATGCTAATACGTTGCTGAGTTAACCAAAGGCTTAATGGCCGCCAATTTTTTAAATCGGCTGACTGTAAATATTTAGCCTGAGGCGCTTGCTTGGCAAAGTCATCAGCGGAATTAATTTGTGGGATAGCGAGTAACTCGTTGGGCGCAAAAAGCGCTAACTGCGGCACAATACAATGGGTCATGCCCGTTAAGGTATGGGCAATTTGCAACCCTGCGGGGTCAAGATCGGTAAAGGCAATAATCGGCATTTTACCTACCATCGCCTGTAAAAACTGTCGCACACCAATGGGTGAATGGTGGCCGCTACCACGGTAAATCACCATAACGCGGCTAAGTTCGGCAGGTAGGCGCGCTTGAGTGATGGCATCGAATATATCTAGGTTTTCAACCACTAAGATGGCGTTAACATTAAGATCATGGCAAAGCTGCTCTGCTTCATCTAAGGGGATACGTAACGAAGAACGCGCAGACATCCCCACGGGAGATGACTCAAACCCGAGATACTTCAACAAAACATACTCGGCTTCGGGGCGAATACTCGCCAGCTTTTCATTCTGGCTTTGGGCGGACATGGCAATACGGTCTAGATTAAAATCCAGCGCCTGTAAATCGACGCCCTCTTTTGCCAACACGCCCTGGCGCAGCAACTCAAAATCCCGCGGCGCAAAACACAAATATTTTTCTGCACCATCCAGCTCGCCCACTTCTAACTCGCGGTAAATCGTTCGCCAATTCGGGGTGAGTTTCACCCTTGGAGAGCGGTTAAGATAAACGCCCTCCAAGAGTTGCAACTGCTGCCGACCTAGGCGAGCCATAATTCCACATCACGGATAATAAAGTTACCGCTGTAGATCGGATGGGGTTCGCCTAAGGGTTCTAACTCGAAATAGGCTTTATGCTCATCGGGTAAGCCGTCGTAGCCGCCAATCACTTGATAAATCCAGCTTTCAGCATCCCATGGCAGGGCTTTTTCGGCTAAGTAGTCGAGCGCCGACTGACGTAAGCCAGACTCAATCACATCAACAAAATAGGCATCTACGGCTTGCTTGAGTGGATTATCAGGAATATCAAAGTCTTCACTCTGAGTAAGCGACACGCTCACATCCTGCTCACGCACTGTTTCTATCACGCCCTGACGGCTAATCGCCTTGATATGGGCGACGATGTTCATCAGCTCAAACTCTTGGCTGGCGTTATGCACATCCACAGACGCTGGGGCCAACAGCACTTCGGCGCGATTGAAAAGGCTTGGGATTTCCTTGTGCGACACATGGTCTGCAGGGCGATAATCAGGATGCAAATCTGTGTACAGTAACCAGCCCTTAAGCAAGCGAGTACGACCACGAATTTGCCTAAAGCGCCCGAGAAGTTCCAGCAACCTACCCTGCACCACACTGAGTTCCTGGGCGCAGTCGCTCATGGTCTCCTGCAAGGTCGTGACCAGCAACTTACGCAACTCACGGATATCACCGGCGATTTCACCTAATTCGCTAAACTGGAACATCTCCAAACCATTGAGCAATTCAGACACTTGGCTCTGGGCGAGTTCGTTTTCACGGATCTTAGCGTTAATGGTGCCGACATAACCGAACTCGTTGTTGATCCGCCCCCACAACACGCGGATGGAGTAGCGCAAACTGTCGGCAAAGCTATACACATGCTCACTTAAATCAGACAGATACGCCTCGGCGGCGCTGTAGTCTGAGCTGTGGCGCGCCTCTTTATAGTGGTCGGCCAAGGTCTTAATGGTGGCGAGCGCCGAGCCGACGTTGGAGTCGATTTGGCGATTGCGCTCATCACTTAAGCCCTCTTCGAGCAAGGCACGCACCGAGCGTTTAAGGCGCAGCTCTTGGTCTGGCTCTGGGCGCCATAAAATCCCCGCCTGCTTGAGTTTTTCAACCACGGCGGGATCATGGCTCTCTTCCTTGAGCGAACCGGCCAGATAGGCATCCATAATGATGTCAGCATGGCGACCTAACTGTTTGAGCAGCTTCACCCCAGCCTGATGTAAGTTACTGCTCATCACGGCCTCCTTGGTTGATGCTATGCGTTATTGTCCAAGGCATCATAGTAAATCCCGCTGCGTCGCCGTTTCCGCCTGCGCTTCAAGGCTTAGGCCTTCGGTCTCGTCGATAAAGCGGATCACTTCGTACAGGTAATCCAGCTTGCCGGTGGCGATATAAATTTGTTTTTCAACGTTAGGGCGCACCAGATAACCAAGCTCCACTAAGCGTTTGAACACTAACTTAATTTGCGCATCACTATTGGTACTGGTTGAGCCGAATAAGCGGTATTGGCTGAGTTTGGCCAACTGCTCACGAAACGCGGGCGTATCTTCAATTCGGCTTTGCAGCTCTGTTAATCGCACTGGCGCGCCTTCGCTTAAGGGAGCATCTTGGCCGCTGGCTTCCTGCACTAATACCAGCCACTCCACCATGGGGATAAGTGCCTGACAAATATCCTTAAACTGCGATGAAATCACCTTGCGCTCGCTCTCGCCTAACTGCAAATAACCGCAGAAAAACACATCCCCCTCGGCGGCCGAAGCCACGGTGCGATTGATTTGATTAAGATAAGCCTCGACCCGCTCGCGGGTACTGTGATTTTTTAATGCGCGCCAGCCATCTTCATTGGTGGTGCGGCAAATAAACTCACCTTTTAGCAAGAGTTCGATAATGGCGCCCGTGCCGACTAATACGGTTTGGTTTGACTCATTCATGGCACTCATTAGATGGCCTCCTTGCTCAGGCGTTTACTCAACAAATCGGCAATCGGATTGGCTTTGGGCTTCACCACCTGCAACTTCTTGGTTTGTTTATTAATAATGTAACGGTTCTCGAACAGGTTCAGCACTTCTGACTCTGGGTTCGGGAAGGCGCCTAACACGCTGATATTGTTGTTACCACAGGCATCGAAAATCTTCTTCACGTTGGTATGGTGCAGCGTACCCAGCTCGTCGATCGGCCAGTGAATGGTCACATCGGCACGGCCACGTAGCAAGCGCGTGAATGCCAACAGGAACTTACATAAAATCAGGTAAGCCATACCGTGGCTCGAGGATTCGTTCAGCTGTCTGTCGGTGCGGATAATCAGGTCGCTATTGCCCTCTTTGAGGCGCAACTCGATTTCCAGCAACTTAGCAATACCGCCGGTTAAGGCCGCGCGGCCAATAATGTCTAAGGCGCGGCGCATACTGTTGGTGTATTCCTCATCGGGCAGACCATTAAAGCCGTCGGCCTTCCATTGTTTGAAGGCTTTAACGAATTGCTCAAGCTCAGGCCAAAACTCTAATTCGCTGATCTTAGAGCGAATGCGGACCGCAGATTCCGATACGCCATCGAGGAATAACTCTTCGCCCACTTCGCGGGTAATACGCGCACTCTGGGAGGCGATTCGACGATCGATATCGGCAAGTACATCGTAGAAGGCGGTTAAATCGACCCCGAAGATCCGTCCCTGTTCACGCAGCGCCATAATCGATTGCGGCACCATCACATTGAGTAACTGTTCTAGCTGCGGCACAAGCTTGCGGTAATCCAACAGGCGAATACCTTTGTCGTTGATAAAGCTCGACTCTTCACGGGCGCGCTCCCAAGTCTCGGCTAAACCTGAGCCTGACTTGCTGGCAATCACAGAGTCGAAATGCTCCACATATTGCTTAACCGAGCCCATCAAATAATCGCGTTTTAGCAGTAAATCTTCGCCCTGACGCAGGCGCTCACCAAGGCTACCCTGGGCCTCTTCATTGTTGGCGGGCAATTTCAGCTCGGCCAACTTACGCATCACGGCGCGCAGTTTAGTTAAGTTTTCAGAGGCTTCAATCTGCGCCGCATCCGAGGCCTTACGCTCGGTCTCGAGTTGTTGGCGGCGGGTCTTCACTTCTTGAGTCTTGGCTTTAAGCTGCTGATCGATTTCCGAGGCGGCGCGTTTCACGTCGCTTAACTGGGTTTGCAGCTTGGGCTTACGGATAAGCCAAGTGTGTTGATACCAATCGTCGAAGCGCAATACTTCGCTGCGACGCTGCTCGGCGCGGCTGATTTTGGTTTCAAGCTCACGGATTTGTTGCTTGAGTTTAAGGATATTGTCCTCATCCACACCACGGGATTTAAGCTCGTTTTTGTACCAGGTTTCACAGGCTTTTTGCTCGGCCTTAGCGCTTTCGCGGCGGGCGTCGATAGTCGCCTTGATTTGCCCGAGTTGATTGTCGAGCGCGCCAATGACTTCCTGCCAGTAGGCTTGTTTTTCCATCCGCGCTTCGAGCGCCTGCTCCTTTTGCTCTTCGAGCCAGAGCTGATGCTGATGCTTAAGCTGCTTTAGCTCGCCATCGAGCTGAGTTAAGCGCTGCTGGGCAAAGGCTTTACGCTCGGCCAGCGCCTTGTTGATCTTGTCCTGCTCACTGCGTTTTTCATCGAACAGACGACGTAAATCATCGCGGCTATTTTTGTAAGCCGTGCGGGCAAAGGTGAGTTCACGACTGAGTTTATCCAGCTCAACGTTAATCGCCACCAGCAGAGATTCGGCCTCGGCCTGTAATTCCTGCGCGCTTTGCAGAGCCTCTTCGGCCTTGCTTAAACGAATACGCAGTTCCTGCTCTGAGGCGGCATATTCAGGCACATCGATGGCTTTAAGATCTAAATGCACCCCAAACACAGTGTCGCTCTCGCCCGTGACCGTTGGGTGTAAATCGGTGCGGTGCAACAACTCGGGGGCAATCACTTTACCCAGACTCTGCTCCCAACCTTGGGCTTCCTTACGCAGGAATTCGAGCAAGGTATGGGACTGCGGGAACAGCATATGGTGCAGTTCATCGAGCGCGGTTTGGCGCTCGTTAACCCGCAGGCTGGCGATACGCAGCGCTTCGTTAGCTTGGTCGCGTTTGGCGCGCAGCTTACGCTCATCGCTAGTTAAGCGTTCCACCTTAGCGTTACAGCTTTCTTGCTCTTCGTCGGCGCGGTGAATCCGCTCGTCGAAAATCGCAAGGCTTAACTTTTCTTCCTCGGTGTAGGTCACACCATCGACACGTAATTTAAGCTCGGCGGCATTGAGTTTGAATTGATATTCCTGCTCGCTAAAGCTTGCCTTGCCCGCATCCATTTGGCTGCGCCATTGGGCTTCGAGGGCATCGAGATCGGCTCTTGCCACTTCACGCTGTTTGTCGCGCGCTTCGCGTTGCTTGTCTTGGTCCGCGTGTAAGCCTTCGAGCTCGCGGTTTAACTGCTCGCCAATTTTGCTGCGGCGGGCATTGTAAGCCGCTTCAATATCTTGGTGTTTTTCGGTTTGTAACTTATGGCGCTCGCTTAAGTTTTCCATGTCCGCGCGCCAGTTTGGCAGCATGTCCAAGTCAGCCTTAGCTTGCTCAATATTGGCATCTAAAAAGGCGCCGTGCTGATCTTCAATGGCATCTAACTCATACTCGCACTTAGCCACATCGCCCTTGGCGGCGGATAGGTCGAGGTTTAACTCATCACGCACTTCTTTCCATTCGTCATCCAACATTCGAAGCTTTAAATTCAGCTCCTTAGACAAGGTTTGTTGGATCTCTAACCGATCGGCCTCTAAGGTTTCGTCATTGCGATAGCCACGGGACAGGCTCGAGAGACGCATCTCGGCGCTGAGCAGTTGGTTAAATTCCTGCTCGAGCTTTTCAAACTCGGGACGAATGACTTCAAAGCCTTGGATTAACTGGCTCTCGCGGATCCACGCCTCGACGCGTTGCGGATTGAGGCGTGAGCTAGGTGGATTTACCCCGTCTTCTTCCAAAATGGCGGCGATCATCGATTTGACCGTTTCCATTTTGCCTTCTTTGGAGTGCACCGCCTTGGCGAGTTTTTCGATATGGCGCAGTGAATGCTCACCTTCACACAGGGCAAATTGGCGCGCATAGGCTCGCAGTTCGCTACGGTTGCTGCCCGTGCTTAACAAAGTGCGATCGTTTTGAATAATCGCGCGATATTCGCGGGTGTTGAGCAAGTTGGTGGTGGCTACGCCCTGGCGTTTTAAATCCCGGCCGAGTTCTGCCATGGTGTGGCAGAGAATAGTGTCACCATTTTGCGATTTAATATAATCGCTTAACTCAAAACCTTTGGCGATAAAGCGGTAGTTCACCCCTTTACCATCACCCGCCGATGCCAGCACGGCTTGATAGAGCAAGCCATCGGCCTTTTGGTATTCGTAAATGATGTAGCTTGAATCGTGTGGCAAGTACCAACGCTCGAAACTATCGCGGGTTGAAGGCACCACGCGGCTAGGATATTCGCCATAAAATACCGGCACTAAACGTTGCAGAGTGGTTTTACCCGAGGCGTTAGTACCACAAATATTGGTATGGCCATTGAGGGCGAGTTCCACAACGCCCGGAAGGTGCGTATCAATCAGCACAATACGAATCAAGCTTGGCATTTCATTCCTTATCCAAACGGGAGCACCTTATGCACAAAGCGAACGATAAGGTCATCCAAAAGCGGCCTAAGACTTCATAAATCAGCGTTAAAAGTCTTGGCCTTAAAAGTTAGCCCCTAAAATAAGGCAATCGTCGAGCCTTGGCAATTAAGCACCTAGGGCTGAATGCGTTAGCTCACATCAAACGGCCAAGGATACGCCAATTCGCGCGAACAAGGGCGGTTTTATGTGGGGGCAAGGCGATCGGCAATCCGGCCGTAGATTAATATCATCTCGGCGAGCGAGCCGACCTGCATGCCTTTCATTAAGTTCGCACGGTGAATTTCGACCGTACGCATAGCGATGCACAGCGTATCGGCAATCTCCTGATTCTTATAGCCTTTGGCGATAAGGGTAAGGATTTCCCGCTCCCGCGGTGTGAGAGTCTGATAAGTCTGAAGATATTGATTATCTTGATAATGCGCCTTGGCATGCTCTAGCGCTTTAACGACTGCGTCGGCCAACTTGGCACCATCGGCGGGCTTTTGGAAAAAATCCACCGCCCCGAGTTTTAGCGCCTCCACCGCCATGGGCACATCGCCATGGCCAGTCAAATAAATCACAGCCAACGGACTATTGTGCTGCACTAATTGCGCATGTAATTGCGGCCCACTTAAGCCCGGCATACGCACATCGACTAAGGCGCAGCCAGGCTGGCTTAAGTCGATGGCGGCAAAAAACGCCTCGGCGCTATCAAAGTCGCGGATATTCAGGCCATAGCTTTCGAGCATAAACCGCAGCGAGCGGCGCACCGACTCATCATCATCGATTAAATACACGGGCAATGCGTGGCTCATGCTGGTGCTCCATCAAACTTACGGGGTAAGGATACCTGCGCTTGGCAGCCGCCACTTAAAGCGGTTTCTAGGCTAAAGCGGCCGCCATGACTCTCGGCGATATCACGGCAAATCACCAGCCCTAGCCCTAAGCCCTCAGACTTAGTCGAATAAAAGGCCTGCATCAGCAGATTGGCATCCTCAGTTAAACCTGTGCCATTGTCTGTGACCGTGAGCAGTAGCTTGTGTTCTTGGTAACGCAGGTCGATATCAATCGTGGGCTGATAGGGTTTCGACGCATCGACCTCGCTCTGCTGGCGTTGCACACAGGCATCGGCGGCGTTTTTCAAAAGGTTGAGCAATAGTTGCTGCATGCCCACTTCATCTAAAGGCAATTGATAGGCTTCGCCGCTCACATTGGTCGAAAGCTGGATATGGTGCTGCTCCAGTTCATAGGCGAGCAGCGGCGCAGTATCGTTCACTAACTGATGTAAATACAGAAGCTGCTTAGACACAGGCCGCTTTTTCAATAAATTACGTAAACGGCTGATAATACTGTCGGCGCGGCTGACTTCTTGCTGGATTAAAGTCAGCACGGATTGTAATTCTTCAGGACTCGTCCCTCGTTGTAAACGTACCTCGGCGCCATGGCAATAATGGCCAATCGCCGCCAAAGGTTGATTGAGTTCATGGGAGAGGCTCGCCCCTAACTCCCCCGCAATCGCAATCCGCTGGGCATGCTCCAACAGGGCGCGGTTTTCACTGAGTTGTCTCTGGGTGTTTATCAACTCACGGCCGCGGCGACTAAAACGATATTCTAGCCAGAAATGGTACACATTGAGCAATACCAATATGGTTAACACAAACCATGCCCAATGTTGATGCAGTTTTACCCATTGCCACGCCCGCTGCCACCAAGGCGTTTGCAGGGGATGCATATCGAGATCTTTAAGGAGTTGATCTATCGCCAGTTGGCTAACGGCCGTGGTCCAACCCGCAGATTCAGCGGCTTTAGCGGCGGGACTGTCCTCGGGTAGGGCAAACAGGGCTTGAGTCACCTGTTTTGCGAGCGATTGAGTCGCACGGTTGGTTTTAGCCATAGACCAGTTGGGGTATAACCGACTCGACACTTGGCAATGAAACCCCGCTGGCGCCTGATTATCGAGCACCCGATAATTTTGCAGCTTGATCAAACCTTCAGCCTGCATTTGCTCAAGCTGACATACAGGCACGACCGCTGCATCTAAACTTGGGGATTTATCGCTTGGCTTATCTGCCGCACCGAGCTGATAAATAAGGTTATCGAGTGGAAAGCCTAAGGGAATAATCTCCCCCACAAAATCAGGTAAATCTATGCCCTTAAGCTGTGCCTCATAAACTAAAGTAAGATAACCACCAAAGGCATTTTTGGAGACAATTCCAAGGCGCTTGCCCTTAAGATCCTGTAAGGTCTGATAGGGTGAATCGGCTCTGACCACCAGCGCAGACCCCACTTGCATCGCGGCGCCATTATTGATTGGGCTTCGTAGGGTGGCGAGCCAAGACAGGGAAAATTGCCGCGCCAACATCACCGACTGCCCAGGGTTAGTGATAACAAAGTCCAACGCTTCGGTTTCAACGCCTTTGGCTAATTCTTCAATGCTTAAAGGATGCAATCTAAAGTAACTATTAGGTATTTGCGACTCAAGCCAGCCCATCAAAGGCTGCCAACGATTGACTGTGCTCTTATAGCCCCGAATGGCCAATACGCCTACATCGACCACTTGATAACCCGCCTCGGAAGACAAAGTCGCAAGACTGTCGCTAACCAAAGCGTTATTTGCATCGAGGGCGGCTAAGGTAAGGGATGTTGATGATTCTGTGGTGGACTCTTGCCTCCCAAGCACGTTAACTGCGGCAGGATTCACGCCCGTGCTTGACATGGCAGCAGGGCTACACACTAATAATATCAATAAGATGATAAGCGTATTACTAGGCCATCGCGCAGCACAAAAGCCAACGCTCATCGCTGTTTGGAGTATGTAAAATAACGTCCTGTACAATACTTCGTCCCCATAACTTACAAAAAACAATCACAGCAGAATGCGCTATTGTAGCGAATATTTGTTGCGCTAGATCAAACCCTCTGCCGCTATGTGGAAAACCACTATAGTTATCCCCCCTTCACTTTACCAGAATGCCCTTAAACCCAGCCCTTAGTCTCAGCCGCTGATATCTACGGGCATGAAGTGAGCTTTCTGTAAGAGTGAAGGAAATCCCTATGGACAAGAGTAAACGTCAGTTTCTCGGCAAAATGGCCAGTGTGAGTGTCGGCGCCGCGCTCATTCCCGTCGTGCAAGTGCAAGCCCAACAGGCACAAACTGCAGCTACGGGCAAACGCTACGGCATGGTGATTGACCTGCGCCGCTGTGTTGGCTGTCAGGCCTGTACCGTGGCGTGTACCTTCGAAAACCTGCCGCCCTTGGGGCAATTTCGTACCACAGTGCAGCAATACGAAGTGTCGCAACAGGATGCAGCCACGCCGCCCGCATTCTTGATGTTGCCAAGACTATGTAATCACTGTGAAAACCCGCCTTGCATCCCGATTTGCCCCACGGGTGCTACCTTCCAACGCCCAGATGGCATTGTGGTCGTCAACAACGAATGGTGCGTCGGCTGCGGATATTGTGTGCAGGCTTGCCCCTATGATGCGCGCTTTATCAACCATGAGACCAACACCGCCGATAAATGCACCTTCTGCGCTCACAGGCTCGAAGCTGGACTCTTACCCGCCTGTGTCGAAACCTGCGTCGGCGAAGCGAGGGTGATTGGCGATCTAAACGATCCTCACAGCCACATCAGCCAACTACTCAAAGCGAATCAAGCGGATATCAAGGTGCTCAAGCCCGATGCCAATACGGGACCTAGAGTGTTTTACATCGGCATGAACAGCGCCTTTGAAGATCGCATCAACGGCCAAGCCCCCGTTCGCACCCTACTGACAGACACTGGCGAGGAGATCCACCATGGTCATTAAAGAAATCTTTACTCCAGATATCGCCATCACTTGGCTGCCATGGGCGGTGCAATACTTCTTTTTAATGGGTTTGGCCTACGCCAGTGTGTGGGTGGCGACCATTCATTTATGTAGTGCAAAACAAACCGATGCCAGACTGCTCAAGCTCTGCGCCTGCTTGATGCTCACAGCAGGTATAGTCGCGCCGATTGCGCTGCTTGCTGACCTACATCAACCGCTACGGGCATGGCATTTCTATGCCCAAATCAGGCCGTATTCGTGGATGTGGTACGGCGCCTTTTTACTGCCGATATTTTCGGGCACGAGTCTAGTGTTTGCTTGGTTGTTACTGCGGCCTTACCTACCTCAGGCGCACTCTTCTCTTACAAGTTCGGCTGAAGAAGCGGATTGGTTGAGCCGCATCGGTCAATGGCTCAGATTCGGTAATTGGAGCAGCGATAAATGGCTAAAACCCATTGCGCTCATCGCCACTTTGAGTGCGTGCTCGATTGCGCTTTACACCGGAATGGAGACCATGGCGATCAAAGCGCGGCCACTTTGGCATACCTATTGGTTGCCGCCATTGATGGCAACCAGTGCCCTGCTTGCCGCCTGCGGCACCCTAGCCGTGCTTAATCGCATTTTGCACGGTTATCAAGCCAGCACCCAAGACAGGTTACTGCAATGGGTCAGGGCAAGCTTTGGCCTCTTCGCCCTGTGTCTTATCGGCTGGGCCTTATTCGATAACGGCTCGGCGCACGAAGCCGCGTTGTTATTAGACACCAGCCCAAGCTGGCAACTGGCCGCCATTTGGGTCTTAGTCACCCTCGCTTTGCTGGCATTGGTATTAGCAGTGCGCCGCCTCCCCTCGGTATTGATGTTAGTCGTCAGTTTAACGGCGGTACATCTGGCATGGGGATTTCGCTGGATTGTACTTATCCAAGCGCAAACCGACCCTAAATACGGTGCGGGCACTTACTTCTATCAACTGCCATGGGGGCCAGAGGGCCTATTAGGCATCGCTGGCACCTTCGGCCTCTGGCTCGCACTGATGGTGTTAGTGTCTGAATTTATTCGCCATCAACCACGCTCAGCCCAACAGACCTTGTGAGCCTCATCGCTTTAATTAAGAGCATTGGCATTAAGAAAAGTTACCGCATTAAGGAGTCCGTAATGGATAAGAGTAAACGTCGTTTTATCAAAGGCGCAGCTGTGACGGGTGGCGTGGGATTATTTGCCGCAGGTTACAGCCATACCTTAGCGCAAATGGGCAAAGGTGTGGTAAATGGCAGTTCGGGCAAGACCACCCAAGATCCCATCCATGGCAATTCGCTAGCCCCTGAATATAAAGTAGATTTAACCTCAGGCCAGTTGATTGGCAACGATGAGCAACGCATCGCCAATACCATGTGTCTCGGCTGCTGGACCAAATGCGGCGTGCGCGCCCGTATCGATAATAAGACAGATAAGATCCTCCGCATCAGCGGCAATCCCTATCATCCACTCTCGGCGCGGGAACATATCGACTTCGATACCCGGATCAAAACCGCCTTAGTCGGCTTAAGTGCCTATCAGGAGCAGGGCTTACAGGGGCGCTCAACCGCCTGCGCCCGTGGCAATGCCATGTTGGAACAATTAGATAGCCCCTATCGCGTCACCCAATGTCTTAAACGGGTCGGGCCGCGCGGCAGTGGTCAATGGCAAAGCATCAGTTTCGAGCAACTGCTGACTGAGGTCGTCGATGGCGGTGACTTATTTGGTGAGGGACATGTCGAAGGCTTAAGGGCAATTCGCGATATCAGTACGCCACTCGATGCCAATAATCCTGAATATGGCCCCAAGGCAAACCAGCTCTTAGTGTCAAACGCCTCGGATGAAGGCCGAGATGTCATTATTAAACGCTTTACCTTCAATAGTTTCGGTACACGAAATTTTGCCAACCACGGCGCCTATTGCGGCTTTACCTATCGCGCTGGGGCGGGTGCCCTGCTCGACGATTTAAAGAAATACGCTCACCTTAAACCCGATTGGGACAATAGCGAGTTTTTGCTGTTTATCGGTACCTCGCCGCAGCAGTCGGGCAACCCTTTTAAACGCCAAGCGCGGCAATTGGCCAACGCTCGGGTCGATGGGCGAGAATTCAGCTATGTGGTGGTGTCGCCCATGCTGCCTAACACCTCGAACCAGCCCTGCGCGGGTAACAATACTTGGCTGCCCATTCGCCCCGCAACCGACTCAGCCCTCGCCATGGGCATGCTGCGCTGGATTATCGATAACCAGCGCTACGCCAGTGCGTTTTTAACCGCGCCCAATGCCGAGGCGGCGAAAGCAGCTGGCTACCGAGGCTTTAGTAATGCCAGCTTCTTAATCATCAGCACGCCAAATCACCCCAGATACGGCCAATATTTGTATGCCAGCGATCTCGGCCTGCCCTTCGAAGGCAAAGCCTATGGCGAGCAGGATTCTCCACTGGTTGTCGATGCCGCTACTGGGCAGATCCTACCAGCCAGACAATGCGCCAAGGCACAACTTGAGGTTGAGCAAAGCGTGAATACGCCAAAGGGCGAGCTGAGCGTGAAATCCAGTTTTCAGCTGCTCAGTGAAGCCGCGCGCAGCGTCGAGATGGCCGACTACGCCAAGGAGTGCGATATTAGCGAGGCGCAAATTGCGGCCCTCGCCCACAAGTTTACTAGCCATGGCACTAAGGCGGCGGTGATTTCCCACGGCGGCACCATGAGTGCTAACGGTTTTTACAGCGCATGGGCGATCATGATGCTTAACGCCATGATAGGTAACCTAAATCTTAAGGGCGGCGCGATAGCTAAGGGCGGTACTTTCCCCGCCTTTGGTGCGGGTCCAAGGTACAATTTGCAGGACTTTGACGGCATGGTCGAACCTAAGGGCGTATTCCTTTCCCGCTCTAAGTTCCCCTACGAAAAAACCTCTGAGTACCGCCGTAAAATCGAGGCAGGAGAGTCGCCCTATCCGTCGAAGGAGCCTTGGTTCCCCATCTCATCGCCCCTGCTGGGCGAACATTTAACCGCGGCGGTGCATGGTTATCCCTATCGACTCAAGGCGTGGATCAACCATATGGGTAACCCGATTTATGGTCAGGCAGGACTCGGCGAAGCCATTGGTGAACAATTAAAAGATCCCAAAGTATTGCCGCTATTTATCAGCATCGACAGCTTTATCAATGAGACCTCGGCGCTGTCGGACTACATAGTCCCCGACACCTTAACCTATGAATCTTGGGGCTGGAGCGCCGCATGGCATGGCACGCTCACCAAAGAGGCTACCGGGCGCTGGCCGATTGTCGAGCCGAGGGTAGCCAAAACCGCTGACGGCGATGTGATTTGTATGGAATCTTTCCTTAGCCAAGTGGCGATAAAACTCAATCTGCCCGGCTTTGGTGACAATGCGGTCAAGGCCGCCGATGGCAGTCTGCATCCTCTTAGCCGCGCGGCTGACTTTTCGCTCTATGGCGCGGCAAACGTGGCCTACCTAGGTAAACCCGTTGCCGATATCAATGCCGAGGATATCTACTTCAGTGGGGTTGGGCGCATTCAAGCGGAACTGAATGCCAGACTCAAACCCGAAGAAGTCAAAAAAGTCAGTTACTTATTTGCCCGTGGCGGCCGCTTTGAAAATATCAGTGCAGGCCGTGACGAAGCGGGTAACCCCAGCAAGGTTTGGCCAAAACCCTTAATGCTGTGGAACCCAGAGGTGGGCAGTCGGCGCAACAGTTTAAGTGGTGAATATATGAGTGGCTGTCCACGGCGTTATCACCCTGCACTCGCCAACGGCACGCCCTTAGAGCAAGCATTCGATAAGTCACAATGGCCGCTGCTGATCAGCAGTTATAAGTCGCACACCATGAGTTCGATGAGCATAGGTTCGGACCGTTTACGCCAAGTGCACCCCAATAATCCGGTGCGCATCAATGAGCAAACTGCCACCCGTTTTGGCATTAAAACCGGAGATACGGTTAAGATCAGCACGCCTAATGGCAGTGTGGTGGCTTTAGTGGAATGTGTGGCGGGCGTGCATCCCGACTGCATTGCCATCGAGCACGGCTATGGCCATAAGGAACTCGGTGCACGGGATATAGTTATCGATGATAAGAAGATCGCTGCCAATCCGCTGATCCTCGTCGGAGTCAATATGAACGACTTAAATCTGTTCGACCCAAGCCGCCATGGTCGCTACCCTTTGGTGGACTGGGCCAGCGGCGCATCGGCGCGGCAAGGACTGCCCGCCAAAATCGAAAAAATAGGTTAACTCACACCCCGTAACTCAGGGACCAAGGAGTAAGGTAACAAGGAGGTTACCTTAGTATCCCACTTCATTTGCTTACTTTTTGCAGGATAAGTGATCTTACTGAACGGTTTTTTAGTATTGAGCTTGCTCAAGAAATGATGCACAAATCCAGCAGCAACTTAAATCACAGCTATATTTAACACTATAATGTGACACATATTCTTGCGCCTTAAAAAACATCGCCGTTTCTGAGTTTGCCAAACTCATTAGGAGTACTTTAGTGTTTAATTCTTCATTACGTAAAAGCCTCGAGCTAAGTGAAACTAAACGCAGGGAAGCGCAAGCCACAATTGACTCGATAAAAGACTGTATTGCCACCATCGAATTCTCGCCAGAAGGGCTTATAATCGATGCTAACTCAATATTTTTAAAAGAAATTGGTTATTCTTTGCAAGAGATTGTTGGCAAACACCATAGATTATTCTGTTCCCCCGAATTAGCCAATTCACCCAGCTACCAACAGTTTTGGACAAGCCTAAAATCAGGCCAACCCAAAGAAGGTAATTTTCAACGGTTCCGGAAAGATGGCGAAGAAGTCTGGTTAAGGGCAACTTATTTTCCGATCAAGATGGACGGCAAAGTCATCAAAATTATGAAAATTGCCTCAGACATTACCCAAGATAAACACAAACTCGATGATCAAGCAGCGATTTTTACAGCCTTAGATCGCGCTCAAGCCGTCATTGAATTTAAACCCGATGGCACTATTTTGCAGGCTAATCCAAAGTTCTTAAAAACCATGGGTTATCAAGCATCACAAATTGTCGGCAAGCACCATCGGATGTTTTGTTTCGATACCTTTTATCAGCAAAATCCGCGCTTTTGGGACGAACTCAAACAAGGTAATATCAAAAAGGCCTATTCGAGCGTAAAAATGCCTATGGGGATTCTGTATGGCTAGAGGCCGTATATAACCCTGTGGTGAATGAAAATGGCAAAGTGATAAAAGTCATTAAATTTGCAAGCAATATCACCAAAAGGATCGAACAAAATAAAGCGGTGCGTGAAGCTGCGGATATTGCATTAGAAACCTCGCAACTCACGGTAGAGCAAGCTATTGAAGGCGTGAAGTTACTCGATGCAACCGTAAATACTTCAAATGCAATCGCCGAGCAAACGGTAAAGACCACAAAATCCATCAATCAACTTAATGAGCAATCCCAAAGTATTCAAGCAATTGTAGCGACGATTAGCGCTATTGCAGACCAAACCAATCTATTAGCGCTCAATGCTGCAATTGAAGCTGCCCGCGCAGGAGAACAAGGTCGAGGTTTTGCCGTGGTGGCCGATGAGGTACGTCAGCTTGCCGCAAGAACCAGTAAATCCACCAGTGAAATTGCAGCGGTCGTCGACAAAAACAGCCAACTTACTGCAAGTGCCACCAGCATGATGAACGAGGTAGAGCGAATTGCCGAGCAAGGTAAACAACAACTCGTTGAAGTGACCGCTGTGATGGGGAATATTCGTACTGGCGCAGAAAATGTGGCAAATACCGTGTCCCAACTGTCGATTGATGAGCAGCATAGTTAGCATTAAAACGCCTTGGTTTGGGATCAAGTTCAAGCCTTATCCCAAACCACTCTTTATCCCAAATTATCTCGCCCTAGAGACCTGAGCGATAAAGCGGGCCTCAGACTCAATTAAAACTCGGTTTTGCGCCCTTCGTAAGCGGCACACATCTGCTGCATTTGCGCCTCTTCGTAGGGGCGCAGGCCGCTCATGACCAAGGTTTTAATTCCGGTACCGACTAAGGTATCGCCGCTATGCAGTTCAAAGTGCAGCGTCACATCACCGCGCTTGCCATCAATCTTAAGCTCCTGTTGTACAAGCGATAACTTCACTTCCACAAAGTCGAGACTGGTTAAATCGAATGACATGCTCTCGTAGATCACTAAGGGACGCTCGGGGTTAATCATCACTTGATGCTGCTTCATCAAAGGCATCAAAATATCGATAAAATTATGCCCAGAAAATGCCACATAGTTGCGAATAAAGGATTCGGTTTGTGCGTCGCAGCGGCTAATGTCACCTTGACGGCTCACCTGTAAATAAGTTTTTTCACGGTTATCACAAATAGCAAAACTGTCGCTGACTTGCTCCGGAAATTGTAACTCCACGCCATCACCAACCATGCCAGCAAAGGTAAACTTCATATTCTGGCTTAAACCGTATTGGGTTAAGACGAGGGCAAACAGCAAGTCACCGGGCACACAAAAACGCTTTGCACCGACATCGTGAATAGGATTGAAATCTTGGGCGATTTTCTTGGCGAAGTCACTGGCTTGTTGTGCAGAAACAGAAATGGATTGATTTTGCTTTGAAAAATACGGCGATAGAAACATATTAACTCGATCTTTAATGGCTCAATATTGGGCTAATAACATAATTGTCACGAGTCTACCTCAGTTTTGGTATTTCACTCACCCGATGACTTATACCAATCGTATTAAATATCTGTTCATTCAGCGGGAGTTAAACAGGCTTTAGACAAGGCGAAGGCTTGAAGGCATAGTGGCGCTCTGTCGAAAGCCTTAAACGCAGTATTAAGCAACTAGATACAAGCTATAGTCATGGCACTCAGCCGCACCATGACCATTATTTAGGACTAGACTCGCTTAAATTCGCGCTTTAATTGAAAACTCTCGTCGGTCACCAGTTGTTCTAACACTTCAACCCGCTCGCGTAATTTATCAAGCTCAATGCGTAACAGTTGGTTTTCGGCCTGAAGCTTATTACTGACGGAATTGCCGCGCTCGCGGATCTTCATAATCGCGACTGTATATCCGCCCACAATGGCAAAAATAGGGATAAGTAATGCAAGCGTTGCTGTGTTCATAATGCGTCCTTTTGCAATCGTTCTATTGGGTTCCAGTATGTGCAACATAACCTAAATGCACCAGTGACAAAAGTCATGATATCCACCCACATTTATTCCTTGTCGAAGCTATCCACCACAATCGCCCCCATAGAAGCGGGCATACTAATCACGATAATCCGTTTGATTGAAGTCATAGTGTCGTCAATTAAGGGCAATTTATCGATACACAAGAGCACTAAACTGACGACACAAGCACTTATCAAATAGGCAACGATAATCCGAAAAATAAATACCGGTAGGCGGTGACGAATATCCTGTTGAAACACACTCTGATAAGTAAACACCCCAAGGAACAGCAACGACAAACCCAATAACATCAGTAAATTCAGCAGTGGCAAGGTTTCTCCGAGTTGCCATGCCTCTTCAGAAAATCCAATGGGCACCGCGAGCGCAAAGGCTCCAACACATACTTGGATCGCATCTTCGGTATTAAAACGATAGGTCTCAAATTGAAAAGCCATAGATTAATCTCCCTGTCTTGCCTATGGCTTGAATAAGCCTGTTATCGAGTTATCCCTGTTAACTTAGCTACAGGCGGCGCTCTTCAAGGGATTTGAGTCTTTCCTTCGCTTGAGCGGCATAATCATTTGAAAAACGTTCAGCCAATACGAGACTTTGCTGGTACAGGATTTGTGCACGCTTAGGGTCGGCCTCGCCGCCCTCTCCAGCATCGAGTAAACTGGCTAATTGAAAATAAGCCTTACCAAGCACATCCTGTTGAATACCTTGTTTTTCACCTTGAGAGGCAACCTTATCAAGCCAATAACGAGCTCTTAGGGGGTTGCGCTGCGCCGGTTTCAATAAGATATCGGCATATTCTGCGGCAGCATACAAATCCCGCTTGGCGGCAATCTCCCAAAACTCTTGGCTTTGTTCAAAATCCTCGAGCAAATAATAGTAATCACTGGCAGCGCTAAGGGCCAAAGCGGGATCAGCCTGCACACTCAAACGATAATTGGCTAATGCCGCCGTTGCATTATAGTAGGGCGACCAAGGCAATACTTGATAGAGAGCCATCATCCCCATGGCCTCGGGGACACCTTGATTAACTAATACATTTAATTGTTCCCACGCCTTAACTTCCGCGCTTTTTGCTTCGGCTGTATTCAATTTACCACGCAGGATAACCTCAAGTGGTTGACGAATAAGCTCCAGTTTAGCTTCCATATTTCCAAGCCTTGCCGCGCGTTGTAGCCAATAGCGGCTCTGCTCCACCTCGCCCGCATAGGCTGCCTGTGATTGCATCCACTGAATAGCAATCAAGTCATCGCCCTCGGCCGCCTCTCGGTAGAATTTACGCGCTTTTTCTTCATCCTTCGCCAGTGCATAACCTGCCCAATAGATTTGTGCTAACAATCGCTTATCTTCGGCCTTGGTGCTCGCACTTAAGGTATTGAGCATAGATTCAGGCTTACCATAGGCATAGAGTCGCGCATCCCCGCGTGGATAACGATATTCAGTGCCGTCGGGGTAATGCACCGAGATATGGTCAGGCTGACGCCACACATTCACTTGATAGTCGGGCAAAATTTCGGGATTAAACTCCACCCTCAATACAGCATCTTTATCGAAACGCACCATTTGCGTTGCCGTGCTCGACCATAAACTGCTGGTCGACTGTAAATTACTCTTAAGTTGCACCTCAAAGGCGCTATCTGTTTTGGGGCTGTAGATGACCACAGGGTAATAAACGGGATTAAGGCTAAGCGGTAACGCCGAAACCAGATTAGTATCTTCTTCGCTGCCAGCAAGCACAGGCTCGATGGTCAGTTCCTGGCTCAAATAAAATCCATCGTGGGGCGAGGCTTTGGCCGCCGGTTTACTGGGTGTTAATGGCGGTGACGTCTGTAAATAGTCATCTTTTAATGACTTAACCTTTTGCCATATTGGATGACTAGGCACCAAGGTAAGGTCGAGGACTAAATCCTCCAATTGCCAATCGCAATCTCCGCCCCCTTGCAGGGCTAACACAAGGGAGAATGGTTTAACGACAGCGCCACTTTCAAGTGATTGGCGTAATACCGAACTTTTATTCAGCGTGGCGCGATAGGGATTGGCAATATCGCCATTCGGGAAACGTATTTCTTTACGGGTACATACAGAGGAAGTGTAGTAACCCACAAGTTCTAGTTGGGTATAAGCGGGTAAAGTCCCACTAATCTCGAAACGCTGCGCATTTTTAGGTGGTGTGGTTTGGTCAACAGGTTGTTCAGGCTGCCAAAGGTTATCCCAAAATCCCGCCCAAACGGGTGCAGAGAAAAACGAGCTTACGCAGAGGCTAAGCCAAACCAGTTTTGAAATCGAACTCATAATGCCAGCTCTCCATTGCTGATGAGATTGAGTCGCTCTTGATTAAATATCTCTACATCGGTTTTCACCAATGGAACCACCCCTCGAGTTTACTCATACCATATGCGCTAACTTAACACAGCGCAGTTAATGTTTTCGCGATATCACTAAACCGTGGACGGCAGGATAATTCCGGCTGCATGCAGAGTGCTTTTAACTGTCGCAGTTGAGCGCGCAGCGCTTCATCATTGGCACCAGCAAAGGGTAATAAGTCATCAATCAAACAGCCTAGGGCCCGCACCTCTATGGCCTGCATGGCATTACGCTCCGATGTAGATAATTTTGCTAAGTTTGAAGCGGCGCCAAAGTCACCGAATAATAGTGACATTTGCTGATTAATCATCATATTGTGCGCATAAACATCCCCATGACTGATATGTTGGGCGTGCATATGCGCTAGGGTGTCAGCCAATTGCAAAGCTATTTTAGTAATATCTTTCAGGCTGAACTTGGTCCCCGCCTTAAAGGTGTCGCGGGTACAGGTTTCAAGGGAAGGCGGTAAACCTAAGTTATAAAATCCTTGGGGAATTAGCGACATCACTAGCCCTAGCTGATCCTGTTGGCTGATATGCGCTAATACCTTGATAAGATTGGGATGCTCGCCCGTGGTTAAACAACAATCCAATTCATCGGCAGGGTAACCGTCACTGGTCACCTCCCCTTTAAATAGCTTCACTGCAATATGTTCGCTCCCCGTGGCAGCCACCATTGCGGAATTTAACCAACGCCCTTGGTAAATAATACCGGAGGCACCTTCACCTAATTTGTCTCCGAGTTCGATGTCCGCTAGTGTCACATTGGGCACACTGGCCACATCGGCATGGGGATCGACCAGCGTATGACTAAAGGGATTGCCCGCAAACGCCAGCCAAGTAAGTTTGGGTAGCTTAAACAACCAACTCGGCAACGCGGCTAAGGCATTTGCCGATAAACGCACTAACTCTAAGTTATGGCATTGGGCCATGGATGCTGGCAGCGAAGTTAAGCGATTGCCCGCTAAGGCTAATTTTTGCAAACGCTGCAACTGCCCCATACACTCCGGCAAGGCGGTGATTTGGTTATCCGTTAAGATCAACCAGCGAGTGTGCAAGGGCAATGACGCCTCAGGTACCGAATGAATTTGATTCGCCTTAAAGCCTATCATCTCCAGTTTCGGACACTGGCCTAACACCTCTGGCAGCACTTCAAAGCGGTTATTCGAAGCAAACAAAATCTTCAAATGGGCTAAGCGAGGTAAATCGTCGGGCAGTGAACTGAGCTGGTTATTGGATAAGTCGAGGATCTCGAGCGTATCGGCTAAATCGAAGATCTCCCGCGGAAACTCGGTTAAGTTTTCAACCAATTGTAAACGAGTAATCCCTTTTAATTGTCCCGCTTTTAACTGCGCTAACGTCTGCACTCTGTAACCCACTACGATGAAAAATCGCCGCTATGTTAGCCTATTTAGGCGTAAATCTAAATGTGACCTAGGCGGTCAAATTTCCAGCAAAGCTATTCAGAAATACGAAAACAGATTAGCATGTGCCAAATCATGGAACATCAAGTCATCAAAGATTACAGGATAATCATGCGGAAAACCTTTCGCCAACCCAGTGCATTAGCTGCGCTCGTGGTCGCCATCTTGACAGCTCAGCTAAGCGGCTGCGCAACCACTTCGGCGCAAACTTCACCAACGGAATACGCTGCAGCCTTGCCTGAAGCCGAAGGCAATAGTGAAGATACAGCACAACCTCAGCATGTTGAAACGAACATTATCGACGAGCGCTACACCGATGTGTGGGAGAAAATCCAACACGCGCGCACTATTGATGTACATGACGATGCCGAAGTACGCAAACAACGTAACTTTTTCGATGATAAGCAAAAGTTTATGACTCAGGTGACCCAGCGCGCCGAGCCTTTTTTATACTATATAGTCAGCCAGCTCGAAGCCCGTAATATGCCGCTTGAACTGGCACTCCTGCCAATTGTAGAGAGTGGTTATAACCCGCTTGCCCAGGCAAATGGCCCCGCTGGACTATGGCAAATGATCCCTGCCACGGGACGAAACTTTGGCCTAACTATCAACTCAGCCTACGATGGCCGTAAAGATGCACTCGCCTCAACCGATGCCGTACTCGACTACCTACAACACTTGCACGACACCTTAGGTAACGACTGGATCAACGCGGTTGCAGGCTATAACAGTGGCGAGCTAGTGATCAAAGCCGCTATCGATAGAAACAAAGCTAAGGGCAAACCCACGGATTTTTGGTCGCTGAATATTCCAGCTCGCCAAGTACAAACCGTGCCTAAGTGGCTCGCCTTTATTCAAATTATCCGCGCGCCTAGCCATTACAATCTCAAGGTGATGCCGATTGCCAACCGTCCATTTTTGGAGCGTTTACCCGCACCCAATGGCGTTGAAATAAGCCAAATCGCCAATGCAGCAGGGCTTACTAAAGCGGAGTTTAAAACCTATAACCCAGGTTATCGCCAAAGCGTGATCCCCAGTAAAGGCAAATACCAAATCGCCCTGCCGATTGAAAACATTGGTCAGTATCAAGAGAATCAGCATAAGCTGTACGCGCAAAAACGTTACGACAGCCAGAGCTATATTGTGAAATCCGGCGATAGCCTAGGCACAATTGCCGCGAAATTTGACATTTCAGTCAAAGAGTTAAAGCAGGTAAACAACCTCAGCTCCGATAGAATTAAAATCGGCCAAGAGTTAACCCTGTTAACGCCAATGAACAGCGAAGATAACGCCTTGACCGAAACGCCAAAACAGAGCAAAGCTCAAACAACGTCTCAATCGGCAAAGACTAAAGCCAGCAGTAAAACCGCAGATAAGCCAGCGGCGAAAGCCAGCACTTACAAGGTGAAGTCCGGTGACTCGTTAGATAAAATCGCGCGTAAAAACAAAGTGAAACTCGCGGATTTAATGAAGTGGAACCAGCTGAATGCCAAGAGCATTATTAAGCCTGGCCAAGAGCTAAAACTGTCGGAATAACGCCGCATAATACGAAAAAGCACTACCAAGGTAGTGCTTTTTTATTGCCCAATCTATTGACTGCTTATTGCCCAGTCTAAGCGATTAGAGCTTAACGAGGTTATAGCCAAAGCTGGTTGAAGCGTCCTTATTCAGCACCATAGTGACATTATCTTCGTTATTAAAATCCATCATCTCTGAAGCATAAACCACGGTTTTTGTGCCATTTTCTACCGCGATCACCTTGATGGAATACTCACCTTTGGGCACCACTAACGACTGCGGCGCCGTTGGATTAACCGCACTGATCTTATAGCTTGCAGTTTCAATAGTGTCGTTCGCTTTTAAGAAGTACAACGTCAGGTTACTCTTGTCGGCAAAACTGACGATATCAAACTTAAAGCTGTATGGGCTTGGTGTTTGCGTTTGCTTCATCTCCATCGCCTTAACTTGGCTACCCTGATCAGTAGTTTGCTCGTAGATAAAGATGGTTTTGATATCGTCCTGATTAAGGGTGATCAACACATTGTCGAGCAATTTGGCTTGGCTCGTATGGTCAAATACGCTCACGCCAAAATCATTAAACTCCGCGCCTTGATAAGCAGTCACGCCAAAGGGAGCCACATTGCTAAATAGAGCTTCTTGCTTGTTGCTCACGACTTTAACATCGACATTGTGCGTTGCTAAACCATTGAATACTCTAAAATCAACACTGCTTTCTAGGGCGACATGGTTTCGCACATTGGTGGTCGAATCGACGCTGTCTAAACTGATTTTAGCCGCTGATGCGCCAAAGCTTTCCCTTAAAATCAACTTATAGGGTACCTTGGTCTTAAAGTTAATGCTTGCCGTGGTGTAGCTCACATTAGTCGTTCCCGCAGGGGCGAGGTAAACCTTGTAATCCCCAGTATCCAAAATCTGCGGTGTTGAGACTTCACCATAGGAAACACTGCCTAGCATCACAGCATCGGCAAAGCCTTTATCCGCCTTGGCAATATACGCATCGTACGCTGGCGCATTGGTTGCGGTGTGAGCAATCAATAACTGCATTTTACTCTTGTCCGCTTCGGCGTTTTGCTTATCTAACTCAGTGCGGGAGTAATTGATATTCAGCAGCGAGGGTGAGGCAAAATCACCATGCAAGACAAAGAAATGGTCGGTTGCTGTTTTTAAATCGATATTCTCTTTGTAGATCGAAATATCCTTATTCGACGCATCTTTCCCCATCACCTCGACGGCACTGACACCAGTTGTTGAAGTGAACCTTGGCATCGCATCGGCGTAACTCACACTCTCATAGGTTTTATCGCCAATCTTCAGTGCAGTAGCCGTACTCCCTACAGAAGCATTGTAAAATTGTACATAGGTATCGGTCTTCGAGGTGTCTTCATCCTTGTTGTTATCAGAGCCACCACAAGCGGTCACGCCCAAACAGGCGAAAGTCAAAACCGCGAATCCTTTTAGTTTGTTATTAAGCATCGTATCCCTCATTAGCAGACAAAAAATTCAGTTCAATCTGCGCAGTTATACAATGACAACAATGGCAATTTCCACCGAAAAACAAACAAAAAAACCCTCAAAACCAAACATCTAACAAACATTTCAGTAACAAAGTAAATTCTGATACAAATCACATTTTTTAGGCACTTAATTGATACAAATGCAGTTAAGGATACTTTTATTTACAGCTCAAAATACTGCCGTTGAAAAATGTAGGGGCTTCTCCTCAGTTTTTGATCGTGCTTACAAATGGTGTCAACCTTGTCCGACCTATGCGATTAGGTTACTCTCGCATCGCCAATTAAGTCTTGGGGATGGATAGGGTTTGCAAGGGATTCTTAACTACTACAAACAGTGTTTTCAACACGATAGTGCTGAAATTAACCTCTGGGCTAGCCATAAGCTGGCGGAGCAAGATCAACTCTTACTTCAACATGAAGATGAATTTAGTAGTGGCTTTCTACCGCGCCTACCAGTGCCATTTACTCCCGCGAGTACATTACTAGCACGTAGTGCTTTATACCTGCGTGAAAAAGTGCTCTTGCACTGTTGTCTGTTTTTCTGCGGCAGTATCGAGCTTAATGGCGAAAAACGTAAAGTCGTCACCCCACTCCTTTATCGCGAATGCCAATTGCAGGCCGATGGCGATAACATTTACCTCGAATCCAATAAAAGCTTTTCTGGCGGCGGGCCATTTACCATTAATGAAGCCCTGTTAGAAAAATTAGTCGTTGAAGGACACAGTCTAAGCCAAGAGTTACGCGACAATCCTACGGATGTCAGTGGTTGGATAGCTTGGCTACGAGCAGGCCAAGCCGAGGTTGATACCAGCCATTTATTGCATTTCCCCAAACTTATCGATGAGACGGAATTTATTCAGCTTAGTCGTAAACGCGGACAGTTTTTGGTCAGCCGTAGCCAAATCATTTTGGCAGAACGTTCCCTCGCCAGCCGCGGCATTTTGCATGAGTTAGACAAGCTTATCACAGCCCCCTCACTCTCAGCGCCACTACACGCGCTGTTTGGGCAGGCACCCACGCAAGATTCTGTTAGTCACAATGTTGATACCCAAGAGGATTACCTTCCTGGGTTATTAAGCCGCGCGCAAATTCAAGTCTTAAAGGTGGCGGCTAATCATACTTTGGGGCAAATCTCAGGCCCTCCGGGAACAGGCAAGAGTTACACCATAGCCACAGTGGCGGCGGAGCAGGTATTAAGGGGCAAATCTGTCCTCATCGTCGCTCACACAGATGTTGCCGTTGATGTGATTGCCGATAAGTTGCAGCAACAGTTCCAACTTGGTAGCAGCCTTATCCGAGCAGGCTCGCCGCAGTTTATTAAAATCCTTAAAAACCAAATCGATGAGATCCTCCACGGCCAACACCCCGCGGTTGACCAAGAGGTGACGGATATTGTGCTACGCCTTGCAAAACAACAGCTAGCTAATGTCACCCGTGAGCAGGCCAATATGGAAACGGATTTTATACGCCACTGCCAGCACGCAATACGTCGCGGCCAAAAACTCGCGACACTAGAGCAAAAGCAATCCCGCTGGCGACTTGGGTTTTATCAATGGTTTAACCGCTCGGGTATCAAACAATTTGCCCAGCAATGGACTGTGCTCGATAAATTAACAGCCCTCATCGAGCAAAAAGAAAACTTAAGCCTCAAATACCTTCAACTGGCAACGTCCTATCGTTTGAATCAATTACTCAAACATAAACGCAGTACTTTGGTGAGCTTTGCCGGAGCGCTACGGGCAAGGCAGTCTGCCAAACAGCTCGACGGTTTCTACAAGACGGATTTTGATGCCTTAAAACAAACCTTTCCCATTTGGTTATCTAGCCTTGCCAGCTTACATAAAGTGCTGCCCATGGAGCAGCAAATGTTTGATTTAGTGATTATTGATGAAGCCACCCAAGCCAATATTGCTGCATGTTTACCGGCCTTACAGCGGGCAAAAGCGGCACTGGTGGTGGGCGACAGCAAACAGCTGCGCCATTTCTCGTTTTTATCCCGCGCAAAGCAAACCCAAATCCAAACGCAACTCGGACTTGCTGCTGATTGCCGCGGCCTAATGAGCTACCGTGATGCCAGTATGCTCGACTTAGTATCGCAATCCCTTGCGAGCCAATCCCAAGTGGTATTTTTAAATGAGCATTTTAGGAGTAAACCTGAGCTTATCCAATTTAGTAATCAGCAGTTTTATCAAGGCATGCTGAAGATTATGCAGCACAGACCCTGCACAAGCTCTGGGCACTTACACCAAGTCCATGTGACTGGCAGCCGTGATAGCAAGGGCATTAACGCCATAGAAGCGGAGGCATTAATTCAAAAGTTAGCTCAACTGATTGATGAACAAGAGGATGCATTAGTGCCCGCCAGTATTGGGGTACTCTCCTGCTTTCGCAATCAGACGGCGTATTTATCCCAACAAATTCTCGCACGCTTTAACGCACAACAACTCGAGCGTCACCAATTACGGGTTGCAACACCCTTTGGATTTCAAGGTGAGGAACGCGATATTATGCTGCTGTCGTTTAGCATTACGGCCAACGACAGCCGCGCCGCCGTGTATTTAAATCGCGAAGATATGTTCAATGTCGCCATCACCCGTGCTAAACAAATGCAGTGGCTATTTTTATCGGTACAAGCGCACGAGCTTCCGAAAAATAATTTACTGGCAACTTACTTAGCATCGGCGGGCCAATTTCAAGCGGCACACAATTATGTCGACTCCCTCGATAGCTTCGGCCAGTCGGTGGCACAGGCGATTGAAGCAAAAGGCATAACAGTCTGGCGCGCCTATCATATGGCGGGGCTAGAACTGGATATTCTGTGCCGCTATGGTAACCAATATTTAGCAATAGATTTAATCGGTTACCCAGGACCTTGGGCGGACTTTTTCGATATTGAACTGTATAAACTGTTACAGCGCGCGGGGATTAAACTTATCCCCGTCAGCTACGGGCTATGGTGCCAACAGCAAGAATTGTGCATCCAATATATTTGCCAGCAATTGGGTACTCCCCAGCTACGCTATACAAACAAACCTTGAATGCATAAGCAGTTTCCAATCCTGTTTTACACTACACGCCCTGGTAACAAGCTTTCCTTATAAAGCACTCAAGTGAATTACCCCCTATAAAATGAATATCATAAGGGGTAGGTCTTCAGATAAATGGCGACTTAATCCTTCACTGCGCGGAAACGGGTGCAGGTATGGTTTCGATGGTTAAACGCTTATCATCTTTGAGGTATTTCTGCGCCAATTGGCTTAACTCGGTGGGGGTGATCTGCTGTACCAGCGCCAATCGTTGGTTAAAGCCCGCAAAACGCTCCGGCTGGCTTTGGGCGGTTGAGGCCAAATCTAACCAAAAGTTATTACTTTGCGGCGCCATCTGCATCCACTCCAGCACCGGCTGGCGGGCGCGATTGAGTAAATCCTCACTGATCCCAGAAGGCGTTTTGACTTGCTTAACTGCGACGGCGTAATACTTAGCCACTTCAGGCAACATAGCCTTAGTTGTCACGCTAAATAAGCCAAGATAACCATAACCCGTTGGGTTTAAGTCACTGTATGAAAATGCTGAGGGTGAATAACTCGCACCGGCTTTTTCGCGCACATTTTCAGTGAGTAGGATGTTTAGTACCTGCTCGAGCAAACCTAAACCCACCAGCTCACGGGGATTGCTCATATCCGTCGTCGGCCATACCTGCGCGAGCGCCGCCATATCGACTTGACCATAATGGGTCAGGCTCATTTGTGCCGGCACTTTGGGAAACACAGGTACGATAGTCTGCCCCTTAGGGATCGGCTGTCGCGCAATGGCCCCTAAGGTTTGTGCAACCTCGGCAATCGCTTTGTCTTCATCAAAATCACCAACAATCGCCAGCTCAATCACCCCCTGCTGAACGGCAGAATGGAAGCTAGGCGCAAGTTCAGCAAACTGCCGCTTGAGGATTTCATCAGGATTACCGTAGCCATAACGTTTGTCGCCATTATGGGCAATACGGGCAAACTGATTCGAAAACTCCAGTTGCGGATTGCTATGAATGCTCTGCTGCTCGGCAATCACTTGCTCACGGAATAACTGCTCGGCTTGCTTATCCATCCCTGGGTCAACAAGATAAGCCGTTAGCACGCCTAATTGGGTGCGTAGTTCGGCAGCATTGGTGCTGATCTCGCCGCCAAAACTCTGTTCACGCAAACTCAAGCCCACCGAGATATCTTGCCCAGCAAAAATATCCTGCAAACTGTCCCAATCGTGCAGCCCTAAACCGCCCTGCACAAAGGCGCTATTAAACAGGTAAGACAAACCATCTAGCTCAGGGAATGGCACCTCGCCAAAACCGATATTGAGACTTACCAGTGTCATCCCCTGATTAAAGGGGGTGGGTTTTACATTGAGGCGCACACCGTTAGCAAACTCTAGCTTACGGATCCCAGTTGCGGCATCGCGCTGATCGGCAACAATCTGCCCCGGCTCACCAAATTGACTATAGGCAAACTCGGCAATGCTCTTGGTTTCGGGCACTGTCACTACTTGCTTTTGGCTTGCGTTGTAGGCGGCTAAGAGTTGTTTTTCAATATTTTCAATGGGTTTGTTATTGGTTAGATACAGATAAGGCGTACCTTCCCAAGCCTGTTTAAACAGCTGTTGCAGTTTTTGCGGCGTGATACTCGGCATTAATTTTTCAAACAGCGCCAATTGCCATGCGGGTTCCACAGGCACACGTCGGCTCGCCACCGTATTCACTAGGCTTTCGGCAATATTGACGCTGTGGATGGTATTACTGCCAGCGGCACTGAGCTGATAGCCCTTGTGCATCCGCTTAAGTTGTTGGTCAATTTCCTGTTGGCTAAAACCAAATTCCAGCGCCTGACGCAGGGTTTGCTCTAATAGTCCAAGTCCTTGCTGCCAGTTGTTTTCCTGCGTCCCCAAGGTCATTTGCGTGCCATAGGCAATATCGTATTGTGGGCCGATTTGTAAGCTTACGCCGTATAAGCCTTGGCTGTGCAGCAACTGTGATTCTAGGCGGCGATACAAAATACCATGGGCAACCTCTAATAAAATCTCCTGCTCACGCAGCGCAATCGTATCTGGTTTAGGGGTTTGCGGTTTTAACAGCCCGAGGGAAACTGAGGTTTGCAGGCTTGGGTCAAAAAATGCCGCCGCCTCAACAGCGGTTTTAGCCTGCACCGTACCTATGGATTGGGCCTTCACCCCAGCAGCCTGAGGCGCGGCTTGCCAGTCGGTAAATTGCTGTTTGATCTTGTGCTCGATACGACCGACATCAATATCCCCCACCACTATTAAGGTGGTCCGGGATGGCGTATAAAAACGCTGATAGAGGGACAATAACTTGTCACGATTAGCATTTTGAATGCTCGTCGCCTCTCCCACGGGAAAGCGCTGCGACAGCAAGGTTTGCGGCATTAAAAAGGCTAACTGATGGCGATAGTTTTCTAAATCAGCGCTACTGCGCTCACGCAGTTCAGACAAGACCACCGCCTTTTCACGCTCGATAAGGGCGGGATCAAGTAACAGATTACTGGCGATTTCACGCATTAAAAACAAAGCGGTATCGACTTTATCCTGGCTATTGCTCGGTAAATTAAACTGATAAACCGTTTGCTGAAATTCAGTCACCGCATTGGTATCAGCCCCAAAACTTAAACCTAAGCGCTGTAAGGTCGGGATCATCTCCCCCGCTGCAAGTCCGGTAGAGCCATTAAATGCCATATGCTCTAAAAAATGCACCAGTCCTTGTTCGGCATCCGTTTCCATCACAGATCCCACATCCACCCGCATACGGACGATAACCGCCTGTTCAGGAGTTTTGTTGTTCACCAAGAGGTAGTGCAGCCCATTAGCTAGGGTGCCTGTGTGTACTCGCGGACTTAAGGGTAAATCGGCCGACTCAGGCCACAGTGGCGCTTCAACCGCCCTTAAGGGGAAGGCCACGCTGATAAATAGCAGCCATAGCCACAGGTGTTTAAACTGGATTCGCTTGAAATTATTCATAAAAATTCATTTTCTCCCTGAAATTTGCTTGATACACCAGAGAAAATGCTTACCTCAATACTGATAAATTGACTTTTACTATAGCCGCTAAAAAGCTTTAAGTCACAAAATCAATACCTTACACCGTACCAAAAGCAATTATCACTTTGATATTTAGCAAAATATCTTTAGAAATAATTTCATCAAAATCTCGACCCAAATGCCTAGTCCAACGGCAAACACTCCACGCCCCGCAGCGACTGACACAAGTGATAGCGAGCTTGGTTCACTAGGATATAGCCCAACTTTTCCTGTAAAGAAAATATCGATGGTTCAATCACTTTACTGGCGTCAATCACTAAGGAATGGATCGCCAAAAAGCGGTGTTGCCCATAGGTGCGATGGCTTATCTGCGATCGAGTAAAATCCACACAGGCATAACGATTAAGCACTTGCATCCCATAAAACTGCCGATTGATATTCCCCTGTGCATCACAAATTTCGGCGGGAATAAATTGAACCGCTTGACCTATAACATCTCGAAATTGCTCAACAAATGCTGCGCTCACCAGCTCAGGTCCAAGGGTGGGTAAAATGTCGTATTGCGTTATCTCATCATCAAGAAAATCTACTTCATAGTAAAAGGTGCCAACGCCATTCGAGGGTTGAGTCAAGGCATCAGCATAAGACTGTACATTTCGCTCGCCATACACAAAATATACATCTCGATGGTAAAAACTCTGCAACTTATAAAATCGTTCCATCTTTACATCCTGTAAATCCAGCTAAATCAAGTATATTGCCCTTAAAAAGTGAGGCAAAAACAAAGCCCCGTAAACGGGGCTGTGTTTTTGAATCTCAAATTGATTCTAAAGTAAATTAGAACGGGATATCGTCGTCCCAACCATCATCCAAATCTGGGGTGAAGTTTTGTTGTGGTTGTGGCGCTGGACGTTGTGCAGGTGCCGCTGGCGCTTGATACGCTGGTGCAGCAGGCTTAGGCGCATAACCACCTTGCTGTGGCTGAGCATGTTGCTGCGCATGGGATTGCTGCTGGCCATAGCTTTGCTGAGCAGGCTGCTGATTGTAGCCAGATTGTGGCTGCGGTGCAGGTGCTTGGTAACTTTGCTGTGCGGGCGCGTATTGATTTTGCGCTGGCGCAGTTTGAGCCGGAGCCGCTTGGTAACCCGCGTTTTGTTGCATGCCACCCATAGGAGCACCTTGGCCTTGACCTTGGTTGCGGCCACCTAACATTTGCATGCTACCGCTTTGGTCGATAACCACTTCAGTGCTGTAACGATCTTGACCGCTTTGGTCTTTCCACTTACGGGTTTGCAGTTTACCTTCGAGGTAAACCTGTGAACCTTTACGCAGATACTCACCCGTAATTTCAGCCAACTTGCCAAACAGAACCACACGGTGCCATTCAGTACGCTCTTGCTGTTGACCTTGTTGGTCTTTCCACGATTCGCTGGTCGCTACTGTGATGTTAGCGACTGCGTTACCGTTTGGCATGTAACGTACTTCTGGATCTTGTCCCAAATTGCCAACCAAAATTACCTTGTTAACACCACGACTGGCCATTGAAATCTCCTGCGATTCTTTAAATAATCTATTAATTCAGTATGTTGTTTATAATTGTTGCCGCAAGGGAAAATCCGCTTCCCTAAAACTCGCTGCAATAACACATATTATTGAGCAGAGCCTAACACAGCTCGGGCTTCTCTTAAATCGAAATGCTCGTCAACTTTGAGATAAGCAACTTTCTCGTCTAACACCACAATCGCTTCGACCACACCCATCAATTGTGACAGCTGCGACGCCATATCCCGCGCTTGGGCCTTATCTTTTACGGCAGCCTCTAAGGTATAACTCTTAAGCAGCACAGGATTTTTCATCCCTAGGGTCAATAATAACCAAACGCCCATCAATACCAGCGCGACGATAAACACGCCCACGGCGCCGACTAATTGGAACGCACCGCCACCGAGCATACCGCCACAGAAGGCGCCTAAGAATTGGCTGGTCGAATAGACGCCCATGGCCGAGCCTTTTTCACCCACGGGGCAGAATTTCGCAATCAAACTCGGCAACGACGCCTCAAGGTAGTTAAAGCCGGTAAAAAACAGCAGCACGGCCACGCTCAATACCCAGAGGTTGTTGGCAAAAATCGCCATGGCCGCAAGGGCAAACATCATGATCACTAAGGCAATTTGGAACATCGCCTTAGTATTCTTACGCTTCACCCCGATGATGATTAACGGTACCATCAAGAAGAATGCCCCCACAAACGCGGGGAAATACAACATCCAATGTTTTTCTTTTACCAGACCCGCATCGACTAAATCGAGCGGCAAGGCGACAAACACCGCGGTTAACACTAAGTGCAGAATAAAGATCCCCGCATCGAGTCGAAACAGCTGTGGATCGGTCAACATACGCTTGAGCTTGGCGGGCGCCGCTAAGGTATCGCCCTTAGGTGCATGGGAAATCGGATTCGGCACTAATAGCTGCACAATCAACATGCCAAGTACTGCAAGGCCTGCGGTTAGCAGGAATAAACCCGATAAGCCTAAATGTTGCGCAACAATCGGGCCGACGAGTAACGACAGGGCAAAGGAGCCGCCGATACACATGCCGATAATGGCCATCACCTTAGTGCGCTGTTCATCTCGGGTTAAATCCGCCGCTAAGGCCAACACGGCGGCAGCAATCGCCCCCATCCCTTGCACGGCGCGGCCAAATACCACGCCGTAAATGGTATCGGCATTGGCGGCAATTAAGCTGCCGATGGCGAACAATACCAATCCAGCGAGGATGACAGGTTTACGACCATACTTGTCGGATAAAATCCCCATAGGGATCTGCAAAACGGCCTGAGTCAAGCCATAGGCACCAATGGCAATCCCCACCCAAAGGGGAGAAAAACCTTCTAAATGCTGACCATAGAGTGCAAAGACGGGCATGATCATAAACAAGCCCATCATACGTAAACCAAATACGCTGGCTAAAGAAAACGCGACTTTTTTCTCGGTTCCTGAAAGTCCGTTGTTACCCATGATTTTGCCCTGGATTGAAGTCTTTTAGGGGGCGCATGTTAACACACCCAAAAGCGTTTGCTCAAAAGGAAAAACCGCCCACACCGAGAGTGTAAAACAGTGAATTTTGCCCCGCGCCAATGCGGATGCTCGCACCTTAGCGTACGCTTAGGCCTTTATTTTTAAGGCTTATCTAAAAGACCATTGGCTACAAATAGTTAACTCGATGCTTACAGAACTTGGCTAAGTTCAAAGTCGTTATACGGATTAATCTTAGTTAATCCGCTAACTGCATCACCTTTTATCAGCAATGCCAGCCCCACAACCGCGCCCAATCGGCATGTCAGCAAGATCACAGAATCGACTAAACTCGGCCGCCGAACTGTGCGATACTTAGGCTCATTTTTTTAAGCATAAGACTTGAGCGATAGATGGATAAGATTGAAATACGCGGCGCACGGACCCACAATCTCAAAAATATCAACCTGACTATCCCAAGGGATAAGTTAATCGTTATCACAGGGTTATCGGGTTCAGGCAAATCTTCCCTAGCATTTGATACCTTATATGCCGAAGGCCAACGACGTTACGTTGAGTCTCTTTCTGCCTATGCCCGCCAATTCTTAAGCTTGATGGAAAAGCCCGATGTAGACCATATCGAAGGCTTAAGCCCGGCGATTTCCATCGAACAAAAATCGACGTCCCATAACCCGCGCTCCACCGTCGGGACGATTACCGAAATTTACGACTATCTGCGTCTGTTGTTTGCCCGTGTGGGCGAACCACGCTGCCCAACTCACGGCCAACCGCTTGCGGCGCAAACCGTGAGTCAGATGGTCGATAAAGTGTTAGAAATGCCCGAAGACAGCCGCTTAATGCTGCTGGCACCCGTGGTCAACGGTCGTAAGGGTGAGCACGTAAAATTGCTCGAAGGCTTATCCGCGCAGGGCTATATCCGCGCCCGTATCGACGGCGAAGTCTGCGACTTAACCGATCCCCCCGCACTCGATTTACACGTTAAGCACACCATCGAAGTGGTGGTCGACCGCTTTAAAGTCCGCAGCGATATTCAGCAGCGTCTCGCAGAATCCTTTGAAACCGCGCTCGAACTCTCCGGCGGGATTGCCGTGGTCGCCAGCATGGATGAAGGCGCTACTGAAGAATTAATCTTCTCGGCAAATTTTGCCTGTCCGCACTGCGGTTATTCGATGGCCGAACTTGAGCCACGGATTTTCTCCTTTAACAACCCGGCGGGCGCTTGCCCAACCTGTGATGGTTTAGGGGTGCAACAATTTTTCGACCCCGACAGAGTGATCACTAATCCTGAGTTATCACTTGCGGGCGGCGCGATTCGTGGCTGGGATAGACGTAACTTCTATTACTTCCAGATGCTGAGTTCGCTCGCCGACCACTATAAGTTCGATGTCGAAGTTCCCTTCGAACAGCTGTCGGATAAGGTGAGAAAAATCGTCCTCTACGGCTCAGGCAAAGACAGTATCGCCTTTAAATACATCAACGACCGTGGCGATGTGGTGGTGCGTAATCACCCCTTCGAAGGCATCTTAAATAATATGGACCGGCGCTACCGCGAGACCGAAAGCAACGCGGTGCGCGAAGAATTAGCCAAGTTTATCAACACTCAAGCCTGCCAAAGCTGTGGCGGCTCGCGCCTGCGTGAAGAAGCCCGTAACGTGTTTATTGGCGATCTTAACCTGCCCAAACTCACCGTTTGGTCGATAGGTGAAGCCCTCGAATACTTTGACAAACTCGAGTTCAGCGGCCAAAAGGCACAGATAGCCGAGAAGGTATTGAAGGAAGTACGCGATCGCTTAGGCTTCCTCGTTAATGTCGGCCTCAACTATTTAAGTCTGTCGCGTTCGGCCGAAACCCTCTCAGGCGGTGAAGCGCAGCGTATTCGCCTCGCCAGCCAAATCGGCGCAGGGCTCGTCGGTGTGATGTATGTGCTCGATGAGCCTTCTATCGGCTTGCATCAACGGGATAACGAGCGGTTATTGCAGACCTTAATCCACCTGCGGGATTTAGGTAACACAGTGATTGTGGTGGAGCATGATGAAGATGCGATTCGTATCGCCGATCATATTATCGATATCGGCCCCGGCGCTGGTGTACACGGCGGCGAAGTGATTTGCGACGGCCCGATTGAGAAAATTGTCGCCTGCGACGAGTCTGTCACTGGCCAATATATTTCGGGCAAACGCAACATCCATATCAGCACCCCACGTACGCCTTACGATCCAAAACAAGTGATTGAACTTTATGGCGCCCGTGGCAATAACCTGCGCAATGTGGATTTAACTATCCCTGTGGGATTATTCACCTGCGTGACCGGAGTATCGGGCTCAGGCAAATCGACCCTGATTAACGACACCTTCTTTAGAATTGCCCATAAGCAACTCAACGGTGCCACAGTCGATGAGCCCGCGCCCTACGATCGCATCGTCGGCATGGAGCAATGCGACAAAGTGGTCGATATCGACCAAAGCCCGATTGGCCGTACTCCGCGCTCTAACCCCGCCACTTATACTGGCATCTTTACGCCTATCAGGGAGATTTTTGCCTCAACGCAGGAATCCCGTACCCGTGGTTATCAGGTGGGCCGTTTCTCCTTTAACGTGAAAGGCGGTCGCTGTGAGGCCTGTCAGGGCGATGGCTTAATTAAGGTCGAAATGCACTTCCTGCCCGATGTGTATGTGCCCTGCGACGCCTGTAAGGGTAAACGCTATAACCGCGAAACCTTAGAGGTGCGCTACAAGGGTAAGAACATCCACGAAGTGCTGCAAATGACAGTGGAAGATGCGCGAGAGTTTTTCGATGCCGTGCCAGCCATTGCCCGTAAACTGCAAACCCTGATGGATGTAGGTTTGTCCTACGTGCGTTTAGGTCAGAGCGCGACCACGCTGTCGGGCGGTGAAGCCCAGCGGGTGAAACTCGCGAAGGAACTCTCTAAGCGCGATACGGGTAAAACCTTGTATATTCTGGATGAACCGACAACGGGCTTGCACTTTGCCGATATCCAATTGCTGCTCGATGTACTGCATCGCCTCAAATCCCACGGTAATACTATCGTGGTGATTGAGCATAACTTGGATGTGATTAAAACCGCAGACTGGATTATCGACTTAGGCCCAGAAGGCGGCGGTGGTGGCGGTACTATCCTAGCAACTGGTACGCCAGAAGACGTGGCGCAGCATCCAACCTCCCATACCGCGCGCTTCTTAAAGCCGCTGCTGGAACGGGATGCTAAGCTAGCCAAGCAGTCATAGCGATAAGATTAACAGCGCCTTGAGCATCACCAAGGCGCTGTGATTACACCCTATTGCTGTATAGAACCATTCCAGTCAGGCCATTCGCCGTTATCAATCAAGGAGAACATTTTGCCAACGCATCGCCCGAGTTTGACGAGCTTAAGTCGCGCTAATGTATTGCTGATTGCCTGCTTGGGGTTAACGCTTGTGGCGCTGGTTATCGCCGCTGTCGATCCGCTTATCGGTCAACCCACACGTTTACAAGTGACAGTGTTAGATAGCTCAGCCAATAGTAGCCTGCTCGCCTTGCCCGATGGCCGGATCACCACCTTAGATCAAGGCGGCCTCACCAAAAACGCTCAAGTCACTATTTGCTCACGAACCCATTTGGTCTCTGGCTTGGAGCACTTTAATTTGAGCCGTCATCAGGAGGCGACACTCTCCCCCGAGATCAGCGTCTTAGACTGATTCAGCATTACGGCCAATGCAGCCAAGCTAATTCCCTGTTAAGCTTAGGATTGATCATCCTATTGCCGACCTTAAGGATAGCCATGGGCAATTTGGCGCACCCATCCACAGCAATCACTCGCCCCCAGTCTCAGCGCATAGGCTTGAGCTTATTGCGCTTGTCTATCCTTAGCCTATGTTTAGGCATTACAGCCTGCGCCAATCAACCCGCCGAATACACTTGTTCACCTGAGGCGATTCGATTGAATTGGACCGAACCAGAAGCTCTTAAGCAAACAGTAGCAATACTCAGCGCCGCAGAATTAATGGGGCGTAAAACCCAAACGCTAGGTGCCGCCAAGACACGCGATTATCTGCACAGCCAGTATCAACAACTTGGGCTTACCCCTTGGGGAGAGACTTTCGAGGTGCCCTTCGAATATGCCACGCTTTTTAGCCAAGAGACGGGAAGCAATATGGTGGCGTTAATCCCCGCACGCCAACCCACTCATCGATGGCGCATTGTGGTGGCTCACTACGATCATCTCGGCATGAGTGGCAGCAAGATTTACCACGGCGCCGATGATAACGCCTCAGGTGTTGCCGCCCTGTTGGCTCTGGCCGCCCACTGGCAAGCGCAGCTAAGCGCCGCCCCCGATTCGCTGCCCAACATTAACTTAATGTTTGTCGCCACCGATGCCGAAGAGCCGGGGCTGTTTGGCAGTACGGCCCTCGTCGAGCAAATCAAACAACGCATGCCCGAGGCGCAATTTGAACTGATGCTCAATCTCGATATGATTGGCCACCCGAGTCGTCCCTACACTATTTACCTCGAAGGCAGCCGCAACTTTTATCAGTTTCCACAATTTAGGCCCATGCTAAACGCGAATAACCACCTCTGCATTAAGTTGAGTCATCCCAAACCCGTGGGACGAAGTATCCAAAGTACCGACTGGCTGAGAGCCTCGGATCATTATCCTTTCCATAAAGCTAAGATCCCTTGGCTCTACTTTGGCGTCCCCACTCATCCGCAATACCATACCCCCGAAGATACTCCCGACACTTTGGACTATGTGTTTCTCGCGGCGGTGACGGAATCCGCCTTCGAAATCCTACGACTCAATGGCGACTTTTTGAAAAATTAATCGAAGTGGCGCGTTTCTTGCTCAGTTTTGGCAAAAAAATCCACGCAAAACCCTGTATTTATCCGAGAGTCACTTGGTAAAGCGGCTAAAATGCTGCTATAATCTGGCGTTTTCGGTGCGGGAAATCGACACGGGGTTGATTTTCTGTCTGTGAAACTTAAGCGCCAATCCGGGCGCATCCACAAGGCTACAACCCAATGTCATCCAGTGAAAGAACTTTCCGTGAACTCGGCTTGTCCGAGAATTTGTTGCGTGCTCTTGACGAGCTAGGTTACGAAAACCCAACGCCAATCCAATCAGCCAGTATCGACCCATTAATGGCTGGCAAAGATATTTTAGGTCAGGCACAAACAGGTACAGGTAAAACTGGCGCCTTCGCCCTGCCTCTGCTCAACAAAGTGACCAGCCAAGCTGTTCCACAAATTTTAGTATTAGCGCCAACCCGCGAATTAGCGGTGCAAGTAGCAGAAGCTTTCAGCAGCTACGCGAAATTTATGAAAGGGTTCCATGTACTGCCAATCTATGGCGGTCAGAGCATGCATCAGCAATTAAACGCCCTGAAGCGTGGCCCACAGGTTATCGTGGGTACCCCGGGCCGTGTTATGGACCATATGCGCCGTGGCACCTTAAAGCTGGAAACACTGCAAGCGCTGGTACTCGACGAAGCCGACGAAATGTTAAAAATGGGCTTTATCGACGATATCGAATGGATTCTGGAACACACACCAGAGCAGCGCCAACTGGCACTGTTCTCGGCCACTATGCCAGAACAAATCAAGCGTGTTGCTAACAAGCACTTAAAAGATGCGACTAACATCAGCATCGCTGCGAGCCACACTACTGTTGACTCTATCGAGCAACGTTTCGTGCAAGTGTCTCAGCACAACAAGTTAGAAGCCTTAGTACGCGTATTAGAAGTTGAAAATACCGAAGGTATCATCATCTTCGTTCGTACCCGTAACTCATGCGTTGAATTAGCAGAAAAACTCGAAGCCCGCGGCTACGCTTCATCACCACTGCACGGTGATATGAACCAGCAAGCCCGTGAGCGTGCGGTTGAACAGCTGAAAAGCGGCAAGCTAGACATTCTGATCGCAACCGACGTTGCGGCCCGTGGTCTGGACGTTGAGCGTATCGGCCACGTAGTAAACTACGATATCCCTTACGATACTGAAGCTTACGTACACCGTATCGGTCGTACTGGCCGTGCTGGCCGTACGGGTATGGCGATTCTGTTCGTGACCAGCCGTGAAATGCGTATGCTGCGCACCATCGAGCGCGCAACGAACAGCCGTATTTCACCAATGAAAGTGCCTAGCCCAGAGACAGTTGCAGAACGTCGTCTGTCTCGCTTAGGTGAGCAGTTAGCGCAAACCATGACACAAGATCTGGACTTTATGCGCGAAGCCGTTGCCCAGTTATGTCAACAACTGGAAGTGGATACCGATCTGCTGGCCGCTGCCCTGCTGCACCAAGTACAGCAGGAGCGTCCACTGCAATTACCCGCGATTCAAGAACGTACTCGCGATGAGCGCAGTGAACGTGGTGCTGAACGTGGCGAGCGCGGTGAACGTCGTAGCCGTGAATCGCGTCCAATGCCAGCAAGCTTAGGCTCAGCAGAAGCCTTAAAAGATAACCCAGATCTGAAGATGTGCCGTTATGTTATCGACGTGGGTCGTGACAATGGTGTGGGTGTGGGCAACATCGTTGGCGCTATTGCAAACGAAGCGAACATCGACAGCCGTTACATTGGTGCCATCCAGTTATACGATGCAGTGACTACCGTTGACCTGCCAGACGGCATGCCAAAAGAAGTGCTGCAGCACCTGAAGAAAGTGCGCGTATGTGGCAAGCCACTGAACATCCGTGAAGCTGGTGATCAGGTATTCGTAGATTCAGGCCGTGGCGCACGTAGCGACCGTCGTCCACGTGGTGATCGTCCAATGGGCGAGCGTAAACCACGTTCAGCCTCTGGTGACAAGCCGTTTGCTGATCGCAAACCACGCTCTGACAAGCCAGCAGGCGAGCGTAGACCACGTAAACCACGCGAAGAGTAATCGCCAAACCTAAGTCGTTAGGTTAAGCAGATTTAAACAAACGCATTAAAAAAGGAGCCTAGGCTCCTTTTTTGTTATCTTAAAATAGCTCCCGCTCAAACTTCACTGGCCAGTTGATATTTCGAGCAGGTATAGTCAATAGCAGGATGCCTAACTCAAGGACTCTAAATGGATTTTTTAGCGCTGATCATTTACCCATTTATCTCATCACTGCCCGAGCTAGCTAAGTCATGCAGTGAAGATAAAACCTTATTAATCATGGTACTTGTCGGTTGTACTCTGTTTGCAGGCTTTATTGGATTGTTAGTCGCCATGGCAAATTAACTTGCACTTAGGCTGACATGTCTATTAGTGTCGCCTTAGTCTTTGGCAACACAATTAGTGTATTTCGATGAAAAAAGCCCTTACCGCAGGCCTGTTATCCGCTTTTATCGCCCCCGGCAGCGGCCATTTTTACCTTAAACATAAACGTTCGGCGCTGGTGTTTTTCAGCTTAGCTGTCATCAGCCTGATGCTGCTCCTCATGCAAATCTATCAAGTGGCACAAGTGATCGCCTTAGAGATCCAAAATGGCACCTTACCCTTAGATGTCGGCGTGATATCCGCCGAAATCACCCAACAAACCCAAACCACCATGGCCAATGCCAATGAACTGCTCTATGGCTTTTTGCTCTGCTGGTTAGTGGCATTGCTCGACAGTATTCGGCTTGGGCTTAAGCAAGATAAGCAAGGTAAGCTGGACACACAAAGCAACCGCTAAATATCTTCTGACTCTTAGCAAGGCCGTAGCGATAAAAGCAACGTTGATATTGACCGAACATTTTTAATCAATTGAAATATTGGATATTAACCTTTAACGGCTGCGGTAATAACACCATAAACAGTCAAGATGGATGACGATATGTTAGACAATGAAGAACACAATTTTATCCTGAGTGAAGTATCGCAACCCGTGATTGCCATTGCCCGCGAGGTTAATTTTGCCGAGCGCTATGCCTCCATGTTGGCACGCTTCCCTAAGCTCCCTGGCGATTTTAATCCTAAGGTACCGACGGAGCGTCAACAAGAACTGGTTGCCCAGTTCCCTTACCCGATCCGCTTTTTCAAAAGTGAGGGGGGATATTACAAGCTAAATGCGAAAAAGTTCGCCTACCCGCATATGAGGCTTATGATGGAGATGCAGCAGTGGGTAGTGTTTAACTTTGACCTATGGCGTGAAGATAAGCGCATCGGTGGTGGCTCCTATCAACAGATTGCCGTGGCGGAGCGGTTAGCACGAGGTGAAGAGATTGACTGGGATAACGACTGGCGTACACAAAACCAGCCATGGTGCTATAGCGAAGATCAATTACAGACGGTGCTAACAGAAAGTTTTGCACTATTTGATGACCTTTGTAAGCAATTACCTAAATAGTCACTTGAATTAATTGAGATATAGGCGGCTAAACAGGTTAACCGCCAAGGTATAAATTATTTGGGCCATGCCTTAATCAAGCTGTGGTAGCAAGAGACCAGTAAATCCGCCGCTTGGGCATAGTCGGGCACCTCTTCTGGGCAGTAGAGGGCGCAGCGACTACCGGCATTTTGCGCGGTTTGCAGATCGAATAGATAATCCCCCACATACAAGATATCCGCCGGATTCAACTGCCATTGCTCGCAAATCAAGTGGATCCCCTGCGGGTGAGGTTTAGGCTCGGCATCGTAACGGGTCAGCACTAAAGGGATATCGATACCGAGTTTTTCGATGGTGATTTTGGCCGCCTCGGGCATATTGCGGGTCAAAATCGCTAGCGGCAGTTGCCGCATCTTTAAAAACGCAATCAGCGCCTGCGCGCCTTCAATCCAGCTCGCCTGACGCGAACTTTCCAGTTCGTAGTCATGGACAATTTCCAGCGCCTGCATCTTGGCCATTGTTGTCTCAAGGCTATGGATATGCTCGAGAATATCGGTACCCGATCCAATACCTAATGCCGCCCTTAAGCCTTTAAAATCGGGGTTTGAATGGGCAAGCGTACCGTCGAGGTCGAAAATCACCCCGCGGATCTGTTCAAGTTGCATATCGGTCAGGCGTGTAATCACTCGGGTACCTATTCAGTGGTCTGTGAAGCGGGTTGCAAACGTCGTGCACGGCGCTGGCGATACATGGGCAGTAACTGCACCACCATCACTGACACAATAATCACACCTATGCCGAATAGCGATAGCGCATCTAATTTATCGGCCTTAAATACTTCTGGCCACCAACCGATACTGACCACTAATGCCGTGGCGCTAAAGCTAAATACCGGCGTTAACGCCAGCATGGCGCTGACCTGTGCCGTCGGCCAGTACTTCATAGATTGCCCGAAGCAACCGTAGGCAATCAAGGTATTGGCGGCGCAAAACAGCGCCACTTGCCAGTCGAAGCTATCCATTTGTGCAAACTGACTAAAATCGCTAAAGGGCGCCATCGCAAAGATCCCTAAGGCGTAGATGACTAAGAGTACGTTGGCGGGGGACAAACGGTTCAAGAGTGACTTTTGCAGCAACGCATAGGTAGTCCATGACAATGCGGAAAACTGCACTATCATCACTCCAAGCCAGATCTCATGGTTATCGGTGGCGGAAAAATCTAAATAGGGATGGAAAAACATCAACATCCCTAAAGCTAAGCTGGCAAAACAACTGAGCTGCACCGCATTCAAGCGTTCTTTAAAAAACAATACGCCGCCAAAGGCGAGGAAAAATGGCGAGGTTTGAAAATTAAGCTGCGCGGCCCCCGGTGCCAGATAGTCGAGGGAATACACGAATGACACATAGTTAAGCATTAAAAACAGTCCGGCGAGGATAAGCCTGAGCCAAACCTTGGCATCGAGCGCCACAAACTGCTTTAAACTGCCCGCGCTCCACTGCACCAAAATACTGACGATGAGCGCCACTAAAAAACGGAACCAAGTCAACGTCACAGGATCGATAAAACTCCCCGACAGCTTAAGCGCTATGGGCAACATACCCCAAAACAGCACGGCGACAGAAATAAACAACAATCCTAATTGAGCATGATTAGTTGCCAAGGATCCAGAGTGGCTTTGATTCACGGAAAAGTCCCAGTAGTACCGCAGAAAGGAACGCCATTCTGGCACCGCGGGGCGCTAAGATCTAGCCTAAAAAGCGATTAACTTTTCAGCCGGATTGGGTAGTTAAGCTGACACTAAATCAATCTTGACTGGCGATAAATGCAGAGCATTTCAAGATAAGTTTTATCAAGCCTTTAGCAGCACAAAAAGGTATATTGAGCGCAATTTCTCTTTTAGCTCAGATTGGATTTGCAGAGTCGAGTTATGCCTTATGCGCTCAGCGATTGCGGCATAAATGACTCTGCACAAGTCCTTTAAAATAAGTTAGTTAGGATTAAAAATGTCACAGACAGACGCTAAAGCACAGCTTGAGTGCATTAACGCAGCAGCACAAGAACTCGCCCAGCGACGCGCCAAAGGTGAAGCGGGTGCGCTGTTGCAAGAAGCGCTAAGACCGAAAGATTTCCCCCACGCATTTGCCATCCAGCAAACCATTGCGCAGCAGTTTAGCGTCCAAGGCAACCCGATTTCTGGGTGGAAGTGCCTACTCCCAACCGCCGAAAAAACCGTGGTAGCGCCTATCTATCAACATGATGTGTATATCGAAACCACCGAGTGTCCACTTTATCCTTCGAGCAAAGGGCTTGCCCGTGTCGAACCCGAGCTCGCCTTTGAAATTGGCAGCGATTTACCACCACGAGCCACGCCTTATTCAGAAGCCGAGATCGACGCCGCCCTAGGTAAAACGCGCCTCGCCTTAGAACTGATCAAAAGTCGTTATCAAAACCCAGGCGAAGCTAACCACTTCGATGCCCTCGCCGATGGCTTAGTCAATCAAGGCTTGTGGTTAGGGCCAGAAATCTCAACCTCGGCTGAAACAGGCCATTTCGCCCTGAGTGTTGAAATCGCCACTGGCGGACAGCAAGCAAGTGAGACGCTGCAAAAAGCCGCCGTTCATCCCAACGGTTTCCCTAAAGCAGGGCTTTATTGGTTGGTCAACTTCTTATCAGCCCAAGGGATTGGCTTAACCCGAGGACAATATGTGATCACAGGCTCCTATGCGGGGGTATTAGATCTGCCGCTCAATCAGCACTGCCAATTCCACTACGGCGAGTTAGGCCAGTTTGGTTTACAGTTCGTAGCTAAATAAGTCACGCACTAAAGAGTACCAAGCCAATCGGCAAAGTCAGAAGGTAGGCAAATGCTTACCTTCCTAATCCCCTACTGACCAACTGCGCGAAAACAAGCTTGTATCAAGAGTGAAACATTTGTACTATCCGATAGAACTAAATATAAGGATATACAAGATGTTAGACGGAAAAATATTGCCTTTAGCCAGTCTATTTGCTTTAGCCTTAAGTACTTCGTTACCCATAAATGCCTCGGAAAACACATTTTCCCAAGCCTACAGTGACTACCAAACCGCACTCAAACAAGGTGATAACGCCCAAATAGAAGCCAGCGCCAAAAGAGCCTTCGAACTGGGAGAAGCTCAATATGCGAAGGACAGTGTCGACTTAGCTAACCTCGCCATGAACTGGGCTGGTGCAATAGAGAAGCAAGTCGCCCCTTACCCATTTGCAGAAAAGAATTTGCCACAAACAGCGAAGGCGAATGAGTTATATCAACTCGCTCTCACAAATTATAAAGTTCATTATGGTAAAGAAGCGCTTGAGCTTATCGATCCCTTACTTGGTGCAGCACAAACCGCCGTCGAAGCCAAAGATGCGAAAAATGATTTGCTTGATGCAATCACAATTGCTGAAAAATCCGATAACAAGAAACTGATCGCCGATGTAAAAATGGCCGCTTTTAACCGCTTATCCAATACTGAGCTATACACAAGAAGCGTAAGAAGCTATGCCTTCGAGGCCTACGAAACTTACAAAGAAATCCTGCCCGAAAATGCCCTCGACAGAGTCAAAGCTACCTATGTAGTTGGTGCAGTTGAATATGCAGAAAAGCATGATGACAAGGCGATTCCATTACTATTAGAGGTGGTTAAGCAGTTTGAAGCCCTTAACTATACTCACCCTTATGCGTTAAGTTCTCATGCTTATCTAGTCGAACTTTATGAGCGCCAAGGAAAACGCGAAGAATCTACTGCTCACTGTATTGCTATCGGTAAAATGCGCCCTTGGGCCGATGCACAGGAACAGCAACCGCTGTTTCGCACTACGCCTAAATACCCTGCATCCTATGTCCAAAAACGTAAAAGCGGCTGGGTTCAACTTAAATTTACCGTGGATGAACATGGCTTTGTGAAAAATCCTGAAATCTTAGCCTCTAAGGGTGGCGCTTTATTTGAAAAAGAAAGCATCGAAGCCTTAAATAAATGGCGTTACGCACCCAAGTTTGAAAATGGTAAAGCCGTAGAAGCACAAAGTAGCGTGCAACTGGATTACACCATCAATTAATAACCCGCTATTTCACCTCATATCCCAGCCCATCGCCTAATCCCGATGGGCTGTTTTTATCTTCTGAAGCAGAAACTGTTAGCTCGCGCTTTATCCGGCTTAAACAAGTCTCACAAATACAAGCCGTCGCAGGCTGCGATAATAGTTGTGCTAACTTATCAGCACTCTGCCCCGCTGCATCGCCTGTCGATAATTCTGCGGCCAAATCGCCAGATAGCAATTGAGTCAACTTCGGAAACGCCTGCTTAGTACACCAACAGTCACTGATATCTGCGCCAAGAGTCATTACACACTGATTCGCCCCTTGGCATAAAGGGCACAGCTGCGCGGTATCGAACTGAGGTTCGGGTAAATGCATGGGCACGGTAATCCTTATGGCATCGGAGTGATAACGCGGAGATAATAATGTTTTTTTGCAACTCAAGCTGGGGTGATTTACACCAAGGTTAGACTTTATAGCTTTTCAAACTACGTTTGAATGCTTTAGTTGAAAAGTCGTAGGGCTTTACCCACACCCGATAATAATGCTGGTTTATTTAGCGTTTGAATTGGCAAGGTTATCGCTGTAAGTATGTGAATCATTGCGGCCTTACGGCCGAGATAAGTCAAAGTCGTGGGTCTTCAACCCCTGATTTTTAATAAAGAGTCGACCAAAAGGGGATCAACTGCAATCCCCTCTTGCCTCTTTGTAAACAAGAGTCCTTGCCGAACAACGTCCATGTCTAACTGCCAGTTCGCCATCCTAGGCTCTCATTCGTACCACTGCTTCGCAATACTCACCCTAGCGAAGTTACATGCATTGGTTAGTGGTCTCATACTCCAATAAAAATTGCCTAACGGCTCAGATGGGACACCCATATCCCCCCGAGCCTGCGCCATCATCCATGATGTCGCCACGGCCCCACACAACAACTAAGAGCAAACAGCGTATTTCGACAACTTCGCAGGGGGATAGCGAACTCCTGTCGCATTGGTGTTGTTTGCGAGTCATTTAAAGCAACCTGAATAATGCCTACGATCCCCCTTTAGAAAATTAACAATGGGGCTCGTTTAAAATCCAAGAGATAACTTTTCCTTGGCAACGCAGCACTATTGCCGCTGTTCATCATATGCTGTACGCTAAGTTAAATTTTGATTAATAAACAATAGTTAAGATGTTACTTAATCAATGCCTATTTAGTGTTAACGATAAATTAGTTAATTAAAATGGCGATAAAATGAGTCAGGGAAGATCCGCTCGACAAAGCGAACAAGGCAAGGACAAGCATTCTACACCTCTCCTTAAAGATGCTCCCCTCAGTACCAATTGTGATTCAGTTTAAGGTTTCACCAACCACAAGCTGATAGCTTTATTATTGTTTTTCTTAAAATTTATTGTCTGTATTTGCTGTCTGGTAGCAAGTGCCATGGGCGGTAGCGTGCTTAAATCCTAAGATAAAGCCACCATAACAAGGCTTACGCCCAATCCCCAAAAAAATTTGTGAAGGAACATAAATGCAAGATGTCATGGTCAATCTTTATGATTGCAAACATTGTTCAGGAACAGGAACTTGTTCCAATGGAAAGAATAACAGTTCGTGTGAACGCTGTGCAAAACTCAATGAATTACCAATTTGGCGAAGACGGAATCAATTTGGATTGATATGTGGTTCTTGCGGTGGAATAGGAAAAGCCGAACCTCTAACTGAACGAATGAATAAGAGGACTGCACCCATTTTAGCAATCATGCTAGTGATGATCTTACTCACAATCATCAGCCTAGCCGCCCTTTTTGAAAACAAGTACTTCACCGAACTTCTTGCTTTTTCAAGTGCAATAATTGGCTCCATCTGCGGGTACTACTTCTCATCCTTAAAAACGGGTAAAGCATAAGCATATTCGTTAAAAAATGCATAATAAAGAAAAATAAAGATGTTTATTGATGCCGATAATGCGCCAACCAAGAGGTTTAATGCGAAAAATAAACAATAATAGGCTCGTTAAATCTTCTACAAAAGATAAAAAATCAATTGATAATAAAATATTATTTTACTTATAAAAATCACCTAATAAAGAACATATATTACATATGAAAAAATAACCATTAAACAAAGGTTAATAGATAAATTAAGAACATTAAACTTAAGAACAAAACCTAAAAAAAACAAAATAAACAAACCTAATAAAAATAACTTTGATGGCTGGCTAAATGTAAACCAGTGGATTGATAAAGAAAAAATAAATGGATTAAATGTTTACGAATATAAACACAGAAATAAAAGAAGAAAAGGAGTAATCGCAGTAAAACTTCCATCTGAAATGGATTTTTCTAAAAATTATGAAACCACAGTACAAACACTTACAGCAATAAGAAAACTAACTGATTTATTAGATAAAGCTAAGTCACAAAAATCTATATTGCCATCAAGGGCATACAAGATTGGCAGTGTCAACTTTGATTCGCTAACCAAAATATCCACATCTGCCGCACTAGTTTTAACATCTGAAATATCAAAATGGAACAATCTATCAGGAGACAAATTAAGACCTTCCGTTAGCAAATGGTCTGAAAACATTTATTTACAATTCCAGCAACTAGGTTTTTTTGATCTTTTTAAAATAAAACCAACCGCAGACTATCTACCTCAGAAAAGCCTACAAAACAATATAGACTTCGTAAGGTATATCAAAGGTTGCTGCGACAACTCAGAAGAGTCAAAAAGAAAGAAAAAACAATTAAAAGAAGAAATAAAAAACATCGTTGGAAAATCTGTTCCAAAATGGACATTTCTCCATAGTGGTTTAACTGAAGCAGTTACAAACGTAATACATCACGCTTATCCAGAAAATAATGAATATACAGATAAATCATGGTATCTTACTGGTTCATTCAATCGAAAAACAAAAGAAATGAAAATAGCATTTTTCGATCAAGGGATAGGAATACCAAATTCTTTACCTGCATCTGGTTTATGGGAAAATATTATCAGTTACTTTTCTAAATTTAAAATAGGCATAGCAGAGCAGAAAAGAGATGAGGTATTATTAAAAGCCGCCGTATCAATCGACAGAACCAGCACAAATAAAAATGACCGGGGAAAAGGGTTACAAGACCTAATTGAATTCATCAAAGTATTTGGCTCCGGTTATATATCAATTCTAAGTTACTCTGGACTATATAAATATGAGATTAAAGATGGTTTAGAAAAGATAAAAACTGAGAGGCTAGAACGACCGATCTATGGTACACTAATCATCTGGAGTGTAGTTCTTAACGAGGATTTAGAATGAAAACACCAATATTGTTCATCGGAGACAGCTTTTCAGACGACCCTGCTGGCCGATACTATACTGACGGTGATGGTTCTGGAGAAGAGTTTAGAGAGGAAGTGTTAAGACCATTACTTTCAGAACTTAATAATTTAGAAATTAATATAGATAAAAATGTTGAAGGGTACGGTTCTTCATTTTTAGTAGAGGCTTTTGGCGGCCTAATTAAGCATGGATACTTTCAAAATGATGAACTAAGTAAAAAAATAAAAATATCATATAGCAATATAGATTATAAATTTTACAAAAACAAAATACAAAGCTATATTAACGAAGCTAAGTATAACTCAGAAAAATATATTTCAACAAAAAGTGAAGCTCAAAAAAAAGGCGTATTCAAAGGAATAATTGACAAAAGTTTTATACAGGAAACTCTAAATGAGGCAAACGGAAAATATAAGCAACCCCATGATAGATAAACACCAAGTTTATGTGGAAAACAATATTTACAAATGCAATTTAGAATCATTAACCACTCTAATTAGAAATAATGAATCTCTGATAAGTGAGCATAATAACAATCTTTCCAATACCAACAGTATCCTTCTAGAAATTGATAATACTTTATCATCAATACCAAATGGCTCTTACCCTCTAACAATTACATCCGGTATTTTAAGCGCGATTGTTGCTGCTGGCGTAGCATTCTTTTTAAACTATTTATTCTGGAGAAAAATTAGAAATCATAATAGAATTAGTCATTTTGCACAACTATCTATAGAATTACTAGACTTATTCGAATTTAACTCCACAAATTATTGGTTACTCAACTGTAACAAAAACAATCAATTAAAAGTTAAAAATTTAGAAACACAAATAAAATCTAACTTTACTGTATTAAGAGTAAGTTTAACTGAATTTTAAAAAAGAGTCCCTAGTAAGTTTAAAAATGATAAGGATTTAGTTATTCAGTTTATAAATGAAATCTATGATAAAGCAACTGGTGATAGTTTCGAATCAGCAAATAGAAAGTCAGAACCCAGGCGTTCACAAAACATTTCAAGTTCCTGTTCAAAAATGAAAGCACTACTTATTAGATATTCACAAGTATCGAATGTTTAAGTACTCTCAATACGAAAAAACTAACAGTTAGCACCTAATAAATTTAACTTCGTTAGTAAACTTAGTAATACAAAGATGGGACATATATGGTCACCTCGAGTTTAGCAAGGTCAATGTCCTACTTTGTTCAAGCTACACTGAGAAAAAAGGACAGGCATAACTCTTTTGAGTTTAACGAAAGATGGGACCGTCAAACCACCTGCAAAAGTATACGATGTTACACTTTTGGCAACTATTTCAGTGCTTAAATCCAAAAAGTGTAGGTAAGTACACCTAACTTGAAAAACGTCGCTTCCCCAAATTACCAATCCAAAAACAAAACCCCGACTCAGTTACCCGAGTCGGGGTTTTTATTTTTCTCTTACAACTATTTGGGTTTTAAGCGATTAAGCTAAAGACCACAGATGCTTTTGCTAATCTAGCGCAGGAAAAATCGTTTTAGAGCAAGGCTTTTTGTTGCGACGTGTAGTGTTTTTCTACACGAGTAACAAAGTAACGCAGCTATAAACGATTTTAACCAGCTAGGATCACATCATGCCGCCCATTCCACCCATACCACCCATTCCGCCCATATCTGGCGCATCAGCTTTTGGCAGCTCAGCTACCATAGCTTCGGTGGTGATCATCAGACCTGCGATAGACGCTGCGAATTGCAGTGCGCTACGGGTCACTTTAGTTGGGTCAAGGATACCCATTTCTAACATGTCACCGTAGGTGTCGTTGCCCGCGTTGTAACCGTAGTTACCGCTGCCGTTTTTAACGTTATTCGCTACAACAGAGGCTTCTTCGCCTGCGTTGGTCGCGATTTGACGCAGTGGTGCTTCCATTGCGCGTAGCGCGATAACCACACCGTGTTTTTGGTCTTCGTTAGCCACTTCAACGTCAGCAATCTTAGAAGCAACACGTACCAGAGCAACACCACCGCCAGGTACCACGCCTTCTTCAACAGCAGCACGGGTTGCGTGCAGTGCGTCTTCTACGCGGGCCTTTTTCTCTTTCATTTCAACTTCGGTCGCAGCACCAACTTTGATTACCGCAACACCGCCAGCGAGTTTAGCCATACGCTCTTGCAGTTTTTCTTTGTCGTAGTCTGAAGTTGATTCTTCGATTTGTTGCTTGATTTGGCTTACGCGCGCTTCGATTTGCGCTTGCTCACCGTTACCATCGATGATGGTGGTGTTGTCTTTAGTGATCACAACACGCTTAGCAGTACCTAAGTCTTCTAAGGTTGCTTTTTCAAGCTCTAAACCGATTTCTTCAGCGATTACAGTACCGCCAGTTAAAATCGCCACGTCTTGCAGCATTGCCTTGCGGCGGTCACCAAAGCCTGGTGCTTTAACCGCAGCCACTTTCACGATACCGCGCATGTTGTTCACAACTAAGGTTGCTAAGGCTTCGCCTTCAACGTCTTCGGCAACGATCAGTAATGGCTTACCGGTTTTTGCCAGACCTTCAAGGATTGGTAACAGTTCGCGGATGTTAGAGATTTTCTTGTCTACTAACAGTACGAATGGATGATCTAATTCAACGCTGCCAGTTTCTGGCTTGTTGATGAAGTATGGAGACAGGTAGCCACGGTCGAACTGCATACCTTCTACTACGTCCAGTTCGTTTTCCAGTGCTTGACCTTCTTCAACGGTGATCACGCCTTCTTTACCGACTTTTTCCATTGCAGTGGCAATGATTTGGCCGATTGACTCGTCAGAGTTAGCAGAAATAGTACCTACTTGAGCGATAGCTTTTGAGTCGGCGCAATCTTGAGAAAGGTTTTTCAACTCGATAACGGCTGCAGCAACGGCTTTATCGATACCGCGCTTTAAGTCCATTGGGTTCATACCCGCCGCAACGGCTTTTAAGCCTTCAGTCACAATGGCTTGTGCTAGAACGGTTGCAGTTGTGGTACCGTCACCTGCGGCGTCGTTGGCTTTAGAAGCAACTTCTTTCACCATTTGCGCGCCCATGTTTTCGAACTTGTCTTCTAATTCGATTTCTTTTGCAACAGACACACCGTCTTTAGTGATCAGTGGCGAGCCAAAGCTCTTGTCTAATACCACGTTACGGCCTTTAGGGCCTAGGGTCACTTTTACTGCGTTAGCCAGAATGTTTACACCAGCCAGCATTTTTACGCGTGCGTCATTACCAAATACAACTTCTTTAGCTGCCATAATTGAGTATCCTTTAAATTTTGATGATTAATTGGAATGTCGAATTGATGTCGTGGATTAACCTACGATAGCCATCAGGTCAGCTTCCGACAGGATCAAGACTTCTTGACCGTCGATTTTTTCTTTCTTAACACCGTAACCTTCATTGAAGATCACTACATCACCCACTTTCACATCCAGAGGTCTTACAGTGCCGTTTTCTAAAATACGGCCATTACCTACTGCAAGGACTTCCCCGCGAGTCGATTTTTCGGCGGCGCTGCCAGTTAACACAATGCCACCCGCTGAAGTTGATTCAACTTCTAAACGCTTAACGATTACGCGGTCATGTAATGGACGAATATTCATCTATGAACTCTCCTAATGATTTAATGCCCAACAATCGAGGCGATTTTGTGATGAAAAAGAGGAGGCATTTCCAGCTTCCCCTTTGATGTCTGTGATATGGGGTTACCCCTTGCCAGATCCAAGTGCCTTTACAAAAAAAAATTCAAATTTTTGATGTCGGTTTTTTCAAGCGGGCACAATCCTGCTAGAATTCGGCCTCCGCTCGCAAACAAGGCACTATTTTCCCCATGAAAGACAGACACGGGCTGCTTAGCGCGCCAATTGGTCGTGTACTGCTCAACATGAGCCTCCCCAACTTGATTGGCATTATGACCATTCTAGGTTTTAGCCTCGCTGACACTTTTTTTATCAGCCAGTTAGGGACAGAAGCCTTAGCGGCGATCAGTTTTACCTTTCCGGTGACTTTGATTATTTCCAGCATTGCCATTGGCGTGGGTGCAGGGGTATCGACCAATCTTGGACGACTGATTGGTTCAGGTAACGCACCACAGGCAAAGGTGTTTTTACACGATGCGTTGCTGCTGACCTTTATCCTTATCGCCAGCTTATCTGCCCTTGGTAGTATTTTTATTGAACCACTGTTTAGCTTGCTTGGCGCCAATGACTCCAGTTTGCCGCTCATTCATGACTATATGATGTATTGGTATGTGGGCGCGCCGCTGTTGGTGCTACTGATGGTGGGCAACCAAGGCTTACGTTCGACGGGGGATACTCGCTCCCCGGCGATGATTATGTCGTTGGCGGCGATCATTAACTTAATCCTCGACCCTTTATTAATCTTCGGTATTGGGCCTTTTCCGCGTTTAGAGATCCAAGGCGCAGCGATTGCCACCCTGTTCTCTTGGCTGGTTGCGTTGTCACTCTCGGGTTATTTGCTGATTATTAAGCGGCGGATGCTTGAGCGGGCGGTATTTGATATCGATAGAATGCGCGCCAACTGGAGTAAACTCGCCCATATCGCCCAACCCGCAGCCCTGATGAATTTAATTAATCCACTCGCCAATGCGGTGATTATGGCGATGCTGGCGCATATCGACCACAGTGCCGTCGCAGCCTTTGGTGCGGGCACGCGTTTAGAGTCGGTGCTGTTAATTGTGGTAATGGCGCTCTCGTCGAGCCTGATGCCGTTTATCGCGCAAAACCTCGGTGCAGGCCAACCCCAAAGGGCGAAACAGGCGCTGCTGTTATCGCTTAAATTTATCTTTGTATTCCAAACCTTACTCTATATTCCACTGGCATTTCTCGCCCAGCCACTCGCGAGTTTATTCAGTACCGATCCGCAGGTGCTAGAGTGGTTAAGTTTTTATATTCTGGTGCTGCCCTGCGCCTATGGCCCGCTCGGCATAGTGATTATCTTTGCCACGGCGCTTAATGCGTACCACAGACCCATGAGCTCGTTAGTGATTAACCTGTGCCGCTTAGTGCTATTGATGTTGCCGCTGGCGGCGCTGGGGTCTTATATTGATGGGGTGAAAGGCTTGCTGCTCGCGCTCCCCATCACTAACCTCTTGATGGGGATTGCCTGTTATTACTTAGCGCAGCGGATTTGCGAGCCGACCAAGGTCACGACCGCCGACGCTATTTAGGTTGTGCTTTTTAAGCTAAAACGCACATCATTAGGCGGGAATGGCTCTTCCGATGCTTTACAAACTCGGCGCACATTTTGAGTGCTAAGATTGGTTGGAATACCATTCGGAGCCAGCTCTTGCATAATAAAGTCGATAAAGCGTCTACAGGCCAAACTTACATAACGTCTTGATGGATAAGCCAAATAGCATTCTCCTGGGTGGGACTCTATCTCGGGTAGTAGGGTAATTAACTGCCCAGAAGCAAGGTAATCCGCCACCACTTCTGCGGGCGCATAGACGATCCCGCGTCCTTGCAAGGCAAATTCTACCGCGACCTCGACACTGTTAGAGCAAAAATTGCCTCTCACTCTCACTTCCTGTTCGGCACCAATCCACAACTCATTAAAGATCTTGCCATTTGAGAGTCGAAATAAGGACACATTATGGGATTCAATTTCTTTTGGTGTTGTTGGAGTACCGTATTGCGCTAAGTAGTCGGGGCTGGCATAAAAACGCAAATCCGTGGTGAAGATAGGCCGCACGACTAGATCTAAGGTATCTAGTGCAGGTTCCACCACGAAGGCTACGTCGAGATTATTCTTAACCATATCAACGGATTCTGCACTACTGATCACTTCTACCGTCAGTTTTGGATGTAAATCCATAAAGCGGAAAATGGCGTGCATCAGTACATTCATGCTGTGGATAGGAAACATTTGAATGCGGAGATGGCCACTGATCTCAGCATCTTCGTTAGTCATCTCAAACAGGGTTTCGTCGAGCTGCGCCAAAATGTTTTGCGATCTATGGTAAAAATGGCTTCCCGCTGAGGTCAGCGTCATCGAGCGACTCTGGCGGTGGAATAGCTTGATATTCAGTTCATCTTCCAACGCCTGTAAACGGCGGCTCACGGTCGATTTAGGTAAGTTAAGCAAATCAGCAGCTTCGATCAAACTACCAGTTTCGGCTATGCGGTGAAATAACGCTAAGTCCTCTGTCTTCATTTTTAACTTAATTTCAATCTCATTATGTGGGACTCATAATCCCAAAGTATCCCGTTTATTGCAACAAATTTAGCTGTTATCTTCGCGTCCCTAAAATGCTGATAAATTGTTATCGAGGACTCCCTGACCATGAAATCATATCGACTGCTTCCCCTAGCGGCTTTATTGCCAGCCGTTCTCACAGCTTGCACTCCAGCGGAAAGCTCGGTACAGGCGAGTGCCATTCGTCCAGTAAAACTCTTTGAAGTTGAGCAACTCGAAGGGGGAAATTTAAGGACGTTTCCGGCGCGCGTCAGTGCTAATAGCCGCGCTGAATTATCCTTTAGAATTTCCGGCGAACTGACGGATCTCGCATTAGTGGAAGGACAACAGATCCGTCAAGGTAGCCTGTTGGCTAAACTCGATGACAGGGATGCCTATAACAATTTAATGACCCGCGAAGCGGATCATGAACTCTTAGAGGCGGATTTTCAGCGTAAAACCGAACTCCTCAAACGCAAATTAATCTCTCAAGCTGAGTTTGATAGCGCCCAAGCGCAACTTAAATCGGCCAAAGCCGCCTTAGCCGCCGCCCGTGACCAGCTAAGTTATACCAAGCTTATCGCTCCCTTTAGTGGCACTGTGGCCAAACGTTTAGTGGATAATCACCAAATCGTACAGGCCAACCAAGGGATTTTAACGCTGCAAAACAACAGTTTGCTTGATGTCAGCATTCAAGTCCCCGAAGCGATGGCGGCGAGCCTAAACAACTATATTCAGCAGCAAAACTTTACCGCTAAGGTACGTTTTAGCGCATTAGCAGGCATGGAGTTTGATGCGAAATTCAAAGAATATTCGACCCAAGTGACCCCAGGCACTCAGGCCTATGAAGTGGTATTTTCATTACCGCAACCTAGAGATATTCAATTACTTCCTGGCATGAGCGCTGAGTTAACCCTCGCCTTGGTAAAAACACCAGATCAAACCGCGTCGGCCATAGTGCCAGTCACAGCTATCGACAAACGCGATCAGGATGGACGAGTTCAAGTCTGGGTCTATCAAGCGCAATCGGGCGAAGTGAAACCCACAGCTGTGACTTTAGGCCGAGTCACCACCGAAGGTATCGAAGTCTTAGGCGGCATCAACAAGGGCGACTTAATTGTCAGCGCAGGAGTATCCCAATTATCCGACGGGATGAAAGTGAAGCCACTACGCTGGCAGCGCGGAGTGTAATTCATGAATATTGCTGAGTATTCCATCCGCCACAAAGTGATTAGCTGGATGTTTGTGTTACTGCTGCTCGTGGGCGGTGGTGTGAGTTTTACTGGTCTTGGGCAATTAGAATTTCCCGAATTTACCATTAAAGAAGCGCTTGTAATCACCGCCTATCCAGGCGCATCGCCAGAGCAAGTGGAAGAAGAAGTCACCCTTCCCCTCGAAGATTCACTGCAGCAGCTCGATGCGGTTAAGCACGTGACCTCAATCAACAGTGCGGGCCTGTCGCAGATCCAAATAGAGATTAAAGAAACCTACGATAAAACCAGCCTGCCACAGGTGTGGGATGAGGTGCGTCGTAAGGTTAACGACACCGCAGGACAACTGCCTCCCGGCACTAGCACGCCCAAGGTCTATGACGACTTTGGCGATGTGTACGGCATTTTGTTTAATCTCTCAGGGCCTGACTATAGCAACCGCGAATTAAGCAACTATGCCGACTATTTGCGCCGCGAACTGGTACTGGTGCCAGGGGTCAAAAAAGTCTCTGTAGCGGGCAGCGTAACCGAGCAGGTTGTGATTGAAATATCACAACAAAAACTCTCGGCACTAGGGTTAGATCAAAGCTATATCTACGGTCTGATTAACAATCAGAACGTGGTTTCTAATGCGGGCAGTTTAGTGGTTGGCGATAATCGGATCCGCATTCATCCCACGGGCGAATTTAGCAGCGTGCAGGATCTTGCGCGTCTAATCGTCAGTCCACCAGGCAGCACCGAGCTTATCTATCTTGGCGACATTGCTCATATAGAAAAAGATTACGATGAAACCCCAGATGTGCTCTATCACAACCGTGGCGAAGCCGCCCTCTCCCTGGGGATTTCGTTTTCGAGTGGCGTCAACGTGGTCGAAGTAGGTAAAAGTGTTAGCGAGCGCCTTGCCGAGCTGGAGTCACAACGCCCAATTGGGATGAACTTAGATACGGTTTATAACCAAAGTCTGGCGGTCGATGACACTGTAAATGGTTTTTTGATCAATCTATTAGAATCAATCGCCATCGTTATTGCCGTGCTATTGCTGTTTATGGGCTTGCGCTCAGGCTTTTTAATGGGGTTAATCCTGCTGCTTACCATTCTCGGTACTTTTATTGTGATGAAAGTGCTAGGTATTGAGCTGCAACTAATCTCTCTTGGCGCTCTGATTATTGCACTTGGTATGTTGGTCGATAACGCCATTGTGGTAACGGAAGGCATTTTGATTGGCCTGCGCCGGGGTAAGACTCGCCTCGAAGCCGCTAAACAAATTGTGTCGCAAACCCAGTGGCCACTGCTTGGCGCCACAGTAATTGCGATTATCGCCTTCGCGCCGATTGGTTTGTCGCAAAATGCCGCAGGGGAGTTTTGTCGCTCGCTGTTCCAAGTGTTGATGATTTCCTTATTTATCAGTTGGATTACTGCGATAACCCTAACGCCTTTCTTCTGCCATTTGCTGTTTAAAGATGCCCCCGCAGATGAGGAGGAGCAGGATCCTTACAAAGGCTGGTTCTTCAGCGTATACCGCGCGAGCTTAACCTTTGCCCTGCGTTTTAGAATAGCCAGTATTCTCCTGGTCGGCGCCATGCTTGTTAGTGCAGTGATTGGTTTTGGCCATATCAAAAATGTGTTCTTCCCTGCGTCAAACACGCCCATCTTCTTTGTCGATATTTGGATGCCAGAAGGCACGGATATCAAAGGCACAGAACGCTTCGCCGCCGATATTGAGCAGCTGCTACTCAAGCAAGCCGAAGAGCAACACAGCGGCCTTAAACACTTAACCACAGTCATTGGCCAAGGTGCGCAGCGTTTCGTCCTGCCCTATCAACCGGAAAAAGGCTACCCCGCCTTTGCACAGCTAATTGTTGAAATGGAGGATTTAGCATCCTTAAAAGTCTATATGCCAGAGTTAGAAGCACTATTAAATCAGCGATTCCCACAGGCGCAATATCGATTAAAAAACATGGAAAACGGCCCGTCTCCGGCCGCGAAGATCGAGGCGCGCTTCTACGGCGATGATCCTGAAGTGCTGCGTGCATTAGGCGCGCAGGCCGAAGCTATCTTCCATGCTGAGCCGAGTATGGATGGCGTTCGCCATGATTGGCGCAACCAAGTGCCGTTAATTCGTCCACAGCTGCAAAATGCGCAGGCGAGGGAAACCGGGATCAGCAAGCAGGATCTGGATAATGCGCTGTTAATTAACTTTAGCGGCAAACAGATTGGCCTTTACCGCGAAACCAGCCATTTACTGCCCATCGTTGCCCGTGCCCCCGCCGAAGAGCGATTGCAGGCGGACAGCCTGTGGAAACTGCAAATCTGGAGTAGCGAGCACAGCACCTTTGTGCCAGCCACCCAAGTGGTCAGTAGCTTCGATACTCAATGGGAAAATCCCTTGGTAAAACGTCGTGACCGGATGCGGATGTTAGCGGTACTGGCCGATCCAAAACTAGGCAGCGATGAAACGGCCGATTCTGTACTACGCAAAGTCAAAGCTAAGGTCGAGGCTATTAGCCTACCCGCAGGTTACCACCTCGAATGGGGCGGTGAGTATGAGACCGCTGGCGAAGCACAAACCGCGGTATTTAGCTCGATTCCACTGGGCTACTTGGCGATGTTTTTAATCACAGTGTTCCTGTTTAACTCGGTACGCCAACCCTTAGTGATTTGGTTTACCGTGCCACTGGCCTTGATTGGAGTCTCGGCGGGATTACTGATTTTCGACGCGCCCTTTAGCTTTATGGCACTGCTGGGGCTGCTGAGTCTATCGGGCATGGTGATTAAAAACGGCATTGTGTTAGTCGATCAAATCAACCTAGAACTCGACGAAGGCAAGCCGGCCTATATCGCCTTAGTCGATTCGAGCGTCAGCCGTGTCCGCCCAGTGATGATGGCGGCGATCACCACCATGCTCGGAATGATCCCGTTGATCCCCGACGCCTTTTTCGGCTCGATGGCGATCACTATCATCTTTGGTTTAGGTTTTGCGTCGCTGTTAACCCTTATCGTACTGCCAGTGATGTACAGCTTGGCCTTCAATATCAAACCGAATGCAGTGGCGAGCGAGCAGCACTAGCCCGCCACTCCCCCTAAACGCTTCCCGGCGTGGCCGATCGATGCTGTTTATTATCATCGATTGGCCTTTTCATTTTGGGGCGTTCAAGAATAGCGGCTACCCCCGATAACTTGAGGCTTTACACTGAGGAAAGAGGGTGAAGCAGAAAAGCGGATTACGCCTTTGGATCTTTGGGTTGTTCGTCTTTATCCGCTAATTGATGGCTCTCGGGACGTTTATCGCTAGGATCGACTTTATGTTCAAAGTCGCCTTCGTACACATTGCCATCGGCATGTTTATCTTGCTCGAAGGGATGCTGTCCAAATGGATTCGATTGTGAGCCAGAATGCGGTCCAAATGGGCCCGCACCAAAACCGCCGTGCATACCACCCCGCAAACCCGATACCACCCTCAGCTGCATACGTTTAAACACTAAGGCTGCAATCGGGCGACGCGTTAAGGGAGTGAGTAACAGTAGGCCAATAAAATCAGTCACAAAGCCTGGGATAACCAGCAATACCCCCGCCATGGCCAACATCATGCCTTCGACAATTTCCTGCCCCGGCGCCTCGCCTCGCGTGAGTTTTTGCTGTACTTGCATAAGCGTGCTCAGCCCTTGGCTGCGCACTAAAGAAACGCCGACGATGGCGGTAAATAGTACTAGGCCTATGGTTGTCCAAGTGCCGAGCACTTCGCCCACGCGGATCAACACCGACAGTTCGACAACTGGGATCAGCACAAATAATAAAAACAGGATAAAAAACATACCGACCTCAGATTTATCTCACTTCTTTGAAAACTAAATGGGGGCTATCCGGTCATAATTCAAGTCATTTGGCAGGAGCAGTCTGTAAAGGAGTGAAACTTCTGATATTTAGCTCACCCTTTTGTGACCAGCTTAATGTATGAGACCATAAAAGCACGTAAAGTAGCTTAGCCTAATAGGCTTAAGCGAAGTTTAAGATTGTTAAGGGACGATACCTCACGCCATGCAAGCCCAGTATTTAGTCGTCAGCACTAGTTGCCCTGATGAAGCTCAAGCAAAGCGCATTGCCCACGCCTTAGTGGAAGCACGCATTGCCGCTTGCGTGCATATCTCGGCGCCGATTATCTCAGTGTATGCATGGGAAGGGAAAATCTGTGAGGAGCAAGAAATTAGCTTACACATTAAATGTTTACAAAGCCGCTATGCCGAGTTAGAACAGCTTGTGCTTCAACTCCACCCTTATCAAGTGCCTGAAATTATTGCCGTACCCGTCACTCACGGGCTACCAGCCTATTTAGATTGGATAAAAGATAACACTCAGCCATGAAAAAACTACTTAGCTTTATCTTCACCGCCTTACTGCTGCTTACGCCCTTAACTCAAAGTAGCAATGTTTTCGCTAATAGCTTCGGTTTTCTAAAAAGTGAGCCAGAGTTAATGCCCGTTGATCAAGCCTTTGCCTTTGATTTTAAGCAGGAAGGCAATAAGGTTACCCTCAATTGGGTGATTGCCGACGGCTACTACATGTATCGGGATAAGCTTAAGTTTAGTGTCAATGGCGCCGAACTTGGCACCATAGATCTGCCAAAGGGCAAGCCTCATAACGACGAATATTTCGGTGAGCAAGAGGTTTACTACACCTATATCGATATTCCGGTAGGCCTGAAACAAGCCAATGACAACGGCACCTTAACCGTAACCTTTATGGGCTGCGCCGAGGGTAAGCTCTGTTATCCACCGACCAAGCGCGATGTCGCCCTAAAAGCCGTCGCGGCCAATGATGGACAAATCACCTCTAGCACAGACAACGCTAATACAGAGTCTGCAGCCACTGCTGACGCTAATCAAGCCGACATCGCCCCCGCTAAGCCTATCACTCAGCAAGATAGCCTAAGCCAGATGCTGTCTAACGACAGTTTACTCTGGACCTTAGTGATCTTCTTCGGCCTTGGTATTGGTCTGGCGCTCACGCCCTGCGTCTTCCCTATGTATCCGATTTTATCGGGCATTATTGTCGGACAAGGGCAAAAACTGTCGACCGCCAAAGCCTTTACCCTGTCGATGGCCTATGTGCAGGGTATGGCGATCACATACTCGATTTTAGGTCTAGTGGTTGCCTCCGCGGGGATGAAATATCAAGCGGCACTGCAACATCCCGCTGTGCTCGTCTTTTTAGCTATCCTGTTCTTTGTACTCAGTTTATCTATGTTTGGCTTGTACGATCTCAAACTGCCTTCAAGCTGGCAGGAGAAGATGAACTCAATTTCAAACAATCAAAAGGGCGGCAATTTAGTTGGCGTGTTTTTGATGGGGGTGATCTCGGGATTAGTGGCCTCGCCTTGTACTACGGCACCACTGTCTGGCGCCTTAGTCTATGTGGCGCAAACCGGTGATTTGGTTCAAGGCTTCCTTGCGCTTTATGTACTGAGCATGGGCATGGGTGTGCCGCTACTTATTATTGGCACCTCGGGTGGTAAGTTACTGCCACGCGCTGGCGCTTGGATGAACATCATTAAAACCGTGTTTGGCTTCCTGCTGATTGCGGTATCGATTGTGATGCTTGGCCGTATTTGGACGGGTGTGGTTTCCGATGTACTTTGGTCACTGTGGGGCATCAGCTTCACTGGTTATCTGATGCACCAAAACAAACTCAGCGCCTTTAACTGGAAACAAACCGTGCGCTCAGTGCTGCTCACACTCACGCTGCTGGCAAGCTTTTCCTATGGCTTCCAAGCTGTCATGGGTCACTTTGGTTTTACTCATAGTCCGGTTGCGACTACGACAACAGCTGAGCAAGCCCATGGCTTTAAACGGATTAAATCCATTGAAGATTTAGACCGTGAAATTGCCGCGGCGACCGCTGCAGGTAAACCTGTAATGCTGGATCTCTACGCCGATTGGTGTGTTGCCTGTAAAGAGTTTGAGGCCATCACCTTTAAGGACGCCGACGTGTTAACGCGAATGAACAAGATAGTGTTACTACAGGCCGACGTGACTAAGAGTGATGCCGTGGATGTGGCACTGCTTGAGAAATACAACGTGCTGGGCCTGCCGACGCTGCTGATGTTTAACGAGCAAGGCGAGCAAAGGGAAGATTTAAGGGTAACGGGCTTTATGGGGCCGAAGGAATTTGCCGCCCACTTAGATCACTTAGTGAAATAATCTCAGCCACAACGCTAATTTATCACTACGCCGTTTTAGCGTAAAACCAACAAAAAGCGGACTTTTTTCATTAAAAGTCCGCTTTTTTATCGCGCTGTCATCGATTTCTTATACAATCCTTGTTTAACGTGGACTTTTAAGATTGGAGCATCATGGAACCAGCCATCCTCATTATCACCCTTGTTTGCGGCATGCTTGTTAGCCGTATAGGACTTCCTCCTCTCATCGGCTACTTAGTGGCAGGCTTTGTACTCTTTGTTTTAGGTATCGAAAAAGAAAGTCTGCCATTGTTGCAAGAGCTTGCAAATCTGGGGGTTACTCTCTTACTGTTTGCTATTGGCCTAAAACTCGATATTCGTAGCCTATTTAAGGCCGAAGTATGGGCGGGATCGAGTGTGCATTTAATGCTATCGATTTTAGTCTTTGTGCCAATTCTTAAAATATTAGGTTTAATTGGCTTAACCCAACTCACCAGTCTTGGGATTGAGCAATTAACCTTATTGGCGTTTGCATTAAGTTTCTCCAGTACCGTTTTTGCGGTAAAAGTATTGGAAGATAAAGGGGATATGCAATCCCTTTACGGCCGAGTAGCTATTGGTATCCTGATTATGCAGGATATTTTTGCCGTACTCTTTTTAACTATTTCTAAGGGCGATGTGCCTTCGGTATGGGCATTTGCACTATTGTTATTGCCACTGGCAAAACCGCTGATTTATAAAGCCTTTGACCGTGTTGGTCACGGTGAATTATTAGTGCTATTCGGATTAGTTATGGCACTGGTTGTCGGTGCTTGGTTATTTGAATCCGTTGGTCTTAAACCGGATCTCGGCGCGCTTATCATAGGGATTTTACTCGCGGGGCATAAAAAGGCCTCTGAGCTGGCTAAATCCTTGTTCTATTTTAAAGAACTCTTTCTTGTCGCCTTCTTCTTAACCATTGGTCTTAATGGCCTACCTACTGTATCGGATATTGTATTGGCCGCGCTCTTGGTTCTGTTAGTGCCATTAAAAATCCTGTTATTCGTCTATATTCTGACACGATTTAAGCTGCGCTCCCGTACCTCGATGTTGGGTTCGTTTAACCTTGGTAACTTTTCTGAATTTGGTCTTATTGTGGCTGCCGTTGCCACTAGCAAGGGTTGGTTGCCTTCACAATGGCTGGTGATTATCGCCGTAGCCCTAAGTTTTAGCTTTTTATTAGCCGCACCTCTCAATGCGGCAGTGGGCAATATCTATCAAAGATACCAACAACGTCTGATAAAGCTTGAAAAACGACCACTGCATCCGGAGGACAGACCGATTGCCATTGGTAATCCGCGCTTCTTGATTTTAGGTATGGGCCGCATTGGTAGTGGAGCCTACGATGAGCTGCGCGCACGCTTCGATGGTGAAATCCTTGGCATTGAACACAAGCAGGATTTGGTCGATTTACATCGGGCAAATGGCCGTAACGTGGTACAAGGTGACGCCTCGGATACTGACTTTTGGGAAAAGCTAGATAAAGCGCCAAACCTTGAGTTAGTGCTGCTAGCCATGCCACACCATGCGGGGAATTTATTCGCCGTCGAACAACTTAAAAAACTGAATTATCAAGGAAAACTGAGCGCCATCGTGCAATACGGCGATGATGCAGCTTCTCTGAGAAGCTCTGGCGTACACAGTGTATATAACTTGTACGAAGCCGCAGGTGCGGGTTTTGTTGACCATGTTGTCCATGAACTGTTGCCCGACTCTGAAACTAAGGCCGATACCGAAGCGCAAGAAGGGGCTCAAAAACAGGCATAGAGTCTCTCGTACAAAATGACCAAGTTGGATGGGTTTAATTAAGCAAATACGCATTTTTTGCCATGAATTAAACTCATCCTATTTTGTTATAAATTGGCTCAGGAAATAGTCAATCTATAGCCAAAATCACCTCTTATTTAAATCATAAAAATCAAACAATTAATTCAACTTATTATCGCCCGACTTAGGCTTTAATAATCACTATCGTTTTTCCCTAACAAGACTATCGTCTTTGCCATAGAAAATCTCAGTTACATCGCCGACTTAGTCGTGATATAAATCGAAGACAAGAACGAAATTAGCTCAGCTTTTTTGGAAGTCTTTTAAGCATGTCGAACCCTGCGCAGCGCGCCACTAAGTTATTTGTCCAAACCTTTGGCACTAAAGCCGATGATTTATATCAAGCCCCAGGTCGAGTAAATCTGATCGGTGAATACACGGATTACAATGACGGTTTTGTTTTACCCGCGGCCATTAATTTTCATACCGTTATCGCCGTTAAACGCCGTGAAGATAATAAGTTTCGCGCCGTTGCCGATGCCTTTCCGGGCCAAATAAAGGAATGGAGCTTCGGCAAAGATACCGAAATTCATCCTGAAGATGGTTGGGTGAATTACTTAAAAGGCCTAACCGTCGCCATGGCCAACACTGGGCTTATCGCCAAAGGGTTAGACTTAGCAGTCGTGGGCGATGTACCGCTAGCAGCGGGTCTATCCTCCTCCGGCGCCTTAGTTGTGGCATTTGGCACCGCCATTAGCGACAGTAGCCAACTGCACCTCTCACCTATGGCGGTGGCACAGCTCGCTCAACGTGGTGAATATCGATATGTTTCATCGGCTTGCAGCATTATGGATCATATGGTTTGTGCCATGGGCGAGCCGGATCATGCCCTGCTTATCGACTGTCTGGATCTTGATAGCGAACAGATTGCGATCCCTGAAAACCTCAGCCTGATCATTATTGATGCCCATATTGAGAAACAACGTTTAGCAGCAATCAATGAGTTGCGACGTGAAGAATGCGCTCAAGCTGCCGAGTATTTTGGCCTCGACGCCCTGCGCCACCTCGATCTGCGTCAACTTGAAAGTGCCAAGGATAAATTGGATGAAACTCTGTATCGCCGCGCTAAACATGTCGTCACCGAGAACAAACGTACTCAGAGTGCAGCACGGGCACTAGAGCAAAATAATCTATCTAAATTCAGCCAATTAATGGCACAGTCCCATCAATCGTTACGGGATGATTTTGAGGTAACGCTTCCTGAGTTCGACACTCTGGTGGATATAGTAAGCCAAGTGATTGGAGAGCGTGGTGGCATTCGCATGACCGATGGCTGCGTGGTTGCCTTAGTGGATCATGAGCTAACCGATGCGGTAGTTTCTGCGGTCGAACAGGCCTTTTTTGAGCAAACAGGGATAGATGCAACTGTTTATCTCTGTTCAGCGAGTGCTGGCGCGGGGCGAATCGATAGCTAGTCAGTCAATTACGCTCAATCCATTTATCCAGACCAATACCATACGAATTCAGCCATGAATCAGTGGTATTTGTTATTTTTAAGAGGCAAAATCAAAAGGTTAAATCACATAGAGGGAAGCTAAATGGTGCGTTTTAGTGTATTAGATCCTTGGACAGATCCCCGCGGCGGCGAAATTGAACGAGTGCGGATAGACAATGGCATCATCGCCTTAGAAGTGCTCAGTTTAGGTGGCATTATTCGCTCACTTTGGACGCCGGATAGACAGGGAGAGCGCGCCAATATCGTGCTTGGCTGCGACAGTGCCGAAGATTATTTAACCCAAAACGCTCACCTAGGTGCTATCGCTGGACGTTTTGCCAATCGTATTGCCATGGGCAAGCTGCAATATCAAGGACAAGAGTATCAACTGGATATCAATCAGGCCAGTAACTGTTTGCACGGTGGCCGAGAGGGTTTTAATCGAAAAAACTGGCACTTAGGTCAGCTTCCCGACGGTGTGCGTTTGTCTCTAGTCAGCCCAAATGGCGACATGGGGTTCCCTGGCAACTGCACAGTTCAACTTGACTATCGCCTTGCCGCTAATAACCTCTATGTGGAAATTCTCGCCTCTGTAGATAAACCTTGCCCTGTTAGTCTCACGCAACATTCCTATTTCAATCTTGATGGTCAGCCCAACAACCACCAGCATCGTATGCAAATTGATGCTACACGCTATCTCACCATGAATGAGGTCGGTATCCCTACGGGCATTGCTGAGGTTAAAGACAGTATTTTTGATTTAACTCAAGGTGTTACCCTAGGAGACAAACTCAAAGACCCGGCGCTGGCCAGTACCCAAGGCTACGATCATTGCTATCTGATGGACAACCCCGATAATTCGCTGCGTCGTTTTGGTTGTTTAAGTAGCCCAGTGAGTGGTCGCGCCATGACGGTTTTTACCAATCAGCCTGGTGTACAACTTTACTGTGCTAACTTTTTAGCAGGAACCGTGGGGCGAAACCATCAAAGTTTGAACCAATATCAAGGTGTATGTATTGAACCACAAATGCTACCCGACTCGCCGAATCAAGCTCTACTTGGAGAGGATGCGTGGTTAGTACCAGGTATAATTTATCATCACATTAGCCGCTATCAATTTGATATTGAAGGCTAAAAATAAACGTATTAGGGAAAAAATTGTAGAGAAAAGGAAGGAAAAGCTGGTAAGGAATAAAGTGGATTATTCCTTACCCTGACCGAATTTGCCCTAGGCAAACTCAGTGTTAATCGTCGAAATCATCGCCCCAATCTTCATCAAAATCGGCGCCAATGGCATCGGTTTCGATTTCAGGCTCAACATCGGCCTTAGCCTTACGTACGGGGCCAGAATCCTTCACATTGTTCAGGTCAATACGGGCTTGATGCTTGCTCATAAATTGAGCACGAGCTGCTTTCCATGCGCCGCTAAACTTAGCCTCTGCAGCTTTTAACGCAGCATCATCTAAATCATGTAGGTTTACTTTAACTATGTCTTCTACATACTCAACAATGGCATCACGGTCGGTATTATAGAGGTAGATTCGTCCAGGGGAAGCCTCTGGCAGCTGGTTGTCATGGACGACAATCGCGTTGCCCTTCGATGTTCTCAGCTCACCATACCAAACCTGTTTCTTTGCTGTGTTATACATATATGCCAATACCCTTAAATCAACACATACACTATGAGTTTTTTAGTCTGAATAAGCGAAGCGTCGCTTGCTTTGATCCACGAATAGCGCCGGAAAGTCTCTGACGTTTTCAACTGGGTATTTTTACAGAATATTTCCGATAATCAATGCCTCATACCATGAAATTTTCACTTATTACGCATTAATTTCGGCCAAAGTCTCTAAAATATTTTGTCATTAACGACTTTAGTCTAAAAAAACATCACAGCAAGTTTTAATTCGGCGACTCGCCTCCATCAAAGGATTGAGGCGAGCGCATTTATGCATATGTTACTCAGTGAGATCACAAGGTTAATACCACTTTGCCTCTATGTTCACCCGACTGCATAAGCGCATGGGCCTTAGGTGCATCGTTCAATGGGTACGTTGCAAAAATATGCGGCACAATTTGCTGGCTATCGAGCAAAGGCCAAACACGTTCATGTAATTGCCTTGCGATTTCAGCTTTAGCTTCAACCGTTTGAGGTCTGAGAGTTGAGCCTGTCCAAACAATTCGCTTCGCCATCAACTGAAGAATATTGACCTCTGCCTTGCCGCTACGTTGGGTCGACACAGACACCATACGGCCATCAAGCGCTAATGCTTGAAGATTCAAGTTGATAAAGTCACCACCTGCAATATCAAACACCACATTAACGCCTTTACCTTGGGTAAAGGCCATGACTTCTTCGACAAAATTCTGGGTGTTGTAATTGACTACAAGGTGGGCACCTAATCCAGCGCAATAGTCGCGCTTTGCGTCCTGCCCCGTGGTTGTAATCACTGTTGCACCTAAATGCTTAGCAAGGGAAATCGCCGTACTGCCAATACCGCCTGAGCCGCCGTGGATCAATACCGTTTCGCCCGCTTTTAGTCCCGCGCGCATAAAGAGGTTGCCCCAAACGGTAAAAAAGGTTTCAGGCAGCGCTGCTGCTTGCACCATCGAAAATCCCTTGGGAATGGGCAAACAATGAGCTGCATAGGTCAAGGTGTATTCCCCATAGCCCCCTCCGGGAACTAAAGCACAGACTTTATCCCCCAATTGCCATTGGGTTACTCCCTCACCTAAGGCGCAAATCTCACCAGCCACTTCCAGCCCTAAAATTAACGATGCTCCGGGGGGTGGCGGATAGACTCCCGCCCTTTGCTTAAGATCCGGCCCATTCACCCCAGCCGCACTTACACGGATAAGAACTTGTCCAGCACCAACAACCGGTATGGGTGAACGGGAAAGTTGCATTACCTCAGGTGCACCGGGCTGTTCAATATGAATATGGGCATAATCTTTTGGTAAATCTGACATAGCTAACTCCTTGTACAACTTTTGGATTTCAGGCTCATATCGGCACTACGCAGGTTCAAACCTATTAACAGGTAAATGCTCTTGCTGACAGTTAACGAGTCAACAAAGGGAAGCCTGCAACCAAGTTCAAGCGAAGCAACATTAAAACAATTGCGCTCTAGATTACCAATCTTTATTGGTCACATGACCATTCAACTTGAAAAACACAATAAAAACAGATTGATGCACTCAATGTAAAATATTTGTAAATTTTTAACGATTTATATTGGATATTTTATGCAATTTACACCATGATATTTCGGCGCTAACTGAATTAGATAAGCGTTAAATTCAGTTAGACCAATGAGGTCCGAGGTTAATTGCTGTAATACATCGGATAACGCCCAAGGAAGATCTGCTTTGCAGATAAAATAATGATGGAAACACCATGAAACAGACGCTACTTTTCGCGGCTATTAGCTTAGCCATTGCAACACCTTCGTTCGCCCATAACCATTTAGTATCAGACCAACACGCTGCAATCCCCAGTACTTTAGCACCAATAGCTTCGCCGTCAGCGCCACTCAATTTTGATGCCAGCCATCGGCCGTTATTACCCAGTAACAGCTTGATAGCCTCCCCTAACGAGCCGACACACTCTGAGTACCTCGATGCACATTCTGCACAACAGCAGGCGTTGCTCGAGAACTCTCCGAGATCAAAAGTCAGCCGCTTTGCCGCCAATGCCGACTGTAGTAACTTTGTTGGTAAATCGGGCCAAGCCCTGTTAGATGAGCTAACGCAGTCCACGCCACAGTGTGTCGGTAAGCTATTTAATCTCAAGGGAAGTGACGCAAGCAGCGTATTTAGTGAAGCGAATGTATCCACAGTTGCTAATGCGATTGCGGCCAAGGCGCCCCAATACACTGGCGTGGATAACCAAGGCATTGAGTCACATATTTACTTTGTGCGCGCCGCGCTTTATGTGCAGTTTTATAATCCTAGCGACGTACCCGCCTACAGCAGCGCGGTAAAAAACAATTTAAAATCAGCGCTTAATGCTCTCTTTGCCAATAACGCCATTTGGACACTCTCCGATGCCAATGCCAGCGTGCTCAAAGAAGCACTGATCCTGATTGATTCCGCTGAACTGGGGGCTGATTTTAACTTTGTCACCCTCAAAGTGCTTAATGACTACAACAGCACATGGCAAGCCAGCTTTGCGCTGAATGCGGCCGCCAATACCGTGTTTACCACCTTATTCCGCGCCCAGTGGAATACTGACATGCAGGCACTGTTTGCCCGAGATCATGCCATTTTAGATGCGCTCAACCAGTTCCAACTTAACCATAGGGACTTACTCGGCACCAATGCTGAATATGTTTTAGTCAATGCTGTCAGAGAGTTATCTAGACTGTACTACATTGATGCCATGCGCCCCAAAGTGACCCAATTGGTCAAAAATATCTTAAATAGCACCAGCAAAAATGATCCCAGTAAAGTGCTGTGGTTTGCAGCTGCCGAGATGGCAGATTACTACGATCGCAGCAACTGCAATGCTTATCAGATCTGCGGTTTCAAGGCGCAATTGGCCGCCGATAGCTTACCGTTTAATTGGAAATGCTCCGACAGTCTCAAGATCCGCGCCCAAGATCTTTACCAAGATCAAGCAAAATGGGCATGCGGAGTATTAAATCAGCAAGAAAGCCATTTCCACACGATACTCGAAACGGGAATGCAGGCGGTCGCACAGGATAACAATGATGATTTAGAGCTGGTGATTTTTGGCAGCTCGTCAGAATATCAATCCCTTGCCAACAGCATTTTTGGGATCAATACCAACAATGGCGGCATGTATTTAGAAGGCTCTCCCGCAGGACTTAAAGACCAAGCGCGCTTTATTGCCTATGAGGCCGAATGGCGTCGCCCAGATTTTCATGTGTGGAACTTACAGCATGAATACGTGCATTACCTTGATGGTCGCTACAACCTGTTTGGCGACTTCAGCCGCAGCGTATCCGCCAACACAATTTGGTGGATTGAAGGATTAGCGGAATATATTTCATACCGAGATGCCAACCCCGCTGCCATCGCCATGGGTGAAACGGGCGAGTATATGCTCTCAACCATCTTTAAAAACACCTATGACTCTGGCCAAGACCGCATCTACCGTTGGGGTTACCTCGCCGTACGCTTCATGTTTGAAAATCACCGCGATGATGTTCGCCAGATCTTAACCTTCCTGCGTAATAACCAATATGCTGAATATCAAGCATTTATGGATTCCATTGGCACCCGCTATGACAACGAATGGCGCGGCTGGCTCACCAGTGGTTTAAGCACCGCCAACAACGGTATTGTCGATAAAGGCCCAAGTGATGAACAGGCTAATGCCAGTGGTCGCGAAGGCAACTGGGAAGGCCCGACTGGTACCATCAGCAAGGATTACTCACCCTGTCAAGTCAGTAACGAAGCATACCGCTACAGCGAGTCTGCCAGCCTCAGTCTTGAGGTTCCCATGGAGTGTATTGACGCCAAACAGGGCCGAGCCAGCTTTAGCTTTGCCAATACTGACCGCTCGGCTCAGGATATTTGGATCAAAATTGGCGGTGGTTGGGGTGATGCCGACATTTATTACGATTCAAGGGGATGGGCAAGTGCTGAAAAAAATCAGGGCTATGGCATCGGCAATGGTAATTACCAAGTGATCAAAGTGAGCCTAAACCCGAATGAGTATTGGCACTATATCACCCTAGAAGGGGATTTTGGTGGTGTTGATATGCTGGTGAGTACCACTGAGTTAGTTGCCGATACCGATCCCGACTTAGGTGATGGCGGCGATACTGGTGGTGAAGTACCCAGCAATTGCGGTGCCGCAACCATCAATTACGGCAAGCTAACCCTCGGAAAAGATGAATGTATTAGCGGCGGCCGTAATAGCTTTTATTTCTGGGTCGATGCTGACAACAGCCAATTTAGTGTCAGCACAAGCGGGGGAACAGGCGATGCCAATATTTACTTTAATGCCAATACTTGGGCAAGCGCGAGCAATGCCCAAGCCAGCAGTGTAAATCCAGGCAACAAAGAGTCCTTTAGCTTTACGGCAAACCGTGGCTGGCGATATATCACTGTTGATACCACGAGTGAATTTAGTGGCGTGACCTTCAACCTTAAAGCCGGTGGTGGCAGTAGCGTTCCTAATCAAATTGCCAATGCCTGTGCGACTAAATCACCCGTGAGCTATACCCAACTCACGCCGGGTGATGCCGTCTGTAGTGCCAATGGCCGTAATGACTATTACCTGTGGGTTCCCGAAGGAACAAGCCAATTAGAAGTACGCTCGGCCCACGGAACTGGAGATGTCAGCCTTTACTCGGGTCGCAGCTGGGCCAATGCCCAGCAATATGAAGCCGCCTCAACAAACGCTGGCAGCACTACGGAGTAAATCAAGGTCAATAATCCCAGTGCTGGCTGGTATTACATTACGCTCCAAAGTGAAGGCCAGAGTGCAGGTGTAGCCCTTCAGGTAGATTTACGTTAATCAGCCGCGCTATTGCGGTATAAGCTAAAGCAAAAATCCCTGCTAAGCAGGGATTTTTATTATTTCAATCGGTTAGCACACTAAAACAGCTTTAGCATTGCCTCAAACTCACGCGCTTGTAGTGGTCAATTGTTTGATAAACCAGCCATTGTTAACCGCGATTAAAAGTAGAGGGTAATCTGACACAGAATGATGAATGGTCTCAGCAGCACGATTAAGGATGGGTGTCCAGATTTGCTCTCCGAAGGCGCGCATTGCAACGCCTTGTTAGGCTTTGGCTTATTCAATATAACTTAAAAATTCGTCAAATGTACTAGCTATACGAATAACTTCTTCAGTATTTGAATTACATGAATCAATACATACTACCGCGCTAGTTTGCTGTTCAATTGCAAGCAACTCACCGCCGCCGTTGCCACCGAAAATGAAATACCCAGAAAAAGCCTTAGATGCATCAGATTCAAAATAGCTTAGAGCGTCTTGAATAGAGTCCAGTACAAAGTATAAAGGCTGAACCCTTAGCGATGCCTCGCCACCGTTGGAGAAACGAAGCAAATTTATGTACGCCTCTGGGAGTTCAAAGTTTATTGCGCTCTGCAATTGGTTAATTTCAGAGTCGTCAGCGCCTTTGCTTTTATACCATTCTATATTTTCATGAAACATTATATTTATGCACCAGCCTAACGCCCGCAGCATGCGCGGCTTTGTAGTGAAGGCGAAGCCACAACGGAAAAGCCGTCGCCGCGCCAGCCTTTGTTAACTGTGACTGGCAACCAGCTTGGTGCATTCATCGATAATTTCCGTAACGCAGTTTTCTGCTTTGATGCCTATGTTCTCATGGTCGTATTGTTCGTGTGCAAGAAGACCAAATGCTGCCAGCTCAGTTGGCCAATCAAGATCACGGTTGATTTCTCCGAGCTTGGCACAACCAAGGTTAGAATCAATATCACCCGCCAATATTTTCTTAGCGATGCTCACCGCATCAGCTAGCATTTTGATTTTCTCGGTTTCTTCCATAGTTTGCTTTTACAGTTAAACGTTTGAGCTCAGGCCGCGGCCCGTAAGGGCCGTCGCGCCTGCTGTGAATTGTTAGCTGACATACCCACCATTCTTAAGCCACAACTTTGCAGTATAAATCTAGCCACCCATTTTAAATCAACAACATAATGTACTTTAGGTTTATCTACAACTTGTCCGAGTTAAATGACCCCGCTTAGGGATAAGAATATGAGCCATAATCGCCAAGCAGCCCTATATTTTATCCCTGCGTTCGAAGGGAGAGACTAGATAAGATTGTTAGCTTTCGCAGGTTCCAAATAATCAAACAAGCTGTTCCTTTGCTCTTTATTTAAAGCGTAGTAACTAAACTCTATATGTTCGCCGTTAGCCTCTAATAGTTGTATTTGCTTTGGATACTGCGAGGTAACTTTATAGCCACAATATGAAGCTTTATTTATCTTTTGGACTTCATCATAGGTCGAAACAAGAATGTTCTGGTCGTCTATTGTGATTGAAAATGAATCAATTTTTGATTTGCCAGTGTTGAAGAGGAGTAACCATAGGGGAATTAAAATATTCACCGCTAGAAAAACAATAAACATCAGTAAAAAAGTATATTGATCACTTTTTGAACCAACTATGGTGAGTAATCCTAATTGTGGGAGGAGTAATGTCAACGCAGTCTTATAGAGCCTGTCGAGAATGCTCTGCAAATTTGTTTGTTTTAAATCCATTTACACATACCAGAAGCTAACGTCTTATTCTTGCATTTGCGCGTTTATCCCGTGGAAACACAGGAAACGCGCACAGTTAACTATTTTTTGAAAATAAGCGTTTAGATTGGTGTTGAAATGCAGTTTAATGCGTCGATAGGTCAGCTTATTGACTCAATCAACGCAACCTGCTTAAGTGCGATACAACACCTTCACCACATGCCAACCAAACTTGGTTTTAACGAGATGTGGCACCAGTAGCTCACCGGAAAAAGCGACTTTATCGAACTGCGGCACCATTTGCCCACGTTTGAATTCACCGAGATCGCCGCCCTTTTTCGCCGACGGGCATGAGGAATAGCGCTTGGCTAACGCGCCAAAATTCGCGCCTTTATTTAATTGCTTAATAATATCTTCCGCCTGCTCTTTGTGTTTAACAAGGATATGCACTGCGGCTGCGGTTTTAAACATCTTGTACTCTCTTTATCAAAAACAGCGGTGCAATTAAGTAACACCGCCGTTATCGCTTTACCTATTAAGAATAAGTGTTACTGACCTAAAATCTTCTGCCACCACTGCAACGGCTCGCCGCAGTTTTTAGCTGGATTATAAGTGCCTCTCAGGGCGGGTAATGCCTCAGTATTACTGCATCCCGCTTCCTTGGCTTCGCCCGTATCTCGGTCAAAATAGCCTTGGATCACACCCGATGGCGGAATAGAACGCAGCCCAATGGGTGGTCGCTCCTTCAAGAAGGCTTGGTATACCGCCATCGCCCCGCTGCTGCCATAAAGACTGGTTTTACCGTTATCGTCGCGACCGACCCAAATCGCCGCCACGTTACGCTCATCAAAACCGGCGAACCAAGAATCGCGGCTATCGTTACTGGTACCAGTTTTACCCGCCAGCGCCACACCAGGGAAGGCATTTCCTAAGCGCGTTGCTGTACCCGAGCGCACCACTTGCTGCATGGCATATTGCACCAAAAAGTCAGTATCAGGCGTAATCGCTTGCTCCTTGGCTGAACGCGTTACGGGCAAAGGCTGATTATCACTATCGAGCACAGCGGTGACTGTGGTGAGTTTACGATAAGCGCCGCTATCGGCGAGGGTTTGATAAACCTGCGCCACCATTAAGGGTGAGCCATTCACCGCGCCCAGTAGCATAGACGGGTACTCGTTAAGTGGTTCTTCCCAACCCGATTTGGCCAGCGTGGTTGCCACCGCATCGACTCCAACGGCAATCCCGAGGTTGACCGTCGGCACGTTCATCGATTTTTTCAGCGCCGTTAATAACGAGACCTGGCCGCTAAACTTCTTATCAAAGTTCTGCGGTGACCAGGTTTTGCCCTGTTCATTCTTTAGGGTAATCGGCTGATCTTTGAGTGGCGATGCCAAGGTAAATTTACTATTCGGCGCCAAGGCGGTCGCATACACAAATGGCTTGATAAGCGAGCCTATGGGCCTGCGGATCTCTACCGCGCGGTTATAGCCGTCAAAGCCCGGCGTCTTATCACCCACCATGGCCGCGATACCGCCAGTGTATTTGTCGGTGACCACCATACCTATCTGCAACGACTTATTGCCCTTATCTAAGCTCTTAAAGGTTTGAGTCACGGCGATTTCGGCGGCCTCCTGCGCCATAGGATCAAGAGTGGTGTAAATCTTCACCCCAGATTGCTTTAATAATGCATCGCCGTAGCGCTCGTTAAGCTCTTGTTTAACCAAGGCATAAAACGCAGGTAATTTTTGATGCACAGGCTTATTGGCATTACGCAAACCTAAGGGCGATTCCACTGCAACCTTATATTGCGCGGTAGTCAGCTCACCCGACTCCATCAATAACCGCAGCACTAAATCGCGGCGCTCTAAGCTGCGCTCAGGGTAACGCCATGGGTTGTAGTAAGATGGCCCCTTAATCGCCGCTACTAAAAAGGCTTGTTGCGCCGTGGTTAACTCACCGATGGGACGACCAAAATAGAATTGCGAAGCCAGCCCCATCCCATGCACGGCGCGGGATTTATCTTGCCCCATATACACTTCGTTAAGGTAAGCTTCGAGAATTTCTTCCTTGCTGTAGCGAAAATCGATAATCACCGCCATTAAGGCTTCGCGAACTTTACGCAGCAATGAGCGCTCGCTCGAAAGGAAAAAGTTTTTCGCCAACTGCTGGGTCAGTGTCGAGCCGCCCTGTACGGTACGACCCGCGCTGATGTTCACAAAGGCGGCACGCAGAATAGCAAACGGATTCACCCCGTGGTGCTCGTAAAAACTGCGGTCTTCCACCAGCAATAGCGCCTGCACAATATGTTTGGGCATATCTTCGGTAGAGACAAAGAGCCTATCTTCGCCGTCACCGGTGATCATGCGGTCGAGCAATACAGGTTCTAAATGGAAAACCGCCAACTGGCGCTTATCTTCCATGCGCGCAATAGAGCTGACGCCTTCACTATCGAAGGTGATCATCACTCGCTGCTCAGGCTGATCACCTTCAGGATGCAAAAAGGGACGACGCCATAATTCGATTTTGGTGCTCGATGCAGAGAACTCACCTACCTCGCGGGGATTGGCGACTTTGCGATAACCAAGTAGCTTTAACTCGGCCATCAACTGCGGATGACTCACGGCAGCGCCTGGGTATAACGCCATGGAGCGGCTAAATACTTGTGCGGGTAAGTGCCATTTTTGCCCCTCAAACTTACGGGCGATAATTTGGTCGAGGTAAATACCGTAGAAGGTCACAACGGCGAGGCCGATTAAGGCGAGCTTCCAAGTGAGCGACCAAATGTGCCCAAACAGGCCACGGCTGCGCTGCGCTTTCGCTTTTTTTGTCGTCTTAGTTGTCATATCTACTTCATCATTTATGCGTTAACGGCATCAGTCACAGGCACAACACAAGGTTGTAAATCAAAGCAGTCTAAAGGCTATGACTGAGATAAACCTAAGGTTTTCTTCTTGGTAAATTTTGTGGGCTGGGTATTGGCAGGGTCGTCCGGCCACAGGTGTTTAGGATAACGCCCACGCATTTCTTTTTTCACGTCCATATAGGGCCCTTGCCAAAAACTGGCGAGATCTGCCGTCAGAGCCAAGGGGCGCTGCGCCGGTGACAGCAGCTCCATCGTCACCTTCAGCTTACCTTGGGCTAATAGCGGGCTGTCAGCCATACCAAAGGTTTCCTGCAAGCGAACCCGCAGTAAGGCGCGACCCGAGGTCTCATACACTATGGGCGCAAAGGTGCCCGTGGCTAAAGGCCATGAGGTCGGCAACAGTGCATCGAGCGCCTGCTGCTGCGACCAACTCAATTGATTCATCACTAAACTAAAGCAATCGAGTTTTTGTAATTGCGGCAGATTATTCACATTTTCGAGGTAAGGCGCCAGCCATGTTTCAAGGTTTGCCAGCAGCGTGGTGTCGCTCATATCCGGCCAATCGCCATTCGGATCTAACTCACGCGCTAACTTTAACCTCGCTTGAAACTGCGCTAAGTTATCGTGCCAATTGAGGATTTGTAACCCCTGCTGGCGAATGTAACTCAGCAATGCCGCCACAATTTGCGCTCGATTGGGGTTAGCAATCGTCTCGGATTTCAGCAATATCTGCCCGACTTTCATTTGACGTTCAGCCACCGCGCGGCCTTTAGTTTCATCCCAGCCACATTGGTCATGGCGCTCCACCAGCTCGGCCAATTCCTTATCGAACAGACTTGGCGATAATGGACTGGCGAGATAAATCCGCCCGGCATTCTTACCTTCGGTTTCTTGAAAATCCGCCACCACCAGCCAAGGCGTTTGCGCTAAAGCATCTTCGCCGCTAAGCACCACACCCGTTCCATTGGCCAATTGATAACCCTCAACGCCACGGGATTTGGCAATCCGGTCGGGATAAGCCAGCGCCAACAGCAAACCAACATCCTGATGATGGGCATGGGAGGCGATGGCCACTAAATCGGCCTGAGAGAATTGCTTATCTAGCGCCAGCTTTTTAAGCCATTGTTTGGCCTGCTGCCCCGCACTGCCTTGGGTGGCAAAGTGCAGATAATTCATAATATCGGCGCCTTTGCGCGGTAATCCCCGCGCCTCTAAAATCCCCGCCAGTAAACAGGCTAAGGCAGCCAGTTGATGTTCATCGCGAAATTTGGCCACCAATAACATATGGGCAAGGCGCGGATGACACCCCAACTCATAGGCCACTTTGCCATGCAAAGTCAGCTTGTTTTGTGCATCGACCATACCTAAACGCTGAAGCAGTTGCCAAGCTAATGCCTCATTTACCGTCGGCGGCGCAGTCAATAACAGTAAGTCGCTGAAGGATTTCGCGCCCCAGTAGGCACAGTCATGGGCCATGGCGACTAAATCAGCTTGGCTGATTTCGGGCTCATCGGCCTTGAGCAGACGTTGATGCTCTTCTTGGCCCCATAATCGGATACACTCGCCCGCCGCCAAACGCCCCGCACGGCCAGCACGCTGGGTAGCCGAGGCTTGGCTGATACGCTTAAGGCTTAAGCGCGTGACCCCAGTTTTAGGGTTAAAACTCGCTTGGCGTTTATAACCGCTGTCGATAACTAGGCCAATACCCTCGATAGTCAGGCTCGACTCGGCCACGTTGGTGGAGAGCACAATTTTGCGCCTGCTGCTGTCGGCCTTTATCGCCCTATCCTGTTCCTGTGCCGATAGCTCGCCATAGAGTGGGCACACCGCCACTCGGCTGCTATCGAGGCGCTCTTCCAGATACTGCGCCACTCTAAGAATTTCAGCCTTACCCGGTAAAAACACCAGAATATCCTGCGGACCGTTATGACTTAGTGATGTTGCGGCATCGAGCACAACGCGGCTAAGATGGTCGAGCCAATGCTGCTGTCCGGCAACCGGGCGATAGCGAATGTCGACAGGGAAACTGCGCCCTTCACTCTGTAGCAGTGCGGCATCGGGCATCAACTCGGCTAATGTTAGGCCAGATAAGGTTGCCGACATGGCGAGGATTTTTAAGTCATCCCGCAGTGAGCTTTGCACTTCGAGAGCGAGGGCTAAACCAAGATCTGTGGTCAAATGCCGCTCGTGGTTCTCATCAAAAATGATCATCTCAATGCCTTTTAATTCAGGATCTTGCTGGATCATGCGAGTTAAAATCCCTTCGGTAACGATCTCAAGCCGAGTCTCACCACTCACCTTTGACTCGCCACGCACGCGATAACCTACCTCTTGCCCCACCGTCTGTTGCCGACAACTGGCGATAAATTGCGCCACACTGCGGGCGGCTACACGCCTAGGTTCCAGCATTAAAATCCGCCCAGAAATCTCAGGCCAATCCAGCATGGCTAAGGGCAATGCGGTCGATTTACCCGCGCCTGTGGGTGCCTCGAGGATAACTTGCGCATGTTTCGCAAAGGCATCGCGCAGGGATGGCAATAAGGAATGAATGGGTAGATTGTTCAATGCAACAGTATCAACAGGGGAAAAATGATGGGGCAGTTTAACATAGGCCTTAGGCAGTGTCCCTCCCGCGGCCTTAGCTTTGATACGTGGCTGTTTTGTTTGGCATTGCCTTGCTAAAAATAGCATCGCCCCGACAGCAAGGCTCTCGGGGCGCCAATAGTACAAATAAGCCGAGTTAGAACTGATAGGTCAGCTTAGCCCAGAGATTACGCCCCGGCTCGTTGACCCTAAACATGGTCTCACTACCCGGCAGATCGTTACCCGTGCCCGCCTTACTCACATGTTCAGCGTAGGTTGCATCAAACAGGTTTTCGACACCAAAGATAAAGGATAAATCCTTGCTGTATGACCAAGATGCATTCAGTGCCAGCGTACCAAAGCCGCTACTTGGGCCTAAATCTTGGCCCACGATGTTGCCATGGCCTAAGGTGTAACGGTCTTGCGCGGCCACCACACGCCACTGCGCCGCCATTGTCCAAGCTTGCCATTGATAGTTAACGGTTAATCTGGCCTCTAACGGTGATATTTGCCCAAGCGCGACCTTGTCCGTATCGTTTTCACCATGGGTATAACTCACCGTGAGTTGGCTCGACCACTGCTCATTAAGCGCATAGTCTAGGCTTGCTTCGCCACCGAATAAGCTGGCATCGATATTACGCGCTACTGTGGTATTGCTGGTCGAATCAATCAGAATATAGTCATTAATCTCACCATAGAAGAGTGAAACTGAAGCCTCCACAGGCCCCTGATAAATCCAGCCTATATCAAATTGATTGGTCGTTTCAGCTTTAAGATCAAAGGCTTTTTGTGCGGGATTATCGGCACTGGCCTTCATGATCTCCCAATAATCCGGCATGCGCTGCGCCGAGCCAAAGCCTGCATAATATTGGTGAGCATCGAGTTGATATTCATAACGCACATAACCGCTGTAGAGGGTATCCTCCCGCTCACCCTGCTGGGCGATTAACAATTCGCCATCCCAGCGATCGACCCTCAATCCAGCGTGCAAGCTACTATTGCCTAAACCTTGGTTATCAAAGCCATAGCGGGATTCGGCAAACAGCGCGTAGTTTTTATAGCGCATATCTTCCTTAAACGGCTTATTGAGTAAGTCGTCTAAACCAACATCGCCGGGCGCCATACTGCGGCCATCATGCGCGCTAGACATATAATCCAGCCCCAGTGTTAATTCGAGGGCATCGAGCGGGGTCAAATCAAACCAAAGATGACCACCGTCGGTCATCCGGCGCACATTCGAGCCAGAATTCACCCCTTCATCAAATCGGTCCATTATATGGTCGTTTTTGTTACTAAAGGCCTGTAACTCGACTGCGGTCAGCCAGCTCGACTCAAACTCATGTTGGATCAGTAACGCCGCATCACGGTTATCAATTTGGCGAGCCTTATTTAATCTGTCGGCATACTCTGCCTCACCGCTCGACTCTCCGTAGGTTAACTCCACCACAGTGCGCTCTGTTGGCGTCCAACCCAGGGCAAGATTGGCGTTTTGACGGTCATAACTGGATTGCACCTTATTGCCATTGCCATCCTGATAATGATCACTACTCGATTGATTAATATCAAAATCTAGGTAGTAATTCTTATCGCCTGCATTCAACTCCACCATGGCATCTCGTCTATCGAAACTGCCAGCCGTCGCACTGGCACGCCCTTCAAGATCCGCTTGATTAAAACGATGGCGGTTTTTCTCAAACAGAATTGTGCCCGCGGTGCCGACGGGGCCATATTTCACCGTCTGCGGGCCTTTAATTACCGTTATCTGATCGTAGGTTTCGGGATAAATATAATTGGTGGGCGGATCCATACGTCCACCGCAGGCGCCATACACATGCTGACCATCATCGACTATGTTTAGACGCGAACCGCCCAGCCCCCTAAACATAGGATCGCCACCTGAGCCGCCTTTGCGCGTGATGTTAAATCCGGGGATCGAACGTAAAAATCCCGAACCATCATAGGCAGGCAATGGCAAACGGTTCTGTTTAGGATCGCTCACTAAGTGTACGGGTTGACGCATTACATCGGCGGTAACTAGCAGATAATCTTTACATTTTTGGTTTTCACCACAATCGGCCGCCTCAGCAGACCAAGCCAGTTGAGGCGCAGCAGTGCCCAAAACACCCGCTAAAATAACGGCTAATTTGATAGGTTGATACAGCATGACATTCCCCTACATATTGTTTTTAATGATTTTTGTGGGGGTATTGTTGTTACTGGCGAAGGAAGCGCAATCAAAACTCGGCTGGGCGCGACAATCTGTCGCAGCCCAAATTGCGGCGGGTCACAATCGGATTAATATTGATAAATTAATCACTTACATTTTAAGAATTGCAAATAATGAAAAACATCCACACTTAAACAAGCCAAGGATCCGCTAATCCCGAGGTTAATGATAGGAGTGGTGCAGGTTTGTTGATGGCATAACCTTGGGCATAGTCCACGCCTAAGCTTTTTAATTTCAAACCAATTTCTGCCGATTCGACAAACTCCGCCACGACATCGAACCCCATATCTTGTCCGAGCTGACAAATGGCTTTAATAATGGCTTGGTCGGCCTCATCCTCACACAGGTTAATCACAAACTGGCCGTCGATTTTGACATAGTCCACGTTTAAGCGTTTAAGATAGGCAAAGCTTGAGAATCCCGCCCCAAAGTCATCCAGCGCGAGTTGGCAGTTTAATGGCCTCAGCACTTCAATCAATTTAGTAGCTTGATCTAATTGGCTAACCGCGGCGGTTTCGGTAATTTCGATGCAAAGTTTATCCACCAGCTCAGGTTCGGTCATCAGCCGCATTTCAAGCCAATTCATAAACTCGCTGTCCCCCAATGAGGTCGCCGATAGATTAACCGACACAAGCCCCAGTTGCTGCCATGTTGCTAAATGGCTACTTCCCCATTTAAGTAGATTATCAATTACCCACAGGTCCACCTTTGCCGCTAAGTTATAACGCTCGGCAGCTGGCAAAAAAATCGCAGGTGAAACAATAGTGCCATTGGGTTGCACCATGCGCAGTAACACCTCTAGATGTAACCCAGACTGCTGTTTATTTAATGGTGCAATACTTTGAAAATAAAGCTCAAATTGATTGAGTGCAAGCGCACTAACAATATCGACTGATGCCATCATCTCGGTATAGAGACGAGTCATTTTAGGATCTTTAGCACTATATAAATGCCAACCATTACGCCCTTTATCCTTCGCGAGGCGACAAGCGGCATCGGCATGACTCATCACTGTATAAATATCTGAGGCTGACTTATCGAGTTTAGCGATTCCCATACTCACGCTGACATTATGACAACGGTTTTCCCAAATAAACTCATGGGTCGCTAACTGAGTGCAGATCCGTTTAGCGATATGCTGCGCCGAATCCACATTGCAATAATGCATTAAAATCCCAAACTCATCACCGCCGAGACGGGCAACAATATCGCCCTTACGTACCAGTTGTTTAAGACGTAATGCCAACTGGCACAATAGCTTATCACCCGCTTGATGGCCGCTTATATTGTTAATCACCTGGAATTGATCGACATCGATAAAGGCAACACAGGTGGGCATATCGTCCTTGGCGTGCAACAGATTTTCGAGCAATGCCTCAAAATGCAGCCGATTGGGTAACCCCGTAAGGGCGTCATAATTAGCATGGAAAGACAGTTCATCGGCCAGGCGATATTTTTCGCTGACATCCTCCGCGATCATCACTAAGGTGTCTTTATCGCCGTGAATTTGGCTAAAACTGAGCCTCAACCAAACTAATTGATGGAGCGATTTCAATGGTAACTCGCACCAGGCTTGCCCTAATACGCCCTCACGCACCATATGCAGTGTATCGGTTAACATGGCATGTTCTTCTTCACGCACCATATCGAATAAATCATAACCATGTTGTGCTGGAAGGGTTTGCAACGCCACTTTATTGAGCATGGTCAGTTGATTCTGTTTATCGAGTAAGGCGCAGGCTAAGGGCAGTTGATTAAAGACTTCACGGTATTTATTTTCACTCGCTAACATATCGTGGGCGATGCGCGTTAACTCCATAGCAGAGCCAATCATCACAGCTGCATGTTGAAACTCTTGAATAAACGCCTCACTCCATTCACAACACTCAGAGCAATTGACGGCACCAAGGGCAATACGGGTTTCGCCAAACACCACTGGAGGTAACACGAGTAAACTTTTAACATCCCAATCCCTTAATAACGCTCGCTCCGCCTGAGCCTCCGGCGGCAATGTATTCACATCGGAAAGATTCAACAGCTTTGGATTTCTAACCAGAGATCGAAAAAATGGCATACGCGCAAGCGGCCAAACACGCGTTTGCTGGCCTTGACTAAATTGCGGTTTTAAGTAGAGATTACGGGTACGCAGATGATCCAGGGATAAGCTCCCCGTCAGAACAAACACACCGTCGCAGTGAAGTTGAAGCGTAATCGCCTCTAATGCTCGGTCAACATTTTGCTCTAGGGTTTCTAGTGGCGTTTCACTAAAAATCGTCACTAATGCCTGTTGAAGGGGATTTGCTAAACCATCTGACATGAAAAAAGATTTCCTTACCTACAATTCCATTTAAGGTAGTATTTCTCCACTTCCAGCGGAGAAACTCACGTAATCGAAAGCCTATAGCCAACCACCCCAGTAGTACTTTCTGCATTACCAAACAAAAGCATAGCTTATGTTTGGCATTTGAGCAGGCGAAGGAGATAAAGAGTGTTACAACGTCTGTTTCTTGGATTTGCTCCCACCAGCATACAAAGGCAACAACTGCTACTGTTGCAACAAAGCTTGGCATTACAGATAGCGCCGAATGCCAAACCTGTGACTCGCACTAATTTGCACTTAACCCTCGCCTTTTTAGGGCTAGCCAATCCGACTCAAGTTGCACTGTTGCTCGACGGCGTCGATAAGCTAGCTAAACCCCAATTTAGCGTCACCTTGGATAGTATCGCCATATGGCCTAAAGCGCAGGTTTGTTGTTTAAAGGGCGATAACATCAGTCCTGAGTTAGCCCTCTTGGCATCTCAAGCACAGGATTTAGCCCAGCAATTACAGTTGCATCGGAGTGAGCATCCATTTCGGCCCCATATCAGCTTATTTAGAAAGGCAAAGCCGTCAGGCATCTTGGTCAGTGAGCTAACGCTTAAGGAGCTGGTACAGCAGAAAGTCATCCAAGCTTCGATGCTTGAACTCACGCTCGTCCCCGAGCAGCTGCATTTGTATCTTTCCGCCAGTGGTAATCACGGGGTGGAGTATCAAATCTTACATTCTTGGCCGCTCGCATAAGCCTAATCCGCTCACGCGAATAAACATTGCACCAGAAGCAATCCGTAAAAATAATCTGTAAAAACAATCAGCCCGAGCATGGCTCGGGCTGATAGGAAGGTGAGAACGCCGACGGAGTTAATCGAGTAAACGCAAAGTCTCACGGTAGGCGCGCTTTTGTTCATAGCTGTGCAGGCGCTGCTGAAACTCGTCGGTCTTAGTAGCTTCAGCCGTCATCTTTAAAGCGGCTATCGCTTTTTGCTGGGTCGATACCGCGGCACCAAAATCACCGACTTCGGCATAGGCAGCCGCTAAGTTATCGAGGTTGGTGGGGTCGTTCTCATTCACTTTAAGCAGCTTAAGAGATAACTCGAGCGCTTTATTACCATCGCGATATTCGGCCTCAGGGCAAGTTGCGAGAATCCACGCCACATTGCCAAGGGCAATATCATCCCCAACACGAGTAAATTGCTCTACGGCTTTACCGCAGTTACGCGCAATGCCATCGCCACCCGAGGCATAAATAAAGCCTAAACGAAATTGCGCCCAGCGATTACCGCGCTCACCCATGTCCTTATACCAACGTTCGGCCACGGCTAAGTCACGCTTCACTAACTGCCCTTCAAAGGAGAGATCCGCTAAGGTTTGCTGCGCCTTTTCGTGTTGCTGCTCAGCGGCAAGGGTCATCCAATGTAATCCGGTTGGCACTTCTTGCTGTACATAACGTCCAGAGAGAAACATGAGTCCTAGTAAAAATTGTGCGTCGGCATCGCCCTGCTCCGCCTGAACTTGAATATGCACAAATTTACTCGCCGCAACTTCACTAGCTGGCTGTGGAATAGAAAATGCGTGCGCGGCAGCACTCATCCCTAGGGATAGAGTGAATCCTGCGCCTAAAACCCATTGCCTGTATTTCACCTTGTACCTCTTTCAAAAAACAACCGCGTCTTCAAGTTAGCCTGAATTATTCCCATAAGTCGAGCCTAAATCGGCATAATCGAACCCATATTAAATAGAAATAGCCATAAAGCCCCTCAATAATTCCACTTCCCCTATTTATTCGTCGATATTGAGGTTATTTTCTTCACAAAAACCCTTAAATGCGTTTATAAGATGTGATTAACTCTACAGAGTTAAGTGAATCCAGTGAGTTTGGCACCGATTTAGTTGACTAATATCACTAAAGTAGCAAAATAAGCTCTAATTTTAGGTGGTTAATTGCATTTATTCACTCATTCTAAACTAAGAGGTGTATCAAGTTTTTATGAGTGTAATTGACGTAAAATGCTTATTTAGAATATTCTTACTTTCGTTTTAATCAATCGAGGAACATCGACATGGCTCTGATTGGTAAGCCAAAACCGGACCCAACTTTGGAATGGTTTTTATCACACTGTCACATTCATAAGTATCCCGCTAAAAGCACCTTGATCCATGCTGGTGAAGACTCAGATACCCTTTATTACATCGTAAAAGGTTCTGTAGCGGTATTGATTAAAGATGAAGAAGGTAAGGAGATGATCCTTTCTTATCTTAATCAAGGCGACTTTATCGGTGAGTTAGGATTGTTCGAAGAACAAGCTGAACGTACTGCTTGGGTTCGCGCAAAACAAGCATGTGAAATTGCTGAAATCTCTTATAAGAAGTTCAAGCAATTAATCCAAGTTAACCCCGAAATTCTGATGAAGCTATCGGCTCAAATGGCGTATCGCCTACAAAGCACTAGCCAGAAAGTGGGTAATTTAGCGTTCCTCGATGTGGCGGGCCGTATTGCCCAAACATTGTTGCACTTAGCTAAGCAACCCGATGCCATGACTCACCCTGACGGCATGCAAATTAAGATCACTCGCCAAGAAATTGGTCAGATCGTCGGTTGCTCCCGCGAAACTGTGGGTCGTATCTTAAAGATGCTTGAAGAGCAGAATTTGATCCAAGCACACGGTAAAACCATTGTGGTATATGGTACCCGTTAAGATAGACTTCAGCTTGATTTAAGCCTGTTTCATTAAAGTGGCCTAGCATAAAATCTAGGCCATTTTTTATTGGGGAGCATAAATGAAACGGCTGTTATTTATCGGTTTTTTCAGTCTGTTTACGCTGGTGCATCCAACAATAATTCACGCCGAACCGATTGAATTAGAACATTATCAAGCCAAGGCTTTAGTCAACTCTGGACAAATTTTATCACTCAATGGCACCCTTGCTGTGGTGAATCAATTCTGCCAAGGCGAACTAATTGACGCGCATCTCTATCAAGAAGATCATAAATGGCGCTATGATTTACAAATCAAAGTGCAACGCGGCCAAATAGTGAATCTGAGTATTGATGCCACCAATGGTCAACTTGAACACTCCACCGCACTACCGAGCGAATGTCGAAAACATGAAACTGCTACTCGTTGAAGATAACCCTATGTTGGTCTCCGAACTGGAGAAGCAACTCAAACAGGCTGGCTACGTTACCGATATTACTGACAAAGCGCTTGAAGCCGATTACCTAGTAAAAGAAACCCAATACGATTGCGTGATTTTAGATATTGGCCTTCCCGACGGTAATGGACTGGAATTACTCGAAGGCTGGCGTAATCAAGGTATTAGCACACCGGTTATTATGCTTACCGCTCGCAGCCAATGGCATGAAAAGGTCGAAGGCTTTAATGCCGGCGCCGATGATTATTTAGGTAAACCCTTCCATGCACAGGAACTACTCGCGCGTATCCAAGCGCTTATTCACCGTGCACACGGTCGGTTAAATAATCCAAGTAAACAGTTGAGCTATGGTGGCGTCACCTTAGATGAGGCGGAGCAGACAGTCAGCGTTGGCGAGCACTTGTATGAATTGACCGCAATGGAGTTCAGGCTGTTAAAGATCTTCCTCATGTCGCCTAAGAAGCTGTTATCCAAGGCACAACTGACGGACAAGCTCTATCAGTTTGACGATGAGAAAGAGAGTAACGTAGTTGAAGTTTACGTGACTCACCTACGTAAGAAACTCGGTAAAACCGCGATTGAAACCCGCCGCGGCCAAGGTTATATCTTCCACGGCCTGACTGCATGATCTCCATTCGCACTAAGCTCAGTTTATGGTTAACGGGCTTATTGGTGTTAGGCACAGTGATTGGACTCATATTGTTTGAGTCCATGCTGCGCCAAGCGTTTCACGACTCCATTATCAACCGCTTAGAAGAAGATCTTGAGCACATCATGTTGGCGACCCATATCAATAATGGGGAGATCCATATCGATCAGAGCCAACTGTCAAGCTTCTATCGCCCTGCCTATTCGGGCCGTTATTTCCAGCTCAACCTGCCCAATGAAGTGATCCGCTCCCGCTCCCTGTGGGACATGCAGCTCGATATCGAACCTTTAGCGCCAAACCAGACCCGCGTATGGCAGGCAAAAGGTCCGAAAAACAATGATATGCAGCTATTATCCCTAGGACTTAACTCCAGCAGCGCCAATGTCACCGCGACACTTACAGTAGCGCAGGATTTGAGTATCGGCCGACGCGTGTTTAGTGAGGTCTATGGCACTAAGCTTGGGATTAACCTCGCCATGTTGGTGGCCATGATCGCGGGGATCTTCTTGATCCTGCGTCAATCCTTTAAACCGGTAAAACAGATCCAACATGCACTCTCCCGCCTACAAGAAGGCGAGATTAACGCCTTAGAGCTGAATAACATTCCGCCTGAAGTGCAACCGCTGGCGAAGACCTACAACGAATTATTGGAATACACCGCCAAGCAAATTGAGCGTAGTCGCAACAACTTAGGCAACTTAAGCCATGGGCTGAAAACCCCGCTGGCGGTGATGCAACAACAAGTTGAAGCCTTAGGGCTGAAAGATCCCGATACCGCCATGGCGCTGCAACAGCAGCTCGACGCTATCCATAAAATGGTCGAGCGTAAACTTGCAGCGGCGCGGATCACCGGCGATATGTTACCTGCCGCACAGTTAGTGGTACCGAGGGATCTTCACAGCCTCGCCAATACCCTCAACAAAGTGCATAGAAGTAAAAACATCAACTGCGACTTTGAGCTTGATCCTAGTATCCAGCGCCTGCCCATCCATAGGGAAGATGGTATGGAGCTCTTAGGAAATCTGCTCGATAACGCCTTTAAATGGGCGGGCAGCCAAGTCACAGTAAAACTATGGAAGGAACAAAACAAACTCTGCCTCAGCATAGATGATGATGGCCCTGGCGTTGCCGACGACGAACTCGATAAACTCACCCAAAGGGGCACGCGCCTCGATGAATCTGTGATGGGTCATGGCCTAGGGTTATCGATAGTAAAAGAAATTGCCGAGCAATATGGCATTGAGCTTAAATTTAAGCACAGCAGCCACTTATCTGGCCTCAGCATTGAGCTGGTATTTAGTTAAGCGTGCTTAGCGAACAAGTGTTAAGCTATGTGCTCTAAGTGCTACCAATAAAAACGCCATCGAACGATGGCGTTTTTGTTTGAGATGAGTCAGCAAATCGCCTTAATTCATTAGGCCTTTTTCGCGTTGGTGCTCTCAAAAATCTTATCGGCTGATGCAGCCACAAACCCAGTGTACAGCTCGCCATTCGCCTTGGGATAACGCAGGGCAAATTCATAGAAGCAGCTTGGGATCTCAACCGTTGCATCGCTAAATGCCACTGCGATTTTATCGGCCATGGTCGATGATTGTTCCAGTAACACCTCTGGCGAACCTTTGATCTCGCCACCTGAACTATTGAGCACAAAGCCCGCTTGCTTAAGCGCATTGTTCACAGACTCTAATGTCTCGAAGCCCTCGAGGTGATTGATAGAGACTGTAAAATGGTTGGCACGGTAGCCAAAGGCCGCAACCCAAGCCGCATATTCGCTCTCTTCGAGCAGCGTCTCATAGGTCTTAGCATCCAGCGTCCAATGGCGACCCGAATAGATAAAGTTATCCGCTTTAGTCGCCTCTTCATCCACTTGGGCAATCAAACCTTGGATAGTGCTTTGCAGCGATGGGCTAAATTCTTCCACCAATAACTCAGAAATAAACACCTTTGGCTGAGTCGCATCTGGGTGCTCAAAATGCTTAGCCACCAGTTTTTTCTGTTCAAACTTATAGTCACCACAAGCCACATAACCTAAAGAGGTAAAGTGCTCGGCCAATACGGCTAAATTCACCTTAGCGATGTTAAAAGTACGCAGGGCGATATGGTCGTTGATAATCGGCTTACCGTGTCCGAGTAGCTCGTGCACCTTGGCCGCAGATGGGGTCATTTGAATATAGTCTTGCCAGAGAGCGGCAAATAACGCATTGATATCTGTGTGCATAAAAAACTCCTTTTATTGTGCTGCGACTATAGTGCGTATTGTTTTGCCGCTCGCACTCAATGTAACGACCCTAGCCACTTGCTGCACAACGGCGCTCAGTAGCAGCCCAAGTAACGTTACTGCTTGCTATGAAAAAGGAAGAACCTAGGTTCTTCCTCAATGATGTCACTCTAAACTTAACCCTGGGCTTAAGCTTGCGGGTAAACTCACCGCATCCGCCTCAACGGAGGCAACAGGGTAAGCACAATAGTCGGCGGCATAAAATGCACTCGCCCTGTGGTTACCCGAAGCGCCTACGCCGCCAAAGGGGGCTGCGCCAGAAGCACCAGTGATCTGCTTGTTCCAATTCACAATACCCGCACGAATGCGGGCGAGGAAATACTCATAATCATCACGGCTATCGGCCAAGATCCCCGCGGATAAGCCATAACGGGTTTGGTTAGCCAGCTTAATCGCTTGGTCAAAATCGCTGTAGCGTACTAATTGCAGCAGTGGTCCGAAGTATTCTTCATCGGGTAACTCGCTCACCGCAGTCACATCGATAAGCCCGGGTGAGACTAAGCCTGTTCCCGCTTGCAGGTGAGTGAGTTCAACCAGTGAGACACCGCCTAAGTTCTGTAGGTTAGCCTGCGCCGCAACCATACCTTTCGCCGCAGCTTCGGAAATCATTGAGCCCATAAATGGCTGTGGCTGCGCGTTCCAAGGACCGACTTTAATCTGCTTCACCGCTTCAACCAACTTGGCCACTAAAGCATCGCCCTGCTCGCCTTGCTCAACATAGAGCCTGCGGGCGCAGGTACAACGCTGGCCAGATGAAATATAGGCCGATTGCAGAATATCGTGCACAGCCGCTTTAATATCGGCGACACCTTTAATAATCAGCGGGTTATTACCGCCCATTTCTAAGGCGAGGATCTTACCCGGATGACCCGCATATTGTTGATGCAACAGGTGACCAGTGCGAGAGCTGCCGGTAAAGAACAGGCCGTCGAGTTGTGGGTGCGACGCCAGCGCCTTACCCGTATCGACTTCGCCTTGCACTAAGTTGATAACACCCGCGGGCAGACCCGCCTTTTCCCAAAGAGAGACCATCAACTCGGCCACTTTTGGGGTTAACTCTGAGGGCTTAAACACCACGGTATTGCCCGCGAGCAGCGCTGGCACTATATGACCATTGGGTAAATGCCCAGGGAAGTTATAAGGCCCAAACACAGCAACCACACCGTGTGGCTTATGGCGCAATACCGCGCGCCCTGCTGGCGTATCATTGGCCTCAGTGCCGGTGCGCTTATTATAAGCCGTTGCCGACAGGCCAATCTTACCAATCATGGCAGCGACTTCTGTCGCCGTTTCCCATTGAGGTTTACCAGTTTCCTGAGCAATCGTTTCGGCTAATTCGGCTTTATTCGCTTCGAGTTGGCTGCGATAGGCTTCGACAATCTTTAGACGCGCATCAAAACCTAACATAAACCAATCGAACTGAGCTTCACGGGCAGCATCGACGGCGGCATTGACTTGATCAGCAGTCGCCGTTTGGCCACGCCAAATGATTTCGCCATTTGCTGGGTTGCTAGAGGTCACATCATGACCCTTGCCAGTTTGCCACTGGCCTTTAATAAAATGTGTCATTTGCTATTCCTACATTGCCAAAATACGGATTTGATCGCCTTTTGCGAGTAACAAACCCTCGGCGAGTTCTGGGCTTATTACCACCTGCTCGGTTTTGTCATCGACAGCAAGACAAGCGGAGGTCGCACGGTAATTGGCTAATTGAGTGTTAGAGACAATAAATTGCTTATCGGATTCAGGCATTTCACCAATATCCACGGTCAGCAGACGGCTCTCACGCACGGCGCGGATATCTGTGAGACGGCATTCCACCGTTGGACCACCATCGAAAATATCCACATAACCACGGCATCTAAAGCCTTCGGCCTGAAGCAGACTCAAGGCTGGACGGGTATTGGTGTGCACTTCGCCTATCACTTTTTGTGCTTCTTCTGGCAGCAGGCAAACGTACACGGGGTTGCGGGGCATCATCTCCGCCATAAAGGCTTTTTTGCCTAGACCCGACAGGTAATCGGCCTGAACAAAATCAATACCTAAAAAGTTTTTTTGCAGCCAACCATAGAAGGGGGAATGACCATCGGCATCGCTCACACCACGCATTTCGGCAATCACAGTCTCGCCAAAACGCTTTGCATGTTGAGCTAAAAACAGAAAACGGCTGCGGGATAACATGCGGCCATTATTCCCCTTACGATAAGGCTCCCGTAAAAACAGGGTACAAAGCTCGGCGGCGCCAGTGTAATCGTGGCACAGAGTTAAGGTTTCGACCTCGTTGCGAACTTCGATTTGCTCAGAATGATAAACCTCTGTCCCGAGGCGATAGTGGTAGAAGGCATCCTCCATACCCACTGCGGCTTCAATGGCACAAGTACCAACCACTTCGCGGGTCGCGGTATCCTCGAGTACCATCAAATAGCCTTCATCGAAGGGCTTATCAACCACCTTAACGAATGAGGCTTCTGCACGGGCAATTTTATGCCTAAGCAAATCGGCATTGACTGGCAATGAGGTAAAGCCATGGCCAGACTCTTCGGCGATTTGATATAGAGATTCAAAATCGCCTGCCTTAATAGGACGTATGATTAACATCTTAGTGTCTCCTCACTTAAGCTTGCTGTGCATCAAGGCGCCTATCTTAAAAAAGACAGGATAGATACACGCAAGTATTCCCTGACAAAAAAGGAGTGCGAATAAAATTCAGCACTCCTTTGGTCGCTTAGGCAGCAGCGATGCTCGCCACAGCACGCTCAAAACGTGCTAGGCCCTCTGCAATATCTGCCTCAGGGATCACCAGTGAAGGAGCAAAACGTACCACATTAGCACCCGCCATCAGGCTCATTAAGCCTTCAGCAACAGACGCTACTAAAAAGTCACGTGAACGACCTTGGTACTGTTCATTAAGGACCGCCCCTAACAGCAAGCCTTTACCGCGAATTTCAGAGAAAACATGATATTTTTCATTAATTTTGTTCAGACCATCGCGTAATAACTGCTCGCGATGTTTCACACCGTTCAATACTTCCGGTGTGTTAACCACATCTAATACCGCGTTGCCGATAGCGCAAGCTAATGGGTTACCACCGTAGGTTGAACCGTGAGTACCGACTTTCAAGTGCTCCGCAATTTCTGCGGTCGTCAGCATAGCTGCGATCGGGAAACCACCGCCCAGCGCTTTAGCCGTGGTCAGAATATCCGGCACTATGTCGGTGCCCATGTAAGCATATAGTTCACCCGTACGGCCAACACCGGTTTGTACTTCGTCGAAAATCACCAGTGCATTGTGTTTATTAGCCAGTTCACGCACCGCTTTGAGGAACGCAGGATCAGCGTTAATAATACCGCCCTCGCCTTGCAGCGGCTCTAGCATGATGGCGCAGGTTTTATCCGATACGGCCGCTTCTAATGCAGCAACATCGTTATAAGGTAAGTGGGTGATGCTTTGTGGTTTTGGACCAAAACCATCTGAATAGGCTGCTTGACCGCCAACGCTTACGGTGAAGAAAGTACGGCCGTGGAAGGCTTTATCGAAGGCGATAATTTCATCTTTCTCTGCGCCGAATTTTTCTAAGGCATAACGACGGGCCAATTTCAGTGCCGCTTCGTTCGCTTCGGCGCCTGAGTTGGCAAAATACACACGCTCAGCAAACGTACTGTTAACCAACTTAGTTGCAAGCTCAAGCGCTGGCTCGTTGGTCATCACGTTAGACAGGTGCCATAATTTTTCGCCTTGCGTTTTTAAGGCATTCACTAAGGCGGGATGACAGTGACCTAAGCAATTTACCGCGATACCGCCGGCAAAATCGATAAACTCGTTACCCTCTTGATCCCATACTCGGCTTCCTTCGCCACGTACAGGGATCACGGCAGCAGGCGCATAGTTAGGCACCATAACCGCATCAAACTGGGCACGATTCAACTTCATATCAACGCTCATTCTTCTTCATCCTTTGTTTAAATGTAACGACCTCGGGAGCCGTCTGAGTCCCCAACGTATCTTTATCTTGAGTTAGTGATACAGGGTATGCTTGTGTCTATTAATAGCCATTATTAGCGAAATTGTGATCAAAATACCAGTTTTTCACAAACAACATTCGCCGTGCTTTGGGTCAAAGTGCATAAAGATTGTAGTTTAAGAACTATACAAGCGTTTACGCCAGAGGCCTTTAGCATATTTAGTCAGAAAAAAAGTTATTTACCCCTATTTTTGCTAGCTATTCACTGAATATGAATAACTACACAATTTTAACGAATCAGCTGTGAAAGCACAAAATCTGCAATTTGCTCCCTCGCCTCAAGCGCTTCTGGCAACAGATGGAACAGAGGAAAAACATGGGGCATGTTGTGATAAAAACGCGATTCGATCGCGCCACCACAGGCCTTAATTTGCATAACCAGTCGTTCTGAGTCCTGTAAAAGTAACTCGCGCGTACCAGCAATCACTAAGAGTGGCGGCAAGTCAGCCAAGTTCCCCTGTAAAGGTGAAACCCGTTCAGACATAGGATTCGCCCCTGCAAGATACGCTCCACGCAGCCGCAATAGCGACTCAATGGTAAAGAACGGATCATCGGCGCCTAAAATCAGCTCAGTATCGCCCGTAATGGCTAAATCAAGCGCGGGTGACAACAACACACAGGCTTTAGGCATGGGCAGATGGCGCTTTTTAAGTTCGAGCAACAGACTTAAGGCTAAATTGCCGCCGGCAGAATCGCCCATTAGCACCAGATTATCGTTGCCTTTCAACTCAATTAAATGCAGGTAAGCCTCGACCACATCGTCACAGGGCGCGGGATACGGATGTTCCGGTGCTAAACGATAATCCGGGATAAACGTGTCTAGGCGACAACGTTCGCTGATATCGGCCACCAGTCTTGCATGGGCATGGGGAGTCTTAAAACAGAATCCGCCGCCGCGAATGTAAAATAGATTGCCCAAACGCGGCGTGTCATTGAGCAGCAAATAATGCAGTAGTGTGGAATGTTGTAAGGGAATTGAGGCAGTAACGAGTTTTTCAGGCCATGGCAACCAGCGCTTATCTAGCTCTAATAAACGTTGCCGAACTTGGCTTAGAGGGAGTTTGGCTTTACCTCGGCTGATCGATGGCCGTGCCACATAGGATAAAATAGTATTTAATACAGAAGCTTGCCAGCTTGGCATTTTCCGTCCTCCACATCAGTGCCGCAATTAGACACCGATGGGAACGGCGTGCAGATTACAGCAGATCCAACTTCCGATAATTCTGTGCTTTTAGGCGCAGTACTTCCTGCTCGCTGAGCTCGTAATAATCGAACATTAAGCGTTTTTCCTGCGGCTCGATTTGGCGCATCTCTTCAAGCAACAGCACCTTAGCATAACAATTCGCCCGTGCCACTAATGCGGCCGGCATAGAGAGTTCGCGGTAAGTTAAAGTTTGGTCCAACTCTTTAAGCAATTGAGTTAATGGACTCTGCTCAAACTTAAGTAACTCTAATAGTTGCCAATTAAGCTTATGTCCATGGGCTAACACTTGCTCAAAAACCACTTTAGCAGGGAATTCGGTGGCAATAACAGCATCATACACTTCTTTATCGCGACTCGAGCTTGCCTCACGGATCCAATTGCCCCACGTTTTATCAAATAAACGCGCGCTGAGACTCAGCACGACCGAGGTGCCTAACTGATTCAATAATGCACCACTATAAACTAAGGCCGAGTCAGTATTATGAAGCTGCGCTAACGCATTCGCGGCTATTCCGCTCACAATGCTATAGCGCCATAGCTTACGGGTGGTCCAGAGTAACTTAGCATTGCCACTGGGCAGCCAATTACGCAGGCAAAAATAAGGAATAATGGTGCGCAGGTTTTCTATACCAATATAATTCATCACTAATTTGATATCGGTGACGCGTACGTCGGAACTTTGCGGGCGGCGCGCCCGAAATGCAGGACTATTAACCATATTGGTTAAATCGCGACACAACCAGCTTAAATTACTGATTAAAGGTCTTAACCGCGTCGCATCTAGGTTTTTTGCCAGCAACAGCTCGAGCAACAGGAGCTGTGACTCGTTAATATCCGACTTTGCCAGCACTAACTCTGGGGATGCCAGTTGATGCTCAATGGCATTATTGACCGTTTCGGTGAGTTGCTTTGAGATGGCCTCAAAAACTTCACGGGCCTGAATTTGTTTGAGAAGTCGCGACAGAATCGCCTCTCGCTCGACATCGAGTTTATTGGCATCGGCCTCAAGCTCTCGGTCTAAATCATCCAATAGAGTAGGACTGGCTTTTTGTTTACCGAGAATAAGTTGCTGATAGAGTCTATGTTCTATCTCTAAAACCTTGCCAGGTCTAACACCACCCGCTACCGATATCGCCACAGTTTATCTTTCCTATTTCGCCCGTGCTAAGTGGCGCGCATACGCTAAAATCGTTAAAAACATGACAATTTCAGCATATAGGTTACCTCTTGGCAATAAGCAACAGGTCACAATCTCACAACATTAATGCAGGGCTTGCGCCCGTAAATTATGCTCAAGAAAAAGGCCTCGATATGAGGCCTTAATAGTTTCGCGAAATTTACTTAAGCTCTTGTTCAAACAGCTTATAAATACGGCGATATTCGTCCAACCAACTCGATGGCTGACGGAAACCATGGGGCTCAACTGGATAAATTGCGGTTTCGAACATAGGTTTTTCCAGCTCGATAAGGTGCTGCACCATACGCACGCTATCTTGGAAGAACACGTTGTCATCCATCACGCCACTCATGATAAGTAGCGGCTTAGTCAAACCTTGGGCATGCTCGATAGGCGAGCTACGCTCGTAGGCGATAGGATCAACATCCGGTGTATTTAAAATGTTGGAGGTGTATGGCGCGTTGTAATGTGCCCAATCCGCCACAGGGCGCAATGCTGCGCCTGCTTGGAATAACTCAGGCTCAGTAAATAAGGACATAAAGGTTAAGAAGCCGCCGTAAGAACCACCATAAGTACCGACACGCTTAATATCCACGTTGGCATTTTGGCCCATCCAAGTCACGCCGTCTTTTAAGTCTTCGACTTCTGGGTGACCCATGTTGCGATAAATCGCCGTGCGCCAGTCGCGGCCATAACCTTTAGAGCCACGGTAATCCATGTCCATCACCACATAACCCTGCTGGGTCAGTAGGTTGTGGAACATAAACTCACGGAAGTAACCACTGAAACCATAATCGGCATTCTGTAAGTAGCCCGCACCATGGTTAAAGATAACCGCGGGATATTTTTCGGCGCGCGATTTATCAAAGCCCTGGGGCAAATAAACCCGCGCATACACTTGGCCTGCTCCATGGTTAGAAGGGACGGCAACCACTTCGGGCGCTTGCCATGGATATTGCTTAAAGGCATCGCTGGTGTATGACGTGAGCTGTTTTAACTCACCGCCAATCGGCTGAACATACAGCTCATTCGGCGCTGTACGGCGAGAGGCATTGAGCAGCAACTTAGTGCCATCGGGGCTTAAGCTGTAATCTAAGTTACCGTCCCACTGGGTTAATTGCTCATTTTTGCCCGAGGCAATATTCACACGGTGAACGTTGTAAATGCCAGGGTGGCTTTGGTTAGCCTTGTAGTAGATGTAGTTTGCATCGGGCGACAGGGTGATGTCACTTACCACAAACTTACCTTGAGTCAAGGCGCGGGGCTTTTCGCCACGGGGTTTGATATAAAGCTGGGAATAACCTGTCTCTTCAGAGAGATAATACAGAGTGTCTGTTCCTGGTAACCAGCCAAATTGGTTATAGTCGTAGTTCACCCAAGCATCATCATGGAGGCGATGCTCGGTGATAAACTTGCCCTTTGCCAGATCGACACTGGCAATCCAGCGGTCTTTGTTATCGGTCGCTTCGACCATCACCGCCAGTTTGTCCTCAGACTCATGCCATTGAATCGCGCTTTGAGTCCAGCCCCAATCCTGCATCAGCTGGATTTTACGAGGTGCCTTAGTACTTTGATACGACTCACCTTTTGCCTTGGCGTTTTCACTCTTCACCTTAGCTAAAACGTCCTCATCGAAGCCTGTTAGGCCTTCGATAGTCACATCAATCTGTTTATGCTCATTTAGATCGAGCACCACAAAGCGTTGCCCCGGAGGCGTATCTTCTGCAACACGGGCACGTACTGGCACAGGATCGATATAGCCTTCGCTACCGAGGTAGTTTGGCATGATGTCGTGTTCACTGCTGCCGGTGTAATTTTTATCGGTTAAGGCCACAAACAGATAGCGACCGTCTGGTGACAAACTCAGCTCAGACACCACCTCAGCATCACCGAGATACCAAGTGTTAGCGGCGAGGGTCGGATCGCTCTTTTGCAGTTCGTTCTTAAACTGTTCTTTGGCTTTAGCATTTTCTTGCTGCAACGCCACATACTGAATGAGTCTGTGCTGCTGTTTGGCTAGGTAGCTGCTCGGCTCTTTCACGCCCTCAGGCGCTTTAGCCATTTTGATTTCAGCCAACTGCTCGACTAATCCACTGTCTTGATGGATTTGGAAAACATTATCCCCTTGCCAATAGGCAATATCGCCATTGTTAAGGTAACGCAGACCACTGATCGCCGTTCGCTGGCGGGTAAGCTGAGTGATTTTGCCAGAGCTTAAATGCTTAACAAAAATATTGCCTTGATAGAGATACGCCTTGTTGGCCTTAGCACTGTTTAACACACCAAACTGTTGGTCCGCCGCGTGTAGCTTATCGATAGCCAGTTCAACGGCGCGGCTGTCATTAATGCCCTGCTGATAGTAATTCCGTAGCGGCGATGCGCTAGGTTGGCGGGCAAAGAAAACGCTCTGGCTGTCATCGCTCCAGTAGGCTTCCTTAGCGAAAATCCCCATCCAATCGGGGTTCGCCATAATTTGATTCAGCGTAAGCGGTTGTGAAACTTGGGGAGGCTGAGCTAAAGGGACTTGATAAGCCTGTGGTGTGGTCGCGGGAGTCGCCGTTTCAGTTGAGGTGGCGGCGCAACTCGTCAATACCGCAACGGCTAACGCACTTAAACCCAAATTTCGCATTACGCTGTTCATTCGTCCTTCCTTTTATTGTTATCGCAGCCCTAGCAACACTCTGGAGTAGACTCCAAGGCGAGTGGGCAAGCGTCGTTTTGCGGCAGTTATATCACACTTGGGCGACATATTTGCTTAAAAGGAGGAGAAATCTTGTAACAAAGCTTAGGGCGTGTTGACGTTTCGAGATTGAATTTTGTTCGTTCTGGCAAGCTCATGCTCGGGAAACGAGGAATGAAGTGTCGTTATTCGACTCAAATGACGAGCTGCTCTTATGACCGGAAGTAAGCTCAAGGGCTTGCCAGACGAACCCTTCGGGCAGCATTTGGCGGACGTTTCTGCCGCGTTATCGTCCGTTTATGTAGAATAACTACACTACACGGACTTTGCCTTGCATAAACGCCCACCAAATTGCTGCAAAAACACCCCTGAAACGTCAACACGCCCTAGAGCTGAATAGATCTTTTGGATTTAATCTAAGCCTATTGCGACAAGAAATTTGCCAGCAATTCATGACCTTGCTCGGTCAAAATTGACTCGGGGTGAAATTGCACGCCAAAAAGTGGCAGCTGCTTATGGCTCATGGCCATGATTTCGCGCCCGTGGGTTGGGTCGTCAAACCAAGCGTCCAGCACAAATTCCTCAGGGACAGCATCGACCAGCAGTGAATGGTAGCGGGTTACGGTTAATGGCTGATTTAAGCCTTTAAACAGGCGCTCGCCAGTATGAGTAATCGCACTGACTTTGCCATGCATGACTCGCTGCGCTCGCACAACCCTAGCACCAAACACCTGCGCCATGGCTTGATGCCCTAAACACACACCGAGGATAGGTAAACGATCGGCAAAATGCTCAATCGCCGCGAGGGAAATCCCCGCCTCATTGGGCGAACAGGGGCCTGGAGATATGACTAAATGGCTCGGTGCCAGAGCCTCGATTTCCGCTAAGCTGATTTCATCATTGCGTTTAACCACGATCTCTTGCCCTAACTGCTGAAAATACTGCACTAAGTTAAAGGTGAAAGAGTCGTAATTGTCGATCATTAGCAACATACAAAATCCATTGGCTCAAATGGTAAGTCGATGCATTCCACGGCTGAAATGCGGCGCAAATGCTACCACAGGCCTTTGCGCGGATTAAACCTTTATCCAATAAAAAAGCCAGTCAACAGACTGGCTTTCAAGAGTATAGAACAGGGCGCAATTAACCTATTTAACTAAGGTTAAATGGCTGCGACGCTTAGGAGGCTCATCCGTTGGTTCGGTTGGCTTCTCGTTTGTCTCGATAACTGACAAGGTCGATTCAGCTTCCTCTTCGACCAAGTATGCATCTTCAATATCGAAGACAGTCCCTGCGCCATTTTCACGGGCGTAAATGGCCACAATCGAGGCCATTGGCAATAATACCTGTTGAGGTACACCACCGAAACGCGCATTGAACTCCACAAATTCATTACCAATTTGCAAATTGCCCACCGCGCTGGCCGCGATATTTAATACGATCTGGCCATCCTTCACGTACTGCTGTGGTACTTGGGTGCCTTTCACAAAGGCATCCACGACAACGTGAGGCGTTAATTGGTTGTCCATCAACCAATCGTAGTAAGCCCTGAGTAAATAAGGACGATTTGGAGTCAACGCTTTCATTACATTCCCATGCGCATTTCGCGTTCAGCTTCAGTCAACGAAGCTTTAAATGATTCACGCTCGAAAATACGTGTCATGTAGGCTTTGATGTCTTTCGCTACGCGGCTGTCTAACTCGATACCTAATACAGGTAAACGCCATAATAATGGGCCGAGGTAGCAATCCGCTAAACCGAATTCTTCGCTCATAAAGTAAGGCATTTCACCAAATACAGGTGCGATTGAAAGTAAACTTTCAGTCAGTTCTTTACGGGCCGCTTCAGCGCGATCGCCTTTGCGAATACGGTCAACGAGTGAGTACCAGTCAGTATCGATACGGTGCATCATCAAACGGCTTTGGCCGCGAGATACTGGGTAAACAGGCATCAAAGGTGGATGAGGGAAACGCTCATCCAAGTATTCCATGATGATACGTGATTCATACAGAACGAGTTCACGATCTAACAAGGTTGGCACTGAGTTATAAGGATTTACTTCAAGTAAATCTTCAGGCATTTCATTAGGGTCGACCTGTAAAACATCAACAGTAACCCCTTTCTCAGCTAACACGATACGCACTTGATGGCTATACAGATCATCAGCACCTGAAAACAGTGTCATGACAGAGCGTTTGTTGGCAGCAACAGCCATTGATACCCTCCAGAGTCGAAATAAAACAAAAGTAAACGAGGGGCAAAGCCCCCCGTTTACACTATGCGGATACTATATTTTACCCGTTATTGGTGCCTAGTGTACATCTTTCCAGTACTCTTTCTTCAAGAGGTAGGCCACAATAAAGAAGATAAACAGGAATCCAAGTACCCACCAACCTAAAGCTTGACGCTCTAACTTAACAGGTTCAGCCGAATAGACTAAGAAGCCAGTGATATCACGTACTGCTTGGTCGTACTCTTCTGCATTTAACTTACCACCAGAGACCACAATAGTGCCATCTTCTTGCTTAACAGGTGTGCCTTGCAGTTCTTCAAGAACGTGTGGCATACCCACTGATGGGAAGACAGTGTTGTTCACGCCGAATGGACGGCTTGGGTCTTTGTAGAAGCCCTTGAGGTATGAATACACCCAATCTTCGCCACGAACACGTGCGACTAAGGTTAAGTCTGGTGGTGTTGCACCGAACCACTTAGCTGCATCTTTGTGTGGAATCGCGTTTTGCATCAGCTCACCGATTTTGGCGTCGGTAAACATGTACTTGCTACGCATATCATCGGCTGAAATACCGATATCGTTCGCCACACGCTCATAGCGTTGATACTGAGTGCTGTGACAACCAGAGCAATAGTGTTGGAACATGTCCAGACCACGCTCTAAAGAAGCCTTATCATGCAGATCAACATTGGCTTTTTCTAAATGTACATTGTGTCCACTCGCGGCCATCGCCAGCGTCGGTATCAATGTAACTAATGCAATCAGTAATTTTTTCATTAGTGTGTCAACCTCGCTGGAACAGGCTTAGTTTTCTCATTTTTGCTGTATAACCACAGTAATAAGAAGTAGCCGAAATACGTCACAGTGAAGATACGTGCAACAATAGTCAGCTCTGGTGTTGCAGGTACAGCGCCTAAGTAACCTAAGACGATGAACGATACAGCGAACTGAGCGATGTTCAACTTGTGCAGCGTGCTGCGGTAACGAATTGACTTCACTTTACAACGGTCTAACCAAGGCAATACGAACAGCACTGCAATCGACAGACCCATCATTACCACACCGCCCAATTTATCGGGAACAGCACGTAAGATGGCGTAGAACGGAGTGAAGTACCATACAGGCGCAATGTGCTCTGGTGTCTTCATTGGGTTAGCCGCTTCAAAGTTTGGCTTCTCAAGGAAGTAACCGCCGCCTTCAGGGATGAAGAACAGTACGTAACAGAACACGATCAGGAAGCCCGCAACACCCATAATGTCTTTAACTGTGTAGTATGGGTGGAATGGAATACCATCGACTGGCCAGCCATTCTCGTCTTTGTTCTTCTTGATTTCGATACCGTCTGGGTTGTTTGAACCCACTTCGTGCAGAGCGATTAAGTGCAAGAACACTAAAACCACTAACACTAATGGCAGTGCGATAACGTGCAGAGCGAAGAAACGGTTCAGTGTCGCACCAGAGATCACGTAGTCACCACGGATCCACAGGGTTAAGTCATCACCGATAACAGGGATAGCACCGAACAGAGAAATAATTACCTGCGCGCCCCAGTAAGACATTTGTCCCCATGGCAGCAAGTAACCCATAAATGCTTCAGCCATCAGCACGAGGAAAATCAACATACCGAATAGCCACAGCAGTTCTCTAGGCTTTTGATATGAACCGTAAATCAGACCACGGAACATATGTAAGTAAATCACCACGAAGAATGCAGACGCACCAGTTGAGTGCATATAACGCAATAACCAGCCGTACTCTACGTCACGCATGATGTATTCAACAGAGGCGAACGCACCTTCTGCTGTTGGTACATAGTTCATGGTCAACCAGATACCCGTCAGTAATTGGTTAACCAATACCAACATGGCTAATGAACCGAAGAAGTACCAGAAGTTAAAGTTAGTTGGCGTCGCATACTGACCCACGTGACGGTTATAAGTCGCCGTCATTGGGATACGCGCATCGATCCAATTAATTAAATTCTTAACCATTACGCCACTCCTTTATCTACACCGATGATAACGGTGCCATCATCAACGTATTGATGTGGAGGGATAACTAGGTTCAATGGAGCTGGAACGCCTTGGAATACGCGGCCCGCCATATCGAACTTAGAACCATGACATGGACAGAAGAAACCAGAAGTCACGCCTTGAACTTGCTCACCAAATGAATCTGGTAAATAAGTTGGTGAACATCCTAGGTGGGTACAAATACCGACGGCAATAAAATACTCTGGCTTAATAGAACGCAGAGGATTTGTTGCATATTCAGGTTGTTGCATTTCTGCAGACGCTGGATCTCTTAGCTTATCGTCGTGTGTTGGCAGTTCATTAATCACTGCTTCTGTGCGACGGACAACCCATACAGGTTTTCCACGCCATTCAACACGGATCAGCTGACCTGGCTCAATTTTACTGATATTTACTTCTACCGGCGCACCTGCAGCTTTCGCCTTGGCACTCGGATTCCATGACTTGATGAAAGGAACCGCTACAGCGACGGCACCAGCACCACCTACTACGGCGGTTGCGGCTGTCAGGAATCTGCGACGTCCGGTATCGACTGGCGCATTGCTCATCCACTTATCTCCCAGAGGGTGTTGGAATTTTTGTTTTTCAAAGACTTTCTGCCCCCTAGTTATCACCATGGGCAAAAATCGAAGTTTGAAGCGGGGCTCATTATAGCTAAAAATTAGAAGCAGATCATAGTGAAAACACTCAACTAAGTTAGGGAGATTGCGTGTTTTTTAAAAAATGGACAAAAAAAGCACAACAATTAAGCGATTTTAATCGTTTTGATATACTTTTTGAGCAAACGGACTGTGAGGTCGGCATAATCCATGCATCGCTAATATAACTCCAGCTCCCATTTTGTCACTTTACATTTTCCAGCAGATAAAAAAAATGGGCCCTGTTGTCAGGACCCATTTCAACACACTATTGATTGCTTACTTCTTAGGTGAAGTGCTCTTCATATATTTGAAAAACTCGCTATCTGGTTCTAATACCATGACGTCAGAGTTACCAGAGAAACTCGCACGGTAAGCATCTAAGCTACGTAAGAAGCTGAAAAACTCAGGATCTTTACTGTAAGCATCAGAATAAATCTTCGCGGCTTGCGCATCACCTTCACCGCGGATGGTTAAGGCTTTACGCTCGGCTTCGGCAATCTTCACAGTCACGTTGGCATCAATGGTTGCACGGATAATTTCAGACTGCTCTTTACCCTGTGCTCTATGCTCTTTAGCAACCGCTTGACGCTCGGCACGCATACGTTGGTAAATACTGTTACTTACGTTTGCGGGTAGGTTGATTTGCTTCACACGCACGTCAACCACTTCAATACCTAAGTCTTTTGCACTTTCAGAGGCGTTTTCTAACGCATCATTTTGCAGCTCATCGCGTTTACCAGAAACAATTTCCTTGATAGTGCGGCGACCAAACTCGGTACGTAAATCGTTGTTGATCTTACGTTGTAGTAAGGTCTCAGCATTCGACTTAATACCACCGTTAGTGGAGAGGTAGTATTTTTCGAAGTCGAAAATACGCCACTTCACATAGGAATCGACCATCAAATCTTTTTTCTCAGAGGTGACGAAACGATCCGCTGCACCATCTAAGGTTTGGATACGCGCATCGAGTAACTTCACCTTATCGATAACAGGCACTTTAAAGTGTATGCCTGGGCCGAAAACGCGTGTCACTGGTTTGCCGTCAACTTTATCTTTTACGATTTCACCGAAACGCGCCACAATCGCACGCTCGCCTTCATTAACGACCATCACAGATGACAAACCTATGCCTAATACGATGGCAATCAGAACAATACTTAATCTACCCATGGATTACTCCCTCCCTTGGCGAGCACGGTCCTCGCGAGAAGGGCGTCCACTCAAAGGCTCACCAATGCGAGTCGTTGACATAGATGAAGAATTGACGTTCTGCTGAGCCTTATGCTCAACCTCTGGCGTAGTCACAGGCTTCTCTTTCATTAACTTGTCTAAAGGCAAATACATTAAATTGCCATTGTTCTTCGCGTCGATCAGTACCTTGTTGGTATCTGTCATCACCTGCTGCATTGCATCGAGATACAAACGCTTACGGGTCACTTCAGGTGCCGCTTGGTACTCAGGCAACAGTAACTCGAAACGAGCCACTTTACCGCGAGCTTCAAGAATTTCACGCTCTTTATAGGCATTCGCTTGTTGCGCCATACGCTCAACTTCACCGCGCGCTTTAGGCTCAACTTCACGGGCATAAGCTTCGGCTTCACGGATAAAGCGTTGTTCGTCTTCTTGCGCCGCAATCGCATCGTCGAAAGCATCTTTCACTTCTTCAGGAGGACGCGCTGGCAAAAAGTTAACGTCAACAATGGCTAAGCCTAATTTGTACGGCTCAATGATGCGCTCGAGTTCTTTCCAAGTATCGCGACGAATCGCATCACGACCCGTAGTCAGAATATCGTCCATCTTGTTGTGGCCGATAACATAACGCAGCGCACTGTCTGTGGCTTCACGTAAGCTGGCATTCGCATCAACGGCACTGAACAGATAAGAGTACGCATCTAAAATGCGATACTGTACGTCCAACTCGACCTTCACGACGTTTTCATCTGAGGTCAACATGCTGCCAGAAGCAGGAATGGAGCGAACAGACTGCACATCAACGGGATAAATCTGGTCGATAAACGTAGCCTTCCAATGCAGACCAGGTCCTACCTCACCAATATGCTGACCAAAACGCAGCGCAACCCCACGCTCAGCTTCTTTAATGGTGTAAAAACCCGAGAGTCCCCAAACAACAAAAGCGATGGCAAGAATGATGATTAAGCTGAACGAACTAAAGCTCTGGCCTGATGAGCCATTGCCTTTGCCGCCAAAGCGTTTTGAAAGATTACGAAAAACCTCATCAAGGTCTGGTGGTCCTTTGTCGTTACCACCTTTATTTCCCCAAGGATCATTACCCTTGTTACCGGGCTCGTTCCAAGCCATTTAGCACTCCATAAGTGGATGAAATAAATTAGATTATTAACAAACAGCCTTTTCTGTCGACGGATCGAAGATAAAGGTTTCTAACTCACCCTGACTCTGTTTAGCTAATCGGCGCCAATCGGCATCCGATAAACGAACAGACAAAATACAGTTCCCCAGATCGTCGTACTCTTTCTGCTGTATCGCATCCAGTCGATAAAACTGGCCAAGATAATGTCCAGCAGTTGCCGGAATCTTAAGTGTAAACTCATGAATAACTTCACCAATCAACTCGGTGATCGCCTTCAGGAGCAGATCAAATCCCAAACGTTTTTGTGCCGAAAGCCAGACGCGCACAGGCTTACCGTGTTCATCGTATTCGATGCGCGGCGTGACATCCTCAAGCAGGTCGATTTTATTACAGACGACCAACTGCATCACCTCGGCAGCATCGATATCTTCAAGCACGTTTTGTACCTGCTCGAAGTTATCCGCCATATTTTCATCAGCACAATCAACAATATGCAGCAATAAATCCGCTTGACGCGTTTCCTGCAATGTTGCCTTGAACGCGGCAACCAGATCGTGTGGTAAATGGCGAATAAAACCTACAGTGTCAGCTAAAATCACGGCACCGTCGGGCAGATCTAACTTTCTCAATGTGGGGTCGAGTGTGGCAAATAGCTGGTCGGCTGCATAAACATCAGATGAGGTTAAGGCATTAAACAGCGTTGACTTGCCCGCGTTGGTATAACCCACTAATGAGACTGTTGGCATGTCACTACGCTTACGGGCGCGGCGACTCTGCTCACGTTGTTTATCAACACGCTCTAAGCGTTTATTGATATTTTTAATACGGCCCCTGAGCAAACGTCTATCGGTTTCGAGCTGGGTTTCACCCGGGCCACGTAAACCGATACCGCCTTTTTGGCGCTCAAGGTGAGTCCAACCACGCACAAGACGCGTCGACATGTGGCGCAATTGCGCTAGCTCCACCTGTAACTTACCTTCATGGGTCCGAGCACGTTGAGCGAAAATATCCAAGATCAGCGTGGTTCGGTCCAATACACGACACTGACACACCTGTTCAAGGTTTCGCTCTTGAGCAGGACTCAAGGCGTGATTGAAAATAACCACATTCGCCTCGGTCGCAGCCACTAATGCAGCTAACTCCTCGGCTTTACCAGAACCAATAAAAAACTTACGGTCTGGTGAGCGTCGACTTCCAGTAATGACCCCGACTGAGCGTGCTCCAGCTGACTCGACTAATAGCTGTAACTCGACTAAGTCTTCCCGGCGTTCCTCATCGGAAAAGTCGATATGGACAAGAACCGCTGTTTCTCCCGCCTCATAACGATCAAACAAGAAGCAAACTCCTCAATTAAAACTTATTCGCCACTTGGCATATCGTCTTGCGCGCCATAACCGCCCTGGGCATTTTGATGGCCAGCAACGTTAAATGGACGAGCAGGTACTACGGTAGAAATAGCGTGTTTGTAAACCATTTGGCTCACTGTGTTTTTCAACAGAATGACAAACTGATCAAACGACTCTACCTGTCCTTGGAGTTTAATGCCGTTTACCAAGTAAATTGATACAGGAACGCGCTCGCGGCGTAGTGCGTTCAAAAATGGGTCTTGTAAAGATTGCCCCTTAGCCATTTTATTATTTCCTTTTTAATTTATATAAAAATAAATCGTTATCAGTGAAGTTTTTTGTTTAGTTTTAGTATTATACAGCAAGGGCTAATAAGCTAGCGGCATTGACGCATAAGTGTAACTAAATTCCCCTCAGCACCACTTTCAAGCCAATTCAACTCTGGCCAACTACGTAACCATGTTAATTGACGCTTAGCTAATTGCCTAGTAGCGGCAACGGCTTTTTCGACCATAGTATCATAGTCAAATTCACCATCGAGATACTGCCAACATTGTCGATATCCCACGCAACGCATTGAGGGCAAATCTAAATGTAGGTCACCTCTCGCTTTCAGCTGGGCGACTTCATCAATAAAACCTTGCTCTAACATTATCCGAAAACGCTGCCCGATTAACTCATGCAGCACTTTGCGCTCACGGGGCGCAATGGCAAATTGCACCACATCGTAGGGTAAAGGAGCCGACTTGGTTTGAGTTAACTCGGTCAGACTCTTACCGCTTATTCTATATACTTCTATCGCTCTTGAAAGCCTTTGTGGATCATTAGGATGAATTCTTTCTGCCGATACGGGATCTATCTCCCTTAATTGCTCGTGCAATGCTTCCCATCCGTTTGCGTCCGCTTCGGCTTGAATATCGGCCCGAATCGCTTCATCGGCACTCGGTAACGGCGATAATCCTTCTAAAAGCGCCTTAAAGTACATCATGGTCCCACCCACTAATACCGGGGTCTTGCCCATGCTAATAATCTGTTCAATCTCGCGCAGCGCATCGGTCCTAAAATCGGCGGCGGAGTAGCTCTCTACCGGATCGCGGATGTCGATCAGTCGATGCGGACCTCGCGCTAATTCCTCGGCAGAGGGCTTAGCACTGCCAATGTCCATGCCACGATAGATCAATGCTGAATCAACCGAGATAATCTCGCAATTATGCTTTTCGGCTAATTCGAGTGCTAAAGCGGTTTTTCCGGAGGCCGTTGGTCCCATCAAAAAAACCACTTTTGGCTGTAATTCTTTATTCAATTGCTTGCTCTTCTAGCCACGATTGCCAAGGTAAGGATACTGCTTTATTGGCAATTTGCTGTCTTTTCTCTTCAGTTAACTGGCAATAGGCCGCCCAAATATCCGGTGCCGAGGTAAATCCAGTCAAACTCTGCTCTGCCAGCCACACAGCCAATGCATTAGGTGCTGGCGCTTCAAAACGTAGCGATTGCAACCACTCGGGGATCACCTTCGCTAACTGGCTATCCCTGAGATATGGGGGCACTTTTTTAATTATCAACTGCTGATAGCGAATTGTTAGCTCTAATCCTAATTGCCGGATAAGTGTTTCATGTTCTTCGAGTAATGCCGGCCAATCGGTATCGGCGGCAATCGATACTGGCATCAATAAGGGCTGACCTATCAAGCCGGTTGCCAGCTTTGTTTCTATCTCATGGCTACGGGTCGCTAACGCCACAGATTGAATCGGCAATAGACTCAAGTTTTGCCCTTGCGCCAACACCCAATATTGACCATTGAGTATGGCGGGCATTGCAAGCACGGGTTGATACGGCTTGTCCTGCACGCTGTAGGATGGCGTCTGCAATAATTCGCCGTAACTGGCGATAGCCGCCTTAGAAGGAAGCTCGGCTCGTGCTCGACTTTCCCCTGCCGAACCACTGCGTGACTCCCGCGGAACGGCCATACTGCCGTAGGCATTGCTTTGCACGCCAGAATACGGACGCGCGCTGGCATTATCCCGAGTACGCTCACCTAGCGGCGAATCGACCCGGCTTTCCCATGACATCTCGGCACGAGAAGTATCCGCACGTGAAGCTTCATCCCAAGTTGAATAAGTTTTAGATTCAGGCGATTGCAGCTCGAAGGCAAGATACTCAGTTTGTGTCTGCGTCCCAGATTCAGAGAGAGAAATCTCATCCTTAACCTGTGGCGAACTCGACTCAAAAGGACGCTCAAGACCCAGCTCACCCGCTTCTTCAAGCGCCGATTGCAGTGCTTGCAGAATATAATCATGCACATAGCGGCTCTGATGAAAGCGCACTTCGTGTTTCGCCGGATGCACGTTCACATCCACCTGATGGGGATCGATATCCAGCATCAACACATAACCAGGCTGTTCGACCTCGGCTTTTTGGGCAAATGCTTGGCGCACCGCATGATTGACTAAACGGTCGCGCACTAAGCGGCCATTCACATAAAAATAATGGGTGTCGGTTAACACCGTTGACCAAGGCGACTGTAAATAACCACTTAAACGCAGGTCATCATGTTGGCATTCGACCCGCAACGCCTCATCGGCAAATTGGCGTCCAGCAACCTGAGTCAATCGCTGCAAATACTGCGGCTCATTCATCGCCGGACGATAGTTACGTACGGTTTTACCATTGTGAGTCAAGGTAAAGTGGATATCCCCGCGCACTAATGCAATCCGTTTTAGCCATTCATCGATATGGGTAAATTCGGTTTTATCGCTTTTAAGAAAACGTCTGCGGGCGGGCGTATTAAAAAACAGATCGACAACTTCGATAGTTGAACCAACAGGATGCGCGGCCGGCATGACTTTAACCGCCATATCGACGCCTTCGGCATAAGCCTGCCACGCTTCCGTTTGCTCGGCCGTTCGCGAGGTCAAGGTTAAGCGGGATACCGAACTGATACTCGCCAATGCCTCACCACGAAAACCAAAACTAAGAATCGCTTCAAGGTCGTCAAGGGAATGCAATTTCGAGGTAGCATGGCGCGATAAAGCCAAGGCCAGCTCATCCTTTGGGATCCCCGAACCATTGTCGCGGATCTTAATCAGCTTGCTGCCGCCCTTATCGATTTCGATATCGATACGCGTCGCCCCAGCATCTAGGCTGTTCTCGACAAGTTCCTTCACCACGGAAGCTGGCCGTTCGACCACTTCACCAGCGGCGATTTGGTTGGCTAATTGCGGCGGAAGGATCTGGATCCCCATAGACTTCATCCTATTAACTCTCAGGAATAATGAGTGTTTGCCCGAGTTGAACCACATCCGTCTTCATACCATTGGCGCGCTTAATGCTTGCCATAGGCACTTGATAACGCTGAGCAATCGCCGAAAGTGACTCACCGCGGCTCACCTTGTGTTTAATATTTCCCGAGGAATATTTCGGGCTCGAGCTAGCCGTTGTACCACCGCTATTACGCTTCGCGAGCAAGGTATCTGCCGGCGGGTTATTGTGGAAATAACGGCTAACGCCCTTATGGATGGCGGTTGCGATACTTTCCTGATGGCGGCTGCTATTAAGTAATCTTTCTTCCTTCGGATTCGAGATAAATCCTGTCTCCACCAAAATGGAAGGAATATCGGGGGATTTTAATACCGCAAGGCTCGCAGACTCAGGGCGACTCTTATGCAACTCAGTGACCGCTCCTAAATCCTTAAGAATATCCCCAGCAACAGAGTGGCCTATGGCCATGGAACTGTTCATGGACATGTCGAGCAGAGTCATTGCAAGGTACTGTTCATTATCAGTATTTTGGATAATTTCCCCGGCACCACCCAAAAGTTCTGAGTGTTTCTCCTTTTGCTCTAACCAACGACCAATTTCACTGTTAGCCCGACGCATCGACAGAACCCACACTGATGCGCCTCTGGGGTTGGGCGAGGTAAAGGCATCGGCATGGATAGAAATCAGTAAATCAGCCTTACTGTTACGGGCGAGCTCAGAGCGCTTGTTCAAATTCACAAAGTAATCGCCGGTACGGATCATCACAGCGCGCATACCCGGCGTATCGTTGATCTTACTGGCCACTCTTTTGGCTATCTCCAGCGCTACTTTTTTCTCGTAAACACCTGAAGGGCCAATAGAACCAGGATCATCACCACCGTGGCCCGCATCAATGGCCACCACAATATCACGGGAGGATTGCGCCGATTGAGTAACCGTTTTAACGGGAGTCGAACTCACCACCGCTGTCGCTGTCGTTAAGGTTTTATCCTCGAGATCCACCACCAGACGATTGCCATAGGGCGCCGTCACCGGTAGGGAAAATAGGTTGGCATTTAATGGCTTAACCAAATCGATCACCAAACGTAAATCACCTTTAGTAGGTGATTTGCTGACGCGAACCCCCTTAACCAATTTGCTGTTGTTATCGATATTTTTCAGGCTCAGTTTTGTCGACGCCTTTTTAAGGTCGACCACTAAACGATTGGGTCCATCGAGGGAAAAATAAGTGTAATTAGGCGCTTCGCTCAAATCGAACACCACACGGGTCGACTCGGGAGCAGCCCAAATACGCACGCCCTCAAGCTGGTTAGCCGCGTGGGCTGCTACAGCAAAAAAAGCGCACAGAAAAAGAGTAATAGTCTGAAAGTAATGCTTATTTTTAGTCATCTTTGTTTTTATTTTATTGCGGCTAATAGCTTTTTACCTGATTCTGTTAAGGCTCGAATTTGGATTTCACGTCCTTGGTTAACATAATTTAAATGCAAGTGAATATCGGCATCGGGCAAGAGTCCATGACCTTTGTCGGGCCATTCCACAATGCACAGACTGCTATCGGTAAAGTAATCACGGATCCCCATGAACTCGAGTTCTTCAGGATCGTTTAAACGATACAAATCAAAATGATAAACTTCGACACCGTCTAGCTCATAAGGTTCAACTAAAGTGTAGGTTGGGCTCTTTACCGCTCCTTTATGCCCTAATCCTTGGATTAACCCGCGGCTCAGAGTGGTTTTACCCGCCCCTAAATCCCCCGTCAAATACAGAGTCAAAGGCGCTTGAATATGGCGGGCCAATTTTTGCCCAACCGCAATAGTCTCGTCTTCGTTATTTAATTGAAAGGTTAACTCTGTCATTTCCGCTTTTATCACTGCTGTTATGGATGGAGGAGGCAACTTAAGCGCGGGAATGTCCTGCGCTTAAGTTTTACAGCGCCTAGAGTAAATCACTATTTACTAATTGGCGAATAAAAGGCATCAAATCGCTGGCTAACATGCCCCGCTCACCCTGCACTGCAGCCAAATCGGCCGCGCAGCCATGAACGACAACCCCAACAACGGTCGCCTGCATGTTATCCATTCCTTGAGCCATCAGTGCGCCTATAATACCAGATAACACATCGCCGCACCCACCACTCGCAAGCCCCGGATTTCCAACAGGTGCAACGACCATCTGTTTTCCATCAAAAATGACTGTGCCCGCGCCTTTGAGCAGCACCACGCCACCATATTTTTGCTGCAGAGCACGCACGGCAGCGAATCTATCCTGCTCAATGTCGGCGACACTGCACCCCAAAAGCCGCGCAGCTTCCCCAGGATGGGGCGTGAGCACCCAGTTAGTTTGCCTGCGCGGTTCTTGACTCAATAGATTTAGAGCATCGGCATCGAGCACACAGGGTTTATCGCTTAAGCCCGCGGCTTTAAACAAGTTATAACCCCAATCGTGTTTTCCTAACCCCGGACCAAGCACCACCACCTGCGCCCAACCTAGGCGCAGATAGACTTCCATATCAACCAGTTCACAACCCCAAAACATCAATTCGGGGCGTGAGACGTTTACTGTCAGTTGATGTTCAGGCCTGCTGATCACAGTCACCAATCCGGCACCCGCACGTAAGCAGGCTTCACTGGCGAGGCGAATGGCTCCAGCCATACCAAAATCACCACCGATCAGCGTTACCTTGCCCGATTGCCCCTTGTGGCTGTCCCGTGCTCTTGCGGCAAAATGGCTTTTTAACATTTCACCGCCGACTCGCATTGCACTCTCAGCATCGAAGAAAGGCGTTAATCCCAGATCGGCAAAAGCCAAATGGCCGCAGTGGTGCCTCGCCTTGCTGGTCAAAAGTCCCTGTTTTAATCCACCAAAGCATAGAGTGACATCCGCCATCACGGCGATATGAGCAGCAACGCCAGTGTCGGCAACAATTCCCGAGGGCAGATCTAAACTCAGTACCCAAGCTTCACTCTGATTGATCGCACGAATTAGTGCGGCTAATTCCTCACGCACAGCGCCCTGTACGCCTGTGCCCAGCAGACCATCGATAATGATTGGTGCCTGCAGTATTGCTTCGATATTGGGGGAATCAATAACACCGCCTAGGTTTAGATAGGCAGAAAGTGCTTGCTCGAACTCTGCAGAGCCTTGGGTTTTGAGCAAATAAACCTTGACCTGATGCCCTGCTTCTAAGGCTAGGCGCGCGCAAACGAGCGCATCGGCGCCATTATTGCCGCTACCCGCCAATACCAGTAAAGGCATTCCTTCAAGCTGAGGATGCCGTTCACTATGTTGAGTAAAGCACTCGAATGCCGCCCGACCTGCACGTTCAACTAATTGATATAAAGTGGTTTCACCTTCTGAAACAGCAAGCAATTCAGCGGCTCTCACCTGCTGCTGCGTATAAAGCGCCATGGGTAAACTCGATAAATCTTGTGCCATAGAGGATCTCCTGCGCGACAACTAATCAAAAGGACTGCTCACCGGATACGCCACATTATCGGTGAGAACTAAGTATTGAATGGTTAAATCAACCAATGAGATCAAGAAAATAACAAAAACCGCGCCGTAAAATTATGACGTAAATCAGTTGCCATGCAAAAAGCGTCCAAAGTGAATAATACTCATCCGGCAAAAACAACAAAGCCAGCATTGCGCTGGCTTTGAGAGGTCATTCGGCATCGAATTAGATATCGTCCATCCGAATCGTGCTATGTACCAGACGTTGCTGCTGGGTTTTCTCTACCCGAATCAGGCCCTCAAGTGCGGTACGGGCATCTTCGGCTGTGGTTGAGTTAACGGTTTTCTCTAATAAGCCAATCAGTCGATTTTCTAAATCGAGGTGCAAATTCAGCACATCATCTTCAGTCATATTGGCAGGCAACATAGTGTCTTGGCAGCGCTTAGTAAAGTCTTCAAATACAAAGTCTTTATACCAAGTATCTAATACTCTAACGGGCGCCTCATCCATATAATCACGCAATTTTTCAGCCACATGTTTTTGATGAGACTCAAAATACTCCAGCATCATCTTCACGCGGGCAGAATCGGCCTGATTGTTCAGTCGGCCATAGAGTTGCGCCATATCTAAGCGGCAGTTCGCCACATACTCAAGTAAATCACGTAATTGTTGAATACGCATACAATGCACTCCAGTGTTAAGCCAACTACTTGGCGCTATTAACTTTGTCTGGATTCATTATGTAAGTAAAAGCGTTACGAATATTTGAACAAGGTCATAATTTAACTTTCGCAACGCCATCTAATTTAGGAAATCTTGAAGAAACAAGGCGCAGATCACGCATTAACCTTGCTGTTTTATTTTTTACAAAATAGTAAACATCATCAACTACAGCCGCAGAGCAGGCAAATCCTGCCTGCTCTTAACCGCATTAGCATTAAAAATAACCGCGAAAACAAAGATTAATAAATTAAAGTGATGAAAGTGCTAAGAAAGTGCTTGGAACAATCAAGAACGGAACAAACATGCCAAGCATACAAAAGAGCAAAGTAGCACTACGTAAGTTGTGATATATAAGTTTGAAATGGAGAAGATTTAATGGAGAGGCTTACGAGAAAAATTGGAGCGACATATCGGGTTCGAACCGATGACCTATACCTTGGCAAGGTATCGCTCTACCAACTGAGCTAATGTCGCATAATTTTGTATTTAATGACTTGGTGAATCACTAAATTTGTATTTGGAGCGACATATCGGGTTCGAACCGATGACCTATACCTTGGCAAGGTATCGCTCTACCAACTGAGCTAATGTCGCATTTACGTTTTAAGACTGTAACCGTCTGAAATTGGAGCGACATATCGGGTTCGAACCGATGACCTATACCTTGGCAAGGTATCGCTCTACCAACTGAGCTAATGTCGCATAATTATCGCTGTCACATCCGCTTTCAACATTCACAAAGGTATCGTCTATTAACCTTTATCAACTGAGCTAATGTCACATAATTTTGTATTTAATGACTTGGTGAATCACTAAATTTGTATTTGGAGCGACATATCGGGTTCGAACCGATGACCTATACCTTGGCAAGGTATCGCTCTACCAACTGAGCTAATGTCGCCTTTTGTATCGCTGCCACATTTGCCTTCAACATTCACAAAGGTATCGTCTCCTAACCTTTATCAACTGTGCTAATGTCGCCTTTACTTATTTGACTAGACAACCATGCCCGCATCAAAAAGTTGAGGCCGCATTATATGAAAAATTTATGCGGCTGCAACCCCTTCTTGCAGATTTATCTGCTGATCGGTCAAATTTTAAATACTTTGCTGCGGTAATACTGTAATTCCGCGATCGACTCTTGGATATCTTGCAGCGCTTGGTGGGTATTTTGCTTTTTGAAACCCGCCATGGTTTCTGGGCTCCAACGCTTCACTAACTCTTTTACCGTGCTCACGTCGAGATTGCGGTAATGGAAGTAGTCCTCCAGTTCACGCATATAACGATTTAAGAAGCGACGGTCCTGACCCACGCTGTTACCACACATGGGCGAGGCGCCCTTAGGCACATATTGCTCTAAAAATGCGATGGTTTGTGCAACCGCTTGTGCTTCATTCACTTGGCTGGCACGCACTCTATCGATTAGACCCGATTCACCGTGGTGTTTTTGGTTCCAATCATCCATGGCCGCCAGTACTTCATCCGATTGATGAATCGCAATCACAGGTCCCTGACCGATAATATTGAGTTCCTGGTCTGTTACTAAGGTAGCAATTTCAATGACTCTATCAACATCGGGTTCTAACCCTGTCATTTCGAGATCGATCCAAATGAGATTATTCGCGTCCGCCGCCATAATTGCGCCTTATCATGTCAGTTAGCCTAAATTCAGGCTTTTTTATTCAAGAGCGTGTATCATACTGCTTTTTTCAGACACAAAAAATCATCTAATTGACGAAGACAAATCAGTGAGTAAAAAGAAACCCCTAAGCCAAGGCCAATTACGCCGTATGCGCGCCAATCACGAGAAACGCCTCAATCGTGACAATGGTGATAAAAATGCGCCTGAGTTACAGGATAGCTCACTCGGCCCAGAACAGAGCGGAACCGTGATCTCCCGCTTTGGCCAACATGCCGATATTGAAACCGAAGATGGCCAAATCGTGCGCTGCAACATTCGCCGCACCATTAAAAGCTTAGTCACCGGCGATAAAGTGATTGTACGCCTCGCCATTGAAACCCAAGCCAACAGTGGCATTGCCGGCATTGTAGAAGCAGTACACCCAAGACGTTCTTCCCTCTCGCGCCCCGACCTATACGATGGCGTGAAAATTATCGCTTCGAATATCGACCAAATTTTGATTGTGTCTTCGGTATTGCCTAGCTTTACCACCCAGATTATCGACCGCTATTTAGTGGCAGCCGAAGACACGGATATTCCGCCGATCATCATTTTGAATAAAATCGATCTGCTAACACCAGAAGAAGCCCCCGCCATTGAAGCCGCCTTAAAGCGCTACGAAGCCATAGGTTATCCCGTATACAAGGTCAGCAGTAAGTTAGGCGAAGGCTTAGATACCATTAAAGCCCTGCTGAAAGATAAAGTGAGCGTATTTGCTGGCCAGTCCGGTGTCGGTAAATCTTCACTGGTCAATGCCTTACTGCCCGAAGCCGAGTTACTGGTGGGCGATGTCTCCGACAACTCAGGGCTGGGGCAACACACTACCACGACCGCTAAGTTGCTGCATTTACACAGCGGTGGTGATTTAATTGATTCCCCCGGTGTGCGCGAATTTGCCCTCTGGCACTTACCCGCCCAACGTGTCGGTTGGTGTTTTATCGAATTTAGAGACTTTTTAGGTGGCTGCAAATTCCGCGATTGTAAGCATGGAGATGACCCGGGCTGCGCCTTAAAAGCCGCCGTCGATGCGGGTAAAATTAGCGAAGATCGCTTTAATAACTACCATCGTATTATCGCAAGCCTTGATGAGCAGCGTCACGCACGGCATTTTCGTGCCCAAAGCGATGAATAACTAACGCCATCGTTTCGCATAAAATTAACGTAAAACAAGTCTTAACCTAAGTTGAGCAACATAAAGGAAAGGAACATAAATTGGATAAAGTTAAAATTGCGCTGCAGTACATGCTGCCAAAGCACCTGTTATCTCGCTTAGTCGGTAAACTTGCCGCTTCCGAAGCTGGCGCATTAACGACTGCCGCGATTAAATGGTTTATCAAGCAATATAAAATCGATATGAGCGAAGCGGCTCAGAGCGAACCCGAAGCCTATAAAAGCTTCAACGACTTTTTTACCCGTGCACTTAAGCCCGGTATTCGCCCAATTAATACTGCGGCCAACATCATGGTGCATCCGGTTGATGGTGCCGTTAGCCAACTCGGTCCCATCAAGGATGGTCGTATTTTCCAAGCTAAAGGCCATCACTATTCTTCACTCACCCTACTGGGCGACCAAGCCGAAGATGCCAAACGCTTCGAAGGTGGGGATTTTGCGACCATTTATCTGGCTCCAAAGGATTATCACCGCATCCATATGCCGATTAAGGGCACACTGTCGAAAATGACCTATGTGCCGGGCGAGTTATTTTCCGTTAACCCCTTAACGGCACGCCATGTGCCAGGCCTGTTTGCTCGCAACGAGCGTGTCGTAGCGATTTTTGAAACCGAGCTTGGCCCACTAGCCATGGTGTTAGTGGGTGCGACCATTGTGGCCAGTATCGAAACCGTGTGGGCTGGTACTATTACGCCGCCAACAGGCAAACAAGTCTTCACATGGGAATACCCAACGGTAGGTCCAGACGCCATTACCTTAGATAAAGGCGAAGAAATGGGTCGCTTCAAGCTTGGCAGTACCGTCGTCATGCTGTTTGCTAAAGATGCTATCGACACCTTCGCCGAAGGTGTTGAGCCTGAAGCAGTAACGCGTATGGGTCAAGCCTTTGCTAATCTGAAAAATCAGGCGTCAGCCGACTAACTACGGCTACCCAATTGAGCCAGACCGCTAAACCTTCGGGATTAATCGAATTACACTTAGCTGTGCTGATGTTTGGCGGCACAGCTTTGTTTTCCAAGTTAATCCCCTTAAGCGCTCTCGATATCACCTTCCTACGATGTGTTGTCGCGGCCTTGGTGTTGGCGTTACTCATCAAATTCCGCGGTAAATATTTAAGCCTTGCCAGCAAACAGGATTATCTGGTTGCTATCGGCTTAGGTGTGATAGTCAGCTTGCACTGGGTTACCTACTTCGCCGCGATGCAACTCTCATCGGTTGCCATCGGCATGATTGCCTTCTTCACTTATCCTGTGATGACAGTCATTGCCGAGCCGTTATTAACAGGCAATAAAATCAAGCTGATGGATATTATCAGTGGTGTTTTAGTGCTGATAGGCGTGGTGCTATTGATCCCCGAAGCCAATCTTGGCAACGATACAACCCTAGGGATTGCGGTCGGGATTGTCTCGGCGATGTTATTTACCGCCCGCAACCTGCTGCAAAAACGATATTTTTCCCAATATAGCGGCCCCCACACCATGTTTTACCAGACCTTAGTGGCGGCAGTGTTTCTTATGCCTTGGCATCAAACCGAGTTACAGACTATCTCCCTCGAGACTTGGGGCTTGATAGTGCTGCTAGGAGTGGTGTTTACCGCCGCGCCCCATGCCTTATTCACCTCGGCATTACGCCATTTAAGCGCTAAAACCGTGGGGTTAGTCTCCTGCCTACAACCCTTCTACGGAGCCATGTTGGCATTAGTGATCTTAGGCGAAGCGCTGAATCTCAACACCCTGATAGGCGGAACCATCATAGTCGCCACCGCCATCTTCGAAACCCATCAATCCCACCAGTCACAACGGCGAAAAAAGAACGCTTGAAACATACCAATCTTGGCCCAATTTGGCTAAGATGAGTGCGTCTTTCGCCCCTAATTGCTTTTGCTTATATGCCACGTATTTTATTGTTCGTTATTGCTTTTTTGTCTTTTTCTCTCCATGCCAATTCGCCCTTGCAATTGGACAAGCGCCTTGGCCTAAACAACCAAAATCAGCAACAAAATATTAGCATTGACGATCAAATTGCAGAGCTTAAAAACAACATCGACAGACTGGCGGCGAATGCGAGCAGTTTTCAGCAGGCTCAGCTCGATTTTGAAAAAAACAAAAAAATCATCGACCAAGGCTTAAAGGAAGCAGCTAAGCCCTTAAAGCTAGATAAAGCGACAGATCTCAACCAGCAAGCCTCGATGGCTTATTTACGGCTGTCGGAATTAAAAGAGAGCGAAACCGCCCTCGGTAATCAAGTCAGCGAACTGTTACAGCGCCACAATCTGCTGCCCTCTGTCATCGCCAACGCTAGGCAGAATGTGCTGCAAAATAAAAAAACGGAATTGGCGCCTATCGATACGCCAGCGGGTGAATTACAGCAAACGCAACGGGTTTTCTTCGAGCAAAGCCTCGCTACCAATGAGGCCGAGCTTGCCAGTAGCCAAAAGCGCATCGAACTCACCCAGCTGCAGTTACAGTTGGTGCGCCAACAATTAAGTCAACAGGAAGCCTTTATTGAAACTATCAATAAGGCGATGAATAAACAGCGTCAGCAACAAACCGATGCAACCTTGGCGAAAAATTTAGTCGATACCGCCAAGGTTGTGGATCCAGTGACCCGTAATATCGCCGATACCAATCAGATCTACGGCCAAAAACTGCAAACCTTAACTTTGCAAATCAATAACGTGGTTGAGCAGCAAGAACAGGCCGAGCTGCAATATCAATCCCAAGCCAAGCAACTCGCAAATATCCAAGAGCAAATCACTTGGGTCAAAATGAACTCCGCCTTTGGCGAGCGTTTTTTGCAGATGCTGCAATCTCTGCCTAAGCCGCCAAACCACGAGAAACTGCAAACGCTGATCGCCGATGCTCGCCTCGATAGATATCACCTCGAGCAACAACAGGCACTTAACGAGCAAGAGTTAGAGCAAACCAACCTCTACAACGAGGGGCAGATTAAACTGCTGCGCTCACAACAAGCGCTACTAACACAGTTGATGCAGAGTTACGATCAATATTTAAGTGAACTCGGCAAACTTAAAGTAAATTATCAGCAACTTAGCCAGCAACATCTTATATTAAAGAATACCCTCAACGAGCATCTGTTTTGGGTCCCGAATGCTGCGAGCATTAACAAGCTTTGGCTCACTGACGTTCAACGCAGCGCTTTGTGGTTAGTACAAGAGGCGCAGTGGGGACAATTGAGTAAAGCCTGGCAGGAGCAAAATGACTATTGGTCATGGTGGATCATTCTGTTAGTGCTCTGTTTAGTGATCCAAGATTTAATAAAACCTAAATTCAATCGGTTACTGGGTCACTATGCCACTTATGTTGGCAACGTGACTCAGGATAAATTTATCTACACCTTCAAATCCTTAGTCCTGAGCCTTGGTTATGCCCTGATCAAACCGCTCCCCATAGTGGCGGCGGGATGGATTTTCTATCAATCCGAACGCAACTTTGTGCAGGCCGTCGGCATGGGGATTTTAGCGATAGGATTAGTTTACCTATTGTATCGATTGATATTTATCCTCGCCCTCGACAAAGGGGTCTTGGTTGGCCACTTTAAGCGGCCCTCAAAACTGATTCAGGCAGGCCAGCTCAGGCTCAAACACTTTGTGTTTATCGCCAGCCCCCTGCTCGGCATTATGGGTTTTACCGAAATACTCGATGCCTCGCTTATCCGCAATAGCATTGGCCGTGGCGCATTTATCTGTTTTTGTTTGGTGTTATTCTTGTTATACAAGGATATCTTGGTGCTAAGCCGCCAGAATAGCGACACCCAGAAAGACGGCAAAAACAAACGCCTTATCCAAAAAATGCTCTGGGCATTGTTGATAGCTGTTCCGCTGCTCAGTGCTGGGCTCGCCTTTAAAGGCTACTATTTCACCGCCTTCCAAATGCTGTTGCAGTTGCAACTCTCCATCATATTGGGATTAAGCTTCCTGCTGCTTTATCAATTGATTAAACGCTGGATGTTGATTGAGCGCCGTCGCATTGCCTTCGACCGCGCGAAAGCGAAACGGGCTGAGCGTTTAGCACAGCGGGAAAAGGGCGAGACTCACCACAGCTCCAATGATGGCCTCGATACCTACGAAGAACCCGTAGTCGATCTTGAAACCATTTCGAGTCAATCCCTCGGGTTAGTGCGCTCCCTATTGCTATTGGCGTTTTTAGCCAGCTTGATTGGCCTGTGGACGCAAACCCATACGGCGCTATTTTCCTTTTTGGATGGCATTACCCTCTGGACGACAAATACCAGCATCAATGGTGTCGAGCAACAGCTACCCATTACCATGAAATCGCTGTTATTGGGCTTAATTATTGTTGGCTTCTCGCTGATGATCGCCACCAATTTACCCGGTCTGCTCGAACTAATGATCCTACAACGGCTCGATTTAACACCCGGCACCGGCTTTGCCATCACCACAGTAAGCCGTTATTTAGTGGTGTTTTTAGGCCTGTTGATTGGTTTTTCAAATCTCGGGATGGAATGGTCAAAACTACAATGGTTGATTGCAGCGCTGTCACTGGGTCTAGGTTTTGGTTTGCAGGAGATTTTTGCCAACTTTATCTCGGGCCTGATTATTCTGTTCGAAAAACCAGTGCGTATTGGCGATACAGTGACAATCCGCGACTTAACAGGAACCGTGAGTAAAATCCAGATCCGCGCCACCACTATTATCGACTGGGACAGAAAGGAAATTATCATTCCGAACAAGGCCTTTATTACCGAACAATTGATTAACTGGTCGCTGTCAGATCCTATTACCCGTGTGATTGTTTATGTGTCGGTTGCCCGCGACTCGGATCCTGCCAAAGTGGAAGCAACGCTTTATCAAGCTGTTCAAGAATGTGAAAATGCGCTGCCTAATCCAGAGCCAGAAGTGTGGTTTGCGGGCTTTGGTAAACATACCCAAGACTATGAAGTACGGGCCTACGCCAAAGATATGTCGGCACGCTGGCCGCTACGCCACGATCTGCATAAACGCATTACCCGTAAGCTTAAAGAAAACAATTTAGAACTCGCCTATCCGCAAATGGAAATCCATCTTAAAAATGGCCAAACTCGCGATCAGGTCGGCATTATCCGCAGTTAATAGGACGAAAATTAGATGCTTATTTTTGCTCACCGTGGTGCCAGCGGTTATGTGGCAGAAAATACCTTAGCCGCGATGGCCAAAGCGATTGAATTAGGTGCCAAAGCCATTGAGTTGGATGTGCATAATGTCGACGGTGAGCTAGTGGTATTTCACGACCGCAGACTCGACAGTAAAAGCTCGGGCCAGGGCATCATCCATCTGGTCAACAAAGGATATCTGGACACAGTCACAGTCAAAGGCAAGCCCATTCCCACGCTCTGGCAAGTGCTCGAACTGGTTGCTGGCCGCGCGACAATCAATATCGAACTGAAAGGGGTGAATACGGTAGCCCCGCTACTCGCGCTTTATCCTAAGGCGATTGCCGAACTGGGGTTCAGCACGGAGCAATTGCTGATTTCATCCTTCAATCACCCTTATTTACAGCAAGTCAAACAGGCGTTGCCACAGGCATTAGTGGCGCCCTTACTTGCCAGTATTCCCCTCGATGGTGCTGCGGTCGTGAGCGAGCTAAACGCCTATTCCCTGCATTTAGATGTGAGTTTTATCAGCAAGGCCTTAGTGGATGATGCCCACCATAGAGGCGCTAAAGTGTATGTTTACACCGTCGATCATAGCGATGATATCCATGCCCTTCAGCAGTTGGGTGTCGATGGGATCTTTAGCAATTTCCCCGACCGCGCCATGCAGGCGCTGTTGCAACCCACCAACACGGATTACTGCGACTACTTCGAATAATCCCTTGGCGCGGATTTAGCAGTTTAGGCTTGGCTATTTCGCTGCGCCCAATAGCCGATAAAGATGAACATGGCGACGATTAGCAAGAACATCCAATGGGATGGCATGGCAACGATTTGCCTTGCCACCCAAGGCGTAGCTTTGACGATCAGCAGTCCGTAGCCAAAGGCATTCACAATAATAAAAACAAAGGTTCGCAGAATAAACGAATGGCCAAGTAAATGCCGTCTGAGGATACGATTCACATCGGCTGAAAATACTAAAATCAAACACACGACCATGGCCGTGGCGATATCGAAGGACCAAGGACGAAGCATATTTCCTAAATGGCCAATAATGGCGACTAACTGATCAAACATAATCACTCAACCTAAAATGGCGCTGCAAAATCAAAACAACTACAGCAGCATATTGAAAAATAAAGACAACCAAGCATAAAGGGAGACGACATGGGGCACAAGTTACTCTTACTGACCAAGGCGAATGAGCAGTATCGCCAGCTTATTGAGGCGCAGCAGTTGCCAGGGCTTGAGTTGCTAGATGATAATCCCGCGAATATTGCAGAGGCTAACATTTGGCTTGCCGAACCTAAGCTTGCCGCGCCGCTGCTGCCCCATGCCAAACAGCTAAAATGGTTACAATCCAGTTTTGCAGGCATTGATGCCCTGATGAGCTCAAGAGCAAGAAAAGATTATCAACTCACTAACATTAAAGGTATTTTCGGCCCCTTGATGAGTGAGTATCTGTTTGGTTATCTGCTCGCCCAGATGCGAGGACACCAGTACTACCAAGCGCAGCAGCGGCAAAAATCTTGGCAAGTGCAAAGTGCGGCGCGCAGCAGCTTACAAGGGATGCGATTATTACTCCTAGGCACAGGCTCCATCGCCAAACATGTGGCCAAAACCGCCAAGCACTTTGGCATGCATGTTACAGGGATAAACCGTAGCGGCCGAGAGGTCGACGGCTTTGATCTGATCCAGCCGCTCTCGCAGCTCGCGCCATGCTTAAGCCAAAGCGATGTAGTGACCAATTTACTGCCCAGCACCCCAGACACACGTTTGCTGCTAAATGCAGACATGCTCGCCACCCTCAAAGCCGATGCAATTTTAGTGAATGTGGGCCGTGGTGATGTGCTCGACCTCGATGCCCTCAATACCCAGCTGATTGCGCGTCCTGTGCAGCAGGCCATTCTCGATGTGTTCACGCAGGAGCCTCTCCCTGCGAGTCATCCAATTTGGGAAAGACCCAACGCCATCATCACGCCCCATATCTCGGCGCCGAGTCATCCAGAGCAAATCGTGCGTATTTTTAGCGACAACTATCGCCGCTATATTGTAGCTGAGCCGCTGCAAAATCAGGTGGATTTTACTCAGGGTTACTAGTTGGGATGAATAGTTAAAGATAACGAATCACTACAGTCACTCAGGCAAAAACAAAAGGCAATCAGAGTGCTGATTGCCTTTCGATTAAGCCACTCTCTAATTGAGCCGCTAACTAATTAAGCCACTATCTAATTAAGTCACTCACGATTGCGACAAAGGTTAGACTTTAAAACTGCGCTTTAAAAACTGTCCGACTAGTACAGTATGGGAGTCCATTTCGCTAATCACTTCGTCATTGAGACCGACCATTTCACAGCCGAGTTGGTGGCTGGAATGGGTAAACTGCGACACATTTACCACACTACGATTCATCTCATTCGCGACACTCGACTGCTCTTCTACGGCACTGGCGATATGGTGGTTCATATCAGTGATCGTTGTAATCGCCTCACGGATAGTACGCAGTGCCGCTCCAGCTAAATCCGCTGTAGTAATACATTCGCCAGCAGCATCCACGCCCTCTTGCATACTGCGCACCGCCTTATGAGTACCTTGTTGTAACAGGTTAATCATTGTGTGGATTTCCTTTGTTGCATCATGGGTACGTTTCGCAAGCGCCCGCACCTCATCGGCAACCACAGCAAAACCGCGTCCTTGCTCACCCGCCCGCGCCGCTTCAATCGCAGCATTGAGTGCTAATAAATTCGTCTGCTCAGCAATCCCTTGAATAACATCCAGTACAGTGCCTATATCTCGGCTATGACCTTCTAGCTCAGTGATCACCTGCGAGGTTTCCTGTAATTGCTGCGCCATGGCTTGAATCGATTGAATAGTGCTGACAACGGTTTTATCGCCGTTGATTGTCTGCTCGGACGCCATTTGAGATGCACTCGCCGCATCGGCGCAATTTGAGGACATATCCCCAAGGGTTGCTGTCATCTGTTGCATGGCCGTGGCGACCTGTTCAATCTCAGCAAGTTGGGACTGACTGGTACTTTGAATTTCCTCACCTTTAGCCGCAGACACTTTAGCTTCTTTTGTCACCTTATCACAGGAATCTCGAGCACGACCTAACACGGATTTAAGCTCTGAATTTTGCATTTGCAGTGCCAGATCAATCGCCCCCAAATCATCGGATTGACCCGTATAGATATGTGCCATCAAAGGGTTATCGTAGATTTTCTTCGCCTTAGCAACCAGCGCCCGATAGCGGCCTAAAATCAGATTGCCGCCGATAAAAAGCGCGAGAGCACTGATGGCTAGCGCCACAAATCCCACCGCCCCTATCTGCAACGCCAAATACAACATGGGCAGCAACGCTATTAAGGCCAGTAGGGCCAACTTAGTTGGCATATCAAAATTGCGTTTTAATGCTTTTACTTGGCCACTTTTATTTAACTCGGCGTAGGCCGCTTCAGCCCTGTTAACCTGATCTCTGCTCGGTTTGGTTCGCACCGATTGAAACTCAGCCACTTGACCATTAATGACAATAGGTGAGACATAGGCGTCAACCCAGTAATGGTCACCATTGGCGCAGCGATTTTTGACTATGCCTTTCCAAGGCTCACCTTTGCGAATAGTTTTCCAAAGATCTTCAAACGCTTGGGGAGGCATATCGGGGTGACGCACCATATTGTGGGGCTGACCTAACATGGCATTAAGGTCATACCCGGCAACGGTACAAAAGGATTGATTAGCGTAGGTTATATGACTTTTAGTATCAGTTGTTGAAAGCAAAATCCAATCAGCTGGATAGTCATTTTCGCGTTGTGTAACAGGTAAATTTGTTCTCATGATAACCCTTGGACCTAATGTGAATATTCTATTCAATCATCCATGAGTTATCCCTCCTTGATACCAATCCAATCATCCGTGTTAACACACTTTTCCAACCCCTGAGCAGAGATCATAGTTTAAAAAATGTGCAATGAGTAACAAATCGGATTATTGGTAAAACAAAACCATCAACAATATTGTATTTGATAAGCGTTTTCATTTAGAATTAGATTAATTCGTTTTGGAGTCGAAAAAATGTACGTTTGTCTCTGCCATGCCATCACAGATACGCAAATCAAAAACGCTGTAAGTCAGGGCGACTCTAGCCTTGCTGACGTTAAAAAGCGTTTAGGCGTTGCCGATCAATGCGGTAAGTGCGCCAGAATGGCCGTACAAATTATCCAAAACCAACTCGAAATCGAGCCTAATTACTACGAAGTGGCTTAACTTAGAGCAACCGCGCTTTTCCTTTAAAGCCTTACTTTTGTGCCAATACTCTCCTACTTTCAGACATACACATCATTAAGGTCTACTACCTAATACCAAGCTTAAAAACTGATTTTGCCCTAATCTAATGATCTCTTAATGACACATCCCACTCAGCCCAAAAGCATAAATGCTTTGAGCTCAATGGGATGCAATCTGATTATCTGCGCCTTAATAGATAAGCCGCTTCATTCAGCCAAGGAACTTCTTTCTTAACAAACCTTGGGTTGTCCGCAAGCACGTCCTGACAATCCAATAGTTGGATGTCAAAATCGTCACTTAAATGCGTCTCCACCCAAGTTGGTGACACCGCAAAAGGCGGCCCACTTAAGGCTTCCTGCGGATAATCGAGTGTCACTAATAAACCTACGCTGCCTTGGGGCAATAACTGCGCTAATTGCTTGGCGTATTGCGCCCGCATGCTCTCAGGCCAAGCAATCAAGGCGGCGCGATCATAAAAACCACTCACCTTGGCCGTAATAGACGGAGGCAAAGTGAAGATATCCCCTTGATATAAACTGACTTGCTCTGTCTGATAATGCTGATGCTCACCCATCGCGCTTTGCTGCATAGGTAATTGGTTCTCTTCGAAAAACTGCTGCACAGCGAGCTCATTTAACTCACAACCAATCACTTGATGCCCCTGCTCGGCTAAAAAGCACATATCTAAAGATTTGCCACACAGGGGAACAAAGACTTGGGCCTCAGGGGGCAATGCCAAGGTATGCCAATACTTTACGAGAAAGGGATTGATGTCTTGCTGGTGAAAACCAATCAGCTGTTGCTGCCACTTCTCATGCCAAAAACCGGGTTCCATAGGTATATCTCAAATGACTAAAGTTATCCTTACTCTAATGGCATTCATGGGTGGATGTAAAATCTCAGATACTGCATATTAATTTCGCTCTACAGACTCGCAAGAGCCTCTTGTACTTTGCGTAACCAAACGCAATTGTCACACTGGCATTGGCGGCGCGACAAATGGTGTGGGCTTAAGGAAGAGTCAATAAAGTCGACGGCAATCAGCAACTGCTGCTTAAGCTCGGCGACGGATTTTTGCTCGACAGCCACCAGCTCATCGTTCTGGTTCATCCAAATACATTCCATGCCCTGGTGGCAAGTGAGACACTGCTCATCGCGATCATTAAAAAATACCGCATGTGGACAATGGGTCACCTCCATTGACTGCAAAATTCGCTTACGCGGAAACTCTAACAACTCGATCAATAAAGCCTTATCTGGGGCGGGCATATGCCCTCCTTTCATCCACTTCGTCCACGGGAAATTTAACAAACATGTATCCCATCCAATGGGCTTAAGATTACCTAGACTCCATACGATTTAACTTGATATAAATCAAAGTCAGCGACGAAATGATGGGATAGGTAAGCTCTAAAATCACAAGGTTATCGCAGGCAACATCACTCAAGCATCCAACGCCAATTTGCTTATCTGCCTCGCTTACTGTTTAAATAACCAAAACAAGGAGTCGCGCATTGCAAACACCCCAACTACAACACTTTTACATTTCCGAAGAGCAATCCATTTACTTGCTCAAAGCCAACGATGCCCGTAAGCACAAGGCGTGGATCCGTTTATGTAAACAACAGTTAAGTAAGTTGGGTTATCGCGACATTGAGTTTATCGGTAAGGGGGCATACGGCTTTGTGTTTGCGGGAATTAATCAGGCCGACGAAGCCCATGTATTTAAATTCTCAAGAATTAATCTGCCGCAGCATATTCAAGACCGCTTAGAAGAAGAAGCCTTTATGCTGTCTTTGCTCAAACACCCCAACATTCCGGGGGCGATCAAATTTGAGCGGGTTGGTAAACAAGGGATCTTAGTGATGGAGCGCGCAAAGGGCGAAGATCTCGAGCAGCTTTGCCGCCGCTTAGGCGCCCTGCCCCCCGCCATGGTAATGAGCATCGCCCGCCAACTGGCCGATATTCTCTACTATTTGCGCACGGGCAAACCCTTAGTGCATGGCGATATTAAGCCTTCAAACCTTGTCTATGATATTGAAAGTCAGCACTTATCCCTTATCGACTGGGGTTCTGCCGTATTTGCGCAACGGGATGAACATAACAAGGCAGTTGAAGACAATGTGATGACGCTGATGTCGAGCGATCAGCAACACACCAATGCCCGCATGGGAGATGTGTATTTTATCGGTGAAGAGCAGCTAAATGGCGCGCTCTCCAGCCCGCGTTTCGACGAACAAGGCGTGGCAGCGACCTTGTATGCCTTGGCCTCTGGACAGGCGAGTCGCTTCGGCGCACAGGTCATCCCGCCCACCAGCATAGGCTTACCCATGGAGTTGGCGCGCACCTTGGAAGGCATGCTTAGTAGCGATGCCGTGCAGCGCAATCTGGCGGGGGATTATTTTCTCAAAAGTATGCGCCACAGCCATAGATTGCATTTACCTGAATTGCCAAAAGCTGAACTGATGGGCGAAATCCCCGTCTGGGTGCAATCCCGCGAAAAAGATGTCGAAACTGTCAGTTACAGCTCGCGCAAATCCTTTTTAAAGGAACATAACGCCCAGGATCCCATCGCTAAGATGGATGACATCCAGCTCGAAAAATACTATCGCAACTTCTTAGCCGGTATGGGGGATACCGAAAAGGGCTTTATCGCCGCCGTGGGTCGCCTAGGTCAATATCCCATAGTGGGCGGCCTTGCCATCCATTGGCAAGAAACCGGCGTGTTTATCGACTCCAACCTCGCCATTTACGATGCTAAACAAAAGAGTGCGCTCATCATCGCCGTCAATAATATGGTGACGCTCGCGCGGGGAATTAAGCGTATCGGGGTGTTTAAGGCCTGCTTCTTTAACGCTAGGGATACGCTGCATATCGAGCGCGAAAACACCAGCGAACCCTTTGTCGCCAGCGCTGATTTGCAACTGCCCTTCGAGGTAGGTGATGTGCCGACCCTCGAAGATAAATCACGGCTGCACTCTTACTTTGAAGACGGTAAGGATCCGGATGAAAACCTCGAATTACCAAGTGAAATCATGGAGGAATTGGCGCGTATCAACCAGATCCACCACACGGGCTGCATCATTTTTGAGGCCCTGCCGAATCACTTAAAGATCCACAGCTACTTAAAACTACTCAACCCGCGTAAACAGGCGGCGTTTCGCGCCAGCCTCGACCGCATTCTGCATTATGTGGGTAAAATTCAAGGTCATGGGGTGTCTGGCTTTATGAAACTGCCCTATAAAAATACTCGCCGCTTTACCCATATTGAGCGTAAAACCGAACATTTTTATCCTAGAAACCCAAAAGAAATAGGCGCATAACGAATCCCCTCGTTAGCGCCTATGATGCTGAAAACCAACACTTAGATTGGTGAACCCGGCGGCAATCTCAAGGGTTTAGGAATGAGTTTGCTGTTGGCGTCAGTCAGCCCTGCACTCAGTCCCTGTTGCAACCAAGCATAGTGGGAGGCTACCTTGGCATTCGCGCGATTAGCTTTGGCTTTAAGCTGTTTCATCAGGAATTGGGCGCGTTCGTTAATAGTCGCCTTCACCTCTGCCGAGGTTTGCGGATCATGATAGGCAGACAAGAGTTCATCAATCACCACCGCATTCACCCGCATCCACACACCTTCAATCAGAGCGAGCTTATCTTCTTGATAAAGAGTCGCGGCAAATAGCTTATTGAGTAAGGTTTCGACCGAGAGCTGCTCATTATCCGCCATCACCCCTTGGCTGACGCGATTTAAGCGCAGTGGCATCAACATCTGGCCCACGGTATGGCGCGCTAACACTTCCGCCATGCCGAGGGGATCGCTCACCACTCCAAGCCCTGATTCGAATGACTCCCGCGTCGCTTGATAATTACCCGCTTTAGGCACCAGCGTATCGAGCAAGGTTTGCGGAACCGTTAAGCTGGCGGCATCTAAGGTGCTGAGCAGTGCATCGAGGGCCGATAATTGTAACTGCGGCGCGATATAGCTCCAGCGAGCGCCCTCGCCGACGGAGAGATAGTTGTAGTCTGTGCCGCCAATAAACTTACTGACCGCATCGATTTGGTAACGGCTAAGTAAATAGATAGGCACAAAGGCATCGGCTAATTCACCCAGTGGCTCGCCCGGTAACAGGGCTGTGCTGCTAAAACCTTCAATCGCCTTAGCGCGAATACGATTCAAATCCAGTAGCTGCGCGATAGGATCGTCACCGCTATCCCACAGGCTGGCATAGGCTTGACTGGCATCCTTCTGGCGCGAATCTGCTTCGCCAATATAGCGCAGCCCTTTGCGGGCCACTTCGGCCAGCAACTGATTTTGCAGCGCCTGCTGAGCGGTGGCATCGCCTTCATCGCTATAGCCGTACGCGATAGCAAAGTTATCCCATGGCCCGACACCTACGCCATAGGGTGCTGATATATCGATGTCATTACCTTTCAGCAGGATCTTAGGATGGGGATAATCCATCACAGAGGCATCCTGATTAGTCGAGGCGGCAAAGTTATGGTCTAAGCCTAAGGTATGGCCGACCTCATGGGCGGCGAGTTGCCGAATACGCGCTAAGGCTAAGTCGTTGGCGGCTTGCTCGGCGGCGCTTCTATCACGCCAACCTGCGGTTAACCCTTTGGCAATCAAGTAATCTTGGCGCACCCGCAAGCTACCTAAGGTCACTTGGCCTTTGATGATTTCACCGGTGCGCGGATCGGTTAGCGCCGCGCCGTAGGACCAGCCCCGCGTGGCGCGGTGTACCCACTGGATCATGTTGTAGCGAATATCCTGCGGATCGGCATCGGGCGGCAAGAGTTCAACCTTAAAGCCGTTGATAAATCCCGCTTGGGTGAAGGCCGTTTCCCACCAGCGAGCACCATCGAGCAGCGCCGAGCGGATAGGCTCAGGCACGCCAGGGTCGAGGTAATAGGTGATAGGCTTTACTACTTCGCTGGGCGCTGGGCCAGGATTCACCTTTTGCAGGCGGTGGCGCAAAATAAACCGCTGCACCAGTGGCGCCGAAAACGGCGTGGCATAGTCGCGATACTCATCGGATAAATAGCCGCTCATGGGATGATAGGCGCGAGCTTGATAGCCCTCCTCGGGCAATTCGACAAAGGAATAGCGCATCCGCACCGACATTAAAGTGCCATCGGGCGTGACCCTCGCCACTTGCTCACCCGCAGCATCGGCTTTAAAGGTAAGCTGCACATCCACATCGCTATTCTTTTCAAAGGATTTCACCCCGGCGGGTAAAATCGCCGAGCGGGTTAAATCGAGGCGATAACTCCCCTGCCCAGTATGTTGCAGTACGCTGGCAACGCCGTGTAAATCATTGAGCACCAGCTCGCTAATCGCCACCATATCTGGCTTACCGTCGAGCAATTTGCCCTGCCACAATACCGAATCGGCAAAGGCTTCATTCACTGCTCGTTTTTCGGCGGCATCTTGGGTATTGGCGCGATACTGAGTGTTTAGCTGCTTAAGCTGGATATAGGGACCTTGACGCTCAAACTGCACCATGCGGGTTTGGCCTAATTGACCACGGTCGAGGCCGATATCGTTAGAGCCGACCCCTTCAGGCAGGCTAGTCACCAAGAGAAAGGGTTGATTTAAGCGGCTCACCTCGAGGTATAACTCGCCCTCGCTTGACTCATAGTAAAGATTAAGAAATCCCTTAGCAGCTTGGCTCTGCTTAACGACTTTAGTGCTCGGTAAATTCGCAGCAACGCTGAGTGTGGGTAAACCTAAGAGTAGGATGGCGAGGGCTAGGCTATGGGGTTTCATCTTTCCTCCTGATTGGGCTGTCTACGTGGTCATGTTACACAAAATCTAAACCACGCGGGGCCATCATTGGCCCCGGGCAAACGATTAATGATGATTATTCTTGTGTTTTATCCAATGCGATAAGGTTTCAAACAGTTCCGTTAGCACTATCGGCTTAGTAATATGGGCATTCATCCCCGCCGCGAGACTCTTTTCCCGATCGCCCGACATCGCATGGGCTGTCATGGCGATAATAGGTAGCACATCGGCGCTAAAGCGTTCACGCAGTGCCCGCGCCGCGGTTAAACCATCCATCACTGGCATTTGAATATCCATTAATACCGCATCAAAGGGGCGCGAGTCGATAATATCGAGGGCAATTTGACCATTCCCCGCCACCACGACTTCGTATCCCGCGCTCTTTAACAGCTCGGTCGCCACCTGTTGGTTGATAAAGTTATCTTCCACCAAGAGCACCAGGCCAGTATGTTCGCCCTCTTCTGCAGGCACTTCATCAATAGGCTGCACCACATTGAGCCTTGGCTCATCGGCAAAGGCGGCAATGATCTCATCGAACAGGCTCGAAGCCTTAAAGGGTTTTTGCAGCACGGCAAACACATTGGCAGTTTCGACTTCGTGCTGTAAAGGCTCAGCCGCATAGGCGGTCATCATGATAATAATGGGTCGTTTCGCGATACGGCCTTCGGCCACCATGGTATCGATGGCGGTGATCACATCGCCGCCATCCATCTCTGGCATCATCCAGTCGAGCAACAATAAATCGATAGGATCCCGCGACAACTTATACAGCGCCTCGGCGCCGCTGGCGGCCGTATCCACCTCGAAGTGGAAATCACGCATCAGCGCCGAGTATATTTGCAGCGCCGTCGGGTTATCGTCCACCACAAGTGTGCGTAAATTATTGAGTTTTTCAGGTACCACTAAGGGCTCAACCTTGGCTTCTTCGGCAATTTCGAAGCTGATGGTAAAGCTGAAGGTACTGCCAACGCCTAACTCACTCTGCACCTGCATCTTGCCGCCCATCATGGAGACCAAATGCTTACTGATCGATAAACCTAATCCCGTGCCACCGTACTTACGGGTCGTCGAACCATCAGCCTGGGCAAAGGCATCAAACAGCTTTTCCTGCTGATCTTTACTGATCCCAATACCCGTATCCCGCACCCAGAATTTTAAGGTAATCCGATGGTCGCGCTCGCCCACATCTTCGCAGCCCAATTCAATCTCACCGGATTGGGTAAACTTCACTGCGTTCGATAACAGGTTGATCAGCACTTGGCCTAGACGCAGCGGGTCGCCCTTAAGAATGAGGCCTGCCGTCACTGGCGCATACAGTAATAACTCAACGCCTTGCTCCTGCGCCTTAAGCGCGTTGAGATCGAGGGCATGGTCGAGCACTTTATCCAGTGGGAACGGTACCCGCTCCAACTCTAACTTACCGGCCTCAATCTTAGAGAAGTCGAGAATATCGTTAATAATCCGCAGTAATGACTGCGCCGAGAAACCAGCTTTTTCGAGGTAATCCTTCTGCTGCGCCGTCAGCGAGGTGCGCTGCGCTAACTGCAACATACCGATAATGGCGTTCATTGGCGTGCGGATTTCATGGCTCATATTCGCCAAGAATTCACTCTTATACAGGTTCGCCAGTTCCGCGTCCTGCTTCGCTTCAAGCAGCGCCACTTCGTTACTCTTATGGCGCGTGATGTCCTTATGGGTACCGACCATACGCTTAGGCTGACCATCGGCGGTAAATTCCACCACCCGACCGCGGGAAAGCACCCAGTGATAACTGCCATTTTTGCCTAAAATCCTAAACTCGATCTCATAGGCATCGACGGGATTTTGCAGATACTGATTACGGTACTCTTCAACTCGAATTCTATCGTCGGGGTGCGTCAGCTGATCGATTGCCGATACTAACGCAGGGAATTCATTGGGTTTATAGCCCAGCATCGAATAGTAGGATGGGTTGCAAATAATATGCTCCGAATCCAGATACCAGTCCCACAGACCGTCTTCCACCGCGTCCATCGCTAAATGGTAACGCTCCTCCGACAGGCGTAACTGCTCGGCGGACTCGTACTCACGCGTCACGTCGCGCCACACGGCAATCAAGCCTTGTAGCTCGCCACGGCGGTTATAGAAAGGCAGTTTCAGGGTATCGAGCAATACAGGTTTGCCCGCTAACTCGACCTTCTCTTGATAACGCAGCGGGGTGCGATCTTTTAAGATCTGCTCATCCTCGGCGCGAATACGAATGCCCATTTCTGGCGAGGTTAAATCCTCCGACGACAGACCGATCATCTCGCTTTCGGTGTAGCCCAGCATACGCTCGGCGGCCTTGTTACAGCCGAGGTAATTGCCCTCTTTATCTTTAAAGACAATGGCTTCTGGGATGGAGTCGAGTAAGGAGCGCAACAACGCATACTCACGCTCGCGGCGTTCGGTCGCATCTTTTAACCGCTCGGTACGGCGCGCAACCAGTTTGTCGAGTCGCTTATTCTGCTCGGCCAAATGATGGGTGTATTGCTTGTTTTCCTCAAAGATACGGCTCACCAGCAGGAACCAAGGCTCCCACCCCGGAGTGATTTTTTCTGGCGGTTTACGCGGCTCTTGGGAGCAGCCCTCTAAGTGCGATAACAGCCGCGATGCGGGGCTCACGAAGGAGCGGCGCGTTTGCCAGTGCACTATGGTCACCAGCACCGACAGGGCGATCACTACTAGGATAAAGGTCAGCTGCAGTTTTTCGACCGAATCTTGGAACAGATCGTCTTCATTTTGCAGATACAACAAGCGCCACGGCGCGTTATGCAGCGCGACCGAGTGAATATAGTAACCGTTACGAATGATGCCTTCGTGGGCATCGAATAATTCGGACTCGGGGAGCGAATGCAGCTCAGACGGAATGCGCTGACTGATGTGGTATACACGATTGATATCGGAGCCATCGAAGTCACTGTGGGACAAAATATTGTTCTGCTGATCGAGCAGGATCACAGTCCCTGGCATCTTGAAGTACACTCGAATTTGCCGCGCCAATGAGGCCAAGGTCATATCGAGGTTAATTGACCCCATAAACTCATCATCGAGATAAACGGGCACACCTAAGGTGGTCAGCAAGCCTTTGCCCGTCGAATCGACGTAGGCCTCACTCCAAAACACACTGCGCTGCGGGTTCATCGCCGGGGTGGCGTATTGGAATTGTTTCTTATTGAGCAGCTCGTCCCTAAAACGCTGGTCACCATTGGTCCAAGGGAAGTAGGACATCATCCGTTGGCGCGATAAATAATAAATCGCCGAGGCTTTAGGTGCGGCTTCTTTGGCGACAGGGAAAGACAGTGACAATTCGAACAGCATTTCCAGCTCTTGGTAGAACTTATCGCTGCGACCATCGAGGGAACCCGCGCCCGTGATCCGCCCCATGTTGGTAAAGGGCTTACCGCCCTTGGCGTAGTTAGGCTCTAAGGTAAAATACTGACCACTTTCGTTAAATTTGCCGTATTGCGGTAAACGTTCTTTACGCACCAACTCACCTAAGCGCAGGTGATCCACGGCCACATCCCGCAGACTCTTCACCGCGCGGATGCTCGACTCCAACAGCAAGTCAATTTGCAATACGTGACGCTCGACCTGCTCTTCACGCTGATCCATCTGCTGAGTTTTTTGGCGATCGAAAAACATCCATGCCGTCAGCAACGACAGGACAATCACGCCGATATAAGTATAAAAAACAGCACGGTTATAATTCTTTTGGATCGGCGATTTTAGCTGGAGATCCGGCTCACTCGATTTCATCCACTACCCTTGATTGCAGCGCTTGATTTTAGCCATCGGTGGCAAAAGTGACTGAGTTCATTTATGGCTTCATATATTAGCAGGAAGAAACCCCGAGTCGCATCAAATAATTGCCGTACGAAGGCTGTCAAAGTCTATGATTAGTTAATTGAAAAACATAGAAATGCGTAAAAACAAAGGTCCCACGAGTGAGACCTTTCGTAACAATAAAGTAAATAGTTAGAGATGTTCTTCGGCGTATTCGGCCAAGCGTGAACGCACCACCCCATTCAAGTACAGGTTAGCGCTGCCTTCAAAGTCTTTAAAACGTTCCACTATGTAGGTTAACCCCGAGGTCACTGCGGTGAGATAATTCGAATCGATCTGCGCTAAGTTACCGCAACAAATCAATTTTGTGCCTTCACCCATCCGAGTGATCATGGTTTTGATCTGCGATGCCGTCAGGTTTTGACATTCATCCAAGAGCACGATGGAGTTTTGGATCGAGCGGCCGCGCATAAAGTTGATCGACTTAAATTGGATATTCGCCTTCTCCATGATGTAGTTCAAACTGCCGGTGGGATTCACATCATTCTTATGCAGCACTTCTAAGGTATCAGTAATCGCCGCGAGCCATGGCATCATCTTCTCTTCTTCGGTGCCAGGTAAAAAACCTATCGATTCAGCAATTTCCGGCGTATTACGAGTCACAATCACCTTATCGTAGCGATTGCGCTCCACCACCAGCTCAAGTGCCGCCGCCATTGCCAGTAAGGTTTTACCGCAACCCGCTGGCCCAGTTAAGATCACCAGATCAATATCGGGATCGAGCAGCGCCTGCAACGCCATACCTTGGTAAACATTCTTGGGTTTTACGCCCCAAGCCTCGAGGTTTTTTAAGCGTTCGCGGCCCAGATCTAAAATATGCAGATGGGTATCGCTACGCTCAGTGACGCGGCCACAAAAATCAGATTCGGTATCAATCAGATACTGGTTAATGTAGAAGGGTTCGTTGTCTAAATCTTTCAGTGGGACTTCGTGAATCGTATGTCGACCGTGGCGCTCGGTGGATACCTTGTTTAAGTGCTCCCAGAAATTTCCTTCGAATTGATAAAAGCCCTTGCTGAGGAAACGAATATCATCGATCAGCTGGTCGGTCCGATAATCCTCAACCAATAGAATACCCGCGCCCTTGGCCTTAAGACGCATATTGATATCTTTAGTGACTAACACCACAGTACGTGGATGGTGGAGGTTTTGCAGGTGCAAAGCGGTGTTGATAATGCGGTTATCGTTGCCATCCCCCGGCAGGGCGCCTAGGGTAAAATCGACAAGATGGTCAGGGAAAATAGACAGCGCCCCTATCGCATCGGCATGCCCTTCTCGACTCGGTAAAGGGACACCATTAATGATTTGTTCCGGTGTTGTATCACCGCCTAGGGTATCTTCCAGCGCCCGTATGGCGACCCTAGCATCCCGACTCACATCACTCTTTCGATCTTTAATCTGGTCTAGCTCTTCTAGCACTGTCATCGGAATGACCACATCGTGCTCTTTAAACGAATAGATCGCCAAAGGTTCATGTAGTAACACATTGGTATCCAGTACAAACAACTTTCTGTCGTCTTGTTCCATGGCGCCTCCAGAGTGCTCGATTGTTTTTATGCTACATCTCTTTCCCGGTGAGTGGATATGGCTCCTATGTCAGTTGGCGAAGTAAAGAATGATCTTAAAGTTCAAGCCTCTACTTAATAAAGACGGCTAGCGGCTTAAACTAATATTGGCACCATTCTCTCTGAATGCCAACCGAACGAACCTGTGTTTAAGTCGGTGACTCGAGGGCAGTGTAGGTCCCTCGATATGACAGTAGCATGACAAATCATCGAACGACTATAGAGAATTTTCTTCACTGTTCAATTTGTAATCTAGTGTGTGGGGAATTAGGCTCTAACGGGTGAGAGGGCGATTCAAATATCCCTAGTATTGATATAACATACGCGCCCTTTGTTAGAGTCCGCCCAGAGATGAGAATTTAAGATGCCGTTTGCCTTAGGACAACGTTGGATAAGTGATACCGAGTCAGAGCTTGGTTTAGGAACAGTCGTACAAGTTGAAGGCCGTATGGTCACAGTGTTATTCCCTGCGACTGGTGAGAACCGCATGTTCTCGCGCAACGAAGCCCCTCTGACCCGTGTCATATACAACCCTGGCGATACGGTTGAAAGCCATGAAGGCTGGAGCCTCGCGGTTGAAGAACTCACCGAAAAAGACGGCCTCGTCGTCTACCACGGTATCCACAGCGAAACGGGCGAAAAAGCCAGCCTGCGTGAGACTCTGTTAAACCACAATATTCGCTTTAACAAACCGCAGGATCGCCTGTTTGCCAGTCAGATTGACCGCCTCGACCGTTTCGGCATTCGTTATCAATGCCAGTTACTGCGTCATCAATTGGCTACCTCAGATTTACTCGGCTTACAAGGTCCACGCGTCGGTCTTATCCCCCACCAGATGTGGATTGCCCATGAAGTGGGTCGCCGTTATGCGCCGCGTGTATTGCTGGCCGACGAAGTGGGTTTAGGTAAAACCATCGAAGCGGGTCTGATTATCCATCAACAACTGCTCACTGGCCGCGCCGAACGGGTGTTGATTATTGTGCCGGATACCCTGCGTCATCAGTGGTTAGTGGAAATGCTACGCCGCTTTAACCTGCGCTTCTCAGTCTTTGATGAAGACCGTTGTGTCGAGGCCTTTGCCGACCATGACAATCCTTTCTACACCGAGCAGTTAGTGATTTGTTCCCTCGAATTACTGCGTAAAAAGAAACGTCTCGACCAAGCACTCGATGCCGACTGGGATTTGCTGGTCGTCGACGAAGCCCACCACTTGGAGTGGACCGAAGAAGCCCCGAGCCGTGCCTACCAAGTGGTTGAAGCATTAAGCGAAGTAGTGCCTGGCGTATTGTTGTTAACGGCAACGCCGGATCAACTTGGCCATGAGAGCCACTTTGCGCGCCTGCGCCTACTCGACCCGGATCGTTTCTACGACTACGATGCCTTCCTCGCCGAAGAAAACAGCTACAAAGATGTCGCCGTTGCCGCCGAAGCCTTAGCGGGCGACGCAAAATTATCCGATGCTGCCATCAACAGCCTCACCGAATTACTCAGCGAGAAAGACATAGCGCCGAGCATTCGGTTAATTCAAGCCGAAGATATCGATAGCGAACTGCAACAAGCGGCCCGCAGCGAATTGCTTCAAGAGTTGCTCGATCGCCACGGCACTGGCCGCGTGCTTTATCGCAACAGTCGCGCCTCGGTAAAAGGCTTCCCGAAACGTATTTTCAACGCCTATCCCCATGCAATGCCTGAGCAGTATCTCACTGCTGCCCGTGTGAATGAGATGATGGGTGGCCGTAAGACCTTAGAAGCGAAAGCAGCACAAGCCCTAAGTCCTGAAAAACTCTACCAAGAATTTGAAGATAACAGCGCCAGTTGGTGGAAATTCGATCCTCGCGTGGATTGGTTAATCGAGTTTTTAAAGTCGCACCGCAGCAAGAAAGTGCTGATCATCGCCAGTGGCGCCGATACCGCCCTGAGCTTAGAAGAAGCCCTGCGTACCCGTGAAGGCATTCAAGCCACAGTCTTCCACGAAGGCATGTCGATCATCGAGCGCGACAAAGCAGGAGCCTACTTCGCCCAAGAAGAAGGCGGCGCCCAAGCGTTGATCTGTTCTGAAATCGGTTCTGAAGGGCGTAACTTCCAGTTCGCCAGCCACTTAGTGCTGTTCGATCTGCCATTAAACCCAGATTTATTAGAACAACGTATCGGCCGTTTAGACCGTATTGGTCAAAAGAACGATATCCAAATTCACCTGCCCTATCTGCAAGATACGGCGCAGGAGCGTCTGCTCAACTGGTATCATCAAGGCCTGAATGCCTTCGAACTGACCTGTCCAAGTGGCCATGTGCTGTACAGTGAATTTGCCGAAGATCTGTTAAACGTTCTCGTCGGCGGTGATGAAGATGAGCTAACCAATCTGCTCAACCACACCCAAAGCCGTTACAAAGAACTGAAACACGCTATGGAGCAAGGCCGCGATAAGCTACTGGAAATCAACTCCCACGGCGGCGATAAGGCCAAGGCGATTGTCGAGCGCTTAGCCCAAAGCGATCAGGACACTAAGCTGATTGGTTCGGTGATCCGCTTGTGGGACATTATCGGTGTCGATCAAGAAGATAAAGGTGAAAACTCTATCATTCTGCGCCCAAGCGAACATATGATGTTCCCAACCTATCCGGGCCTGCATGAAGATGGTGTGACGGTCACCTTCGACCGTGATACCGCGCTGTCCCGTGACGATATCGCCCTGATCACCCAAGAGCACCCATTAGTGCAAACAGGCTTAGATCTGATCACAGGCTCTGACACAGGTACGACGAGCGTCGCGATTTTGAAAAACAAAGCCTTACCCGCAGGCACCCTGTTCTTAGAACTGATTTATATGGCGGATGCTTCGGCGCCTAAATCGAGCCAGTTATACCGTTATCTGCCACCAACGCCTATCCGCGTACTGCTGGATAAAAACGGTAACGATTTGTCCGCTAAGGTGGATTACACTAGCTTTGACAAACAGTTAAGCGCGGTTAACCGCCATATTGGCAGCAAGTTAGTCACAGCTTCACAACCGATTCTGCATCCGTTATTTGCTAAGGGTGAAGAATATGCCCAAGCCGCGGTGAACGAGTTAGTGGCACAGGCACGTGAGAAAATGACCAGCCAACTGACGAGCGAATTAGACCGTTTAGAATCCTTGAAAGCGGTTAACCCGAATATCCGTGAGGAAGAGTTAGAGTACCTGCGTAATCAAATGCAGGAACTGAGCACTTACCTCGATGCCAGCCAGCTACAGCTCGATGCGATCCGTATGGTATTGGTGAGCCATGTCTAATCCGCAATGACGGTAAGCCAGAGCCGCCTCATGCTCACTTAAGCGAATATGTAAACGCCCAGCCAATTGCAGGGCGTTTTTATTTTTTATTTCCGACTTTACAATAAGTATGGCTATGGACTGGGTCAAGGCACTGCCATGCCCGGTCGCCGTCACGACCTCAAGCAAAAATTGCTTCTGCTACGCCGCTTCAGGTTATACTCTAGCTAATTGAATTTATGAGACTACACAGGTGGTTATCAATTCTATGGCGCGTATTATTCCCTCGGTATTGGGCCTAGCCTTAGCTCTCGCCTGTGCGAGCTTACTCGCCGCCGATCCCAGTAGCCAAACTCCCGAGCCTAGCGCCGAAGCTGCTCAGTCTAAATCTAACGCTCCCGCTAAAAGAGCGAGCAGCTATTTACCCGCGAGCGAGATCAAGCAAATCACCATAGATGACCAACCACTTGAACTCTTAGTCCGCTCGTGGGAAGGCCGAAAAAAACTCGGTGCAGCCATTATTTTACCCGCCACTAATGGCACCGCCGATGCGCCCGGATTAATGGCCTTTGTCCGACGTAATATCAATGCTGCTGGTTGGGCGAGCTTAAGCCTCACACCGCCAACAGAACCACCAAGTCCCAATTTTGCCACTCCAGCAACCGAAGTGACCTCTGCGGGGGCAGCACAGCTCAGTAGTCCGTCGAATAAACCGAGTCAAAAGGTAAAGCCAGAAGAAAGCAATAAGCACCTGCTTGAACAAGAAGACTTTTTAGTCAAAAGCATGTCACAGCTCGACAGCATTGGCACCGACTTCCCCGGTAAACGAGTGTTGATCACTGCAGATCAAAGTGCGGGATTGTTGATAAGCCTATTAAGCCAAAACAAAATTGCCGATCCAGATGTATTGATTGTCATCAATCCCTACAGCGAAGATGAGACACGTAATCAAGCCATCGCCGAAAAGCTGGCCAAGCTCACTATGCCGATACTCGATATTCAATCACCCGATGGCCATCCTGCATCGATAGAAACAGCTGCACAACGCAAAACTCTCGCGGTGACCTTAGAAGCGCCGAATTATCGGCAAACGACATTGGCGTTAAATCTGGATAACGAGAGTGCATGGCAGAATTGTTTAACGGCCATTAGAGGATTCGCCGCCCGCATGAGCGGCGCCTATTAAGGTGTGAGCCTTATAAACCTAAGCTATCCATTGCCACGGCTTTCTAACCAACTAACTTACACCCGCTACCAACCCGATTGGCGATCTTGATAGGCTTTATTGGGATCCTTTAGCTGACGAGTCGCCGCAATCGCACGATTTTTTCCGAGTAACAGTCTGACTTGGCTCCACGACTCACGGCATAACAGTGCACGAATCGACGCAGTCCAACTTCGGTTGATGCTCAACTTAATCGCCGCGGCGGCATCGGGGGAGGTATTGAGAAGCTCTTGGGCCAATTGCTGCGCGCTTAACATTGGGTTATCACTTAACTGAGTCACTAATCCCAAGTTTTTAGCTTCTTCACCCGATAAGACTTTGGCCGTAAGGCTGAGTAACATCGCCTGATCCTTAGGCATAATTTGCCTGAGCGTCACTAAGCCAGCCATATCCGGCACTAGCCCCCATTTGGCTTCCATAATAGATAACTTACTGTCAGGACTCGCAATTCTAAAATCAGCACCTAATGCGATTTGCATGCCACCGCCATAACAGCAACCTTCCAACACCGCGATTACGGGCACGGGTAAACGTTGCCAGCCAAGGGAAACTCTCTGTGCCAAGTTGGCATTACCTGGCAACCATTTAAACAACAACTTAAATGCTTGCATCGGTGCTGACATCACACTCTTTACGTCCAGCCCCGAACTAAAATGGCCGCCAGCGCCCGATAAAATCACCAGTCGAACGCGTGTGTCTGTTTTAATGCTTTTAATCGCTTTGTCCAGTTCGCTAAACATCAAATAATTAATTGCATTATATTTTTCTGGGCGATTGAGCCTGACATATGCAATGCCATTCTCAACCGATACTTGTACACAAGGCTCCGTCATGAAATATCCTGTTACTGGTCAGTCCAGAATAAATGTTAACACAATTGGCATGATCAACCAAAGGATGTAACATAAGGCTAAATTTTGACTTAAGTCAAAATATTGTCAGCCGTCATTAAGTATTAGTGACTGATTATGTTAGGCTGGAGTCTAATCCTAATAATTTCATGATTATGAAGCTGTTAGATTTAGATACGCGTCAGATTAATTCCTGCATTCCTTTAGGAAATTGCATTACTGGCAACTCAGCTTATCTAAGGTATCTGTATCAATCTTTGCACGTGAGAGATACCTTGGGCCTCATTCGATGGATTAAGCATATTAGTATTCGCAAAGTAGGCGTATTTTTTGTGAATAATGAAGAATGGAATTTTACTTATCTATCCCAAATTTTAACCGCCATTTGCTCTTAGAATTTATGGAAAGATGAATAAAATTACTCATTAAAATCTATATGTTACCTATAGATGATATAAATAAAACTTGCCCGAAGGACGTAATTCGTCACTCAAACATTCAGAATTAGTGTTATCTTCAATAAATGGGCAAATAAGGATCTGTAGTCAGTATGACAATATCTGTACTCATCTGTGACGATTCCGCCATGGCGCGCAAACAAATGGCACGCACCCTACCTAAAGAGTGGGATGTGGAGATTACCTATGCCACTAATGGTGCCGAAGGCTTAGATGCCATTCGCGCTGGTAAAGGCGAAGTGGTATTCCTCGATCTCAATATGCCGGTAATGGATGGTTATGAAGTACTGCAAACCGTCCAGCAAAACGATCTCCCCGCGCTGATTATTGTGGTTTCTGGGGATATACAGATCAAAGCCCATGAAAGGGTTAAAGCTTTAGGCGCATTGGATTTTATTCAAAAGCCCGTCAGTGCCGATGCCATCAGCAATATTCTGCAGGAATATGGCATTCTCACCCTAACACAAAAAGATCAGGCGGAAGACACGCCGATGATCAAAGTCGATATGCGTGACGCCTGCCAAGAGATCGCCAACGTCGCCATGGGGCGCGCCGCCGATCTGTTAGCCAAATTGCTCGATGTTTTTGTGCTATTACCAATCCCGAATGTGAATGTGCTTGAGGTCAGCGAACTGACGATGGCACTCAAGGCCACAGAGGAAAGCTCCACGGTCTCAGCCCTCTGCCAAGGATTTATTGGAGCCGGTGTGGCGGGTGAAGCCTTATTGCTATTCCATGATTCAAGCTTCCAAGATATGGCTAAACTCATGGGCGTCGCCAACCCTGAGGATAAAAATACCGAAATTGAAGTGTTGATCGATACTGGTAACGTACTTATTGGTGCCTTCCTTAATGGTATCTCGGAGCAATTGGATATGAAGTTCAGCCAAGCGCATCCTGTGGTGTTAGGCCGCCATTGCACAGTGAACGACCTTATCCATGATAATTCTGAAAAATGGCACAGAACATTAGCTATGGAAATTAACTATCGTATTGAAAATCATAATATTCAGTGCGACTTACTGTTGTTATTTACTGAAGATTCAATACCGACACTGAGCTACAAACTCGGTTATTTACTCGATTAATCAGTTGGACTTTACCTTATGTCAAACGATCAAAGCGCAATGAACGAACTCCATTGGCTTATCGATATGGTACAAACCATAGAAGTGGGTCTAGTGGTATTAGATCGCGATTACAATATCCAACTGTGGAACGGTTTTATGGAAAACCATAGTGGCGTATCGCCCAATTCCATAAAAGGTCAAAACTTATTTACTCGTTTCCCTGAATTGCCCGCGGCTTGGTTAAAGCAAAAGATGGAATCGGTTTTTATGCTTAAAAATCGAGCCTTTATCAGTTGGGAGCAAAGACCTTACGTCTTTCAGTTTAAAAACTATCGCCCGATTACTGGCCGTGCCGATTTTATGTACCAAAATGTGACCCTGTTACCTCTGGCATCATTAACGGGAAAAATCACCCATATCAGCGTGATTATTTATGATGTTACCGATATCGCGGTCAACAAACTGCAGCTCAAGGCCGCCAACGAACAGTTAGAACGCCTTAGTCAAACAGATGGTCTGACACAGCTCCATAACCGCCGCCATTGGCAACAATGTTTGGAACATGAGTTTGATCTCTATGCCCGCTACTCAGGCATGGCAAGTTTGGTCATGATAGACATTGACCACTTTAAAAATATTAATGATACCTATGGCCATCTAGCCGGTGATAAGGTTATCCAACATATCGCCCATCTTCTGAGTCATTCATTGCGGGAAACCGACTGTGTCGGTCGCTATGGCGGCGAAGAGTTTGCCGTAGTCATGCCCAATACCAGTGGCACCGATGCCCTCAACTTTACCGAGCGTTTGAGGGAAAAGATCGCTGAATCCACCGTAGTGTATGAGGGGCTGAAGATTAAAGTGACTGTCAGCCTTGGCGTATGTGAAATAGGCAAACATATTACGAGTAGTTCAAGTTGGATTTCCTGCTCAGACAAAGCGTTATACGAAGCCAAACAGAAGGGGCGTAACTGTAGCGTCCTGCACACCGCACAAACAACAGGTTACTAAAACCAAAAAGCCCATCGTTGATGGGCTTTTTGTTACTCAAATCTCAATGGTCGAGAATTAGTGCGGGAAACCGTCATCTTCTTCGTCGTCACCTTCTTCATCATCGATATCGTCGCCAACGAAGTAAGTGCCCCAGCCGTCGTAATCCACTTTTTGTTTAGCGGCGAGTTGCAGTAACTGCTCGGTCGCTTTATCCAGTAATGCCACTTCCAGCTTGTGGTAAGCAATAGCATCAAAACAGAAAATCACTGAGCCATCTTCCAACTCCATCTCTTCAGCATCATTGACTTCAAAACCGAGTTTGAATGCATCAACGGCGGCTTTTTCTAAGCGGTCGAAGTTGCTAGATGAGAAATGATGCTCAATGGTGTATTCAGCATCTGGCTCTGAGCCATCGTCAAGCAGGGCTTGCACTATGTCACGATTCTCGGCAAGTTGGGCTTTTAATTGACTTTCAATAGACATGGATTTGTCTCCGTTAAGGTAAAACTGGCTCAAATTGGCGCTATTATACGTCATCACCTTCGAGAGTTTTACCCATTAATGCTGCCGCTTCACGATTTATCTCGTTAAATTTGGCCGACATAGTCTCATACACTTGGGCAGAAAAGGCCTTAACATCGGCTTTGTCTAACCCTTCGGTTGGGATAGGCGCCATCATCTCAATGATGACAACCCCGTTATCCCAACGGTTTAAATTAATATGGCTCTGGCAAGAGGCGAGCACTGGCACTATTGGCACCCCTGCGGCAAGCGCAGTATGGAATGCGCCCGCTTTAAAGGGGAGCAGGCCGCGGCCACGTGAGCGGGTACCCTCGGGGAAAATCCACACAGATAAACGGTTCTGTTTAATCTTTTCAGCGGTTTTGGCCATGGTATCGAAGGCACTGTTACGATTTTTTCTATCGATCAGAATATTGCCCGATAACCAGTAGATCTGCCCAAATAGCGGGATCCACACTAAGCTCTTTTTGCCTAAACTGACGGTACTTTTGGGCACAGCTTTAGTATGAGTGAACAAATCGAAGTTATTTTGATGATTCCCTAAAAAAATGTAGGGACCATCCTGCACCTCTTTATGCCGACGCACTATGACTTTGAGCCCTAGAATAGGGGCGACGGATGAGAAGATCTTGGCGAACATATGTACATTGTCACGGTGACGAGGTCTCAACAAACAAACCAAACCACCAAAAATAAACGCGAGTAACAATGACACAGCCAACAACACAGATCTGACGATTAACAGCACGACATGCTCCAAGGGTGAAAGTGGCGACAGTATAGCCACCCAGCCCAAGGGACTCAATATAATGTTTACATCTGTAAGCTGAGTTGCTAACAATCCAAACAAAAGCCCATCGGCACACGCGCAATCATGCACGCCGATGGGCTTTTAAATCAATATCTAAGCTTAAAAAGCTAAGCTAAAAACCTAGTTTGCGACCTGGCGCACTGCCGCGATTTTACTTAAGCCTAAACGGAATACTAAAGCACTTATGGCTAAGGTAGCGACAATCGCCGCACCGCTCGGTAAGTCCAACGTAGCCGATAGCACCAGCCCCAGCAAGTAACCCGTAAGGCCGACCAGATAGGCATAAAACAAGCCGTTTTTACCTTGATACTTGTTAAGGGCAAGTGCAGGTAAAATAAGGGTGCTAAACACTAAATAGACCCCAACCAGCTCTACCGACAAGGTGATCACCAACGCAAATAGCAGATAGAATCCCGCACCGTTTAAGATCTGTGGCCGCAAGAATATCACCGCTAACACAGCCGCATACACCACTGTCGGTAACACTAATTGCGACCAACTCACCCAAAGGATCTGGCCCGACATCAATTGCTTCAACAACTCTGCCCCGTGGGGATCGTTTGCCAGCAATAGCATGGCCGCCACCGCCGACAACACGTAAAAGCAACCTATCATCGCCTCTAGCTCGCCCGCCATACGCTTGGATAACCAAGCGATAAATCCCGCCCCCGCAAGGGCGAATAAGGCTGGCATCCACACATTAGAAAATGGTATATCCTCTAATCTGTGGTCCATATGTGCCACAATCGCCCCCAACGCGGCGACTTGTGCAATAGCTAAATCGATAAAGATAATCCCACGCTTAAGCACTTGTTTACCAAGTACAATATGCGTTGAGAGCACTAAGATCCCCGCCGCCAGTGCTGGCAGCAGGATCGACATCAGTTCCAGATCCAGCATAGGCTTATTTCACCCCGTTTAAGAGGGAAATTGCACTGTCGTAGAGGCTAAAGAGATCTTGGCTGGCATCGTTACCACCAACTGACATTGGCAGCATGACAACTGGCAGATTAGCCTTTTCGCCCAACCAGTTAGCACCGCGCTCATCCTGATAGGACGCCACAACCACCGCCAAAATATCCTTCTGCTCGGCGCGGCTAAGCAGACTCGCTAAATGACCGCTAGTCGGTGCCAAACCGGGTTTAGGCTCAAGATCAGCGACTTGTTCTATGCCTAACCAGTTAAACAGGTATCTAAAACTGGTGTGGTAAGCGATGACTTTTTTGCCTTTTAACGCTTTGGCTTGTTCTTCCCAGCGAGGAATAGCCGCCTGCCAACGTGAACTAAAGTCCGCTAGGGCCTTTTGATAATTCGCCGCCTCACTTGGATGCAGCTGACTCATCTTGGCACTCAGTGCATTCGCGACAGTGAGCAGACGATTGGGATCGAAGTGAATATGCGGATTACCCTGTGCATGCACATCGCCCATGCTGCGGTCGACACTCGCTAATTTATCTAAGGTATCGATCTGATCGGCGGCGAAAAACAGCCCCTGATCGGTAGAGCGAACCTTAGCGTTAGCCGACTTCATTTGCAGCATTGGTAGCCAACCGATTTCTAAATCGGCGCCCGCACAGACTACTAGATCCGCTTGGCGCATTTTGGCGATCAAACTCGGACGCGCCTGCACTTGATGTGGATCCTGCAGGGCCGTGGTTGCCGAATAAATGTTGGCATTTGGAGCCAGCTCTTTTGCCAGTGCGGCATATTCGGGTTCACAGGCAAACACATTCAGCTCAGCGTGGGCAAAGCCTGAACAAGCGATAGACAGGGCCGCTGCGGCCGCTTTAACAAAATTAGAATTGATGCGCACCGTGAGCCCCCAGAGACATAATGTATTGAATAGTGAAAACATTGTCGTCTTCGATTCCATCGAAGTTAGTTCCCTTCTGATTGGTGTATTGGAAACGTACCGTGGAGAAATGGCTCGAATGCCACGCCAGACTCACCTCAGATTCCTTTAACTTCTGTCCATGGAAATGATCGCCATGGAGCTCTTGAGTATCCACCTCACCGTAACGCACACCCGCAGACCAGCTAGGCGTGAATTGATACACGCTGCTCAGATACCAACCTTGATGATAGTCCTTGCTCGGCGCGTCCTCAGGATGCAGGTCGCTCGGTACAAAGTCCGTCACGCGGTAATACTCACCGCTCAGGGTCAGGTTTTGGTATTTATAGTTGCCATTTGGCGCCCATTTATACACAAAATCAGCCCCATAGGTATTTTTGCCTGTGTAAGATGCCGCATGGCTGTGATCATGGCCTTCCTCGGCCGCTTCATCTTCGTGCTCGTCACCCTCTTCATGGGCTGTAACTTGACCATTTTCGTTACGCAGGTAGCTCAATCCCGCCTGCCATGAACTGTTATCACCAATATCACCACCGATCTTGGTGTAGAAGGTGTAAACACCCACGTTTTTAAACTCACGCTCACCGTGTTCATCGGCAGCGCGCATGCTATCGCCTTTAAAGGCTTCTGCACCTATGGTCCAATACAGATCCGTTGGCGCCACAAAGTTTAAGCGCACACCGTCATCAAAATAATGGCCGCCGAAAAATGCGCGATAAGCAATCGGGCGATCAGTGAATGAGTCAGTATGTAAATGCTGGTTATTTAAATAGCCGATATCCGAGAGGAAACGTCCGCCACGGATTGAGAAACCCGCTGGCATCGCCATGGTTTGGATAAAGGCTTCTTCGAGATTGAGTTCAGTTTCACCGTCGTGCATCTCAACAACGGCGGTCACTTTGCCATAGAACATGTCGTCAATATTGGCGCTCATGGCCAGCTCAGTTTCACCTAAACCAAAGCCTTCGGCGGTTTCAGCCAATGGACGTTCAGCCGTTTGGTAGTAGCCATTGAGTACTGCGCTAATCGCTGGATTGGTTAAACTTGAGTCAGCGGCAAATAATGTCGGCGATGCAAATGCGCATGCCAAGGCCACCAAAGAAATTCGGTTGTTCAAAACAGTCATGATATCTCCAAAATACAACTAGCACTCGATGACCCAGAAAAGTCACCAAGAAATACAATAAGTTAAAATGTAAAAGTTGATTTAACGGAGAGCTGGCGGCGCGCGGCTGTGGTAAACACTGACGTGTTTAGAGAAGGTAATGGGTAAGACAAACTCACAAACATCGAATCGCTGTACCGCTAAATGGAGCTTAAGCGGCTGGGTGAGCAGAATTTTATTCAGCTGATGTTGATGAAAGCACAAAGTACAGTGCGTCTTTGCCCCATCATCAAGGTGAGTCACGCTATGGGCTGAGGCAACAAAAGACAGCAATACCAATACGGCAGCAAGCCATATCGAAATTGTGCGTCTTATGTGACTGTGCAGTCTCACTCAGTCGTCCCCATAGTAAAAAAGTGGCTCAAGTTTAAGTCAGGCGGCTAGCAAGTTGCAATAAGGTAATCGCCCTGCAATGCGTTACAAGATATTTACCATTGCAACTTTAGGGTGAAAAACGTACAACAAAAAACTGACTCAGGTTGGCAAAAAGAGTTATTTAAGATTAGCTTAAGTCAGTAAAACTATGATGTGCTCGGTGTGATACCCGCTCAATCTAGAATCCATTCAATCCAGCAAAAGGCAACCAAAATGCTAGCATTTTTTCGTGAAAACTTAGGATTAATCTTAGGGATAGTGATTTTCGGCGCAGTGATTTTGGGTGGTATTTATTACGTAGAACACTCATTAGAGAGTCAAGAACAGGTTGTTCAATAGCCAAGCTCTAGTCTAAACCAAGTTGAGCCTGTGCGATAACACCTGCGCAGCTCGACTCGGTTAATCCAATCCCCTCACCTCTAGCGATACTTTTGCCGTTGATCGCTATCGTCTTCTTTTTTAGGTGCCTCAATGGTTTGCAATTGATCCATAAAATGGCTCACCAGCAGCAACATCACACAGAAGATCATCACAGGGATCAAAAAATGCCGCGTCGAGGCATCGAAGTAGCAGTATAAGCCTGTAGCTAAGCTCGCATAAAAGCCAAAAAGTTTTAGCTTCAATAACTTAGGGTTGTGCCCCAGCCACGCTGAACAATGGGGGCATTGCACTTGAGCGTGAAAGCCTTTGCCACGCTGTTGGGTAATTTGAGCAATTTTAATCGACTGATGGCAATGGGAGCACAACATTTACGGTACATTCCTAACTATGGGGCGCTAAGTCTACCAGATCCTCATCCCATTAAGTCGAACTAATTAGCACTCTTGCAGCAAGACTTCCCGCAATAGCTTAATGCTGCAAACCCGCGCACAACTTTCGTACTCTAGCAACAATTTATGCTGTTGCGATTTTACAGTGTTAAACGCACCTTCTATGATGTAGCTACCTATTTTTATTGAAGATAACGCCTATGCGCCGCTCACTCATATTAATACTTGCCCTAAGCTTTCCCCTGCTATTGAGTACCGAGGTTTTCGCGACGGATGCAGAACCGGTCGCCGCCACGCAAACCGCGCCAATCCCTAATGAAACTCAAGTTGAGCTCACAACATTACAAGCAGCCATTAAAGAAGATATTGCGCGCTTAGCTCAATCCCAAGGTGAATTGCGTACCATTGTTGAATACCGTATTCAGAATAAGACCTTACAGCTACGCAATAAGATTAAAGCGCTGTTAGAAGACGGCACCTACGATAAAACTTTTATGCTGTCGATAGTGCATGAGCAGCTGAAATTTAATATCAAAATCAATGAGTACTTTAATGATATCGTCACTAAGTTGTCCCACAAGCTCGGCACGACGGATGATGAAGCGACTCTACTCGAGATCTCACATCGCGAGCTCGATAAGGACAATAACTACAAACAACGACTCGAGACCTTAAACTGGCTCAGCCAAATGGGTGAAGATGTGGCAGCGCAAAAAACCGAGCTGACCCAAATCCTCTTAAGTCGCGCCGATAACTTCGATAGCTTTGTTACCTTCACTCAGCAACAGTTACAAAATGCAGTCAACGCCGCCACTAATGCGGGTAAAGACGTGACCGCAGCGCAAACCAGTCGCGTTATGCAGCTGAAGGATAGATTGGCGCTCAACAGTCAAAGCCTTAGCATAGATATCGACTTACTCGATGCGCTAGAGCAAAATACTGCCTCACTGAAAAAGACCTTGTTCAGTATCTCAGGCGATATTACTCAAGATGTGCTGAGTATCGATGTAGCCTCAAGCCTCGTTGAGCAATGGCTCAATACCGCCAAAGAACAGGCCATTAACCATGGTCCTACTTTAGTCTTTAAGTTATTTATCTTCTGTCTGATCCTGTTTGTCGCAAGCCTTGCAGGCAAACTGGCGAAGAAGATTGTCCGTAATACTGTCAGTAACTCTAAGTTAAATTTCAGTAAGTTACTGCAAGACTTCTTTACCTCGCTCTCGGGCAAAGCGGTCTTTACTATCGGCGTGCTGATTGCCCTCTCTCAACTTGGCATAGAGTTAGGCCCGTTATTGGCAGGCTTTGGTATCGCCGGTGTGATTATCGGTTTCGCCCTGCAGGATTCACTCTCGAACTTTGCCTCGGGCATGATGATTTTGATCTATCGCCCCTACGATGTGGGCGATCTGATTAACGCCGCAGGTGTTACGGGGCGTGTAAGCCATATGAGCCTTGTCTCCACTACAATTAAAACGTTAGATAACCAAAGGCTTATCATTCCAAACAATAAGATTTGGGGCGATACCATTAACAATATTACTGCCGAGCATCAACGCCGCGTCGACATGACCTTCGGTATTGGTTATGGCGACAATATTGAGCATGCCGAAGCCGTGCTTAAGTCGATTGTTGAGGCGCATCCTAAGGTGCAAAAAATCCCTGCACCAACCATTAAGCTGCATGTGTTAGGGGAATCCTCGGTCGACTTTATCGTCCGTCCTTGGGCCAAACCCGAAGATTATTGGGATGTGTATTGGGATATTACCCGCGAAGTGAAAATGCGCTTCGATGCCGAGGGCATTAGCATTCCTTTCCCGCAGCGCGATGTGCATATTTACCAAACCAATAAATAACGCTTCGCCAACACGAAAACTAAACAAGAGGCGCAATCCTAGATTGCGCCTTTTTCATTATATTCAAACTGTTAATTATATTAACCTAAACCAGTAATCTCGCCATCAGCGCCGATATCAATCTTTAAATAGCCGGGAACTAATCCAAGCCCAGGCATAGTCATCACATTCCCCACCAGCGCGGTAATAAATCCTGCCCCCGCATTTAACACTAACTCGCGCACAGGCACGGTAAAACCTTGCGGCACGCCTTTAAGTTGAGGGTCATGGCTAATGGATAAGGGGGTTTTCGCCATACAGACAGGTAAATGGGCGTAACCAAGGGCACTGAGTTCCTGTAATTGCAGCTTAGCCGTCTCAGAAAAACTTACCCCTGCAGCGCCATAACCGACCTCGGCCAAGGTGGATAATTTCGCCTCAAGCGCCATTTCATCGGGATATAGTAGGGTAAACTCGCTTGGCTGCTCACAGGCGCGCATGACGGTTTTCGCCAAGGCCAACGCCCCCGCCTCTCCTTGGCTAAACGCCTCGCTAAGCTCGCAGCCAAAGGCAGCAGTGCCCACAACGGCCTCAATCAACCAGTTAAGCTCTGCCTGTGTATCGGTTGCAAAGCGATTGATGGCCACCACAACGGGAATGCCGTAACGCGCCACATTATTGATATGCCAGTTTAAGTTGGCAAATCCCGCCTCGAGACGGGCCTGGTCGGGCGCATTGATATCTGTATCCGAAGTTAAGCCGCTATTGGCCTTCAGTGCTTTTAAGGTGGTGACTAACACTGCGGCACTCGGGGTTAACCCCGACTGGCGCGCCTTGATATTACAAAACTTCTCAAACCCCATATCGGAGCCAAAACCGCCTTCCGTCACTACAAAATCGGCCAGTTTTAGGGCGATATCGTCGGCAATCACCGACGAGTTACCGTGGGCGATATTGGCAAAGGGCCCTGCGTGGATAAGACAAGGCGCACCGTTTAAGGTCTGCATTAAGGTAGGTTTTACCGCATCCGCCATGATCGCCGTCATCGCGCCGGCAACTCCAAGGTCTTCCGCGCTAATAGCCGCACCTTGGCGATTCACAGCTAGTACTAGCTTGCCAATACGCGTGCGCATGTCTGCTAGATTACGGCTGAGCGCCAAAATCGCCATTAACTCGGAGGCGGCGGTAATATCAAAGCCAGAGGTGTAAGCGGGGCCATTATTTTCACCTAGCCCGACTTCAATCTCACGTAAACAGCGATCGTTATGATCGACCACTCGGTGCCAACGGATGCCGTTAGGCGCTATATCTAAGTAACTCAGCCCAGACTGCAGCTCAAATTCGACCTTGCCTAACCGCGTTTCATGGTACAGCCGAGAGGCTATCGCTGCCGCGCCAAGATTATGGGCGCTGCTGACGGCATGTATGTCTCCTGTTAAATGCAGATTCAGCTCCTGCATGGGCACCACTTGGGCGCAACCGCCACCAGCGGCTCCGCCTTTCACCCCAAATACTGGGCCCATACTGGGCTGGCGAATACAGGCGCACACCTTGTTACCTAGCGCTTTGAGGGATTGGGTTAAACCAATGGTGGTAACGGTTTTGCCTTCGCCGTGGGGCGTTGGCGTCACGGCGGTGACAATGATCAGTTTGCCCTGTTGCTGCTCGGCTAAACGCTGCTGCACACGTAAATCTACCTTGGCTTTAGTCGTGCCAAATAGCTGCATCTCATCGGGCAATAACCCAAATTCGGCGCCAAGCGCGGCAATATCTTTTAGGTGCGCGCGGCGCGAAATATCCATATCGGTTAGCATGGGGTCATCTCTCCCTTGAGTACCTTGCTCTCTAGACAAGGAATACAAAATAGGTATGCAAAATCGGTTGGTATCAGCAACGACTGATTGAATATGGCGGATATTAGGTGATTAGCTTTAAGATATATAGCCATCGAAAGGGTTAATGAGCGATTCCTTAATCTGCATCAAATAAATCGACTCGGGTCCTTTCCCCTACAAAATACAGATTCCCAAAAGAGAAACAACATGAGCGGATCCCCTTTTAGTTTTTCAGAGTTTGTTGCTGGCTTTTGGCGAATGCACAGTTGGCAAATGTCACCCTCCGAGCGGCTTAACCTGATAGAACAATACCTAGACCTAGGTGTGACCACTATGGATCACGCCGATATTTATGGCCAATACCAGTGCGAAACCCTGTTCGGCGAGGCGTTAGCGCTAAAACCCGCCTTAAGACAGCAGATGCAATTGGTGAGCAAATGCGGCATTAAGCCCGCCTTCGATTGTCGTCCCGAGCGCTATGTAAACCATTACGACACCTCCAAGGCGCATGTTATTGCCAGTGTTGAGCAATCACTAAAGCAGCTGAAAACCGATTATTTAGATCTGCTGCTGATCCACAGACCCGATCCTTTGATGGACGCCGATCAAGTGGCCGACGCCTTTGCTGACTTAAAACAGGCGGGCAAAGTACAACACTTTGGGGTATCTAACTTCACCAACGCGCAGTTTTCATTATTGCAGTCGAGATTAACTGACCCCTTAGTCACCAATCAAATCGAAATCTCACCGCTGGCAATGGCGAGTATGCACGATGGTACTCTCGATTTATGTCAGGAGCGGCGCATTCGGCCTATGGCTTGGTCCTGTTTGGGCGGCGGCAAGATCTTTGATAATAGCCATCCACAGGCCATTCGCCTGCAACAAACCTTAGCGAACATCGCCGATGAGATTGGCGCCCAAGATATCAGCCAAGTGATTTATGCCTGGGTGCAGATGTTACCGAGTCGGCCCGTGCCGATTATCGGCAGTGGCAATATCGCGAGGATAAAAACGGCGGTGGCCTCGCAGTCACTCACCCTAGACAGACAGCAATGGTTTAGTATCTGGCAAGCATCAACCGGACACAGCGTGCCTTAGCACTGCAAACAACACCAACAAAAACGGCGCCTTAGGCGCCGTTTTCATCATGCTTAAAGCTGCACTTCACCACTAAGATGCGGTCTGCGACCTTTACTATCACGTAGCTCAAATACCCACTTGTCTTGTGATTTTTCGTAACCAAATCCTACTTCGGCGGGCATCAGTAACGGCAACTTAAATGCCACATCGACCACGAAGGGACGCTCACCAATCTCAGGCATTAATTCTGCTAAGCAGCGCGCCTTAGACCACATACCGTGGGCCAACACACGGTCAAAACCAAAACGTTTCGACAGCACGGGATGCAGGTGGATCAGGTTATAGTCGCCTGATGCTTTGGCATAACGGCGGCCTAAATCTTCACTCAACTCCCAAGATTGGGGCGAGTCCCAAGCCATCCCGAGCGCCTTAGGTGGACGAACGCGGCGGCCAGCGGTCTCGATACGATAGAGGTAAGTCGACAGCGATTCCCAAACTAGCTCTTCGCCCACAAAAACCTTAGAGACAAATTCAAACTCTAAGCCTGAATCGGTTTCACGACTGGTGGTTAAGGCGCATTCGAGGGAGAACACTTCATCAACTGTCGTCGGACGATAGACTTGAATACGGTTCTTTAAATGGATCATCCCCAGCAGCGGGAAGGTAATACCATCGTGGGTAAAAATCACCGCGTGCAGGCGAAATGCCATCACATACAAATAGGTTGGCGGTAATATTTTACCGTTGAAATCAAAGCCACACACTTGGGCATATTGGCTAACTTTGGCCTCGGACACTTGCACATTGGGCGCCGACACCTTGATATAAGGCAAGGGCTGTTGATCCCAACCGGGTTTACGACCAAAGAAAATCTTGCGATAAAGAGAAAACAGCGAGGGCATCGCGTTCAATTCAACACAATATGCATTATTCAAGTCTGAGTACCTTTTAATTAACTATCCCTACGCACAAATAACCAGAAATACCCCGTACAGATGCATAACATCTGAAAAATCAAAAAGCTCACGAGTGTAAAACAGGCAAAACTGTGTCTAAAAAGGGCTGATGCTGACTCACCGAATGGACAATTATACCCAAACAACCTGAAGATGAGGATTCAGCGGGAATGTAACGCTCTTTAGGCAAGGCGGTTATTTGCAGACCTAGTGGTCTAAGTCAAAAATAACCAACACAGCATAAAGAGCGTTAAAACCCGCCGAGACGGAGCGCCTAGGGCACTCCACTTCGGTGTTGCATCAATTCACAAGGTGCTCGACATTCTTTCATTGATGCGCCTTGAATTGAAGCCCCCTAGACGCTCTGAAACTCATATCTTCAGGTCGCTTGGGTATATTAGAGTCAGGTTTATCGAAAACGGCGTGATTATACCCCAGGGGATAGAGTTCTGGATATCCCCAACTTTACTGTGATTTTTTATCTCATTAAAAATCAATATATTATAAAGTCATTGTCCTGTATGACTTTGCCTTATCCACACTGCGAGTGCGAAAAGATTACGCCTGTGCCACACTATTGCCCCCAGTCTTTAACTTAGTTAACCCGTGCAAGATAAGAATTTCGATAAACTCGCGCAAAAGTTCGCGAAGAACATTTACGGCACCCCTAAAGGTGAAATCCGTGCAGCCGTGTTATGGCGCGATCTCGCTCCCGCCTTGGCGCAATTTGGCGATAAAAAACTGCGGATTTTAGATGCGGGCGGCGGTTTTGGTTATTTCAGCCAAAAGCTGGCACGTCTGGGCCATGAAGTGGTGTTGTGTGATATTTCCGCCGAAATGCTCGCCCAAGCGAAAACACAAATCGATGCCAGCAACGCGCCATTGGCTATCCGTTTGGTGCACGCGCCAATTCAAGCCCTCTCCGTCAAGGAACATGGCAGATTCGATCTCATCCTCTGCCATGCCGTAGTCGAATGGCTGGCCGATGCGAAAACCACCATGGAAGGCTTGCTAACCATGCTTAAGCCCAATGGGCTGTTTTCGCTGATGTTTTACAATAAAGAGGCAATGCGCTTCCATGCGTTAGTGTCGGGTAATTTCGACTATGTTGCCGCCGATCTTAAGGTGAAGAAGAAGGTGCGCCTCACGCCGACGCACCCGCTTTATATTCATGATGTCAAACAATGGTTTGCCGAATGGAATATGGATCTGCTGCGCGAGTCGGGCGTGCGAGTCATTCACGACTATTTGAAAAAACACCAGCCCGCGGATTTTGACTATCAAAAGCTGCTGACGATGGAGCTCGAATATTCCCAACGCGAGCCCTATATTTCGCTCGGTCGTTATGTGCATTTTCTGGGGCAAAGCGCCGCAACTCTAGATGCATCCCACTAATGTCGCGAAACAATAAAGGACGCCAAAGCGTCCTTTATTGTTTCATCACCATATGATTCGACCCTAGTTCTGTTCACTAAGTGTATTCAACCCCAGTGCATTCAAATCCAGAATCCCCCCAATCATCCGTCATATAGCTATATCAGTCACATTGCTCACGCCAACAGGCGATTACGGTGGCGCCCTTCTGTTTAAGTAACTGCACCACGCTTTTATCACCCACCACATGGCCTGCGCCTACCACCACAAATAGCGGTTCGCTGGCGGCTTCTGCGGTCATTAACCTCATCATGCCATCGGCCATGACTTTATTGCGCTGCCAGAGAATTTTATCCAGCATCAGGGTGTCGCCCTCCCCTCCAAGCTGCTCCTGCATCAAAGTATCCAACGCAGTTTCATCACCGGAGCGCCACGCCTCAACCAGTGAGAGTAGTTCGGCATCAGAGGCATTAATGGCTTCGCGCACCATAGACCACTGGGCCTGGCTATCGAAGGAGGCCAGCAATTGGAACTGCGACTCAGCCGTCTCGAGCTGATACACAGGCTTACCGACACGGCCAAGCAACTGCATATCGACACCATAGTCGGTGCTAAAACCTAAGCCATTGTAACGTAATAGATTAAGTTGAGATGCCTGCAACCAAGGCGCAAAGGCTTGAATCGACTGGCATAGGCTGGCCTTGTCTTCACAATAGTGGCGCATCACCTCTATCGTTTGTTTATCTCGGCTCTGCCAATCGAGCCCCTGTGCGTGAGTCGCCATACCATACTTTTGCAATAGGGCACGGCTGTCGATTTTATTGGTATCGATTTCAACCACCAATCCCTTGGACTTGGCAAATGCCGCTTCCACTTGCGCTGGCATAGGATAAAAATCGGCACGGCCAATATGAATCGAACCCAACAGGTAAGCGGATTTCCCCTGCCATTGCACCTGATAAAACGGCGGTTTATCCGTCTGTGCCGCCCAACTCGACGCACTGGTAAACATTGCGACGCCGCACAGTGCCAGTAATAGTCGCCACCGACTTGTTGCCATATCCTTTGCCCCTTATAATTCCTGCAAATTTTGCAATGAGACGCTGTTATGCCACACACTAAGGTTATAGAGCAACTGAAAGAAAATCTTCAAATCGCCTATCGCCAAGCCATAGACGCTGACGCTAAGTTAGATGAATTGAAAAAAGCGGGCCATGGGAAATTCACCAGCATCTTCACCGCCGAACAAGGCTTTATCGTGTCGAGCAACCGCTTTTTGCCCTATGTGCAAGAATTGGTGGACGACCTCACTAAGCTGCAACAACAGAGCAGCCTAGATCCAGCCGCACTGGAAACCTTAGTGCGCCAACTGGCCACCCTTCTCAAAACCCTGCACGCCTTCAAAAAGCAAAGCTAATTCAATAAACGCTGAAATATCATCAATTTCAGCGTTTGCTCTCATTTCCTGTACACGGACTTTTGGCAAACAAAATTGTCATCATTTTGTCATTTCTAAGTCATAGACTCCGCAAACATTGTCGTGGGGGCTGAAGTAATGACGAGTTTAGATCTGGCAAAAGAGCTTGATAAGATAATCGCAAAGGGGGCTATCAGCCCGCTTTTTCAGCCTATTTTCAATATCTTGGAACACAAGATCCACGGATTTGAAGCGCTCAGCCGTGGGCCTGAGCACAGCCCGCTGTACTCACCCATTCCGCTGTTTAAAACCGCGGAACATCAGGGCAAACTGAGCGAACTCGAGACACTCTGCCGCCGCATTTCGCTGGAGCAATTCAAACTGCGCCAGTTCCAAGGCCGTTTGTTTATTAATATTTCCCCTAAGGCCCTGCTCGATCCCACCCATCCTAAGGGTATGACGCTGCAACTGTTACAGCAGCTTGGGATCTCACCTTCACAGGTGGTGATTGAGTTATCGGAGCAATATCCCGCCGAAGATATCGACTTACTGAAATCTTGCCTGAATCACTATCGCAGCCAAGGCTTTATGACCGCTATCGATGATTTGGGTGCGGGCTATTCGGGTTTACGGCTCTGGTCTGAGTTATCGCCCGACTATGTAAAAATCGATCGCCACTTTATTCACCAAATCGATTCGACTCCAGTTAAGCAAGAATTTGTGCGCTCGATTGTCGAACTGTGTCAAAGCCTCACCTGCAAAGTGATTGCCGAAGGGATTGAAACCCAAGAGGAACTCGCCGTACTCAAACAGCTAGGCATAGTTTATTGCCAAGGCTATTTACTCGGACGCCCGGAGGCACTGCCGAGCCGCGCGATGAAAGCGACCTTAGTGCCGAATAATACTCAAGTTCAGCCCAGATACAGTGAATCCGCCGAAAGCCTCTGCACCAGCGCCATTACAGTGGTGCCGACACTCAAGCTTAAGCACCTAAGCGATACTTTTAGCTCACAACCCGCCTTACAGGCCGTGGTTGTGGTGCAAGATCAACTGCCGCTGGGGATTATTAGCAGAGCGACTTTGTTGGAGCTTTTTAGCACGCCCTATGGTCGAGCATTGCATGAAAACCACGCCGTCAGTGAAGTGATGGACCCGCAAGTGTTGCAGATTGAAGCCAACGAGCCCCTGTCGATTGTGAGTCAATTACTGACCTCGGAGAGCGCCAATACCGTCGCCCAGCAATTTATCATTCTGCGTCGGGGCAAATTGCTTGGCATCGGCCACACCAAAGATTTGCTACAGCGGATCACCGAGCACAGGATCAAGATGGCAAGGCATGCCAATCCGTTAACGGATTTACCCGGTAATGTGCCTATTCAGGAAGAACTCAAACGCCTCCGAAACCAACAAAAGCCCTTCTACTTGGCCTATTTTGATCTTTGTCAGTTCAAGCCCTATAACGATATTTACGGTTTCTGCCGCGGCGATGAGGTGATTTGCGAGGTCGCCAATCTGTTAGTGAAGTATAAAACTGACAACTGTTTTATCGGCCATGTCGGTGGCGATGACTTTGTGGTGATCAGCACCTGTGAGCAACTCATCGAGCGCTGCCAACGCATATTGACGGAGTTTGAGGCCAACAAGTCGCTCTTTTATAGTGCAGAGCATTGGCAAGCCCAAGAAATGCTCGCCGATGACAGGCAAGGACAAGCCTGTTATCACAAGTTAATCAGCCTGTGTGTCGGCGTCCTTACTCCCGCCCATACCTATAACTGCAATGAACATAGCTTATCGACCTTAAGTGCCAAGGCAAAAAAACAGGCAAAATCCGCGAGTAACGGATTTTGCCTGTTAGAAGAGAGAGACATGAGCCCCCAAGCATTGAGTGCCTAGGCTGGTTTTATCAGACTAGAGTTTCGGTGCAACGGTCTTTTTTAACCAATCACTTAGCATTTTGGTCTCATAGTTAAATGGTTTGTCATTTAACGGCTGAATACCCGTCATAAAGCCCATATCGGAGAGCTTTTCATCCCCGGCGATGATCACTTTGTCATTTTCAAGCACTTGATAACTAAAGGTCATGCGTGGTGGATAAAGCTCTTTGATCACCCGTAAATCATCGGCGGTTGCCCCAAAGGTTGGACGCATATCGCCGGCGAGGTCTACATCGGTCACCGTCATCTCTAATTTTTGATTCGGTTTTAAAACCTTTGCCGCTTCTTTATTGATATTCGCGGTTAAGGTATCAAATAAACGCTGTTCATAACGGGATTGGATCTCGCCGGACGACTTAATGTCACGGAAATCCTTTGGATTTTGCCAAACAATCTTAACAACCCCATCTTCTGTCACGGGGTCGGTTTTCGCCTCGTCTGCGGCCCATACAGCACTGCAACTCAACACACTGGCGAGTAATAGGAACTGAACTTTCATATTTGCCTCCTAGGCCTCATTGTTTCTGCCATATACCGTACAAAATCTAACCTGAACTTCAGCTTAATGCAAAATGCTATTCATCACAGCCTTGATTGAGTAAGCTTTTGTATAGATTAGTAAATATTATATATTATGCCGGATAAACTCGTATCTTTTTGTATCCAATACCTAATAAGAGATAAAGTTATTAATTTGTGATTTTTTAACGCGCATATTACGTAAAAAAGTATTATTCTTCGCACACTCGATTATGACCACGAATTAAAAATGAAATTCCCCGTTGTACCAGTGTTTGTATTAATCCTGTTTACTTGTTTTGCCAGCGCGATTTGGTTTATCTCCTCAGGGGAGAAGGACACGCGCCCTGAAAATTGGTCGTCCTTCATCTATACCCATGGTTACGATTCAGGTAAATATAAGAAAACAGATAATTTTGACAGTTATGAAACCTGTCGAGACTTCGCCAAAGAGCAGTCATCTTTTTACGATAATGTGCCTTGGGAGTGCGGTCTAAAGTGTGGATTTGACTCCCGTAAACAGGGATTTCAATGCCAAGAGATGCGAAACGAGCAGTAAGATAGCGGTTCAGCCAAGGTTCAAGATCCCTCCAGTATGCTTAATTTCTCAGCAATACCTTTGGTTTTGTTTGTCATGGATGCACTGTATAAAGCCAAACGACGATTTAAAGACTAACCGATTATCGGTAATTTAAATTTGGAGTTTATCTATGAAACTAACAACCACAAATCTGCAGCAACCTATGATGGCAAAGTTTGCCTTACTGACACTGCTCACCCTAGGCACACTCATCAGTTTACCTAGCCATGCCACCACGCTCAGTGCTGCGCAGCAGCAAGTGGTGAAATCGCACTTTAACAAGCTTGCACGGTCACAACAGCAGGCAGAAGATCGTATGACTGAACAGCTCGACCAAGAATTTAGCCGTCAATTAGCGGAGCAAGAGCATCAACTGATGCGCGAAACTTGCCCTCGCTACGGAATGACCTTCGATGTGAGTAGCAATGCCTGCTTACGCTCGTAAGCCAAATTAAAACGGAAAACGCGCGCTAAGCTCAGGATATTGCTGCTTTAAATCTTTGGGCTTAGTGCTAAATTTTTTACCTGCTGGCGTCGCCTTACCCGACGGAATAAAAGGCAACTCCTTACCCGTTCTGTCTTCAAATAGTTGACCCGCGATCAAGTCGTAATCTTCGATGAAAGGATAGGCGTAGCCGTCTTTCTCGGGCCATGCTGATAACTGCGCCAAAGTATCGGGATTGGCAATCACCGCCTCGTAACGCGCCTGCCCAAGTGAAATCAGAAACGCGCGAAATTCAGCAAAGGCATAATCGGAATCACAGCCAGTGATGATATAAGCCGCTCCCCATACCGACCATAAATAGCTTCGACGCATCTGCTGGCCAAACAATTTATCGAAGGCTTTTAGCTCATCGTCACTCAGCGCTGCTAACTTTTGCTTTAATGCCTGCACTAAAGATTCCTGGGATTGCGCTGGCTCACTGCGGGTCACTAAGTCCCAAAATTCTATTTCTGTCATCACTTAACCTAATATTGAATGCTCAAGCACAGGCGTATTCTACATGATAATACGGTTATGCTGGACTCAGTTCGGGGCTTTTCCTACACTTGCTCCACTAAAAATAACCCATAAACCCAAGCCAATGCCTAAACGCCTTATTTTATTAATTGCCCTTTATACCCTTTTTGCCATTATCGCCCTGCTACGTGCGGTTGCCACGGGTTCATTCGATCTCTTTAGCTTAGGCGTTTTGCCCGTATTATTTGGCATACTGACGCAAGCACCTTGGTCTAGCTTAGTGCTGAAAATTTATATTGGATTACAAACCTTAGGCCTGTCAGCACTAGGGGTTACTGCCATTATCGCCTATCAAATTACCCCGCAGGACGTCAAAGTGGTGATTGAAGGCCACAATATCCCTATGCTCCCCTTAGTGATAAGCATCATTTCCCTGTTAATGATTCAATATTGGATAGCCTTCTCTCGAATAACGAGAGATTATTTAACTGCAAAAACAAATAGCTAAACGAATATGTTGCGAAGAAGTTATTTCTCACCTAAGTTAACACCTCTCTAAAAAGACCAGATTATTTGTAACTATGACTCATTTATCGCCCAGCGAATTATCGATGCTTATTGTGGAGCCATCGGAAACCCAGCGCCGAATCATTATCAAGCGCTTACAGCAAGAAGGCATTATTAGCATCGAAAGTGCTGCCAATATCGCAGAAGCCAAGACAGTTATTGCTCGGCATAAGCCGGATCTCATCGCCAGTGCAATGTATTTTGAAGATGGCACCGCAACAGAGTTTTTAAGTTACTTAAGAGCCAATAGTGAATATAAAGACATTCAATTTATGTTGGTTTCGAGCGAGTGCCGTCGTGAGCAGTTAGAGATTTTCCGTCAATCAGGAGTGGTGGCAATCCTTCCCAAGCCTTTTAACGCAGAACACTTAGGCAAGGCACTAAATGCAACGATCGATCTGCTCAGTCACGATGAACTCGATTTAAGCCACTTCGATGTCCACGACGTGCGTGTGCTGGTGGTCGATGACAGCCGCATGGCACGTAATGTCATCAAGCGTACTATTGGTAACCTAGGGATTAAGCAGATTACTGAAGCAGAAGATGGCGCCCAAGCAATTGAGTTGATGCGTAACAATATGTTTGATCTGATCATTACCGATTACAATATGCCAAGCGTCGATGGTCTGGCGCTCACTCAGTTTATCCGTAGCGAAAGCCAACAATCCCATGTACCTATCTTAATGGTGTCTTCCGAGGCCAACGATGCTCACTTAAGCAACGTATCTCAGGCAGGTGTGAATGCATTATGCGATAAACCCTTCGAGCCCAAATTAGTCAAACAACTCTTATATCAATTGCTCGAAGAATAAAACCTAAGTCACGAATGGAGAAAATAGCCTCCAATTTTGTTACTTAGATGACACAAGCCCGTAGCAAAAGGCTTTCCAACGACTAAACCTTGTGGCATGTTAGGCACGCTGACTTAATAAATCTACGGAAAGAAGAGACAATAAAAATGAACAAAACAGAACTTATCGCCAAGATTGCAGAAAATGCCGATATCACAAAAGCTGAAGCAACACGTGCATTGAAATCTTTCGAAGCAGCGATTACTGAATCAATGAAAAACGGTGACAAAATTTCTATCGTTGGATTTGGCTCTTTTGAAACCACGACTCGTGCAGCTCGTACAGGACGTAACCCTCAAACGGGTAAAGAAATTCAGATTGCTGAAGCGATTGTACCCAAGTTTAAAGCGGGTAAAACCCTGCGTGATAGCGTGAATTAATTTGCTCGATATTCGTTATATAAAACACCTTCTTCGTGAGGTGTTTTTTTTACCTCATTCAAAACACAAAAGCTGATTTTTTGCACAAACACGGTGCGCACACTGCTCTATATTTGAGCATTTAAAAACATTTTATTAACATATTTTTTTTAATACACTGTTTTTAAAGCATTTAAAATAATGGCATGTGATTAGCAATTCCCTTATCAGAAAAAACCATGATGCACCAATGTCACTCGCTCCTAGGTGGCATGAGTGAATCAATAAATAAGTCAATCGAGGGGATGAGAATGAGAAAATCACTGTGCAGCGTTTTGGCATTATCAACGGGATTATTACTAACCACCAATGCCTTTGCGGCGGTATCAGGCAATATTGGTGGCACCTCTAACTATCTATGGCGCGGAGTGACTCAAACCAAAGATGCGGTCGCAATCCAAGGAGGCCTAGATTATAGCCATGATTCCGGATTCTATGCTGGCACTTGGGCATCAAATGTCGACTTTGGGGATGATACCAGTTATGAATTAGACCTCTATGCTGGTTATGGCGGCAATATTACCGAAGATCTCAGCTACGATTTTGGCTACCTTTACTACGCCTACCCCGATGCTGAAGGCAGCATCGATTTTGGTGAACTGCATGGCGCCATCACTTGGAAATGGTTTGAACTCAGCTATTCCCATGTAATCAATGCGGGTGATGATGTAGCTGCTGATCCATTAGATGATAAAGATATGAGTTATCTTGCCGCCACAGCATCCTTCCCATTAACCGACAAACTCAGCCTGTCACTGCACTACGGCTATTCCAGCGGGGATGTGGTTGAGTCCTGGTTTGGTGAAGATAACTACGCAGATTACAACGTTACCCTGAGTGCTGACACCAGTATAGGAACTGTCTCATTTATGGTGTCGGATACGGATCTCAATGGTGAGGATGCCAAAGTCGTCCTTGGCTACTCCTACGGTTTTGATTTATAAAATTTAACACTAAAAAACGCCGCGATAATCGCGGCGTTTTTTGTTAGGCAATCACGGCACGATTCGATTTACGCGCAGATACCATCTTCTCGATATATTCCACAATTGGTTCGGTGACCGAAATCCCAGTGGTCTGCTCTATCCCTTCATTCCCTGGAGCCGAATTGACTTCAAGGATCAACGGACCACGATTAGAACGTAAAATATCGACGCCTGCGACCACCAATCCCATGGCTTTAACAGCGGCGACCGCCATTTTGCGCTCTGCTGGCGTAATTTTAACTTTTTCCCCAGAGCCACCTAAATGCAAATTGGAACGAAAATCCCCTTCGGGGCCCTGACGCTTCATCGAAGCAACCACTTTGTCACCCACAACAAAACAGCGAATATCGCTGCCGTTGGATTCCTTAATATATTCCTGCACCATGATGTTAGCTTTCAGCCCTAAAAAGGCTTCAATCACACTCTCGGCAGCGGTTTTTGTTTCGGCTAACACCACGCCAATCCCCTGCGTGCCTTCCAGTAACTTAATCACTAAAGGCGCGCCACCCACCATGTTAATCAAATCGGGAATATCATTAGGTTTATTCGCAAACCCTGTGATAGGCATGCCAATACCCTTGCGGGAAAGTAATTGTAGCGCCCGTAACTTATCCCGCGAGCGCGCGATTGAAATCGAATCGTTAGCGGCAAATACCCCCATCATTTCAAATTGGCGCACAACAGCACAACCGTAAAAAGTCACACTGGCGTGAATACGAGGAATAACCGCATCGAAACCAGTCAGCTCTTGACCTTGATAATGAATGCTCGGTTTGATGGAGTTGATATTCATGTAGCAATTCAAGGTATTAATAACCACGGCTTCATGTCCACGACCCTCACAGGCCGCAACTAAACGTCGAGTGGAATACAACTCTGGGAACTGGGATAAAATACCTATTTTCATTGCCAAATGACCAAATTAAACACTGTAGATTGAAGTTCTGAGCGAGTTGCATCAGAAAGGGGCGCAGATATTTGTCTATGGCTCAGTGTAAAGCAAGAAAATATTCACCACCAGACGAAAACCTAAGCCTTAACCAAACGTAAGATAATGTTCACAATTTGGCTTCATTATTTAGGCAGCAATGGGGTGATGTACTTTGCCTCAAACTCACTTGCTTCTACAGGACGAGAAAAGAGGTAGCCTTGCAATAAGTTGCAATGCCTCACTGTGCAAAATTCTGCTTGCTCAAGGGTTTCAATTCCTTCGGCAACAGAAGTAACGTTAAAACCATAGGCAAAGTTAAGGAGTGCAGTAAGCAAACGAGTGTCCTTTTCGTCCTTATCGTAGGAAGCAATAAAGCTCTTATCGATTTTTAACACACTGATTGGAAATAGCTTTATATGTTCGAGGGATGAAAAACCCGTGCCAAAGTCATCCAACGCAAATCTCACTCCCAGTTGCGCAATTTTATCAAGGATTTTGGCGTGTTCATGGGGCTCTTCAATCAAACAATTTTCGGTAATTTCTAACTCCAGTGCATTTGGGGCTAAGCCAGTTTGCTCAAGCACATGGGCAATTTTTTCATACAAATCGATATGCCCAATTTGAGAGGCTGATAGATTTACGGCAATAGTAAAACTGTGTCCTAAAGGGGCTAATTGACTGAGCCAGAGCTGCGCCTGCCGACAAGCTTCCAGTAATACCCAATCCCCGATTTCCTCCATCAAACCAATTTCTTCAGCGATGGGCAGAAATTGATCCGGTGAAATCAAACCATCTTGCGGATGCAACCAGCGGATCAACGCCTCCATCCCCACCATTTGATGAGTTTTAGCATCCACTTGTACCTGATAATAAACTTTTAGCTCGTTCTGTCTTAAAGCAATCCGCAGACTGGATTCAATATGATTTCGATAGCGAACTTCTTTATCTAATGCCTCGGAATAAAACTGGATCTGATTACGGCCCATTTTTTTGGCACGGTACATGGCAATATCGGCGCATTTCATCAACTCAGAGCTATCGGATGCGGCCTCGTTGTAAAAGGCCACTCCAATGCTGGCACCAATCATGACATCGTTATCACCAAGGCAAAACACTTCTTCAAATGCTTTAAGTAGCCGATTAGCCACTATCATAGGGAAATATTTATAGTCATTATCTGTCACAAGCACGACAAATTCGTCGCCCCCTAAACGGGCAATAACATCACCATCACGTAAAACGGCACTGAGTCTCGATGCCACCTTCACGAGTAAAATATCTCCAGTCTGATGGCCTAAAGTATCATTAATTGCTTTAAAATCATCCAGATCGAGTAATATCACCGCTAAAAAATCATTGCTACGTTTTGCCCTTGCAATGGCGCGGTTTAAACATAATTCAAAACCATAACGGTTCATTAATTTAGTCAGAGAATCGTGTTCAGCTAACTCTTTGAGTTTTTGATGGCTATTTCTTAAAGCCAATGCCATGGATGCGCGCTGCTTAGCGTAGCGAATTGAACGGCTTAAGATTCTTGAATTGACTTCATCTTTCAGTAAAAAATCCTGCGCACCTAACTCTATGCAACGTTGAGCCAACTTTTCATCTTCGTAACGACTCAGCATCACCACAACGGTTTGTTCTTGAGTCATTGAATTGAGTTTGATCAGTACTTCCAATCCATTAGCATCTGGCAATAGATAATCGAGTAATATGCCGTCAAAGTGGCGTTCTAAAGCCAAGTTTAGGCCGTCAAAAGCGCAATTAGCCTCAATGACATTAAATGCTAATTTTGACTGTCTTAATGCGCGAATGATGGCTGTTCTATCGACTTCATCATCATCGATCAGTAGTAAATCCATAGATAGATCCTATACGCTTGGAAGCTCCACGATCCGCCAGTAGCCTTCTAACATATTAAAAATGTTATGGAAGCCATCTTTGATATCGGTTTTCACCATATAACCAGCAACATGGTGGCTATATGCCTTCATCCGATCTTCATCTGTGCTTGAAGTTGTCAGCATAAATACAACCGATGAAGACAAGGTCGGGTCAGAACGAATATGTTCGAGAAACTCAAATCCATTCATTCGGGGCATATTAAGATCGAGTAAGATTAGATAAGAACCTTTTATGGCATCTGAATGAGTTAAAATCGTTAGCGCCTCTAGCCCATCCCTTGCTCGCACTAAAGGATTTAGCAGTCGCAGTTGCTTCATCGCCCTCTGAACGGCCATATAATCCACATCATCATCATCCACTAATAGAATGGTGACCTGTTTATAGTCATGACTATTGCTCATATCCCCTCCTTGTTGACTATGCGCATCGGCCAACTAAACCGGAAACAACATCCTCGCCCTTCTGATTCTAGTCGAATTTTCCCACCAAGGCTTTCTACCGTCTTTTTAACGAGTGATAAGCCTAAACCACTCCCCTCAACCTCATCTCTAGGCCTGAGCGTTTGGAACATTTCAAAAACCTTCCCATGAAAATTGCCTGAAATGCCAGGGCCATCATCAATGACACTAAACAAATACGACGATTTTTGGGCTTCACAGACTATTTTGAGAACTCCACAGCCCCTATCATGGTGCTTAATAGCATTACTCATTAAATTTCTAACTACCAACTCAAGCAACGTTTTAACCGTCGCAAATTGTGGAAAATCTCCTTCAAGCACTAGCTCAAATCCCTGTGGGGGAGCGACTAATGCGAACATATCTTCAATAAGCTGTCGCGAATCGACCTGAACGATTTCAGTATCGACTCTGCCTATCCGAGAAAACATGAGTAAACCGTCCAGTAACAGCACCATTCTTTGGATACGGCTTTGAATTAACCCTAAATATTTCTGGACGTTTTCGTTTGTGTTATCGGCAAGATCTTCATTCAACCAGTTCGTCAATTGTTCAATTCCCCTAAGGGGAGATTTCAAGTCGTGGGAGGCAATATAAGCAAACCTGTCTAGCTCCTGGTTAATCCGTTCTAACTCAGCCGTATGTTCAATTTGCTGCGCTTCAATTCTTTTACGTTCTGAAACATTATTAATTGTCGCTAATATATAAATCCCGTTACTGAAATGAATGGGAGTTAAACCAACTTCAACTGCTAGCAAAGTGCCATCCTTGCAACAACCAAAAAGCTCATCACGCATCGACATATTCTTCGCGATGGGATGAACCATATAGCGGGCTAAATGCTGTTGATGAATCCCTCTGCTGGACTCGGGTAACAGCATATTAATTGAGCGACCAAGTAGCTCCTCTCGTGCATAGCCAAACAGACTCTCTGCATGGGTATTAACCAATGTAATAGCGCCAGTTCTATCCACCATAAAAAGCGCGCTCGGCGAAGCCTCAATCACTAAGCGAAAGCGTTTTTCATTAGCAATTAATTCTGCCGCTAATAACGACTCTTGATAGCGATTACGAGCCATACTGATAACGGCATAAAATAGAGCCAGCACAAATGCGCTACCAATTACCTGCAACCAAATACTCTGTGTTTGCTCAGTGCTTGAAATAAAGCGTGATTCAGAGGAAATATCCAGCCGCCAAGTACGCCCTTCCATGGTTTCTAGTTGGGATTGATAAAAAACGTCCTTCGATGAGGGAAGGTTTTTGTGGGAACTGAACATCAGATTGGCATGACTTGCCTCGGAACTATCATAAATGGCAAGTTTTAGACCGGAAAATCTTTTCCCCATAATCCCTTGCATTAAGTCGTCCATACGAAAAGGAGCATAAACGACCCCTAAGGCCTGCTTCACACGTTCAGCTTCAGTCGTAGGTTGGCCATGATACAAAGGAAGATACATAAGAATGCCAGCTTGGGTATCATCAGGGGTTTCTTGCACTAAGGTGACTTTACCAGAGACTTGAGGTAAACCCGTTGATATAGCATGTAAAATAGCGGTTCGACGAGTTGATTCCGAACACATATCAAAACCAAACGCTCGCTGATTTCGCCAGTCAAAAGGTTCCAAATATTTAATAACACAATAGAGTTCACGATGACCGACAGGAGTTACTTTAAAGTCGCTGAAGCCTTCTTGCTGAACTGCCGAGGTAAAAGCATTTAAGGTGTCTGGCGTTACAAATTGAGCAAAACCTAAACCTTGAATGCCGGGATAGTAGTCAGACAAGCGTGCGTTAGAAACATAGGTTTGCCATTCATGCCGAGTAACACCGTTAGATGCCAAGAACAACCCTGCACCGCCACGCAATACTTGCTCATAGGCAGTCATTCTGCGACTCACTGCCTCGGTTAAATCCTGTACATTATTCTTGAATCGCTCCTCTCCCCTATCCCGTAAATATTCCTCTAGAACATACCAAGAAATACCCATAAAGATGATTGCCGCGACAAACATTAGCCAGCTTGAACGGAGCACACTGATAAAAAAACTTTTTGGAGGGTCGAAAGACGCTAGCGCACGATCCATGTCCATGTTGGCTTCCCTAGCACAGTCACATTTGTGTTATCTCCCCCAAGTGTTGTTCGACTTTTAAGCAAATTCAAGTCTATCCGACTATTTAAGTAGGAATTAACTTAAATACAAAAATAAAGAGTTATAGGTAAAATCACCTAATTCAGTAAAAAATGAAATAACTGAGTTACCCTTCCAAAACCCACAAAACGGAAGGATTTGCCCCTGAGATGACGGGAAGAAAATTTTACGTTGACTCGCAAAATTTTTTGCTTTTCTGCCACACTCTTTTTAGATAGAAAGGCGTTAGGAACAACATGAGGAATTCGTTATGGCTCATATTACTGAAGTCGTGCCCAACGATACTGAAATTGAGGCAATGACCACCCCTAGAAACAGCAAAGCAGCCGAGGCAATGCAACATAAGCGCGAAATTAAGAAGCGCTTAGAAGATTACCTCGAACGCGCCGAGTTAAGACGTGCATTAGGAGATGACGACTTTTTCTAAGCTGCCCGTTCCCTTAAGGCGTTAGGTGACTCAAACCAGACGTTTTTCTAAAAGCCTCACCCAGCTCCTTGGGGCTGGGTGTACAATTCACTATTCTTTTGATACTACTTTTTACCGCTCTTATAGGCCTGAGTTTTGATCAGCAGCCATTCCGCTTTTGCCCCGAGATACACATAAGCCCCTAACCCGACTAATAACCCTACCACGGCCAACATCATCCAAATCGCTGGCTCGATATATTGTTTCTCGCCCAGTGACGCCTTAAACATGGTCAATAAGGCCTCAATCGAAATGGCGATCAAAATCGTTGAAACAAAGCGAGTGATGGTTCGGCGGGTGGAGCTGTGACGAAAAATATCTTTATGCATTAACACTTCTTCCTCGAGAATGGTTTTTCCAAGGTCGAAGATCGCTAACGCTAGAGTCATAAAGATTATGATCCCAAAGGGTTGCAATGGATCTTGCCCGACATGATCCACCACAAATAACCCATAAATATCCCTAAGCGCCGTCCAAAGTAGCACCATCACCAGCACAAAAAGCCCTGCGACTATCAAGCCATACACGGCTTTAAAGGCTGGCGTTACTCGCCGACGAGCACTGTCGCCCATCATAAACTCAATCATTCGCGTCAAATCCACATCGACGACCAGATAACCCAGCTTTTGCTCCTGCTGCACAATCGCTAAGGAGGCTGATAAACATAAGTTCCCGCTGGCATTGGATAAATAGGGGCGAGTGATATTGACGCCATCTGACTCATCCCGATTAGTAAAATAGGGCCGCTGACTGCGGTCGCGATTACCGCCAAGGGGCACTAACTTGATCTGCTGATCGACCACTGTGATATTTTGGCTTATTTGCACTCCTTGGGTATCGAGCAAATACATCAGCTCGACAAAGGGGTAACTGCCCGCAATACCTTTCATGGCCTTGATATCGACTTTAGGTTGGTGAAATAAGTCCGCATCGGCAATACCCGTTAAAATGGACTCCATCAGCTCATGCACTGTGGCCTCGTATTCGTGATAACGCTCAATCACACTCAAATAGCTCATTGCAGCCATAACTCTCTCCCATCGACGTTATCCCATTGCTCAAACACGCAAAGCAGCTTTGATGCCAGCAAAATAAGTTAATGTTTAACAGTGGGTTATGAGATTAGGTTAACGCTATATCGCGCTAAAATAAGCCGCGTTGCACCAAAATGATTCATTAAATCGATAGTGTTCAAGGTATTTAATCGACAATATTCAATTGCTTGGGGGAAGAAACCTATAAATACAGCGGCTTTACCGCTATGATTAAGCTAATTTTTATCGTCCAAGTCGCACAGGATTACGGGAATGTCAGAGTCGTTAGCCCAGTATCAAGAAGATTTACGTCGCCTTTCCGATGAGCTTATCCGCATCCAAACGCCGATTAAAATTTTAGATGCCATCAAATGGCCACGGGAAATGGAAGAGCGCTTTCTCTCCAGTAAAGGCACGGTTCTGCCAGCGATTAGCCAAGATTTTTATCAAAAAATTGCCTTGCCCTTCGATCCCGTTAAAACCCAAGCAGAGCTGCTCACGCTAAAACAAGAAATCCACCGCCGTTTAGGTAAAAAAGATAAGCTGGGTAAGATCTTAATTGCTAACGTCGACCAATATCGCTTAGTTGTCGATATGCTGGGTCATCGAGGAACCCCTGTCTTTGGTCAGCTTAGCCAAGAACTCTACGGCAGCGCCAGCCACAGATTACACGGCGATCGCCACACCCTGCGCCAATTGGGCGATAAACTCAGTTATATCTTCTCCCTGCCCGCCGCGCGGCATATGAATAAACACCACCCTAAAATCATAAGTGCCCCCGAAGCCGTGAATGTACTGAGCCAGCGATTGGAAAAGTACTTCCACAGTGATGATATGCGGGTGCGGTTGAGTGACGGGATTGTGTCTGACGCCGCAGTGGGTGGCGATACGGTCAAACTCAACAGCAAAGCCATGTTCAGCGAGTCAGATCTCAATGTGTACGAAGTTCATGAAGGTTGGGTGCATGTAGGCACCACGCTCAATGGTCGAGCTCAACCCCATGCGACTTGGCTCAGTGTCGGTTCTCCCCGCGTAGCAGCCACCCAAGAAGGGCTTGCCGTCTTACTCGAAATGCTCACCCTAAGTTCTAACCCAGGCCGCGCCCGCCGTATTAGCGACCGTGTCGCTGCGGTAGATATGGCGGAAAATGGGGCAAACTTTATTGAAGTATTTAACTATTTCAGAGAGTTAAATCTTAGCGCTAAGGATAGTTATCGAGTCACACAAAGGGTGTTTCGTGGCGGCATGGTCGAAGGCGGCAGCTTTTTTACCAAAGATATTTCCTATGTGCGTGGTTATGTCGAAAACATCAACTTTATCCGCAGCGCCATCACATCGGGTTTACCCGAACTGATCCCTATGCTGTTTTTAGGCAAACTCGCCATTGAGGACATCCCCGTGCTCTATCAAGCTTGCCAAGAAGGAATTCTGACGCCACCTAAGTATTTGCCGCCGATGTTCGACAACTTCAGCGGCTTGTATGCTTGGTTTGGTTTCGCCTCAGGATTAGCAGGAATCGATCTGAAAGGGGTGCAACGTCACTTCACCCGCTTATTTAAAGACGTGCCCAGTATCGACCCAAGCCTCGAGTTACTCGACGACACTGAATTTGATAATAACTCGGACTAACGCTGTAATGTGGCCCTCTGCACTCAAGAGCCGTGGGCTATCACTTAAGCTGTCACCCAAACTAATTTGGGTAAGGCATTTAAATCCAACATATCGCCACGGGTGGCGATGGCCAGCGCTTTAGGTTTGGTTTTCGAGTCTTGATTCATCACAGCGACTAATCCCTGCTGGGCTTCGGGTTCGCCGTGAACAAGCACCAAAGGCGGCTGCGCTTCAAAATGTCGATACCAACGTAATAACTCCGCCTGATCCGCATGGGCTGATAAGCCACCGACAGTGTGTAATTTAGCGGCAACTTTGATGCTATTACCATGGATAGTGAGTTCCTCGGCGCCATCGACTAAGGCGCGTCCCGGCGTACCAAGTGCTTGATAGCCGCAGATAATCACATCACATTCTGGGCGCCATAGATTGTGCTCTAAATGACTACGGATACGGCCACCGTTACACATGCCGCTGCCCGCAATAATGATCAACCCTTTGTGCACATCGTTAAGGGCGATAGACTCTTCAGTCGATTGGATAAATTCTACATTCGACAATAACGGATGTTGCCCCGGATGCTGGCGCGTAAAGCGCTTAAAATCATCGTCCATTAAGGGATAATTATTGACATACACCCGCGTCGCCTCAATCGCCATAGGGCTATCAAGGCAGACTTTCCAGCGGGAGAGATCCCACTCTTTGGCATACAAATGAAATAGATACAAAAGCTCCTGCGCACGCCCCACTGAGAAAGCCGGCAACAGAATATTGCCGTGGCTCTCGGTCACCGCCTTGGCGAAAATCGCCTTTAACTCGGCCAGAGTATCGGTCCAACTGCGGTGGAAACGATTACCGTAGGTGCTTTCCATTAGCACCAAATCGGCGGTGTCGACTAAGGTGGGATTACGTAATATCGGCATGCCAGCACGGCCAAGATCGCCACTAAATACCAGTTTTTTCTGCGCTTTCCCCTCACCTAACCAAAGTTCCACCAGTGCCGAGCCTAAAATATGCCCCGCATCCGATAAGCAAATATCCACATGGGGGAGCACTCGGGTGACTTGGCCATATTCCAGCGACACAAACTGAGTAATGGCCTGCTCCGCATCTTCTACAGTAAATAGCGGTTCTAAAGGCTCCAACTCATGCTTTGCACGCTTTTTATTGGTTCTTTCGGTATCGCGCACCTGCAGCATGGCAGCATCTTTTAGCATGATGGCACACAGCTCAGCCGTCGCTTTGTGGGTAAAAATCGGCCCGGTATAGCCCGCCTTAACCAACAGAGGTAAGCGGCCCGAATGATCAATATGGGCGTGACTCAAGACAACAGCTGCAATCGCTTTTGGGTCGAAACTAAAAGGCTCGTGATTACGTAACTCATCGGCCTTACCGCCTTGAATGAGGCCGCAATCGAGCAGCATTTGCTTACCTGCCACTGTGAGTAAGTGGCACGAGCCAGTCACTTCCTCGGTCGCGCCCAAAAACTGCAATGTCATCTGCATAGCTTGCCTCCAGCATGTTTATCTCTTTTAAAGATAGACTATGCCCTTATTCCTAAAAGAAAAAGGAATAATTGGTAAAGCATGATCAAAGCCAACTTTCGATGTAAAACCTTGGGGATCAATAACCTAACAGTGGGTACAACTGGCCCTGACGAACCGCTTTATCGGCTTGTGTCAGCGTCCCATCCCGCTGCCATTGTTCGAGTTGTTTTTGCAATATGGGTTGCACTTCGGCGGCCGTCATGCCGGCATGAATATCTGCACTGTAGAGCAGTTTCAGCAAAATATAATCCAGCCCAGTGAGTAAATCCTGCGGTGTTTTATCGTTAAAAATGGAAGGAAATACTTTAACCGAATCATTGGGTAAGCCCAGCACTTGGGTGATTTCTTCCACCACGCAGGCCACCAATTTGCCATGCATTTGCGCTTGGTCGACCGGGATAACCACCCAAGCACGCTCAATTTCATTCTTGGAGTTAAGCACAAATTTTCCCATACAAACGGAGCCATGAATATTACTGGCCGCACTTGCCCCCATAAGACGCATCACCACATCGGCCCATTGGGATTGACGGGTAAAGACTAAATGTAAGTTGGCCTCTTCGAGCGAATCCACCTTGGCAATACTGTGGCCGGTGATTTGTGCCAGATGACTTAAATGCATCTGCACCAATTGTGTATGCAACCCAGTATCGCCCACTTGATGCTCGACAAAGACGCGCACGGGCTGACGCCATTTCCGTACCCGATGTTTAACTTTATCGTATTCATTTTTAAGGGCTATCTCATCAAAGGCTTGGATAATGTAGGCAGGATCTTTCCAATCTCGAATGGGCTTTGGGGCGAGATTGGGTGTCTCAGCTAATGCGGAATTTGATGCAGGTGTAACTGATGCTAAGAGCGGCGAAACAGCGAATAGCGAAGCCATGCAGACAAGGCAAATGGTTCTAACACTCGGTAAAGACTTTCGCCAGCTCAACATCTTGCTATCCTTTGAGTTGTCGAGGCAGCTTGATAGAGATCAGTGCCGTTATTGCAATAAAGGTCGTCGAAATCCATAAGCAGGCCACCAGTCCATAACTCTGATACACCCAGCCCGAAAGCACGGTTCCCACTAAACGCCCCATGGCATTAGCCATATAGTAGAACCCAACATCGAGGGATACCGCCTCTTCACTGGCGTAACTCACAATTAAATAACTGTGCAGTGACGAGTTAATCGCAAACAGTCCGCCAAATAACATCAGCCCCAAGATCAGACTGAGCTGTGGTGAGAAATCCAGATACAAACTGAGTGCAATTAACGCGGGAATAAAAGCTAATAAGGTCGACCAAACTAAGGCGGTATAACCATCGGGGATACGCTGCGAAGTGTTAGCTTCCAATCGACTCGCACCGGTGATCTTCGGAGCTAAGGTTTGCACTATGCCGTACCCTATCACCCAGAGCGCCAAAAAGCCGCCCACGGCCCAATGGTCCCAGCCCCATTGGCTCGCCAGATACACGGGCAAAGCCACCACAAACCACACATCCCTTGCGGCAAACAAAAACAGGCGCGCCGCCGAGAGAATATTCACGCTGCGGCTCTTAGAAAAAATCTCGGTAAACTTAGGTTTGTTCTTCGCTTTCCCCAGATCTTTTTTCAGCAAGACCAGACTCATTAACCACACTAGCGCAAGCACGGCCATCATGGCGGCAATCGCCATATTGAAACCCAATCCCGCCAGCAAGGCACCACCGAGGAAAAATCCCGCTCCTTTAAGGGCATTTTTAGACCCGGTTAGCATAGCAACCCAATGGTAAAGCCGACCCTGCTCGCCCTTTGGAACCAACAATTTAATCGCGCTTTTTGCGCTCATCTTATTGAGATCTTTAGCAATGCCGGAAAGCGCCTGCGCCGCCATCACCCAGGGCACGCCCGCGAGCCACAGCGGTAAACTGGCCGCTGGCACCAATAACATCCCTAATGCCAACACCTGCATACCAAGGCCTAGATTCATGGTACGATTAAGCCCCAAGCGAGCGCCGAGATAACCGCCCACCAGATTGGTCACGACACCAAAAATCTCATAGAACAAGAACAACATCGCAATCGCGAATGGCGTATAACCGAGATCGTGAAAATGCAGCACCACCAACATCCGCAGCGCACCATCGGTTAAGGTAAAACTCCAATAATTGAAGGTGATCAGCAAATATTGCCGCACACCAGCGGGCAATTGCATCAGTTGCTCAAATAGCTTGGCAGCAGGCACAGTGCTCTCCTAACGCGGCAAATCAAGCTGGCCGACTAAGCGGGCAAGCTCTGCCGTACGGTTGGCATATCCCCACTCATTGTCGTACCACACGTAAAGTTTTAGCTGAGTCCCATTCACCACCATGGTCGAAAGCGCATCGACAATGCTCGAACGGGGATCGGTTTTATAATCAACCGACACTAAAGGCCGCTCCTCATAACCTAAAATGCCCTTGAGTTCGCCTTCGGCGGCGCTTTGTAGCAGCGCATTCACTTCCGCTTCGGTCACGTTGCGCTCAAGCTCAAAAACACAGTCGGTGAGGGATGCGTTAGCGAGCGGCACCCTTACGGCATGGCCATTCAACTTGCCCTTAAGCTCTGGGAAAATATGGGTAATTGCCGTCGCACTGCCCGTGGTGGTGGGGATTAAACTTAACCCACAGGCGCGGGCTCGGCGCAGATCCTTATGCGGTGCATCCAGAATCGTCTGGGTGTTGGTAATATCATGGATAGTGGTCATAGAGCCGTGCTTGATGCCAATCTGCTCATGGATCACTTTCACCACAGGCGCAAGACAGTTGGTAGTGCAGGAAGCCGCGGTCACAATTGGATGAATAGCTGGGTCGTATAACTGATGATTCACTCCCATCACCACATTTAACACACCTTCCTCTTTGACTGGCGCCGTCACCACCACCCGCTTCACACCTTGATCTAAATAGGCTTGTAGTAAGGCTTTGGTTTTCATCACCCCTGAGGCTTCAATCACCACATCGCATCCCGACCAATCGGTCTCGGCAATCGTCTTATTGCGTGTGGTGCGAATGGTTTTCTCTTGGATTTGAATACCATCCTGATTCGCCGTGACCGGATAAAGCCAGCGACCGTGAACTGAATCGAACTCAAGCAAATGGGCCAAGGTAGCCGCATCCCCTGCGGGATCGTTGATCTGCACAAACTCTACATCATCCCATTCCCACGCCGCGCGCAGAGCCAAACGTCCCATGCGCCCAAATCCATTAATCCCGATTTTAATTGCCATGATTTATAACTACCCAGTTAACTTACAATTTGTTGATTTTAAATATCATTTATTTCAAAAACAGATTAAGTCGTAAACCAATGGCGGGTGCGATTGGCAAAGTACACTAAAGACAACATCACTGGCACTTCGACCAACACGCCCACCACGGTCGCCAACGCGGCCCCCGAATGTAAACCAAAGAGCGAAATCGCCACGGCCACGGCTAATTCAAAGAAGTTAGAAGAACCGATCATGCTCGCGGGCGCGGCAATCGCATGGGTCAGTTTGAGCTTTAACGCCAGCCAGTAGGTCAAGATAAAGATGCCATAGCTCTGGATAATCAAAGGAATAGCTATGAGTAGAATATTTTGTGGCTGTGTCACTATGGTCTTGGCCTGAAAACCAAATAACAGCACAACCGTCGCGAGTAGCCCTATCACAGACCAAGGTTTGAGTTTAGCTAATAGCTGCGGCACCGCGCTGGCACCATGCCTTGCCTCGAGGCGCTTTCGAGTTAACACGCCTGCGACTAAGGGCAATAAGACATACAACACCACAGATAGCAGCAGGGTTTCCCATGGCACTTGAATATCACTCACCCCCAGCAACAATGCAGAGAGCGGCGCAAATAAAAACACCATAATGATATCGTTAACAGAGACTTGCACTAAGGTGTAGTTAGGGTCACCTTTAGTAAGTTGGCTCCAGACAAACACCATGGCGGTGCAAGGGGCGACCCCAAGGAGAATCATCCCCGCGATATATTCACCCGCCGTTTGCGGGTCGACCCAAGGGGCAAACACCCATTTGAAGAACAACCAACCGAGCAAGGCCATGGTGAAGGGTTTAATTAGCCAGTTAATAGTGAGTGTCAGCAACAACCCCTTGGGGTTTTTACCGACATGTTTAACCGCTGAAAAGTCAATCTGCACCATCATGGGATAGATCATCACCCAGATGAATAACGCAATAATCAAATTCACATGGGCCAACTCGACAGCCGCGATAGCGGAAAATGCCTCTGGCACCAGATTCCCAAGCGTGACTCCAGCAAGAATACTCAAGCCAACCCAGACACTTAAATAACGTTCAAAGCTCCCCATAACGACCTCAACTTATCTCATATCGAATCCATTTCTTTACTTAACAGCAAGCTTTCGCACGTTCGGGACGAGCTCCCATGCTGCACAGGTTCTGCATACTCTCAGCTAAAAACGGACTATTAGCCTCACAACTTTGCGCCAACACTTGCTGGCACCAAGGCGCAAGTTCAGCATTAATCCGATAAAACACCCATTGACCTTGGCGCCTATCGACTAAGATCCCTGCTTTTTTTAACTGTGCTAAATGCCTCGAGATCTTAGGTTGGATCTCCGACAGCGCGGCCATTAATTCACAGACGCACAGCTCCCCTTCCCGCTGGATCAGCAGTAAACATTTCAGCCGAGTCTCATCGGCAAGGGCTTTAAAAAAAGTGACGGGGTGCATTGAGCGCTTCCAAAATAGCCATTAAAACATATGTGGAATTATATATATGAAAAAACGTATGTGTATAGTTGTTTTTTTACCCATCTGTTTTTGGCTTAAAAACTGACAACTTAACCGAAGAAGATTGGGTGTATAACGAGGGGGAAATCGACTTAAGGGGCCAGCAAAAGTGGAACTCCTTAGATTTAAGGCCACCAAACAAGTAAAAAGAAATGCCAGTTAAGGTTAACTGGCATTTTGTGTCGAGAAGCTTTAAATCCGCTTGATACAACTCAACTGCTATGGCGTGACTAGGTCAAACCTAGGATGACATCCTACACAGTAGTTTTCTGATTTTTGGTGAATATGATGACATTTTGCGCAATCCGTTTCAGTCGCAAAATGACGATTTTTGTGGGGGTTAGTCGGTTTCACGTTTTCGGTTTTTAGCGCTAATTTTTCAGTATTATGGCACTGTACGCATTTCAGCATAGTTACAGCTTGACGAGCCTCAGTACCATGGCAACTGTTACATTTGATTCCTTTTGCAGCATGGGTTTGATCGAGTAAAACATTATCTTTTGCTATCGCATTTGCTGCGAAAATGCCCAGAACAAGGGCAAAAATAATTGTGAGATTCTTCATTTTAAATTCCATCATTCATGTCACTGGATGCCATTAAAAAGCAGCCACTATTGATAATTTGGCGCTTAAAGTTTCGCGACGTATTTGCCTGCTAAATAACCAAAGGTATAGCAACGTCCCAGAGACAAGCCGAATACCGTTAATGGGTAATCAACACCACCGTAGAAGCCTGCACCTAAGTTACCCACAATGAAGAGGCCCGGAATTTCTTTACCATCTGCATCAAGCACTTGATGATTCTCGTTAACCAAAATACCGGAACATAAGGTTGAAATTCTCATGCGACGGTGAATGCCATAAAATGGTGGCTTAAGCACCGGAACCATTTTGCTCGCTGGTTTACCAAAATCTTCGTCTTTACCTTTCTTACACAATTCGTTGTAACGATTTACGCTTGCAACAAAGGTTTTTGGATCGCACTCTAGCTTCACAGCCAATTCTTCTAAGGTATTTGCTGAGTAGGTATTTGTTAATGAAGGATATACACCCTTTTTCTCACCGGGCACTTCAGGCATATAGTCCTTTAGCTCTTCAGGTGAATAAAGGTGACCTGGCCAATCCTTCGCTTGTGTCATGTAATCAGAATCAAAAACCTGAGAGTAATGGCCAGCGTTATACTCATCTTTGAGGTAGTTATTCATTAATGACATCTCAACCGTTTCATTAACGAAACGCTCGCCTTTACGATTAACGGCTAAGAATGGCATGTCACACATTGAAGCGGGACCAGCATCAAAATCGTGTAGCATTTTGGTATGGCCAACAGGTTCGATAACGCCACCGGCCCAATAGGCCATAGCAAAACCATCACCAGTACGATCCATTTGTTTACGTTCGAAGTTTTTCAGATCTGGAATAAAGAAGTCACACATTGCCTTGTTATTTTGGTAATCACCAGAAGACAGAATGACGCCTTTCTTCGCCATAAATTTGTGATATTTACCATCACGAGTTTGAGCAATAACACCTACAACTTTGCCTGACTCGTCTTGGATCAATTGTTGTGCTGGCGTGTTGAAGAAAAATTTAACACCCGCCTTTTCGGCAGTTTTAGCGAGAGCACGGATACCGTCACCAGTAGTGTAGGGTTTAGGTCCGCAGAAGGACGTAACAAAATTTAAACGATCACCTTGGTCTGCAATACCGCGAATACCGTGCTGTACTTTAGTGCCTTGGTCGACAACCTGGCCGCCACTTTGCTTCATACGATCAATCACCCAAGTGACCGCTTCGCCTGAGTTGTAAGCCCATTGTCTTAATAAGCCAGGATGAGAACGGTGGGCGTTATCGGCCATTAAACGGCTAACAAGTGCCTCAATTGCAGACTTGTCACTGGTCTTAAGATCGATACCAGACCCAGTGTTACCCTGTGAAACTGGTATTGGTTGTTTTTGCAAACACGCAACTGTAGCACCATTTTCTCTGGCAGAAAGTGCAGCTGGGACACCCGAAGCTCCGGCACCAACAACGACCACATCAAATGTTTGAGTTGTTGCTATGTCCTTATCCGCAATAGATTTAGGTTTAGGTAAAAAACTTAAGGTTGCACCACCAATCTCGCCATATGCCCCCTCTGCCTGCAAAGGTGCCGCGCTAGCAGACCCCATGCCTAACGTCGCAAAAGCTAATCCACCACTGCCCATTGCTGCTCGGGTGAGAAAACTTCTTCGAGATATACCGTTTTGAAGAACACTCGCTGTGTATTGGTCAATTTCTTTTGATTTGTTGCTCATTTGATACTCCTTTGCCAGCATTGTGAGCACCATCACACTCACAATGGTGCTGGGTTATTCGTGCCCAGATTTTTACGTGTTTAGAATCTAAAACTGTTGCGTTGACTTGAACGAAACACAACCAACGGACAATTAAATGTATGACATATGACGATACTAAAAAAGAGGTATTCAATGCATATTTGCAGTGCTTCACAAATATTCAATTTATGGAATATCAGCCCTATTTTATGAACAGCCAACTATTTAATTTAAATTAGCAATATTTAATAAAAGTTTTATTATAACAAATGACTACTAATTAGATTTAAAACAAAAATGGGCATACCTAATCATCATGGTATACCCTTAGAAAAGTTGCAGGGGAGCAAAATTTATCGCTAATGACCTAACATAAATTTATAGTTAATATAAAATCTAACATCATTAAAGTTTTCACCTTGATCAAAATCGATATTAGCGTATCGAGCTTTTAATCCTAAACCAGAAAGAGCACCAGAGAACTTATAACTAATTGAATAGTTCATCTCACTAAAATCACTCCCCTTATCTTCTGGTACATCATATTGTCCATAATATGCATAAGCTTCTAATCCATTGATACCTAGCTTTTCAAAATCATATGCCAGTTTCAATGCATTAACCTCTTCATTCCCCCGTGCTGATTGATAAACTTGCTGGATAACGACTTTTTCATCACCCCATGGTGTAAGCACAGTATCATCACCTGTCTTAGCGTATAAATAGGTAATATCAGCACCGACAAATTTAGCCCCTAGGTGAAAACCATATTGGTAAGTGTCTAATGGGCCACCCGTTTCTTCACCTGTTGATTTCTGAGTTAAATAAGAAGGAGTAAAATAAACGTTCGCCGCACCGAGGTCAGTAGATAGCTTAATCTTTGCATATGATTGATTAAAAACATCTTCCATCCTGTAATGCCAAAGACTAACCTCAGTTTTTACCCGTTCAATTGGTAACTGGTACTTAGCACCAAGTGCATACACTGGATTATCTGCAACATTAGCGACAATACCCGCTCTGGCCAATTCACTTTGTACCGCATCTTTTACAGATACAAAACTATTATCGGACCATCCCATTGAATCCGTAATATATAATGCTGAAAGGGTAAGATTATTTACGCTGTTATTTTCAACAGTAAATCCACGAAACGTTCTTGGAATAGCTCGAATATCGTGAGGGTTCATCATAGGAGTTCTTAATTCTTGAGCCCCAACTTTAAATTTAGTACTCCACCATTCGCCCTGAACAAAATATTCTTGTAATCGATTAACGTTATCGTGGCCACCATTAGCATCTCGAGCAACTAAACCATAAACACTATCAGAGTCGTTAACCCAAATAGGGTTAGCAGATGCAAAACTAGTCCCAAAACTAATCCCACTTACTTTCGCTGTATTATAATAGAACAGCCCACCTAATGAAGTGTCATGTTTTTTATTTGTCGCACCATCAAAATCACGCGTAAAATCAAATAATCGCAATTCACCTTTAACTGTTCCTTCGCTAAACATTTTATCAATTGTTGTATCTGCAAACGCAGATACAGAAAGCGCAGATAGCACAAAAAAAGACAAGCTTTTAATTTTCATCATCATCTTCCTGTTATGAGTTGATATGTTGAACATACCTATGCTGGTTAAGAAATAGACTCAAAACCACCTTGGACAAATGTATGACGTATAACTTTTGTTAACAATAAAGATTGATTAAATATGAGAAACTAGTTGCGAAATTTATCTAGATGTTACTTTGATCAACAAAAGTGAATATTTTTTAATCACTAATATAGGAAAAGCGAGAGTACATTTTCTGCCTCAAAAGTGCTTTTAATGTTAAGATGACCTCACTAAGTATTTTGAGGGCAAACTAGTGCATAACTTCAAGCCAATTAAGCAGATAAAAGCATCTAGTGAAGTAGGACAACAGCTAAAAAACGCTATTTTAGGTGGTGATTATAAAGCAGGTGATAAACTGCCATCTGAACGCGAGCTCATTGAGTTATTTCAAGTGAGTAGAACCGTTGTCAGAGAAGCAATTAAAAGCCTTGAGGCTGGCGGATTAGTCGAAATTCGTCAAGGTGCAACTGGCGGTGCATTTGTTAAACATCTGACATTTGAACGTTTAAGTGACGCTTGTCATGATATGTTTATGATGGGAAAACTGTCACTTCCTGAGTTATGCCAAGCGCGTATTTTGATTGAGCCTAAAGTCACTCGGATGGCCGCTAAAAATTGCACACCAACGCAGGCAATAGCGCTACACGAAGCTTTACGACACGAGAATGATTCGCACGCTTATCCGGATACTGTCGCTTTACGCTCCGAAGTACATTATTTATTAGCTGAAATGTCTGGAAACCGTTTTTTAGAAGCCATAGTCAAGTCGCTGTTAATTTTACTTAAAAATCAAACCATAAAGTATGAGCCGCCGACGGATGAAATCCATCCTTTAGGCTTACACGATGCGATAGTGCAAGCCGTAATCGAAAAAGACGAGGCCAAAGCTGAAGCTGCCATGCTAGCGCATTTAGAAGATTTTAACCGTCGTTTAAAAGAAATCGAACTGAGATATATCAAGCGGCAAAATAACGCTTAATGCTAAATATCAAAGGTAAGTCCAGTAACTAGGGCGTGTTGACGTTTCAGGGTTATTTTTGCAGTAATTTGGCTGATATTTATGTAAGTCAAAGCCCGTATATTGTGGTTAACAACTGGCTGTTAACACAGTAAAAATACCTACTATACGCCGTCCAAATGGACCGTTTGGTAAGCCGGAGCTCTTAGTTTATGTCATAAGAGCCTCGGTCATTTAAGTAGACTCACAACGCGTCGTGACTCGTTTGATAAACGCGAACATGCCAAAGCGAACAAAGCCTAATCTTCAACTTACACTCAATCGATTTATAATCCCCGCTGCCATTCCTGCCTTAAGGGAATGCTGCGCGGCGCGTGAATTGCCTGCTCGACCTGTGCCAGCAATTTGGCCTTGTCCTTACCTAGTACTCCTTTTAAAACAAGATAGTTAGAGGCATGGTCGGAGCGAAAAATCGTTTGCTCCAGCTCCAAATGGCTAAGCAGGGTTTGCATTTCTTGGAATAATCCTAATTGGTCCGGTAACTGAAACTGGCCATCAAACACTGCATCCATCCGCTCTGTACCGAGCGGCAAAGTAACCACCAAAGTGGATAAATAATCGGGCTGGGCAGCATTCATCAACTTGGCCGAGTTGATGGCATGTTGCTGCGATAACGCCACGCCACCTAAGCCATTGAGGATCATGACAGAAGACTTCATCCCCGCCGCGCGAATTTTTTGTAATGCCGCCAGCGATGACTCGAAAGTTTCGCCCTTTTTAATCTTGGCCAGCACTTCGTTATCACCACTTTCGCAGCCAACGTACAGCAGACTTAAGCCTAACTCCCTCAGCCGAGCGAGCTGCTCAGGGGTTTTATTATTCAAGTTACGCGGCAAACAATAACTACTGATCCGCGTAACCTGCGGCAAGTGGCGCTGGATTAACTCGCAAATCGCCTCTAACCGAGCAAAGGGTAAGCTCATTGCATCACCATCAGCCAAAAACACCCGCGATACAGGCATACCAGTTTGGGCAATCGCGAGAATATCTTTTTCAATCTTATCGAGTTTTTGTGCTCTAAAGGCTTTTTGCGGCTGAGTGTACATATCGCAAAAACTGCACTGATTCCAACTACAACCGTTAGTCACTTGCAGTATTAGCGACTTCCATTCTGATGGCGGTCTAAATACAGGTTCAATGTAATTAAGTAACACTACAAACTCCTGTTAAGTAAGATAAATTAAGCGATGACTTGATGGTAAGTTTCCACATGGAAAGACTCGACTAGCTCGGGCATCACCTGATGGAAATAATGCTGAATGGCATCCTTAGCGCAGTGCTCATCGAACGCGGCGATATCGACAAACTTCTCCACAAATGTCACGCGGCGCGATTCATCACGGCTGACGTTGAGCTCATAACGGATGCAGCCCGCTTCGCGGCGCGTATCGGGGATCAGCGAAGCAAGCGCCGCAATCAAGGCCTCGGTTTTACCTTCTTTCGCTAAAAAGCTCGCGACGCAAACGAGTTGTTGTTGATTAATTTTATAATCCGTAACTGTAGTCATTTGATTTTCTTAATAAGAGTAAATTCAGCTAGTTAAAACCAGATCACTGAGGCTGGTAGCGCATATCAATATGGGGAATACCATCTTCCAAATACATTTCAGAGCACGCGCTAAACCCGAGTTTTTGATAGAAGCTTTTCAGATAATCCTGAGCACCAATTTGGATCCCCGCAGCAGGCCAAGTGCTGAGCGCCGATTCAATCGCCCTTTGCATCAACGGCATTGCCAATCCTTTACCTCGTCCCGCAGGAGACACAACGACTCGGCCAATGCTTGCCTCGGGATAACTCAGCCCAGGGGGTAAGATGCGGGCATAGGTGAGTAACTCGCCCGCTGGCGATAAGCCGAATAAATGCTGGGTTTCAGGGTGTCTATCTTTATCGTCAAGCTCTGGATAAGCACAGGCTTGCTCGACCACAAACACATCGACTCTCAGTTTGAGAATCTCATACAAAGTGTTAGCAGTTAATTGATTAAATTTAAGATTTTGCCACTCGACTGAATCTGGTATCGACATAAAAAAGCTCTGCGTACAACCGGAAAAGAGCTCGAGTCTATCACAGGTCTACACATAAAAAAGCGCCTTAATCCTGGGGGAATTAAGGCGCAGGGGTTACGCATTGCGAAAACGAAATAAGTCAGTCTTATTCGACAACCGCATCGTGGGCGACTGGCCCTTGTGGTTTACGGATAAGCAGCACAGCCACCACGGCAATTAATAACAGGGCGCCCATAATAAAAAACACATCGTTATAGGCTTGAATATAGGCCTGCTGACTCATGGTTTGCCCTAATAGCGCCTTGGCCTGCATGGAGGCGGTATAGGGATCCGAGCCGCCCTGTTGCAACATGTTGGCGCTCTGATTCAAATAATCCTGCGCCTGTGTGCTGACCGCTGGCAGAGACTCCTTCACATGGGCCAAATGACTACGGGCCAAGTTATCGGTTAAGGTCGCCACCAGCGCGATACCAAAGGCGCCGCCTAAGTTACGCATCACGTTCAGCACGGTCGAAGCCGAAGGATTCTCATGGGGCTTTAAATGGGCCGTCGCCAACATGCCAATGGGCACTAAGATAAAGGGCTGGCCTAAGGCGCGCACCACCTGGGAGGCGATCATCTGCGGCCCGGCGTAATCGGCGGTCATTTGGCTATTCATGTAATAACTGAGGGCAAACATAAAAAAGCCGAAGGCGGCTAAATAACGCCCGTCGAAACGTTGCATTAACCGCGGCACTAATGGCAATACCAAGAGCTGCGGGAAACCCATCCACATAATGACTTCGCCGATTTCCAGCGGTGTGTAATCATGCACTTGGGACAAATAAAGTGGGATCAAATAGATAGCACCAAAGAGTGCCATCCCCAGCAAAAAGTAAGCTATGGTCGAAAGCACAAAATCGCGTTTACCGAGCAGGCGTAAATTCACTAAAGGATCTTTACGTTTAAGCTGGATCCACACAAACAACACTAAATTCACCGCGGCAATAATGGCGAGATTGCGGATTAAATCCGAGCCAAACCAATCCTTGCGGTTGCCTTCCTCAAGCACTACTTCGAGGCAGCCCATGCCTAGCGCCATGGTGACAATGCCCGCTAAGTCGGCATTTTTCAGTTTGTCCCACACCACAGGGCGCTTTTCGAGGCCGTAGGCCAGCATCGCCATTACCAGCAATCCGGGCGGCACGTTGATATAAAACAGGTAATGCCAGCTAAAATGCTCAGTTAACCAACCACCTAGGGTTGGGCCAATCGAGGGTGCAAACGTCGCCGTCACCCCGAAGAGCGCCATCCCTATGGCACGTTTATTCTCGGGTAAAAATTCTAAGATCAACCGAAAGGCTAGCGGGATCAGCGCGCCACCAAAGAAGCCCTGCAACGCCCGAAAGGCGATCATGGCCTCGAGGTTCCACGAAATCGAACACAGGATAGAAGCAAAGATAAAGGCAGCGGTGGTCCACAGCAGATAACGCCTGACCGAAAGCCCAGTGCTTAACCAACCCGAGAGCGGGATCGCAATCATCTCGGCAACCAGATAAGCCGTTGAAATCCAACTGCCTTCCTCCAGCGTTGCGCCGAGGCTGCCTTGGATTTCCTTCATCGAGGCATTGGTGATTTGAATATCGAGGATCGCCATAAAGGCGCCAATCAAACCACCGAAAACGGCAATCCACGAACGGCGACTACCGCGCTCATATTCGCTCGGTGTAGCCCCCGCGGCGATAGCCTCAGATGCCGCAGCAATTGTGCTCATGTTAACGACCTACTTAGCGACCGACGTTAGCAGCGATGGCTGTCGTCGGATGCGACGCAGTGTCGACCTTGACCACAGCACTTAACCCGGGGACGACACGCGCCTCTTCTAAGAGATCTAAACGGATCCGCACAGGGATACGTTGGACGATTTTCGTGAAGTTACCCGTGGCATTTTCGGCGGGCAGCAGACTAAATTTGGCTCCGGACGCCGGTGACAGACTATCGATAACACCTGTAAAGGTTTTGTCGGGAAACGCATCGAGACTGACCTGCACCGACTGTCCAGGTTGCATATGTTGGATTTGGGTTTCTTTAAAGTTCGCCGTGATCCACACAGCCCCATCCGGAACCAAACTGTAGAGTGCCTGGCCGGGTTGCACATATTGCCCCACCATAGCGCCGCGTTTACCAATCACCCCAGAGAAAGGCGCGGTCACGCGGGTATCATTAAGCTGAATTTTAGCCAGCTCCAATGCCGCATTCGACTGTTCAACCACAGAACCAGCCTGATTCAGCTGGGCATTAAATACGGCGAGCTCACGCTCTTTAGCCACTAACAGTGCCTTGGCTTCATCGAGACGCGCGGCAGCAGAATCAAAACCGGCTTGTAATTGGTCGACATCGTCCTGTGAGCTGTAGTTACTGACTTTTAACTTTTTAGCTCGGCTTAACTGTTGCTCGGCACGGATTTTATCGGCCTGCGCCGCGACCACGCCCGCACTCGCTTGACTGATCAACGCGTGCTGCAATTCCACCTTAGCAGCTAAGGTTTGCAGATCGGCCTTAGCACTGGCGAGTGACGCCTCGGCTTGGCTGACTTTGGCGCTAAACTGATTATCTTCAAGTTGCGCCAATAACTCGCCCTTGCGCACATGCTGGTTATCGGTCACATCGGATAGCACCACATAACCCGGTACTTTCACGCTCACATGGGAAATATCGGCCTCAACATAGGCGTTATCAGTGGTTTCGATAAAACGAACCTGCGTCCACCAGTAATAACCGCCACCCGCAACGGCGGCGAGCAATAGTGGAACGGCGATGATGAGTTTACTTTTGGACATGAATGACTCCTTGATTAGTGAGTGCTAGTGTACTACTGTCTCATCACGTTTATTAGATAGTTAAAAATCAACCCACTGTTTCACAGGTGTAACAATCATGGATCTCAATCGCGTGCAGATATTTGCCCAAGTCGTCGAGCAAGGCAGCTTCACCGGCGCCGCTAAGGCCCTTGGTTTAACTAAGGCCACTGTCAGCCGCAAGATTGCCGAACTTGAGGCAGATACTGGTACCCAATTGTTATTCCGAACGACCCGCGCCCTCAAACTCACCGAGGCGGGATCAAGCTACTACAATCGGATCAATAAGATCTTGAGCGATCTACAGAGCGCCGAAAATCAACTCAGCGCCCACCAGCAATTGATTAAAGGCAACCTAAAAATAGTGTGCCCCATCGAATTAGGCCAATTATTCCTCGGGCCTATCTTCGCCCAGTTTTTAACCCTTTATCCCGATATCACCATCGAGGCTGAGCTCACTAACCGTAAGGTGGATGTGATAGAAGAAGGTATCGATTTGTTATTCCAAATCGCTGACTCGAGCGACTCCCGCCTACAGAGTTATTCATTAGTTAACGCCTATAAATCCTTGATGGCCAGCCCCAAGTATTTAGCCGAGCATGGCACACCCAAAGTGCCGCAGGACTTAGCCAAGCATAAAGCGATTCGTTTACAGTCGGCCCATATTGAAGGCGCATGGAAGCTGTTTGATGGTCAGTCTTGGGTGGTGATTGAACCGGTAACACAACTCACGGTAAACAATGTCACCATTGCCCGCGAAGCCGCTATTGCAGGGCTTGGCATTACGGCCGTACCTTCAATTATTGCCCAAGAGGCGGTAGAGAAAGGTTATTTAGTGCGACTCCTCGATGATTACCCTATGGTGCAAACCAAAGTGGTGCTCAGTTACCCCAAGCGTGCTTATTTGCCGCGAAAATATCGAGTGTTTATCGAATTTATCTATTCTGCCCTGTTTAAACGCTGGGGCTCACAGGTATTAGAAGTGCCAGAATTTATTGGTCAACAAGAACAAAGCAACTCACGCCAACTTAACAATTGTAACTTTGACAAGTAGAAATAAAGCCGCGAAGGAGAAATCCTGAATACCAGAATTGCCTTAATCCTTAAGCCCCTATAAGCTTGGCAAGGTAACAGGCAGCAAAAGACCCTTAGGTTTTCCTGATACAGTTAACACAATAAAATTTAACATTTCATTTTTAATTTAGGAGGAAACCTTATGAGCTTAATTAAAGAGTTCAAGGCTTTTGCGTCCCGTGGCAATGTGATCGATATGGCGGTGGGTATTATTATCGGTGCCGCTTTTGGCAAGATAGTCTCATCCTTTGTCGCCGATATCATTATGCCGCCAATTGGGATCATCTTAGGTGGCGTGAATTTCAGCGATCTGAGCGTTGTGTTGCTCGCAGCCCAGGGCGATGCGCCAGCGGTGGTGATTGCTTACGGTAAATTCATTCAAACTATTATCGACTTTACCATTATCGCCTTCGCGATTTTTATGGGCTTAAAAGCCATTAATAGCCTAAAACGCAAACAGGAAGAAGCGCCTAAAGCCCCACCAGCACCAACCAAAGATCAAGAATTACTATCAGAGATCCGCGATCTGCTTAAAGCGCAGCAAGAAAAATAAGCTAATGCCATTTTTATCTGATTGATTACAATAAAAAACCCATCGGCAGCGATGGGTTTTGTTTTGGGATTATGCGCTTAGGTTATTCAGCTGCATCAATTAAGGTTTCACTATAGTCTTGCACTACTTCAGCGACACGGATCCGATAAGCGTTAAACAAGCAAGGCATAATCCCAGTTTGCTCAGCAATGCTATGGGCCATTTGATTGCGCCATTGGGTGATAGAGGCCATATCTTCCCAAAACGATAGACTTAGCACCTTGCCATCGTCGGTTAAGCTCTGAAACCGTTCGATCGAAATTAATCCCTGACGCCCTTCTAAATATTGGCGCATTTCAGCGGCTACGTGCAGATATTCTTCCTTTCCTTCTTTCGTGGGAACGACTTCAAAAATGACTGCGATCATACTCTCTCCAGAGATACTTATCCTTAATACCAGCGCTAAGCCTAGCCTATATCGCACACTATAGCTCGCTGATTTTTAAACTTTAACGTTAAGCCTTGGCACAAAATCGCGCCAAGGCTTAACGGCCAACTAGTCAGGCAATTTATCGTGACGATATAACCAGCGATATAAGGTCGGTAATACTAATAGGGTCAGCGCAGTAGAGCTAAACAGCCCGCCGATAATCACCACCGCCAATGGCTTTTGGATTTCACTGCCCACACCCGATGACACTAAGATGGGGATCAAACCCAAGGCCGAGGTCAAGGCCGTCATCAGTACGGGGCGTAAACGGCCAACCGTGCCTTCATAAACCGAGTCATACAGCGACTCTCCGCTCTGTCTGCGCTGGTTAATCGAGTCCACTAACACCACGCCATTGAGCACCGCTACCCCAAACAGCGTGATAAAACCAATGGAGCTCGGCACCGACAGATAAGTGCCGCTGACAAACAGCGCCACGATACCGCCAATTAATGCCAGAGGAACGTTCGCCATAATCAACAAAACCTGCTTCACCGCGCCAAAGGAGAAGTACAACAGCAAGGCAATCAAGGCGATAGAGACTGGCACCACCAACATCAGCTTTTGCTGTGCTCTTTGCTGGTTCTCATACTGACCGCCGACAATCACAGTATATCCCGCGGGCAAATCGGCCTGAGGCACCAACGCATAGATATCTTTGACCACAGATCCCATGTCCCGCCCCGCCACGTTGGCTTGCACCACCACACGGCGCTGCACATCGTCACGGCGAATATTCGGCGGCGCCATTTCTACCTCAACGCTGGCGACTTCACCTAAACGCACTGTGGCGCCATTACTACCGCTAAGGAGTAAATCCTGAATCACATCCGGGCTGCTGCGATACTCGGCAGCGAGGCGCAAATTAATGTCGTATCTGGCATTACCGTCGATCACCTGTCCAGCACTCGCGCCACCAATCCCTTGGCTCACCAGCGACATCACTTGGTCGACGCTGATACCATAGCGGGCAAGCTGTGAACGATCTGGCCGCACCACCAGCTGCGCCTCACCACTCACCTGTTCGAGGGACACATCCACAGCACCGGGGATTTTCGCCACCAGATCGGTGAGCACTTGGCCTTTTTCAGACAACACGGCTAAATCAGGACCAAAAAGCTTAATCGCCAACTGTGCCTTTACCCCAGAGAGCAGCTCATCGACTCGCGTCGCAATCGGTTGTGAGAAGGTCAACAGCAGTCCAGGGAAAACACTCAGTTTTTCCTCCATCAGCCGTTGCAGCTCCAAACGCGAGCTAGCCGATTGCCATTCTTCGATGGGTTTAAGGCCGATATAGACTTCGATATTGCTGACGGGTTCAGGATCGCCGCCTAATTCGGGCGCACCGATACGGCTCAAGGCATATTCCACCTCGGGAAATTCCAGCAGCATGGCCTCAAGCTTTGGCGCCACATCTAAGGAAGTGCCAAGGCTCGCAGTCGGTGCCAGCGTCACCCTAAGGTTAATCGTGCCTTCCTCTAGCTCGGGCACAAACTCGGTACCCAGCCTTGGCAGCAATACGATACTCATTGCAAACATCAGCAGCGCGCTGATCATCACCAACTTTGGCCTAGCAAGGGTTGCACTCAGCAGGTTGCGATATGCCGAGTCCAAAGGGGCTAAGACGACGCTCTCCTTCAGCACAACGCCACGCTTAAACAGATAAACCGCCAGTGCCGGTACGGCAATCAAGGCCACCAGTAAAGCTGAAATCATCGCCAAAATAATGCTGACCGCCATCGGCTGGAACAGTTTGCCCTCAACCCCTTCCAGCGCAAATAGCGGCGCAAACACCACAATGATGATGGCGGTCGCGAAGAAGATCGGACTGCAAACCTCTTTCGCCGCCAGCATAATGCGCACAGCCATGCTGTTGTCCGCTTCAACGGCGCGGATACTACCATCCTCATCGCCATGGTATGGGTCGGCTTCGCCATCAGCGCGCGCCCTCGCCTGGGCTAAATGGCGGCGATCTGGCTGAGTTAAATGTTTGAAAATATTCTCAACCATCACCACAGAACCATCGACCAACATACCAATGGCCACCGCTAACCCACCAAGGGACATCAAGTTGGCAGACAGGCCATAGTAGGACATAACCATCAGCGCCAAACCAATGGATACGGGGATAGACAACAGCACCAACAGGGTGGCGCGGATATTCACGAGGAACAGCGCCAAGATCACCACGATAAACACAAAGGCCATTAATAGCGCATCGCGCACTGTGGTAACGGCCTTATCCACTAAGTCCGCTTGGTCGTAAAACACCTCGAAGGACACGCCCTTGGGTAGCGCCTGCTCAATCAGATTAATCCGCGCATCGATATCATCAATCGTCGCCTTAGTGTTGGCGCCCATGCGCTTAAGCACCACGCCCGCGACTACTTCCCCCAAGTTTTGCGCCTGACCCGCCTCATCGCGGCGCGTCATAGTCACGGCCCCAACACGGATCTCACTGCCAAAATCGACCTGAGCAATGTCGCCCACTCGCACTGGCGTGCCACGCACTTCAGTCAGCGGAATTTGGGCAATTGCGGCAAGCCCTGCTTCACCCGCGGGTAACATGCCATAACCTCGCACCACCAATTGCTCCTGGCCTTGATCCATAAACCAGCCACCAGCATTGCGGTTATTGCTCTCAAGCGCCTCGCTCACCTGCGCCATCGACAAACCATAGGCTCGTAACTTGTTAGGGTCGACCTGCACTTGATACTGGCGCACCTCGCCGCCAAAGGATAAAACATCGGTCACGCCGCCCACGGGCATCATGATCAGTTTGACGAGGTAATCGTTAAGGCTTCGCAGCTCGGCGGCATTAATACCCGAGCTAGGGTCGGCCCGCAGAATGTACTGATAAATCTGCCCTAAGCCTGAAGTGTTAGGGCCAATTTCTGGCACCCCCACCCCACTTGGGATCATCTCCCGCGCCGCCTGTAACTGCTCAAACACTTGCTGGCGAGCAAAGTAAATATCCGTACCCTCGGCAAATACCACGGTCACGATGGACAAGCCTGTACGCGACAATGAGCGCACCTCAGTCACCGCCGGCAAGGCATACATGGCCGATTCGACCGGATAACTGATAAGCTTCTCCACCTCTTCGGCGGCCAAACCCTCGGCCGCAGTATTGATGGTCACCTGTACGTTGGTCACATCGGGAAAGGCATCCAGATTCAATTTAGGCAACATGGCGACACTGGTGGCCACCACAGCAAGCAGTGCCAGCACTACTAATAGCCGATTTTTAATCGCGGCTTCGATTGCTTTTTGCAACATATAAATTCCTCGCGCATTCGCCCTAGGCCTTTAAAAAGGCGTAAAATAGGGCTTGAGAAGGTTCGACTAAGCGGCATTAGTGGGCATGAATATCAAAGCCAGTTTTAGCCTGCTCCGACGCTAAGAAAAATGCGCCTCCCACTACCACTTTTAGTTGTGCCTGTCGTGCCTTATCCAACTTGTCGCCGCGCACTAGGCTTAAGCCACGCTGACGCTGCACCAGCTCCACCTCAATGGCTTCGAAACCATCCTCGTCTTGAATAAAGATCTGCCAATCACCATCCCCACTGCGGGTAAGCGCCGCATCGGGCAAGACGATTCCAGAAGAGAAGCCTGATGATAAGTCGCTGCCTTTAGGCGCATCGGCAAAATACAGCTCGGCAAATTGCCCCGCGTGCAGCACATGCTCTGGGTTTGGCATGCTGACTAAAATCTGCTCGGTGCGGGTTACGCTATCCAGCTCATGGGAACGGCCGATAATCTTGCCCGCCAGCGTTTTATCCCCCACTTGCACCAACGCCGGGCCACCGACATTCACATTAGCCGCCTGTGCTGGGGTTAATTGCGCTTCCACCCAAAGGTGCGACTCATCGGTCAATTGCATTAATGGCGTACCAGCGGTGAACACTTGGCCTAGCATGGCGATATCCTGCTGCACTCGGCCATCGATAGGTGCCAACAGTTGATAACTTCCGATAGCTTCAGGGGTCGACTCTAAAGTACGAATTTGTTCAGGGGTCATTTTGATCGCCTCTAAAATCGCTCGCTTCAGTTCGGCATCAACCTGCGCCTGCATTCTGCGGCTCACGCTCACCGCGCCCTCACTCATCCGGCGCACTCGGCTCCATTCTGCGGCCGCATTAATATATTCCGCCTGCGCCTTGGCAACTTCTGCGCCGCCTAAGGTCAGTAAGGGCTCACCTTTTTTCACCTCTTGACCGGGCACCACATGGCGCGCCTGCACCCGCACATCCAGCTGCGGTGCTAAGGTCGCGGTTCTATCACGGTCAACCACTAGAGTGGCGGTCGCCATAGTATCGAGGTTGAGATTGCTAAAACTTAAGCTATCGCTGCTCAAGGGCAACAGGCGCACGCCTGCCAGCTCCAACTGCGCAGGCGTAAAAGTAAGTGCCTGCTCACCATGGTCGTCTTCAGTCGCTGAAGCACTTTTTTCTGCCTTATTGGTGACCTTTTCAGCTCCGTGATCATAGCCTTCACCCGCGAAGCTCGGCGTCAGGGTTAAGGAGGACAGCATCAAGGCCAACACTAAACGGGAAGGAGTAAATAAAGACCTTAAGCCCGCAGTAGACACTGTGCCCAACGTTTGGAAAGACGATTTTTGAGTAAATGAATTCATAGTATTACCTCACGATTACTTTGCTGGCACGGCATGTGTGGAAGAAGTGGACCTTGATTTGCCGACGGATGTGTCGGCTAAGGTGTCAATCATGGGCAGCAGCTGACCGCTGTCCCCCATCCAAGTTAACCAACTCTGATAAATTGCCGTTTCGAGGTTTAAACCGACCAAATAACTGGCCGCGAGCTGACGTCGACTCTGCAAATACTCGCTGGTACTCACATCACCCGAACGCCACTGCTCACTTAAGGATTTAGCTGCTTTACTCCCCGAGGCAGCAACTCGCTCGCGCCAATCTTGGTAGCGCGCCAGTAAACGGGGTAAGGCATTGGTAAATTGTGCCTGTTTGGCCGTAAGCACTCGCTCACGGGCTAAGTAGTTCTGCTCCGCGATTGCGATACCCTTGTCGGCAACCGCCTGTAACTCACTGTAGTTATTCCGCACCTGCAAAGGGATGGCCACGCCGACGCCAAACTTGTTGTCATCGCCTTCCTTTTCAACACCGAGGTTGATGGTGGGATCGGCCGCCGTGTCCGCCTTAACCTTCATGGCATTGGCCTTGGCCAACAACACCTGTTGATGTGCACTGGTCAATGCGGGTAAATCCACTTTCGGGTTCATTTGCGTCACCCATTGACCAATCTCGGGGATAAACTCTCTAAATCCCAGCTTATCGACGCCGAGTAATTCGATGACTTTGCCATCGGCCACTAACGCCGCTTGCTCGGCCAGCGCATAGTCGGCGGTATTACTCGCCAGTTCGAGCTTTAGCAGTTGCAACTCAACATCGGATAAATCCCCCGCCGCAAAGCGCTGCTCGGCAATATTGAGCTGTGCCTGTGTAAACCTTAATTGCTGCTCGGCAAAGGTCAGCGCCTTATTGCTCTGCGCCTGCTCGGCCAGCGCCAATAGCCGCTCGGCCAGCATCTGACTGCGCTCTAGCTGTATATCCGCTAACAGGATTTGTGCCTCGAGCTGGGCAAGGCGGGTCGCTACGCCGCGCTTATCGCCCCAATCTAGGGTTTGACTCAGCCCTAGGCTGTAGGTATCTGTGTCGGCGTTTTGATAATTGAGTCCAAGATCAGGGTTATAGATGGCGCGATCCGCCGCCGCAATGGCGAGCTCAGCCTGTTGCTGCCGAGCAATTTGCGCCTGCACTTCGGGTAACTGATTAATTTTCTTGAGTAACTCTGGCATCCACTGCTTGAGGGAAGCTTGAGTTTCTTCGGTTAATAGCTCGCCTTGCGCTAATAAAGTGCCTTCAGCATTTAGCTCGCTCACTTCAAGGCTTGAGGTTGCTGCAACAGCAGAGTGAACCTGTCCGCCAACGAGCACGAGTGTGCTAAATAGGCCAAACAAGGTCTGGGCGATAATGGTTTTCTTCATCGCAATTCCTAACAATATCTAAATAGGACTGGCCCCACGCAAGAGACGTGTGGATACCAATCGAATGCCCCCCAAAAGCGTAAAATGTCGAATAAGCTCAAAGCGCTAGCGCGAGCCATGGCCGTTTAGACCAGTTATCGATGCGTTGGGGATAAATTAAGGGCTTATGGCTGCGCACAATAACGAAGCGATAAGCAGATATTGAAGGTTAAGCGATGGGAGGGCGGTACTTAGGTAATTGATCAGGTGGGAAATAGGCTAAATCCGTTGGTACATAAGCCGATTCAAACGCGATAGCCGTTTGGCTCTCGGTATGGGATAACAACGCCACATGACCGCCGTGACATTGGCAATCAAGGCAAAGGTCAAAATCTTGAATTTCAGTGGTTTGCACTAAGTGTGAATGGCCACTCACGCTCGCCGTTGCTATACCCGACTTAAGTGCCGTTTCGCCAAACGCCTCGGCACTGAATCCGAGTGTCTGCTCGTTAGGACACACACAATCCACACATTGGGCCAAGGTGGTCACGGGAGCACTAAATTGGAGATGGGGATGATTTTCGGCTTCTTCGGCGCCATTGCCCGCATGTAACTGATGGGCACCCAAATTCGCGCCCGCAAATTGCAGCACGATAATGGCTATCAGTAGGGTCACCATTCGGCTAAAGAATGGTTTAGCGGTCGAAATCAAATATCACCTTGGGACGATTTAGTCTTAATTCAGCAAAAGCTTGCGCAAACATCAGACAGGGATTTTAAGCATAAGTTCACAGCTTGCAACTTAAAATAAGCTAAGCTGTGACACTATTCGCTTGAAAAACTTACTTAAACACGCAGTGTTTGGCGTAATCGGCCGCTTCGTTAGCCGTCCAATCACCTTTAGGTTTTTCCTTCATTTGCTTACACCAAGCATCACTACCTACCTCTGGCGCACAGGCACTTAAGCCTGCGGTAAAGGCCAACACTAGGGCGATAGCGCCTAATTTAGCGGTCGGTTTGATAGTCATAGTTTTCAACAAAAACATATTTAATTCCCTATAAGTTATACCCACCATGGGCCATTAAAAAGTTGAACGTTTAGCGATCCACGCAATGGCTTTGGCTTTCTGCTCCAAGGGGAACCAAGCGACTTCGCCCTGCATAAAGGGGCCGAGTAAGCGCACAGCATTACCCACCCAATCTGGGCCGCCAACAAATACTAAAGCTTCAAAATTAGGGAGTTGGACTTCACCACTGCCCGTTAGCGACTCAAATTCCCAACCTTCGAGTAAGACATCCGCCTCGATATACAGGCAAACTTGTCCCCAATCCTTGCGGTAACTCTTAATGGCCGGCTGTAAGCGGGTACGATAATCGGTTGAAGAGAGTCGACCACTGGCGAAAAGACTGATAACACCCTTAGCAATATCGGGGATTTGGCATAACATAAAGGCACTCCGAAACGAGAACACTATTTTGCAACGGGCAGCCACGCTTGCCCTGCAAGAATGCGCCCGATGATAACAAATCTATTGAAAAGCCATAAGCAGTTATTGCTCGCTTCTCAAAGCAATTGGACAAACCACTAAGTCTGCCATGATAAAAATCTCAAACCGTGTGGAACTTCCGGAAAATGAAATCGAGTGGCAATTTATCCGCTCCAGCGGCGCTGGCGGGCAGAATGTCAATAAAGTCTCCACCGCCGCCCAATTGATTTTTGATATCAGACACTCGTCATTACCCGAGTTTTATCAGCAGCGCCTGCTGCAAAAAGCCGATCATCGCATCACCGCCAGCGGCAAAATCATCATCAAATGTCAGGCGAGCCGCAGCCAAGAGGCGAATCGGCAAACCGCCTTGGAGCAATTTATCGCCCTAGTAGCCAGCGTGGCCGAAGTGCCCAAAAAACGTATACCGACACGTGCAACTAAAAGCAGCCAAACCAAACGCTTAGATGCGAAAAAACAACGTGGCGCCACTAAGGCCATGCGACAGATTAAGTTTGATTAACCCCGCCGACAGAGTGGTGACATTCATAATGCAAAATCCGCCCGAACAGGTTAAGTTAATGGCATTCAACCCGTTAAGGCATGTCGTAAAAGGAAAGCGTAATGAATCATAAAGTTCTGCTCATCAATGGCCCCAATTTGAATCTCCTTGGCCGCCGCGAGCCCAGTGTTTACGGTCATCAAACCTTAGCCGATATCGTTGCCCTGTTAACTGAACAAGCACAGGCGGCAGGCGTACAACTTGAGCATATTCAATCGAATGCCGAATTTGAGCTGATCAACGCTATCCATGCCACCGATGCGCAGATGATTATTATCAATCCCGCTGCCTTTACCCACACCAGTGTTGCCCTGCGTGACGCACTACTTGGGGTGGATATTCCCTTTTACGAAGTGCATTTATCCAATGTTCATGCCCGCGAGCCCTTCCGCCACCATTCCTATTTGTCCGATAAGGCCATTGGAGTGATTTGTGGTTTCGGCGCCCAAGGCTATGAGTTTGCCCTCTCGGCGGCGATTAAAAGATTAAAGGCATAAACGCGATTAGCGTGAGTATAGGGAGCCACAAGCCATGGCGGTTGACCTTCGAAAGATCAAAAAACTGATTGAATTAGTGCAGGAATCTGGGATTGCAGAGCTGTCGATTACCGAAGGGGAAGAGTCTATTCGCATCACCCGCTACAGCCCGCATACCTCAAGCACACATGAGAGCGCGCACAATCCTCCGCCTTCCACTGCATCAAGCCCAAAGCTGGCGAAAGCCCGTGACGCACTGCCCATGATTGAAGGTTTTGTGCAGCTATCGCCCATGGTCGGTACCTTCCATACCTCACAAGGCCAAACCGAGGCGCCGCTAGTGCGTGTGGGTCAAAGAGTGGCGCGCGGCGACACGCTTTGTATTATCGAAGCCATGCGGATGCAAAATCCCATCGAGGCCGAGCGTGACGGCATAGTTGGCGCCATTTGGGTGAAAGACGGGGACGATGTCGCCTTCGACCAGCCGCTATTCACTCTGATCGAAACCTAGACTTCGAAATAGAATTTAGAGGTAAAGATGATACTGATTACTGGCGCAAGCAGTGGCTTAGGCGCGGCATTAGCGGCCCTGTATGCCAAGGATAACCAAGCACTTACACTGACGGGGCGCGATGCCAATCGCCTGCATACCGTGGCCAATGCCCTCAGCCCATTTTCGACCCAAAGCATCAGCGCCATTAGTGCCGATTTAGCGGACGATGCGAGTGTCGAAGCGTTATTCGATGGACTCACTGATGCCCCCAACACGGTTATTCACTGCGCTGGCAGTGGTTACTTTGGCGCGCTGGAAACCCAAGGCACGAGTGAAATCCAAGCGCTGCTGAATAACAATGTCACTTCAACCATTCTGTTGGTACGTGAATTAGTGAAACGCTATAAACAGCAAGCAGTTAAGGTCGTGATCGTGATGTCCACCGCCGCCCTCGCCGCCAAAGCGGGTGAATCGACCTACTGCGCCGCCAAGTGGGCGGTGCGTGGCTTTATCGAATCGGTGCGTTTGGAGCTCAAGCAAAGTCCGATGAAGTTGATTGCGGTTTATCCCGGCGGTATGGATACCGGCTTTTGGCCGAGCAGTGGTAAGAGTCTAGACACCTCAAGCTTTATGTCCGCCGATGAGGCCGCTGGCATGCTAAAACAAGCGCTGCTCGCTACTGAGCATGGCTATATCGCCGATATCACCATTCAACGGGGTTAATGGATTAAGACGACGAGTTAACGATAAACACATGGGCGGCCAAGGTACAAATTGCCTTGGCCGCCCATTCTTTTGAATCAATCCCTTAGTCGATGCAATTAGCGGTGCACAGTGCACTGCTTCGGCGGCTCTCCCTATGGGTTAACCACCACATAACTAAACCGCCAAGGGATAAAAGTGCTGCGGCATAGCCAGTCGCGGCAATACCTTGGCCAGATAAGATCACTAAGCTGCCCACCCAAGGGCCAATGGCATTAGCAAGGTTAAAGGCACATTGTACTAAAGCGCCGGTCATGGCCTGCCCATCGGGAGCCACATCCATTAATCGCGCCTGTACTATGGTTGCCAAACCAATCCCCGAACCCACAAAGAATACTATCGGCATTAATGCCCAGTAAGATCCCGTCAAACTCGGATACAGCGCCAACACTAAGGTACTTAACACCAACGACCAAAATGCCGCCGCCAGCGCCGACTTATCCGCCGCCCAGCCACAGACTAAGGTGCCTAAGGTGGCGCCAATCCCAAAGACCGCCATCATCACCGGGATTTTAAAAGGCTCGACTTGGGTGACTTGGATCAGTGTTTCGGCCAGATAGGTATACACACAGAAAATCCCACCAAAACCGATAGCCGCAATGCCGAGCGTGAGCCAAACTTCGCGGTTCTTCAGGGTTTGCAGCTCTTTTTTCGGACTGGCATTTTGCGGTACGGCGACATTCGGCGCGAGAAAATACAGCATCACGGCAGTAACGGCGGCAATAATCGCCACTATACCGATACCAGAGCGCCAACCGACGGTTTGCCCCATCCAAGTCGCAAAGGGCACGCCAACGATAGTGGCTAAGGTTAAGCCGATAATCACCCGAGAAACCGCTCGAGCCTTCATTTCGGGAGGCACTAAGGATGCCGCCAGTAACATAGCGACACCAAAATATGCACCATGGGGCAAGCCACTTAAAAAGCGGAAAAAGACTAACCAATTCAAGCTGGGCGCCAAGGCACTTAAACCATTGGCAACCGCCATCATGGCGGCCAAGGCAATTAACAGCGTGCGCCGCTTAATCCTCACTCCCAGCACCATAATGATGGGCGATCCCACCACCACCCCAAGGGCATAGGCGCTGATGGCATAACTCACATGGGCGACATCGACACTTAAATCGCTGGCGATATAAGGCACTAAGGTCATGGCGGCAAATTCTGTAGTGCCTAGGGCAAAAGTGCCTAATGCCAAGGCTAACAACACCCAAAGCGCGCTGCTTTGAGCTGGGGGTTGAGCGTTGGGTTGAACTGCTTGCAAACGATTTCTCCGCTATTCTGTAAAACGACAACTGGCTAAGAAAAAAATAGGAGCCCACTTGGGGCTCCAGTTATAGAAGCGTTGATAAAAATGGATTACTTAACTAACTGTTCTTGATAGGTTTGACTATTCCAATCGAAGGCATAAAGCGTGCCTTGCCACTCATATAAGGTACGGCCATCCTGCTGCACTATTCTGGCATTGCTCGGCAGACTCGACACACTACGTGCCGGCCGTGCACGGGGAACATTGGCAATTTGCTCCGCTGAGACGGTTGATGCGCTCGCCGTCGATGCACCAGTCTGTGATATCACAGTCGCGCTATTTGGCATATTCGACACCATACGGCCTTCGCTGGGCGAATATTGCATACTGGTGGTAACACGCACAGGCGCAGAAATAGCCACTGGCGTATCATCATAGGCCATAGGAATCGACAAACCTATGCCCGAATAGGGGGAGTTCCAATAGCGCGAGCTATTCCAACGCCAGTCATCATTCCATATCCCATCATTCCAGCCATAGCCAAGGTTCCAGCCCGTCGCTAAACCAACCCCTAAACCCAATCCCCAAGGATAATAAGGGCGGTAATAGGGACGATAGTGGCGGTGGCTATCCCCATGTTTATGGTGATTATTGTAGTGATTGTCGTGGCGACCATGACTCTCGCTATGGCGATCATTACCACGATCGCGCGCCGCCGCCAGATTCGGCACGGCTAAGGTGCAAATCAATAAGGCACCCAGTAAAGACAAGGCAAAGCCTGTTTTATGCCAAAGCTCAGCCGGCTTAGGTAAGCAAACTGATTGAAGTTGAAGATTTTTATCTTTAACAAGGCATGGAGAGAGTGTCATATAAACCTCGAAATACCGGGCACGGGTCAAATAAACATCGACCTAGGACAAGCATTTTACGCTTCCAAAGCTTGAAGATCACTGAATAGGTTAACCCTAAAACAGAAAAATGCTATAGTGCGCGCCACACGGATTTCCACTGCAGAGGCTATTTCCACATGAGTTTTAAGGATTTACGCAGCTTTATCGATCATCTGGAAGCCAATGGCGAACTCAAACGCATTAGCTACCCCGTTGATCCTCATTTAGAAATGACAGAGATCGCCGATCGCGTTCTACGCGCCAAAGGCCCTGCACTCCTATTCGAAAATCCAACCAATCATTCAATGCCAGTGCTGGCCAACCTCTTTGGTACCCCCAAACGTGTCGCTATGGCGCTGGGCAAAGACGACCCGTTAGCACTGCGCGATGTGGGTGAGCTGCTGGCGTTTTTAAAAGAACCTGAGCCACCACGCGGCTTTAAAGACGCGATTTCAAAAATCCCCATGTTCAAGCAAGCCTTGAATATGCCGCCTAAGACAGTGCGTAATCCCGCCTGCCAACAAGTGGTTAAAACCGGTGATGAGGTCGATTTAACTCAGTTGCCAATTCAGCATTGCTGGCCGGGCGATGTCGCGCCGCTGGTCACTTGGGGCTTAACCATTACTAAAGGGCCGCGTAAGAGTCGCCAAAACCTTGGGATCTACCGTCAGCAGTTACTCGGCAAGAATAAACTCATTATGCGCTGGCTATCCCACCGTGGTGGCGCGCTTGATTTTGCCGATTTTAAAGAGCAATTCCCCGGCGAGCGTTACCCAGTGGTGGTTGCCTTAGGCTCTGATCCTGTGACCATTTTAGGCGCAGTCACCCCAGTGCCCGATGCCATGAGCGAATACGCCTTCGCAGGATTACTGCGCGGTGAGCGCACCGAAGTCTGCAAAGCTTTAAGCTGTGATTTAGAAGTGCCCGCCAGCAGCGAGATCATCCTCGAAGGCTATATCGACCCCGACGAAATGGCCGAAGAAGGTCCCTACGGCGACCACACGGGTTACTACAATGAGACGGATAAATTCCCCGTCTTTACCGTGACCCATATTACCCACCGTAAGGATCCGATTTACCACAGCACCTATACTGGCCGTCCACCGGATGAACCCGCCATGTTAGGTGTGGCACTCAACGAAGTGTTTGTGCCGATTCTTCGCAAGCAATATCCTGAAATTATTGATTTTTACCTGCCTCCTGAAGGTTGCTCCTATCGGATGGCGGTGATCTCGATTCGCAAACAATACCCCGGCCATGCGAAACGGGTGATGATGGGCGCTTGGTCCTTCCTGCGCCAATTTATGTACACCAAGTTTATTGTGGTGGTCGACGACGATGTCAATTGTCGCGACTGGAACGATGTGATTTGGGCCATAACCACACGTATGGACCCTAAACGCGATACCGTGATGATCGATAACACCCCTATCGATTACCTCGACTTTGCCTCTCCCGTGGCGGGCCTCGGCTCCAAAATGGGTCTCGATGCCACTAATAAGTGGGAAGGCGAAACCAACCGCGAATGGGGCACACCGATTGTGATGGATCCTAAGGTCAAGCAAAAGATCGACTCAATCTGGGATGAGTTAGGCATAGACGACAGCCCAACCCTATAATTCAGCTTAAGCACGACGTACCCACTTAAGCCAAAAGAATTGGCCGCGAATGGCCCTAATGCGACACCTCTAACAAGATAAAAAAGGTGCAAAGGAAGTTTGATGAAAACCATACGTTGTAAGATAGAGAAAGTAACCCCCTTTAATGACGCCGTGTATCAGGTGTGGTTAAAGCCCGATACCCCCTTGGAGTTTCAAGCGGGACAATACCTGTGTGTTGTGATGGGTGAAAAAGATAAACGTCCCTTCTCTATCGCGTCCGCCCCTAATGCCGAAGTGATTGAGCTTCATATTGGTGCGGCCGTCAGCGAAAGCTATCCAATGCAAGTGGTTGAAAGATTGCGTAATAGCACGCATATCGATATCGAAGCGCCAGGTGGCGACGCTCATCTACGCCATGAGAGTATTCGCCCTCGCCTGTTAATCGCCGGTGGCACAGGCTTCTCTTACATTAAGAGTATTGTCGAGCAACAAATCGCCCTTGGCCAACAGGTCGAAACCACTCTCTACTGGGGTTGCCGAACCCAAGATGCCATGTACTACGAAAGCATCGCCCGCCAATGGCACGACGCCCACCCTTGGTTACACTTTGTGCCCGTGGTGGAAGAAGCCCCAGCCAACTGGCAAGGTAAAACCGCCAATCTACTCGCCCAAATCAAGCAAGATTTTATTAGCCTCAATGGCTATGACATCTATATCGCAGGTCGTTTCGATATGGTCGGCGCCGCCCGCGAAATCTTCCGCGAAATGGGTGTCGATGAAGCCCATCTCTACGGCGATGCCTTCGCATTTATCAAATAACGCGTTGATTTGTAGCTTGGCTGATTAACCTTTGCCAACCTAGACTCAAACAATAAACCCCAGTTTTCACTGGGGTTTTGTTTTATACGTCATGCCGTATTTCACATTTTGTGGATACACCCACTCAGTAAATCTGCTTATCCAAAGGTTATTTTTGCTTAAGCAAAAGATTAAAGTCGTGGGTCTTCAACCCACACCCGACCAAGAGGGGATCAACAGCAATCCCCTCTTGGATCTCCCTTGCCGCCCCTAGCGAAGTTACATGCATTAGAGACTGGCCTTGGTCTTATGGATAAATTGCTATCGCTTCCGATGGTACATCCTGTACCCCGAAAGCTAGCCGGTCATCCCTGACCGGACTCACGTAATTTATTCCAACGCCCCGCGGCAACTTCGCAGGGGATCTGTGTTATCTGTAGCTAACGTGTTAAAAATTTAAATTTAATCATGCTGTTATTAGTATTTACAGCTTTTCAATTCCATTAAATGAAGCGGCTAATTGTTGGAGCTCACCAGTTTCATGCAGCCACAAATACACAGAGTCCAAAATCCGGCCTGATTCTTTGATAAAAACCATTTGGTCACCTAATCCATTGCCCGCAATCGCGACCGCATTATCGGGGAAATGGCCAAATCCTTTGCACGACTCAGTTTCATAAAGGATATGATTACAAGTGCGGGAAATTCGTTTTCTATCTGAAGTATCTTTAATCGGGTACAACTCCCAATCATATTCTGCCGTAGCAGCCTCGCCGCCATTATCTAATTTCATTGCTTCACGGTACTCACGAGGCAGTATCGCCCCCAAGTCTTGTTCCGTTAGCGCCAACTGTTCTTCCGATAATTCAAAAGGCACCTGTATCTCCTTAGCTATCTCACTATCCTGAAATCGATCTCTCAAGTAAAAACAATAACCTAATGCAAGGGATTTGGCTTTCATTAAAATCAAAGTCAACGTCGTGGGTTTTCAACCCCTGATTTTTAATCAAGAGTCGGCCAAGACGTCCTAGCAAAGTGATGTGCATGAGTTAGTGGCTTAGCGCTTATTCGAAAAGCGTGTTGCCTGCCCTATCTTTTGCAGCGGCAACTCAGAGGAGATTAGTGCCCACAGTAACCTTTATTTGCTCTCAATCATGGAACCTTTAAGAGTGAAAAAGCGGCCATAGTCGGACGGTCACTTCCATGCCAGCGTTTAATCTTTCCATCCCTGACGAAATCTTAATTCTATTTTTTACAACCACACATCAAATGATATTAACCATAGCTGACTAAATAAAATGTCATGTTACTACTCACTCCAGTGATATTATCCCCTTATAAAACATCATTATAATTCTATGCTCGTTTAAGGATTGAAACAAAATGAAGAAGTACCTTGTTGCTTTACTCGCCTGTATTGCCGCGCTATTTTGGTTTACCCAAAAAAACTCTAACAGCTCATCGCATTCCAATGACATGATAAAAACAGCCCAGACCTCAACCTCATCATCCGTAACACTTGAGAAAGACTTCGCCCACAAAAAACTGAAGGCTCCTAACAACTACTATAATTGTCAGCAGCTTATCGCATCAGAAAAAGAAACACGTAGAAATTGGGCTAAAAAGCAAGAGTGGGATCAATGGTTAGACAAGGGGTATTCTATCGATGATATTACGTTGGCTATAGATCACTTTTTAAATTCTAATTTCGCGGCTAGTTGGCGGGCAAAGCAGCTCAAAAAAAACTCAAAACTTAATCAGCAGAATCAAAGTTTAGCCGAACAAGTAAAGGCCTTAGTACCGGATCTACCCTCGTTTGTACGAATCGAGAGAAGCATACCTCAATCTCAAATAGAAAATATTGCCACGCTCAATCAAGCTGACGCACTCGCACTCATTAAAGAAACGAAGCTCAGCATCGATGATGTTGACTGGTTGCTAAAACAAGATTCACTTAGCCAGCAATTATTACTGCAAGCAATTGAAAAAATTGATAATACTGATGAGCTTATAGGGTTCGGAATCCAAGAGAATGAAACTCTACACCTTATCGATACCGCAGCCTACTATGGCAGAGATCAAATCGTAACCACTCTGCTAGAAAAGAACAGTGTTCTCAGTGATGATGCATACCTAGGCACAACCATGGATTATGCCCTAGCTCGTCTGGATTACTATTTCCAAATAAATACCCCATTAGAAGATGACTTAATTGTACGCCAAGTCAAAATAATTAAAGCGCTTCAGGGACTAAATAGCACTGCCAACTTTAGCATTCAGTCAGATCAAAAAGCTGTAGGTTTCTTTCCTCGCCATATTTACAGCTTCGATTCACAACAAATGACAAATTTACAGCAAATGTATGGCCTCACGCTCACCGATATAGCCCCTAAAAAAGTATTAACTTTTAATCCTAACTCCCCTTTATTAAAAGAACTTAACGCTAATTTTGCACAACTAGATGCAAACAGTGCTACACCTGAAGCAGTTGCAGATTGCCAGTCATTCGTTCACAAAATAGATTCTCAATGGCAGCCACGTAGTCTTTCTTACTTTAGCGATAAACTAACCAAAGAGGGCAAGGAAGTCACAGCCACCAATCTCCATCAAATTGATCCAGCATTAGCTGATTGCTTTAACTACCAACAAAGGCAACCTCTCTCCAGACGGCAAAGTGGCGATAACAACTTAGACAGCGCTATATATAGGCTTGCGGCTCAGAATAAAATTAATGAAGCCATTAAAATGGTCGAAAACGCGCAGTTAGAAGAGGATGTAAATCGTGAATTTTTCTATCAACTATTAGGTTATAGCCCAGAGTATTTCACGGAGTTACAACTCAGCAAATTACGTCAAGAAACACTCGACTACGATACCTTGTATCGCATGGCTAATACTAAAACAATTTCCCTTATGACCGAAGGTTTGGATATCGACAAACTAGATCATTCGGGTACAAGTTGGCTCGACATTGCGATAATGAAGCGCGATCTTCCACTGCTCAATTATTTGGTTAATCAACATATTAGCTACCCATATAGGGAAAGCGGACGAGACCCACTGTATCTGTTATTGGAGACTAACCATTACAAGTTTAACCCTGAGCATCTATTGGATTACTTATCCTTACTAATGGTACTTGAACCTAAGATATATCCTGAGCATCAACGTTTAATGTCATTGATACGTTTGAAGTTCCCTGAGTTATACACTCAAATTATTAACCAATTCCCAACGTTAATCGCAAAGGAGGACACCCCTCTACCACCTGCTGTTTGCCTCAACTATTAAGGTTGTACAACAGATAAAAGTAAGAATGGAGACGCCCGCAATTCTTCTGATTTTTCAGGGATAACTAACAACACAAAAAATCAAGGAGTTCACCTTCCCCTTCGAAGTTGTTTAAATACGCAGATAGCTCTTAGTTGTTTGGGTGGGGCTGTAGCAACATCATGGATGATGGCGCAGGCTCAGGGGTATATGGATGTCCCATCTGAGCCGTTAGGCAATTTTTATTGGAGTATGAGACCACTAACCAATGCATGTAACTTCGCTAGAGGCGTCTTGGCTGATGTGAAAACAATAGGCAAGGAGGATAGGATGAGCAGTCCTCCTTGGTCGACTCCTTATAAAAATCAGGGGGTGAAGCCCCACGACTTTGACTTTGATTTTGAATAAAAAACTCAAACGAAGTTTGAGTACCACCACCTACACTTGTGGTCTATGTAGATCGAAACGCAGATCTTCGGAGATCCCATAGTAGGCGGATGGGCCGCCGGCGCGCAGCACGGGTTCGGCGAGGGCGGTTTGATACACACCATCATTATTAAGTAAATGCTTGGCGATATGCACGGCAACGACCTCACCTAAGACGAGCCAAGTATCAATCTTATCCCCATTGGCGGCAGTTAATTGAATACATTGAGAAAGCTTACATTCAAAGTTTACCGGGCTTTCGGCCACCAGCTCGGCTTGAACGATAGTGCCAGCCTTGGGGGTGAGTCCGGCAAAGGCAAACTCGTCCTCCCCGCGGGGCAACATGGCGGAAGTTTGATTCATTTTCTCGGCAAGGCTGCGGGTGGTGAGATTCCAGACAAATTCGCCGGTGTCGACGATATTGGCGACACTGTCCTTCCAGCCCGTACTGGCAAAGCCGATAATAGGAGGTTTGTAATTGAAACAATTGAAAAAACTATAGGGTGCGAGATTGCGTTGCCCCTGGGCACTGCGCGAGGAGATCCAGCCTATGGGTCTGGGGGCGACAATCGCATTTAAGGGGTCGTGCGATAGTCCATGTCCCTTGCTCGGCTCATAAAAATAGCGTTCAGTAGTCATCTTCTTCCCTTGTCGATTTGTGCCTAATAAAGCATAGCATCCACTAATGCTATTCATATTACCCCGTGAACAGGCCGAATAAACACCCTAAATAAACAGTAAATTCAACTTGTTCAGACTATTCTGCTAGAGTGTTGCAGATTAAGCATGGATAAGGCTCGTCAGTCGGGCAAAGGAGTGGTAAATGAATCCGATAAATGCAATCTGGAAACGTTGGTTATTGGCCCTAGTGTTAGCGGTCACTGGTTGTGCCAGCGTCGCCCAGGTGGATTTCGATAATCTTTACGGTAAAAGCTCGCCGCAAAATCGCGCAGGTAATCAGCTTAATCCTAGTGAACTCACTTCACAAACAAAGACTTACCACTCAGCAGTTGAACCTATCATCAATGGTCGCTGTGTGGTTTGCCATGCCTGTTATGATGCGCCCTGCCAACTCAAAATGACCTCCAGCGAGGGCATTGAACGGGGTGCCAATAAGGAAAAAGTCTATCAGGGCACCCGCTTGATGGCGGCAACACCGAATCGGTTATTTGTCGATGCCCATACGCCTGAAGCATGGCGCGAACGCGGTTTTTATCCCGTGCTTAATGAGCGCGCCCAACCCCCGCAGGCCAATACCCAGGCCTCAGTGCTGGCGCGGATGCTAACGCTAAAACAGGCCCATCCCCTGCCGGACACTAAACTCCTCGATAAGAGTTTCGACTTTAGCCTCGATCGGGTTCAGCAGTGCGCCAGTATTGAGGAAATGGACAAATACGAGCAATACCAGCCGCTTGCCGGTATGCCCTACGGCTTGCCTGCGCTCAATCAGCAGGAACATAAGGTATTAATACACTGGCTCGAACAGGGCGCAGTGTTGCCGACGCCAGCTGCGCTTAGCGCCGAGTTCAACGACGAAATCGCTCGCTGGGAGCAGTTTTTAAATGCCGACAGCCTCAAGGCGCAACTGAGTGCCCGCTATATTTACGAGCACTTGTTTGCCTTCCACCTGTATTTTGAGTCGTTAACCGCGCCCAATGCCCCTGCGATTTACTTTGAGTTAGTGCGCTCACGCACGCCGCCGGGCAAACCTATTGATCTTATTGCCAGCCGCCGCCCCTTCGACGATCCGCAAGTGTCGCGGGTGTATTACCGCTTTCAGCCCTATCGCGCCACAATCGTCGATAAAACCCATATTCCCTACGCCTTAAATAACACTGTGCTGCAAAACTGGCAGCAGTGGTTTATCGAAGCCAAGTACCAAGTCAGCTCGCTGCCCAGCTATAAACCGAGCGTTGCGGCCAATCCCTTCGAGGCCTTTATTCAACTGCCCGCTGGCTCGCGCTATCGCTTTATGCTCACCCGCGCCCAAGACACCATTATGGGCTTTATCAAGGGGCCAGTTTGCCGTGGTCAGGTCGCCCTCAATGTGATCAACGATAGATTTTGGGTTTACTTTGTCACCCCAGAATATATGGACGATAGCGACTTTACCGATTTCTATCAGGGCCAAATCGAGAACCTACGCATGCCCGCCGAGGAAGAAAGCACCGCCCTTGCCGTGACCTGGGTGAAATACGCCGCCAAACAGGGCGATTATATGCGAGCGAGAAATCAGTTTTTAAATCAAAAATTTAAAAATGGCCGACACCTCACTATCGATGGTTTATGGGACGGAGAAGGCAGTAATGATAATGCCAGCCTGACGGTGTTTAGGCATTTCGATAATGCCACTGTGGTCAAAGGGTTAGTGGGAGAATCCCCAAAAACGGCTTGGGTGATCGACTATGCCCTACTAGAGCGTATTCACTACCTCTTGGTCGCAGGTTTCGATGTGTATGGCAACTATGGCCACCAGCTACTCACCCGCCTGTATATGGATTTTTTACGCATGGAGGGCGAGTCTAACTTCTTGACCTTGTTACCCCAAGAGGAGCGCCGTAAGCAGTTTAAGGATTGGTATCAAGATGCGGGCACCCAGCTGACCGCCTTTATCGCGGGGGATATTAATACCTTCAATCAACCCACGGGCGTGCTCTACTACACGGACGATCTTAAGGCCGAACTCTACCAAAAACTGGCCGCTAAGGTCGGCGAGGTTCAGCCCCAACGCTATCAAATCGCACTCAGTCAGTTACAACCCAATAGCAAGGCATTGTTGCAGGCGCTAGGCAGAGTCAAAGGTACGCAAGCGACTCTTTTGCCCGAGCTGACGATGATTATGATTGAGCCTGAAAAAACGGGCAAAGCGGAAATCTTTACCTTAGTGCGTAACAGTGCCCATCGGAATATTTCGAGCCTATTCAATGAGGAAAGCAATCGCGAGCCCGCTAAGGATGATGTCACGCTAGTGCGCGGGCTTTTGGGCAGTTATCCCGAAGCCTTCTGGCATATTAAGGAGCAGGACTTAGCCAAAGTCGTAGCTAAGGTCGAAGGCATGCAAACCGAAAAAGACTACGAGGCGTTATTGGATTTGGCGGCGGTGCGCCGTACCGATCCGCGTTTCTGGGCCTTTAGTGACAAACTCAACCAAGCCTTTTTCGACAGTCATCCGATTGAAAGCGGTTGGCTGGACTACAATCGACTGCAAAATCGCTAACAAAAAAGGGAACCCTAGGGTTCCCTTTGTTTTTAGCACCTTAAACTTACCAGATCTTCACGCGGTCCTCAGGGGCTAAGTAGAGCTTGTCGCCGGGCTTCACATCGAACGCAGTATACCAAGCGTCTAAGTTACGCACGGTCAGCGCACGGTACATGCCAGGGGCATGGCCATCGGTCGCCACGCGGGCACGCAGGGCTTCGTCACGCATCTTAGTCGCCCACGTTTGCGCGAAGCCGATAAAGAAGCGTTGGTCGCCGGTAAAGCCATCGATAACCGGTGCAGGTTTACCGTTAAGCGAGGCATGGTAGGCATCGAGTGCGGCCGCTAAGCCCGCCACGTCGGCAATGTTCTCACCTAAGGTCAGCTTGCCGTTTACATGCAGATCTGGGAATGGCGCATAGGTATCAAACTGTTTCGCCAATGCCTCACCCTGCTTAGCAAACTGAGCAAAGTCCGCTGGCGTCCACCAGTTACGCATAGCGCCAGTCGAGTCGAACGCCGCACCATTGTTATCGAAGCTATGGCTGATCTCATGGCCAATCACAGCGCCAATCGCACCGTAGTTATAGGCGGCATCGGCCTTAGCATCGAAGAATGGGGGCTGCAAAATCCCCGCAGGGAAGTTAAGCGCGTTCTGCACCGGCAGGTTAACCGCGTTAACCACTTGCGGCGTCATCCACCACTCGCCCTTATCCATAGGTTTACCGATTTTGGCGAGTTGATGGGCGTATTCCACCTTTTCACCATTGATAGCATTGGCATAGGCATTGGTTGGCGATACCGCATAGGCATCGTAATTGCGCCATTTATCGGGGTAACCTACACCCACGGCGATGGTCGCGACCTTAGCTAGGGCTTCCTGCTTGGTTGAAGGGTCCATCCACTCGAGTTTTTCGACACGCTTGCCAAAGGCAGTCACGATATTGTCGACCATAGCGCTGACTTCGGCCTTGGCCGATGCCGGGAAATAATGCTCGGCATAGGCGCGGCCCACGGCATCACCTAGGTATTCATCCAAGGCACTCAATGCGCGTTTATCACGGCTGCGCTGCTCAGGGGTGCCTGACAGCTTAGTGCCGTTAAAGGCAAAAGAGGCGTTATCGATAGCCGATGGCAATACATCGGCGTGGCTGTTGATATGGTGGAACACCAACCAGTCTTTCCACGCATCCAGCGGCTCAGAGGCCACCAGCGCCGAGAGATTGGTAATAGCACTGGCGTGATAGGCGGCAAATCTGTCTTGCTTGCCAAGCTGGGCGGCATCTAAAAAGGCAGTCCAGTCGATACCTGGGGCTTTAGCGTCGAAGTCGGCACGGCTCCACACACCCGATGCCTTAGTGAAATCTTCACTGTCTTCACGGCTGGCGTGGGCGCTAGCAATTTTATGTTCGAGGGCAAAAATGCGATCGGCACGGGCCGCTGCATCACTGATACCCGCATCGGTCAGCAGTGTTTCGATATAGGCACGGTAAGCGGTGCGGATCTCGACCATTTTAGGGTCGTCCGACAGATAGTATTCGCGCTCGGGTAAACCTAAACCGCCTTGCAGAATATAAGGCAGCACTTCACCCGGCGTCGCCAGACCTTGAGTCACGAAAATACCGAAGAGGTTTTCGGTGAAAAAGTCGGTAGCATTGAGAGGGTCCACATCGGCACGCAGGTTAGCACCAAGCGCCGCCGATAAGGCTTGTTTATCCGCAATGGCTTGATAACGGGCTAAATCGGCTTCCATTGGCTTCATGCCCGCCGCATCGATTGCCGCAGTGTTAGTGTACGCCTTGTAGAAATCGGCAATGCGCGCATCATCGCTGCCAGCGGCGTGTTCGGCCTTAACTAAGTCGGCTATCAGGCTGGTTTTATGCTTTTCCGTCTCTTGGAAAGCCACTAAAAATGCGCCAGTGCTTGAACGATCGGCGGGGATCTCTGTGGTTTTCATCCACTCGCCATTGGCGTAGGTATAAAAATCATCGCCGGGTTTAACCTTGGGCGACATGGCCGCGAGGTTAATGCCGATTGGCGTGGCGGGTTGGCTGGCAGCTGGTGCTGCGCTGGTTTGTACTTTTGCAGCATTATCGCTGGCGGCAGCGGCGGTTTCCTTGGCGTTATCACCACAGGCAGTTAACCCTGTCAGTACTGTCGTCGACAGTAATATGGCTGGGATCAGGCGGTCCGACATATGAGACTCCTTCCGTTGTTATTCTTGTATTTTTGGTATTTTGGCTATTTGAATGCTTTCCAGCATGGCGAGGCAGTGTAACTGGCGATATGGTGGGATGTAAAAGAAACTCACACTTTATGATAGAAAGTTAATGCAAAGTCTTTAATACACTCTATCTCTTGGCAAGCGGATGCTTCTAGCAAAAAGCAAAACAGCCGATGGTTATCGGCTGTTTAGATGGTTTTGTGATTAAAGCTTAACTTGAGTGTACTGAGTCCACGCCAGCAACTGCCCCATTTGCGGGACGATCCAAACGGCAGTGTCCTTATTTTGATAAACCCGATAATAGAACAGATCTTCATCGCGAATATCGTGTTTGCGAATCGCACGGTAAAACTGCATGGCCGAATGGCTCACCTCATCGGGTTTAGTCAGTTCCTTTTGCGACACTTTGACATGAAATACATCCACATTCAGATCATCAATTTGCGTTTGATACTGCTCAAATTCGCCTCGGATTGTGTACTTAATTGGTGTGGTTAAACAGTCCTGGTCGGTAATGCAGGAGGTAGAGTAAAACTTACCCCGATTTTGCCCCTCGTACACCAGTGACATGCTCAGATCCGTGCGAACCAGCAACTCACCCGCTACAGGGAAGTAAATATCCGCGTGGTAGTTGTGCTCTAGCAGCTCACCCACGCCTTTATCATCAACGGGTAACACTACCCGATTGTAGCGAATACGCTCCTCCATCTTTTTACTGAGCGGAATAAATTCCGCCATGCTGAGCCCTGCGGGTTTAGCATCGATAGCAGTGATGTTGATTATGCCCTTGCCAGTACAATCCTTGGCATCGAGCGACGGGCAAGTTGAAATAGAGTAGTTTTTGCCATCCGTTGAAGCAAAGGCACTGAAATAAGGTAAGCCACTGATATGGTTACCTTCTGGTGCTAAATGTTTTTGCCACCATGAGGGATGTAAATGTTCCTCATCGTCGATATACAGCACCTGCGCCGTCCCCAAAGTACCGCCAATATTGAGGCTGATATATTTATCGGCATTCCATTTGGCGACCCGTTTAACCACGGCATGGTGATCGCTCCAGTACCAAATCAAGGTGAGGATCACCCCCAACATGATAATGCCCGCCACCTTGGTCCAGGCAGAGACGCCGACAATCGCATCGCGGATCGCATCGGCATCGTTAATCGCCAACATCTTCACATGGGACTGTTCGGACACATGCAACTGATAACCCCGGCGCGCCACTGTTTTAAGCTGCACTTCGGTATAGGGTTCTAATTTTTTGCGTAAGGTGCTGACGCACTGAGTTAACGAGGTGGGTGCGACCACGCGTTCAGGCCAGCCAACTTGCAGCAATTCTTCCTTGGTAAAAATCGCATTCGGGGAAGATAACAGCAATACGAGTACGGCGGTTTCTGAAAAAGTCAGGCCGATATGGGTTCCATGAACAAGGTCAACAAGCTCTTTGGCCTGCTCATCTAACATTAGATATGAAGTGATTTTATGCATGTTAAGCGCCCAAAACTAAGCCAAAACAATAGACTATGATTGCGCTAACAACGGGCAAACACAGTGAAACTCAGCTTCACCCGAGAGCAACCGTGATTCCTGGCTACCAAATCAAGATGGCTTATTTTACCTTTTAACAACATAAAATACTGTGACTCTACACTCAGTTTACTTATTGTTTTTAAAGCGTAAATCTAAACTAATGCAGCAAAAACTAAACCTCTTGCCGTGAAAAAATCCAGCTAGCCAGCAACCCTAAAAGCCCTATCCATGTTGCCAGCATGGCGTACATCAGCACAGGCCCCATTCCCGTTTGAGCAATCAGGGCGAGACTGCTCTTCGCCGATAGGCTATCGGCGGGATTAGCAAGCAAATTTAAGGCACGGAAAAGATCGGTAGGATTAATTAAAATCAATAGGTTAAATAGCTGGCGATTGAATACTTCAGCCAAACTCACCAGCGCCGTGAGCAGCACTAAGTCATAAACCAAGACCAGCACAAACCACAGTAGCAGTAATACGCCTAGGGCTTTGGCCTTTTCACGCACACTCAAACTCACGCAATAGCCCAAAAGCACAAACACCAGCGACAGCAAAATCCCGCTGAAAATCAAGTGGATAAATCCGATGATTAAGGCGTGTCTGGCGTGTTCTTCAACAAAGGCCAGCAGTAATAGCACCGTCGTTCCAAATCCCATTACACAGGCAGTAATCATCACATAGGCATGGCCGAGTAATTTGCCGCACACCAAGTGCCAACGAGCCAAGGGATAAGTGAGTAACAACAACAGAGTGCCCGACTCGCGCTCGCCAACAAAACTGTCGTAGCTAAGTAAAATCGCCCCCAAGGGCAAGATAAATACCGCCAGCGTAACTAAGCCTGAGAAGATTTGTGCGCTCTCGAGCAATACCACAGTGCCCGACACGGCGCTGCCCATAAAACTCACACACAGGGACAAAATCAATAAAATCCCCGCCATCAAGCCCAACCAACGGTTGCGTAAATTGTCCTTAAACTCTTTCATAGCAACGGCTTGAATGAGTGTCAGCGCCCGTGGGGGACAATATTGAGCACAGCCTTGCTCGATGATTATCTGACTCATGCCACTAACTCCCTTTGATCTTGCTCTTCTCCAACAGCCGAGCACACAGCTGACGCATTAGGGCGATTCAGCCCTGCCATAAAATGATGGAAAATATCCTGCAAGCTCGCTGGCGCAATGGAAAACTCATGGATTTTAAGAAGATGCAATTGTTCGATAACCTTAGCCTTAAGCGCATCGGGCACACTAAAGCACACCCTATTAGCACTTGAGTGGTTCTGCAGTGAGGCAAATAGCGGCAGACTGATAAGCTGCTGATATTGCCAAGGCGAAACGCGATGTAACTCAAGCTGGCTTGGCAGCGCGCTTATTGCCCTAAGCTGTGATAAATCACCTGCGGCGAGCAGCCGACCTTGGCCTAAGATCAGCGCGCTATCCATTTGATCTTGCACTAATCCTAACTCGTGGGTACTGATAATAATCGCGCAGCCCTGCGCCTTCAATTGCGCCATTTTCTGATATAAAAATGCCGATGCGAGCGGGTCTAACCCCACAGTCGGTTCATCCAGCAACAACACCTTAGGATCGGCCAATACCGCCTGAGCTAATCCCAAACGTTGGCGCATGCCCTTGGAAAAGGTGCTTAGGCGTTTATCCTTGGCCGCCATTAGGCCGAATTCTTCCAGCAAAATGGATACTCGCTTGGGGGCGACACCCTTAAGTCTGGCAAAATAGCTTAAGATCTCCTGCGCCGTCATATTGTCATAAAAGCTCACGTTTTCAGGCAAATAGCCTAATGACAGGTTAGCGTTGGGTCGCTTGGTATGCAGCGATTGCCCCTGCACAAATAGCTCGCCATGGCTTGGGGAGACAAGCCCCAAGATCATTTTAATCAAGGTCGATTTACCCGCACCATTGTGGCCAAGTAGTGCTAAGGTTTGGCCTGTATGAAGTTCAAAATTAAGATCCGTGAGTGCCTCAAACTTTGCATAACGCTTACAAAGCCCAATGGCCTTAACCGCCACTTGCCCTTGTGATGAAGCCTCGTTTGTCATCAAGGTTAGCGCCTGTTTATGCCTTGCATCATTGCTAAAATGGCTCATTGCCCATCTCCCTCGGTTTTCCATCCCATTAAGGGAAAGCTGTCACTCACACCGCTTACGCCAGTTGGCTGAAACTGCCGCTCCACCCAACGCAGCAGCAAAACCACAGGGCTTTCCATCAGCAGTTTCGCCTCGGGATAGAGCCAAAAGAGTTTGTCCAAACTGTCGTTGGGCCGATGGGCGATATCCCCGACACCATCGCCATTAGTGTCCCAGCCCTGATATTCGGACCAGTAATTGCCCTGCCCCTGATAACTCCACTCGAGTTGCGCCTCGCCAACGTATTTGACTTGGGTTTGATTGGCTAGAATACGATTATGCCAAAGGCGGTTTGCTTCGCCGCCCATCGCCATGCTAATCCCAGTATCGCTATGGCTAAACTCGTTCGCCTCGATGCGATTATTCTGCGCAGCGTAGATAAAAATACCCTTGCCCTCGTTGCCAAGCTCCACCGAACCTTGGGGATTGACCACCTCTGTCGCGATATTTGCCTGAATATGGGCATCATTAGTGATATTGAGCAGAATGCCAAAGTCCCGCGCTTGACTGACCTTGTTGTGGTGTAAAAAGATGTTCTGTGAGTTCATCAAGGCATAACCGCCATCGACGCTAATCGCTTGATTGTTTGAGGCTTCATCGCCTCTGGTGTACATGTAATGAATGCCGTATTGCAGCTTAGCGAATTGATTATGGTGGATTTGGCTATCTGTCACCGACTCGAGATACACACCATCGCGGACAAAAATAAAATGGTTAGCTTGCACTTGGGGTGCGCTCACATGCTTGAGGAATACACCGTCACCCCGATCCAACACATAAATGGCGCCATTACCGCTAATGCTGTTTTCCATAATGCTGGGCGCACTAAGCTGCTCGCCATAGATACCAAAGCCATCCCCCACCAGCCGATTGCCCTTGATGAGCACCTCGTCAGCACCCGGTTGCAGCAAAATACCGGCATTGTGGTAATAAAGATCCCGCCCCCAGTGACGGATATTCAGCCCTTCAACAATGACCTTGGGCGCCGCAATCGTTAAGGCGCTACCTTGACGCAGGGCATCTAAGGTTGCCCCCGCTTCGCCCTTAAGATGAATCGCGTGGCTGACAGTAAAATTGCCTTCGTAAACGGCGGTGGCGAGCACAATAGTGTCGCCATCCTGCGCCCGCGTGAGGGCTTGGGTCAAAGCCGCAGAGTCTGTGACCCTAAACTCCTGCGCTAGCCCAACAAGGGATAAACTACAGAGCCAACCAAGCAGCAAGCAGCGCCACATACCAATCGCCTACTTATCGCCAGCCAGTAATTCGAGGGTGATCTCATCAAAACGGAGCACGCGGCCACCGTATTCCTGAGCAAAGGCCTCGGCGGCGGCTTTCGTGCTAAAAGGTGCAACTGCTGGCCCCATCACGGCTTTTTTACTGGTGCCGTAGACATAAAACGCGCTGGCGGCATCGATAAAGGCGCCATCGTCTGGTTGATCCCAGTCGGTCGATGCGGCGTCATGCACCATCATGTAATCAATTTGTCTTTTGTTTTCAGGCTGTAGGGCAAAGTTAAACATATCGCGACTGGAGCAAAACTTTGGCACCATTTTCTCGGCCTTCAAATGCACTTGTCCCTTAGGCCCTGGGTATTTAGTGATCACCATGCCGCAAAGATGGCAACGGTCATGCTCGTGGATCATCTCGGCTTTATGTTGATGATCCGTGGCTTCACTCTTGTTGCAACCCAATAACAAAGGAGCGAGTAGTAGCAAACTTAAGTACTTTTTCATCCTGTTATTCCTTCTAAAAAATATCAACACCTCGCCAAGGCACCTTGCAGGGACAGACCTCTTGTGACGAGGGTTGATACAAAAATGGTTCATCGCTTCAGGCCTTTGGCCTTAGCTTTGGGTTAAATTGCGTAGTTTTGACCCGCCAACAGAATGAAGAGTCGCAAACACATCATGCCTACTACCGCGCACATACCCGACATATAAAACGCTTTGGCCGAATGGCTAAAATGCTTACCCGTGGCGAAGTTAAGGAGCAGTGGTGCACCAAAACCGATACCGACCACACCAATCCAGAATACGCTTGCCCAGATCCCTTCTTGGAAGGCGGCAAAGGCAAACTGGCCTCCGGCATTGCCAGTTAACAGCGCGGTGGCGATCATGAAAATAAACAGGGCTTCGGCGAACATAATCGGCCACTCGGCGCCGTGTAGGATCTTCATCTCACCGCTGTGCAAAGGTTCTTTAAACAACCATACCGCCAGCATTTTGGCTGAAGCGCCGCCCGCTGAAAGCCCTGAGGCAATAAACAGCGCAGGCAATACCGAGGTGTTGATCAGCGGGAAGCGGATCAGGGCGGAGATTAAGAAACCGGTGTAAGCACATACGGATAACGCCAGTAATAACACCAGTGCTTCCATCGGGCGTCTAAAGCCCTTCAACTTAGTGATGATGGGGCCGAGGAACTGCAACTGTGGGATGGCCATCAGCTCTTTTTCAAGGGCGAGTAGCGCGACCACAGCCACTAACGGGATATACACCGACAGGGCAATCACACCAATCGACATCACAGAATTTAAGTTATAGAACACCAAAATTCGCCAGAAGAATAAGGGGTTAGTCAAGTCGAGCACCAGACATAACATCCCTAAGCTAATGGTGACAAAGGACAGCAGGGTCGCCGCCTTTAAGAAGGCGGTATTTTCAACCTGACCTAAGTAGAACCGCAGTGCCAGCGCAATGGTTAACGCACCGCCGGAGATGCCGGCGAAGAACAAGTACACCGCAATTGGCCAAGGCCAAGCGACGCCTTGGGAGAGGCCTAGGGTAAATTCCATACTGGTATCCATATTTACACTCCCAGTTTGACGATTGGTATGTAACGTAAGCTCGGCTCAGTGCCAAACTGTGGCTTAATGCGCACTGAGTCTTTTACCGCTAAGAGTTTGCTTACGTAGGATTGAGGATCGTTGGCATCACCGAAGATCAGCGCATCGTATTTACAGCTCTGCACACAGGCGGGTAATTCGCCCTTGGCTAACTTGCTGTTCAAACAGAAATCGCAGTTATCGGCCACATCCGTATCGCTGTTGATGTAGCGGGCGTTGTAAGGACAAGCCCCAATACAGTATTTACAGCCGGCGCATTTGCTCGCATCCATTGTCACAATGCCCGTTTTCGCGTCGCGGTGCGCCGCGCCAGTCGGACAAACTGTGACACAGGGGGCGTTCTTGCATTGCTGGCAGGAAACCCGCACAAACTTACGTTCACAGTCACAGCTCATCTTGCCGCAATGTGGACAAGGCTGACCTTCGACACGGCCACTCTGCTGCTCGAGCAATACCCGTGACTTGCCTTCAGGTAAATGGTTGGCTTGATTACAGGCGGTTTTACAGTCGCCACAGCCGACACACTTGTTTTGGTCAAAGACCATGACGTAATGGGGCTTATGGGCGCCGTCAGACTCTTCTTTGACCGAACACCCGGCTAAAGGCGTTAACATCAAAGAGCACATGCCAGCGCTTTTAAGGAACCTCCGTCTCTCTATATTTTCACTCACAACATCCTCCATCTATCGGTTTTATACCGACGTTTTTATTTATATCGTTATCGTTCCAACATGCCTGAAAATGGCTAGCGACTTGATTAATATCCACTTTCATTCAATTTGCTTTCAGCCTTGCCGATGGCGTTTAACAGGGCCTCACGATTAATCTCTGCCCTTGGCTGCGCCAGTAATGCTTGCCAATGGTCTATCGCCTCTTGGTAGCGCCCATGGAGATAGGCGTCGTTGGCCTGTAGCATCCGCGTCTGTGGCTCAAAGGGCGCAAGCGCAAGCGTCTGTGCAATCAGTGCTTGGGTCTCTGCGGTCATTTGCCGACCATCGCGGTAATAGAGGGCATTGGCCTTAGCGCCGAGCACCTCTGCATCCTCCCCCACCAACACAAGCAGTTTGTCTAGGGTTTGCACCGCATCGGCATATAAGCCACCGGCGCTGTAAGCCTCGGCAAGCGCCAGTAATGCCAACGGGTTTTGCGGTTGTTCATCCACGAGGCGCAGAGCTTTGGTGATGTCGGCAGCCACTAAATAGTCAATGTTTTCATTGAGTTTGCCTGTATCCCAATCCTGATAACGCCCCGTTTGGCTATAGATGGCGAGCGTGAGCAATAGCAGCAAACCACTGCTCAATGCGGGCACAAGGTAGGAGACTTGAGGGAGCCTCTCCACCGATTGCAGCAGGTTTAAACGCGCGTGTTGCCAGAAAATCCAGGCCACAAATCCGCTTAACAGCAGTGCTATGGTGAATCCTAAACTTGCCATGCTTTACCTCAACGCTCGCCTATCCAAGTTCATCACTCACTGAACCTAAGCCAATGTTTAGCCCTTAGTGGGCTGGCATCATGCCCATCATGCGGGCTTCTTTTTTCTCACTGGGCTTTTCGATATTTTTCAACTCAATTTCAAAGATCAAAGTTGATTGCGGTGGAATTTCACCTACAAATTCATTGCCATAAGCTAAGTTTGCAGGGATGACAAAACGGTATTTCGAGCCCATAGGCATGAGTTTTAAGCCCTCTTCCCAACCCGGGATCACGCTCATCAGGGCAAAACGTGTGGGTTCTTTACGGCCGACGGTATTTTCAAACTCAGTGCCATCGATAAGCTTGCCGACATACTCGACAGTGACCACATCTTCAGGGTTGGGTTTATTGCCGGAGCCTTGGGTTAACACTTCATATTGCAGGCCTGACTCGGTGACGGTTACGCCTGATTTCTTCTTATTTTCAGCAAGATAGGCTTCACCTGCCTTAGTGTTTTCTGCGGCGAGCTTCTCGGCGTTAGCCTTTCTCACTTGATTTAGCTCTTCGGCGCGTTGGTTTAGATAGGTCAGCACTTCTTCATCGGTTAATTGCTGCTGTTTTTTCAAGGCATCGACAAAGCCCTGCACCACTAAGTCCACATTCACCTCTGCGCCCAGTTCCACTTGGTTATAAACCTGGCCAGAAATGTAATTACCCACTGAGGCGCCAATGCTGTAAGAGGCTTTATCTGCATCGGTTTTAAGGCTTGGGGCAGCAAAGCTCGTCATAGAGACAAACAAAGCTGCGCAGGTCGCCACTGTGAGGGTTTTTGGGATAAAAGAAGTTGGCATAGATATTTTCATTTTATGTTCTCTACAATTTAGCCCTTGGGCTTTAGTGCTTTAGCCGAAAACGTATGGGATAACCCATAACCGATTAATAATATTTATTTGATTACTATGGTTTTTCTGTTGCTCTACCCGACATGCGCCAACCGAAGATGCCATCGGCCATATGTCGCACACCTGTGTAACCTAGCTTCATGGTTTCCCGTGCGGCCATGTTGCTGGCGGTGCAAAGACGGTTAGCGCAATAGAACACCATCACAGCGTCTTTATTCTTTGGCAGTAGCTCTCGCCAATTTTGCACATTGAAAAAAACCGCTCCGGGGATAAAACCTTCCGCCCAAATTTCCAGCGTGTTTACATCGAAAAAATACACCCCAGGTTGACCGACTAAGGTTTCGGCTTCCCGCATGGAGATCGGATTCAACTGAATTTCGTTATAGGGCGCCTCGGAGATCTCAGAGCCACCACCAGCCGCGACGGGTAAACTCATGCCACCTAGGCCCAGTACCAGTAAGCCGCCTAACAGGCTGTGTCGAATCGCTTTATTCATCATTTGGCCTCGTATAGCCCCCGACACTCGCGTACCGGGGACAAGTTAGACTCGAGTCGAACTACATTTTCTGTGCGCTCAAACCGTTGGCATCAATAATGGCTTGGGCTTGAGTGACATAGGTCAAGGCAGCATCGAGACGTTTCAGTGAGTAACGTGGACCATGGACACCCCATGAACCGTCAGCCTTGATCAGGCGGACAACGTCTTGGGCTTTGTCAGTCAACATCAACACTTGAGTCTTGTCTTCTACCGACAGCTTGGTGACTTCTAACAGCTTGTCGATACGGGCAAGGGCTTGTTCTACTTGAGCAAAAGTATCCTTAACGGGTTTTTGCCACTTTTGAACTTCGCCGTAGATTTCCATCTGGTCTTCGAAGTGCAGACCAACTTCTAGCTCGGATTGGAACTGGCTATGACAACCTTTGTTTTCAGTTACGTCGTGGTCAGAGGCCGACGTACGGGCACAGGTCCACATCAGGTCGAGGTAGTTGTAGCCGTTCTCGTCTTTCGCCACAGTCCAGCCCTTAGTGGTCGCATCGCGAGACTTGCCTTCTGGTGGGTTAAGGGTCTTACGCAGTGGGTCGACATCAATCTTCCACATGTGTGACTTACGAACGTTGTCGAAGCCCGCCATATCTGGGAATTGGATGGCAGTGAAGTTTTCACAGCTTCCCATGTTTGGCATATGACAGCTTTGGCAAGTTTGGTTGCTGTGGGTGTTGGTGTTCTTGGCGATCTCGGCTTGGGCCGTGTGACAGTCAGTACACTGTTTGATGATTTTTGGCTTAGTAGTACCAGATTTCCAATCACCATCAGTCACTTCGTGTGGATCGTGACAGGTTGAACAACGCATACCTTTGTCATAGTGTGCAGAGGCAAACATTTGCGAACCTTCAGTACCACAGGATGGGCAAGAAGACTTCATCTTCACGTTGAAGGCGTATTCCAGCTTTTCTTGACCCTGTGGCGTTTCAGCTAACTCTTCAACAAAGTTGAAGCGTTGGTGACAACGTTCACAGTTAGATGGCATGCCGCCACCGATACCGCCGTCTAAGTGACCACCGGCGCCATGGCACTCTTCACAGGTAATCCCTTTGGCAATAGTGTGCTTTTGCAGCTCTTTCGGGTTACCTAAGGCCGCGAAGAATTCATCCTTCGTTTGGAAGTCAAACTTAAAGGTGTGGCACATTTCGCAGTAGGAGCTAGCAGGTTGGAACAGGAATTCCTTCTCATACTTAGCGCCGTATGAACTCATGCCCCATTGGTGTGAACCGCTGGTACCAAAGTCTTCCATTTTGACGGGGAAGCTTGGGATGGCTTTATTGATTTTTGCCGCCATTTCAGGGGTTAACCACTCAGCCCAACCGCGGGAGAATTGGTTACCACCGGCGACCATAGTCCCAGTGCCGTCCTTCAACAGACCATCTTTAACATGGTAAGTACCGCGCACTAAGTAAGCGTCGATAAAGCCATACTTGGTACGTGGTGTACCGACAGTGGCGTAGATAGCATCTGGCGTAATACCCGATGGCAAAATCGAGGTATCCTTAGTGCTATACATGGTTTTCTTCAGGTCGTTATCGACCTCAGGATGCTCGCCAGGGAAACGAATCGTCTTAGAGTGGCGTGAACGTCTCCACTTCTCGTATTGAGGGCCATGACACTCACCGCATTTTTCTGGGCCAACAAACTTGTTAGGGAAATCTAAAATCGATTTCGCCCCTAAACGATATTGCAACGCCTTTGGACGTTGACCATCGTTGTAGGAACTGTAACGCACCGCGGTGCCATCTGTAGGGTTCACTTCTTTACTGTGTTTGCTGTAAGCAACACTGTCACCACCGTGTAAATATTCTTCACCACGGTCACTGACTTTATAAGTGCCCTTTAATCGACCTTCTGCGTTATATTTAAAAACTGGGTGATTTTCAAATAGAAAATCAAACAATTCTTGCTCTTGAACAATATAATCCTGCAATGTTTTCACACCGCGGGATTTTTCCATTAAATTTTCATTTAAATTGGGGTTAGCCAAAATATCTTGAGTATAGTGGGATTGCTGCTTATTCCCCACGCCAGGCACCACTTTACCCTCCGACTTAGCATCGGAGGCGACTGTGGTAACGCTTACGGCAGAACCTAAACAAAATAGCACGCTTAATGCTACTTTGGATTTCCATCGCTTCATCATTCACTCCTAATTTATCATTAGTTTTATATTTTCCACTGAACCTAACTGTTCACTGAACGACATAAACAATTGACCAGTGACTGCATGATGAATGAGAGAAAAAGCAAAAAATCTGCGCTAGAGCACATTAATTTTCGCTTCAGAAATCAATAGAGCTAAAAACATTTAATGTGAATAAAATCAACAATATAACGATTATATTTTAGTGATTTTTTAGATTTTAAATCCGTTTTTTTAGTTCTAAAAAAACCTAAAAATCGGTTTGATTTTTCAAAAACCACCAAAGACATGAATGACCATTTTAATACCGAGGCAGATCACATTCCTTTTGAAAATACTCAGTTACCCTGCGAGCAAATCGTTGATTGGTTAAAGACTCAATGTCCAACTTACCAAGGAAACAATAAATAAGTGAGTAGCGATTAACCGCTAAATAACTTTAAACCATCATTAGTCTCAGTGTTTATGAGATGCGATAAATAATGCTATACAGGAAATATTAATGATAAATATGACTCCAGAAATCGGGCACATATTGCTGATCATGAGTACTGTATTGGCACTCTTTTCAGCTTTATTTCACTTAGTAGGAATAAGTAAGCACCATCTTTATTTGATTAATTGGGGAAGCAGTTTTTTTAATGCGCTTTTTTTTACCCTACTAAGTGCACTGCTTAGCTTAATTTATTGTTTTGTGGTCGATGACTTTTCGGTTGCCTATGTGGCGAACCATTCCAATAGCCAGCTTGCCCTCGGCTATAAAATTGCCGCAGTGTGGGGCAGCCATGAAGGCTCGATGCTTTTTTGGGTGTTAGCCATCGCGTTATGGGGTGCCATTATCAATTGGCGCCAAGCAGGTAAACTCGTCGGCTTAGATAGTGCTGATATGCGGACAGATAAAGCCTATTTTGCGCGACTGCTGGCGATTCTCGCTCTCGTTATCCTTGGCTTTAATCTGTTTTTACTCTTTACCTCCAATCCTTTTGCCCGTTTGCTGCCCAACATCCCCATTGAGGGGCGCGACCTCAATCCGATATTGCAAGACATTGGCTTAATACTGCACCCGCCTATGCTGTTTTTAGGCTATGTCGGACTCACAGTTTGCTTTGCTGCGGCGCTAGCATCCCTGCTGGGAGGCGCATTATTGCATCGCCACCTCGAATACTTGCGGCCTTGGGTATTATTGGCGTGGATATTCCTCACCGGCGGAAATGCCTTTGGCTCCTGGTGGGCCTATAACGAGCTGGGCTGGGGCGGTTGGTGGTTTTGGGATCCCGTTGAAAATGCTTCTTTTATTCCTTGGTTGGTTGCCACCGCGCTAGTGCACTCCCTAGTGCTGACAAGAAAGACCCAAGGCTTTGCCCTCACCACGCTATTTTTGTGCATCTTGGCATTTTCGCTGAGCTTATTAGGCAGCTTTTTGGTGCGCTCCGGCATAGTGCAATCGGTACATGCCTTCGCGGCAGATCCCACCAGAGGCATGTCAATCCTCTGTTTATTGGTGCTTTTTGTCGGTGCTGCACTATTAATCTTTGCAATCAAAGCGCCAGCGTTGAAACGGGAAGTCAGCCATAACCTATTGAGCAAAGAGACACTGTTACTCCTTGGAGCCATTGTATTAGTGGTTGCAGCCTTTTCCGTTCTGCTGGGCACCTTTTATCCCCTGCTGTACGAGCTGCTAGGCTTAGGCACGCTGTCGGTCGGCGCCCCCTATTTCAATACCATGTTTGTTCCATTGACCTTTATCGCAGTGATCTTAATGGGCATCGCGCCGTTAATCGCTTGGAAGGCGTCAACTCGCAAGCCACTCAAGGTATTAGCCTTGCCCTCTGTCGCCATTGTGATTATCGCGGCGCTGATGACTTATCAGACCCAAACCGATGGTGCCTTATTCCTATTCCTTGGCTGCACCAGCGCGCTGTTTTTGCTCTGCAGCCTTGGGATGAGTGTATGTACGAAATCCCAAGCATTGACGCCTCCCAAGCCCGTCAAGCCTTCAGCGTCAAAACGCGCAAAATTAGCCATGCTAGTCGGTCATTTGGGCGTAGCAGTCACCATTATCGGCGCAACCTCAGTGTCGTTTTTTGAGCAGGAAGCCCTGCTGCGTATGGGACCAGGCCAAGGTAAACCGCTTGCCGATTATGTGCTGGTGTACGAAAGCACAGAACCAGTAGAAACCTCAAGTTTTAGAGCAATCCAAGCCAATATCAGTATCCGCGATGCCAAGCAGGATGATCTTGTGCTGGGTTACCTCAATCCGCAACGGCAAACCTTTAATAGTAATGGCATGGAAGTATCCCATGCGGGCATAGACCACGGTTTTTGGCGGGATCTCTATGTCTCTATGGGGCTACAACTAAGCGACACCGAATACCTGATCCGCATTAGTTATAAACCCTTAGCCACATGGATCTGGCTGGGCGCCTTATTGATGATGCTTGCGGGCGCTATTGCCGCATGGCCAATCAAACAACCTCATAGAGTCGCACAAACAAAGGCATTGAATGTAACCAACTCACCAAGGGAGACAATGTCGTTATGAACCCACTGTTTCGCTCGCCCTATTTGAGCCTATTGTTTTGGTTGCTATCACTGAGTCTCTGCTTTGGCGGCGCAACTTTTCTCGCCACCGCACAGGAAGGCCCCAGTATGGGCCCATCCTATCAACAACAGGCAATAGCCATCAGTAAAGAACTGCGTTGTCCAATGGCAACCAATCAAACCTTATTTGAATCACAGGCGCCAATCGCCCATGAGCTTAAAGGGCAAATCTTTTCACTGTTGGAACAAGGCTATAAGCGGGACGAGATCCTCGATTTTATGGTGCAGCGCTACGGCGAGAAAATCCGTTATCAGCCCGAATTTAAGCCCGCCACACTAGCACTCTGGCTCGGCCCTATCGTACTACTGATCGTTGGATTGGGCTTAGGGCTGGCACTAATAAAACGCAGACCATAGTGTTTAGAACATAGTCCCGATTACTCAGTTTGAATAGAAGGATAAACCCATGAAATCTTACACCACCAAGCTCACTCTCCTTTGCACCGCATGGCTGCTGAGCTGCACCGTTCAGGCCCATTCTCTTCAAAATAAGTTGTACGAGACAGGTGAACCCATCCCTAAACCCAGAGTTATGACAGGCTTTATCGAGATGCAGCATGCCCGCGGCGTGCCTGAAGTCCCGTTTGTAGATGAAGCCGGGCAAACACACACCCTAAAGCAATACCAAGGTAAATTGACCTTAGTAAACCTTTGGGCAACCTGGTGCACGCCCTGCTTACGGAAAATCCCCGAGCTGCAAAAACTTCAACAACATTTTGCCGATAAGAATATCGCCATAGTGCCCATCTCGATTGATGAAGAAGTAAAAGAGGTGCGACCTTTTCTTAATCAGCATGGCTTTAGCAACTACAGCACTTGGCTCGACCCTGACAAAAACATCGAGCAGATTATCCCTGCTAACGTTGTCCCCGCTACTTATGCTTTTGATGCAAAAGGTAATCTTGTCGGCTTTGTCCGTGGCTATCTTGATTGGACAGACAAAGATGTCGCCCCCTATTTAGATAAACTTATCGCTAAATACGCCCAGTGATTTCGCTGGGCACTCATTAGCGCTGCACGAAAGGGCTAAGTTGGTTTTGACTTAGCTAATGCATGAATCAAATCTCCGTTCGGTACCCACCCTACTCTTTGCCGAAGCCCGCTGCCCCCCCATTTGGCAGCGGGTATTTTTAGCTTATCGCCAGCGCGCTTTGTATTCTGCGCCACCTTTCTTTAGAATTGCCGCTGTTATCCATTAATCGATTTTGCAAATCGATTCGTAAAACCCATTGATAAAATCTAAGGCTTCCCGATGAAACTCACTTGTTTAACTCAACCTATTTATGACCACTTATACCGTGATATCAGTGAGTTTCGCAGCACCTTCGACCTCGCCGTCAACGATGCTAGCTCCTTGGATGAAAAGGCCGATACGCTTCATACTTCGCTGATTATTGAGGAATTAACCGAACTTGCCGAAGCCGATAGCCGTATCGAGCAGGCCGATGCCATTGTCGATTCAGTGTATGTATTAATGGGGCGCCTAGTGCATTTAGGCGCGGCCAAAATGAGTGACCGCCTAGAGATCAGCTACCTTATCGACTTACTGCTGTGTGTGGCTAAAAACCGTGAAATCGACTTTATCGCCTGCTGGGATGAAGTGCATTCGAGCAACATGAGCAAAGTGTGCCGCAATGAGCAGGAACTGGCAGAGACTATCGCCTTCTATGCCGAGCAAGGCGTTGAAATCGTTGGCAGCAAAAAGGGCGAGTTTATTATCGCTAAATGCGCTAAGGATGTGGAAATGGCGGGTAAAGTCGTGCGCCAAGGCAAGGTATTAAAGTCGGTGTACTATCGCCCGGCGGATTTAACGCAGCTAGTAAAAGCGTAAAATTACAAGCCTAGGCTGCACAGCATGTAGAAACAGCAAGCAGCCTAGGCACCTTCCTTAGTCCGACGTGTCTTGCTCGGCATCCTTGCGGTATTCCAAAATATCCCCCGGCTGACAGGCTAAGTATTCACAGATACTCGCCAAGGTATCAAAACGCACCCCTTTGACTTTGCCCCGCTTAAGCAAGGACAAGTTAGCCTCGGTAATGCCCACCGCTTTGGCCAGCTCCTTAGAACTCACCTTTCGCATCGCCATCATGACGTCTAAATTAACGATAATATTCAAAATCAAACAAACTCTTTGTTTTCCGCCTCATAATCGCGGGCGGCTTTAAGCAAATACACGATCAGCAACATCAATAAAATCGTGGTGATATTGCCAAAATCGAGCACTAATTCGATGCGACCATCCTCAAAAAATGACTGATGATAGTAGCCTACGCCTAAGTTTTGTAGCATTTCAAACACTAAGGCGGCCGCTTTCAGCCAAACGAGCCACAAGTAACATTTCATGCTCTCATCACTGAAAAACAACCCCCGTTGATAGCAGGATAACAGCCGTTGCAGCCAATAAACACCAACTAAAAATGAGATAAATAAAGGGGTTAGCATAGCGAGTAATAGGTTTCGGCTAGCGTTCGGCAAGTTCCACAGTTCGAGGAACTGGGAATTACTGGTATTGAAGCGGATCTCATCATAGGCCCAATAGCTATAAAGCAGATGGGCGATAATCGCCACCGCAGATAACAGCACCAGCCAGCGACAAAAACCGCTGATTTTTATCAATTTTTCAAAATTTTGATTCATCCACTCACCCAAACATCATCCCAAGCCGTTCATAGCGAACGAGCACCAGTATAATCCTTCGACAAAAAATATTACAAAGAAATATAATTTTATTGTTTCACGATAATTAATTTTCGTATTAGCATAATGTCAACTTTCATAAACTAAGGTTACGACAATGCAAAAATTTCCATTTACGAGTCAGTTATGCAGTGTTGCCATTGCCGCCGCACTGCTGCTGACGGGTTGCACTACGGCGGATGTTCGCAACGAACAGCCTCAAGTTGCCGCGACGCAGCAAACCGAAGCACCGTTAATTCCTATCGAAAACTTCTTTAACGAGCAGAGCATTCACCATCTGAAAATGTCAGACGATGGCAAGTGGCTCGCCTTTGTAAAGGAGTATCAAGGGGCCAGCAATATCTATCTGATGGCGGATAAGAGCGACCTCGCCAGCGCCACGCCACTGACCACATCGGTAGAACCCATCCGCGCCTTTGAATGGTCTGCCCAGGGTAATGATTTATTCTTTATGAAGGACAAAGGCGGTAATGAGAACACCCAGATTTACAAGCTGAGCTTTGAAGAACACGCGGGCAAAATCACCGCCAAAGAGCAGCGCTTAACCCATAAGGACGATGTGCAATACAGCGTGCTCGAGCAGGTAAAAGACAATCCTGATTTGCTGGTTGTTCAAGCCAACCACGACGATTCGAGCCGCATGGATATTTATCTGCTCAATATCAACGATGGCAAGTTAACCCCAATCCTGAAGAACGAGCTGAGCTTTACTCAGGTGAAGTTTAATAAGCAGGGTCAACCTGTGATTGCCAGCAGCAGTAATCTCGATAACACCAATGCCTTGTATGTGTTGATCGACGGCAACTGGCGCAAGATCATCCAAAGCGCCAAGGGCGAGAGCATCGATATTCTTAAAGTGAACGATGATAAGAAGCTCGCCTATATCAGCGCCAATATCGGTGATCGCGATAAGCAGGAATTGCTGAAAGTCGATCTGATGACGGGTAAATATGAAACCATTCACAGGGATCCCGACAACGAGGCCGACGTATTTGGGGTACAGTTTAGCGATGCGGGCGAGCCCTTAGCGGTTGGTTACTATGGTGGACGTTTACGGGTTTACCCCTTAGATGCCGAGTTTGCTCGCCATTGGGATGTGATTAATCGTCATTTTAATCAAGATGTTGAAATCACAATTAGCGAGATGAACGAGAAAACCAATCTGTGGCAAATCCATGTCGCCAGCGACAGAGCCGCAGGCGCGGACTATCAATACAATGCCGCCACAGGGGACATCCATCTGTTAGTGGACATTCCGGCCAGTATTCCTGCGGATCAACTCTCGCCACGCCAATCTATCGTGTATACCGCGCGGGATGGGGTGAAAATCCAAGCCTATTTAACACTACCTAAAGGTAAACAGACTCAGCTACCGACCATTATCCTGCCCCATGGCGGCCCTTGGGCACGGGATTTTTGGACACTCGACTCGGGTTATTTCCACGCGATTGCCCAGTTTTATGCCAACCGTGGTTATGCCGTGTTGCAACCTAACTTCCGCGCCTCGACGGGGTTCGGTAAAAAATTCTTAAACCTAGGCAACCGTAACTGGGGCATTGGCAGCATGCAGCACGATCTCACCGATGGTGCCAATTACTTAGTCGAACAAGGTATTGCCGATAAACAACGTTTAGGGATCTTCGGCGCCTCCTACGGTGGTTATGCGGCACTGTCAGGCGCGACCTTTACACCTGACTTGTACCATGCGGTGATCGCCTATGTGGGGCCATCGAGCCTAGTGACACTAATGAATTCCTTCCCCGACTACTGGCGCCCCTATTTAGGCCAATGGTTTGAGTCGGTTGGCGATCCGCAAATTGCCGAGCAGAAGCAGGATATGGAAAAACGCTCGCCAATTAACTATGTCGATAATATCAAGGCGCCATTGATGCTGATCCAAGGGGCGAACGATCCACGCGTCACCCAAATAGAATCGGACAATATCGCCAAGAAAATGTATCAAAAGTCTTTGCCCGTTAAGTACATACTGGCAAAAGATGAAGGACATGGCTTTAGTAAGCGAGCCAACAAGCTGGCCTCGATTGTCGCCACTGAGCAGTTTTTTGCAGAGCATTTAGGCGGCCGTGTCGATACGAATGTGAACCCCGACATTCTAAAACACTTAGACAGCCTTAACGTCGATATCAGTAAGCTCTAAACTTTTGCCGCCTTTACCAAGGAAGGGAAAGGCGGCAAACTAGCCTAGATTTTATACATAAGCTCACCTTCAACTCTCAAGATAGAGAGTGCAGGATAACGAGCAGAAAACCGCAATAATTCATATATTTCATTTAGTTAGGGATAAAGAATGAATCCAGCAAAAGTGGTACGTGCCAAGGTCAAACAATTAACGGATTTACCCAATATTGGTAAAGCGAGCGCGGCGGATTTACGTCTGCTCGGCATAGAGACGCCAGTACAATTGCTAGGGCAAAATCCCTACCAGATGTATCGCACTCTGTGTGACAAAACCGGCCAAAGACACGATCCCTGCATGCTGGATGTGTTTATATCCGTCACCCGCTTTATGGCGGGTGATGACCCTAAACCTTGGTGGTATTACACCGAAGAGCGCAAACAGACATACGGCCAGCTTTAATCTAGGTGCTTTGTCTCTTGGTATGCTGCTCTCAAAGCCTCTGGCGAATCCGATTCAGTTCTGGGCTCATCCCTTAACCACTCGCGCCAGATAGCAATCAGCAACGCCATCAATACTGGGCCAACAAACAGGCCAACGAATCCCATGGTTTTCACCCCGCCAATCAGCCCGAAGAAAGTCGGCAGGAAAGGTAATTTGATTGGCCCGCCCACCAGATTAGGTCTTAGGGTTTTATCGACAATAAACAGCTCGACACTGCCCCAGAGGAATAAGCCGATCCCCGCCGTCATATCGCCGGTGCCAACTAAATACAGTGAGATCAAGGTGAACATGGTTGGCGCGCCGCCGGGCACTAAGGCCATAAACGCGGTCAACACTCCAAAGGCCACGGCCGAAGGTACGCCAGCAATCCAGTAAGCAATCCCCAACACTATGCCCTCGCCGATGGCGATAAGCGTCATGCCGATAACGGTTGAACTCACAGTCGCAGGCACCACACGGGAGAATCGATGCCAGCGGGCAGGAAGAATGCGCTCGCCAACTATATCGAGCTGTTTGGCGACCGACTCGCCATCTTTATATAAGAAAAACAAGGTGATCAGCATAAACAGCAGGGTCAACAACAGACCTAAGGTATTCCAGCCCAATTGCAGTACCCAGCGGGAAATACCACTCAGATTCTGACCGCTAATCGCGCTAACTATTTTGCCCAGCTCATGGGGTTCACCGATAAACTGCTGCCATTGCAGGGTAAGCCACTCGCCAATCCAAGGTAAATCCTTAATCCACAGCGGCACGGGAGCGCCATGCTGGTTGGCATACACTAGCCACTCCACCCAGGCTTTAATTTCTTGTAAAGCATAGGAAAATACAAAAATCAGCGGCGTGATAAGCCCAACAATAATCAAGACTAACGCGATGGTGGCAGACAGCGCCGAGCGACCACCGCATTTAACCATTAATTTTTGGTACAACGGCCAACTGGAGAAGCAGACGATCAGAGCGGCCAAGGCGGGAACTAAAAAATCGATAAAAAAGAAAACACCAGCACACAGCAATAAAATCAATAGGGTGCGACCTACCGCAGCATTACTGATAATCTGTGCCATCCACATACTCCCGCAATAGAATCCAACAACAAGGTGGAAAACTTGGCAGAGTGCCAAGCAACAACCAGCCTTTGGGTGTTCCCCATTCTGTGAGCCAGTTTATTGCGCAGTGCTTTCCATGGGCAACGACATTTAACTAAAGCGTGAGTAGTGTATCAGTGCTGCTGGCATCCCCAAAGGCCTTCGAATGTCTCGAAGGCCAAATGGTTGAATCCCTATGGCGAGGCCTTGAGCCTTGGAGGTAAACAGTAAATGCTAACTTTGCACCTGTAACTTCAAACATTAACCCATTAAGCCTAAAGCCAATTGCCGCGTTAGCTCGGCTGCGGGAATGTTTTGGCAACCACTGGCATTTTGACCGCACCATAGCGGGCTAAAATCTCCAAATCCTTGTCGCTCCGCCGCCGCTCTTAAGCCTGCAACCGCCGAGGATGCCAAGGGGAAGTCTGGCACAGACTCATTTATCGGCCCCATCTCGGCCATAAAGCGGTTCACTATGCCGCGGGCGGGTCGACCAGAAAATAAGTTCGTCAGCGCCGTATGCTGCGCGGCGTCGCTTTGCAGCGCCTCACGATGAATGCTGCTGGTGTTGCACTCAGGGCAGAGTAAATAGGCCGTCCCCACCTGAACCGCCGAAGCGCCCATTACCATGGCAGCGCGCACTGTGGCTACATCGACAATCCCGCCAGCGGCAATCACCGGAATATCCACAGCCGCAATCACCTGCGGTAATAGACTAAAAGTGCCGAGCTGCTCGGTTAAATCCTCGGATAAAAAGTGTCCTCTGTGCCCTCCAGCCTCTAAACCTTGGGCAATAATCGCATCGGCGCCGCGGGCTTCGAGCCAGAGCGCCTCCTCGACTGTGGTCGCCGTAGAGATAACTTTTGAACCCCAGGACTTAATTTCTAGCAGTAGCGTCTCATCGGGCAAACCAAAATGAAAACTCACCACCTCAGGCTTAAATTTGGCTAACACCTCAGCCTGCGCCTTGCTGTAGGGTGTGCGCTGGGCGCCAGCAGGCTGCGCATTTGGGTCGAGATTAAATTCCGCAAAATAGGGGGCTAACTATTCGAGCCAAGCCGCTTGCTTGGCCGCCTGCGGTAAAGGCTCGCTATGACAGAAAAAGTTCACATTGATAGGTTTAGTGGTATTGCCGCGGATTTCGGTTAACTCAGCTTCAAGCGCTTCGAGGGATAACATGGCGCAGGGCAAAGAACCCAATCCGCCCGCCTGCGATACTTCAATCGCCAGTGCACTGCCCTGCACGCCCGCCATCGGCGCTTGAATAATTGGAAATTGGATCCCAAACAATTGTGTTAGTCGGCACGGCATACTTCACCTCCATTGAATAAATCCTGTAGCGACTCGTGCTTGCTTTGCTTACAGCTAATGCGGCGATAAGCGACCGAGCCAAGTGCGAGATGTTACAATCTACCAGAAAAATGCATCCCAATTACAGCATTTAACCAAGCAGCAAAACTTGGCAGTGTTAAGCAGATGATAAATTGTCATCATTTAATGGATATTTCAGCCTAATTAAAAACAAAAATAATATCCTCAAAATTGAAATTACATTTGTATCAAGATAAAAAGCAGTTACCGATAATTTATAAAAAATCCCGTGATACTCGCCGCATTCACCAATTAAAAAACTATTTAGGAATATTTAAATCACTTATGATTCGGCCCCATTTTTTGGAGGCTATATGCTATTAAAAACCCGTCTATTTTCGACAAAAATAATCAACCAACTTATTATCTGCTTACTACTGATGTTTACCACGTCAGTTGCCTATGCAAAAAATGATGATAAGGACAATGAGATCACCTTAGGCCGCACCCTATTACTCGGAATTGGCGACCACCCAGCAATCATCCCACTTATCATTTGCCGCCAAGCCAAACACATTAGAATCAAAGCTGAAAGAGATGTGAGTATCGATCGTGTTGTAGTCACCTATGGGGATGATAAAACTCGCACCGTCCGCTTTGATACTGAGCTAGGAAAGGATGAGCACAGCGAATGGAAATCACTCGGTGCCCGTCGCTGCGTAAAAAAAATTGAAGTGTATGGTAATTCCGACCGCAGTAAAGCGGGCATTAAAGTATTAGGTCGTAAGTAAGACTTACCTATTTAATTATTCCATCTTTATTCAATTGTGGAATTGGGCATATATCAATGAATTTTCGTACAATATTATTGTTATTACTCGGTATTAATTTGACCGCATGTGTGACTTTTCCAACCGAGGAGTCGGCACAGGTTAAAATATTATGGGAAAACTCTGTCGCCATCGAAAACTGTACCTATAAAGGCACAGTTATTGGCTCGCAGGGGCATTTTTATGATTATTGGCTGCACAGTGATAGGGATATGGTATGGGGCACTCTCAACGAGCTACGCATCAAAGGCCATGCGCTCGGTGCCGATACGGTTTATCTCTATCAACCGTTTAAGTTTTTAGGCTCAGTGACCATGATGGGTAATGCTTACCAATGTGCTGAGGCTCATGCTTCTGAGGCCCAAGCTTCTGAGGATAAGGCCTCTAAAACTCTAGATTCGGCGAGTCTGCCGTCGCAGATAAAGACCGCATCGAGTCAATGAGTTGAGCGTTGAGCGTTGAGCGTTGAGCAGACTTTCAATGAGTTTTGAGCGGCTATCAATGAGTTTTGAGCGGCTATCAGGCGGCACGCCTGATAGCTCTCATACAAACGGAGAGGAAAACTTAGAACAGGTAATCGGCGCCTAAGCTAACAAACAGTGCTAATCCCGCCCAGTTATTGTTAAGGAAGGCTTTAAAGCAAGGGGCTCTTTCGCGGCCAAAAATCAGCATTTGCTGGTAAGTGCTAAAGCCTACGAAGGTGAGTAATCCCAAACCATAAACCAAGCCACGGTCGGCGCTCCAACCCGCGGCGATAAAACACAGCAGCGCGGCAAGTTGGAATAATCCAATGATTTGGCGGTCGTATTTGCCAAAAAGAATGGCGGTCGATTTGATACCAATTTTTAAATCATCATCCCTATCGACCATGGCGTACATGGTGTCGTAGGCCACAGTCCAGAACCAATTGGCGGCAAATAACCACCAAGCTTCGATGGGCACTTCACCGGTTTGCGCCGCATAGGCCATGGGGATCGACCAACTCCACACCACACCCAAAAACATCTGCGGCATGTTCGTTACCCGCTTAGTAAAGGGGTAGATAATGGTGAGGATAATACCGACAACAGATAGCTTAACCACTAAACCATTGAGCAGTAAAACTAAACCAAAAGCAGCTAAGCCTAAGATCACAAACAGCAATAGCGCTTCTTTGGTGCTGATTTCGCCACTGGCGAGGGGACGGGATTTAGTGCGTTCAACGTGGGAGTCGAGGTCGCGGTCGGCATAGTCGTTAATAATGCAGCCACAGGCGCGCATGATCACTACACCGATAATAAAGATAATCAACACTTTAATATCAGGCATTCCACCCGCTGCGAGTACCAGCGCCATTAAACAGGGCCAGAGCAATAACAGGGTGCCGATAGGACGGTCGAGTCGAGTCAGGCGGGAATACACGTCCCACTTCTGCTTTAGATTCATTAACTAGCTACTCCCTAACCTAATTTTTTATCTCGGTTGCTAGGGTAAGCATCATATACCCTAGCCCCCTTTTAAGCGAATTTGCGCAGGCTTAAACTGTCACAAAATCATGACATTCATGCCAATCAACGCGCCTCTAAACGCGCGTAGGCGACCACCAGCCATTTACTGCCAAAATCGCTAAAATTCACCTGTACCCGCGCCTGTGCGCCACTGCCTTCAAAGTTAGTCACTTTGCCGTCACCAAACTTGGGATGATGCACTCTTTGCCCAACGCTAAAGCCAGTATCGTTGGCGACCGCTGACTTTTGCGCACTGAAGCGATTATTCGCCATCGGTGTCGACACCTGCGCCTTTAAGCGAATTTCGTCCACATATTGCGGCGGAATTTCCTTAATAAAGCGCGATGGACGGGCATAATCTTCGCGGCCATAAATACGGCGGGATTCGGCATAGGTGATATAGAGTTTTTCCATCGCGCGGGTCATGCCCACGTAACAGAGACGGCGTTCCTCATCGAGTCTATCGCCCTCTTCGAGTGCCATCTTACTCGGGAAAATCCCCTCCTCGACGCCCGCCATAAACACCATAGTAAACTCCAGCCCCTTGGCCGAGTGCAGTGTCATTAACTGCACCGCATCGGTAAAGGCGTCGGCCTGACCTTCACCCGCCTCTAAGGCCGCATGGGATAAGAAGGCGTTAAGCTCGCCCATATCCTCAAGCTCTTCTGGCATTTCGAAGGTGCGCGCCGCGGTGACGAGTTCCTCTAAGTTTTCGATACGGGCGTGGGCCTTCTCGCCTTTTTCCGCCTCATACATGGCCTTAAGGCCAGAGGCTTGGATCACTGTGTCCGTCATCCGGTACAGCGCCATATCTTGGGTTTCTTCCTGCAGGGTGACGATAAGATCCATAAAACCACGTACCGCAGAGGCGGCGCGGCCGGCCAGCACTTTTTCATCCAGCAGGCGTAAACAGGCCTGCCATAACGTAAGCTCTTGCTGACGCGCGGTAGTACGTAAAATATCTAAGGTTCTGTCGCCAATGCCGCGGGGCGGCGTATTAACCACGCGCTCGAAGGCGGCATCGTCATTTTTATTGCTGATAAGACGCATATAGCCCATAGCGTCTTTAATCTCTTGGCGTTCGAAGAAGCGCAGGCCACCGTAAATACGATAGGCTAACCCTTTGTGTAATAAGGCTTCTTCGAGCACGCGCGACTGGGCATTCGAGCGATAGAGAATCGCGCAATCACTTAAATTGCCGCCTTTTTCGTACCAATCATTGATCCGGCCAACAATAAAGCGCGCCTCGTCCATTTCGTTAAAGGCACAGTAGAGGGAAATCGGCTCACCATCGGCTTCGTCGGTCCACAGCTCTTTGCCTAAACGCTCGGGGTTATTGGCGATCAGGGCGTTCGACGCCTTCAAAATATTGCCCTTGGAGCGGTAGTTTTGCTCGAGGCGAATCGTGGTCGCCGTCGGGAAATCCCGCAGGAAGCGGTGTAGGTTTTCAACCTGAGCGCCGCGCCAACCGTAAATGGATTGGTCGTCGTCCCCCACGATCATCACGTTAGCCGTTTGGCCGGCCAGCACTCTAATCCACGCATATTGAATGGCGTTAGTATCTTGGAATTCGTCCACCAGAATATGCTTAAAACGCTCCTGATAGTGCGCCAGCAGATGCGGTTTATTGAGCCATAACTCATGGGCGCGCAGTAGGATTTCGGCAAAGTCGACTAAACCTGCGCGGTCGCAAGATTCTTGATAAACCTGATAAATCTTCAGCAGGTTTTGCTCAATCGGGAAACCGCCCGCATCGATATGCTTGGGCCGAAGACCTTGGTCTTTCTTGCCATTGATATAGGCCTGCGCCTGACGGGGAGGATATTGTTTTTCATCCAGATTCAAACTTTTCAGGATGCGTTTCAGCAAGCGCACCTGATCGTCCGAATCAAGAATTTGGAAGCTCTGCGGTAGTCCCGCATCTTGGAAGTGAGTGCGTAACAGACGATGCGCCAGCCCGTGGAAGGTACCAATCCACATCCGCCCCATATTGGTACCCGCGACTTTTTCTACCCGCTCACGCATCTCGGCCGCGGCTTTATTGGTAAACGTCACGGCTAAAATTGAGTAAGGGCTCTGCTGTTCGACCTGCATTAACCACGCGATACGGTGAGTTAATACTCGCGTTTTACCACTGCCTGCGCCCGCAAGCACTAACATGCTGGATTGCGGTGCCGCGACAGCCTCGCGCTGTTTATCATTCAGGCCGTCTAGTAAAGAAGATACGTCCATTCTCGCCTCCAAAAAATCGAGGGGGCAGTATAACAGAAGAAGCGCCCAAGGCATGCCACGAGTTTGAGCTCAATCACAGACAATTCATTTGACTCAAGGGCCAAGTTTGGCTTGAATTGGTTGATACAATTCATTAACAACTAAAGTATGACTCGATGCCAAGGGACCTGAATGCATTATTGTTTTAACGCTTTTGTGTTGGATACCCAGAACCGAACCTTGTTCTGCAACAACCAAAGGCTCCACTGCGACGAACGCGCCATCCTGCTACTCGCACAGTTGATCGACGCCTATCCCGCCCATTGCGATCAGGCCTGCTTGCTCGAACACATTTGGCCCAATACCGTGGTGAGCAGTTGGTCGGTCGCAAGATTAATCTCGGATACCCGTAAACTATTCGAGTCAGCGGGCCTTAAGGTACCCATCATTCAAACCTTGCATGGCCGAGGGTATCGGCTCTCCCCCGATATCGCCGCCATTATTCGCTCCGATGCCGTCGCCAACAGTTTTGCCGCTCAAGACCACTCGCTCGCAATAACAGATAACGCCACCAGCGCAGCCAACTCGAATACACTTCAACCTGCGCAAAAAAAGCCCTATTTCACCCTGCCAGGATTAGTCTTGATTAGTATCTTGTCGAGCGCAGTGCTTGCCCTACTCTTTTATAACCAAATCGAACGCAGCGGCCCATTAGTGTTGGCCGAGCCGCAAAACGTAAAAGCACGCATATTGTGGGTCGATGATCACCCAGAAAATAATCAGGCCGAGCGCCAGTTTTTAGAGCAAAAAAAGATTGGGGTTTACACCACCAAAACCAGCAGCGATGCACTCACACTGCTCAGTTTATATAGCTACGATGCCATTATTACCGATATGGGCCGAGGCTCAGATCCCCTCGCTGGTCTTAAACTGATGCAGGCTATCCGCGAGCGCGGCATCAACACGCCCATTTACCTCTATACCATCATGCCCTCCGAGGCGCTAAGACAAAAAGCCCAGGAACATGGCGCGCAGGATATAGCCGTCGAAGCCGAAGACTTATATCAACACTTGATGCCGCTTATCCGTTATGCCGATGAAGGCGTGGAGTAAAGCCGCGATCAATCCCAGCAAATCTCACTTCAATCTATTGATATTATTCACTTTCAAAAACATTCAATAAGTTTCAAAGACAAAATCCCTCCCGAGGATTTATATCTTGTTCAGGGTTCAGCCACTGATCCCTTCTGCATATTGCTTGCGCTCATGCCCCAAACGATAACCGACGACCATCCCACCATGGGATAGCGAATCGTTGCTGATATTTACTCAGTAGCCTAAAAGGAATTTACATAATGAAGCCAATCTATCGACTCACTGTTCCCATTCTCTTAGGTCTCACGCTCGGCGCCTGTGGCGGCAGTGATGATGACGATGAGGACCCTAGCCCCATTGAACCCCAGCAGTTTGCCATTAAAGGGACAGTAAAAGGGCTGACCAACAGCCTAAAACTCACCCTACAAACCAATGGCCAGACAGTAGAAACCCTTTCTGTTCAAAGTGATGGCACAGATAAAGCCTTTGCATTTTCAAATATGCAGAATGAAGGCGTTAGCTTTGCCATTACCGTTAATACGCAGCCAACGGCACAAACCTGTACCGTCGCCAATGGCAGCGGCACCTTAAGCCAGAGCAATGCCGAAACCGCCCTCGTCACCTGTGAAACCAATGCCAATGCTGAATTAACCGGGATCTTTAGGGACAGCCCAGTCGCTGGGATCCATTATCAAACCGACAGCCAAACCGATGGCACCACCAGCGATATCGGCGAGTTTCAATACTTACAGGGGGAACAGGTCACCTTTTCGGTCGGCGCGATTCAATTTCCCAGTACAGTTGCCGCGCCACTCGTCACACCCACCGAAGTTGCAGCGGGCAATGAGGTTACAAAGGTGAATATCCTGCAATTACTGCAAACCTTAGATCAGGATTGTGATGTTGAAAATGGCATTCAAATCAAGACCTCACACCATGATCTGCTCGCCAATACTGTGCTCGATATCAGCAGTGCCGATTTTGATAGCCAACTCAACACCGCCTTTGCCAACCTCGGCTCGGGTTTGAGTCTGATCAGTGAAGCCCAGGCCCTTAACCATTTCGATACTTCCAATCGTAATCTGCTGCTAGGTAGCTGGCTGCTGTCGGAGGGAGAAGGCCAAAGCAACATACTGACCTTTATCGACCATAGCCGTTATATATTGATCCACGAGCATGCGGGTGATGGCGATCAGGGCGCAGCCTCGGTCGAATATGGAAATTACACTTGGGACAGTGTCACGGGTAGTTTCAGTGTGAGTCTCATCGCTCAATCCGATGGTTCCGGCGGCCTGTACGATGAAAGCAGTGTCGTTAACAAGGCGATGGTAAGCCTCAATACCCTCACACTGAGCCTCACCGACAATGGTTCGTCAAGCATCACACTCACGCGTATTGAAGATGCTAGCGATGCGTTAATCGGCACTTGGCATGTGTACGATCCCGAAACCGATAACGACAGCTTTGTGACTTTCCTGCCCAATCAAGCCTATGCCATTGTGCATACAGCCAATTCCGACAGCTATGAGGGACAATCACCCCAAGCGCAATCGGGGGAGTTTGGTCATTACGTTAAAGATGCCAGTGGCTATAAGTTTACCGCCAGTGTCGAGTCCGACGGCCCTAATGGTCTCTATGATGCACAGTCAGCCGACGCCCATCAGTTTTCATCCATCAGCACCAGCCAATGGGGCGAGATGATGGCGACTGAAAATGGCCCAGATGGCGGTACTTTCACCTTAGATAAGGTCGGCAGTTTTGTGACTGAGTTAGTCGATAAGCCTTCTGCCGCCGCAGGTACCAGCCTTGGACGCATCACCTCGGTGCGGGATATCGAAGGCTTTAACTACGACGCCACAGTCAATCGCCTGCTGCAATTTGACTTAACCTTTGCCACGGACACGCAAAACCGCTGCACCACAGAGTTCGCCAATGGCCAATGCGGCGCGCGTTACAACATGCTGGTGCAGAATGTATCCGAGAATGATATGGGGGATGTGATTGGCGAAATCAGCCTGAACGAAGTCACTAGCAATGCCCAAGTAAACAGCGATTTTTATATGACGACCGCTGGCACACTGCACTTTGCCTTTAGTGGCAGTCAGACGATGACCATCAGCCCCTTGTTAGGCAAATCTTGCCAAGGTAATCAACGCGCTTTAGTGAGCTTAACCGATACCAGCAGTAACCAATCGCTTTGGTTAGTCGAGCTAACCCCAGCCGTCCTATAGCTAACGCTATCTTCCCTTTGCCGGGCTATGTTCTTCCATAGTCCGGCATTTTTTATGCTAAAAACCATTAAGTCCAGCGAACACGGCTATTGCCTATCGAACCGCGCGAAATGGAGCAATATATAACCCGATTTATTTCAAAGCATGTTCAATAAGGATTAAGCACTTTCATTCCAGTGACACGCAGCAAGCACATCCCTGTGTGCTCGACCGTGACATCCATGTCACGGACGGTCACTTTCATGACAGTGCTTAATCCAATTAACCTTTGTGTATCTCTCAAGCCAGTAAATCATCAAGGCAAAAAACTATTTTCGACGCTATGTAACTTAATCCTGAATCATTGGGACACCAAAGCAAAAGCTGGAATATTTATAGTAAATAGCATGTCAGAACATTGTTCTGGGCCATACATAGCTAGCTTTTTTTAGAGACTAAGTGACTTTTCGCTACTTGCATGCAAAAAGAAAGCGCATTATGTTCCTGCTTTATCTTGGTTGACTGATTTATTGGCTGAAGAAGGTGAGGAAGTGGAAAAAGATCCATGGGAAAATAATACAGTAACGAATAAAAACAAACTTTGGTTTTACGTACTTTTAGGAATGTTAGTTTTATATGTTATTTCTGGTAATAAAACTCCTGACCAATCTAAAACAAACAGTACCCAAATCCAAAAGAAGGAAGTTATCAATAGCGAACCTCCTCAATACTTAATTACTCAATGTAGGGATAATATTAGTTCCGCGACCCTATATAAAAAAGAAAGGCTTAACTATATAGGCTCTGATGCAGGTAACGTTGTAATTGTGTACCTAAATGATTTTGGTAAAGCATTCAAGTTTCGGTGCATTGGTAATAATATTCAACTTTATGCTGAAGGCAGTCGTTCTTGGATATCAATGTAGTTTCCGAAGGGTTAAATCTTTAATGCTTTTAGCGACCAACAGACAACTCAACAATCAAAGGAATACGCCATCCCCTCGGAGTTGCCGCAGGGCAAATAGACAAATTGCGTGAGTCTCGCCATGGATGGCGAGCTAGCTTTCGCAGGTGCAGGGACGCATCCTTCGGAAGCGATAGCAAATTTGGCTATGAGCACAAGGGGCTTTCAACTCCGTTGGGGCGTCATGGAGCATCCAAGGAGGATAGGACGAGCAGTCCTCCTTGGTAGGGGGTGGGGTGAAGCCCCACGACTTTGATTTGGATTTAGGTTTTATTTTTATTAAAGAAATCAAACAGGATTAGGGCTGTCCCCCTCCAACAAGCAGAAACTGGAGATCCGCAACTCTTCAATGCTTTAAGTCCCCCAAAACAACCCAACAGTCAGTGGAATACACCATCCCTCGGAATTGCAGCATGGATAATTGAGTAATTGTGTAAGTCTTCCCATATATGGCAAGCTAGCTTTCGGCTATAAAACTCAAACAATTTAGGGGACTGTTGCATATTTAGACTGGCATAAGAACCCTTACAAACTCGCACCGTGCGTTTGCTTTAAACGTTAGATTACTGAGGCACTATGGAAGACAAATTTGCCCGCATAGAAATTGATGGATGGGAACTCAATGATGGGGAGGCCATTCATCATCAGCATTCAGACACTTTCTGGATTCCTTCCTTTGAGGCTAGGAACAACCTTAAAACAGGACAATTGGTAAAGCTCATCTTCCAGATAGTTACTGAGAATGACGCTGGCGTGGAAGAGGTAAATGTAGAGCGCATGTGGGTTATCGTTAAAGGCCGCATCGATTACATTTATAGGGGGCAACTTGATAATGACCCATACTGCACGGAAGAAATACGATCTGGTATGGAAGTATGGTTTCAGCCAAAGCACGTAATAGATATTTACGAACAACAGTAATCTAACAATGCCACCATCCGCTAAGCTGCTAATTTTTATTAAAAATTATTAAGATTGCTTTTGTTAAGTTCGGAGATATGGTGGTGCTTAAAGCCCTCAGAAAATGACGCAAAATGCTTGGCTTGAGTTATGTATAAATGGAGAACTAAGTGAGTCAATCAGCAGCGCAAGCAACAGCATTTTTTAGGGAAGTATCTGAAAAAGGCGTAGTTTGGACAATTAAAGATGAAAATGGTTTTCCAGCTCCGCTCGGTGAAAACGGTATTCGCGCTATGCCATTTTGGTCATCAAAAAATCGTGTTCTAGAAATTATCAAGAATGTTCCTGCCTACAAGGACTTTCAACCCGTCGAAATCAAACTAACCGTGTTCAAAGAGCGATGGCTAGCTGGTCTTACAAAAGACAAATTTAATGTAGGTGTAAATTGGTCAGGTAAATGTGCAACGGGCTATGACTTAAATCCTGCTGATGTATCAAAGAACATTGAATATTATGAATATTAATAGGGCATTGAAGACACTTCATTTAAAGGATTGCGCGTGAGCAAGGCATGGTCGTTCTCGTGCATCCATGCACTTAACGACATTCAGGCATCCTGCCTATCAGATGCCGAGATAGCATTAGTCGAATCAGGGACTAGCGTCTGACGCGATAGCATAAGAACGCTAAATGCCCAAGGGGCCTTCAACTCCGTTAGGGGCGTCTTGGCTGATGTGAAGACAATAGGCAAGGAGGATAGGACGAGCAGTCCTCCTTAGTCGACTCTTGATTAAAAATCAGGGGGTGAAGCCCACGACTTTGCTTACTGGCAAAGCCTTAAAACTTTGCACTCACGACAACACCGTTGAAATTAAGACAATCTCTAACTCTTTGCTGCTGAACCGCGCTAAGGGTGTCGACATCATGGAAGGCAAACTCTGAGTGTTCATGGCTTAAGCGAATCACCGCATCGGCAGATGCAAACTCACAACGAAAGATAAAAGCTTGGGATTGATAGGCGCTGTGATAATACACGCCGCTTAGGTAGTGGACGTTCACCGCCAGCCCCAGCTCCTCTTGGCATTCACGCAGCAGCGCTTCGTGAATCGTTTCGCCGGGCTCTAAGGCGCCGCCGGGTAAGCCCCAGGCGCAATTGCCGTAATTTGCCTTAAGGAGTAACACTTGGCCCGCATCGTTAATGATTACTGCATGGCTACTGAGCCGAAACCTATCTTCAAATGCCATGTATCATCCCACGCTAAGGCTGTGTATCACTAGTTGCGATTAAAGGTATTACAGCTGGCAAGCTTGCCTGAGGCAAAACCCGTCTTAAACCATTTTACCCTGTCCGCCGAACTACCATGGGTAAAGGCTTCGGGTTGCACCGCTCGGCCAGCGAGTTTTTGCAGGCGGTCACCCCCCACGGCACTTGCTGCGGCAATACCTTCTTCTATATCTCCGGCTTCGAGCAGATTGAGCTGCCTGTCGACATAATGCCCCCACACGCCAGCATAACAGTCGGCTTGCAATTCAAGGGCAACACTCAGTTGATTGGCCTGCGCCTTGCCAGCGGCTTGCTGCGCCTGACGCACTTTAGTGCTGGTACCGAGTAGGTTCTGCACATGGTGGCCCACCTCATGGGCAATCACATAGGCAAAGGCGAAATCCCCAGGCGCTCCGAGTTTTTTCAGCTCCTCGAGAAAACTCAAATCGATATAAACTTTGCTATCCGCAGGGCAATAGAAAGGCCCTGATTGCGCCTGTCCCATACCGCATCCCGTTGAGGTCATATTGCGATAAAGCACCAGTTTGGGCTCGACATATCGCCCCTGCAGCAATTGATTCCAAACAGTTTCAGTCGTACCGAGAATCGCCGCCACAAACTGGGCATTTTCATCTTGAGCCGCGGTATTGCTGGCCGATTGTGACTGGCTAAACCCCGCTTGATTGCTCGGGTCTAGGGATAATCCACCAGTAAAATATTGAAACGCAAAATATAGTCCGCCCAACAGCAGTATCACTCGGCCGATTTTGGTACGAAGTAGAAAAGGCAGCAAGCGTAGCAGGAGCGCACTGGGCACACCCGCGGACGCCATCTGTTGGTCACGTCTGTCTTCAATATTGGAGCTGCGGTCACTGTCACGCCAACGCATTGGATTTCCTAGGCTATGGGTATGGGAACTAGATTTCAGTTTAGCCGTTATTTAGGATCATTCTGCTCGGCGGGCGCCGCTTTTAACGAGCGTAAAAACAGCCCGAGCCCACCAAAGGCTAACACTAAAATCACAATCAAATCGAAGGCTGACATGGCCCTAAAGTGAAACTGAATTGAGCTGATCACCCCAACAATTAAGGCAATCAATGAGCCTAAGGTGAGCAGCCAACCTAGCTTGGTCTTGCCATCAAAAAACACCATCACTATCCCAAGAATAAACGGCAGCATCACCATACCTGTGGTGATAGAGAATCCCTGACCAAAGGCATTCATGCGGTAGAGGCCATAGCCCAAGCCAAAACTAGAACTGACCTGTATCGCATTGAATAACAGGTAAAATCCTGCACACATCATAGCAAGACCAATAAAAAATTGGCCAATACCGCCCTGTGTTCCTCCCGCTCCCTTCATACCAATCCTTTCTATTGACGTTGTTGAATCGCTTTATCGACAGCTTCTTTAAGCTGTTGGTCCTCTGCAGCCTTTTTGGCTTTCTCGTGGGCGGCCAACTGTTTATCCGCCTCCGCCACGCAGCGCTGTTTATCTAACATGGGCTCGTAGGGGTCGACATCCGTCCTTGCGGAACAGGCTAACTCGGCGCAGGCAGAGGTCAACAGTGATGCGGACAAGACTAACATAATCAAAGGGGTTTTCATCTTCGGCTCCTCAATAAATGCAACAAAATAGCTACACTTGGCAAGCTAGCATTGGCAAGCTTTACCAGAGCTGTATCGATTATGTGCTCAACAATATTGACAGAAATTGGCTAAAGGCAAACACTGGATGATGATTTTTTATCCACCACGCTCGATGCACTGTGCGTTAATCACAGTGTTAATTAAGACAAGGACTGCGCTTGAATACTCTACTCTTAGGTAAAGGTGAGCAACAGGTTCACTTAAATCTTAAATATGCCAACCGCCACGGACTGATCGCAGGCGCCACTGGCACAGGCAAAACCGTTTCGCTGATGACCCTAGCCGAAGGCTTTTCCCGCCAAGGTGTACCAGTCTTTATTACTGATATTAAAGGCGATATTTCAGGACTCGGCGTAGCGGACACGCCAAACGACAAGCTATTGCAGCGGGCGGCCGACATCGGGATTGAAGATTATCAAACCGAGGCAAATCCTGTTGTGTTCTGGGACTTAGCAGGGATTCAAGGACATCCGCTGCGCACCACAGTGAGTGAAATGGGGCCGACCCTGCTCGGGCGCATTCTCGAACTCAATGACACCCAAAGCAGCATTTTAGACATAGTGTTTCAACTGGCCGACGACCAAGGTTTATTGTTACTCGACCTTGACGATCTGCGCGCCATGCTGAACTTAGTGGCCGATGAGCGTAAAGACATCTCCGCCAAATATGGGCTTATCAGCGCCCAATCCCTTGCCGCGATTCAACGCTCAGTGCTTGGTTTAGAACGCGATGGCGGCAAAGACTTTTTTGGCGAGCCAGCATTACAACTCGAAGACTTGATGCGCACTAACTTGCAAGGGCGCGGCATTATCAACCTATTAGCCGCCAATAAGTTAATCCTGACCCCTAGCCTCTACTCCAGCTTCTTACTCTGGCTGCTATCAGAACTGTTTGAAAACCTGCCCGAAGTCGGCGATCTCGATAAACCCAAGTTAGTCTTCTTTATCGATGAGGCGCACTTATTGTTTGAAGGCTGCCCAGCAAGTTTGCTTAAACGCATAGAGCAGATTATGCGACTTATCCGCTCCAAGGGCGTCGGGGTGTATTTTTGCTCACAGTTTCCCGACGATATTCCCAATGAGATCTTAGGTCAGCTCGGTAATCGCATTCAGCACGCACTAAGGGCATATACCCCAAGGGATCAAAAAGCCGTTAAAACCGCTGCCGAGACCTTTGTGCCCAATCCTAAATTGGTGGTTAGCGAGGTGATCTCACAACTCGCCGTGGGCGAAGCTTTAGTATCGACACTCGCCGAGAAAGGCGTGCCCACTATGGTGGAACGCGCCCTGATTGCGCCGCCTCGCTGTCGTATGGGGCCCGCAAACCCAGAGGAGTTAAGCGCCATTCGTGCCAAGAGCCCCATTGGTGGCAAGTACGATACCTTAATCAACCGAGAGTCCGCCTACGAGCGGCTCAATCAGCGGCACACCGAAGCGGCCAATGGCGCCACTAGCACCAAAACGGCGAGTACGCCCGCCGCCCAAGAGGCAGAACAGGGCTGGTTTAGTGAACTGATTTTTGGCAATAAACGCCGCCAAGGGTTAGCCGAAACCCTCTCCAAACAAGCGGCGCGAACCGTGGGTAATCAACTCGGTAAACAAATATTGCGCGGGCTACTCGGCGGCATACTCGGCAAGTCGACCCGCAGGTAACTAAATCGAGGTAAAACCGTGCGCTAAACCGCATATTTTATATACAGATTCGCACTAGCATTAGCGTGAATTATTCTAAGTAGTGAGTGGATCTTCCTTAGGATTTAGGTGATAAGATTATTTTGCGAGTACAGCTCAGAGAGGCAAATAAATTCAAGTAATTTACCAATAGTTTTAAATAGTTGTGATTTAAAAATGGTGTAATTCGAGTTTAATCGTTTCGCTTTAATCAGGACATCATGGAACAGGTTTTACGCAAATGGCTTACATGACTAGCCTGATGAACAACCACTGAAAGTACATGGAGTTAACTATGAGTAAAGAGCAAAAAAATCGCAAAGAGGCCAAGAAAAAGCCGTTAATGACGATGAAGGAAAAACGTGCCGCAAAACACGCCAAAAACGCGTCTAAAGGTCTCCTCGATAACGTTAAATAATATTGTGGCACTCTTTAGGGTGCGCTCCAATATCAAGATTAAGGGTTAACTGCGGTTAGCCCTTTTTATTGGCTGATTTCTTAGTCAGAGCTATTGGTGATTAAAACAGCAAATAAAAAATCAGTGATAGCATTTAAAATCAAACTGTTACGTAGAAAAAACCCTTAACTAGAAAAGTCACCTAGACTAAAGCAATATCCCTATTGCTTGAGCCTTTTGTTAAGGTTTTAGTTACCTAGATCGACCAGAACCATAATCGCAGCTAAGTTACCGATTTATAAGCTTATTCCATTTTAGCCATCACAGCACCCGACGCTCGCTAGCCCTAGTGGAATATTGACGATAAGCCTCATAAATCACGATTTAGGCTGCATATAAACTCGTGTCAAAGCCTGTATTTTGAGCAGATTTGGGTATATAAGTAGTGATACTAAAGTAGCAATCAAACAGTCCGATTTACCTTGCCCTATATAACACAATAAAAAATAAGGATATTTCAGCATGAAAATCAACAAACGTTTTATCGCCGTTGGCACAGCATTAACACTCTCGCTCAGCGCAGCCTCAATGGCGGCGGCACCTGCCTTTATCAATATCTTAACTGGCGGCACCAGTGGCGTGTATTACCCCATTGGTGTGGCACTGTCGCAGCTCTATGGCTCAGGCATTGAAGGCGCTAAAACCTCAGTGCAAGCCACTAAAGCCTCGGTTGAAAACCTCAACTTGCTGCAAGCGGGTCGTGGTGAATTGGCCTTAGCCTTAGGCGACTCGGTGGCAGCAGCCTATCAAGGCGATGCTGATGCGGGCTTTAAAAAGCCATTAGATAAGGTGCGCGTGCTCGCTGCCGCTTACCCTAACTACATTCAAATTGTGGCCAATAAGGAATCTGGCATCAAAACCTTAGCCGATTTGAAAGGCAAACGTATTTCTGTCGGTGCGCCTAAGTCAGGTACTGAACTCAACGCCCGCGCAATTTTTAAAGCCGCGGGTTTAAGCTACGAAGACATGGGCAAAGTGGAGTTTTTACCCTATGCCGAATCGGTCGAGCTGATTAAAAACCGTCAGTTAGACGCGACATTACAATCCTCTGGCTTAGGGATGGCGGCAATCCGCGATTTAGCTGCGACTATGCCAATCAACTTTGTTGAAGTCCCAGAAGATGTCATTATCAAAATCAATAACCCCGCCTATCAACATGGAGTGATCCCAGCAGCCACCTACGAAGGCCAAACCGCCGATGTCTCTACGGTTGCGATTCAAAACCTCTTTGTGACTCAAGCGGGTGTATCTGACGATTTAGCCTATCAGATGACTAAATTAATGTTTGAGCACTTAGATCGTCTCGGTAATGCGCACTCAGCGGCGAAAGCCATTCAATTAGACAAGGCAACCAAAAACCTGCCTGCGCCGCTGCACCCAGGTGCTGAGCGTTATTTCAAAGAAGTTGGCGCACTCTAAGGGTGTAACCTCAATCTGTGCGACCCTTTCCAACTAAGCACTTGGGTGATAGCGTCACTCAAGTGCTGCGTCGCCCTCTGTAGTCTAATGCTGTGAGGCATAAATATGAGCGATTCAGAACAAGGCCTAGGTGCAAGCACCAGTGACTGGCCCAAGGCGCTGTTTTATACGGCACTTATTTTCTCGACTTTCCAAATCATTACCGCCGCATTTCACCCCGTATCGACCCAAGTGCTGCGGGCAACCCACGTTGGCTTTTTACTTTTAGTCGTTTTTTTAAGTTATCCCGCCGTGGGTAAAGCTCGCCCTTGGCAACCCTTAGCTTGGCTGCTTGGCCTTGCGGGCATGGCAACGGCCGCCTATCAATGGATTTTTGAGGCCGACCTGATCCAACGTTCCGGTGAGCTTACAGATGCCGATATGGTGATTGGCGTAGTGTTGATTGTCTTAGTGTTTGAAGCCGCGCGGCGAGTGATGGGCTGGGCACTGCCAATTATCTGCTGTATTTTCTTGGCCTATGGCTTATTCGGCCAATATCTCCCCGGTGACTTAATGCACCGCGGATATGGCGTTGACCAAATTATCAACCAGTTATCCTTTGGTACCGAGGGGCTTTATGGCACACCAACCTATGTGTCGGCCACCTATATCTTCCTGTTTATCTTGTTTGGTGCCTTTTTAGAACAAGCAGGCATGATCCGTTTGTTTACCGATTTTGCGATGGGCTTATTCGGCCATAAGCTCGGCGGCCCTGCGAAAGTGGCCGTGGTCTCCTCGGCGATGATGGGCACAATCACAGGTTCTGGTGTCGCCAACGTGGTGACCACAGGGCAATTTACCATCCCCTTGATGAAACGCTTTGGCTATCGCTCCGCCTTTGCCGGCGGTGTGGAGGCCACCTCCAGTATGGGCAGCCAAATCATGCCGCCCATTATGGGCGCTGTGGCATTTATCATGGCCGAAACCATTAACGTGCCGTTTATTGAAATCGCCAAAGCAGCCTTGCTACCAGCGTTACTGTATTTTTGCTCCGTTTTTTGGATGGTGCATTTAGAAGCTAAACGCGCCAATCTTTGTGGCTTACCTAAAGATCAATGTCCCGATCCTTGGGCGGCGGTTAAAGAGCGCTGGTATCTGCTTATTCCATTGTTTATTTTGGTTTACTTGCTGTTTTCCGGTAGAACACCGCTGTTCTCTGGCATGGTAGGTTTAGCCCTGACTTCGATTGTGATATTAGGTTCAGCCATTGTTCTACGCCTGCCTTCTAATGCCTTACGTTTTGCCTTTTGGATTGCCCTTGGGGTACTGTGCGCGGGCTTCTTCCAGATGGGGATTGGCGTGGTATTTGGGGTCATTGCCATACTTGTTGCCATTTGTTGGTTTATCAAAGGTGGTAAAGATACTCTGACCATTTGCTTACATGCATTGGTTGAAGGTGCGCGCCATGCCGTACCTGTTGGGATTGCTTGCGCCTTAGTGGGAGTGATCATCGGTATTGTCTCGCTCACGGGGATTGCCTCTACTTTTGCCAGCTATATTCTCGCTGTGGGGCAGGATAACCTGTTCTTATCCCTAGTATTAACCATGCTCACCTGTCTGGTATTAGGTATGGGAATACCCACCATCCCTAACTACATTATTACCAGCTCGATTGCCGCACCCGCCCTGCTGGACTTAGGTGTACCGCTGATCGTCTCCCATATGTTTGTGTTTTACTTCGGGATTATGGCCGACTTAACACCTCCCGTTGCCTTAGCCTGTTTTGCGGCCGCGCCAATCGCAAAGGAATCGGGGCTTAAGATCAGTCTGTGGGCGATTCGCATCGCTATCGCTGGCTTTGTGATCCCCTTTATGGCGGTTTACGATCCAGCACTCATGCTGCAAAGCGATAGCTGGTTGGCAACGGGTTTTGTAATGTTAAAAGCGACTGTGGGCATTGGTATCTGGGGCGTGATCTTCACCGGTTTCTTACTGCAAAAGCTCTATTGGTGGGAACGTGTTATCGGCTTCCTCGCCGGAGCCAGTTTAATCCTTGCGACACCGCTCAGTGATGAAATCGGTTTTGGACTGGCGCTACTCTTTATCGTGCAGCACAGCCTAAGAGCGCGCAAACTGAAACGTCTTGCGGAGCAGGGGTAAGGTTTTGAGCATATGCAAAGGTAAGGCAATAAGATGCTAGGTCTATGTTTAGGCCTAGCAGGCACACTGTGGGCACAAGTGCCCACAGAGCAATTCACCCTAGCGTGGAACCACAGCATAGAAAAAATCCGCTGGGAAGAAGACTATCGAGTCACTACTCAAGGATTACGCCTCACAGAAGCCAGAGTCAAAGGCACGGGCGCGGGAATGGAAATCCCCGATGACGCAGTGTTTAGCAATGGCAGTTGGCATTATCAACCTAAGCTGCCAACACTGCCCAAGCTAACCTTGGGCCGAACGCCCGAGGCGGGCGACTATGACTTATGTTTTGCCAACAATAAAGGTGAAGCAAGCTGTTATCCACTGGCGCACTGGATTGGCAAACCTGAAAAACGGCAGGCAAAAGTAGAAGTTTGGGGATGCGAGCTGACAGGCATTCCCCAAAATCCGGATTAGTCGCGCGTTAGCACTTCTAGCAATTCAATCTCAAAGGTAAGGTCCGAATTCGGCTTGATATGGGCACCGACTTGGCGCTCGCCGTAGGCTAAATGCGCGGGGACGAATAACTTACGTTTACCGCCAACCTTCATACCCATCAATCCTTGATCCCAGCCTTTAATCACACGGCCAGTACCTATCACGCATTGAAATGCCTGACCACGGTCATAGGAGGAATCGAACTGAGTACCATCCTGCAAAAAACCACGGTATTGAGTGGTGATCAACGCGCCTTTTACGGCCTCTTTTCCTTCGCCGATAACCAGATCGACAACTTCTAATTCAGTCATTTAATTAATCTCTTCGCCGTCACTTACATTCAAGTGATTTATCAAAGCGCCTATTCTAACATCGCCGGCCGAGCTTGTCGGTGCAGCTCATCCATTTTGTGGCGCAGGTTTAGATACGCCTTTACCTCCCTTTAAATTTGCCGCAGCGCCCCCATATCTACAACATGCATTAAGCTAAGGAGCCATTCCATGATTATCGCCTGCCCCCACTGTGACACCTTGAACCGCGTGCCCCAAGAGCGGTTAACTGAGCAGCCGACCTGCGGCAAATGTAAACAGAATCTGTTTGCGGCGGCGCCCATTGAGCTCACGAGCGCCAATTTTATTAATCATGCCCACAAGTCAGAGTTACCCTTGGTGGTCGATTTTTGGGCCAGCTGGTGCGGCCCCTGTAAAAGCTTTGCGCCTACCTTTTCGGCGGCAGCAAAAGCGTGGGAACCACAATTTCGCTTCGGCAAGATTAATACCGAGGAACAGCAGGCACTGGCGGCGCAATTTGGGATCCGCTCTATCCCTACGCTGATGATTTTCAAACAGGGGCATGTTATCGCCCAGCAAGCGGGCGCCTTACCCAAGTCGGCACTCGACCAATGGCTGCAAAGTTATTGTTAAAGTCTTTCGCCCATAAAAATACCCAGCTTTGCTGGGTATTTTATTTGAATGGTTCAGAGGCGATTACACTTCCCAGAAGGTGTGGGCAATAATGCCCAGCACTATCATGCTGAGGAAGTTAACTATCATGCCCACTCGCACCATTTCCGACTGCTTGATATGGCCAGAGCCATAAACAATCGCATTAGGCGGCGTCGCCACTGGCAACATAAAGGCGCAGGAAGCCGCAATACCAATCAGCACGGAGAGCATCACTGGTGATACCCCTAATGCTTCGGCAATCGCCGCAAATACAGGCACTAACAGCGCCGCGCTCGCGGTGTTACTGGCAAACTCGGTCAGCATCACCACAAAGGCGATCACAGCAAACACGAACAGCGACATATGAGTGCTACCAAAAATATCCGTCATCCAATGCGCGAGGAACACGCTGGTACCAGTGCTTTTGAGCACGGCACTCAAGGTTAAACCGCCACCGAAGAGGATCAATACGCCCCAATCTGTGGTCGATTCAATCTTCTTCCAACCCACAAGTCCTAAACCCGCCAACAGCACGACCGCACCGAGTGCAACAACGGTATCAAATTGTGTAATTCCGCCGAGCGCTTTTGCCAGTGGCACACTGAAAATCCAACAACAAACGGTCGCAAGGAAGATAACTAAGGTTAGTTTGCCTTGGAAGGTCAGCTTTTGATCTTCAACCGCCAACTCGCACTTGGCCGATAAATCCGGCTTAAAGTACCAGTAGAGCGCCAAAAGCATCATAGGTAATAACAAAATGACAGTAGGAATACCGAACTTTAGCCAATCGCTAAAACTCAGCCCCACCTGTGCCGCGGCAATCGCATTTGGCGGACTGCCCACTAAAGTACCAATGCCGCCGATGTTCGCGGAATAAGCGATTCCAAGCAGTAAGAATACATAAGTGCTGTGGTACAGCTTGCGATCGAGCTGCTGCAAAATCCCCAGCGCGAGCGGCAACATCATCGCCGTGGTGGCAGTGTTACTGATCCACATAGACAACAGCGCCGTTACTCCAAACAGCATTAAACAAGCAATGCTGAGTTTACCTTTGGAGGCCAGCAGGAGTTTTTGCGCGATCAAAGTATCGATCTTTTGATGGTGCAGCGCCGCGGCAAGAACAAAGCCACCGAAAAACAAATAGATAATCGGATTGGCAAAGTTACTCATGGCTTCTTTGGTTTCAAATACACCAAAGAATACCGCCAAAATAGGCACTAAAATCGCTGTGATACTGATGTGAATCGCTTCGGTTAACCACAAAATAGCGGCGAACACTAAAATAGCCAGACCCGTATTGACCCCTTGGTCGAAGGGTAAACCTAAATACAGCGCGAATAGCAGCAGAATATCCGCGACTAAGATCAGCATTTTTTTCTTTTCAAGCCCTGCATTTGCAGGTGCATTATTGGGTGGAACCGAGCTTGATTGTACTAAAGACATGGTGACGACCTTCATACCATTATTTTTTTAGGCAAATTTAGGGCATAGATCACACGAGTCAAAGCAGTTTATTTTGTTATTTTTCTACTAGACAACCACAAATTCTGTCGACAAAAAGCACAAAAACATCCTTTTAGCGATAAAAATCACCTATTTTTGATCTAAACCGATGAACAAAACTTTCAAACGGATAAATTTATCGCAAAAGCTTGATAAGGCTGTAACTTAATAAATGTTTAAAACTGTGACACGGATCAAACTCTACATTTTAGACAAGTGACAACAGCTTAATTTAAACTTAAAAACCATAGAAATATCATGCTAATAAATGCGGTATATTGAAGTTAATTCCACTATAGTTTGTTTTTCTATCGCTAAAAATGGTCATTCGTACCAATCAGCTTCAAACCAGCAACATTTACACCTCATTATCTCTATGAATAATAAACACAAATATTATTCACCATCTCAGTCAATCTAACTCACTTTACCCTGCACAGGATCCGGCCTAAAGTCGCGCCCGTCATCTCGCCTTCTGTTTATTTTTTACCTGTTTTGGTACCGCCAGTGGAAAATATCGCGTTAACGCCATCGACTCAAAAGCCAGGGCTGTTTGTTCCTGTTGCAGGCTTAAGCCTATTTGCCCTCGCCTCGGGCTATTTGATGAGTTTGATCCCGCTCTCCCTCAGTTACTTTGAGCTCAGCCTCGATCTCGCGCCATGGCTCGCGAGTATTTTCTACCTCGGCTTATTACTGGGCGCACCTTGTATCGCACCAATCGTGACTCGCATCGGCCACAGTAAAGCCTTTATTCTGTTTCTGAATATCTTACTGTGCAGCGTTGTGGTGATGGTTTTGCTGCCACAGAGCAGCGTTTGGTTAGCCGCCCGTTTGGTCGCAGGCCTCGCCGTGGCGGGGATTTTTGTGGTTGTCGAATCTTGGTTGCTAATGGCCGATACCCAAAAACAGCGGGCCAAACGCTTAGGACTTTATATGACCGCCCTCTACGGCGGCACGGCGATAGGACAACTCGCGGTCGATTATTTAGGTACCACGGGCAACCTCCCCTATTTAGTGGTGATAGGTTTACTGGCCGCCGCCAGTTTGCCAGCGTTATTAGTCAAACGGGGTCAGCCGCAGTCGAACGAGCAACACTCGATTGCTCTGTCAGATCTTAAAAACCTAAGTAAACCCGCCGTGGTCGGTTGTTTAGTCTCGGGATTATTACTTGGCCCTATTTATGGCCTATTGCCTGTGTATGTGTCGCAGGACATGGGATTTGCCGAGCAGACGGGGCAATTTATGGCGTTAATCATTATGGGCGGCATGATAGTTCAGCCCTTGGTGAGCTATTTATCTCCACGCTTCCAGAAGAGTGCCTTAATGGCCGCCTTCTGCTTAATTGGCGCGGCAGCACTCTTTTTACTGACGCAAAAGTCACTTGTTGGACTCTGGTTAGGTTTTGTGTTGCTGGGCGCCTGCGCTTTTGCCCTCTACCCCATCGCCATCAGCCTAGCCTGCGATCATCTGCCCAGCAGCCAAATAGTCTCTGCAACCCAGGTTATGTTGCTCAGTTATTCCGTGGGTTCGGTTATCGGCCCTGTCGCCGCCAGTCGCTTTAATCATATCGAACATGGCTTGCTACTCTACTTAGCCGCAAGCTTTGTGCTGACTTTTGGTTATCTTGGTGCACACTTACTGCTACGGAGCAAACCACGCTTACCGACAGCAAAAGCATAGTGCTGGTTGACCGAGTGAAAAAAAATGGGCGCCGATAAGAGCGCCCATTTTGTTAGGAAGTTTGTTGCGTTAACGCTGCTACAGGCGCTGCACTGGGGATAGCCCAGACACTGTCCTGCGGGCCGTTGAACACCCGCTGACGCGTGAGTCGATATCCATAATAGAACACACAGCTAAAGCCGAGTGCCACCAAGTCGACTCCAAGCGTTGCCGCAGAATGGGGCGCCCATAAACCTAAACTCGGCACTAACAGCCCAATCACAGAAGTAATAGGCATGGCAAAAGTAACCAAGGCGCACAGGGGTAAAATCAGCAGTGCAGCCCGAGCTGCGCCGCGCCAGAAGGCGTAGGCCACTAAAACGGTAAACACCAGATAATACAGCCACAGGTAAATGTGATTAATATTACTCACATGGGCGTATAACCACTTGCCCAGCAGCATACTCACCGCCAGGGCGGCAACCGAACCTAAGCAAATCCCTACTGTGGCGCTCGCCATTAAACGGCAGGCACGGGTTTGTTCAGTCGCTTGTTTTTTACGGCGCTTTTCCAGCCACAGCAAATTACCACTATAAAATAAAAAGGCGCCGCTCAAACCTAAGAAGAAATACACCCAGCGCCCAAGATCGCCCCCGTAACTGCCAAAGTGCAACCCAAAGAATACCGCGACCGTTCTGCCCCAAATCCCCTTGTCACTTTGGTCAATAGTGCTATTGGATACCTTAAGGCTGTAGGGATGCAGATATAAGTAATCAGTGACAGGCCCGCGCATAAAACCATTGGGGTTATATAAGCCTAGGCGCAAGGTCGCACGGGGATTATCCAAGTTCATAAAGGTCATTTCATGCACTTGATACTCGGGCGCCAACTCCTGCACTTTAGCCAGTACCGTTGTGATCTGAGGTAAATCGGCGAGTGTATAAGGCGTTCTGTCGGGCGCTGGCTGGGCAAACAATGGCTTTTCACCATAAACCACCTGTTTAAGCCCATCATAAAGCTGGTCATGGAAGGCGAACACAATCACGGTCAGGCTGATCACTATATGAAATGGCAAACTAGTAATGCCGACTAAGTTGTGGGCATCGAGCCAGAAACGGCTCTCGCCCTTATCTTTACGCAGGGCAAAAAAGCTTTTGGTTAAAGTGGGCAATAAAAAAATCACCCCAGAAACAAGTGCTAAGAAGTATAGAAAGGCTGCAACACCCAGCACATAGACACCCGCTTGATCGTGGCCGACCTCACCGGCAATCCCCGCAGTACGGTGTAATTGGTCAATCAGCTCAGCCAACTCGCTTGGCGTACTGAGTTGGGTGACTAATTGCCCCTGCTCGTCGAGGCTAGCATGCCAAAGCTGATTACTCATGCTGAGTTCACGCTCAGAGCCCTGCTGATACCAAGTCATCGGCGACTGATGCTCATCATTCAAATGCAAACTAAAGCCGTTTTTCGCTTTACCATCCTGCGCTAACGCCTGCGACACTAACTCATCGAGCCTATCGCTTGAGACTTGCGGTAAAGTCACAGAGGGCGGCATTGACCAAGCGTCAATCGCCCCCTTAAACATAGTGAGCGAACCAGCATAAAAGCCGATAAACAATACGATTCCGGCGATGATCCCAGTCCAAATATGGATTGACTGATACACCCGTAACACATCACTGCGAACTTTCATCCCTTATCACCTAAAGGTATATAAAACTATATAAGTCAAAATATTAAACAGGCCCAAATAGCCGATTGCTCTAAGTCCGGTTTTAAACAGAAAGCTAAAACTTAATATCAGCAACCAAATGGGTGTAATCATCCACATGTTGAATTGCACCTTAGTGTCGGCATCGATTCCACCCGGGCCAAACCAAGCAAATAATCCCACTAGGCCCAAGGCTAAGGTGAAGCCTAAAATCAATCCCGCCAGTGACTTAGTCCACCAGTCTGGCTGTAATTTGTCGTTTTCCGCTAAACGCGCCATGGCTTATTTCCGCCCGATAAGTGAGATAAAAGGCACTAAACCCGAGAGCAGCATCAAAAGAGCTATCCAGATAAAAATTGCCGCGCCTAGGGTAAATAGACTGAGCCAGCCGATAAGGCTAGCGACAGTCATGCCGTAGGCGAGTAAACGCCAAGGCCGCTTAGGAAGGGAGCTTGCCAATAGTTTTTGCTGCTTGTTGGTCAAATAAAATAATAAGCAGGCTACAAGCGTCGACAACAAAAAGACGAGTTTCAACACGGGATCGTATCCTCTCACCACAAAGTGTTAACTGTCATATTCTTGGGCATCTATCACAACGACTCAATAACGCAATGAAAGCCATAGAAAAACTCAGTAAATTTATGGGACTCTATCCATGATGAGAATAATTCGCAATAAGATTTACACTGTAAGCATAGGTTATGGCAGTTCAGTCACAGTTCTACAACTCAGACACCTACTTGTTGCCTGCCGTTAACCATTAATATACATTTTGCAACAACCGTTTCGTCTCGATATAAATAGTCATCAACACGATCCGCGCTTACTCCAAGCCCATCACAATGTCACCAGCAAAGGAAGCTACATGATTAAAAATGAACTCAACCTGCCAAGTTCCTTTGGCCTGTCTAAAATCATTCCTTTAGTGATTTTACTCATCCTATTTATCTCACTCTTTGGCAGTTGGTACACGGTTGACCAAGGTGAACGCGGGGTTATTCTGCGTAACGGTAAAATCATTGGCACCGCCGAGCCAGGGTTAGGTTTTAAAATGCCTCTGTTTGATACAGTCGTAAAAATCTCAACCCAAACCCACACCACCAGCTACAGCTCATTGCAGGCCTATAGCCGCGATCAGCAACCTGCAACACTCAATGCCTCGGTAACCTTTAACGTACCGCCGGATCGTGTCGAAGAGGTCTATGCCAACTTTAAGAGTATCGATGCCATGGTGGCTCGCCTACTCGACCGCCAAGTACCAACGCAAGTTGAGAACATTTTTGGTAAATACACTGCAATTTCGGTTGTGCAGGAGCGGATCAAATTCGGTATCGATGTGACAAATGCCATCACCCAATCTGTGAAAGGGCCAATCGAGATCACCTCTGTACAAATTGAAAACATCGACTTCTCTAACGCCTATGAAAAGTCTGTTGAAGACAGAATGCGCGCCGAGGTTGAAGTACAGACCCAACTGCAAAACCTAGAGAAAGAAAGAGTCAGTGCCCAAATCGCCGTGACTCAAGCGCAGGCGGAAGCCGACTCGCAACTGGCGCGCGCTAAGGCTGAAGCTGAAAGTATCCGCATCAAAGGGGATGCTGAAGCCTCTGCCATTAAGAGCCGCGCCGAGGCGCTGGCACAAAATCAAAACCTTGTCGAACTGACTAAGGCAGAGAAATGGGACGGCAAGCTGCCAACTACCGTCTTACCAACAGGCACCCTGCCGTTTATCGATGCGAAAAAAGGCAACTAACCTTAGGTTTAACCCGACAATAAAAAATCCCAGTGTTAACCCTAACACTGGGATTTTTCGTTATTCGATGACTTAGGGTGAGATAAATTAAGAACAGCAATCGCTGCGGCGTAACCAACTACGAGGGATTTTCTCAAACACCACTTTCGCCATCAACAACGCCAGTACGATACCAGAGGTGGCGACTAACCACTCGGGTAACATTTGGTGCTGCTCGCCAATCTGCGGCATGACCTCAAAACCAAAGGAGGCGACCAGATAATTCACCAAAGCGCCGGCAACTAAGGCCACCCCTAGCACACCGCCAAGATAGCCATAGAGCGCACGCTTACCTAACTCCTTAGTCACTACGCCTAAGGTGGCGATATTAGTCGCAGGGCCTGCCATCATAAACACCAACACAGCGCCGGGTGACACGCCTGCGAGTAACAAGCCCGCCGCAATCGGTGTCGAAGCCGTGGCGCAAATGTACATAGGCACAGACACAAGCACCATCACCAGCATGGCCAGCAATCCATCGCCCCACTTAGCTAAAAAGTCAGCAGGAACATAGGTTTGTACTAATGCTGCGAAGAATAAGCCCACCAGCAGCCAGAGGGTCGTATCGCGCACCAGATCCGTCGCCGCATATTTAAGCCCAAGTCCGATACGCGTAATCACAGACTCTGACTTAAGCTCGGTCGCCATATCCTGCGTAGACGCGCAGCAGCTGTCACCTTGAGGCTTGTCAGCAACCTGCGAGCTTGTGCTGCAGCAGGCGCCTTTCTTCACCACCACGATTTTTTCGGGCGCGGCGGTTTGAGTACCACTACATGAACCCGCGCTTTCACTCTTAACAGGATTCACCTTTGCCACAGCCCCAAACGTTTGACCAGCCATCACACTAGAAGAAGCCGCCATTAAGCTCGGCTTAGCCATCGGCGTCATTTTGATTTTCGACTCAGTTGATGGCGCTTTCGCGTTATCACTACAACAGGAAGACTTAACCGGCGTCATCATGGGCGCCTTGGTAGATGAGCAGCAGCTTTGCACCGCTTCGGCTTTTACCATCGCAGGTTGCGCCGAAGATTTAGAAGCGCAGCATGCAGCAACAGGAGCACTGCTATCTAACGCCTTATCTGATTGAGATAGAGTTTCAGCCTTACCCATAGGTTTGCCATCGTCATCATCACGTCCCACTAAAAGGCCCGCGACAATAGCGCTAGTGATCGCCGCAATCGGCCGCACTATCGCCATAAACGGGCCGAGTAAGACATAGGAAACGGTCACAGAGTCGACCCCAGTCTCAGGGGTTGAAACCAAAAAAGAGGTGGTTGCCGCTTTCGATGCGCCTGAGCGGCGTAGCCCAACGGCGGCAGGGATCACGCCGCAGGAACACAGCGGTAAAGGCGCGCCTAATAATGCCGCTTTAACCACGGTTTTAAAGCCATGTCCGCCGAGCTGTTTTTGCATCCACGCCATAGGCACAAACACTTTAAGTAAGCCCGCCAGAATCAAGCCGAGCAATAGCCAAGGGGCGGAATCTAAAAACAGATCGATAAAATTCTTCAATAACATAATTAATTCCCTGACTTATCTAGGGTTGTGGTGCAATCTGTGGCGCCATGGTCATGCTCAACGCGTACTCTTTCGGTACTCGACTCCAACGCCTCTAAAATCGAGCAATGTTCGGCGCTACGCGGTCCGCCGCAGCAGGCATCCGACAGACTCTGTAAGCTGGTTTGAAAATGCAATAACTCGGCAATTTTAGCTTGCACCTGCGCCAGCTTGAGATCGACCATGCCCTTAACATCGGCACAGGCCCAGTTGGATTTGTCGAGGTCGATAGACAACAACTCACTGATTTCACTCAAGGTAAAACCCACCGCCTTCGCCCGCAGAATAAAACGCAGCCGCGCCGCGTCGGCATCGGTATAGACCCGATAGCCAGAGTCGGTACGGCTCGAAGGCGAAAGCAGGCCGTGTTTCTCATAGAATCTGAGGGTGTCGGCCTTAACCTCGCATAAATCGGCTAACTCACCAATTCGGTACATAGTTAATCCTTTGCAGTTTTACTCGAACCATCTCAAGCAACACTGACAATCAATATGATGAAGCGAGTATAAACCTTAGAGCCTACTCCAAGGTCAAGGGCTATTTTGAAATTTACACCTCGCCCAAAAATCATTCCACTTTGTTCTGATATCAATATTGTGAAATCGCGCAGAAAAAACACCCGTAAATCCAGTTTTACGGTAGAATACGCGCGCCTGACGCTGGGACAAAAAATATAAGTAGGACCAAGGGGCTTTTGGAAAGCAGAATCCGATAGAAGTTGTTCTGTTTTCCGAAAGATCCTTGAAACTAAAATAACTGGACCCTGTACCCAAATGACTGTTGCAAATAATGCCAGACCCATTCGTCGCGCGCTGTTAAGCGTTTCAGATAAAACCGGAATTCTCGAATTCGCCAAAGCATTACACGCCCAAGGCGTTGAACTGCTGTCAACGGGCGGCACCGCTCGCTTGTTAGCGGATAACGGCGTGCCTGTTATCGAAGTATCTGACTATACAGGACACCCTGAGATCATGGATGGTCGCGTTAAGACCCTGCACCCTAAAGTGCATGGTGGCATTTTGGCGCGTCGCGGTCTTGATGAAAATGTCATGGCTGCCAACAACATCAATGCAATCGATCTGGTTGCGGTTAACCTCTACCCCTTTGCCGATACCGTTGCTAAAGCAGGTTGCACCCTAGAAGATGCGATTGAAAACATCGACATCGGTGGCCCGACTATGGTGCGCGCTGCGGCGAAAAACCATAAAGACGTGACTATCGTGGTAAATGCGGCCGACTATAACCGCGTATTAGCCGAAATGGCCGCCAACAATGGCAGCACGACTCACGCGACCCGTTTCGATTTAGCGATTGCCGCCTTCGAACACACTGCCGGTTACGATGGCATGATCGCCAACTACTTCGGCACTATGGTGCCTGCACACAGCACTGACGAGTGCTTCGAAGACTCTAAGTTTCCACGCACCTTCAACACTCAATTAGTGAAGAAACAAGATCTGCGTTACGGTGAAAACAGCCACCAAACTGCGGCCTTCTATGTCGACACTAAAATCGATGAAGCCTCAGTCGCAACAGCAGTTCAACTGCAAGGTAAGGCACTGTCTTACAACAACATCGCCGATACCGATGCCGCCCTTGAGTGCGTAAAAGAGTTCAGCGAGCCAGCCTGCGTTATCGTTAAACACGCTAACCCATGTGGTGTTGCACTGGGTAAAGACTTACTCGATGCCTATAACCGCGCCTACCAAACTGACCCAACTTCAGCCTTCGGCGGCATTATCGCCTTCAACGGCGAGTTAGATGCAGCAACGGCTAGCGCTATCGTTGAGCGCCAATTCGTTGAAGTGATTATTGCACCTGTCGTCAGCCAAGGCGCCCGCGATGTAGTGGCCAAGAAAACCAACGTGCGTCTGTTAGAGTGTGGTCAATGGGATACTAAGACTAAGACCTTAGACTATAAACGCGTGAACGGTGGCCTGCTGGTGCAAGACCGCGACCAAGGCATGGTTGGCTTAGATGACATTAAAGTTGTGACTAAACGTCAACCGACCGAGAGCGAGCTGAAGGACTTAATGTTCTGCTGGAAAGTGGCTAAGTTCGTTAAATCTAACGCGATTGTTTACGCTAAAGACGGCATGACCATCGGTGTTGGCGCAGGCCAAATGAGCCGTGTCTACAGCGCGAAGATAGCGGGTATCAAGGCCGCCGATGAAGGCCTAGAAGTGGTTAACTCTGTGATGGCGTCCGATGCCTTCTTCCCATTCCGCGACGGTATCGATGCCGCAGCGGCGGCGGGCATCAGCTGCATCATCCAGCCAGGTGGCTCAATGCGCGATGCTGAAATCATCGCCGCGGCCGATGAGCACGGCATGGCCATGGTGATGACTGGCATGCGCCACTTCCGTCACTAATGCCGCCTACAGCCAGCACGCCATGTGCTGGCTGTTTCGTTTATCACACTCAGTGAACATAAGTATCTAACCACAAGAATTTAAAACTCAAAGGGATGACTTAACATGAAAGTATTAGTTATTGGTGGCGGCGGCCGCGAACATGCCCTAGCTTGGAAAGCGGCACAATCACCTCAGGTCGAACTGGTTTATGTTGCACCGGGTAACGCGGGCACGGCTCTCGAACCAAAGCTTGAAAACTTAAATATCAGTGCAACTGACATTCCTGCCCTGCTCGATTTTGCTAAAACCAATCAGATCGAACTCACCATCGTTGGCCCGGAAGCGCCGCTGGTATTAGGTGTGGTCGATGCCTTTAACGCTGCGGGTCTACCTATTTTTGGCCCAACCAAAGCGGCTGCACAGTTAGAAGGTTCTAAGGCGTTCACTAAGGACTTTTTAGCGCGCCACAATATTCCTACCGCGGGTTATAAAAACTGTACCGAAATCCAAGACGCTAAAGCCTTCGTGCGTGAACTGACGGGCAAGACGGGTTACCCAGTGGTGATCAAGGCCGACGGTTTAGCCGCAGGTAAAGGCGTGATCATCGCCCAAGATCAAGCCGAAGCGGATGCAGCCATCGAAGATATGCTCGCGGGCAATAAGTTTGGTGATGCCGGTTCTCGCGTGGTTATCGAGGAATTCTTAAAAGGCGAAGAAGCCAGCTTTATCGTTATGGTCGATGGTAAAAATATCCTCGCGATGGCGACCAGCCAAGACCATAAAGCCCGTGATAACGCCGACCACGGCCCAAACACTGGCGGAATGGGTGCTTACTCTCCTGCTCCTGTGGTCACTCAAAGCGTTCATGATTGGACAATCGCTAATGTTATTCGCCCAACGGTGGATGGCATGGCGGCTGAAGGCAATGTATACACTGGCTTCCTGTATGCGGGTCTGATGATTGCACCAGACGGCAGCGCCAAAGTGCTGGAATACAACTGCCGCTTTGGCGATCCAGAAACCCAACCTATTATGATGCGCTTAAAGTCTGATCTGGTTGAGCTGTGTCTAGCCGCAACCCGTGGCGAGCTGGATAAAGTTACTGCCGAGTACGATGCTCGCGCCGCAGTCGGTGTCGTGTTAGCCGCTGGCGGTTACCCAGATGAGTATCGCAAAGGCGATGTGATTGATGGCCTAAGCCTAGGTAATCACGATGCCAAAGTCTTCCACGCGGGTACTGAGATGAAAGACGGCCATGTGGTCACCAACGGTGGCCGCGTGTTATGCGCCACAGCATTAGGTAACACAGTCACCGCAGCACAAAAAGCCGCGTATCAACTGGTTGATGAAATCCACTGGGATGATGTGTACTTCCGTACCGATATTGGCTATCGCGCCATCGCCCGTGAACAACAGTGCTAAAGGTTAAATCATTCAAAAGAACCGGCTACCTGCCGGTTTTTTTATGCCTTAAAATTGACGATCGTCAATTTTAAATTTATGATTTTTATAGTTTTTATTTAAAAAAACTTCTACTGTAGTCCACATTATTCCTATACAATGCTACATAAATGTTAATTATCAATAATGCTAAGGACTCGCTATGGAGATTAGACTCATTTCTGCCGCCATCGCTTTGATACTCACAGGTTGCGGCGGTGGCTCAGAGGATGCTGGCGGTACAACGCCTCCACCAGTCCAACCTCCCTCGGTCAGTCAATATACCGCCAGCACAAGCTCGGTCATTGGCGGAAAGCTCAGTCCCACTAGCCAAAAGGTCGATTCGGGTAAAAGCGCCAGTTTTATTGTTCAAGCCGATAATGGCTTTGTACTAGATAGTATTAGCGGCTGTGGCGGCACGCTAACAGAACTGACTTACACTACGGCGGCGATAAGTGCCGATTGCACTATCACCCCAAGCTTTATCAGCAATGCTGAAAATGCCATTCGCCATCAAGACCATACCCTTGCCAGCGCCAATGAGCTGATTGATTTCAGCACTGCCGAACTTGCGAAGGTGGACGCTGCACGTAAGACGCAAATCACCCAGCTCTATCAAGGTGTAGGTAGCAGCATTAGCTGGCATCCGACCCACGACTCCATTACCTTTTCGAGCTTTATGCCGGAAAACACATTTACCTTACTGCCATCGAATGTGGATGGCAGCGGCGCTAGTGCCGTACGTGGTTTAGTGATGGCGGGCGAACAACAAGGCCAGCGTTATGCCGCCATGGGTGGCAACCTGTTTGCGGTTAATAATTCAGATGAGAGTGATAAGCTACTGAAAAACCTTATCGGATGGCTAACCAAAGGCGGCGATCAGCAGGATGGCCTCAACATAGTCACGGCACAAATGCCGAGCCGTACCGACAGCTGGTATTTCCCCCATAACGAAGGGATCCGCACTTGGCTAAGCAAGTACTATCCCAATACTCACAGCATCAATGCCGCCAATAGCTGTGATTACAGCGCCCTCGCCAGCTGTATCGATACCTTAAAGCCCGATTTAATTGTTATCAGTGATATTGACCGAGATGGCCTAGGGTATGCGGGCATTCAAGCGGCCATCGCTAAAGCCAAAGCCGCAGGAATTCCGCTGCTGGTCTCAAACTACTGGCGTAATCAAAGCCCTATGCTCTCGCCACTCTATCTTGAGATGGGGCTCTCTACCGCTGGTAACTATTGGTCCAAACTCAACGCTGATAATCTGAGTGTGAGCACTATTCTGGCGGAAGATAAAGCACTAACAGATGTAGAAAAACTACTTGCCAACCTGCGGGAACAACGCTTCGATACGCAAGTACTCAATGACTGCGGCGGCAACTATTTAAGCTGTAACAGTAGCGCCTTTGTCGAGGCCTTTAAGGCGGGTGCAGATTGGTATCGTGGCAATGCCGAAACCTTAGATAATAATGGTATAAATGCTTTTAATAGCCCTAATTTCAGCTTGATGAAAGCGGGGTTACTGCTCGCTGACAAGTATCGCAGTGAAATCGATTACCCCATCGCCTACACCGAATCCGCCCAGTGGCAACAAGCCCTATTTGCCGATTGGACTGTCAGCTACGCCCGCGCCCACAACCTCGCCCAACTAGACTTAGGCGAGTATGTCACCGACAGGGCTAATCTGAGCAAGGGCAGCAATGCCCATTACGCCTACCCTGCCACAGTGACGGAACGTAAGACCATCACAGTGCCTTACTCTGGCCAGTGGACAACCACCGGCTGGTACGCCTTACCCGGGCAAACCATCACCCTCAGCCGCTTAGATAACACGAATGCGAATGTCGAAATTAAGCTGAATTATCATAGACGTAATACTAACCGCGCCTATGAGCAAAAGGTTTATCGCGCACCACTAGAGCTCGCTCAGCAACGCCTCAAGCTCGCCAAAGGGCAAAGCATTGAGTTTTCAACCCCCTATGGTGGCCCCATTTACCTCTATATCAGTGGTGGTGAAGGTGCGCTCAGTGTTGATGTACAAGCAAAAAATGTGGCTAAGCACCCCAGTATTATGGATTTTTCCAATCCTGCTGAAATCACGGCCTTTAACGATAAGATCCAAAATACCGAGTTGCCCCATGTGGATCTTCGTACCGATGGCGCCGAGCAGCATTTGCGCCGCGACCGTTTTATGAATGCGATTGGCGGTAAGGTCCCGGATGTCAATGCGTTGCTCAAGAGCATTGTCGAAGATCATATCAACAGTGTGTATACCCTCGCTGGGCTGAAAATCCAAGGTAAGAGCTTAAGTGAGTCTTTACCTGCGGATGTGCTTGCGAGCTGTCAAGCACTGTTTGGCACCGATTGCACCGATGCCAGTTTGCATACCCGCAGCATCATCCAACACGCTAACTATGATCAAAACGCCCACTGCGGCTCGGGTTGTAGCGGTAATCCATGGGATGCGGCTTGGAATATTTCACCCACGGGTTGGGGAGATAACCACGAGCTCGGCCACAATCTGCAAACTAACCGTCTAAACGTGCAATATGCCACTGCCGCCAATAGCGACAATTGGACTGGCTATGGCAGCCGCGCGGGGGAAAACTCCAACAATATCTTCCCCTATGTGGTGCTATGGAAGACCCATTATTTGCGTGATGGTAATACCAACACCATCAATGATGGCCATATGAATCACAAAGATCTCTTCTATGTGTTTATGTCCGATACTGTGGGCACCACGGATACCAGTGGCAAACGCGTGGTCTTCGGCGCCAACTGCAAAGTGCTCGATGCAGGTGAAGACAGATACACAGCCCCTTGGGCCAGCAATGCCTACGCGGTACACAACGGCTATCGCATGGCGTTTTACATCCAAATGGCACTCAAGGCCCATGGCATGACCTTGAGTGACGGCACCACCTTAGCTAATGGTTTTAATATCTTCACCTTGCTGTACCAGCACAGCCGTATTTTCGGTAAATACGCTAATAACGCCAGCGACTGGGAGGCTAACCGTAGCAAACTGGGCTTTGAACTATTCCCATACGAGGGCCATAGCATTTACGGTGGCAAAACGGTGAGAGATATTCCAGGCAATGACTTTATGCTGGTATCACTGAGTAAACTCACAGGCAAAGATTGGCGCAGCCATTTTGATATATTGGGTCTACGTTACTCTAGCCTCGCCGCGGCGCAGGTGACGGCAAACGCCAGCCAAGGTATGGTGCCTATGGGCATGTATGAGCTCGAAACCGATTTACCACCAGCCAACATGAGCCAAGGTTTAAACTTTATCCCGCTGTCACTTAGCGATGGCAGCACATTGTGGAAGGGCACAGGCTCACCTAGCCAATGTGCTAAACCTTAAAACTATAGAGGCTAAGGCATTAGTCTTTAAGAGACTGAAAATTAAGTATAATAAAAATAAACCTCGCCCATGCGAGGTTTATTTTTACCTTAAATCGTGACCTGAATCACAAAAGCTACCAAGTGGATAGCGCACTATTTAACCTCAATAATAAATCAGGGGTTTCTATGGGTTATTCAATCAAAGATATTATTTATCAAGGCGAAAAGTCTGGCGTGCACAATTGGCAAACCCTATCGGGACAGGATTTTTACTGGCATCCAGATTGGTTACACATTGCCGAGGATCTGACTGGCCATAAGGCAACGGCTCACATCCAAGCTGATGGTGATAAAGCAACTCAAACTGAAGCAGAACAAGCCATTGTGAAACATCTTAACAGCGGAAAATAACGCTCAATGTCCTGAAGCTATCGCCTTGCGGGCAATTTTATCGATTAAACCCGGCGTAATTAGCTTTAGCCAGCGCCCGAGTCGGCCACGTAGCGAAGTAATAAGCAGCCGTCCTCGGGTCGCTATCACCGGAAGCATCATGTTGGCGCATTGCTCGGCGGTGATAATTTTAGCTTCCTGCATTGGGGATTTACCAAGGGGCTTACCCTCACCATCGAGGGCTCGCTTATGAATTTGCGAGACAACAAAGTCAGGACAAATCACAGTCACGGCGACATTATCATCCGCCAGCTCAATCCGCAGTGAATCAAAAAAGCCAATAACAGCATGTTTAGAGGCGGCATAGCCACTACGAGTCGGCACCCCTGTTAACCCAGCAACCGACGCGACTACCACAACCTGACCTTGGCTCGACTTTAAATAGGGTAAGGCGGCGTGAGTTAAATACGCTGGGCCTAAATAGTTGACGCGCATGATATCTTCGAGCACAGACAATTGATTGAGCTCGTCGAAACGTGACCACATGGTCATACCCGCGTTATTTACGAGAATATCGAGGCGACCATAGTGCTCAATCGTCGCCTGAATTAAGGCTTCGCATTGGGAGGCGCTACTGACATCGGCGGCAAACACAAAGGGAGTCGGGCCATAGTTTGCAATTTCGAGGGCAAGGGACGCTAAACGTGTTTCATTTCGAGCGCTGAGCACCAGTTGGCAGCCGACCCGCGCCATAGCAACGGCTAGGGCGCGGCCAATACCTTCTGAAGCACCCGTAATAATGACTACTTTCCCCGTCAGTCCATCCATAACGATTCCCTTGTTACCAATATGTTAATTGTGCTCCGAGGTAAATTGGCATAATCATCTTAAAAGCGCAATCCCCTAGGCGCGTTGTGCCACTTGCATATCAAACTGCTGGCAATAACTGGCTAAAGGTTGCGGTCGTCCTATCGCATAACCTTGGGCATAGTTAATACCAATCACTTGTAATCTATCGATAATCTCTTGGTTTTCGACAAATTCGGCAACCGTTTCAATCCCCATCACTCGGCAAACGTCTTGAATAGATTTAACGATGGCATAATCCTTGGCGTTGACCGCGAGATTCTTCACGAAGCAGCCATCAATTTTGACATAATCCACCGGCAGTTCACGCAGATAACCGTAGGACGCAAAGCCACTGCCAAAATCATCCAAAGCAAAGGAAAATCCGAGTTTACGCAATTGCCTTAACATTTCCATGCCGCGCTGACGGTTTTGAATCGCCGTCGTTTCAGTAATTTCAAAGCAAACACATTGGCTCGGGATATCAAAAATATGTTGCTGCTGGGCAATATATTCCACCATGCCTTCGGCGCCGAGACTATTGCCCGAAAGGTTGATTGAAATACAGTGATCCGGCCACAGCTGTGGATTTAACGACAACCATAAAAAGGCTTTACGTATCACCTCTTTATCGATTTCAGGCATCAACTTAAAGCGCTCCGCCGCCGCAATAAACTGCGCTGGCGCTAAAATACGGCCACAGGGCTCTTGGATCCTAAGCAAAATTTCCATCCGTTGCCGCTTCGAACTCGCCCCTAAGCCCCGAATCGGTTGGTAGTAAAGTAAGAGTTCGTTTTCCTCAATCGCTTGCGCGATACGCACCGCCCATTTGGGCGCGTTGCGCTGATAGGTCAGCTCTTTATCCCTATCGTCGTAAAGATGGATTTGGTTTGTTCCCTTAGCCTTAGCGGCAATACAGGCGATATCCGCATCCTTTAATAGCTCCTGCGCATTGATATAAGGCGCTCGCCCAAAGGCGACCCCTATGCTCAACCCCACTTTATAGTGACAATTTTTATCGTGTAGTACTTGCAGCGATACCAGAGCACTTATCTGCTTTAGCAGCTGCACCACAGCTAATGCGGAGCGATCGCAAATCACTAAGCCAAACTCGTCGCCACCTAAGCGCGCTAGTAGCTCTTCAGGCCCAAGACATGACTGAATCGCCCTTGCAACCATGGCCAACATGCGATCTCCCGCTGCATGACCACAGCTATCGTTGATCAACTTAAACTGCTCTAAATCCAGATAACATAAAGCGATTGTCTTAGCTCGACTGGCGAACTGCGGCAACTGCTCTTCAAACGCCTGACGATTTAACAGTCCGGTAATGCCATCAAAATTCGCACGTTGTTGCAGCTGGCGCTTAAGCACTTCTTCTTCAGTAATATCCCGCAGTACCACGACAGTACCTACGATCTCTTTATCATGATTCAACACATTGCTGATGCTACGCTCAATGATCCGCGGTGTAGCCGTTAGTAGTTTGATTTTAGCGACTTGAGGTGTGGTTTCACCAAGGCGAATACAGTGAAAAACGGCTTGATTTAATTGCTCTCCCGCCTTCAACAAAGAGGCGAGACTCTCACCAACAGCATCACTACTTGCAACATCTAGTAAAGACTCTGCCTTGGGATTCATATAAATCACTTTGGCATCGACATCGGTCAGGATCACCGCCTCAGCAATTGACTCAAGGGTAATTTTGCCGCGCTCTTTTTGCTGATAAATGCGTGCGAGCAAACTATTGACTCGATTTGCCAGCACAGATAACTCCTCATTGCCCTCGCTGGTAACAGGCCGATAGACACTTGCCATAGGATCAACAAGTGCCAACTGCTGCATCAAGCTTTTAAAGGGCTGTAACAGGCACGCACGCAACCAAACATAGCCTAAGGCAACAATCACTATCCCCAACAAAATCACCGCAAGTGACACCCAGTCGAGGCTAAGTTTTACATCACGGAAAGGATCATCAGAAAAATCAACTTGAAGATAAATCGGTTGTTGACCAATCAAACTCGGCAGCGCAACCGAACTTGAGTGTGAGGTACTATTGGTTGTTTCAGCATTAGACATACTGACCCGATCCACGAGGGAGGTTTGAGCATATTCGAGCAGATCACGCTCGGTAAGTTGTCGTACTAACAACACATACTCGCCTGGATGTGATGCGACAGCCGTTACCACATATCCTTTATCGCCAATTAAATAGGCGCTTGCAAACTCTGGCTTAGCCTGTGTTGTTATCGCCTTAGCGATTTCCTGCCGATTAGCTTCTGCAATGGGTTGCTCGTTTTGAAAAACATTTTGCAAATGCCCATCTCGCAGAATAAACCAGCTTAAATTGCCAGACATTGAACTTTCAAGCCACGAGGATTCGAGAGATTTTAACTGCTCGCTATCGAGATGGGATAATGGTGAGGCGTAGATATTTGTGAGAAAACCTAGACGATCAACATCGATTCGAAACTGCTGCTGGATATTCGCCAGCTCACGCTGCACATTATCTTGACGTAATAATTCGACCCTATGGTCAAACCAAACACCGAGGCAATAGGAGACAAGCACAACCGCGGGCAGACAAAACCCCGCAATAAAAACCAATATTTTGTTGCCTATGCGCATCTTATACCACGGCTTACGTAATTAAATTATCAAATGGCTTTATGTAATCCCTTATAGCGCCATGCAACATATCTCATTTGCAAATAGTATTAAATATCACTTTGCTTTATCCGTTGCTAAAGTAAGCAATAGCATGCATTTATTTGTTTAAAACACCTTTGATTTAGCGCAGCTATTCGATAAAAAAGTTTTAAAAAGTTAGATGTTAATCAATATCCTATGCTTTAAACCTGCTGGTGAATGTCTTGTTATTCCACATATGCTGATTAGCCTTTGCGATATAAGGCTGTGTGACCTTGACCTTAATCAATGACGATCAGCTAAGGAGACACTGCAATAAAAAACGGACCCTAAGGTCCGTTTCTGCTTCAATATCGATTACTTATGGTACTGCTTAGATTGAGCATGAACCGCCTTGATAAAGGCACCTGCATGCTCTGGGTCAACGTGCTGATGGATACCATGGCCTAAGTTAAACACATGGCCAGAGCCTTCACCGTATCCCGCCAGAATTTGGCTCACTTCTTCTTCAATGCGCGGAATTGGCGCGTACAGCATAGAAGGATCCATATTACCTTGTAGTGCCACTTTATGGCCTACACGGCGACGGGCGTCGGCAATATCGACTGTCCAGTCTAAACCTAAAGCGTCACAACCCGTTTCAGCCATAGCTTCTAACCATAAACCACCCCCCTTGGTGAATAAGGTCACAGGCACTTGGCGACCATCGGCAAAACGAGTCAAACCATCAACAATCTTCTGCATATAACGCAGTGAGAATTCACGGTAAGCCGTGTGCGATAATGCACCACCCCATGAGTCGAAGATCATCAGTGATTGAGCGCCGTTAGCAACCTGCGCATTCAGGTATAAAGTCACTGAATCCGCTAATTTGTCGAGTAGCATATGCAGTGCTGCTGGCTCTGCGTAGGCCATCTTCTTAATTTTTTCGAAGGTTTTGCTTGAGCCACCTTCAACCATGTAAGTCGCAAGTGTCCAAGGCGAGCCAGAGAAACCAATCAATGGCACCTGGCCGTTTAATTCGCGGCGAATGGTGCTAACCGCTTTCATCACATAACCCAGCTCATCTTCTGGATCGGGAACCGCTAATTTTTTGATGGCATCGATAGTGTCTGTTGGGCGTTCAAAACGTGGGCCTTCGCCCGCCTCAAAATACAGACCTAACCCCATGGCATCGGGAACAGTCAGAATATCGGAAAACAGAATCGCCGCATCCAGCTCGTAACGACGCAGTGGCTGTAGCGTCACTTCACAGGCCAATTCATGGTTTTTGCATAAAGACATGAAGTCACCCGCTTGAGCGCGAGTCGCTTTGTATTCAGGAAGATAACGGCCAGCTTGACGCATCATCCATACCGGAGTCATATCAACAGGCTGTTTTAGTAGGGCGCGTAAATAACGATCATTCTTTAATTCTGCCATTTGGCTTGATTCCTAGACTTATTGAGATCCGCTGGGGCGGTAGTTTAGCATTTACGCGAATAATGTAACCAATATGAGCTAATTAATGTGAGCTAATCCCCATCATTGCTGTCCATTTAAGCACTTATCCTTAAAATGCTACCCAGATAACATACTGTTTACTAATCAAACTCGAAGTCACACTAAGACAGAAAAAAGTTGCGCTGGTTTCCTGCCTTTGGTATAAAAAGTTTGCGCTAGCAAGAACAATCAAGAAGCTCGTCGCATCGAGCCTGCCATATACATTACTCGCCCAACGATAGGTTTCTATCGTTGGGCTTTTTATTTCCGCATTTTTTTATACAAAACAGCTGGTTTGTCCATCTATCTATTCTCGCAAATCCCGATAAAAAGGGTTGATCGAATAGCTATTTCTCCCCTACATTAGAGTCATGTCCTAGCACTAAAATGGAATGCATCATGCTGAGAGAACTCGAAAAAGCAGAACAAAAGTGGGGCGGTTCAAATAAGCTTATAGATCAATGGCTAGAAAATCGTCGTAAACTTCTTGTGCATTACTGCCAAATTGCAGGGCTTCCTCCTTACACGAATGCTGAAAAATCTCTTCCTTCATTTGACCACGTAAAATCCTTCTGCGACCTATTAGTGGATTACGTCTCCGAAGGCCATTTTGAGGTTTACGATCAAGTGATTAATGCCTGTGAAAAATTTGGAGCATCTTGTAAAGCGACAATTCAACAGGTATTACCTCAAATTACCCCGACAACCCATGCGGCATTAGACTTTAATGATAAGTACGCCGAAGCGCTGGATGACCAAGTGTTATACCAGCTCGATAAGGATCTCTCCGAACTGGCCCACACCATGGAAACCCGTTTCGAGTTAGAAGATAAACTGCTTGAGGTATTACATAGCAAATATTCTGAGCATGCAGCCCAACAAGCGTAATTCATGCGAACAGTTATCCGCAGCGATTCGCGCCATTGCTAGTCGAAGACAAACTGGGAGATAAGCCGCAATCCATGTAATGGCGTTTTAAGATTGGTAGCGACCTCTTAACCAAACGCTTAGCTTAGCAATAGCATCCACAAAAAAAGCCAGCTTTCGCTGGCTTTTTCATTATCATATCAATCGATTATACAGCTGATTGAAAGATCACTTGTGATGCTTTCTTAGTGTAAGAATCGATTTGATCGAAGTTCAAGTAACGGTAAGTGTCAGCTGCAGTTGCATCTAACTCTTTCGCGTATTCTTGGTATTCTTCAACCGTAGGCAGACGACCTAACAGTGCTGCCACTGCCGCTAATTCCGCAGACGCTAAGTATACGTTTGCACCTGTACCTAAACGGTTCGGGAAGTTACGGGTAGAAGTCGATACTACAGTTGCACCTTCAGCCACACGTGCTTGGTTACCCATACACAGTGAACAGCCTGGGATCTCGATACGCGCACCAACGCGACCAAAAATACCGTAGTAGCCTTCCTCGGTCAGTTGGTCTTTGTCCATCTTAGTCGGTGGTGCAATCCAAAGACGTGTTGGCAGCGTCTTAGCGAACTTGTCTAACATCTTACCGGTCGCACGGAAGTGACCGATGTTAGTCATACAAGAACCCACGAACACTTCGTCAATCTTAGTTTGCGCAACAGATGACAGTAATACAGCATCATCAGGATCGTTAGGCGCACACAGGATTGGCTCTTTGATCTCGTTCAGATCGATTTCGATCACTGCTGCGTACTCAGCATCCTTGTCAGCACTCATCAGCTCAGGATTCGCTAACCACTCTTCCATGCCTTTGATACGACGCTCTATCGTGCGACGGTCACCGTAACCTTCAGCGATCATCCACTTCAGCATAGTGATGTTAGAGTTCAGGTACTCGATGATTGGCTCTTTGTCTAACTTGATAGTACAACCCGCTGCAGAGCGTTCTGCTGAGGCGTCAGACAGTTCAAATGCCTGTTCTACTTTCAGGGTTTCTAAGCCTTCGATTTCCAGTACGCGACCAGAGAAGATGTTGATCTTACCTTTCTTCTCAACAGTCAGCAGACCCATTTCAATCGCTTTTAATGGGATAGCATGTACTAGATCACGTAGGGTGATACCAGGTTGCATCTTGCCCTTGAAGCGCACTAATACAGATTCTGGCATGTCCAGAGGCATCACACCGGTCGCAGCAGCGAAGGCAACAAGACCAGAACCCGCAGGGAATGAAATACCGATTGGGAAACGCGTATGTGAGTCACCACCAGTACCTACTGTGTCTGGTAATAACATACGGTTTAACCAAGAGTGGATAACGCCGTCACCTGGGCGCAGAGACACACCGCCACGGTTCATGATGAAATCTGGCAGCGTGTGGTGAGTGTTAACGTCAACTGGTTTTGGATAAGCGGCAGTGTGGCAGAATGACTGCATAGTCAAATCGGCACTGAAGCCTAAACAGGCTAAGTCTTTCAGCTCGTCACGGGTCATAGGACCGGTAGTGTCCTGTGAACCTACAGAAGTCATCTTAGGCTCACAGTATTGACCTGGACGTACGCCAGCAACACCACAGGCTTTACCGACCATCTTCTGTGCAAGGGTATAACCTTTGCCATTATCAGCGATGTCCTGTGGACGTACGAATACGTCAGACGCTGGTAAACCTAATACCGCACGTGCTTTGTCAGTTAAACCACGACCGATGATCAGTGGAATACGACCACCTGCACGCACTTCGTCTAACAGTACGTCGGTTTTCAGGCTGAACTCAGAAATCACTTCATCTGAGCCATGACGCTTTACAACACCAGCGTATGGGTAAATGTCGATCACATCGCCCATTTCCATTTTGCTGACGTCGAGTTCGATTGGTAGTGCGCCCGCATCTTCCATAGTGTTGAAGAAAATCGGCGCAATTTTGCCACCTAAGCAGAAACCACCAGCACGTTTGTTAGGTACGAATGGGATATCATCGCCCATGAACCACAGTACTGAGTTAGTCGCAGATTTACGTGATGAACCAGTACCTACAACGTCACCCACGTAAACTAATGGGAAACCTTTGGTTTTCAGTTCTTCTAATTTCTTGATTGGACCTACGCTGCCAGGTACATCTGGCTCGATACCATCACGTGCGTTTTTCAGCATAGCTAAGGCGTGCAATGGGATATCTGGACGTGACCAAGCATCGGGTGCTGGTGACAGGTCGTCGGTGTTGGTTTCACCAGAGACTTTGAATACGGTCAGGGTGACTTTGTCCGCTAATTTTGGACGGCTTAAGTACCAGTCTGCATTTGCCCACGCTTCAACCACTTGTTTAGCATAGACGTTACCGGCTTCCATTTTCTCAACCACATCGTGGAAAGAGTCAAACATCAGCAAAGTGTGAGATAAGGCTTTAGCAGCTAAAGGCGCCAGAGCGGGGTTATCTAACTGAGCGATCAGCGGCTCGATGTTATAGCCACCTTGCATAGTGCCTAATAACTCAGTCGCACGTTCGGCAGATAGTATGGGTGAAGTTGCAGTGCCTTTAGCAACCGCATCTAAGAACGCGGCTTTTACATAGGCGGCTTCGTCAACACCGGGGGGAATTCGATTTTCGAGCAGGTCAAGAATAACAGCTTCTTCACCAGCGGGGGGATTTTGAACCAATTTAACCAGTTCAGCCACTTGATGTGCATCTAATGGCTTAGGGACTACGCCCTCTGCAGCACGTTCTGCGACGTGTTTACGATATGCTTCTAGCACGGCAACATTCCTCTTTGTTTGGCGCTCTAACAACGAAACTGCACGTCTTCTCAATTGAAGCTGACAGTCCGACATGATCGACCCGTATTTCCGGCCAGCAGTATACTACAGCTTTGCAAAAGTATGAATCAGGTCACACTCGGCAAAAGACGAAATAAGGGCTAAATCCGGAGGTGCAACTCAACTTACGGCAACAATAAAACAATGGAAATTAGACAATAGTTTGAAAACAGATAAAAAACCATAATTGACAAATAGTTAACATACGTTCATCAATTTAAAATCGAACGATTATTTTTTTGGACATCAATTCCTTTCCACCAAAAATATTTCTCAACTTTGTGTGTTTAGGCTTTGAAGATGACGGGCTTAAACTTACACTCAAGCTCGAATGACCCATTTCCCATCCCTTGGAGTAGTAATGACATCCCTTAGTATTCAAGCTGTTATCTTTGATATGGATGGTGTGTTAATCGATTCAGAACCCCTTTGGCAACGGGTTGAGTATGAAGTCTTATCGGCACTTGGCGTGCCCGTCACTATCGAAACGATTCAACAAACCACAGGTTTACGTATCGACCAATGTGTCGACTATTGGTATCACAAAGCACCTTGGGCCGATTACGACAATGCCAAGGTCAGCACCGCCATCGTCGATAAAGTCGCAGAGGAAATCCTGCGAACGGGCGAAGCCATGCAAGGCGTTCAACAAGCCATTGATTACTGCCAAGCTAAAGGCTTAAAGATAGGCCTAGCCACCTCTTCTTTTTACACCATTATCGAAGCCGTACTCAGTAAACTCGGCCTAAGCGATAAGTTTATGGCGGTACAATCCGCCGAAGGTCTCACCTATGGCAAACCCCATCCCGAGGTGTACTTAAATTGCGCCGCCGCGTTAGGAGTCGACCCGCGTTATTGCCTCGCGATTGAAGACTCTTTCAATGGTCTTATCGCCGCCCGCGCTGCCAATATGCAGACCGTCGCCATTCCCGCACCGGAGCAACGCGGGCAGGCCAAATGGGTTGTCGCCCATCACCAAGCCGACAGCTTGTTAGATTTACCGGCTATCTTGGGCTAATCACAGCAACAATTGACGCAAATAAAAAAGCCAGACATCCGTCTGGCTTTTTCATTTTCATCCTATGGATTACCAGATTTTTACGCGCTCTTCTGGTTTTAAGTACATCTTATCGCTCTCTTTCAGCTCAAAAGCTTTGTAGAAAGCTTCAATATTGCGCGGTGTCCCCATCGCGCGGTAATGGCTGGGTGAATGAGGGTCAGTCAACAGACGACGACCTAACTCTTCATCACGGTAATTACGACGCCATACCTGTGACCAACCGACGAAGAAACGCTGCTCGCCCGTTAAGCCATCGAGCACGGGAGCAGGTTTACCGTTTAAGCTCATCATATAGGCGCGAGCAGCTACTGTTAACCCACCTAAGTCACCGATGTTTTCGCCTAAGGTTAAATCACCGTTCACAAACTTACCGGGCAACGCTTCATAGCCAGAATACTGCGCCGACAGTTGCTTACCGCGTTTTTGGAACTCTTCACGGTCTTTATCAGACCACCAATCACGCAGGTTGCCGTCGCCATCGTACTTAGCACCTTGGTCGTCGAAACCATGGCTGATTTCGTGGCCAATTACCGCACCGATACCACCGTAGTTAACCGCATCATCGGCTTCCATATTGAAGAATGGCGGTTGCAGAATCGCCGCAGGGAATACGATTTCATTGCCAACAGGGCTGTAATAAGCGTTCACCGTTTGTGGTGTCATATGCCACTCGGTACGATCGATTGGCTTACCTAACTTGTTGATCATGTCTTGATATTCGAAGTTGGCATAACGCATATAGTTACCCACCAGCTCATCAGGCTTGATCTCTAACGCTGTGTAGTCTTTCCACTTGTCTGGATAACCAATCTTGTAGGTAAACTTAGACAGTTTTTCTTGAGCCGCGACTTTCGTTTCAGGCGTCATCCACTCGAGTTCGTTGATGCTGACTTCAAAAGCTTTGATCAAGTTTTTGATCATGGTTTCCATGCGGGCTTTTGCTTCTGGTTTGAAATATTGCTTAACGTACTCCTCACCGACTAACTCACCAATCACTTGGTCGGCGCCATCTACCGCCTTTTTCCAACGTGGTTGTTGTTCTTCAATACCCATTAAGGTTTTGCCTTTAAAGGCAAAGTTAAGGTCAACGAAGTTTTTGCTTAACAGCTCAGCATAGCTATCCACTAAGTGGAACGTTAAGTAATCCTGCCAAGCTGAAACGGGGAAGGCATCAAAATTAGCGCCTAACTTTTCTAAGTATGATGGCTGACGCACGATGACTTCAGTCACTTTATCGCCAAGGCCCGCACTGGTCGCAAAGGCATTGATATCAAACTTGCCAGTGAGTTTTTGCAGCTCGGCACGGCTCAGTTTGTTGTAAGACTTGTTAGCATCGCGAGATTCAACGCGGCTCCACTGGCTCTTAGCGATCATCATCTCGATGTCGGCTACGTTTTTCGCGGCACGTTTTGCATTTTTATAGCCTGCTTCAGTCAGAATATCAGTCACATATTTCGCCATTGCTTGGCGATTAGCGACAAACTTAGCGTCATCTTTTAAGTAGTAATCGCGGTCTGGCAAGGTTAAGCCCGACTGGCTTAAATACACTGCATATTGGGTAGAATTTTTCGCGTCGTTATTGACGTAAAAACCAAAGGGAATGCCTGAGCCGCTGGTCAGTAATTTACCCATCACAGCGGGTAATTCGCCGTGGGTTTTCACCGCCGCGATATCCGCCATCAAAGGATTGAGCGGCGTCACACCTAAGGTTTCGAGCAAATCGGTATTCATAAAGCTGGCGTTAAAGTCACCGATTTTTTGATTATTAGAGCCAGGAGCAGCATCTTTTTGCGCTGCGGCGGCATCGATGATTTTTTTCAACGCATCTTGGCTTTGATCGTACAGCACAGAGAATGCACCGTAGTTAGACTTGTCGGCAGGGATAGGCGTATTCGCTAACCATTTACCGTTCACGCTGTAATAAAAATCGTCTTGATGGCGAACTGAGGCATCAAAGTTTTGTAATTCAATGCCAGAAACCGCGGCGACTTCAGTTTTAGGCTCGCTGCTGCAAGCGGCTAAACCTAGGCTCAGGGCAATCCCCAGCGCCAGTGTGCTAATCTTCTTCATTGTTTTCCCCAGCTTCCGTTGAGAGTGTTGTTATTTTTTCCTGCAAAACCTTAGCATTTTGCCTAGTTTGGCTGTAGCAAGATTTTGTAAAAGGTTATGACACTTAGTGATATTTGCGCAAACCAGTATAAACGCGATTTTTAGATTATGCGGGAATAGTGTTCAGCAGGAAAAACGAAGGGCATAACCTTAGTTATGCCCTTCGATCGATTTAGAAGGCTTTACCGACAAATAAATACAAGGATTTATCACCCATATCTGTAATACCAAAGCCCAGTGCTGCCGGCCCCATAGAAGTATCTGTACCTATGTAAAGGCTAGAAGCATAGATAAGGTCTGAGAGGGATACCTCTGAGCGTTCATACCATACATTTCCCGCCTCTAAACTTAGCCCTAAATAGAGTGGGTAATCTCTCATACCTAATAAGGCATCTCGGCCCAGATCATACTGATAGACAAAGGCGCCAAAGAGCTTATGCGCCCCTGTGAGCGAGTCCTTGTGATAACCAGAAAGGTTTAAGAAACCGCCCAAATCGGACAAGTGTAACGTATTAAGTCCGTCATTATTATTTGTCGCAAGCGACGCTTTACCCACAAAGGCATGATTGCCAACGCTGAGCGCGCCTTTCCAATCGGCTTCAACCTGAACACTAAATTCGTTTTTATTGTTATCAACGACATCGTCAAAATCTTCATTACGCACATACACATTTAAGGTGATGCGGTTACCCGAAGTCGGGAAACTAATACTGTCTAAGCTGTCATAACCAACCCTCAAGTAAGCACCGTAGGAGTTAAAATCAAAATCCTTCAGCAACCAGGCATCATTGACGATAACGCCTTTCTCCCCCACTAAACCAAATTCAATAAACCCTTGCAAGACATAGTTATAACCAATTCCTAATTCAATAGTGTGGGTTTTCTTGTCAAAGACAAAAACACGGTTATTGTTATCGTAGAGATCCCAATTATGAACATCGAATTGATATCGGGCTCGACTATAAAACTCTTGATCTCTATCTAGCGGTTGATAAAACTCGGTTGCAAATAGCTTTTCGAACCCTAGCTTGACCTCATTACGCCACTCTCCACCGTTAAAAGTTAGGTCAGTCATGGTGTAAGCCATATCAAAACTAATCGCCGAGTCGGAACTAAAATCATCTTCCCAATTAAACCCGAGTTGGAAATAATTCGGCCCCCAAGATTTAGCACGGGTGGTCACAGTAAGTACTCGACCTTCCTCACCTTCCACAAACTCAGCATCCACACGCTCAAATTTGTTTAAGGCATAAATCCGTTTTAACGCATCGTTTAACTCATCCTTAGTCACGGCTTGGCCTGCCTCAAGGTTCAAGGTTTCCTTCAATAGGTTAAGGCTAACCTTAGACTGGTTATCGAATACGATTTCTTTAATGGGATGGGCCACATTTGCAATTAAAAGCTTACCCTTGGCCTTCTTAGCCTCGACATAGGCGGCATATTCTTCGGCACTGACACTCATGTTTTGCAATTTATCTAACTGCCCATTCGCAGCTTCTTTTCCTAGCGTTAGCGCCAAAGGCATGATGGTAAAATCTGTGGTACTTAAAGCATCAATGGCGGGACGAATTAGTACGTCTTTATCGGTTAGTAATTGTTTTTGCTTTTCGGTACTGGCATTGGTCAAAAAATTTGATAACTGGTCGAGCACCGCTATCGTGCTATCGAGCTTATCTTTTTTTACCAAGGGTGAACCGATATCCACAGCAATGATGATATCCGCGCCCATGGCCTTAACCACATCCACGGGCATGTTGTTGGCAATACCACCATCGACTAACAACTTGCCATCAATCTGAGTGGGTTGTAGTGCGCCGGGTACTGTTGCAGAGGCCTGCATGGCTTTGACTAAACTGCCATGGTTAATCACAACGGGTAAACTAGTTTCTAAATCCGTCGCAACCGCACGATAGGGTATAGCTAAAGTATCAAAATCACCAAATTGTTGAACTAAATCAGTTGACTGGCGCAATAACTGCGACATAGTTTGCCCGCGTAACAAACCGCTCGGCGCCCTAACCTCACCCTCGGTATAACCGATATTAAGGGGAATATTGTAGCGATCACGTAACTGCTTATCTCGATAACTCAATACATTACGCGGGATGGTATCCGAATAGCCACTATCCCAATCGACCCCCATCATAATGGCTTCGACTTCACTAGCGCTGTAGCCCAAAGAATACATGCCAGCAACATAGGCACCTATGCTGGTGCCTGCGATGTAGTCCACGGGAATATGATGTTCCTCTAGAATTTTAAGCACGCCCACATGGGCAGCACCTTTAGCACCGCCACCGCTTAACACTAGCCCCACTTTTGGCCGTTCGGCCGCATACAAAGGAGTTAGCAACACACATAAAATTAGAGTAGCTAGTATTTGGCGCATCATAATGAGTACTTTTTATGGGATCAAAATTTCGAGTTAATATTAACAAATTTATCTATTTAACCGTCAGTCATATTTTATCTGAACCGATGAGTTAAGAATTAAACAACGCATTAATACTTAATTCGATATCAGGTAAATGCAACAAACCAAAAATGGCTGCGCAAACTTGCTTGCAAAATTATTGCGCTATTGAGGTGTTAGCATTCAGTATCAAGATTGCAATGAAGCCTGCGGGCACTGTTGCTGCAAATATTTCTCAAAATCGCTGACAGGCATAGGCTTAGCAAAATAATAGCCTTGGATAATATAACAACCACGGCTAAAGATTTGCTCAAGTTGCTCAACCGTTTCTACGCCTTCAGCCACAACGGTTAGTTTCAAGTTACGCGCTAACTCAATAATACTGCTCACAATCGCCTGATCAGCAGCATTTGAAGCGATATCAATTAAAAATGAACGGTCAATTTTAAGCGTATCCACTTCAAAATTTCGTAAATAAGCCAAAGAAGAGTAACCCGTACCAAAGTCATCAATCGCGACTTCAATCCCTAGGTCATCAAGTTGTTTTAAATGGGTCTTAGCCACTTGCAACTCTTTCATTAATACCCCTTCAGTGATTTCCAAGCACAAAGAGGCAGCAGGCATCCCAGTATCGCTGAGTATCTTCTTTACACCGTCAATAAAATCAGGTTGACGGAAATGCACAGCCGAAATATTAACCGACAACTTAAAGGGCTGAGTCATTGCTTTAGCCCATCTTGCCCCATCCAAACATGCCGTTCGCAAAACCCAACGGTCAATATCCACAACCAAACCACAAGCCTCAGCAACTTTAATAAAAATATCGGGGCGCACAAATCCATCGACAGGATGCCGCCAGCGAATGAGTGCTTCCATTCCGATAAATTTATCTCCACGCAAAATATCAATTTGTGGTTGATAATGGAGCTCGAACTCTTCTCGCTCGATAGCTTTACGCAAATCAGCTTCTAAACGTAGGTGATATAAGGCTTGGGCATTACGTTCTGAAGAATAATATTTAAAGTTTCCTCGCCCTTCTTCTTTGGCGTGATACATGGCTAAATCGGCATTTTTGATAAAGGCTTCTGGCTGTATTGCATCATCGGGCCATATGCTAATCCCAATACTGGTAGAAATATAAAACTCCCTACCAAACAATCTAAAAGGCGCCACAATTTGCGCTAAGAGTTGTTCTGCTAAGTGATTGATATCATCTAACTCTTTCACATTTTTTAATAAAATAACAAACTCATCACCACCAAAGCGACAAAGCAAATGCTCACTGCCGATACAGGATTGCAATCGATTTGAAGCCTCGACCAGAAGCGCATCCCCCATACTATGACCATAGGAGTCATTCACATGCTTAAACCGGTCAAGATCGAGAAACAGTAACGCTAACTTTTGACCATGCTGTTGTGCAGTCTGTATCGCCTGCGTTAACCGATTTGAGAATAAAGATCGATTAGGTAGCCCAGTTAATACATCATAATTGGCTAGTCGACGAAGGTCAGCCTCAGTACGTTTTCTGTCTGTAATATCTGAGAATACAACAACATAATGAAGTGCATTTTCATTCACTGACTGCATCACTGACACGTTAAGCCATACAGGACACACCAATCCATTTTGCCCAACAAGTTCACGCTCTCCAGTCCATGAGCTATCTTGGCCAAGTAAGTGCGCCACTTCCGTTGACAGTCCGTCCTTCATTTGCACAAATTGCGAAAACGATAAGCCTACTAGGCTCTTTTGTTCAGAACCTAAGATGTGCTGCGCAGCATGATTTGCGACACGGATGTTTTCATTCACATCTAAAATCAATACACCTTCCGATGTGTTTTCAAATGCTTGAGCTAATAGACTGACCTCATCCTCAAGCTGACGCTGCAAAGTAATATCGCTGTAAATACCGGCTACTCGCTCAATTACCTTGGTTTGCTTATTCCGCTGTACGGGACGACCACGGACCCTCAACCAACCCCAATTACCATCACGACGCTGGTAGCGATATTCGGCCTCAAACCGATCAATCTCACCTGCCAGCATACTGTTCCACTGTGCCAGCGCCTTATCCCTATCCTCAGAATGAACGGGGAGCTCCTCAAGGGAAACGACTATCTCATTGGCATGGCTACCCAGCACTGAGCCGCGATTATCAAGGTAAAAACTCTGGGTATCTCTATGCCATTCCCACAGGTCGGAGTCGCTACCACGAAGCGATTGGCGTAAACGGTCATCACTCTCGGTTAATGCCTGATTCATTGTCATGAAAGTGCGTACTTGACGCTGACGATACCAAGCTAAACTCAGCGCAATAATCGAAAACACTAATAATAATAGACCTTTAAACCCTTGAGTCAGCCACCAGTGCTGCTCAACATAGAAAGGAAAAGTAAAGGGCTTATCTGACCAGATTCCATTGACTTGGCTTAACACCTCAAGTACATATTCTCCCGCTGCTAAGCCTGCGAGGTTTACCTGCGACTCACCTTGGAGCAACACGTAGTTATCTTCCTCCCCTTGATATCTGAGTCGATATTTAAATTGTATTGGCGAATCATCAAGGTAATCGAGGTTAGTGATCTGCAGGCTTACCATATTGGCACCGGGCTTAATCACCATCAACGGTTTAGGTAGCAACGAGACTTGGGTATTGTTGTCGTAATAAACCGATACCGACTCCAACATCACATGATCATCGGCAATACGGTTGACCATCTTGTCCACATCAAGGTTCATCACCCCTTCAGGAGTACCAATATACAGACCTGAAACGGCAGAATAGAAATAGGCGCCTTCATTCATTTCATTAGAAATCAGGCCATCAAGTTGGTTAAACATTGAGATTTGCCCAGTCGCTCTATCTTGACGGATTAGCGAATCGGCACAGGCAACGACATTGGCATTGGTTGTTTTTTGGATAAAAAATACTGAACTACAATTTACTTGCCATTGTGAACTTAACGAAACCAGTTTGCCGCCGTGGAGATTTAATTCGAATAAGCCCCTTTCATAGGAGCCAAACCACATCACTCCAGGAGATATTTCTTCAATATGACTAATCGGTGGCTCAGAGCTCAAGCCGCTGAAAAATCCCCTCTTATCGTGGAATAGGTTTTGCTCATCAATAAAACCAAACACTCGTCTTCCGCCTAACCATAACTTGCCATCGGAAGCTCGATACAAAGTACGAATAGTAGGTCGCTTGGGTTCTGGTGAGTCCCCCGTCGATCCATCAATATTAAAAGGCTGTGGCTCAAACAGCCCTTGCTCCCAAAAATAGAGACCCGTTCCTGTCGCGATCCAAAATCGTCCCTTTAATTTGGGATCAACATAGGTGCTATAAATGAGCTTATTTTTAAACTCTTCACTCCCATGGGCCCACTGTGAAAAACTCATTCCTTTTAGGGTTAATTTATCGACAACAAATAACCCACTGGTGGTCGAAACTAATAAATAATGCTCGATAAACTGACTGATCCCATAAATACTCTCATGGGCTTTCAACCCGTCTATCTCAACGGTCACCGCTTTCTGGTTATTTTTCCCCACAAAACTAAGATTTGAAGCACCAAACCATAACCCTTCATCACTTGCAAACACAGACCACACCATAGGATCGGGTAGCCCATAGGGGGGTTCGCTTGTGTAGGTATCGAGAATAAAATCCGGCTGCGAAGCCAGCAATGCCAAGCCATCACCAGAGCCGCCCACCCACATTAAGCCAGCATTATCAAATAAGATGGCCTTCAATGTTTCCATATTGGCTTGCGTCTTAAGCTCTTGTTGATAATTTTCAATCTGATGGGTATCTGGAGACCACTTTAATAAACCTGCCCGACTCGAAAACCAAATCTCACCATTATGGCCCTCAACCATAGCGGTACTCCAATCGGGTAATTCAGGAACAGGAAAAATCTGTAAGGTTTTTGGTTCTAATCGGTAAATCCCTCGACTGGTTGCAATCCAAATACGCTGTTTTGAATCCTCAAGCATATCCAGAATACTTCCCATAGGTTCAGTCCATTGGTAATCAACGACTTTTTCCCCGGCACTGTTGAGGAGTAACAATTGAAATTGACCCGCAACAAGAAACTGACCATCAGGCATGCTCAATAACTTGCGCCAGGGTAGATCGCGATTAACGGGTAACTGACTCACTAAAGTTAAGGTTAAGGTTGAGGGGGATAAGTCGTAAATCTGGCCGTTATCAATCAACAAGCGCCATTCTTGGGCATTTTTACGAGCAGCAGAAATTAACACTCCACCAGGGAAATGAGGGAATAAATTAGGTGACCCCATCTGGGTAAATTGATTTTTTGCGATGTCATAAAGATAGGTTGCGGCATTGGTACTGACTAACAGCATATCGCGATCGATATTGACAACTGTTGTCAAAAACTCATCTGCAAGGCGTAACTCAGAACCCGTTTTATCAATTCGCCTCACTTTAGAATTACTAACCCGATATAAACCTTGCTCGGTTGCTGCCCATATAAAACCATGGTCATCGAGTGTGAGCGCGCGAATACTGGTCGCTTCAAGTCCGTCCCTGTCGGAAAAAACCCGTTGTACAAAACTACCCGCCCAAGCCGAATGAAGACCTGAACAAAAAACCAATATTGATGCCAAAAGGAAGTGGATTATTATTTTTTTCATTTGACGACTTACTTAACACCATAGTTTTACTGTAGCAGTTCAACAGTCTGAATACACCCGCACATTCACATTAACTTTACATTTTTACTTAGGCAATAAAAAAGCGCCCTAAAGGCGCTTTTACGAATATAAGTCTCAACTTATTTCAGGACGAGACAAAGGTTAAATTACTTTTTCTTTGCCTTTGGGTTTGGCAGATCAGTAATAGAACCTTCGTAGATTTCAGCCGCTAGACCTACTGACTCGTGCAGCGTTGGGTGAGCGTGAATGGTTAATGCTAAATCTTCAGCATCACAACCCATTTCGATTGCTAGGCCGATTTCGCCTAACAGTTCGCCACCGTTCACACCCACGATAGCACCACCGATTACGCGGTGAGTGTCTTTATCGAAAATCAGCTTAGTCATACCTTCGCTGCAATCAGAAGCGATAGCACGGCCAGAGGCAGCCCATGGGAAAGTCGCGGTTTCGTAAGCAATACCTTGCTCTTTCGCTTCTTTCTCAGTCAGACCAACCCAGGCCACTTCAGGGTCTGTGTAAGCGATTGATGGGATGACTTTTGGATCGAAGTAGTGCTTCATGCCAGCGATCACTTCGGCCGCTACGTGGCCTTCGTGCACGCCTTTGTGAGCCAACATTGGTTGACCAACGATGTCACCGATAGCGTAGATGTGCGGTACGTTTGTACGTAATTGCTTGTCTACGTTGATGAAACCACGCTCGTCGATCTTAACGCCTGCTTTTTCAGCGTCGATCAGCTTGCCATTTGGCGTACGACCGATAGCCACTAACACTGCATCGTAACGTACTGGCTCAGTTGGTGCGCTCTTACCTTCCATCGAAACGTAGATACCGTCTTCACGGGCTTCAACCGCAGTGACTTTGGTTTCGAGGATCAGGTTGAATTTCTTCTTGATTTGCTTAGTGAATACGCGAACAACGTCTTTGTCAGCCGCAGGGATCACTTGGTCGAACATTTCAACCACGTCGATTTCACTGCCTAAAGATGAATACACAGTACCCATTTCTAAACCGATGATACCGCCGCCCATAACCAGCAGTTTGCCAGGAACTTCTTTCAGTTCTAATGCGTCAGTCGAATCCCAAATACGTGGGTCTTCATGGGGAATGAATGGCAGTTTGATTGGGCGAGAACCCGCAGCGATAATCGCTTGGTCAAACTTAACAACGGTCACAGTACCGTCTTCAGCAGTCACTTCTAAGCTGTTAGGGCCAGTAAATTTACCGAAGCCATTAACAACGTTTACTTTACGCATTTTAGACATGCCGCCTAAGCCACCAGTCAACTGGCTGATCACTTTTTGCTTGAAGCTGCGTAACTTGTCTAAATCGATTGTTGGCTCGCCGAACACAACACCGTGTGCAGCAACGGCTTTGGCTTCTTCGATAACTTTAGCAACGTGTAACAGGGCTTTAGATGGGATACAACCCACGTTCAGACACACGCCACCTAAAGTGCTAAAACGTTCAACGATAACGGTTTCCAGACCTAAGTCAGCCGCACGGAAGGCAGCAGAATATCCAGCAGGACCTGCACCTAATACCACTACCTGAGTTTTGATTTCGTTACTCATGTTTTCCTCTAATTCTCATTCAATCCGTTGGAGGAGAGTAATCCTGCCAACCGAAAATGCGCCAGCGCGTAAGGTGGGCGCATTTTAACCTGTGTTTGATACTGATCACAATAAACAAAAGGCCACTCAAGTTGAGCAGCCTTATTTGTTTACAGAATCAAAGTACGAATATCGGACAGAATTCCTGACAGGGTCACACTAAAGCGTGCAGCCATAGCACCATCGATCACTCGGTGATCGTATGATAACGACAGTGGCAACATCAATTTAGGCTCGAATTCTTTACCATTCCACTTAGGCTTAATTTCAGATTTAGACACACCTAAAATCGCCACGTCTGGGTAGTTAACGATTGGGGTAAATGCAGTACCACCAATGCCACCTAGGCTTGAAATAGTGAAGCAGCTACCCTGCATATCGGCAGATTTGAGCTTACCATCGCGGGCGCGGATAGAAATATCGGCCAGCTCACGAGATAACTCGATGATGCCTTTCTTATCCACATCACGTACCACAGGTACCACTAGACCGTTTGGCGTATCCACCGCCACACCGATGTGGTAGTACTTCTTCTGGATCAGTGATTCACCGTCGCTGCTTAAGCTTGAGTTGAACACTGGGAACTGTTGCAGCGTTTTCGCCACAGCTTTCATCATAAAGACCAGCGGAGTGATCTTATAATCGGCTTTCTTCTTCGCCGCCGCGTCGTTCTGCTGCTTACGGAACTCTTCCATTTCGGTGATATCAGCTTCATCGAACTGAGTCACGTGAGGAATAGTTACCCAGTTACGGTGTAGGTTTGGACCAGAGATCTTCTGGATACGGCTTAATGGAATTTCTTCCACTTCACCAAACTTGCTGAAATCCACTTTCGGTGCAGCAATCACTTGCAGACCACCACCGTTACCCGCTGCAACTGAAGTTGCTGCTGTCGCCTTAGGACGAGACAGTTCGTACTTCACATACGCCTGCACGTCTTCCTTCATGATGCGACCTTTACGGCCAGAACCTGTCACTTGAGTGAGGTCCACACCAAATTCACGGGCCAAACGACGAACCGCTGGAGACGCATGAACCACACCGGTTGCCACTGGCGCACCCGCACTTGGGTGATGTGGAACCGGTGGACGGCTCGGCGCGGCTGCAACAGGTGCTGGTGCCGCTTCTTGGGCGACAGGTGCAGAAACTGGCGCTGCGGCTTGAGCTACTGACGCTGGCGCACTGCCAGCACTTGCTGTTGCAACGGAAGTAGTCTCAATCGTCGCAATCACGCTACCTTGAGAAACCTTGTCACCCACTTTAACGGTTAACGACAACAGTTTACCGGCGAATGGCGCAGGCACTTCCATGGTCGCTTTATCGGTTTCTAACGTGATCAAACCTTGGTCAGCAGTGATCATATCACCCACAGACACTAGCACTTCGATCACATCGACATTGCTGGCATCACCAATATCTGGCACTTGGATTTCTTTAACGGCAACCACTGGTGCAGCAGCTACTGGAGCAACAGCCGCCGCAGGTGCCGCTTGAGCGACAGGAGCTGATGCTGCTGGCGCGCTTGCTTGTGGAGCAGCGGCAGCAGGAGCTGCGCCACCCACTTCGAGCATGATCACTAATGAGCCTTGGGAAACCTTGTCACCCACAGCCACTTTCACTTCTTTTACCACACCCGCGAATGGCGATGGTACGTCCATAGTCGCTTTGTCGGTTTCAAGCGTGATAAGGCCAGCGTCAACCTCAATCTTATCGCCAGCGGCAACTAAGACTTCGATAACAGACACATCGGTGTCACCACCGATATCCGGCACAGTGACTTCAACCACTTGGGTTGCGCCCGTCGCTGTCGCGGCAGCCACAGGGGCTGGAGCCGCTTGTACTGGAGCAGGTGCTGCTGGGGCTGGCGCAGGAGCGGCAGCTTGAGCAACTGGCGCAGCAGCTTGAGCAGAAGCACCCGTTGCTTGTATCAACGCAATTAAGGTGCCTTCACTGACTTTGTCACCAACAGCCACTTTCAACTCGGCTAACACACCCGCGAAAGGCGCAGGAATGTCCATGGTCGCCTTATCGCTTTCAACGGTCAGAATCGACTCTTCAGCCGCTAAGGTATCGCCCACAGCAGCACAAATCTCAATGACTTGCACTTCATCGCCGCCGATATCAGGAACAAAAACTTCTTTTAATTCAGCCATTTTTATTGCCTCTTACGCGTACTGTGGATTGATCTTGTCTGCGTCGATGCCGTATTCCTTGATGGCATTCGCTAACACATCAACAGGCAGCTCTTTACGATCAACCAGAGATTTCAGTGCCGCGATAACGATGAACTTAGCGTCCACTTCGAAGTGGTGACGCAGGTTGTCACGGCTGTCTGAACGACCGAAACCGTCAGTACCTAACACTTTGTAATCAGTTGGCATAAATGCACGTAACTGCTCGCCATAGATCTTCATGTAGTCAGTCGCTGCGATTGCCGGAGCATCACTGGAGATCACTTGGCTGATATACGCTTGTTTTGGCGTTTCAGTTGGGTGCAGCATGTTCCAACGCTCAACCGCTTGACCATCGCGAGTCAGTTCGTTGAAGCTGGTGACGCTGAATACGTCGGCAGTGATGCCGAAGTCTTTTGCCAGTGCTTGAGCCGCTTTGCGGGTTTGCTCAAGAATGGTGCCACAGCTCATTAACTGAACTTTGCCTTTACCCGAACCGCTAACCGTTTCCAACTTGTAGATACCTTTAACGATACCTTCCTCGGCACCTTCTGGCATTTCAGGCTGAATATAGTTTTCGTTCATTGTGGTCAGGTAGTAGAAGATATCTTCTTGGCTCTCGCCGTACATACGACGGATACCATCTTGAACGATAACCGCAATTTCATAACCGTAAGTTGGATCGTAGGTAATACAGTTAGGAATAGTGTTCGCCAGTACGTGGCTGTGACCATCCTGATGCTGTAGACCTTCACCGTTCAGCGTTGTACGGCCTGAAGTACCACCGACTAAGAAGCCGCGTGCACGCATATCACCCGCTGCCCAAGCCATGTCACCAATACGTTGGAAACCGAACATTGAGTAGTAGATGTAGAATGGGATCATTGGCACATCGTTCACTGAGTAGCTGGTCGCAGCCGCAACCCAAGATGACATAGCACCTAATTCGTTAATACCTTCCTGCAGCACTTGACCGGTTTTATCTTCACGATAGTAAGCCACTTGGTCAGAGTCTTGCGGGACGTATTTTTGGCCTTCGTGAGCATAAATACCCACTTGACGGAACAGACCTTCCATACCGAAGGTACGCGCTTCGTCAGGAATAATTGGCACGATGTTTTTGCCAATCTTTTTGTCTTTTAACAGTGCAGTCAGTACGCGAACAAACGCCATGGTCGATGAAATTTCACGGCCGTTAGAACCCTGCAGAATCGAGTCGAAAATCTTCAGTGAAGGAATTTCCAGCTCTTCGCTGAACTTCTGACGACGTTGTGGCACGCTGCCATGCAGCTCGGCACGACGGCTCATCATGTACTTCACTTCTTCCGAATCTGGACCTGGGTGGTAGAACGGCAGATCTTCTAATTGATCGTCAGGGATCGGGATATTGAAACGATCGCGGAAGTAACGGATAGACTCGATACCCATTTTCTTCACGTTGTGGGCGATGTTCTTACCTTCACCCGCATCACCGAGGCCGTAACCTTTAACGGTTTTCGCTAGGATCACCGTTGGGCGACCTTTAGTCTTACGCGCATGGTCTAATGCCGCGTACACTTTAACTGGGTCATGACCACCACGGTTTAAGCGCCAAATGTCATCATCTGACATGTTCGCTACCATTTCGGCGGTTTCTGGGTATTTGCCGAAGAAGTGTTCGCGAGTATAAGCGCCACCTTTGGCTTTACAGTTTTGGTATTCACCGTCAACGGTTTCTTCCATTAACTGCAATAACTTACCGCTGGTATCACGGGCCAATAATGGATCCCAGTAACGACCCCAAATCACTTTCACGACTTCCCAGCCAGCGCCGCGGAATTCACCTTCCAGTTCTTGGATGATCTTACCGTTACCGCGTACTGGGCCGTCCAGACGTTGCAGGTTACAGTTGATGATAAAGACTAAGTTATCTAATTCTTCACGGGCAGCTAAACCAATCGCACCTAAGGCTTCTGGCTCGTCACACTCACCGTCACCTAAGAAGCAGTAAACGGTTTGCTCAGAACAATCTTTCAGACCACGGTCAGTCAGATATTTCAGGAAGCGGGCCTGATAAATCGCTTGGATAGGACCTAAGCCCATAGAAACCGTTGGGAATTGCCAGTAGTCAGGCATCAACTTAGGGTGCGGATAAGAAGACAGGCCTTTGCCATCCACTTCTTGACGGAAGTTCGCCAGTTGATCTTCCGTTAAACGACCTTCCAAGAATGAACGCGCATAGATACCTGGGGCAATATGACCTTGGAAATACACTAAGTCGCCGCCGTCTTTCTCGTTTGGCGCACGGAAGAAGTGGTTGAAGCATACGTCATAAATGGTTGCGCTCGACGCGAAACTCGAAATATGGCCGCCTAACTCTAAATCTTTCTTAGAACCACGTAGCACCATAGCTAAGGCGTTCCAACGGATGATAGCGCGAATGCGACGTTCCATCTCTTGGTTGCCTGGCATGTGCGGCTCTTGACCCGCAGGAATGGTGTTCAAATAGGCCGTGGTCGCAGTGTAAGGCAAGTGCGTGCCATTGCGACGGGCTTTATCGATCAGTTTCTCTAATAAGAAATGGGCGCGTTCAGGGCCTTCCTGTTCTAATACAGCTTGCAGGGCGTCAACCCATTCCTGAGTCTCTAACGGATCTAAGTCTTGTAGCATATCTTCAGACATGACACTGTCCTTCTCTATATACATGATGATGAATGGTGTTTGCGGCATATTCCGCTTTAGCGAGTGCTAAAGTCGGGAACTTAAGCGCCACTCTTTAAACGGCGCAAACTTCGCTGCAACCGGCTATCTTCTTCCCGCACAGATAACATCACCTCTTCGATGTAACTTAAGTGTTCATTCGAGGCTTCTCTGGCGGCTTCAGGATCACGACGAACGATAGCAGCGAGCAGAGCACGTCTGTGATCGTTGGCCATAGTGGAGGCTTCTTCGCGGCGGCTTAAAAGCTCCAAGTTTTGCGCCACATTCTTATGCAGCACAGGGGTTAAACTGAGTACGAGATGCAACATAGCCACATTGTGTGACGCTTCAGCTACTGCGCGGTAAAAACGCACAATGGCAGCGGCTTGTTGTTCGATATTGGTGGCGGCTTCCACCTCAAGGATCATACGCTTGATATTTTGCATATCGGCGTCTGTGCCACGCAACGCGGCAAAATAGGCCATCATGCCTTCGGTCGCATGACGGAACTCCAGCAAGTCGTATTGGCTTTCTGGATCGGCAGTCATTAATTCAACGATAGGATCGGCAAGACTCTGCCAGAGTTGTTCTTTGACATAAGTGCCACCGCCTTGACGGCGCATTAATAGCCCTTTCGCCTCAAGCTTTTGAATGGCTTCACGCAAGGAAGGGCGAGACACTTCAAACTGGATGGCCAGTTCGCGCTCCGGCGGTAATTTCTGACCCGGCTGTAAACTGCCTTCGAGGATCATCTGCTCGAGTTGCGCCATGATCACATCAGAAATTTTTGGCTGATTAATTTTACTATAGGCCATTTGGCGCTCAGCTCCGTTGTAAATTGGTCTTACCAATTTTTATGAGTGAGCGCACTTTATCAAATCATACTTTTGATGTCTAGATTGAAAATCGACCTTAAAAGGTGATCCCATCCAAAACCGCTCACGATGAGAGAGCATAGCCTAAAAAACTCATCATGGGGTCAGACCATTAAACCACAGCAAGTGCAGGTGCTAGATTCTAGAAGCCGCGCAGTGTCCTTTTTATTAACTCACCAACCCAAAAATGGTCAACAGCGATAGCACAGCAACCATCAGCGTAAAGTTGCGTTTACTTAAGACTAATAATGCTAAGGTCGATTGTACACAAACTGGTGCACTAGACTCCTCTGGCAGCGGCTGCGCCGCTAAAGCGGTTTCTGTCACCACTCGTCTGGCACTCGCATGGATATTTAAGGCATGGTCACGCCAAGCCGAGAGCCCTTCGCTAAACTGACCGCTGAGCGCATAGCCAAAGGAAAATATCCGACTCGGGATCCAATCCATAACAAACATAATATCTTCAATCAGCGGTAAATTAAGCGACTTACGCACATTCTCTTCGGCATAAAAGCGGGCGGTGCAATATAAGACCGCGCCGACTGGGCCTAGGAAGATAAAACATAATGCCACTGCGCCGTAATAACGATAGTTAATCCAAGCAACACTCTGCCCGACCTTAGCGCCTAAGTCTTTTTCAGACACCGCATCCAAACACTCACTGCAATCTAGTTCGGCGGCATAGTGGTAACAGGCTTGCACATCGGAGCGACACGCCGCCTGCATATACTTTTTGAAGCTATCGCGCTGTTTTTGATGATTAAAGCAAATAATTGCCACTACCACCCACAGGGCAAGGGTTAATAAACCCCAAAACATGCCAGACGCAACCCACCCCAAAACATGCACGACCAAAGCCGGTAACAAGAGTGCGAGCAACATGTTAGTACTAGTAAGAGAAGCTTTATCACCAAAAAAGGTCGATTGATAGGATTGCAGCACGCGATCGCATTGCCAAGAGGCAGGAAGAAACTTCAATCGTTCTACGAGAATGGCGACCAATAATGAAAATAATGCCATCGGTAATACTCCTTGTAAAAAAGCTGGACGGACTAGAAAAAGCAGCGCGGGCTTCGCCCTTCTAGGCCCTAGGTCCTAGGTTCTAGGTTATAGAGCCACGAAGTGGCGTCCTAGAGCTGTGATTTTGCTGCGTCCTAGCAGTTGCGCAGCGACCTCCTAGATACTAAAAGTCGCGCAGCGCCGCTAAATATCTTTGCCAGTCAAAGCTTGGGCCTGGGTCAGTCTTCCGCATTGGCGCAATATCGCAATGTCCCACAATCCGCTCTGCGGTTAACGCAGGATATTGTGCCAATAAAGCTTGGGTCAATGCGGTAAGTTGCTGATATTGGGCGGCAGTATAGGGCTCAGTATCCGTACCTTCAAGTTCAATACCAATAGAGAAATCATTACAATTTTCCCTTTCGCCATAACGGGATACACCCGCGTGCCAAGCTCTATCTTCACAACTCACATACTGCACACATTCGCCATCGCGGCGAATTAAAAAATGTGCTGACACCTGCAGCCCAGCTAAATCGGCGAAACTTTCATCGGCACTGGTATCTAAACACCCTTGAAATAATTGATCAATATAAGGCAGCCCAAAGCATCCCGCGGGCAAACTAATATTGTGGATCACCAACAGGCTGATCTCTCCAAAGGGCCGACGGTTAAAATGTGGTGATTCACAGCGCCGCGCCGAGGTAAACCATCCGGCATCAAAGTCCATATTTCCCCCTTAAATACCGCAATAACTGCACTACTCTAACAGTATTAAGTGACTGAATATATGCAATTCAATGACAAGCCAGAAATAACCTGCCACAAACAAAAACGCCATTTTTCGGCACGATAATATTACTCGGCCAAATCCGTGTGACTTTTTATCACCCGCACGAGGTGGTAATCTTAGCCCTAAATGCAAGCAAGCAATTTCAAGCAAGCCATCTGTGGCATGCAAGAATGCAAGGACCCAATCATGCTAGAGAACGATATTCGCCACGCCGTAAAAACCGCCCTCAATGAAGACCTTGGTGGAACCGAGATCAACGAGCACAGCAAAGCCATTGCCTACGGCGATATTACCGCCCAACTTATTCCCGCTGATAAATATGCTGAAGCAACCTTAATCACCCGTGAAGAAGGCGTTTTTTGCGGAAAAGCTTGGGCCGAACAAGTCTTTAATCAATTAGGTGGCGAAGTTGCCCTGCACTGGCATGTTGATGATGGCGATCTCGTGCTGCCAAACCAAGTGTTATGTGAATTATCAGGCCCTGCCCGCACCCTGCTGACGGGCGAGCGCACGGCAATGAACTTTATTCAGACCTTGTCAGGAGTGGCAACGCTGACAAAACACTATGTCGATAAGTTAGCGGGCACTCACACACGCCTGCTCGATACTCGCAAAACCATCCCAGGACTCCGCACGGCTCAAAAATACGCAGTGACCTGTGGCGGTGGTAAAAACCATCGAATCGGTCTGTTTGATGCCTTCTTAATTAAAGAAAACCACATAATGGCCTGTGGTGGCATACGCCAAGCAGTGGGTGCAGCGCGCAGTTTACATCCGAATAAACCCGTAGAAGTCGAAGTCGAATCGCTAGAAGAACTGGCATTAGCGCTAGATTCAGGCACAGATATTATTATGTTAGATAACTTTGATATCACCATGATGGTTGAGGCTGTTGAGCTGAATAATCAATACAAGGCTAAAGGCAGCGGTGCAAAACTCGAAGTCTCAGGCAATGTCACCTTAGATACCTTGGCAGAATTTGCCAAAACTGGGGTTGACTATATCTCCGTTGGCGCCCTCACCAAGCATGTTCGCGCCTTAGACCTATCAATGCGATTGAAAGGTTAAAAAGAAGATTCTAGGCTCTAGGGAATAGTTCCTAGGGCCTAGAATCTAGAATCTAGAATGAGCTTGCCAGCGTCCTAGCCATTGCGCAGCAACGCCCTAGAATCTAGCTCCTCGCCCTTTACAGCATAACCCCACTAAATACGCAGATTAAAAACAGGTATAACTTGCGTCGATGTTTTGACTCTGTGTTAATTGCGTCAACTTAACTAACATTGTCAATACTTTGTTAGAACGCAATACGTTTTAGCATCAAGTTTTTAGACAAAATAATCATTTAATTAATACTTTATGCGTAAAAGTAGTTTCAATTTACTTAACTTTGTACTAACTTTTACCACAGGCGAGATGGCCGTTTCGGCCTTCCTTATCAAAATGAGCTCAAAGTGAATTGTCGCTAGCCAAAAAACCAGCAATTCATTCAAGGCAATTAAGATAAGCAGCCGAAACGAACACAATCGATAAATGACACTTTGCACTGTATTGGAGTTAAAAATGAAAGGTATCAAAATGAATAAGAATGCTCAGGGTTTTACCTTGATCGAATTAATGATTGTAGTAGCCATTATCGGTATTTTGGCTGCTGTGGCATTGCCAGCATACAAAGACTACGTCACGTCAGCCCAGGGCGGAGCTGCAATGAAAGGTATTAGTGCTTTTGCCCAAAAAATTCAAACTTGTAATACAACTGGAGTTGGCTGTACGGGTATACAAGCTGAAGTAGCAAAAAACAAAAAAATGACTGCTTTGGATGAGGAGCCATCACAAGGTACAGGCGTTACCTTGGTCTGGACAGAACCCAAGTGCACCCTTACTGCGACATTTGATGGAAATGGTGGTGTATCATACGCAATGACAGGTTCCGAGGAATCAATCTGTAAAAAAGGCGCAGGTATCGGCAGTTAATATCACAAATCTTTCTAAAGCCCCTTTCTGGGGCTTTTTTATTTTTATCCATTTATTATCCCGGTTAACCATAATCGTGGATAGAGTTGCTGATTTAGCACGGTATCACCAAGGCTCACGATTAATAGTGCAGCACAGGTTATCACTGCTGCCATTAATACCACTTTCCAAGGTAACGCTATCACTCGCGGTTCATATTGGCGGCAATTAAGTGCCAATAATGCCACCAATAATGCTTGGGATAATGGCATTACAATTACCCCATCAAACATGGCATAAATCCATAGTGCGAACAGGGCAAATGCCAACACTATATCAGTAGTGTCCTTCTCTATGCCTATATGTGAGCCTGTTTCGAGGCTACTTTGTGAGTTTTTAGCCAAATGCTCACTCAGGTTTTCCCCTACTTTTTCCCCTAATAAGGTAAGCCGCTTTAATTTTGACCATAATGTTATTAGCGACCAACTCGTAGCCAAGATAAACGCAACCACACCAAACTCATATAAAAACTGCATGAGGGCATTATGCGGGTGAGCATTAGGTAAAGGTCTTGCATCTGCCCAAGCAAAACTCATTGGCCCGTAACCTAAGCCAATACGTTCAGGGATCGCCTGCAAAATATAAATCCACATATCAATACGGCCTGAGCTATTGGTTCTTAGTTGCCAGATTTGGCTATCAAAAATAAACAGTGGAATAATAATGATAAGCACCAGCCATAAAAGCGTGCCGAAAGCCACCGCCTTTAAAATAGGGCGAATAAACCCTTTACGCAGATCGGTAGATAAAAAGCGATATACCACAACAGCCGCCACTACCAGCGCTAATACTGCGCCGCGAGCCTCCGATTGCAGCAGGATTAACCACAACATACCAAAAACCAACATGGCTGCCCGTTTATATTTTTTAAGTGGTTCGATATAAAAAGACAAACACAACAGCGGCAGCAGCATAACTTGCAACTGGTTGAAAAACCTTACATTCATAAAGCCAGCCACTAAAGAATGCACATCGGGCCGATTGTTATCAAGAGCATGAAATAGCAGCAGCAAAAAAAACTTAACTGCAATACAAATCGAGAAAAATAATGCAAATCCAAAAAAATATTGCAGCGCAGCAGTTCTGCCTATATCCGCAATCAATACACCAATGACGTAAAACAAACAGAGCAATAATAAAAAATTGGCTAATTCAACGAATGACCAAAATGGATGTAGGCTAAAAAGAGTTGATAACAAACCGAGTATAAATAGGCTTGCCACCACCCACAGTGTAAAAGACGATGGGACGATTATTAGAATACTCGGTCGCCACAAAAGGCCAACCGCTGAACACACGATAAATAGGACAACCAGTATTCGCTTAAGATCATAAGCATTATCCACCCCCAGATAACCAGTGATATAACCAGATAATACCGACCCAAGAAAAAATAGCGTGAAGAAAGTGAGCAGGATAATCCGGCTAACAATCGGGATTGATTTCAATATTTGCATCCTTAATTGAGCATACCATCATGCATTTATCCCCGATGGTGAGCGTTAGATTTTATCGCCAAATGACCGATTATTTGCGCGTTCTAGTCAAGTAAATCGAAGCGACTTGAAGATAAGGCATTGTTATTTATCGACCATTAATCCACAGTACAGTTTATGGTAAAACATTGCTACTTTTGAAAGCGGTATATAAATTCGCATCCTTATGATGATACTCATTTTTTTGTGATTATTTGAGCTTTTTTATATATGACAAATAACCTTTTTGCCGCTATGATGGAAAAACTAATGGAGATAGGAGTTTTTCATGCCATCCGCTGGCCTTCACCTGGGATTATCCACCCTTTTCATCCGTAAAGGTCTGCTTAATGAAGAGCAGATGGCAAGTGCCATCACTAAATCCCGCCAAAACAAACAAACCTTAGTCACTACCTTAGTGCAGACCAAGCTAGTGTCGGCCCGCAGCATTGCCGAGCTTTGCTATGAGGAATATGGCACCCCGCTGCTGGATTTAGCCGAATTTGATATTAGTGCCATTCCCGAAGAGTTTCTTAACAAAAAACTGATTGAAAAACATCGCTGTTTACCACTATTTAAGCGCGGCAATCGCCTATATATCGCCACCTCCGATCCCACCAATATTGCCGCCCTTGAGGAATTCCAATTTAGTGCTGGGTTGCATGCCGAAGCGATTTTGGTGGAAGAAGATAAGCTCGCTAAAGCCCTTGAAAAGGTACTCGAAGAAGATATTACTGGCCTTGATTTAAGTGGCATGGATGAAGCAGCACTTGCCGGTATCGAGGTTACCGACACCGATAAACGCCAAGAAGAAAACGCTGGCGAAGCCAGTGATGATGCGCCTATTGTTATTTATATCAACAAGATATTAACTGACGCCATTCGTAAGGGTGCTTCAGACTTACATTTTGAGCCCTATGAAAAACGCTACCGTATCCGTTTTCGTATCGATGGTATTTTGCATGAGGTCTCAGAACCGCCCATTAGCTTGGCTGGGCGACTCTCGGCACGCTTAAAGGTAATGTCGAAGCTGGATATTGCCGAGCGCCGCGTTCCCCAAGATGGCCGGATTAAAATGAAGCTATCCCGCACTAAGTCGATTGACTTTCGGGTAAGTACATTGCCGACCCTGTGGGGCGAGAAGATTGTAATGCGGATATTAGATTCTTCTTCCGCCCAGCTTGGTATCGAAAAACTCGGTTACGAACCCGATCAAGAAAAGCTTTACCTTGAGATGCTAGCCAAACCCCAGGGCATGATATTAGTGACAGGCCCAACGGGGTCGGGTAAAACCGTTTCGCTCTACACAGGCTTAAATATCCTCAATACCGCCGAGCGTAATATTTCCACCGCCGAAGATCCGGTGGAAATTAACCTTGAGGGGGTAAACCAAGTCCATATTAATTTAAAAGCGGGTTTAACCTTCGCCTCAGCACTACGTTCGTTTTTGCGTCAAGACCCCGATGTGGTGATGGTCGGGGAAATCCGTGACCTTGAAACCGCCGAAATTGCCATTAAAGCCGCGCAAACTGGTCACTTAGTATTATCGACCCTGCATACTAACTCAGCGGCAGAAACGCTCACCCGTTTAATTAATATGGGCGTACCCGGCTATAATATTGCCAGCTCAGTTAATTTAATTATTGCTCAGCGCCTTGCACGGCGGCTTTGCCCAGAATGCAAACAACCCGAACAGATACCCGAACATGAACTACAACGCTTAGGCTTTACCGATGAGCAAATCGCTCAAGGGTTTACCACCTATAAGCCTGTGGGTTGTGAACATTGTTCTGGTGGCTATAAAGGACGGGTAGGTATTTACGAAGTGATGAAGATGTCAGATGAAATTGCCCGTACTATTATGGAAGGGGGCAATTCATTGCAGATAGCAGATCAAGCCAAGGCTCAAGGCATGCGCGACCTGCGACAGTCAGGGCTGCTAAAGGTCGTCCAAGGTGTTACCAGTATTGCCGAAGTCAATCGGGTTACGAGCTTTGGTTAATAGGCAATTTGAGAACACTTAACAGCGATAAAAAGTAGCGTGAACGGCACGCGGCGCGCTCTAAAACCAACAGGGATAATTTATGGCTACGGCAACCACAGTAAAAAAGCCTCGCCCAAAAAAGATTGAGCAAAAAAGCCAACCTAAAATTTATACCTTTGAATGGAAAGGTGTTAACCGCGACGGCCAAAAAACCAGTGGCGAACTGAGGGGGGCCTCTGCTGCTGAGGTTCGTAGCAAGTTAAAATCTCAAGGGGTAAATCCTAAAACCGTTCGCAAACAATCGGCCGCCTTATTTAAATTAGGAGATGCCAAAATTACCCCTATGGATATTGCTATGGTGACTCGGCAAATTGCCACCATGCTTGCCGCTGGGGTGCCATTAGTGACTACCATTGAATTACTGGGTCGCGGCCATGAAAAAGCAAAAATGCGTGAGCTGTTAGCGACAATTCTATCGGAGATCCAGTCAGGTATTCCGTTATCTGATGCTTTGCGTCCCCACCGACGTTATTTTGATGATCTTTATGTCGATTTAGTGGCGGCGGGTGAACATTCAGGCTCACTCGATGTAGTGTTTGATCGTATTGCGACCTACCGTGAAAAATCTGAAGCATTAAAATCCAAGATTAAAAAAGCCATGTTTTATCCGGCAGCAGTAGTAATAGTCGCTATTTTAGTAACGGCACTATTATTACTGTTTGTGGTACCACAATTTGAAGATATTTTTAAGGGCTTTGGTGCCGAGCTACCAGCATTTACCCAATTGGTGTTGCATATCTCCCGCGGTTTACAATCCTCTTGGTATATCTTTTTGGGCGCGATTGTGGCTGGTGTGTTTTTATTTGTGAGGGCTCATAGGAACTCGCAAATCGTGAGAGACAGAGTCGACGAAGCCATCTTAAAAATTCCTGCTATCGGGCCAATTTTACATAAAGGCGCTATGGCACGTTTTGCCCGCACTTTAGCGACCACCTTTGCAGCGGGTGTACCCTTAATTGACGGCTTAGAATCCGCCGCTGGGGCATCGGGCAATGCGGTATACCGTAAGGCTATCTTAAAAATCCGCCAGGAAGTAATGGCCGGGATGCAAATGAACGTGGCTATGCGTACGACCGGATTATTCCCCGATATGTTGATCCAAATGGTGATGATTGGCGAAGAATCTGGCTCGCTCGATAATATGCTCAATAAGGTTTCAACCATCTATGAAATGCAAGTAGACGACGCTGTCGATGGTTTATCCAGCTTAATTGAACCTATTATGATGGTGGTGATTGGTACTGTTGTTGGTGGCCTTATTGTCGCTATGTATTTACCTATCTTCCAAATGGGTAAAGTGGTTGGCGGTTAGAAGGCTGCAATAAGCGCAGCCGCTAGCAAAAGCGGGCTGCAGCCTTTTAGATTCTAGAGCAGCGAAGCGTCCTCGACGCCTAAAATCCGTTTTACATTGAACAATATAATTAAGTAAAAATAATGACTGAATTTTTCACTTTATTGGGTCACACCTTTGACCAAGCACCATGGCTTTTTATCTTATTAAGTTTTGTGTTTGCAGCCACTATTGGTAGCTTTTTAAATGTGGTTATTCACCGTTTTCCGGTGATGATGAAGCGCGAATGGCAACAGGATTGTAATCAGTATCTGCAGGAATATCATGCAGATGTCATCAAACAAGTGGGTTTAGAAAAGCTTAACAAGCCTATAGATAACTATCCTGAAAAATACAATCTAGTGGTACCTGGCTCTGCCTGCCCTAAATGTAAAACCGCCATCAAGCCTTGGCATAATTTACCCATCTTAGGTTGGTTAATGTTGAGGGGAAAATGCGCTGCCTGTAATGCGCCAATCTCCTCACGCTACCCGATTGTTGAGCTAATAACAGGGTTACTCGTTGCAACACTTGCTTGGCATTTTGGGCCAAGCTGGCAATTTATTTTTGCTGCAATATTAACCTTTGTATTAATTGCATTAACGGGTATCGATCTGGATGAAATGCTACTTCCAGACCAAATGACCCTTCCACTGTTATGGCTAGGATTACTGATTAACCTCAACCATACCTTTACCAATCCAACCGATGCCATTATCGGTGCTGCTGTTGGCTATTTAAGTTTATGGTCGATTTTTTGGTTGTTTAAGCTGTTAACGGGTAAAGAAGGCATGGGTTATGGCGATTTTAAACTGCTTGCCGTATTTGGTGCTTGGCTCGGTTGGCAAATGCTGCCGCTGGTGATTTTACTCTCTTCTTTAGTCGGCGCGGTTGTCGGTATCAGTCTAATAATTAGCAAGCGTAATCAGCTTGCTAATCCAATCCCCTTTGGGCCTTATATTGCCGCAGCAGGTTGGATCGCCCTAATATGGGGACAACCTATAGTGGATTGGTATCTAAGCACGTTATAGAACAGGCTTCGGCCTTATAGGTCCTAGCAGAACGTCCTTCTTCGCTTTTAAGAGAGTTTTATGTCCAAGTTTGTCGTAGGTCTAACGGGTGGCATTGGTAGCGGTAAAACTACCGTTGCTAATCTATTTGCCGAAGAAGGTGTCGATTTAGTCGATGCCGATGTTGTTGCTCGCGAAGTGGTAGCGCCTAACTCCCAAGGATTAAAAGCAATCATTGATCACTTTGGCGCAGAAATATTAACCGCAACTGGTGAGCTTGACCGAGCACAATTGCGGCAACGGGTATTTAGCGATGAACAACAGCGTCAATGGTTGAACCAATTACTTCACCCAATGATCCGCCAAGAAATGCTTTCTCAAGTCAAAAATGCGACCTCTGACTATGTAATTATGGTTGTCCCCTTGCTATTTGAGAACGGGTTAGATAGGTTAGTCAATCGGACTTTAGTGGTGGATATTTCGCCGGAGTTGCAAATCAGCCGTACCGTAAAGCGGGATAATGTCGATGCAACTCAAGTAAATAACATCATTAATAGTCAATGTAGTCGCAGTGAAAAGCTCGCCAGAGCCGACGACGTAATTGATAATCAGGGAGAGATATCAACACTAAAACAAGAGGTGCAAGCATTGCACCAGCGCTATTTACAATTATCCGGTAATCACGACGCCCATGACTGACTTAGTTTATGAACAGCCTTTAAATGAGAAAATCCGTAGCTACTTGCGGCTCGAATATCTCAATAAACAGCTCAGTAATAATCTAAATCACGACCACCAGCATAGATGTTTCTACCCTCTTTTTTCCCTGTGCGAATTATCGGAGCGTTGCGACTATCGCAGTGAAGTCCTTAAAGATATCGAGCGCAATCTACTGCAACTAAGCAAATGGCAAGAGCTCGACCATGTCGATAGCGAACAGATTGAGTTTTACATTCAAGCATTAATGCAAGCCAGAGAGCCGCTACAACGTCCCGAGCGCTGTGGTAGCCAACTCAAACAAGACCGCTTTCTTTCTGCCCTGCGACAGCGTTTTGGTATGCCGGGCGCCTGTTGCAACTTCGACCTTCCCCAGCTGCATTTTTGGCTCGCCAAACCTTGGGAAGAAAGGCAGCAAGACTATAAAGCGTGGATCAGCCATTTTGATCCTTTACTCAATCCCATCACGCTTTTGCTTCAGTTAACTCGCAGTACCGCCCATTTCGATAACGCCACCGCCCATGCCGGTTTTTACCAAGGTGATAGCGCTCAAGCACTCTCGCTAGTACGAGTCAAAGTCGATGCCGCGCACGGCTGCTACCCCACCATCAGTGGTCATCGCAATCGCTACGCCATCCACTTTGTGCAATTCGACCAACAGCGCCACTCTGACCGCAGCATCGAATTCCTACTAGCGACCTGTGCTTGAAGCCTTTACACTAACGACCTCTAAGCTGCTGCCGAGTTAAAGCCGCATAATTGCGATACTCAGCGATTCCCTTGTTATTTCAGTCGACTGCTAAGGAGAAGTCTATTATGCCGTTAACCGTCAACTGTCCAATTTGTAAAACCCCAGTAGAATGGGTCCCTCAATCGGAATTCAAACCCTTTTGTAGCGAGCGCTGCAAGATGATTGACCTCGGTGATTGGGCCTCCGAAAAACACGCTATTCCGGTCAAATCTGAGTTTGACCTCGATGCGTTAGATGAACTCGGTTACGACGAAGAAAGCTTTTTCAAAGAGTAATACTCAATAATCAGTCTTTTATAAGCAGAATTTTATGACAAAACGCATTCATGTTGCCGTCGGCATCATCCTCAACCCTAATGGGCAAATCCTACTCGCTAAGCGCCCCGAACATTTACATCAAGGCGGTAAGTGGGAATTTCCAGGAGGCAAGGTCGAACAGGGCGAAACCGTCACCCAAGCCTTAATTCGTGAGTTAAAAGAGGAAGTAGCGCTCATCGTCAGCGCAAGCGAGCCTTTTATGGCGCTAAGCTACGATTATCCAGATAAACAAGTATTACTCGATATTCATACTGTTACTGAGTTTACAGGAGAGGCGCAAGGGCTTGAAGGGCAACAGATTGCTTGGGTCGATAAGCATGAGCTAAGTCGTTACGACTTCCCCGACGCCAATAAACCTATCCTCGCCAAGTTATTGGAGCAATAGCTAACTTTTTGCGGGCAGAAGCAAGTTTTACATTAGCGATACGTGATCTGGCTTGCAGCAAACTCATTGGCAACTTTTAGAAAACGAAAATTAGTGTTTGAATGCAAACTCATTATTCTTCTTCGATTTCGAGGGCATATCATGCACAATAACGTTAAAGCATTACTCGCCACGACCGCGTTATTTTTTAGTTGTCAGACACTAGCAAATGGCGGCTGTGGCTTTGAAGAGCAACAACAGGGCTTGATTGCCACCTGCAGCGAGGAGAAACAAGAAGTGATTTTAACCGGTGTCGTTGAAGCGCAACATTTAGTAAAAGATCTTAATGAGTTTGCAGAGGGTTACAAGAGCTATCAGGTAGATACCGCGTCCTTAGCACCTCTGAAAAAGATCACTGAGCCAACCGAAATCGTCGTCATCATCGGCACTTGGTGCCCAGACTGCCACCGCGAAACGCCACGTTTTATTCGCATTATAGAAGAAGTGGCTAACCCTAATATCAAAGTGACTTATATCGGGGTTGATCGCAGCAAGCAAGATCCAGAAGGACTGGCGGCAAAATACGACTTCAAACGTATTCCCACCTTTATCGTACTACAACAGGGTAAAGAAATTGGCCGCATCGTTGAGCGTCCAACCGTTTCGCTCGAAAAAGATTTAGTCGAAATCTTAAAGTAACCCAATCCATTAAAAGTTAAAGGCCGTCAAGTGTGCACTTGACGGCCTTTATCTTTTTAAAATGGGTTTGAGAGTTAAATCGCTTCTTCTAAAATCCGCTGCGCCAGCATCACTAACACTCCCTCACGCAGTGCACCGCCCGATAGTGCCAACTGCTCAATTCCTAAGAGTTCAAAGAGTGCGAGTAAAATCGCAACTCCAGCGGCAAATGTCGGTGCACGTTCGGTACTTAAGCCGATAATCCCAACAAGACTCGCATCTTCCTCGGCAAGGATTTCTGCTTTAAGCTGTGTCAGAACAGCTAAGGTAATGATTTCAGACTGCTTACGGTGCATTAACACTTCAACCACAGATTGCACCGCACCAGAAGCCCCCACCACACAGTGCCATCCTAAGTCTTTTAACCTTTGCCTATGTTCACCTAAGACTTCCAACACTTCTTGTTTGGCATCGTCAAAGTCGAGCTCTTGCAAAGGCGCATTGTTAAAGAAGCGGCGGTTAAAGGTCACGCTGCCCATAGGCAGACTGGTCTTAAACTGAACTTGGTGACCATCACCAATAATAAACTCGGTACTGGCGCCACCAATATCGATCACTAAGCGTCGCCCTTGGCCGCAAGTGGTCGCCACCATACCTTGATAAATCAGCTCGGCCTCACGCATGCCTGAGATAATCTCAATTGGATGACCTAAAATCGGAATCGCCTTCTGATTAAATTCATCGGCATTATTGATGGTACGCAGCGTCGCAGTGGCAATCACAGCGACATGATTAGGATGGATTTTATGCAGCGCTAACATTTGAGCAAACATCGCGAGGCAATCTAAGCCTCGCTGCATCACTTCTGCGGTTAAATGGCCGTCTTCGCCAATGCCTTCGGCTAACCTTACTTTACGTTTGTATTTGGCAATAATGTGTGGCTGACCGCCTTTTGTCTTAGCGATCAGCATATTAAAGCTATTAGAGCCTAAAGTAATGGCGGCATAAGCGGGTGTTGGCATTTAAGGCTGTCTACGCGTCCTGTCATGGCGAGGTGGACGTCCACCACTACGATGGGCACCTTGTGGGCGCCCAGCACCAGAGCGCTCACGTAAATTGCGTGCACCCGCGGGATGTTTGCGATGAATTTTAACCGGCGGCGGAATATCATCCAGCAGCGCATCACGGTCATAATTACTCACGGGAATGGAGTGATTGATATAGCTTTCAATCGCAGGCAGATTCAGTGCGTATTCTTCACAGGCAAAACTGACAGAGACACCTTTGTTACCCGCACGCCCAGTACGACCAATACGGTGGACGTAATCTTCACAATCATCAGGTAAATCATAATTGTAGACGTGGGAAACATCGGAAATATGCAGCCCGCGCGCGGCAACGTCGGTCGCGACCAGAATATCTAATTGGCCTTGGGTAAATTGCTCAAGAATACGAATACGTTTCTTCTGCGGCACATCACCCGTCAGCAAACCGACGCGATGACCATCCCCTTCAAGCCAAGACCATAGGTTTTCACAGCTATGCTTAGTGTTTGAAAAAACAATGGCTTTCTCTGGCCAATCTTCTTCAATCAGCGTCAGCAGCAAACGCATTTTGTCTTCTTGGGAAGGATAGAAAATTTCTTCTTTGATGTTCTTGGAGGTTTTTTCTTCGGGGGCAATTTCGACTTTCACAGGATCATTCATATGATCGTAGGCGAGTTCTTGAACTTTCATCGAAAGTGTCGCCGAAAACAGCATATTCAGACGCTGATCGGCACTAGGCATACGTCGGAAGAGGAAACGGATATCCTTGATAAAACCGAGGTCAAACATACGGTCGGCTTCATCTAACACCACGGCTTGAATCGCATTTAAGCTAATAATGCCCTGACGCACATAATCGATAATACGCCCAGTCGTTCCGATTAAGATATCAACACCTTGGTCGAGCACTTTACGTTGAATATCATAGCTTTCACCGCCATAGACAATACCGACTTTTAAGTGGCTGTGTTTGGCAAGGAGAATTGCGTCTTTGGCGATTTGAATCGCCAGCTCACGGGTTGGAGCCATAATGATGGCGCGCGGCTGATTTAACTGACGGTTCTCAGGGACTGGTGTCGACAATAAATGGTTAAATGTGGCAACCAAAAACGCCATAGTCTTACCTGTGCCCGTTTGGGCTTGGCCGGCGATATCTTTTGATTGAAGTAATACGGGTAATGATAACGCCTGAATTGGCGTACAAAATTCGAAGCCGTTCTCGGCAAGTGCCTGTTTAACCTCTGGATGTAGAGGAAGGTCGGCAAATTTTTGATTAGATAAATGTGTTTGGCTCATAGCGCAAGCATACCATTTGGGGTTGCAATAAGATACTCGATCGTTTGAAATAGCCACATTGTAAAAAGGTAACTTGAAAAGCTATTTTTCAGCCCCAATATACATGGTAAGCCATTAACAAACCAGCAATGGCAACCAAACTGGAGAACATCATGAGCGATAAAATTATATACCTGAGCGACGACAGCTTCGAAAACGACGTATTAAAAGCCGATTTACCAGTATTGGTAGACTTTTGGGCTGAATGGTGTGGTCCATGTAAAATGATCGCGCCAATCCTTGACGACGTTGCCGAAGAGTACGCAGGTCGTGTGACTATCGCTAAATTAAACGTTGACCAAAACAATGTTTCTCCAGCGAAATATGGCGTTCGTGGTATCCCAACTCTATTGCTGTTCAAGAACGGTGAATTAGCGGCGACTAAAGTTGGTGCACTGTCTAAAACTCAATTAAAAGAGTTCATCGACGCACAAATCTAATTTGTTGTCGCTATGAGTGACCTCCGGCACACGCTTTAATTAATTGTGCCGGAATACCCCTAAATTTCTGGACGCCCCGCTTTGTTAGTGCTACTTTAATAACCAGATTCTTTCTAACTAAACCACTTCTCGCTCGTCAATCACTATCCTGAATCACAAACTTTACTGATTGATCGCGGTAAGCTTTGTCGCGTAACACAAGATCCCCAACATGAACTTAACTGAATTAAAAGACACGCCGATATCCGACCTAGTTTCGCTAGCCGAAAATATGAAACTCGAAAATATGGCCCGTGCTCGCAAGCAGGACATTATTTTCTCTATTCTTAAAGCCCACGCCAAAAGTGGTGAAGACATTTTCGGTGGCGGTGTATTAGAAATACTCCAAGATGGATTCGGTTTCTTACGTAGTGCAGATGGATCTTACTTAGCTGGCCCTGATGATATTTACGTATCACCAAGCCAAATTCGCCGCTTTAACATGCGAACGGGCGATACCATTTTTGGCAAGATTCGCCCACCAAAAGAAGGTGAACGTTATTTTGCCCTGCTAAAAGTTAACGAAGTTAACTTCGATAAGCCCGAAAACTCTCGCAACAAAATCCTCTTTGAAAACTTAACCCCACTCCACGCAGAAGAACGTATGCGTATGGAGCGTGGTAATGGCTCTACTGAAGACATCACTGCCCGTATTCTGGATTTATGCTCACCTATCGGTAAGGGTCAACGTGGTCTGATCGTCGCGCCACCAAAAGCGGGTAAAACCTTATTGCTGCAAAACATTGCTCAGTCAATCACCTACAATAACCCTGAAGTGGTGTTGATGGTACTGCTGATCGATGAACGTCCAGAAGAAGTGACCGAGATGCAACGCTTAGTTCAAGGCGAAGTAATTGCATCGACCTTCGACGAGCCTGCCAGCCGTCACGTACAAGTGGCAGAAATGGTTATTGAAAAAGCCAAACGTTTAGTTGAGCACAAGAAAGACGTTGTGATCCTACTCGACTCTATCACTCGCTTAGCGCGTGCTTACAACACTGTTATCCCATCATCGGGCAAAGTGTTAACCGGTGGTGTGGACGCAAACGCCCTGCACCGTCCTAAGCGCTTCTTCGGTGCGGCTCGTAACATCGAAAACGGCGGCAGCTTAACCATTATTGCTACCGCCCTGGTTGATACTGGCTCGAAAATGGACGAAGTGATTTACGAAGAGTTCAAAGGTACTGGTAACCAAGAACTGCATCTATCACGCAAGGCCGCTGAAAAACGCGTGTTCCCAGCGATTGACTTCAACCGCAGTGGTACTCGTCGCGAAGAAAAACTGACGACACCTGATGAGCTGCAAAAGATGTGGATCCTGCGTAAGATCTTAAATCCAATGGATGAAGTCAGCGCAATGGAGTTCCTGATCGATAAGCTAGCAATGACTAAGACCAACGAAGAATTCTTCACCGCGATGAAACGCGCTAAGTCTTAAGCCATACAAGTTTATATGAATAATAAGGCCGCTCAGTGAGCGGCCTTTCGTTTATGTATTGACCATGTTTATGCATTACAAAGCCGCGGCTGCGGCTCACTCGATTCAAGTGACTTAGTCAAGCACAGGTAAATAACTGAGCACCAACTGATCTCGACTTAGCTGTCTATCAATAATCTCACCTACGGTGCCATTATTTAACTTAATAGCAAGCGTAGCTTCCCCTACTTGTGCCTTAAAGGTTTCCATCTCTTTAATCCGGTTAATCAACGCCAGTGCTAAGGTGTTTTCGGCTGTTGCTGCGTACACTCGACCATTTACCGTCACTTCCGCTTGCGTGGCTAATGCAGGGCCTGCGAGATGAATACCAACATATTCACGCCATACCCTAGCTTTTTGCTCACCTTGATAATCGCTGTCTACGGATGCAAGCACCACTTGGCGTAATATCATCTGCAATAAATTACTCTTACCTTTTGGTTGGCCGTTAACTGTATCAAATTGGAAGTAACGTGATACTGAACGGTCGTAATTAGGCAATGGCTCAATACTTTGTTGCGCAAAATCAGTGTAATAAGGCAGATAGCTATCGAGCTTACCACTCACGCTACAGCTTTCGGTAAAGAGTGGCGTATTACCACGAGTCAGCCCTGGACCCTCACCCATAGTCATCTTACATAGCATGTCTTGGAATAACGGACCCACATTAGGCAAATCAACCAAGGCTTTATAGCCGCGGCTTGACGTGCTACGAGGGGTAGTGCGTGATACTAAGGCTCTCACGGCTAATAATTTATCTGGCCACACACCCAATACATCGCGCTCATTCACATAGGGATGGTTAGGTGAAGATGCTGGCGTTTTAATACCGTTGAGTAAGCGACCCGAAAAGCTGACATCCGCCGTTAATAAATCCTGATATTTAGGATTTATTTGTGACTTAATGATCAACTCTTTTAAGGCTTCTGGAGAATCAGAGAACTGACTTATCACTTCACCTGGTTCAAACTTTGCCTTCATATCGCCGCTTTTAAAACGATATTGTTCAAGTACTTTGGCAAAATTGTACTGTTGTCTTAGGGCTACGCTGCCATCGGCTTGTTTGTATGTCACATCGAGGGTTGCATCATTTTCTCCCGCCAGCTTGAGGAAGAAATCGGCCGCCTGATTCATCGCCCGCTGATTCGCGCAATACCAAGCATCACTTCCTGTGGCCGCCAATCGTTCGCACTCACCAGCAAAAAAGTTCTCTGATAAACCAAACAATTGTTCTAAAAAGCTCACATCTTCAATGAATTGACGTATTTCATCAAACTGCGCTTTACGATTGATGGTGTAACTTAGGCTATGATCTTCAAACAAAGATTGACGATTATGGCGTAGGTTCATGGTCTCGTAGCTATCGAAGTACTTTTCGATATAAAACTGACCAATATCATCTAAGTTTTTACCCGCGTCACCGCGATTACAGTTGCTGTTCAGAGACACGTGCTCATCGGTACAGAACGAATACTGACGTAGGCTGTTGTTTTGCTCTATGTTATAAAGCGCGCCAAATCGGGTCTCACCGTTCACCACACCTTTAGCGAGTTCATCACGACGCTTAGCATCTTCCGCTTTGAGTGATACGAATTCATTGGTTTTTGATTCTACTTCACGGGCATAGCCAAAACGTAACGCAGCTAAGTCATAGGGTTCAAACGTGGTCGCAAATCGGTTCACGTTGTAATCCATTTGGCTCGAAAACTCGGCGTTAACAGTAATGTCAGGGTAACCTGCCTCACTGAAGGCTGCTTTTAATTCAGCCAGTTGTGCTTGGCTAAAGGTATTGTCGTGGTCGCGGCTCCCTGCAAAGTTATGCCTTAAACCAAAAGTATGCCCTAACTCATGGGTCAAGGTACCAGCAAATGCTTGTGCAGCAAGCGCTGTGGTTAATGAGTCTTGTAAACTTAGTGGCAAATCTTCAAATGCCGCTAACTTACCGCCCACTTTGCCATCAACCCACATTTCGGCTTTTTTCCAGTCAATTTCATGACCTTTGATACCGCGAGGTAATTCACGAGCGCTGCCACCCGTAGCAAATACGGTATCGACATGCATCATTGAGTTTTCAGACCAAAATGCTTTTGTTTTTTCATCAAAATCCGCCAAGGCATCGAAGCTATTATCCTTGGGCGTTAATGGCATCGATTGAGGTGCTGCGATAAGTTGCTGAGTCGGTTGCTCAAATGCGGCCGCCTCAACAGGTACGGTACCTAGGCTTACATCAGGTTGAGCCAAACGAGCAGCATATGGCTCACCCGTTTGCGATGTCACTGAATTCGCGTCCAATTTGCCTCTGTTATAATCTAAACGCACTTGGCGATAGTAACGAACGGCGCCTTGTTTTAGATTCGAGCTGTATTGATTGACTCGCGCACTCACAATTTCGCCCGTGAGCGGGTTTGCCGCTGATGGGCCGTAACCCGCTAAACCATTATCCAGTGGTTCATCGAATAATGTGATGTTGCTATAACGTAGATCGCCATGGCGTTTATCATGGGCTTGTTCAAGTTTTATCTGTGGAAAACCGGTTTTATACAACTTGTTTTGAATGTTTATTGCCGTCACGGACTCAATGGCTGCATCCAAAAAGGGTTTATTTTTCGCATCGTAGAAATTATTACTCAGGTAATAAGTCAGTTCCGATTTGGCCGGATTAAAGCGATTCAAGTAAGTGCGCACATACCCATCAACGCCCTCTGAGTCCGTCTCATCGCGATAGGTATGGGAGGAGGTAAAGAAGCCAAATGTCCCCTTTTCGTTTTCAGCATAGGGTATTGCTTCATAGTCTTTACTGGCTAACTGATCCACCGCCACAATCGAAATAAACTCGGTGGTCGTAAAGGATAAGTTGTCGAGGTTGCCACCGTAAAATTGGTTAAAGCAACTTGGAGAAGCTTGATAAGTATGCTCAATTTCAAAGTTGACCACCCCTTTGGCTAAATCCATTTCATAGCCTTTTTGACCATTAGAGGTAACCAAACGGGGGGCTTCGGTTTCAGTCACACACTCACCGAAGGTAATAATGTCATTAATGTCCAACTCAGCAATTTTAGCTTTCGCAAAGTCAGGAACAAAGTAGCGCTTATCCTGCCATGTTAAATTAGCATCGGTGTTAACTTGCTCTACGTTAATGCACTCGCGCCATTTGTCTTCAGTACATTTAAAGTCGATATATTCACCAGGAATGGTTAACACTGGGGCTTGGTTATACTCATTAGGATAACGGCTGTCATGGCCTAATCCGATATTATCCCGGTCAATTTGACGCACTTGGATGCCATTCTCTGTTTTGTGCAAGGTCACCAGCTTAGGATCACCTTGGGTAAAACCTCGCACCTCGGCGGCATAACGCGGAGCCTTACCTACGCTGCGAATATAAAGATATTGCCGCTCAGTGGCTTTATCGATGTCGGCAGTGGTGACTTGCTTTTCATCTTTGGGGAGTTCTTTATAAGGCTCATCACCAGCACCACACCCTACAAGGGTTAGTGCGCTGGTGATCGCCAGACATACCATGGACTTCTTCATAGATTCCTCTTAACGACTGTTTTTATAGATATTTAGTGATTGACAAATAAAAGGTTGAACTCTTTTTGTCATAAATCTCAAATCCCTGAGATGTCCCCACTTCTGGGTTGTAAAAACGACCACTATTGTTATGACCAACAGCCAATACCCAGTCAGGCTTAAACGACCAACCGAGTTCTTGGGCGAAGGTAAATTGATCGTCGAGTCGGCGACCGTAATAGTTTTTGGAAATTCGATAACGACCACTCACGTCCAAATACCAATTGGCCGTAATTTGCCAATAAGCATCGAGTAATCCATCGAGTTGCTGTTCAACCAACACACGCTCACCTGCGGTTTTGTATTGGTAAGCGTTGTAGCGATAGCGCGGTGAAAAATAAAAACTTAGGTTATCTAGCGGGCTCCAAAATAAGTACCCAGCAATACGCGGTGCATATTGCAACCTATCCAGTTTTGATTCGCGTTCTGCAGGCAAATACACACCTAAACTGCCTTTTAATGAGACGGTATCGCTCAAGGCATACAGTGGCGTGCGGTACTCCAGTAGAGGGTCATAAAAACTGGACTCCTTGCCGTGCAAGGTTTGCTTTTCGCCCCCTAGGGTAAATAGCACATTGCCCCAATTTGCCTTGTAATCAATCCGGCTATCGATGTTGTAGGCTTGATAGGCGTAATAACTATCCGAGTCATAAATGTTTCGGGTAAACCCAACATTAACGTAGCCAGACCATTTTGCGGCTTGTGCATCCGTGGCTAACTCAAATTCATTGACGGCCAATACTTGACCGACAAATGAGAAACTGGCCAGCATCACCTGCAAGCAGAAAAGCACTGACCATTTATTTCGCCGACGAGAAATCGACGAATAATATTGATTATTCGTTGGTTGCATAATAAAACCTTGATTTATATTTTGATAAAAATATTGATAATGAGCATTCGCTCTATTTAACGCTAGGAAGTACTTGCTTTAATAGACTTTATCCAATTAAGTAACACTGAATAACCGTTTTCTACTTTAGCAAAATAAATACGTATGAATATGGTTAATAATAAATAAGCAAAACAAAATAAAACAAAAAAAGACGCTCCCCCCAATATGTTCTCAATATCCGTTTGAGTTACCTCAGTCCAAAAGTGAGCGCCATATTCACTAACTCTGATAACAGATGGGAGGCCAAGAGGTTCACAGTCAAAAATCTTAGCCGAACTTATTGATAAGTAATTATTTTCAAAAGCACAAACATTAGACTTAGCGACAAAACTTACAGGTAAAATCAGCCATAACATTCCGAATACGAGTAATGCAGCTACCGTGATACATAAACGTCTTGGTATTCTGGAATAATTATTTTCAGCCAAATTTGATAACATTTTCGTCAATACGTCATACTTTAAATAATCTCCACTGCGATATCGCAATAAAAGATACAAACCGATACATTTATTGCATCATAGGCACTAACAAAAAATCATTTCAACTGAAGCAAGAGCCAACTCATATTAAATTAAAATAAATATGATTTAGCTCAGAAAAATTTAGTGAAATTAAACATAAAAAACACAACAGGAAACAGCAAAAGCCACATTCAAAAACAATTTAAAAATATTTATTTAAAAATAAATAACAACATGCAGTACGATTATTTACATATACCACCATAATGTAATCGTTTAACGGTACTTTAAGTGGATTGATGAGCGGCTAACTGCGTTTGCAGCTCTTTACAGCGCTGGCGTAACATTTCACGAAGCAACAGCACTACGGGCGTGACGTGCTCACGCCCAGGGCACACTAAGTACAAATTGACCACCTCACCGCGATATTCAGGCAGCAAAGGCACAAGACGCCCCGCCATAATATCCTCAGCGAGATCTAAGCTCGACTTAAACACTAAGCCCTTACCAGCCACCGCCCAACGCCGAGCAATTTCCGCGTCGTTAGCGCTGCGATTCCCTGTAACGCGAATTTTAAACTCCTGACCATCACGCACAAATTGCCATTGGTCGTGCGTTCTCTCATCTAATTTATAAAATAAGCAATTATGTTGTGTTAGCTGCTCTAAGGTTTCGGGCTTGCCGTGCTTGGCAAGATATTCAGGCGAAGCACAAAGCACTCTATCTGCTGTAAAAATCGGGAAGGCGACCTGATTAGAATCCTGCGGCTTACCGTAACGCACCGCTACATCAATTTTATCGTGGTAAAAGCTGCTGATATTGTCGCCCAAATGCAAACGTACTTGCAGCTGCGGAAAATCTAGGAGGAAGTCATCGAGCCAAGGGACGAACAAGTTACGCCCGAAGTCAGATGAAACCGACAGACTTAAGGTGCCAGAGACTTTACCTTTATCGCTGGCGATCGCCTGCTCTCCGAGGGCGAGATCACTTAAAGCGCGGCGACAATGGATAAGATAGCGCTCACCTTGAGCGGTTAATCTCAGGCTTCGGGTCGTGCGCACAAATAGGCTAGTATCAAGTTGTTTTTCGAGGCGTTTAATTGCAGCACTCGCAGATGCGGCTGAGAGTTCCATCTCGGCTGCCGCCGCAGAAATGCTGCCACAATCGGCAACGCGAACAAATAATGCGAGATCATTGAGCAGCATAATTATCAAATTTCCTTTGAAAAAATTACAAACATTCCCCCGTTTATCTAAGAATTAATATTTCACACAATGGCACTCAATGACAAGTGACTGACACGAATCGCCAGCGAGGAATAAATATGAGAGCCATAGGTTACCAAAGAGCAAGCGCGGTCAATGCGCACAATGCATTAGAAAACATCACACTAACTGAACCTACACCCAAAGGATTTGATCTATTAGTCGAAGTTAAAGCCATATCGGTTAACCCGGTTGACACCAAGATCCGCGCATCCAGCTCTGCAACCGCAGGGGAATATAAAATCCTCGGTTGGGATGCAGTTGGAGTTGTTAAAGCCGTGGGTGACAAGGTGAGTCTGTTTAAAGTAGGTGATGAGGTCTGGTACGCCGGCGATATCAGCCGCAGCGGTAGCTATGCCGAATATCAGTTAGTTGATGAGCGCATTGTGGGCCATAAACCGCAAACCTTAACTTATGCCCAGGCTGCGGCGCTCCCCCTAACCAGTATAACGGCTTGGGAATTGCTGTTTGACCGTTTAGGTCTACCGCAGGACAGCTCAGCCACGGATGCACGCATTCTGATTATCGGTGCCGCTGGCGGCGTAGGTTCTATCATCACTCAACTTGCGGTCAAGCTGACGGGTGCCGAGGTGATTGGCACTGCATCACGGCCAGAATCCGCAACTTGGGTTAAAAACTTGGGTGCAGATGCAGTCATAAATCACAACAAGCCACTCTCGGAAGAACTAGCGCAGTTGGATATTGCCGACGTTACCCATGTGATTAGCCTGACTCAAACCGATAAGCACTTTGACGAAATCGTAAAAGTGCTTAGACCGCAAGGAAAACTGGCGCTGATTGACGATCCAGTCGGTCCTTTAGATGTGATGAAGCTTAAACGTAAAAGCCTGTCGCTGCATTGGGAGCTTATGTTTACCCGCAGCCTATATCAAACTGAGGATATGATTGCCCAGCACCATTTGCTCAACCGTATCGCCGAGCTGATTGATACAGGCGCAGTAAAAAGTACTTTTGGTGAGCATTACGGTACGATCAATGCGCAAAATTTACTTAAAGCCCATGCACAAATTGAGTCGGGTAAAGCGATTGGTAAAATTGTACTTGAGGGATTTAGCCAATGAAAATCACGGTTTTTGCGCAAATCCAAGCGCATCCAGGCCAAACTGATGCGCTGTTTAACTTGCTCAAACAGTTAGTGAGGGATACCCACACAGAGGCTGGTTGTTTTGAGTATACGCTGCATCACTCTTTAGATAATGCAAATCACTTCTGGATGTATGAAGTGTGGCAATCTCAAGCAGCCTTGGATGCACATATGACAAGTCCACACTTTAATGCTTTTGTAACCGCATCAGAAGAACTCGTTAAGCAGGTTGACATTCATAAAACCTATGCCTGTTAACGACCAAAAGTAAAGCGCCTAAAAAGGCGCTTTACTTTTTTGAATCAAACAGCTAACAGAATTACACTAAGGTCATCGCCATTTTGCGGCGCAGATAGGCAATCTGCTGCATATGGGGCAAGTCTTTCGGACAGTTGTCTTGGCAGCCAAGTAAAGTCATACAGCCAAATACCCCGTCCTGATTACCAATCACATGGTAAAAATCTTCAGCCGTACGGGCATCGCGACTATCGAGTTCAAAGCGGGCGATTTTCATCATCCCCACAGCACCGACAAAGGTTTCACGCATTTGCTTGGTCGCACAGGCAGACACACAAACCCCACACTCGACGCAGCGCTCTAACTCATAGAGCCGCGCCGCTTCCTCCGGCGCCATCGGCTCCTCGAGGCGGTGGATACTGATATCATTCGCCTTTGGGTGTAACCACAGCTTTAAACGCTCGGCGAGTTCGCGCATAAACTTACCCGTGTTAACCGATAAATCACCAATCAATTCAAAGCCCGGCAACGGCATCAGAGTGATTTCGCCATTAGGGTATTTGGCGGTTAGGGTGCGGCATGCCAAAGTAGGGAAGCCGTTGATCACCATGGCGCAGCTACCGCAAATCCCAGCACGACAGACAAAGTCAAACTGCAACGACGTATCCTGCTCTTCTCTAAGCTTGTTGAGGGCAATAAATACCGTCATCCCCGGCGTTTCGGTGAGATGATAACGCACCATCTTCGGCTTATCGTTTGGCTCCTGCGGATCATAACGAAAAATATTAAAGGTTAACTGGCGACCTTGGCTCATTATGATTTTTCTCCTAGCGCATTGGCGGATGGTCTTTGTAAGGTATCGCTTAAACGTTCATTTTTAGCTTGTAGGCTCGGTGGCAACTCAAAGGGCATCAGCGCCGCTTGGCGTTGATAACGATCGGCATTGTCGCCCAGTTCTGCCAAAATCTCGGCAATTTGTTGCTCGCGTTTGGCGGTATCGGGGTGAGCAATGGCATTGTCGATACCATAACCCCGGTATCCCGGCGGCAACTCCATCTTCATCACATCTAGCGGCTCGTAGCTTAATACGGGTTCTAACGCATTGGCGTCGGGCCAACTGGCGAGAGTACGGTTGAGCCAGTCTCTGTCATTACGCTGCGGATAATCTTCACGGGCGTGGGCCCCACGGCTTTCGGTACGCGCGGCAGCGCCGCAAGCAACGGTCAGCGCGACTTTGAGCATGCGCTTCACCCTTAACGCTTCTACCAGCTCTGGGTTGGCGTGGCGTTTCTTGCACTTAATCCCGAGCTTGCGTGAGCGCTCAAGCAGGGCTTTTAGCTCATTCACCGCTTTATCAAGCTCTGGGCCATTACGGAAAATCCCCACGTAGTCCATCATAATCCGCTGCATTTCGCGCTTAAGTTCGAAGGGGCTTTCGTGGCCTTCACCATCGACTAAGGTATCGATTTCAGTCTGTACCTGCCGCATAAACTTTTCGGCAAGCTGAGTGTCGATTTCAAGGCTATTATTTTCACAAAAATCAGCCACATACTTGCCGATTATCATGCCGCCAACTACGGTTTCGGCGAGCGAGTTACCGCCCAAGCGGTTAAAACCATGCATATCCCAACAGGCTGCTTCGCCCACGCTGAATAAGCCCTTAAGCTGCGGACTCTCGCCCGTTGCCTTAGTGCGGATCCCGCCCATGGAGTAATGCTGTGTCGGGCGCACGGGGATCCAATCCTTAGCCGGGTCGATCCCAAGGAAGTTCTCGCAAATCTCCTGCACTTCACGCAGGTTGGTTTCGATATGTTTGCGCCCAAGTAGGGTGATATCGAGCCATAAATGCGGGCCATAGGGGCTATCGACGCCCTTACCTTTACGCATATGCTCGGTCATGCGGCGAGACACCACGTCCCGCGACGCTAGCTCTTTCTTCTCTGGCTCATAGTCCGGCATAAAACGATAACCGTCTTTATCCCGCAGCAAGCCACCGTCACCGCGGCAACCTTCTGTGGTTAAAATCCCCACGGGCACAATTGCCGTGGGGTGGAATTGCACCGCTTCCATATTACCAAGGGTCGCTACCCCCGTTTCGAGTGCCAGCGCCTGACCTATCCCCTCGCAGATAATCGCGTTAGTTGAGACTTCATAAATCCGGCCATAGCCACCGGTAGCGATGGTGGTCGATTTCGCGACGTAGGCTCGCAATTCCCCCGTGATTAAACAACGGGCAATCACCCCGTGACAGCGTTGACCGTCGTGGATAATCGACAGCGCTTCGACGCGTTCATGGACGGGAATATCCATCGAAATAGCTTTATTATCCATAGCATAGAGTAAAGAGTGGCCTGTACCGTCAGCGGTGTAGCAGGTGCGCCACTTTTTAGTGCCGCCAAAGTCGCGGGCATTGATCAGACCGTGGGCTTCTTCGGCTTCCTGCAACGTGACTTTTTGGGCGTTAACAATCACTTCCCTAGGCCCTGCACTCACGCGCGACCAAGGCACGCCCCAGTTGGCTAATTCACGTACCGCCTTGGGCGCACAATGGGCAAACATCCTAGCGACTTCTTGATCGCAGCCCCAGTCCGAACCTTTCACCGTATCTTGAAAGTGCACGTCTTCATCATCGCCCATGCCTTTAACTGCGTTGCCAAGGCTTGCCTGCATCCCCCCTTGCGCTGCGGCGGAGTGAGAACGTTTAGCAGGAATAAGCGATAACACTAAGGTATCCAGCCCACGCTCTTTAGAGGCAATGGCCACCCTCAGGCCTGCCAATCCGGCACCAACCACTAATGAATCGGTATAAATCAGTTTCACGCCTGCTCCTTAACGGGTACTGCTGTTATTGTTTTAGGACAACACTCTTTTGTTATATTTCGCTAACTCGCGTGGGGTAAAAATGCCAATAAGGAGGCAATCCCTACAGTGACAAACGCGATGCTCACAATGGTTTTGATCTTACGTAAACGGCTGCGACTATTGAGATCCCGCGCCGCGCCCCATTTTAGTGCCACGCGGTAAATCCCGATGGCAGCATGTAACTCAACCGTCAGTAATAGTGGCAGATACACCATCCACACACCTTGGTTCCAAATCCGCTCAGCGCTACCCTGCGGGCCAATGGTTTCAGGCGCCGAGCCGATAAGCCACAGATGCACCGGCAGCAATAACAGGATCACTACGCCCGTAATAGCCTGCCAACGCCAGAGGCGAGTATCGCTGTGATTGATCACTTGCATCTGTTGTTGCAGCGCCCTTTGCTGGCGCAAACTCATGGGTAACTTTTGCAGCGCCACAATCACATGCACCAGTGCTAAGGCGGCAATACCGACGGCAATACAAGTCACCACCCAAGGATAGCCATGGCCATCACTGGAGAGAAAACTCAGCTCCATAGTGCGAGCCACCCAGTTCATGGCATCGCCACCCAACAAAATGGACGACACCAACACTAAGTGAGTCCACAAAAACACCGCCAGAATGACACCCGACAAACTCTGGCTTAAATCCAGCCACGCACTCCATTTTTTTATACTTAGTTTGATTGCCATTACTTTCGCCTCGCGCCACAGGCTCCGTGAGCCCTGCTCATTAAGTTGTCCTCGAAAATTAATATCGCTCACAAATCCAACAACAAACCTGAGTTAGATCAACTAGGAGGCGAATAATTAATCGAATGCTTAAATATTAGCAGCGAAACAAAATCCTACTGCGCCCAATTCCTCATGGGATAACGCAGCAGTATTGGGTTTCAATCAATGGGGCACGTAGGGCTGCACGGGCACACTTAGCTCGCTACCGATAAACATATAGGAAACTAAGCTCGCGCTACCTAGGCATAACAAGTAGATAATCAATACCTTAGCAAGTTTGCGTAGGCCGGAGCGCTGGGTCGTAATGCCCCACTTCACTGCCACTCGGTATAAGCCAATCATGGCGTGGATAACCACTGCCGGTAGCAACAAGGCATAGAGCAACCAAGCGTTATCGTGATAGACACGCTCAGCCGATAAATGTGGGCCAATTTCAGGATTTAAGATCATGGTAAAGAGGTGCACTGGTACGAGGAAAAACAAAATAAAACCCGTGATTAACTGCCAAAACCACGCATGGGTATCGCGATGTTTAATGCCACCTAAATGTGAGCGCAACGCTCGCCACTGCCCAAGCTGCGCCGGAAATCGTCTAAGGGCAACGGCGGCATGTAAAATCACCACCAACAGCATAAATACTGAGAAGACTTTAGTGACAATCGGAAAGCCATGGCCACTACTGCTAAACATGCCACCTTCGAGCAACTGCACCATATGGTAAAAGGCCTCTTTGCCCAGCAGAATGCTCGACTCAAAATGCATATGTAACAATAGAAAGCATCCCAGCATAATACCAGTCGCGCTCTGTAGTCTGTCGGCCTTAGCCGACCAAGGGTGACCTATCCCCTGTATTTTCACGCTAGTGTGAACGCGCGTTACGCTTGTCATTTTGCTTTTACCCTTTAATGGTTTGTTGACGCCTCTTTGCAAACTACACCATAGCAGCAACAAAATACGCGGCTGAGTGTCACAGATTTAAAGCGTGAGGCAACTCACGGGATAAGCGTCAACTCTTAGAAGACGATCACAAAAAAGTTGTAAAAACCAAACAAAGGTAAAACCAATTAACCATTATATTTCATGGCTTTATATTAAAAATCGAAACGAGCGGTTCGATTTTGCGTACAACCCAAAGATGACAAGCTAACCCCTTGTCCAAGCTGAGATAAAGCTCAATTTCTACCGTAAATTCCCCTAATTGTTAGCGCGAATTTCTCAACACACCAAAACACAGTTACTGGTGTTAAATTGCCACCTAATTCTGCAAATTAGCGCGGTTTGGGTATACAATAGCGCGATATTTTTTAAACCTAGCCACAGGATTTTACCCATGCCTTGGATCCAACTTCGCATTAACACCAACAGTGATGATGCTGAAACCATCAGCGACTTACTTATGGAAGAAGGCGCCGTTTCTATTACCTTTGAAGATGGTAAAGACACCCCGATTTTTGAGCCTAAACTGGGCGAAACCCCTCTGTGGCAAGATACCGTAGTAGTTGCCCTATTCGAGGCTGACACGGATTTAGCACCGACTATTGAGATGCTGAAAACCCTGCCGTTTTTAGGTGAAAGCTTCAGCCACAAAATCGAGCAAATTGAAGACAAAGACTGGGTTCGCGAGTGGATGGATAACTACCACCCAATCCAATTCGGTAAACGCCTATGGATTTGCCCAAGCTGGCGTGAAGTCCCCGATCCAAGCGCAGTAAACGTGATCTTAGATCCGGGTCTGGCCTTCGGCACTGGTACCCACCCCACAACGGCGTTGTGTTTAGAGTGGTTAGATAGCTTAGATCTCAGCAACGAAGAAGTGATCGACTTTGGCTGCGGCTCAGGCATTCTCGCCGTCGCGGCGCTAAAACTGGGCGCGAAAAAGGTCACAGGTATCGATATCGACTATCAAGCCATCGAAGCCTCTAAAGCCAATGCCGAACGTAATGATGTTGCCGACCAATTGGCACTTTATCTGCCAGAAGATCAACCCGCCGATCTTAAGGCCGATGTGTTAGTTGCCAATATTCTCGCAGGCCCACTGCGTGAACTTGCCCCCCTTATCGCCGAGCGCGTCAAATCTGGCGGTAAATTAGCCCTTTCTGGACTACTGAAAGAGCAAGCGCAAGAAATCTCTGACTTCTATAGCCAATGGTTCGACATGGACGAAGCGGCTCACAAAGAAGATTGGAGCCGCTTGACAGGTAAGCGCAAATAACGCTAAAGGGTGGCGCAACATGCGCCACCACTGGCTTAGGCTTATTTTGTCGATGACTTCTCAAGGCTAAAAAGTCAAGAAAAAAAATTGCTCCTAGGTCATTTATTGACCTTTTCACGGCCAATAAAAAGGGCTACTATAGCGCCCCTTTGAAGAGCTAAGGTGAAACAGTAAATGCAGATTGGACCCTATCAACTGAAGAATCAGCTGATCGTGGCACCAATGGCAGGTGTCACCGATCAAGCTTTCCGCAATCTCTGTCTTCGTTATGGCGCAGCCTTAGCGGTGTCGGAGATGCTTTCATCGAATCCTGAAGTTTGGGACACAGATAAAAGCCGCCAGCGTATGACGCATTCCGGCGAGGAAGGTATTCGCTCAGTGCAAATTGCAGGTGCAGATCCAGAGTTAATGGCGCAGGCCGCCCAGTTCAACGTCGAACAAGGTGCCCACATCATTGATATCAACATGGGATGCCCAGCAAAAAAAGTGAATAAAAAGCTGGCAGGTTCTGCCCTAATGCAAAATCCACCCTTAGTGAAAGAAATTTTACAAGCCGTGGTTGCCGCAGTAGAGGTACCTGTCACGTTAAAGATTCGCACAGGCTGGGAGCCTGAACACAGGAACGGTGTTCAAATCGCCCAGATTGCTGAGGATTGTGGTATCGCCTCGCTCGCCGTTCACGGCCGCACGAGACAATGCATGTACAGAGGCAACGCCGAGTACGACACCATCAAGGCAATTAAACAGAATGTCTCGATTCCTGTTGTCGCAAACGGGGATATCGACAGTCCGGAGAAAGCCCGCTTCGTGCTGGACTATACCGGTGTCGATGCTCTGATGATAGGACGGGGGGCTCAAGGACGGCCTTGGATTTTCAGAGAAATCCAGCACTACTTGGATACGGGTAATAAGCTAGCGCCCATTGAGGTGGCTGAACAGCGTCAAGTGATGCTGGAACACCTCACCAAACTTTATGATTTGTATGGTGAATATAAGGGTATCCGCTTCGCCAGAAAACATATTGGGTGGTACCTAGACCAAGAGGATCAGCGCCAATTCCGGGCTGACTTTAATCAGCTGGAAACCGCTGCAGAACAGTATTCCCTGGTGGAATATTATTTTGATGAATTAGTAAAGAATTAATAAAGAGCAGAATAGAATGTTTGATCAGACAACTAACACAGAAGTTCACCAGCTTACCGTTGGCAAAATCGAAACCGCAAACGGCACTATCAAGCCCCAGTTATTACGTGACGCTGTTAAGCGTGCCGTAACTAACTTCTTCGCACAGTTGGACGGTCAGGAAGCACAAGAAGTGTATGAAATGGTGCTAAGTGAAGTTGAAGCACCTCTGCTTGACATCATCATGCAACACACTCGCGGCAACCAAACCCGCGCAGCAAACATGCTAGGTATCAACCGCGGTACTCTGCGTAAGAAATTAAAGAAATACGGCATGAACTAAGATTTTCTCTTAGGCTGTTGTAAGAAAACGGGTTTTTTCTCACGAAAAAGCCCGTTTTTGCTTATATGTACCCCCATATGTACCCCCGTTGTTTGATTGCCTCTGCGTTTTATCCTCACAAACTCACCCCTAAAAGATTTCATGGAAAAATTTTTAGTTGTCGTGAATGCGGCCTTTTTACTAAAACGCCCTAAAATTTCGCTTTTACTTGCGCCGCCCTCAACATTCATTTCCGCGCACTCAAGCGCTATGAATACGAGGAGAAACGAATGACAAACGTCAATTTAGCAATGATGGACACAGATGTTGCCAGTGAGCTTGTGTTCGACCGTATAGTTAAGGAAAAAGAGCGTCGTCTCATTACTTCGATAAGTAGGGCCGAGGCCTTTCAACTCGAACGCAAAGGCATGTATCCAAGACGCAGAAGGATCTCAAATCGTTCAGTAGGATGGTTGCTTTCCGAGCTACTTCATTGGGTCAAATCAAGAGAGGCCGTTAACTCAAATAACCAAATTGAAGGCGCGAAATAATGCCGAGCGATCGCGTTAATCAGTCAATTGAATTTGATATCAACCCGTTGATAGGCATCACTGACATGTGCGCAGCATTGCAAAAGAGTCGCGCCACTGTCCATAGATGGGTTAAAACGCAAAAGCTTATCGCGCCAGTCTATCGTAATAGGCGCACCCTCGGCTGGTGCCCGAATGAATTCAAACGCTGGCAGTTAAGCCAAGACAACGCCCCAAAACACTAACGCCTCTATGCACGCTGGTGGCCAAAACCACCAGCGAATAGGTATTAATTTTTAACCGCAAACAATGCCCTCAACGCCAAGATTCGAAATCAAACACTAAAATCCCCGAAAATTTAATTTTTAGTTGCATCTTAAGCAAACTCCTCGACGCAAGCGGCAAAAACCCTTTGAAGCCTAGGAGAGACGAATGAATACATCCTTCTTTACACCTGAATCTGAGCCCAATGAGATTGTCATCAATGAACAACAACGCCAATTCATTACATCGGTAAGTCGAGCGCACGCCTTTCAATTGGAGCGACTTGGGCAATTCCCTCAGCGCATCAAGCTAAATGCGAATACTAACGTTTGGAAGCTCAGCGAAATCGTCGCATGGGTGCGCGCCTGCCCCGTGGTAGAGCTCAAGCAAATGGAGGGCAATCAATGACTCAATCAACTGTGGCTAACGCCCTACGCCAAAAGAAACCAAGACCATGCGAGTACATCGCATTAACTCATACCGTTGAGTCTGTTCTTACCTGCGCGCAAATCGCCGCTCGACTCGGTCGAAATACCAAAACCGTGAGGCGCTGGCTGCAACGGGGCGAGGATGCACCTAGAGCCTTTAAAGACCAAAACCAATGGATGGTAAGGCTATCAGATTATCAGCATTGGGAACGTCAAGCTAAGCGATAGCTCTAGCCGAGGATACAAGGGCAATACGTTGCCCTTTCCTTAAAGTTGAAGTGAGACAACTTGGGCTGTTCTAGCGGGTTGTCGAACTGAATAAATCGAAATTAGTACGCTGAAAACCAGATGACACAAGGCTTACAGCCTGAGCGGTTACGATTTTGCACTAGGTAATTAAATATTATTATGACTCAAGCTTTTGTTAAGAAACCTGCTTTAGCTATTTCAACGAATACAAAGCCTACGATATTGCCCAGTATCGCACCAACGGTAGACGTCGTAATAGAAGGCCGCGTATGGAAAATTATGTCATTTCCCTCAGGGATTAATCGACCATTGCTTAACAAGCTATACGGTGTTCTCAGCGCTTTCCTGTCGTGGCATTCTAAGGCTTATATGATCCGCTTCGATATCTCGCTATATGACTCCTTACCCCACAATCATAAAATCAGTAAATTCAGAAGTATTGTCGTTAAGTCGCTGGAATCATATTACCAATCGACCGTAGTTTTCGGCTGGGTAAGAGAACAAAACAGCTCTGACGACAAATGCCATTATCACTGCTTTGTATTACTCAATGGCCATAAAGCCAATAGCACGAATACTACCTTCAACATTGTGCAGCACGCCTTGGCCTTAGTTGTAGATATCAACGCCCATTTCCCCGAAAACTGCGACTATGAGATTCAACGTAATTCGCTTGCATCCTTTCAAAAAGCGCTATTCAGGCTTAGTTATTTAGCTAAAAATGACTCAAAAAATGGCAAGCCAAGCCGCGCCAAAAGTTTTTCCATAAGCCACATCGAGCATAAACGATAAAATGGCCGACTTTCAGTCTCCCCCCTCGTTTACTCAACTCATCGTAACTTTGCTACAAATAATGTTAAAAAAAGGTTAACCGTTGTTCTGCATTTTAGATATTTAGATTTTTAATGCACAAGCCGGATCAAACACCCTAGGTAAAAAATCTATTTTTCAAATAATTAAGCTTTAGACATTTCTAAAAACTGATCAAAAAATTCGTCGCATAGTCCTGTGATCACTTTTTTGTGATCACTCAAGCCAGCCAATTCCGAAGCATATATATGGGGATTGTAATGAAAGCGACTTTCAGTCGGGAACAAAATGCAGGTTAGAACGCATGTCACAACACAGTATTTTCTGCTAAGTGCAATCCGCTCCATAACAGAGCGGCATTTTAGGAAATGTTAAATCAGTAGAGAGCATATTTAAGCCGACATCAATGGCCCCAAAACTAAGAATAACGCATTAGCAGCAATGGCATACACCGATACGCTTAACCGTGTATTGCGATACGTAACGCGCTCTCATATCGCCATTCAAGGTGCATAAAACTGAAGACAGACAATTACGGTTTAAAATCCTGACATAAACGTATCGACAAAGCGTTTAAATTTATCCGTGATAATGGGTAGCACCCGCTTGCGCTGCAATAAGGTCGGCTTAGTCTCTAAGGCGTCGGCAAAGTCCTCTCGCAGCGGCATTTCATCACTTAACTCATAACGCGCCACCAGCTTGAGTAGGCGCTCTTGGTTGAGCAGCTGCTCTTGAGCAAGCGCTTCTAACGCGAGACGCTTTTCCTTTTCCCAGAAAAATTCAAATTCTTCCTCTACGTCGCCGCCCGCTGGTATGCCGTCTAGGTGGTCATTGATAAACTTCTCGATCAATGCTTTTTTGCTCAAGAGGGTTGGATCAGCCGCTACAAGGTTGGCGATAACTTGGCGTTTTTTAATTTTGCCTTCGTCGCTATCCTCATCATGAAGGTCGCGCAATAGCTGCAAAATATAGGCGACATTGACCTCATCGCGGTGCAATAGCTCCAATTCAAAATCAACATCGTCTAAAACTGACACTTTTTCTTTGGTTGAACTCTCGCGGATCTGGCGGCTTAAGTCAGCATACTTACTGGTAAAATCTTGAAAGGTTTGCTCATCCATGCCCGTCTCGGCCATATCAAAATCGGCAAAGTTGCTTAGCATGTTCTTAAGCTGTAATAGCTTCCTAAATTGCAATACAAACAGCTTTTGTGCGTCTTCGTCGGGCAAGGTATCAACATCATCCACGGTTGGCGTAATCGCCAATAGCGCGGCATGGGCCTTGTTAAAATCAGCAAGTAACTCGTTGTAGGATGGGGTCTCGATGTCTTCTTTAGGCTGTTTATTAGAAAACAGCGTAAACGCCTCGTCGGCGGCTTTTTTAAGGTTTCTAAAGCAAACGATATTACCGTGGGACTTTGTCTCGTCTAACAATCGATTGGTGCGCGAGAATGCTTGAATAAGGCCATGCTGCTTAAGACTTTTATCTACATACAAGGTATTGAGCTTGGGCGCGTCAAAACCCGTTAAGAACATATTGACCACCAGCAAGATATCGATTTCTTTCGCCTTTACCCGTTTGGCAATGTTCTTGTAGTAATCGTAAAACAGCTTAGTGTCGGAGGTGTTATAGCTAGAGCCAAACATGGCATTGTAGTCGGCAATAAAGCCCTCTAATTTATCGCGGCTATGCAGTTTGTTCGCTTGCCCTTCATTGAGGTACTTAGCGGCGACCTCACGCACCTCATCCACATCGCTACCGCCGAGTTCGTATTCCTCTTCTTCGTTGGCCTCATAGCTAAAAATGGTTGCAATTTTAAGGTTATGCTTACCCTCAGCCTTTTTCTTAGCGAACAATTCATAATATTGAATGAGTTCAGGCACGCCCGACACGCACAGCATCGCATTGTAAGCGCGGCTATGGGTCTTACGATTGTGATTCGCAATAATGTAATCGGTAATCTTCTCTAAGCGCGCTGGCGAGCTTAAAAGCTCCTTGGTGTCGATGTCTTCAACTTCAATATCGAGATTATTATTCGAGCCGTCTTTGTACTGGTAACGCCCGACATACTCGATAGCGAACTTAAGCACGTTTTGGTCACGAATCGCATCAACAATCACATAGGTGTGCAAACACTCGCCAAATAAATCCTTGGTCGTCTTTTTGATTGATCTCTTAGTAACGGCATTTTTAGTAAATATCGGCGTCCCCGTGAATCCAAATAGCTGAGCCGCTTTAAAGAATTGAGTAATGTTTAAGTGGGTGTCGCCAAACTGGCTGCGATGGCATTCATCAAAAATAAACACAATTCGCTTGTGTTTCAATGCGGCCATTTCATCAAGATAGCGCTTTTTCGTCACCACATTGTTGAGTTTTTGCAGCGTTGTAACCACCAGCTTAGTATTACGATTGAGGTTTTCCTTTTGCCCCTTACGCGGCGTCACAGCCTTATCCAGTAGCTGGTGGAACAGCACCTTAGTATTGTCGGTGCTATCAACACAGCCTTTCGAGAAGGCGTTAAACTCAAGGGCGGTTTGATAATCTAGGTCTTTTCGATCCACCACAAACACGACTTTGTCGACTTCGCTTAATGACGTAATAATTTGCGCCGCTTTAAACGAGGTCAGCGTCTTACCTGAGCCCGTAGTATGCCAAATATAGCCATTAGGATAGCGCTGCTCATCTTGGGGCTCTGTAGATTCTTGTACCTGCTTAACAATCGCCTCAACCGCATAAAACTGATATGGGCGCAGCACCATCAAGCACTTTTCCGTCTCGTTCAATACGATGTATTTACACAGCATGGCCGTAAGATGGGCGGGCTGTAAAAATGCACTCGCAAACTCAGGCAACTTAGCGATACGCCGATTATTAACATCGGTCCAATCAAAAGTCTGCTTAGCGGATAACTCACTGTTATTGGCAAAATACTGCGTATTCACCCCATTAGATATCACAAACAGCTGCACATAATTAAATAACGCGTGATTAGCATGATAGGAGTGCTTTTGGTAACGCTTAACTTGATTAAACGCCTGCTTAAGCTCAAGCCCTCGGCGCTTCAACTCTATTTGCACTAAGGGTAAACCGTTAACCAAAATCGTCACGTCGTAGCGATTAAGGTAAACACCTTTAACGGTAATTTGCTGAGCGACTTGAAAATGGTTCCGATGAGGCTTTCCCGCCTCAGGGGCATCACACAGCAAGGTCAAATGACAGCTATCGCCGTTATCAAGGCTGACATCCAGCTGGTCGCGCAGCATCTTAGCCTTGCTAAAAATATTACCGCCCTCAAGCTTACCCAACACCTGTGTAAACTCGCGATCAGACAACACTATGCCATTCACCCGCTCAAGCTGCTTTTTCAGGTTCGCCAGTAGCGCGGCATTATCTGGCAGGCTCACAACCTCAAAGCCTTGCGTGCTGAGCTGTTTGATTAGATTGTTTTCAAGTTGCTGTTCTGATTGGTAATCCATAGCGTCGTATTGCCTTCCTTAGCGGTGTTAGTTCTGTTGTGTATTATTTTTAGTGGTATAGCCCTGCTCTGGGTGGTTAGGCACTGTCGGGTAGGCTAAATATAATTGCTGCCGTTTTACCATTTCTCTTAGATAATTTTTTCTAAGCGTGTCCGGCTTCATCGTGAGTAAAAGGGCAATGTCGGCAAGCTTTAGACAACGCGGCTCCGCAGCTTGGCAAAGTTCAACAATCACTTGCTCAATCGCCGCCTTGGTTCTTTTGCGTTCAGATAGCGCGAGGAGCGGTTGGGTGATTTGCTTTAAATTTGCCCATAAATCTTGAGCCTGCTTATCGAAAGCTGCCTCATGAGCCGGAGCTAAGTCCGGACCACTATTCCCCATGTCCGGAGCTAGGTCCGGACCTCTATTGTCGATATCCGGAGTCAAGTCCGGACCTCTATTGTCGATATCCACAGCGAGATCATTATTGCCGTCGGTGTCGCTATATTCAGCGTCAGTAACAAGCGCAGTCGAATCCGCCGTAAATAGCGAAAGCTGCACGTCTGTAGGCGATGCTACAAAGCTAATGCTTTTGCCTGCATTATTATCAGGCGCAGGCACCTCAATGCCTTTTAAATGATAAATCTTGCTTTTGTGTTGACCAGATGACTCTAAATAGCCGCCAGAAACCAGCTGGCTTAATGCAATAGTCACTTCACGAGTGTGTTCAGAGGTCAGCGAGCAAATACGCTCATGGTTAAACCACGCCTCTGTCATCGCGGTGATTAATATCGTACGTTTAAGCTGGCTTAATTGATTAAAGCCCGCACCAAATCGTGCCACCAGCCGCTGAATTAGCTCATCTGAGGCAATATTCACCATGCGCAATTCGAGCAAGGTCTGGCCTAACACATCATTTTCATACAGGTGCGGTATCTGCCAGTCTTGCCGCTTACAATTGCGGTAGATGTTAGGTACGCCTGAGCCCGCTTTTTCACTTAAGCCGATGTTTAAAAACATTTGATGAATAGCAGGGTTGCGGCATTGGCTATTGCCGCCTGCAATGGCTTCTTGTATTGGCACGCGCATTAACCCTTGATTACGAAAGCCAATAAAATCCGGATGTTTCTCTATCAAAATATTGCCATCAGCCGTGTAATCGGCATGGGCAAGGGTATTGACTAAGGCTTCGCGAATGGCCTCATGGGCGGGAGTGTGGTCAATACGCTGATCGCCCACAAGGCCAAAAGGCACCTTGAGATCTGCCGTCAGCTTGCGATACACCTTACGATAAAAGTCAAAGGCATTACCCGACCATGAGCCATCGGTATAAATGCGGTCAACCCAGCGTTCGTTGTGCCCGTCTTGTTCGCGGTAATCTAACGCGTAGGAGGGCAAGGCATCTTGCAGCGCCTGCCATGTACCAAACATCACAATGCCCGCTAACGTGAGCCCTTGCTTACCCGTAACCCTGTCTTTGCGCCACGCCCGTATCGACTCCAAAAACTTAAGGTCGTTGTAGGTCAAAAACACATGATCCGGTTTTGCCGCCACAAACATCTGCCGATATACCCGTAGGCTTTCAGCATCGATATCCTCTAAGCCGAAATGCTCAAAAATCCGGTTATCACGCACTTCCTCTTGCTCGGCTAACATGCGCTGGATGGCAAGCTGTTGGCACTTTTGGTCGGTCTCATAACGGCGCACATAAGTGCCATTAAGGGGATTGCCATTAATAAATACGGGGCGGCTTTCACGGGGAGCGCGCGGCACCTGAATGGCAATCACGGTTTTGCCCTCAAGTGTTGCTAAGCGCACATCGGTCTCACTCAGCAGGTTAACACTGACTTTTTGCGGATTATTGACTATATCCCACAGGTTTTTAAGTAAGGGCGCTGGTTGCGCGATGCCTTCAACGCTGAACTGACCTTTTTTTTCTTTCACCCCCAATAAAATCAGCCCGCCACGGGTGTTGGCAAAGGCGCTATAGCTTTCCCACATATCATGGGGCAGTGCACCTTGACCATCTCGACCACTGGCAAGCTTGCATTCAAGCTCAACGCTCTCTTGCTGCGTGGCGATATCAATTTCTTGGAGTTGACTATTTTCGGTCATTCAGCCTTTATCCTTAAATGCGCCCTAGACAAACATCTGCTGCAATAAGCCTTTTTTAAATTGCTTGGTTTGCTCAATTTGCTCGGCTACGGCCGTGATTTTGTTATCTAAGGCTTGCAAAAACTGAGCGATTTTTTGTTGTTCGGCCAAGCAAGGATAAGGGCAAGGCAATGCCATTAAATCAGCGCTAGATATATTCATACGATCATGCCTTGCACCAAAGTTAGCTACAGAGTTCATATAGCGATACCATGTAGAGCCCTTAAAAAAGTACTCAATAAAATCTAGATTCACGTTGTTCTTAAAACGAAATACCGAGTACAACGGGGACATGACGCCTTTTTTTACATGATTTCGACCGATAGGACCAACGGGGGCATGTTCAGATATACGCGGGTTATAAACAAAATCGTCAATATTAACCACATAGTAATTATCAGTATTATCAGCGTTGGCTATATCCTTATCAAAATAATCCTGTTGCGCGATAATTCCGTACTTAGCCGAGTTAGTTAAAGCATCTTTGACCAGCCGCCCTTTGTTTTTTTCGGTACATTTAGAAGCCAATACATTTAACGGTCTCTCTTCCCATTCAGGAAACGCATTGCCGTCCTTGTCTTTAAAGCGCAGCCGCTGACTAAACAGCTGCTGCATTACACCTTTTTTGTACTCGTTAAGCAGGCGATGCTTTTCCGTAAGCTGGCTAATTTTGCTATCGACAGAGGTCAGGAAGTCAGCGATTTTTTGTTGTTCCTTATCTGACTTTGGGATGTGCAATGGCAGTTTTAATAAGTCTTTTGTATAAATAGCAGCAACGGATGTTGTGCCACTCGCAATACTCTTAAATTTCTTTATTTGTAAAGGAGAGTTTAATAAATAATTGAAATAATAGTTATTTCTAAACTCCAATCTTAATAAATTTGAGTTGAAGTATGCGACAGGCAACTCACATTTCCAGATAGCGACTTTCCCCACAAGTGACAACGTATTCCTTGTATTAAAAAAAAGATCGCCATGTTTCATCAAATCGTCGGCATCAATGATTTCACTTACAGGTATATATTCAACTTTATCGACATTCATGCACGAACGGCCTAAGTTGCCCATCTTTATTAAGGGGAAGCCTGTAGGGATATTTGTATTGGAATAATTTCCGCCTAATTTGTAACTTAACAATTGACTACTAAGCCTAACGCTTTCGTAACCCTCAGATTGAAACTCTATAAAACGAAGTATTGGATATTTTTGACTCATTCCTTCACCTCAAACGGCGAATCAATGCCTAATTCCTGACAGAAGGCCGCAATGGTGTTATCGGTTGCCAGCATCGCCAGCTCACATTCCACCAGCTGTTTAGCCACTTGGGCTAAATCGATTGCGTCTTCTTCCTCAAAGGTATCGACATAGCGTGGGATATTAAGGTTATAGTCGTTATCCTTAAGCTCGGCGGGGCTGGCAACATGGGCAAATTTAGCAATCGATTCACGCTTGGCGACGGCGTCCAAAATGCGCTCTAAATCCTCTTCACGGATCACGTTGTTATTAGTGCCTTTTTCAAAGTATTGGCTGGCATCAATAAATAGCACATTGTCATCGGCTTGGCGGTGTTTGTTAAATACCAGTACACAGGTGGGGATGGCGGTGCCAAAAAAGATATTGGCAGGCAAGCCAATCACCATATCGAGGTAATTTTTATCTTTAATCAGGTGCTGGCGGATATGGCCTTCGGCCGCGCCGCGAAACAGCACGCCATGGGGCAAGACCACCGCCATGGTGCCAGTGTCGTTAAGCTGGTGGAGCATATGCAGTACGAAGGCAAAATCGGCCTTAGATTGCGGCGCAAGCTTGCCATAGTCGGCAAAACGGTCGTTATTAAGGTGCAAGGGACTGGCAGACCAGCTCGCCGAAAACGGCGGGTTAGCCACCACGGCATCAAAACGCAAATCCAAATGCTGCGGCGCTTCTAAGGTGTCGTCGTTTTGAATATCGAAGCGGCTATAGTGCACGTCATGCATAATCATATTCATGCGGGCAAGGTTATAGGTACTTGGGTTTTTCTCTTGGCCGAAAAATTTAAGGTCGGAATTATTAGCTTCTTTAGCGACCCGAAGCAGCAAGGAGCCGGAGCCACAGGTAGGGTCGTATACGCTTTTAAGATTTGCGTTATTTTGGGTCGCTAACTTGGCAAGCAATTTAGACACCATTTGCGGGGTGTAAAACTCCCCCGCCTTTTTACCCGCGCCACTGGCAAACATACCAATCAGGTATTCGTAGGCATCACCAAGGATGTCGATTTCGGTGTGTTCAAGGTGAAAGTCGATATTATCTAAATGCGCTAACACCTGCGCGATCAGCTTATTACGCGCATCAGGGGTTTTGCCGAGCTTATTTGAAGTTAAATCGAGCTCATCAAACAGGCCATTAAAGTCATCGGCGCTGTCTGCGCCCATGGTGCTTTGCTCGATATGGTTAAGCACATTAGTCAAATCGCTAAGAATAAACTGGCCGTTTTCGCCTCGCTCGGCAAGCACATGAAACAGCTCGGATGGCTTAAAGAAATAGCCGAGTTTATCGAGGGTCTCTTCTTTAATGTCGTCTAACGTCTCTTTGCCGCCAGCGCTGGTCTCATCAATATCAGCAAAGTGCAAGCCGTCTTGCTCAAGGAGATGATCAGCATAACGATTAAGTTTGTCAGACAGGTATTTGTAGAAAATCAGCCCTAAGATGTAATCACGAAAATCGTCAGCCGACATGTTACCGCGTAGGGTATTAGCGATGTTCCATAGCTGCTTTTTCAGCTCTTGTTGATGTAGTTCGACCATGATGACTCAGTATAAAAATGGGGTGTTATGCACCGATAATGGCATCGATTATACACAATACTCCTTAGCGTATTCAGTGCGAGATCAAAAAGATACTTAGCGCTTAACGGTATAGATAAGCTGACGTTATAAAGAGGGCATCAATCCTCCTTACTACGTCAACAATCAATATCAATTTAAATGCGGCTAAAAACAGAATTGACGCGCGATAATGGAAATAAGGTGTAGATGACTAAGTTCGGATTACGTCGCTCTGACGCATTGTTAGCCTGCTTTAGTGGGGGTTAATGAAGAGCACTTTCTCAGCAGGGTTTGCAAAGAGCTCCAAGCCACGCCCCTATATTCAGTGACATGACTTTTGCGGGTAATACGTGTTGCGACTATAGATAGCCATAACACCCCTAAGGTATAACCCAATAGCAGCTCTACGATGTAAGGCGTAACACCAAGAGTGTTAACTTAGTGGTGAAGGTTTAATACAGTCAGGTAATGAGCACGGAACCATAAGCTAAATATACGCTAACCAGCCAAACTGATGATATCGAGGCTTTCGGCTCATTAATACACGATTCCTTGTTCGCGCTCTTTTTGCATATCAGCTTTCATTGCGCGCAACTGCGCATCGGTCAAGGGAATAGCGGCATCCTCAACCATGGCATCATAATTTTCATCAGGGGTAACTTCGTAGCCCATACTTCGCAAAAGCCCAATCATCTTGGGTATCGAGCATATAACCGCATCCCCGCCCTCATGGGAAATATGCCCGCACAGCATGAATCCATCAAGAATATGTGAAAGAGTGCGGATACACTCAGGGGGGACCGAGTCGAATTCATACGGGGCGTCGATCTCCTTCTCATAAGAGCGGCGCATACCTCGAGGCTCAGCCACCAGCAAAAACACATCAACCTCGCCATCAACTAACAGCCTTACTGTTGTCATCTAAACCTCCAATCCGTTGTTTGGGTGCCAATTATCTGAGCCAATCAATACAATGCTCCCTTTTTGTTATTTCGCAATAGGTTAGCTCGGTTTAATTTGTGAACGCCCCAAGCAAAGCGCATAATCGTTAGCGACGGGTTAATCCATGGCAACGTATATGAATATTGCGCGTGTAAGGCAGCTGGTGGCTGAATTAGAAACCGAAATTCCATTTATCATTGGTATTCGAAGCAAACAGGATTATTTAGCGGCTCTGAACTTAGTCGACGATTTAATTGGCGACCTAGAGACTAATGGGTTGTTGCTCGACTTACTCGTCTTGAGGATTAGCGAGTACGAAGCACAAAGCGACGAATTCAAAGATTTTAACGATACGGTGAATAACACCGATAAAGGCGCAGCAGTATTGCGTGTTTTAATGACTCAGCACGGCCTAAATAATAGCGATTTTCAAGACGAAATCGGCGATGCTGCAACTGTATCCATGATAGTCAATGACAAGATGCAATTGAGCCTTACCCATATCCAAAAGTTAGCCGCGCGTTTTAATGTCCCCCGTGCGCTTTTCATTTAAAAAGCTAACACCCCATATCAAGGGCTGCTCGTTGTCATATAGCTATAGGATGATTGGCGACTCTACGTTTTTAAGCTTAAATCACTAAGGAATGACTATGTTATATCCAGTGGCCATCGAAACTGGCGACAACGAACACGCCTACGGGGTTACCTTTCCCGATTTACCCAACTGCTTTTCAGCTGGCGACACGCTAGACGAAGCGCTTAACAACGCCCATGAGGCCGCTAAAATGTTTCTCGAAGATTTGGCCGAACGCCAAATACCACCGCCACAGGCAAGCCAACTAGAGGCGCTAAAAAGGGCACCTGAATACCATGGCTGGTCATGGGCGATTATTGACGTAATCATTGAGCCGTATTGAGGTTCGCTGTAAACGCTACATACGCGAACGCATGGAGATCATGCTTAATGACCCTGTCGCTTCCAGTAAAGGGATTTACCAGACTGCTATGTTGCGGAACCAAACAACGTCTATAACATCGGGCCAGCCTAACCCGCCCTTTTCGCGTTAATAGACACGACGTTGTCAGCGGGATTAATCAGTAAATCTAACCAATCGCACCACATATCGAGTGCAGCTTGTTTTTCTGGTAAGTATTGGCTGCGGTTATAAATAGCCATAACACCACCAAGGGTATGCCCTAATAGCTGTTCGACCACATAGGGGGCAACGCCTAAATCGTTAAGCTTGGTTGCGAAGGTTCGCCGCAAATCGTGTAATGACCAACATTCATTTTGCTTTAGTTTTTGATGAAATTTACTGCCAGAAGCACTGACCGTTTCACCACTTTTAAGCTCCCCTAAAAGGTAACCCGTATGGCCGTGGCGTTTATAAAGTAAATCAAGCAACGGCCTTACTTTAGCAGGTATGGGTCTGATGATGATCTTATCAGTTTTGCTATGGGCTTTTGGCACTGTCCAAATGCCGCGTTCTAAGTCCCATTCATCAAAGGTTGATAGCCGTAACTCCTGTGTACGGGCACCAAAAATGATTAAAAACTGACACAGATAGCGCATATATAAACTGCCTTGCCGCTCACGAATTGCACTTAATAAATCGTGTAACTCAACATCGGTTAACACCCTATCTTTTTTCCCCTGTTTCTTGCCTACGTCACTGGCGATCAAATCATCAAGCACATGACTCACAGCATACCGCCTAACTCGGCAATACCTCAGCGCCTGTTTCGCATTTTGTAGAATTTGGCCTGATGCTACAGGGGCTGGCTTCTGCTTGCCCTTAATGCCTTTACGGATACGGTCAAAACACTCAATCCAATGGCGGGTTTCCGTTTGTTCTAATGGAAAATGACCGATGTAGGGGTATAGATGAAGTTCAAACTGCTTAAGGCACTTATCTACGTTGACACGATTCTCGCGGGCGTATTCATCTATCCAGTAGTTAAGCGCTTGCCTAACAGTAACGGGAGCTAATGATTTTTCTCGCCCCATAGAACGCTTAATTTTGGGATCATGTCCTTCAGCGAGCCATGTGCGGCATTCCTCTGCGATATCCCGCGCCTTGCTGAGCGATAGGTCAGGATAGCTGCCTAAGTCCATTCGCTTATTTCGACCTTGAATTTTATAGCGGTACTGAAAGCGGATTTTACCTTCTTTAGACACTCGTACGCCAAGACCTCTTCCATCAGAAAGCTCTAGCGGTTTAGGTTGAGATTTACCGTTTAAGGCGCGCAGACTGGTTTCGTATAACATGGCATTTTTCACTCAATAAAGGCAGAAAAAGGGTCAAATCCATGTACCCCCATATGTACCCCCATGTCACCATAGGAACCAATACGCATCAATACCAACCAAGACACTAAAATCCTCTTAGCTGTTGATAACTAATAAAAACTTATGTGAAACAGAGACATGTGAAAACCACTGAAAACACCTAAATGCAATCTACGGCATGAACTAATCTTTTCGATTAAGTGATTGTTAGGAAAGGGGTTAACCTGCAAGGGTTAGCCCCTTTTCGCATTATATGTACAACAATATGTACCCCATTAAAGCCCCAGCATCTGTTGTAGCTCTCGATGGGAGCTCACTTGATAATGTGGGGTGATCCCTTCAGGCGCGGCATGGCCATGGACGTTATACCAGCAAGTGTGGAATCCCGCATTGATGCCGCCTTGAATGTCTGAATGAGGGTTATCACCTACCATTAATACTTGCTCACGCGCTGGGTGCCCCATCAACTCAAGTGCATGCTCAAAAATACCCACATCGGGTTTTGCGACACCCACTTTTTCTGAAATCACCAAAATATCAAAATGATGCTGCAAACCTGTACGCTCTAAACGCACTGTCTGCAACTCGGTAAAGCCATTGGTGATAATCCCCATTTTGGCTTTTCCTTGCAGCGCGGCCAGCAATTCACGGGCGCCGGGCAAGGGTGCACAAATCTCTGCCATAGCCGATAAAAACGCACTGTTTAAGGTTTGTGGGGTCACAGTAAGCTTTGCCGCCCAAGGCTCAAAGCGGATGGTTTGTAGTTCGGCGGCGCTGATCTTGCCATCCTGATAAGCAACCCACAGCGGTTTATTTACCCTTTGGTATTCCTCAAAATCGACCTGAGTAAAACTGACACCAAAGCCTGAAAACATCAGCTTCAACCCTTCGAATGCGTCGAAATAAAAGAGGGTTTCATCGGCATCGAAAAGCACCCAAGAGTAAGGTGCGGCCGAAGAATTAGCCTGGCTTGAGAACGACATAACACTCCTAATAACAAAAAATCAAATACTAAGCATGAAAAACTCTGCGACAAATCCCAAAATGATCAACACAACAGCCAATCGCAACCTAGGCTAAGTTCTCGCGTATTGTAGATGACTAAGCAAACCGCTCGACACAAGATGATGAGATTGGAGGGCGATTAACGCCATATCACAATGAGCAATTCGCGTGCTTTACCTGCGGCGTAGGTTGTTTCACCCGATTAAGGAACACGACACCCGCTAACATCAAACATACTCCAACGAGCGACGCCCAATGAATGCCGTTGGCACTCGATATTATATCCAGCATAACACCTGTCAGCATCTGCCCACATATCACCAGCAAAGTACAACGCATCACTCCTAACGATGGCAATGCCCAACTATTTAGCACGACAAATAAAGCACCAATGACTCCACCAAGATACAAATACACGGGCGGCTGCCCCTGTAGCTGATTTGTGCCACTCTCTAGGCAGATTATCCATGCACTCAAGACTACAAAGCCCACAATATGATTACAGCAAGATGCGATTAACGCATGGCTATGTTTTGCCAAGGCACCATTAAAGGTTCGGCTTAAGGCAATCAAACCGCCATTAAGCAGTGCGATAAGTACCATCAATTCCATTCAATTTCCCCTGATACGCCAGCTAGTGTGAATAAATCACCAACATGGCTCCCAACAAAATCATCACCATAGCAATGACTTCTGTGAATCGAATGCGCTGCTTAACGACACCAAAATAACCACAGCAGTCGAATATACAGCTCAAGATTAACTGCCCCACAAGCATTAATGCTAAGGTGCCAGCCAAGGCTAATTCACTGTTGACTGTGACAGCGGCCAACACAACCGTCGCAGCCCCAGGAACGCCACCTAAATACACCCACCAAGGTAACAGAGATCGACTCGCATCGGCATTCAAAGTCGACTTGGCTTCCTTACACACCAGCCTTTTTCTCAGTAAAAACAGCATTAACAATACTGTTATTGCCCCAATACCATGAGCCATCCAAGATGCCAAAAGCGGTGAGCTATACATAGCAAGCTGGCTATTGAGTTTAATCATTAATGCCAGTAAAACGCCGGAGCAGAGCGCCACAAAGGACATAAATAAGGTCAGTTTATTTGACGTTTGCATCAAAACAGTCCATCCATTTTTGTTGCAAAATAGTCTACACTGATAGTTTAGGCCTTATAATCCACCGTAATAGAAACCTATTGTTGAGCTTTAGCTAACAATTAATGTTAGTGATTTCCGCTTTAAGCGAGATGCGAGATGCGAGATGCGAGATGCGAGAAGCAAGTGAGGCTCTAAATCCCCTCATACTCAATTTAAAGTGATAGAAACAAGCGACCTACAGCCGAGCCTCGGCTGTTACAGCATCGTTTTATAAAGGAAGCCCTACATGGAACATTTTTCCGCCCTGCCCATTTTCGTCACTGTGGTCGAATGCGGTAGTTTTTCTGCGGCGGGACAAAAGCTTGGACTGAGTAAATCAGCCATCAGCAAACGAATCACCCTGTTGGAGCAACACTTAGGGATTCAACTATTACAACGCACCACCCGCAGTTTGAGCCTAACCGACGCTGGCGCGCGCTATTTCGAGTACATTCGCCCGGCGGTACAGCTCACCCAAGAAGGATTAGATGCCATCTGTGAATTGCAGCAAACACCTAAAGGCAATTTGCGAATTTCCGTGCCTATGGTGTTTGGCCGCTTGTATATTGCACCTTTAATCGCTGAATTTTTAAAACGTTACCCCGATATTCAGCTGCAAATGCAAATGGATGACAAGACCACAGATTTAATCGCAGGCGGCTTCGATTTAGCTATCCGTATCGGCGAACTACCCGACTCCAGCCTTATCGCCCGCAAAATAGCCCCTTGTTTGAGCGTGATTTGCGCGTCCCCAACATATCTAGCGCAGCACGGTTTACCCATGACTCCTAGCGAGTTAACTCAGCACAACTGCTTGTTTTACAGTTATTTTCAAGATGGTGTGGAATGGAGTTTCCACAGTCCCGATGGCGTACAACGTGTTCAACCCAAAGGCAACTATCAGGTCAATAATAGTGATGCTATCCACCAAGCCTGTCTCGATGGCCTTGGCATCGCCAACCTGCCGCGCTTTATCGTAGAGTCCGATCTACAGGCTGGGCGTTTACAAACGATACTGACTGACTTTCCACTCCCCGAACACGGAATTTATGCTGTGTATCCACAGCGAAAATACCTCCCAACCAAAGTGACGGTATTGATTGAGTTTTTGATGGAATTCTTAGCAAAGCAGCTTGGTGCAATATAACATACTGATATTTAATTAAAAGAAGCGAAGATACCAATTGTAAGTATGCGCTTATTCAACTGCTAATTTTCCCCCATTCAAGGCTCACACTGAAGTTGACGCGATACGAGGGCTGCACAGCGGAAAATGGTATCGATAAGCAGGCCCTCTGCGCCATGGATGGCGCGGTGGAGCCCTCATGGAAGAGTTTACGGCGTGCCTGCGGGCGATACCATTTTGTGGCCACTGTTGAGCCTTAAAGCTCAGCACTCACTACCTCCCACTCGGCAATAAATACCTCGTACTTCGGCCGCCGGCGTCAGCTTTCACTAAAAAGCCTTGCTCGACCATTTGCGCAAGGTGACGGGTGGCGGTGGCGCGGCTCACCTTAGCGACCTTTTGATATTGACCACTATTCATCCCTAATTCAAAATCGCCATCTAACATCCGATTGAGCACTTTGGCTTGCTCCTGACTCAATAGGGATTGATCGAGATTTTGCCAATACTGCATTTTCCGAAGAGTCTTGTTCACCTCTCCCATCGCATTGAGTAAGCAATCATTAAGGGTTTCAAAAAACCATACTAACCAAGGAGTAATATCGACATTACCACTTTGAGTGGACTCTAAAATGTCATAGTAGGCTTGGCGACGGGCCAGAAGACTGACCGACATAGCATAAAAACGAATTGAGCGTTTTTCCGCTTGCGCCAAAGCTAAATCGGTCAATAAACGCGTGATGCGCCCATTACCATCATCAAGCGGATGCAGAGTCACAAACCAAAGGTGAGTTATCGCCGCACGGATAAGCGGATCTAAGCCAGGTTCTTGCCGTGAAGCATTAAACCATTCAATAAACTGTGAGAGTTCAGCGTCCAAAGTCGCTCGAGAGGGGGCCTCAAAATGCACCCTTGGTTTATCAATCCGGCCTGAGACAACTTGCATAGGCGTATCGCCACGTAGCACTCCACCAATAACGGGGTTAAACAGCGTATAACCTTGGGGAAATAACTGTTTATGCCAACCTAATATCCGCTCAAGGGTTAACTCTGTATCTAAATTTTTTAAGGCATCGAGCATAATGTCGGCCAAACCATCGGTTTGTGCAGTGGTCGGATACGGTTTGTCTTCGGACACGCCGAGTTTTTTAGCCAAGGATGAGCGCACCGAAGCCGCATTGAGCTTTTCACCTTCAATGGCACTGGAGTGGATAATGTTAGCGAGTAAGGTGTCGATTGCCGCCGCTGAGGTTAACAGGCTGTCGTCGTGACTTAGCATTTGCTTGCCGAGCAGTTGGCCCTGATTGAAATATACCTGGCGTAGCAGGGCATCAACTCTGCTGATATTCCAATGAAATTTAGGCCAATCGGCTTGCTGCCAAATCCACATATCCTACCCCATGAGTCAAATAACAAGCCTATTCTACTCACACAATGAGTCAATTAACAAATCTATTCACCTCATATAATGAGGCGAATAATATCAACTATCGCCTCATCTTGCCCAACTGCTTCTAGTATAAAGGGATTTATGCTGTTGATTGCCTCAACAAAGCAATACCGACGTAACGCCAGCTTTGCGCTGCCAAAACCGACTCACTGCGATATACTGCCAACGTTGATAAAACACTAATGCTAAACCCAATTTACACCCCCATCGCGACCACGCTGACAAGAATGCTGAGCCCAATCCATGCCTGATAACCCAACTATTGCCACCCTTCCCGATTCTCAAGGGCATAACCATAGTGAAGATGTGCAGATCAATCAGATACAGTGCGATTCGACTAAACCCAATGACATCAGGCCAAATTTACTCGCGCCAAATGCAACCAAGCCAAGCGCAATCGAGCCAAATGCAATTAAGCATGAATCTGTGATTGCCGAGCAAAAACAGAAGGTTATTTTTATCGGCTTGCCCCGTACAGGGACGACGAGCGTGAGTGTGGCGCTATTAGAACAAGGCTTAAAAGTGGCGCATATGGCGTTTACCAAAGAAGCCTTTATGCAAGCTGATGCGATTTCCGATGCACCTTGTTTTAGTGATTTCAAGCAGTTAGATAAACTTTTCCCAGAAGCCAAGTTTGTTTATATTGACCGCGAGTTAGAGTCTTGGGTGCCGTCGATGCAGATGTTACTCAGCCGAATGCTGCCACATTTGGACGCCAAAACCGGCCGATTCCACCCAATCATGAAGCGCAGCTTTCGCCATAGCTTTGGCGTAGGTGTAGTCGAAAATCCGCAGGATGAACAACATCTTATCGATTGTTATCAACGCCATAAAACAGAGGTATTGGACTACTTTGCGGGTAGGCATGACTTCCTCAGTATCGATGTCAGCCGCCAAGGCGCCCTCGGCCAGTTATTAGCATTTATGGGATTAGCCAGCGCCGAAAATCAGCAGAACTTTCCTAAGCTGAATGTCGGCCGCAATGTCGCCAGTTGGGATGAATATAAACATCCCAATAAGATCAGCGCCAATGCCTCTGGGCCAGACAAACGTAAGTTCTTTGATTATAAAATCTAGGGCCTAGATTCTAGATTAATCATTATTTTTCCGACGCTTAACCACAGTTAACCAGTCGAGACTCACGCCCGAGATTGCATTAAAGCCGCGGATACGGAAGATAAGTTGCAGTAACTGCGGCCTTGGCCTGACTTTAGGTTCTACCGAGCGCGGAATAAACCACAGTGTCACAAATGCGCGCAATATGGTCGATACTAAAAACACCACAAAAATCGGGCTACTGAGCCAGATATTCCAGCCCGACCAGACTAAAAAGTCCGCCGCATGGGAGGCAATCGTGCCACCAACCATCGCCCCCACAAACACCAATCCCGCGCTGAGTGACGCCTGCAGCGCCGCATAGGTGGCAAAGTCACTGCGAAAGGGACGAATATCATAAAGATAATTGGCGGTGCTTAGGGTAAAGCCGCTCCACGCGAGGCCCGAAAATGCCTGAATGAGAAGAATATACAGATAGTTATCCGAGAACAGCCACAGTAGCGGCAAGCTTGGGATCATGCAACTGGTAATAATCATCACCAAACGATTGCCAAATTGATCGCTAAATCGCCCCCAAAATTTCAACGTCACAAACTGAGTCGCTATCGAGGCCACGCTCGCGAGCACAAATTCGATATAGCTAAAGTGCAGGTCTTCTAGCATATACACGGCGAAAAACGGCGCCGATATGGCGACCATCGCCTGCATACTGGCTACAAACAAGCTGTATTGGCGAAAGGTTTTATCCTTCCATGCGCCGCGAAAATTGCGAATGGTTTGGATAAACACGCCGCGCTGCTTGGCCTCGCGCGGATCCGGGTCGTGCATTTGCAATAACAACCAAGCCGAGACAAAACGCCCCATGGCCGCTATCGAAAACAGTAAAGTAAAGCCTAACCAGGCCATTTGCAGCGAATCGGTAAAGGTAAGAATCCCACCGCCAATAAAGAATACGCTTAAGGATGCGCCCATGGTTAAGCGGGTGCGCGCCGCAAAAAAGGCGCCGCGGCGACGCTCGGGCACGATAGACCCCATCCAAGCACGCCAATGGGGTTGGATAAGATTAATAAAACCGTGATACCCGACGGCAAGCGCGATAAATATCCACACTGCATGATCGGGGCGAAAGGCCGCTAACCCGCCCATCGCCAATACCACAACCGCCTGCAAAGCAGCGCAGCAAACGATAAACCCGCGACGGGAAAAATGGCTCGCTAGCCATACCGAAACCAACTGCGACATCGCCCCGAAGAGCTGCGGTAAACCAGTAACAAAGCCCATTTGTGCAAGACTGGCACCGAGAAAAATTGCGTAAGCATTGAAAAAGTTATCACTCGTCGCCGTCATCATCGACGAAGCCACGGCTTCCTGCTGCGAGCGGCGCAGAGTGCATCTTAACCAGAGATTTCTAGCGCTACGGCGCGAACACGTTAATGCAGTGGGAGCTTCTAGGGTGCCCATTACAAGCCAAATCCATATGAGACTGAGGGGTTTTGATGTTGCAATTATGTCGTATATAAGTAAAAAACAAAACGCCCCAAATGGGGCGTTTGCTAACAGAAAGCAGACTAGAAACAGGCTTTAAGTTCAGCCTCTTGGTCGAGCAGGCTTTGATACAAGGTAAACTGATTCGCCGCTCTATCCAGATTATGGCCCTCACGGTGCACATGGAAATACACGTCACCATTCAGATAGTCCGTTAAAAAACGCACGCCAATCATCAAGCAAATCACTCGTGCCCCGAGCCAAAGGCTACGTTTTTCGACTTCAGTTAACACTTCGCCCAGCTCACTTAAATAACCACGGCAAATGGCGGCAAAGATGGATTGGCGCACTTTAACATTATCAAGGGCGGTCGAATCTTCGGCTTCAGGCGAGCAGAAGGTACGCACCATATCGCCAAAGTCATACATCAAATGCCCTTTCATGCAGGTATCGAGGTCGATGATCGCCATGCTCGACATATCGCGCTTATCAAACAGCATATTGTTGATTTTAGTGTCGTTATGGCAAATACGCAGCGGGAGCTGTGGCGATATTTCAGCTAGCTCATCCAATAAACTCTGCTGTGACAGTGCATAATCAACCCATTGACGGCACGACTCTAAACGTTTGGCTTTATCCTGCTGTACCGCTTGGCGCAGCATTTCCATCCGCCCAGGCAAGTGATGAAACTGCGGGATCACATCTTCAAGCTCGGTGGCGTCAAAATCACTTAATGCACAGGCAAAGTGACCAAAAGCCTTGGCGGCCATTTCAGCTTCGGCTTCAGACTTCACCACTTCGATACTTAAACTATGGGGTAAATAACTGATTGCACGCCAAAATCCCTGCTCACCTAAGTCGATGGCAAGTTCACCCTCTTGGGTAAGACAAGGGCTAACCACTTGCAGACCATATTGCTGTTGTAATGCCTTAGCACACAAATGATGGCTAATTTTATCGGCATTACTCACCAATGCCTGCGGCGTCTTAAATACTTGGGTATTAATACGTTGCAGCACTAACTCACCCGTAGGCCAACGCACTAATAAGGTGTCGTTAATATGACCATTCCCTAACGCTGAGATTTTTGCTTCGTCGGCTTCAATTCCAAAATGAGGCAACACTGACTGCCTGATGAGTTTAATCACTCAATAACTCCATTAATTTTTGCTTTACCCAGACAGTATCCTGTGGATAGGTCACACCGAGCCAAGGTTCGCTGGCCACATCAACAAACACGGGCACACCTTGCTCAATTCCCGCCTGAACCACGGCGGGCAAATAGCATTCAGATTTAGGCAATTGGCCTTGTTGTTCGATAAATACCGTTAATTCACGTTTAATAACATCAAATATGCTTGGCGAGAAGCCCCAGCAAGTCATTGAGACCAGCGACTGTGAAGGAAGCGGTGCCAACCCCTCTGGGCCTTCGCCGATAAAACCATGATCTTGGGCTTGAATATTCAACCATTCAGCGACTGAGCGCAGTTGCCCCTGCTCCACTTGGCATAAGCCACGATTCACGCCACCGTGCTCAGATAACGTCAGCTCGATGGGATAAGCCACCATCATCCAATCGTTAGGTCTGGCGGTTAATCCCTTCGCGAGTGAGGCAAAGGCGCTATCACCGTAAAAATCATCGGCATTGATCACCGCCATTGGCCCATTGACACGATCACGGGCACACCAGAGCGCATGTGCAGTCCCCCAGGGCTTTAAACGATGGCTCACATCTGCAAGTTGTGCTTCGGCTGGCAAATCGGTGAGCGACTGATAACAAAAGTGATACTCAAAGTCCGCCGGTAAAAACTGCGTCAAAATCCCTGTAAGTTGCGCCTCAAGCTCTGGGCGGATCACTAATACCGCGCGCTGAAATCCACTGCGGATCGCCGACTGTATCGATAACACCAACATGGGTTCGCCCGCAGGACCGAGGGAGGCTAATTGCTTATCACCGCCAAAACGACTACCAAGCCCTGCCGCCATAATGACTAAGGTCAAATCTGTATTCATGTGGGATTGAGTTTTCAGTTCGTATTAATGATATTTTCCCGAACCTCGCCACAATAGGCTATGCGAGCGCATTTAAAACAAGATTGGAGAAAAAGAGGAGCAAAAGTGTAATCTACCCCCCTAATCCTGACTAGAATTTTATCGGTTTAACGTGCCAAATAATTACCAAAGGTGCGATTAGGTTCTAAAACCGCTTGGCTGCCCTTGAGGCTGAACTTATAACCACACAAACCAATACTGCCGCGGCGGGCTAAATCGGTAATGATATTAGCGGTATCGAGCGGCGTGAAACGCGCCTCTGTTGCCGAATCGGCAAGCAAGTCGACGCTGATAGTGCGATACTCAGTACCATTATTAAACACCAGTGCACTACAAGTCTTATCCCCTTTCGCCGTAGCAATAGACCACAGGTTTTGCGGCTTACCACGTTCGCCTAACCAGCGAATAATTAACACATCTTGCTCTAACGCCACCGAAAAACCATCGGGCATATCTAAGGTCACACGATCGCTTGCGGCAATAGGTGCCGAAGGCACGACAGGAACAGCCTCCTCAGCCTGTGACTCATCGCTATTGGGCCATAATCCCCACACTAACAGCACTAACAATACCGCCCCCACACCGCCGCCGATGGGCAGCCAATAACGGCGCTCAAGCTTAGGTAAAGAAGGCAACTTAATAAAACGTCGATAGGGAGCAAAAAACTCGGCAACACCCCTAAACAGCTCAGTCATCGAGCCTGACTCTTTCGCCTCGGCGCGGCGACGACGCACTTCTTCGGCATGCTCAGTATCGTTAAAGGCCGCGGTATCTTCATCGGGGTCGAAACGCCACACTGGCTCATCACTGTGCTCGGCAGGGTCGAGCGGTGCCCGCTTAAACTCCGCGCCCTGTAAATCAACTTGGGCTAAATCCACATCGGCGATGTCGATACGAGTTTGTTCGACTCGGCTCTGATTGGCAGGACGAAAATCGGCGTGCCCCTCGAGTAATGCATCTTGCACAACAAAGTCAGCTGGATTTTGCGTCATTTTCGTTAACGCATCGAAGCGCAGTTCATCTTGGCGCAAAGCATCCAACTCGGCATCAGCCATTGGAGCAGCGCTTGCAGGTTCAGTATGGGAATAGACTTCGGTCTCTGTCGATACCGGAATATCCGGCGCAGCATGGGAGACGGTAGCATTCTGTGCAGCGGCCGCCTTTGGTGTTAATACGGGCTCGACTCGGCGACGGGGAACGGCCTGCGAGGTTGGGATATCTAATGCCGGACCATAATAGCCCAAACGGTATTCCACTAACGTGGGAGAGGTAAAGCGTGTGCCCCAAAAGGTCGCACCAGCGCCTAAAACCAGCCCTAGAATGGCGACTATGGGCGGTACTGCCACTATATACAATGCTAGTAAAATCAATAGCGGCAGGACAAACACTGCAACCAACACCTTAGGCTTAGCCGCATCATTTAAGCGGCGCAGCGCCGTAAGGGCGAGCAAAGGTAAGCCCACTAGCGCTAAAAGATACATTAAAAAGTTCGGCCCAAACGCGGCGACAGCCAGTGAAATGCCCAAATACACACCAACACTGATGGCCACAAAGCGGGGACGGGAATCACGCCCATGAAGGCAGAAAAGAGATTTTAACAGCACGACCCTTCCTTTATAGTGAAATTATCCTAGCGCACACGACTCTCAATGTCGTATAGGCACGAGCGTAACGAATTTAGCCGCAATTGTCAGTGCAATAAGGCGTTAGACGGATAAAAATGCCGATAATATCCATCTAAAACTAAATCAGGCTTAAATCCTCGATAGCGCCGATGCAGATGTGTAGAGATTTTAAACAAGTAAGCTCACGCTAGCATTTAATGGCAAAAATCGTCAGAGGGAATACGTATTGCCCACAAAAACGCCAATAGTGCGCAATTGTTAGCTAGCGTTTTTAAGGTCAAAATCTGTATAATGCTCGGCTTTCTGGGCCCTTCTTGCGTTAACCAACTGGATATTTTGCTCATGACCGCACGCGGAAATTTATTTATTGTGTCAGCCCCGAGTGGTGCTGGTAAATCCTCGCTGATTTCGGCGCTGCTGAAAGACAAACCCGCCGATATGCAGGTTTCAGTGTCGCACACTACCCGTGCGCCTCGCCCCGGTGAAGTGAATGGTCAACACTACCATTTTGTTAATGTTGAAGAATTTAAAGCACTGATCGCGCAAAATGCCTTTTTCGAGTGGGCCGAAGTCTTCGGTAACTACTATGGCACGTCGCGCCACGTGATTGAGCACACTTTGACTCAAGGTATCGATGTCTTCCTCGATATCGACTGGCAAGGTGCCCAGCAGGTTAAAGCATTAATGCCTGAGGCCGTGGGCGTGTTTATTCTACCGCCCTCAAGGGATGAGCTAGAACGACGTCTCACTGGCCGTGGCCAAGACAGTGCTGATGTGATCGCTAGCCGTATGGCACAGGCGGTTTCTGAAATGTCGCACTATAAAGAATATGATTTTATTATTGTCAATGACGATTTTGACACAGCACTGGCGGATCTGCGGGCGATCATTCGCAGCCAACGCTTAACGGGTGCTAGTCAGATCCACGCGCAAAATGATATGCTTAACGATCTGTTGGCAGGCTAACTGCCTTAGTGTACAATTTTGCGTCATTTTTTCCCCTAGATAAACTGGAGTTTCAACACATGGCTCGCGTAACTGTAGAAGACGCCGTAGAACAAATCGGCAACCGTTTTGATATGATCCTGGTTGCGGCGCGTCGTGCTCGCCAAATCGCCGTGCAGGGTAAAGACCCTATGGTTGAAGAGATGAACGACAAGCCAACGGTTATCGCCCTGCGTGAAATCGAACTAGGTTTAGTGAATGCTCACACTTTAGATGCTGATGAGCGTCAAACCGTGCGTGAGCGTGAAGCAGCAGAAATCGCAGCTGTTGCCGCCATCGCTGAAGGCCGTTCACTATAAGTCTAATTGAGTCACACCTGTTTGGGTAAAGGAGAGCTGCCACTTGTATCTGTTTGAAGGTCTAAAGGAGTCTGCTTCCGGTTACTTAGAACCTGAACAGGTAGAATTGCTCAAGCAGGCGTACCAAGTTGCGCGTGATGCCCATGAAGGGCAAATGCGCACCAGCGGCGAACCTTATATTACCCATCCGGTTGCGGTCGCCCGCATCCTCGCCGAAATGCGTCTCGACCATGAGACGCTGATGGCGGCATTGCTGCATGACACCATCGAAGATACCTATGTCACCAAAGAGGATTTGGCCGAACAATTTGGCGAATCCGTGGCAGAGCTGGTTGAAGGGGTGTCTAAGCTCGACAAGCTTAAATTTCGCGATAAAAAAGAAGCTCAAGCAGAAAACTTTCGCAAAATGATGATGGCGATGACGCAGGATATCCGCGTTATTCTCATCAAGCTTGCCGACCGCACCCACAACATGCGCACCTTAGGCGCCTTGCGTCCTGACAAACGCCGTCGTATTGCCCGTGAAACCTTAGAGATTTACGCGCCGATTGCCAACCGACTCGGTATTCACAATATCAAGACCGAGTTAGAGGATTTAGGTTTCCAAGCCTATTATCCGATGCGCTATCGGGTGTTAAAGGAAGTGGTTAAAGCTGCCCGTGGCAACCGTAAAGAACTGATTCAAGGCATTGAAGCTGCGGTACTCACCCGCCTAAACGATGCGGGCATTAAAGGCAAAGTGAAAGGCCGCGAGAAAAACCTCTACTCCATCTATAACAAGATGCAGAGCAAGGAACTGCAGTTCCAAGAGGTGATGGATATCTACGCCTTTCGCGTCATCGTCGACTCCATCGATACTTGCTACCGCGTGCTCGGTGCCATGCACGGCTTGTATAAACCGCGTCCGGGTCGCTTTAAAGATTATATCGCTATCCCCAAAGCCAACGGCTATCAGTCGCTACATACCTCGTTATTCGGCCCACACGGCGTGCCCGTCGAGATCCAAATTCGTACCGAAGATATGGATCAAATGGCCGACAAAGGGGTTGCTGCCCACTGGGCTTACAAAGGCGGCGCCGATGGCCAAGGCACCACCACGCAAGTGCGTGCCCGCAAGTGGATGCAAAGCTTGCTGGAATTACAACAGAGCGCCAGCACCTCCTTCGAATTCGTGGAGAACGTCAAAACCGAACTCTTCCCCGAAGAGATTTACGTCTTTACCCCCGAAGGTCGCATTTTAGAATTACCGGTTAACGCCACCGCCGTCGACTTTGCCTATGAAGTCCACACCGATGTGGGTAATACCTGTGTCGGCGCACGCGTTAACCGCCAAGCTTATCCGTTAAGCCAGCCATTAATCTCCGGCCAAACCGTTGAGATCATTACCGCCAAAGGCGCGCGCCCGAATGCCGCTTGGCTTAACTTTGTAGTGACGGGTAAAGCCCGCGCTAAAATCCGCCAAGTGCTTAAGAGCCTAAAAGCGGACGATGCTATCGCCCTTGGCCGCCGCTTGCTTAACCATGCGCTGGGTAAAACCAAGCTCGATAGCATTCCAGCAGAGCAGATTGATAAAGTCGTGCGCGATACCAAGCACGCCAATTTAAATTCCTTACTCGCCGATATCGGCCTTGGCAATGCCATGAGCATAGTCATCGCCCAACGTTTGATTGGCGATAATTTAGAGAATCAAGAGAGCCGCGATTCTCACCTGATGCCAATCCGTGGCGCCGAAGGCATGTTAGTAACCTTCGCTAACTGCTGTCGCCCCATCCCTGGTGATGCGGTGATTGCCCACGTGAGCCAAGGTAAAGGCTTAGTCGTCCACATGGAAAACTGCGCTAACATTCGCGGTTACCAAGGCGAACCCGATAAATACATTCCCGTACAGTGGGACAATGTTGAAGGCGTCGAGTATCAAGCTAATCTGCGGGTTGAAATTGTTAACCACCAAGGCGCGCTGGCGAAGATCACCTCAATTATCGCCGCCGAAGGCTCGAACATTCACAACCTTAGCACCGAAGAGCGTGATGGCCGCGTTTACTTGATTAACCTGCGGATTTCGGTGAAGGATAGGATCCATTTAGCTAACGTGATGCGCCGTATCCGGGTACTGCCCGAGGTGTTGCGTACATCCCGTAATCGTTGATCATTACTTTAGAGAGAGCGTCATGGCAGAAAAAATCATTATCGCGACCGAAAACGCCCCAGCGGCAATTGGCACTTATTCTCAAGCGGTTAAAGTCGGCAATACCGTATATTTATCCGGCCAAATCCCACTGGTGCCAAGCACAATGCAAATCGTGAGCGATGATTTTGAGGCGCAGGTAGTGCAAGTGTTTGAAAACTTAACCGCCGTGTGTACCGCTGCTGGCGGCACAATCAACGATATCGTTAAGCTCAATATCTTCCTCACCGATTTAAGCCACTTCGCGAAAGTGAACGAAATCATGAGCCGTTACTTCAGCCAACCTTACCCTGCTCGCGCCGCTATCGGTGTGAAGCAACTGCCTAAGGATGCGCAAGTCGAAATGGACGGCGTGATGGAGCTGTAAGCTTCCACCGGTTTTAAGAGGCGCTTAGGCGCCTTTTTTATTGCCTAATGCGCCCGCGGCTCCTGCTCTGACCTGTGATTAAGTTCATTTTCATTTCATACTCAAACGATAGGCTAGTCCGCCAATTTTAAGATTTTACAATCTTGCAAACTATTTGCGCGGCCTCACAAAACTCGCCATACTGGGCACCTATGTTGGGGTAAAAATAACAATAAAGAACAGGGAATTGCCTATGGATAAAGTGATTAAGACGCCAATTGAAATGCTGACACACTGGGCGAATACACGTGGGGATGAGATTTACTTGCGCCAGCCCATCAAGGGTCAATACCTTGATTTCACGTGGAATGAAGTGCAAGAAAAAGTCCAGCAACTCGCGGGTGCACTGCGCCATTTAGGCCTAGAACCGGGCGATAAGATTGCCGTTCTCTCTAAAAACTGTGCCGAATGGTTTATTACCGACCTTGCCCTGATGCACGGCGGCTATATCAGCGTTCCCATCTACCCAACTGCTAATACAGATACTATCCGCTATGTGTTGCAACATAGCGGTGCCAAAGCGATTTTCCTCGGCAAGCTCGACCACTGGGCCGATCAAGAAGCCGGCGTAGGCGGCGAATTACTTCGCCTTGCCATGCCCTATGAGACCATGCCGGCTCAATATCAATGGGAACAACTGCTCAAGATGGGCAACCCTTTGATTGAAGCACCGTTACCAGAGCTTGATCAGATCATGACGCTGATTTATACCTCTGGCTCAACGGGTCACCCCAAAGGGGCGATTCAGACGTTTGCCAGCTATGGCTGGACTTGCCAAGCGGTTGTGCGCGATTTACGTACCAATGGCAACGACAGATTATTGTCCTACTTACCGTTAGCGCATATTACCGAGCGTGTAGCGATCGAAGGCTCGTCTTTCTATTCCGGCAGTACCGTAGCCTTCGTCGAAAGCTTAGACTCCTTCGTTGCCGATGTGCAGCGTGCTAAACCAACGGTGTTTTTCTCGGTTCCGCGGCTGTGGAGCCTGTTCCAAAAGAACATTATCGACAAGATTGGTGTTGGCAAACTCAATCTATTGCTTAAGATCCCGCTGATTAGCAGCCTAGTAAAACACAAGATCCACAAAGGGTTAGGGCTCAACCATTGCCGCTTACTCGGCTCTGGCTCGGCGCCTATTCCGCCTTCACTCATTCATTGGTACCACAGCATTGGCTTGGATATTTGTGAAGCCTGGGGCATGACGGAAAACTGTGCTTACTCCATCATTAACTACCCCTTTGATGTGCGCAAAATCGGTACTGTGGGTAAACCCGTGCAGGATTGCCAAATCCGTCAAGGTGAAGATGGCGAACTGCTACTGAAGAGTCCTGGCCTGATGACAGCCTATTATCTGCAACCCGAAGCGACAGCGGCGGCCTTCGATCCCGATGGTTTCTTCCATACTGGCGATCTCTGTGCCATCGATGCCGATGGTTGTGTAACTATCACCGGCCGGGTCAAGGACAACTTTAAAACCGCCAAGGGTAAATACGTCGCCCCAGTGCCCATTGAACGTAAGCTCGCACAGGATCCCCATGTGGAGCTGATTTGCGTCATTGGTTCAGGCCTGCCGCATCCAGTCGCGTTAGTGCAACTTTCTGAAGGTGCCAACCTACAAGCCCGTGAGGAAGTTCGTGCATCTTTAAAAGCGACACTCGACAGTGTGAATCCACATTTAGAATCCCATGAGCATGTGGATGCGATTGTGGTTGTGAGCGAGCCTTGGACCATTGAAAACGATGTGTTAACCCCGACACTGAAGATCAAACGTCATGTGCTCGAGAAGGCATTTAGCGAGCGTGTCGACGGTATTCGCGGTGCACAAGTACGCTGGGAAGATGAGTTATCTGCAAAATAACCCATCGAATCCTTAAGTAATGACACTCACTTTTAAAGCACATCTTGGCGGTGTGCTTTTTTATGACATATTCTGTCAAAGTAGTTGAAAAACACGTATCATGTACGCCAGTCAGCGTAAGTTGATACAACTGAAAACTATTCACTCAATTAGGTTTAACAGAGTCTAAAATGCTCATTGCACTTTCAATTATCGGCGGCTTTATCATTTTAACCTTAGGCGCAGAAGCCCTAGTCCGTGGCGCGAGCTCGATCGCCCTACGTCTTGGCATCACGCCCCTCATCATCGGCTTAACCATTGTTGCTTTCGGTACTAGCGCGCCTGAACTTGCGGTGAGCGTAAAGTCGGCACTGGCAGGCAATAGCGGCATTGCGCTCGGTAACGTGATTGGCTCGAACATCGCCAACATTGGTTTGATTTTGGCGATTACCGCGCTTATTCGCCCGATTCAAGTACAATCACAAATGGTGAGACGGGATATCCCCTTGATGATCCTCGCTTCTATGCTGTTTTGGGGATTGTTATTGGACGGCGAACTCAGCCTGATTGACGGGGTGATTTTATTATCCCTGCTTGTTGGCTACCTAGTATTCAGCTATTTCAGCTCGAAAAACTCCACCGATGCCGATGGCGAAATCATCGAAGAAGGTCCTAAAAATCCGTTGCTCTCTGTCGCCTTTATTATTGTGGGCATCAGCATGTTAGTCGGTGGCGGGATTTTATTTGTGAATGGCGCTGTCGATTTAGCTAAAGTGTTTGGCGTGAGTGAAGTCATTATCGGCTTAACCATTGTCGCTATCGGCACCAGTATGCCAGAGTTAGTGACCTCGGTTTTAGCGGCGCTTAAAGGTGAAAGCGATATCGCTATCGGTAACGTGGTTGGCTCTAACCTATTCAACATTTTAGGTATTTTAGGTGTAACTGCGATTGTGCACCCAGTGTCAGCCCTAGGTTTCCAATCCTTCGACTTTATCGTGATGCTCGCCTTAGCCGTGGTGATTTTACCCTTCGCTTGGTCAGGCCTGCGTATCGGTCGCCGTGAAGGTGCCACGCTGCTTATCGCTTACTTAGGCTATATGGTTTACCTCGTAAACCAAGCCAGCGCCCAAGCGGTCGTTTAATACGTTACGCCTCATCTTACAGAACACCGGAGCCTCTCCGGTGTTTTGCTTTTAGGCTTAATACATGACATTTGTCATGCCCAATTGATGACCTTTGTGCCTGCACTCTGGCCAAGGTATTTCTGATAATGAAGCCGTTCCCAAGCAATGGGTTATCACTTCAATAAGGAAATACCATGAAAACACTTTTACTGTTATCAAGCCTTACTCTCGCCTGCTCGCCAGCGTTCGCGGCTTCGAACTCAAGCCCCAATATCGCTGAAGTAGACAAAGCAGCAAGCACCTTGAATATCGAAAAATTGCAACAGCTCAGCACTGCCACTCAAGATTACGAGGCGGCTTATGCCAACTACCGCTTAGCCATCAGCGCTAATGTGATGGGACAAAAAACAATTGCAGAGAATGCCTTGGCATCGGCTCAAGCGAGCTTAGAAACCTTAACCAACAGTCAAGCCGATGCCGAATCCCTCGCGCTATTATCATCCGTGTATGGCATGCAAATCGCCTTGGATAACAGTAAAGGCGCCGAGCTTGGGATCAAATCCGCCAATGCCATTGCTCAGGCCGAGCAGCTTGCGCCGCTTAATCCGCGGGTCGCATTAGTAAAAGCGATTGCCGCCTATAATACGCCCGCCATGTTTGGGGGCAGCATGCAGCATGCAAAGACCCTGGCCAGCAATGCGATTGAGCGATTTAATCAACCTTGCGAGGACATTTGCTGGGGTGAGGCAGAGGCTTACACTTGGCGCGGACTCGCAAAACAGGAGTTAGGTGACGCCCAAGGGGCGATCGAAGATTGGCAGCAGGCGCTGCAAGTGGAAAAAGATTATGGTTGGGCTAAGTTTTTACTTCAACAAAATCAGCAAATAAGTGCAAAATAACCCCAGAACAGGCAAAAGGATTGGCCAATGCTTGAGGCCAATCCTACTCTCAGCAGCCGCAAAATGGATCTTAGGCGAACCGATATGACAAATAACCCACTACAACTTGAACGAAAGCTCGCATCGGTGTACTTAATAAACCTCGCGTTTTATCTGATCCCACTGTTTATTACGCCTTATCCTAGCTGGCAAATTATCTTAATTTTAGCAGTGCTGGTTCCCTTTATTTACTGCTATTTTTGGACCTATCGCTGTAATTTCCGCAGCGCTCATCGGCCTATTATCGGCATGTTAGTACTTGCTATAGCTATTACCCCCATTAATCCAGGTTCTATCTCACTCTTTACCTTTGCCAGTTTCTTTATTGGTTTCTTTTATTCCTTTAGAGTCAGCCTGTTATGCTGGTTCGGAATGCTAGTTACACTGTTCTTGCTCAACTATGTTAGTCAATTCAATAGCTACTATTTTCCAATGTACGGCTCCGCCTTGGTATTAGGGATTGGCATGCTCGGTAAGGCAGAGCGAAGACGTTACCAACATAGATTGAAGGAGCGACAAAGCGCCAAAGAGATCAGCACGTTAGCCACAATTGTTGAACGAGAACGTATCGCCAGAGACTTACACGATATTATGGGGCACAGTCTGTCATCGATTGCCCTAAAGGCTGAATTGGCCGAAAAACTACTGGCGAAACAAGAATATCAACTTGCAACGACCCAACTACAAGAGTTAGGACAAATCGCGCGGGAAAGCTTGAGTCAAATAAGGCATACCGTCTCAGAATATAAACATAAAGGCTTAGCGAGTTGCATCACCCAGCTATGTAATTCACTCAGGGACAAAGGCATCTATGTTGAGTTAATCGGTGAGTTACCAAAACTGCCCGCCAGAACAGAAAGCCAACTTGTGCTGATTTTAACTGAACTCGTGAATAATATTTTGCGCCATAGCAACGCGAGCCAATGCAGCATTCAATTTAGTGAACAGGCAAATACCCTTAATGTCGAGGTTAAAGATAATGCCTTAGCAAGGCCCTTTGTAGAAGGAAATGGGCTTACAGGCATCCGTGAGCGTCTCGATAGCCTCGGAGGCCATTTAAGCTATAATCTTGAGCAGGGATACGCCTTTAGCGTCAGTTTACCTTTGCAGGGAGCAACAGATTAATGAAGATCCTCTTAGCTGAAGATCAAGCCATGGTGCGCGGCGCGCTCGCAGCACTATTAACCCTCGCTGGCGGTTTTACCATCACTCAAGCCAGCAATGGCGATGAAGCATTAAGCCTCCTCAAACAGCAGCATTTTGATCTATTACTCACGGATATCGAAATGCCGGGACGGACTGGCTTAGAGCTAGCTGCTTGGCTAAAGGAGCAACATAGCCAAACTAAAGTGGTGGTGATCACGACTTTTGGCCGCGCAGGTTACATCAAACGCGCCATTGAAGCGGGCGTGGGTGGTTTTTTACTGAAGGATGCGCCCTCGGAAACCTTAGTCAACGCCATCCAACAGGTGATCGCGGGTAAGCGGGTTATCGATCCTGAGCTTGCAATCATGGCGATTGGCGATGTCGACCCCCTCAACGATAAAGAGCGCCGCGCCCTACGTTTTGCCAGTGAAGGCAAATCCACCGCCGAGATAGCCGAGATGCTGTTTATTGCCGAAGGCACGGTACGTAACTATCTATCCGAAGCCATTGCCAAACTCAATGCGAGCAACCGAATCGATGCCGCCCGCATCGCCAAGCAAAAAGGTTGGTTATAGCCAACCTTTCAAAACGCTAATAATCATAAATGCAATAAATGCGCTCGAATTGACCCGATGCGAGATCGTCTCGGTGGATAATAAAATTCAACTGCATAGAGTGCTCACTATAGACGACTTTAAGCAGCACCAGATAATCTTCGGCATTGCCGCCTAACTCAGCCGCGGCGTGGAGCTCGGGGGCTTTATAGCGGCTATCGCCATGGCCATTAATGCTGGCAATACCATTGTAATACGGCAGCGGCTGCTCGGGGACGAGCAATGCCTGCAAGTTAGATGACTGCCAGTCGGTATTAGCCCATTGCGATTGAGTGAGAATCTGACCAGGGATAAACCCGTGCTCATTCAATTGTATCAGCTCATAGCCCTTGAGCTGATCTTGCCACTCTGGAGCCAATTCATCATCCACAACCGCTAGGGCATCCAGCACCATGGCTTGTTGCGGTTCTGGTAGCGCTTGTAAACGTGCCTTGGCTAACCTTACTAAATGCGGGTTGTCACTATTAATCATGTCAGGGGCTATCATCTTAATGCTGGCAATCCCCTGAAGTTGATAAGCCGCCTCATACTCATAGTTTCCACATACCGCATCGTCGAATTTAGGTTCAGCAATCGCTTTCCCAGAGTTCAGTTGCTGATCTTCAGCGACATAATAGACATGGCCGCGAAGCATTTCTGAGAATCGCCAGCGCTCCAAAAAGAATAACAATCGCCCTTCTCGGGGCAAGTAGGATTGTAATGCCTTCAGTTCGCTACAATTGATCTGCGCGATAAATTGCATGGGTACACGAAAGGCCTGCGCCGCCTCGTCCCAGTCCCAAAGATGCGCCTCATCTGTCTCCCAATCGTCCTGCCAGTCCTCCCGCCAATGCTCATTAATAAACTCGCGGGTATGGCCAAAGCTCTCAACATAGCCATCCAACATCTCCTCCCTTCCGACCAAAGTCACCGGATACTCCATGCCGACAGGCAAATCCGGCAATCCACCCAGTCGGCTGTTACCTAACTGGGCATAGTCCTCGATTGCGCAGGGATAGAGATCGACACTACTTCGAATAAATGCCGAAAGCGTATGGGCAAGATGCGGGTCTTTAAACTGCGCCAGCTTTTGCTCGAGCAACTGCTGACGAATAGGGGAATTTTCTGCTAACAACATATCCATATTTACCTCACTGCTCCAATATTGGCTTTTTATCATTTCTATCAAATATTTGCTATCGCTTAACAGCTCAGATTGCCAAGGCTGTCACGCTAACACTAGAGCCTGAGTCACATCTTGCGGCGCTGGCGGACAGCGATCCTGTGAATTGAAAACCCTTAGGCGAATTACTGCTACACTCAAATTCAGCGCAAAAAGATCAACAAAAGGATTTGTTTATGGCGATAGCCTGTGTACATACCCGAGCCAGTTGCGGTGTTGAAGCTCCAGAAGTCACGGTTGAAGTCCATCTTAGTAATGGCCTGCCCGCCTTTAATCTGGTGGGCTTGCCCGAAGCCTCGGTCAAAGAAGCGCGCGAGCGCGTGCGCAGCGCCTTGATCAATGCAGGGTTTGAATTCCCTATGCGGCGGATAACAGTCAATCTCGCGCCGGCGGACTTGCCTAAACAAGGTGGCCGTTACGATTTGCCCATCGCCATAGGTATTCTGGCGGCTTCGGAGCAAATCCCCGCCAGTAGCCTTAAAAACACCGAATTTGTTGGTGAACTCGCGCTCTCGGGGCAAATACGCCATTGCCAAGGGTTACTGCCCGCCATCATTGCGGCTAAACGTCATAATAATCAGTTAATTCTTCCCTTAGAGAATCGCCACGATGCCGAGCTTGTGGGCTATCACAGCGTCTATTTTGCTTCCCATCTGCAAAGCTTAGCCGCGTTTCTCCACGGACAAGCGCCACTGCCTATGCTCGAGCAACAGCTCGAATGGATTAGCGACGAGGCGCCAACCACCCAGCCTTGTCTGAGCGATGTCATAGGCCAGTATCAAGCTAAACAGGCCCTCGAAATCGCCGCGGCCGGAAACCATAACCTATTGATGCTCGGCCCGCCGGGCACAGGTAAAACCATGTTAGCGAGCCGAATTATGGCACTATTGCCCATACTCAATTACGAAGAAGCCTTAGAGGTCGCCGCCATTCATTCGGTGGCGGGCATAAATATCAAACCGCAGGATTTTTTGAAGCGGCCATTTCGTGCGCCGCACCATACCAGTTCGTCCATCTCCTTGGTCGGCGGAGGCAGCATTCCTAAACCGGGGGAAATATCCCTCGCCCATCGCGGCGTGTTGTTTTTGGATGAAGTCGCCGAGTTCCCCCGTAAGGTGCTCGATTGTCTGCGTGAACCCATGGAAACGGGCGAAGTAGTGATCTCCCGCGCCGCCGCTAAGTTAACCTTTTTAAGTCGCTTTCAGTTGATCGCCGCCATGAATCCCAGTCCCAGCGGTGATATTGATGGCCCCAATCGCGCTACGCCCGATCAGGTTCAGCGTTATCTCGCTAGACTCTCAGGACCCTTTTTAGATAGATTCGACCTCACCATCGAAGTCCCCAAACTCCCCGCGGGCACACTCACACAACCAACAACGACCGGCGAAACCAGTGATGAAATCGCCAAACGCGTCAAACGCGCCCGCGATATTCAACTCGCTAGGGCAGGCGTGCTCAACAGTGAACTCTCGGGAAAACAGCTCAAGCAATTCGGCGGCCTTAGCGACGCCGATTTAGGCTTTTTAGAGCAGAGTGTCGTTAAGCTCGGGTTATCCGTTCGCAGTTTCCATCGAATTCAACGTGTTGCCCGCACCATTGCCGATTTGGAACAAACCCCCAATACCGAACGGCGCCACCTCGCCCAAGCCTTAGGTTATCGCGCCATGGACAAGCTGTTAGCTCGCTTGTCCCAGCAGTATTAATGCTCGACATGTTATACCAATCGTATTAACAAATGCCCCGACCAGCTGCCGTAAGATTGAGCCAAACGCCGACACCGAGTAACATAGGCCTCCAATTTTTATCAGGAGGTACTAATGGGGACGCTGTTTTCACAATTAAAAGGCTGCATAGCCTTCTTAGGTTATGTCGTGAATACCTTGTTTTGGGTTGTACCTATTATGCTGGGCAGCCTGATAAAGCTTATTCCTCTGCCGCCACTGAGAACGGCCATCAGCTACTTTCTCGACTTTTGCGCAAGTGCTTGGATCAGCGTCAATGGCGTGATTGAGCGTGTACTGCACCCAGTCGACGTCGAACTCACGGGTGACACCCAATTCTCAACCAAAGAATGGTATATGGTGATTGCTAACCATCAATCTTGGGTGGATATTTTAATCCTGCAACGGGTGTTTAACCGCCGCATTCCCTTCCTGAAGTTCTTCCTCAAACAGGAACTGATTTATGTGCCAGTGTTAGGACTCGCGTGGTGGGCATTGGACTTTCCCTTTATGCGCCGCTATAGCACGGCACAGCTGAAGAAAAATCCAAAGCTCAAGGGCAAAGATATTGAAATTACACGTAAAGCCTGCGCGAAATTTAAGACAAAACCCGTCAGCGTAATGAACTTTGTCGAGGGCACACGCTTTACCAAGGCTAAACACAAAAAGCAAAACTCACAGTTCCAACATCTGTTAAAACCCAAAGCGGGTGGCATGGCCTTCGCGCTATCGGCGATGGGAGAACAGATCCACAAGTTAGTGGATGTTGCGATTTACTACCCTGGCCCTGTCCCAAGCTTTTGGGACTACCTGACAGGCAAGCTGCCAAAGGTTAAAGTACACATCAAAGTGAGCGATATTGCGCCGGACATGCGTGGTGACTACGTGAATGATCGTGATTTCAAAATCAGCTTCCAAGAACAATTGAATGAACTTTGGCTCGCTAAAGATCAAGTGATCAGCCAATTGGCTGGTCAAGCGGACCAAGAAGTAAGGTAAAACCTCTATGTTGAATTTCCTTCCCGGCCCAGTGCTGTTTATTCTCAGTCTGAGCCTGCTGATCATTAATACCGCTCTTTGGGGAACCTTAGTTTGCCTCGGTGGTTTAGTGAAAATGTTGATGCCAGCTCAAGGTGCACGTAATGCCGTAACCGGACTGATGAACCGTTTTATGTGGGCATGGGCGAGTTGCAATGGTGGCATTTTATATTTGATAGCCAAAATCGAGTGGGATGTCCAAGGCCTTGAAGGGTTGGATAAAAACGGCTGGTACTTGTTAATCAGTAACCACCTCAGTGGCTTTGATATTGCTGCGCAGACCTATCTGCTGCGTAACCACATACCTATGCTGAAGTTCTTTCTCAAGAAAGAGCTGATCTATGTCCCCATTATGGGCCTAGGTTGCTGGGCGCTCGACATGCCCTTTATGGACAGAACCAGCCCTGCAAAACTCAAGAAAAATCCAAAGCTTAAGGGTAAAGATTTAGCCACCACTCGCCGCGCCTGTGAGAAGTTTAAAAATATGCCCACCTCGATCATTAACTATGTTGAGGGCAGCCGCTTTACCGAAGACAAGCGCCAGCGTCAGGATTCACCTTACCGCCATTTACTCCGTCCCAAGGCGGGCGGTATTGCCTTTACCCTGTCGGCCATGGGCGAGCAATTTACCAATCTGTTGGATGTGACCTTAGTGTACCCCGATGCACCGGATGATGTATTATTCGGCGTGATGAACGGCAAAGTGCGTAAGATAGTGGTGCGAGTTCGCGCCTTACCAGTACCGCAGGTCGATGCGACTCGCTACTTTGCCGAATCCGAGTACCGCGTCGAGTTTCAACGTTGGTTAAACCAAATTTGGGCCGAGAAAGACGAGCAAATCGATGCGCTATTACTGCAACATCGACAGCTAACTGACAGTGCCACCAGCACCCACACACAGCTTCACTAATACAGATTTACGAATACAGCTTCACTGACGTAAAGTGAGTCGATAGCGGGTTAGGCTTACCTAGCCCGCTGATTCCGCCTCAAGCTGTACCAGCCTCGTTGCCACTTGCGCTAATTCGGTTTCATTAAACACGCTCACACCCGCCGCCTGTAGTAATTCCGCCGTTATTCCCTGTCCTGCGATTAAACGTTTACTGAAAGTGCCATCATAAATATGTTGATTACCACAGGAAGGACTACGCGCCTTTAAAATCGCAATTTTGATACCTTGATCCTGAGCCAGAGCAAGCGCCTTTTGTGCCCCCAACTGAAAGGCCGCAGTCACATCCTCTCCCTGCGCCGTTAGCACTACCTCACCAACACGTTCAGCCGCAGGCCTTGGTGTGGGTAATCCGCCCGCGCATTCGGGACAAAACGCCACTATGCGGCCTTCTCGCTGCCATCGCTGTATCCACTCATCTTGCAGCAGATTATGACCGCCGTCATAACGTACCGCCTGCCCGAGTAAACAACTGCTAATGAGGATTTTCTCCATCCTGTCCCCCTAATACCTTAACCCCCTGTACCTAACCCCTGTGTGCCTTAACTCTGTGAGTACCGACCAATGCCTTCTCAGCATTGTACTCAATAAGTCGCAATGGGGTAAAAGCTGCGTTTTATCGCACTATCAGCTCACACGCCAAACGCCAAATTGTCGACAATTATCATTTTAAAAATAGAGAAGATAAAATAATCAAAATCAATAAAATTATAAAATAATAATAAAATACAACAATCAACACAATTTAAATCAGATATATAGACTTACGTCTAAGTAAACATATTGTTGACAATAACCTTTGGCGGGACTATTTTTTACCCATTGTCGACAATCCAGCAATCAACGAGTGATGCGCAGTATGTTGAAGCAAGAGACCATATTCCCAACAGATGACACCCCAAGCTCAGTGGCTCATGCCGCGACGAGCCCAACGAATAAGGTGAAATCCCTCGCCAGCGAAAAATCGTCGACCACCTTAGCCGATCAAATTTTGGTGCAAATACAAACCAGCATCATCAAGGGCGAACTGCCTGCGGGCAGTAAGATCAACGAGCAAGCCCTTGCCGAAAAATATGGCATCAGCCGCGGCCCAACCCGCGAAGCACTGCAAACCTTAGAAAGACAACGTCTCGTTGTCCGCGCGCCCCATGTAGGTGCCCGTGTTGCTCAACTGACTGTGAGCGAGTTAAACGATTTATATCAATTACGTAGCGTGCTAGAAGGTATGGCCTGCGAACTCGCCGCTAGCCGCATTACCCCAGAACAGCTTGCGAAGTTGCAAGACCTGCTCGCCGTGCAAGAAACCGCGCTGGCTAATGGCGATACCTATTTCCAAGAGGAAGGCGATGTCGACTTCCACTATCAAATCATCCAAGCCAGCGGCAATAAGCATCTGCAAGAAACCTTAATTGGCGGGCTCTACCATCTGCTGCGGATGTATCGCTATCAGTGCACCAATAAGAATCGACCAGTAAAAGCCATTGCCGAACATAGACGTATCGTCGAGGCCATCGCCCAGCGTGATGGTGAACTCGCCAGCCTGTTGATGCGTCGCCATATAGAGCAAGGCCGTAAAAATACCGAATTACGCTTGATTGAATTACAAGCTAACGCCGCCGCGAAAGAAACCTTAGCCAATATCAGCTAAGTCGCAGCCCATAAGCATCGAATACTGAACACTCAGTACCCTAAATAGGATAAGGACAAGACCATGACCCAAAGCGCAGGATTACGTTTTCGCCAAGCTCTTGCTAACTCAAAACCGCTGCAAATCGTCGGCACCACCAATGCCTATTTCGCCCTGATGGCGGAGCAAACGGGTTTCCAAGCCCTGTATCTGTCGGGCGCAGGTGTAGCGAACGCCTCTTACGGTTTACCGGATTTAGGCATGACCTCGATGAACGACGTGCTGATCGATGCCGGTCGTATCACCTCGGCAACCAAACTGCCACTGCTGGTCGATATTGACACAGGTTGGGGCGGCGCCTTCAACATCGCCCGCACCATTAAAGAATTTGAGAAAATCGGTGTTGCCGCGGTGCACATGGAAGACCAAGTATCGCAAAAACGTTGTGGCCACAGACCCAACAAAGCAGTCGTCAGCACAGAGGAAATGGTTGACCGTATCAAGGCCGCCGTCGATGCCCGCACCGATCCTAACTTTGTGATCATGGCGCGTACCGATGCGGTTGCCGTTGAAGGTGTAGAAGCGGGTATCGAACGTGCAAAAGCCTATATCGCCGCGGGTGCCGACATGATTTTCGCCGAAGCCTTAACTGAACTCGACCAATATCGTCACTTCAAAGCCCAAGTTAACGCGCCAATCCTGGCGAACATGACCGAATTTGGCCAAACCCAATTGTTCAATAAAGAAGAACTTGCCGAAGCGGGCGCCGACATGGTGCTTTACCCACTCGGTACTTTCCGCGCAGCTAACCAAGCCGCACTGAAAGTGATGCAAGCGCTGATGAATGATGGTCATCAACGCAATGTCTTAGACACTATGCAGACCCGAGCGGATCTGTATAAGTACTTGGGCTACCACGCCTTTGAAGACAAGTTAGATCAATTGTTTAGCCAAGATAAGTAAAAGATAAGTACAGACCATGGACGTCAGTAGAAGCTTTGGCTTCGCGTTGTTACTGATACCCAGATGCGCGAGCCGCGACCTCACATAACGGCTCATGCATCACCGACACGCTGCAACCCTACATAAGGCTAAAACTCTGTATTTAGTCAACATTTATGCAGCTTTAACCAAAAAGGTAGACGGCTAATATTGAGCCTGTCTGCAATAACCATAGCGTTAACGGAAGGGAAGAATTATGTCAGACGCAAAAAAATTAAGTGGTGCTGGATTACGTGGCCAGAGCGCGGGTGAGACTGCACTAAGTACTGTAGGTGTATCGGGTAGCGGCCTGACCTACCGCGGTTACGATGTAAAAGATCTGGCCGAAAACGCCACCTTCGAAGAAGTCGCCTACCTGATCCTTTACGGTGAGCTGCCAACCACAGCACAACTCGAGGCCTATAAGACCAAACTTAAGGGCATGCGCGGCCTGCCACAGGCATTAAAAGAAGTGTTAGAGCGCATCCCTGCCGATGCTCATCCAATGGATGTGATGCGTACTGGTTGCTCTATGCTGGGTAACCTCGAAGCCGAGCACAACTTTAGCGAGCAAAGCCAAATTGCCGACCGTTTACTGGCGGCTTTCCCATCGATCATTTGCTACTGGTATCGCTTTAGCCACGATGGCGTACGCATCGATACAGAAACCGATGACAATCAAATCGGCGCCCATTTCTTACACCTGCTGCACGGCAAAGCCCCATCGGCGCTGCACGCTAAAGTAATGGACGTTTCGTTAATTCTGTATGCAGAGCATGAGTTTAACGCTTCAACCTTTACCGCCCGTGTGTGTGCATCGACCCTGTCGGACATGCATTCTTGCGTAACTGGCGCAATCGGTTCACTACGTGGCCCACTGCATGGCGGCGCCAACGAAGCGGCGATGGAACTCATTCAAGATATGAAAGACGAAGCCGATGCCCGCGATGTGCTCATGGGTAAACTCGAGCGCAAAGAAAAGATTATGGGCTTTGGTCACGCCATCTACCGAGATTCAGATCCTCGTAACGCCATCATCAAAGAATGGTCAGAAAAACTGGCCGCAGATTATGGCGATGATCGCCTCTACCGCGTATCGGTCGCCTGTGAAGCCCTGATGTGGGAACAGAAAAAACTCTTCTGTAACGCCGACTTCTTCCACGCCAGTGCTTACCACTTCATGGGCATTCCAACCAAGCTGTTTACCCCGATCTTCGTTTGTTCACGGGTAACGGGTTGGGCAGCACATGTGATGGAGCAGCGTTCAAACAACCGCATTATTCGTCCAAGTGCCGACTATGTGGGTGTATCACCACGCAAAGTGGTACCCATTGCCAACCGTTAAGCAAAACTGACCACACTTAGCGCGAGACTTCACTCAAGGTGCGTCTCGCGCCGACTTCATTTTCCGAAATGGATGATGTTATGAGCACTGTTATGAACACCCAATATCGCAAGCCTTTACCCGGCACAGCACTCGACTATTTCGATACCCGCGAAGCCATTGAAGCCATTGCCCCCGGCGCCTATGCGAAATTGCCTTACACCTCGCGCGTGTTAGCGGAAAACTTAGTGCGTCGCTGCGAGCCGCAGGCGCTTACAGACTCGCTAAAACAAATTATTGAATCAAAACAGGAACTAGATTTCCCATGGTTCCCGGCCCGCGTGGTGTGCCACGATATTTTGGGGCAAACCGCGCTGGTAGACCTTGCAGGTCTGCGTGATGCGATTGCTGCTAAGGGAGGCGATCCGGCGCAGGTTAACCCTGTGGTCCCGACCCAGCTGATTGTCGACCACTCACTGGCTGTGGAATTCGGTGGTTTCGATAAAGATGCCTTCGCCAAAAACCGCGCCATCGAAGACAGGCGCAACGAAGACAGATTTCACTTTATCAACTGGACGCAAAAAGCCTTTAAAAACATTGATGTGATCCCACAGGGTAACGGCATCATGCACCAAATCAACCTGGAGCGTATGTCACCCGTGGTGCATGCTCGCGATGGCGTGGCATTCCCCGATACCTTAGTGGGCACCGACAGTCACACGCCACACGTGGATGCGCTGGGCGTCATCGCTATCGGTGTGGGTGGACTTGAGGCCGAAAGCGTGATGCTGGGCCGCGCCTCCTATATGCGTCTACCCGACATTATCGGCGTTGAGCTAACAGGCAAGCCTCAGCCAGGCATTACCGCCACCGATATCGTATTAGCCTTGACCGAATTCCTGCGTAAGGAAAAAGTGGTTTCTTCTTATTTAGAGTTCTTCGGCGAAGGTGCTGAGGCTTTAACCCTTGGCGATCGTGCGACTATCTCTAACATGACGCCAGAATTTGGCGCCACCGCCGCCATGTTCTATATCGACCAACAAACGCTAGACTACCTAACCCTCACGGGTCGTAGCGATGAGCAAGTTAAATTGGTTGAGACCTATGCCAAGACCACAGGTTTGTGGAGCGATGATCTCAAGCAGGCCGAGTACCCACGTACCCTGCATTTTGATCTATCATCGGTAGTGCGTACCATTGCTGGCCCATCGAATCCCCATGCTCGCGTTCCGACTTCAGAGTTGGCCGCGCGCGGCATCAGCGGCGTGGTTGAAAACGAGCCAGGCTTAATGCCAGATGGTGCCGTGATTATTGCGGCTATTACCAGTTGCACCAACACCAGTAACCCACGTAACGTAATTGCGGCGGGCCTGCTGGCACGTAACGCCAATGCCAAAGGCTTAAGCCGTAAACCTTGGGTGAAAACCTCACTCGCCCCCGGCTCTAAGGCGGTACAACTCTATTTAGAAGAAGCCAACTTGCTGCCAGAGCTAGAGTCATTAGGCTTCGGTATTGTCGGTTTTGCCTGCACCACCTGTAACGGTATGAGCGGCGCACTCGACCCAGTGATTCAGCAGGAAGTGATCGACCGCGATCTTTACGCCACCGCCGTATTATCCGGTAACCGTAACTTCGACGGCCGTATTCACCCTTACGCTAAGCAAGCCTTCCTCGCATCACCGCCATTAGTCGTCGCCTATGCAATCGCAGGGACGATTCGCTTCGATATCGAGAAGGATGTACTCGGTCAAGATAAAGACGGCAAGCCAGTGCGCTTAATCGATATTTGGCCAACGGATGCCGAAATCGATGCTGTGATTGCGGCAAGCGTGAAGCCAGAGCAGTTCCGCAAAGTCTACGAGCCGATGTTCGACCTGAGCGTCGACTATAGCGATAAGGTCAGCCCACTGTACGACTGGCGTCCACAATCAACCTATATCCGCCGCCCACCCTACTGGGAAGGTGCATTAGCGGGCGAGCGCACCCTCAAGGGCATGCGTCCACTCGCGGTATTAGGCGACAACATCACCACCGACCATTTATCGCCATCAAACGCGATTATGATGGACAGCGCGGCGGGCGAATACCTGCACAAGATGGGCCTGCCAGAGGAAGACTTTAACTCCTACGCGACCCACAGGGGCGACCACTTAACCGCCCAGCGCGCGACCTTCGCCAACCCTAAACTCAAAAACGAGATGGCAATTGTCGATGGCAAGGTGAAGCAAGGCTCACTGGCGCGTATCGAGCCAGAAGGCATAGTCACCCGCATGTGGGAAGCCATTGAAACCTATATGGATCGCAAACAACCGCTGATTATTATTGCCGGCGCTGACTATGGTCAGGGTTCATCCCGTGACTGGGCGGCAAAAGGTGTGCGTTTAGCGGGTGTTGAGGCGATTGTCGCCGAAGGTTTCGAGCGTATTCACCGCACAAACTTAGTCGGTATGGGCGTGTTGCCGCTGGAGTTCAAAGCGGGCGAGAATCGCGCGACCTATGGCATCGATGGCACCGAGGTGTTTGATGTTGTTGGTGATATCGCGCCACGTGCAGACTTGACCGTTATCATCACCCGTAAAAACGGTGAGCATGTCGAAGTGCCTGTGACCTGTCGTTTAGATACCGCTGAAGAAGTGTCTATCTACTCTGCTGGCGGCGTACTGCAACGGTTTGCGCAGGATTTTTTAGAGTCAAATCTGAAGTAAGATTCGCGCTAAAAGGCGGCAATGCCGACAAGCTTGCCGCCTATATCGACACGAACCTTTTCGCTATTCCCCTTGGAGTTAATAGCATGAGTAATAAACTTTTCCCGCCCCAGATTAAAGTGGCTGCAACCTATATGCGTGGTGGCACTAGCAAAGGGGTATTTTTCCGTCTGCATGATTTACCCGAAGCAGCCCAAGTACCCGGCCCAGCCCGTGATGCACTACTGCTGCGCGTCATTGGCAGCCCCGACCCCTATGGTAAACAAATTGATGGTATGGGCGGCGCAACTTCAAGCACCAGCAAGACGGTTATTCTGTCTAAAAGCAGCCAAGCCGACCACGATGTCGACTATCTGTTCGGCCAAGTGTCTATCGACAAACCCTTTGTGGATTGGAGCGGTAACTGCGGCAACTTAACCGCCGCCGTCGGCGCCTTTGCCATCAGCAATGGTCTGATTGATGCTGATCGTATTCCGCAAAACGGTATCTGCACCGTGCGCATTTGGCAGGCCAATATTGGTAAAACCATTATTGCCCACGTGCCAATTACCGATGGCATGGTGCAAGAGACCGGTGATTTTGAGCTCGATGGCGTGACCTTCCCCGCCGCCGAAGTACAGATCGAATTTATGAATCCCGCCGCTGACGAAGACGGCGATGGTGGCAGCATGTTCCCAACGGGTAATTTAGTAGATGTACTCGAAGTACCGGGTATTGGCAGCTTTAATGCCACCATGATTAACGCGGGTATTCCAACCATCTTTATCAATGCTGAGGATCTGGGTTACACGGGCACTGAACTGCAAGACGATATCAACAGCGATAACGCGGCTCTTGCCAAATTTGAAACCATCCGTGCTTACGGCGCTCTACATATGGGACTGATAAAGCATGTTGATGAGGCCGCATCACGCCAACATACCCCAAAAATCGCCTTTGTTGCTAAACCGAAGAGCTATGTGTCATCCAGCGGTAAAACCGTAGCGGCAGAGGAAATCGATCTTCTGGTTCGCGCCCTTTCCATGGGCAAATTGCACCATGCGATGATGGGCACAGCCGCCGTAGCCATTGGCACCGCGGCGGCGATTCCCGGCACTTTAGTGAATCTCGCGGCAGGCGGTGGTGAGAAGGAGGCAGTACGTTTTGGCCACCCTTCAGGCACCCTTCGCGTTGGCGCGCAGGCCATGCAAGTAAACGGCGAATGGACTGTCGTCAAAGCCATTATGAGCCGTAGCGCCCGCGTCCTAATGGAAGGCTTTGTGCGCGTACCTTCGGCTTAAGCCAAGAAAAGAGTTCAACCAAAGACCTTGCTTCACCCCCTTCCGGCAAGGTCTTTTTTTATTATCCCCTGTAGCAACCAATATGTTGGCATTCGGTAAAAAATGCTAAACTTGGATTGTTTACTGCTGATAATGATAAAAATCCAATGAGCGGCATAAACTTGTAAATAAAGTATTCATTACTTTTATTTTGCAATTTAGTTCGCGCCTGCTTTTGACTCGCGCGATTGACCCAAAGTAACTAATGCCTCCCAACTTTGGGATCACTGGGTTTTATAGGGGTAGTTTTGAGTCAACCAATCCTAAGACTAATCTTAAGTGTGCTCTGCATCCTGAATTTTTTTGCGGTGCCCCCATCAGGCTTGGCATTACCATTAAATTCGGCCAACACTCAGCTAAAATTCGAACATATCCGCAGTGAGGAAGGGTTAAACCAAAACACTATCACTAGCCTGTTTATGGACAGCGCGGGCATGCTTTGGATTGGCACTCAAGATGGACTCCACAGTTATAATGGCTATAACTTTAATCTGTTTATCCACTCGCCTAATGATCCTAAAAGCATTTCAGAAAGCTATGTATCAGATATTATTCAAGATGCTGATGGCTATCTTTGGGTAGGTACCTTTAGCCAAGGGATTAATCGATTAGATTTAAAAACTGGTACGTTTGAGCGCTTTGGTACAGAACAGGGTCTGACAGACCCAAGAGTCACTAAACTCAATATTGTGGGTAATACCCTTTGGATTGGTACTCAAGGAGGATTATTTTCACTCTCGACCAAAACCAAGCGTCTTACACAGGTTTCATTAGGGACTAGCATAGAACCTTACATTACCAGCCTTGCTAACGTTGATAACACCTACTTACTCGCGGGCACTAAGGCAAGTGGTACTTTTGCAGTCAGCGCCAACACAATTACCCGACTCAATGTGCCTCAGGACCAGATCGCATATCAAATCAAAGCCAACTCAACTCGCGCCATTACCTTAGCTCTAGGTAATCAACTCTGGCATTATGATCTGGCGACTCAACATGGAAAAATGCTTTGGCAAGCAGAAAAGAATATTCCGTATATCAAAGATTTTATTCATACACCCCAAGGACAATTCTGGGTTGTAGGCCCTGGAGCAGGGTTAATTCAATTAGAGCGAGCCGCTGATCACTTTGTCGCTTCATACCATAAGTACGATATGAAGCGCACAAACAGTATTAGTGAAAATAATATCCTGTGCCTGCTTGAAGATACCTTCGGTAACCTATGGCTTGGTGCGAGCTATTCAGGTTTGAATAAGATCAATACCCGCCGGCAATATTTTCAGCATTTATTTGAATATACAAATGAATTACCTCAGCAGAGTAATAATATTCGCACCATATACCGGAGCCAAGATCAGGCATTATGGATAGGTACTGAAGGCGCTGGACTTAAACGACTTGCTTTGAATAGTACAAAATACGAGCATTTCACTTCGGAGTTTGCCAAGGCGCTAGGACAAGAAACTCAAAACATTAATCTAATTTTGCGTTCGATTATTCAAGACCATCAGGGCACGCTGTGGTTTGCGAGTAATTATGGATTAGGGCGTTTAAGTAAAAATGGTGATTTCAGCCTGATACGGGTTTCCAATGATCTGGACGCCACCTCCGAAGCTAACTATATCCGCAGCTTAGAGCTAGATAACCAAAACAGACTGTGGGTGGCTACATCCCACGCGCTGTATCGAAAGTCACCTGATAAAGATGAATTTACGCCAGTTCCACTTACTGGGATTGAGAATTTTCATCCAATGCAAAATCTATTACTTATCCTGAGATCCAATCAAAATACTCTGTGGATAGGTTCGCTCAACGGTCTAGTTAAACTTGATATGACTACGGGAGTTGGCGAGGTTTTTTACCACGACCCGCATGATAAAAAAAGCATTATAAACAATCGTATTAGGGATATTTTAGTATCGACTGATGGGAATGTTTGGTTTGCAACCCATGGAGGTATTAGCAAGCTGTCAGCACAGGACTCCTCTCCCGTTTTCCATGATTACACCCGCGCTCAGGGCTTACCCAGCGACACTATTTACGCCCTACTGGAAGATAGTGAGCATCATATCTGGTTTAGTAGTAACGCTGGTATAGGCAAGCTAAATCCCATTAATGGCAAAATCATCAACTTTAATGAACAGGAAGGCCTGCAGGCATTGGAGTTTAACGGTGGTGTAAAACTTAAAGACAGCGATGGTGATCTCTGGTTTGGTGGCATTAACGGCATCAATCGTTTTAATCCAGAAACACTGCCAGATCAAAGGGTCGACGCAAAAGTCGCGCTCACTGCCTATAAAATCGCGGGAGAAAAACACACCATCCTCGATCTTAGTCATCCACCACAAATAGTGATGAACTACGCAGATCAATTGGTTAGCTTTGAGGTGACATCCCTCGACTTTAGTTACACAGGAAAAAATCGCTTTAGCTATTTCCTCGAAGGATTTGATAACCAAAGGCACGATTTGCCTACAGGTAATGAAATTACTTTTACCAATATCGATCCAGGCCATTACGTACTGCATGTTAGGCATTCGCTAGAATACAATCGCGAAGGTAATTATGCTCTCCTTGTCGATTTAACGGTTAATGCCCCGTTTTATAGAACTCAATTTGCCTATGCACTTTATATTCTGCTGACATTAGGTCTGCTAGGATGGACAATTAAGTGGCGCAAGCAAAAACGCCAGCAACAACATGAATTTGAAACCAGCATTCGCGCCTCCGAAGAACGGCTTAAACTCGCACTTTGGGCCTCTGGTGATGGCATGTGGGATTGGAATATCCAAGAGCAGCAAGTATATCGAACCCATACTGATATTCCGGTACCCCAGTGGAATCGACATAATCTGCTGCACGATAATGCCCACCCTGAAGACAGAGAAAGATTTAGGCAAATCTTGACCGAACACTTACAAGGCCGGACGCCCTTTTTTGAAGTGGAATATCGTATCGAGCATTCACCGGGCAACTGGGTTTGGATCCTTGAGCGCGGCAAAGTGGTAGAAAAAAATAGCCATGAACAGCCCATTCGGATGACGGGCACTACCCGTAATATCACTTCGCGTAAGTTGATCGAGAACGAGCTAGTGCTCTCTTCTCAAGTGCTTAACAGCATGAACGAAGCGGTTGTCGTGGCAGGTTTAGACTATCGTATCCGCTCGGTAAACCCAGCCTTTAGCGCCATTACCGGATATTCGGAGCGGCAAATCAGTGATAAATATTTAATTCACTTAGCCTACAGCAGGCAGCAGCGAGATCTGTTCAACAGTATTGAGCAGCAGTTACTACGAAATAAACATTGGGCGGGTGAAATTTGGATCCGTAACAAGTCACGTAAGGCGATTCTAGTGTGGCTTGAGATCAACCAAGTGATCGATGTCAAAGGGGAAACAAGCCACTTTGTGGCGGTGTTTACCGATATCACAGAGCGTAAAAAGGCCGAAGAGGATTTACGCTTCCTCGCCAGCTTCGACACCCTGACTGGACTGCCGAATCGCACCTTGTTCCAAGACAGGCTCAACCACGCCATATCTCAAGCCCATAGGTCGAATAATATCGTCGCTCTGTTGTTTTTAGACCTCGACCGCTTTAAACATATTAATGACTCTATGGGGCACCATATTGGCGATCTGCTCCTCAAAGCCGTGGCCCACAGGCTGCAAAGTGCCGTTCGCGAAGGGGATACAGTTGCCCGCTTAGGTGGCGATGAATTTACCATTATTCTAGAAGGCGTGGCGAAAACCAAAGCAGCAACACTGATCTCCGAGAAAGTGCTTAAGGCCTTTCAGGCACCCTTCTTGCTCGACGATAAATCACTGACCATTTCGACCTCAATTGGTATCAGCCTGTATCCCAACGACGCGACAGATGTGGACTCGCTGATCAAGTTTGCCGACACCGCCATGTATCATGCTAAGGCGCTCGGGCGAAATAACTTTCAGTTTTACACCAATAAACTCAATGAGATGGCAACACGCCATGTGCAACTCGAAGCGGGGCTTAAGCAGGCTATTTCTCGCAATGAGTTAAGTTTGGTGTATCAACCCAAGTTTTGTTTGCGAAATGGCTCTCTCACAGGCCTTGAGGCACTGCTACGCTGGCATCATTCTGAGTTAGGCCCGATCTCACCCGCCGAGTTTATTCCGCTCGCAGAGGAAACAGGCATCATTAATCAGATTGGCCATTGGGTGATCAACCACGCCTGTCAACAGCTTGCGGAGTGGAATGAACAGGGCTTTAGCGGTCTTAGTATGGCGGTTAACCTTTCGGCACGGCAGTTAAAAGCCGATATTATCTCGACCATCGAAGTCGCCCTCGCGGTATCTGGCCTGCCCGCCAAGGCCCTCGAGCTGGAATTAACCGAGTCGATGATCATGGGTAATCCGCAGGAATCGGTAAATATCCTTTCTAAACTCAAGGCATTAGGTTTAACCATCGCTGTGGATGATTTCGGTACTGGTTACTCAAGCTTGAGTTACCTAAAACGTTTCCCCATCGATACCCTAAAGATTGACCGTGAGTTTGTGCGCGACATTACCAACGACCCCGATGATGCGGCAATAACAAGCGCGATTATTGCGCTCGCCCATAGCCTAGAATTGAATGTAGTTGCCGAAGGGGTTGAAACCCAAGAACAGCTGAACTTCTTAGCGCTGCAAGGTTGCGATCAAGTACAGGGCTTCCTGCTGAGTAAACCGCTCAGTGCCCAAGATTGCTTAGCGCTGTTGCAACAACGGATAAAATAAAACCAGATAAAAAATAAGGCTCCATAATGGAGCCTTATCGTATTGATATCAGAAGATTATGGCGCTACACGCTCAACACGTTTCACCCAGCCATCAGGGCCTTGGATATGGCCTTTTTGGATATTGGTATATAGCTTGTAGATGCGCTGAATATGCTCACCCACCTCGCCGTTGCCCACGGTCACCACTCGGCCATCTTCAAAAATATAGGAACCGACAGCAGACACTACGGCTGCCGTACCAAAACCACCCGCTTCGATAATCTCACCGGATTCGATATCGGCGATAAATTTATCGAGCATAACAGTCTCTTGGCGCACTTCGCAGCCGAGTAACTCACCCAGCTCCATAATGGATTGCGAGGTAATAGATTTTAAGATGGTATCGGTGAAGGTTGGAATAATCACTGTGCCGTCTTTCAGAATGTGGAAGTGGTTCATGGCGCCCGCTTCTTCAATCTGTTGGTTGTTCGCATCTAAATACAGCACCTGTGATGCACCAAACTGCGCGGCAGCTTTACCGGCACGCAATGAGGCAGCATAGTTGCCCGCCGCCTTCGATGCACCAGTTCCACCCGATACAGCACGGTGATAGGTTTTACTGATCAGCAAACGGATACCTTTGTTCACTCCGGCAGCATAGTAAGCACCACTAGGGCTTAACACTACGCAGAAAGTGTAACGAGAACTTGGGCTTACAGACAGACGGTCTTCGGTCGCAAAAATAAAGGGGCGAATGTATAAACAGGCACCTTCTTGCATCGGGAACCAGAGACGATCCACATCGATCAAGGCGTTGATCGCATCGATTTGCATCTGCTCATCGATATTAGGAATACAGACAATATCCGCAGAACGATTCATACGCTCGGCGTTTTTATTGATACGGAAAGTGTAAATTTCGCCATCTTCATGCATAAAGGCCTTGGCGCCTTCGAAGATTGACTGACCATAATGCAGGGCCATTGCACCCGGTGCCATTTCAAACGGACCGTAGGGCACAATACGTGGATCGCGCCATTCACCATCGCGATAATCCATTAAAAACATATGATCGGTTCTGAGGCTACCGAAGCCCACATTTCCTTCGGGCTTGAATTGCTCAGTACGGCGTTCGGACGCAGGTTTTAAATCGTATTTTATTTCCATCGCATACCACCTTGATTACTGAACAAGCAGACTAGGTAGCGGCAGGAATAAAGTCAATAGGTGAGATTCATCTAAAAGTCTTAGCTGATAAAATAACCTGTTAGAAAGATGTCTTAACAACTTGCCGTTAGGGTAAATCGCCTCATTCACCTCCCTTATTGACTTTGGATTTCGTCATGCGGTGCCTCAAGCCAGCCGCCCACGGCTTGTATGGGTTCTTCATTTAGCGTTAACCAGGCCACCCACGCCAAACGGGGCGCGTTAAGCGCTGATGCGGGAATGGCATCGAGGGATTGGGTAAAGTGCAGCGCGGGCTCAGTTGCGCCCGCAAACACAGCCGTCGCGGGCAAAGATTGCAAACTCAGCACTACAAAGTCATGGGGTAATTGTTTATGGCGATTCTCGCCGCGTTTTATCTCAGTCGTAAAACCTGAACCGACCAAGGCCAAGTGCAAACGCGCTCGATGTAAGTCTTTATCCTGCGCCCAACTGGGCTGCGGTGCAAAACTCGCCTCAAGTTGCTGATTGGTGATGCGCACCTTAAGCACCCCGACCTCAGGCTGAGGCATAGCAAATATCCCGTTTAACTCACCCGAGAACCAACCACGCCATTCCTTAGCATTAATCACAAACTGTGGCGTATACACTTGCCGCGTATGCTTTTGGTTTAAATGCTGATATTGGCGCTCACTGAAAGCCCTTTGGCCAAAAATATCCTTCCATCCTAGGTAATCCCAATAGGTCACATGAAAGGCTAATGGAAAATATTTCTGCCATAGGTCGGTCTTATTAAACTGCTCAGCTAACCAAGCTTCGGCGGGCGGGCAACTACTGCAACCCTGTGACGTATAATGTTCGATAATATAAGGGCGAGTCACGGCACTCTGCGCTTGAAAAGGCGCCAACGACTGAGCAAGCCCAGGTTGCAACAGCTGCCAGAACAAAATACTCACTAATAGGATGCGTTTCATTATTTATCCTCTCTTATACCAATCGTATTAAATATCTGTTCATTCAGCGGGAGTTAAACGGGCTTTAGACAAGGCGAAGGCTTGAAGGCATAGTGGCGCTCTGTCGAAAGCCTTAAACGCAGTATAAAGCCCGTTCAACACCGCCCTTCGGGAGCCTCACAGGCATCTCACTCCGGTGTTACATTGACTTAAAAGGGAATAACCATTTCTTCGTCAATGCGCCTTGGATTGAGATGCCAGAGAGGCTCTGAACTGATTAGATATTTAATGTGATTCGTATAATTTGCAAATTCATGCGACTGGGTCTGGTTTATCTTTTTAACGATACTTTTTGGGATGCCATGGTGGAGGAAATATTACTTTTGCGTAGCGCGGTAATGGTCGAAGTTTTCAATATAGTCTTCGAGATTGGCGTCGATCATCTCTTTATAGCGCTCGATATAGTAATCCATCATTTCCTGTTTTTTGGCCTGCATTTGCTCTTTGGTTTCAAAGCTGGTGGAACCAAACCAAGCGTTGTAGCGGGCGACGGCCCACATAAAAGAAGCGCTGACCTCACCGGTTTGGATCTCGGTGTTTTGGTTTTGCTGGTTCGCGAGCTTAATCATCTCAGTGGCACGTTCGTAAAAGGCTTGTTGGTTATCTGACATCAGCAATTCCTATGGTTGGGTTAAGTAAAAAGAGCATGTGTTGTATCACTCTTTTGGCTGTTGCCAATAACCCTAAGGCATTTTGTGGTTGATGGACAGTCGTGCGCTTCACAGAATCCGTTGATATCACACCAAAAGGCGGCGCCGAAATGAAATATGAGATAGGCGTAACATTTTTCACCGCTTTGTCGAGCGCCTTTGCCGCAGATGATTGTTGCTACGCTAGTCAGCTTGATATGACCATTTAGAGCGCGCTCTAGTTAGCGGCAAAGCTCCACATCGCTTGGATAAGGCCATTAGAGACTTCAAAGACCACCATGACTTCAAAGGGCTCGTTGCGTATGCCGCAGATCCGTTCCTGATCGACGATCTTATACCAATCGTATTAAATATCTGTTCATTCAGCGGGAGTTAAACGGGCTTTAGACAAGGCGAAGGCTTGAAGGCAGAGTGGCGCTCTGTCGAAAGCCTTAAACGCAGTATAAAGCCCGTTCAACCCCGCCCTGCGGGAGCCTCACAAGCATCTCACTCCCGTGTTACATTGACTTAAAAGGGAATAACCATTTCTGCGTCAATGCGCCTTGGATTGAGATGCCTGTGAGGCTCTGAACTGATTAGATATTTAATGTGATTGGTATTATTGCCGACCACCATACGATTGAGGATCTCGGCGTGCAGATGCGGCAAGTTAAAACGTTCATTCTGATAGAAATCACTAAAGGCAGCCTTGCCTCGCATCACGGGCTCTGTGGCGGGGGGCGATAAATACACACATCGTCGCTAAAGAGCGCCACAAAGCTTGCAAGGTCGCGTTGGTTATAGGCAACTAACTGGGCTTGCACTAAGGCTTCGGCTGTTTGTTCTGCTATCTGGGGTATTTGCTGGCTCAAGCTATCTTCCTTCAAAATCGGTGCTGAATCTGACAAGAGACGTTAACCCGTCAAGGTTAACGAGAAAGGGCTTTCAACGCTTATTATCGTTATCTCAGCCTGCTTTCCCGCTATCGCGATTAATGATGAATTAAAATTTATTATTCCAATAGCTTAAGCTGCGTTTGCCCCCAAGGTGTGGCAAAGGGCATGGCTTCTTGTGGGGTTAAGGTAAATTCCTGCTCACAACCATCGCCACGGGGCATTTCCCAAAACTTAATCCCATTCGCCTCGAGGGTGAGCTGAAAATCCCCAGAGCCGTCGGCACTTGGGCATTCAGCATCTGGTGCCGCATTGGCGAACAACTTTTCTTTAAGTACAGGCGGGAGCTGATAACTCATGCTTTCTGGTAAGTTTTGCGAGGGTTTATCGGCGATAAACCACTGCCACGGATGGAAAGGTTTGCCATCGGCGAGGGAGAAGCTAACAAACTCTTGGCTGATCCCATTGGCGCCAAAACCCGCCGCCCAGCGGTATAAACGCACGCTGAGCCAATGCTGATTGAGGAAAATCGGTTCTGCATAGGTTTCATCGGCCACAAAATGGCCCATTTGAGACAACATTCTGCGGCGCGTATCAAAGGTTTGTGCCAGCTGCGCATCATCGGTGAGTTTTTTCTCAAGCCACTGATTAATGGCGGGAATACCTTTTTGTGGACCGTTAAATTCGATACCGACTTCTGTGCCATAGGTCAGCGGACGGTATTCAATGGTTTGAAAAACTTGCCATTTTCCGCGGCTCAGTGAAGGTTTGGTTTCAAGTGGCAGATTGTAGGCATCGGCGCTGCAGTCATCCTGGTTGTCGGGGCTGAGTTGGCGCTCAAGCTTTATGGGTAAGGATTTGCCTGAATTGTCTTTAAACCAATGGCCGCTGAGTTGCTGCGCCGTCGCGCTATCAAACTGCCAGTTTCCGGTGTTGTTTTCTTCTTCCCAAATACCGTTTTGCAGCTCGAGCTGTATTGGGGTTAGGTAGCGTTGATAGTAGTAACTGCCGCTGCCGTATTGGTTAAAGCAGACTCTAATACTGCTTTTACCCAGCGTTCCTTGCCAGACTCCTGAGAGTTCATCGGCGGCAAGAGTGCTAAAAGGTAGCGTAGTGGCAAGCAATAGGCTTGAGGACAGCAGCGTTAGTAACGTCCGTGTATTCATGTTTTTCTCTTAAAAGATAATCGCTTATGGTTTTACATGTCGGTTATAAAAAAGTCGCCCTAAGGCGACTCTTAACGGTTTAAGCTTGATAAACGGCAGGTTTAGATAGCCGTTTATCGCGTCAAAAGGCCTGTTTATTCGACCTGCCAATCGATTTGTTCACCGGCGCGAATTGGCACCACATTGTTGTCGCCAAGTGGGTAACTGACTGGCACATCCCAAGATTTTTTCACTAGGGTGATGGTATCGCTGTTGCGGGGCAGATTGTAAAAATCTGGGCCGTTGAAGCTGGCAAAGGCTTCTAATTTATCCAGCGCATTGACCGATTCAAAGGCTTCTGCGTACAGCTCAATGGCCGCATGGGCAGTATAAGAACCCGCGCAGCCACAGGCGGCTTCTTTACGATCTTTAGCGTGTGGCGCAGAGTCGGTACCGAGGAAGAACTTCTTATTGCCACTGGCCGCGGCACCTAACAGCGCTTGCTGGTGGGTATTGCGCTTTAAAATCGGCAGGCAATAGAAGTGCGGACGAATACCGCCAGCCAACATATGGTTGCGGTTATAGAGCAAGTGGTGCGCGGTGATCGTGGCGGCCACGTTGTCAGACGCTTGAGTCACAAAATCAACTGCATCCTTAGTGGTGATATGTTCGAGAACGATTTTAAGCTTAGGGAAATCGGCCACGATCTTGCTGAGGATATTCTCAATAAATACCCGCTCGCGGTCGAAAATATCAATCGATGAATCAGTCACTTCACCATGCACTAGGAACAACATGCCCACTTCCTGCATTGCTTCGAGGGCGGGGTAGATGTTCTTCAAATCAGTCACACCAGAATCCGAGTTGGTGGTCGCGCCTGCTGGATAGAGTTTCGCGGCAACGATTTTGCCCGAGGCCTTGGCTTTACGGATTTCTTCTGGGCTGGTTTTGTCGGTGAGATACAACACCATTAAGGGTTCAAATTGCGAGCCAGCTGGCACTTGCGCCTTGATACGATCGTAATAAGCCAATGCGGTTTCGGTATCGATAGCGGGAGGAACCAGGTTTGGCATGACGATAGCGCGGCCCATATAGCGGCTGATATCGCGAACCGTGTCTTTTAATTGTGCGCCGTCTCTTAGGTGAATGTGCCAGTCGTCAGGACGAGTAATAGTGAGTGTTGTCATAGGGCGATTCATCTTGTTGAATATTTTTGCTGCGAGGGTGGCAGGATCTTATGTGGCAAGGATTTAGCTGTAAAGGGAAACTCAGACAATTCGCTAAGAAAAGTGTTAACACATGTTGAGTGCCCACTGTCAGTCTTTCACTTAGCTTTACCTACCCATCTGGAGCGGACACTTTCTCGAAAATCTGCGGACACTTTTTAATAAAGCCCTCTGTGTCCGCGGACACTTTTATCTTGAATTTCACTTAACTTTATGAAAATAAATATTTTAATGGAATTGGCATAGGCGTTGCTATTACTGGTTATCGATTTTTAATAGTGTCCGTAGCGATGGGCCTATCCAGCCCTACGACAGGGAAGCGAGAAACGCCATGATTAAAGATACCAGCGGCCAAGATAAAGTCCTTGTTCCATCGACCGCCAAACGCCTCAAGTTGCCTCTGATGATTGGCGGCTGCACCTTACTGGTTAGCGCCCTAGTGTGGGCCAGTTTTGGTAGCGATAAAGTTAGCCAGTCCATCAGCCGTAGCGAGCTCACTACCGCCACTTTATATGTTGGAACGCTCACTCGAGATGTGGCCACTACGGGCAAAATTGTTGCCGCCAATGCACCGATTCTCTACAGCACCGAAGAAGGCACAGTAACGCTATTGAGCAACCCCGGTGATAGCGTTAGCAAGGGGGATGTAGTCGCAAAGCTGGAGAGTCCAAGATTAACCAATCAATTAGAGCAGGCGAAATCGCTATTGGCGGGATTAGAGAGCGCCCTTGAGCGTGCCAAGCTGGACGCCAGACGTAACCAATTACAAGTCAATCAAACCTTAGATATGGCCAAGGTGGATTTGGAAGCGGCCGAGCGTGAACGTCGTCGTGGCGAATTGCTTATTCAAAGCCAACTTATTGGTCAGATCGACTATGAGAAAGGTAAGGACGATCTGCATAAGGCTAAGTTGAAATTTGAGCATGCTTTGCAGGACGCTGCATTAACAAAAGATACCTTGAGCTTCGAAGTCAAAAATAAAGCCCTCGAAGTGGAACGCCAACAGTTAGCAGTGCGTGAGCTTGAGCGTCAGGTTGAGGCTTTAAATATCAAAGCTCCCGTTGGTGGCATTATTGGTAACTGGTTGACCGAGCAAAAAACGCGTCTAAGTGCCAATCAGCCCATCCTGACCGTGGTCGATTTAAGTGCCTATGAGGCCGAGTTAGCTGTGCCTGAATCCTACGCCGACGAGTTAGGACTCGGAATGGAGGTCGAACTGAGCTTCGGTGAAGTCAAACTCATGGGCAAGTTATCCTCTATTTCCCCCGAAGTGCGTAACCGTGAAGTGACTGCCAGAGTGCAATTTGCCCAGAGCGAAAGCTTGAAGCTGCGCCAAAACCAACGTATCTCCGCCAGAGTCTTGCTCGAACACAGGACGAATGTGTTGATGGTTAAACGCGGCGCCTTTATGACCAGCGGTGGTGGCGATGAGGTGTATCAAGTCGAAGGCGATATTGCTACTCGCCGCGACATTAAGCTTGGCAGCACCAGCATGAGTCAGGTGGAAGTGATCGAAGGCGGTAAAGCGGGTGACGAATGGGTGATCTCCAGTGTTGAGCCCTTCAACCATGCCGAACAGGTCAAAATGCATTGATGACCGATAGTCAAAAATTACTTATTAATCAAATTGATGTAATTAACGCCGCTCTGGCTAAAAAGTCTGCGGCTAAGGTGTACAAGGAGTTCATTATGCGTACTAAAAGCGTCGATCTTGGTCTGTTGATGTCATCCAAATTGTTTGGTGTTCTGGCTTTAGCCCTACTGGTGGTGGCAGTGGAGCTGGGCATAGGTGAGGCTAATAGCTGGTTTTTCCTCGGTTTGAATATTTTGGAATGGACGAATCCCCTAGAAGAAGCGCGCCAGGTGGGTGATGTCTCGATGGAAAGTGTGAGCTTTATATTCGCCTGTCTCAATGGGTTGTTCGATGCCTTGAGTGGGGTTGTGATGGGCCGTTTTGCGGGGTAATGGATTTGGCTTTGCGTCAGCCGTTACCACTTAAAGATAAAGAAATACTGGCGCGTTTTATAAGCCGTTTGCGCGTAAAGATAAAAATTAATCAAGGAAATTAAAATGTTATCAATGAAGAATATCAGCAAGGTTTTTAAAACGGACTTAGTGGAAACCCATGCGCTGCGGGATTTCAACCTTGAGGTGAACGAGGGCGAGTTTGTGGCGGTTACGGGTCCTTCGGGCTCAGGCAAAACCACCTTCTTAAATATCGCTGGCTTGCTTGAAGGCTTCACCCATGGGGATTATTTTTTAGATGGAATTAATGTCTCCAACCTCAGTGATAACAAGAGTGCCGCCGTACGTAACGAGAAAATTGGCTTTATCTTCCAAGGCTTTAACTTAATCCCCGATCTTAACCTCGCGGAAAACATTGAAGTACCGCTACGCTACCGTGGTTTTAGTGCCAAGGAGCGTAAACGCCGTGTGGAGCAAGCGTTAGAACAAGTGGGCTTAGGCGCGCGGATGAAGCATTTGCCGACCCAATTATCCGGCGGTCAGCAGCAAAGGGTCGCGATTGCTCGCGCTTTAGCCGGGGAACCCCGTTTTCTGCTCGCCGACGAACCAACGGGTAACCTCGACAGCCTGATGGCGCGCCAAGTGATGGAGTTATTAGAGAATATTAATCAGTCTGGCACCACGATCATCATGGTGACCCACGATCCTGAACTGGCTCGTCGAGCTCAGCGCAATATCCAAATTGTCGATGGTCAAGTCTGCGATTTTACCATGTATCAACCCAATGCGGCCCGCAGCGCAAGCCATAGCAGTGTCGATAAATTGGTTGCTAACGCCCAAGGCTAGGAGCGGTTATGTTCTTCTATTACTTAGATTTAGCTTGGCGTAGCATCAAAAAAACGCCCATGTTGTCGGCATTGATGATCATGGCGATTTCTATCGGCATTGGCATCACCATCACCACTCTTAACATCTACAAAATGATGTCCACTAACCCTGCGGGAGAGAAGTCTGGCAAATTGTTTGCGGTGCAACTGTGGAGCCAAGGGCCAGATGCCTGGGACCGCTTCGATCCACAGATCACCTATCAAGATGGTTTTAACTTACTTAAGAGCGATATTCCACGTTTGCAAACGCCAATGTTCCGCACGGGCGGCGCGGTGCAAACCGAAGATCCTGCGTTTTTACCCGTGCTGCAATCTCGAGTGCGGGTGACCAATAACGACTTTTTTCCAATGTTTGGCCTCGAGTTTCAATATGGTCAGGCGTGGGATGACAGTGTCGATCAGGATGCTCGCTACGAAGTGGTGCTCACCGATGAGCTGAATAAGACCCTGTTTGCGGGCAAAAATAGCGTGGGTAAAACGATTTATTTCAATGCTAAGCCCTATCAAGTGGTTGGAGTGCTCAAGCCTTGGGCACCGAGTCCAAACTATTACGATCTTAACAATGGCGCTTTTGGCAATGTGGATACCTTGTTTGTGCCCTACAGCTTAGCGCCGATTGAGGAATATGGTAGTTGGGGGAATACCAACGGCTGGAACTATGAAAGCATCAACAACTATGCACAGCGTTTAACCTCCGAAAAGCATTGGACGCAGTTTTGGGTGCAACTGGATACGCCTGAGCAAGTGGCAGAGTACCGTCAGTGGGTGGGCCAATATATTGAACAACAAAAGAAATTAGGCCGCTTTGGCTCACCTAAGGCCGATGTGCAGTTGTCCGATGTTGACCAATGGTTAGCCATTAATAAAGTGGTGCCAGAGGATAACAAGGTGCTGGTGGGCCTCAGTGTACTCTTCTTGATTGTCTGTTTAGTCAATATGTTAGGGTTGTTGCTGTCGAAGTTTTTACGTCGCGCTCCCGAAATTGGCGTGCGCCGCGCCATCGGCGCTAGCCAAGGGCAGATCTTTGCCCAGCATATGGTGGAAGTGTCTTTGATGGGATTATTCGGCGGTTTACTCGGCTTGGCTTGGGCTTGGGGCTCATTGATGCTACTGACCAAGAAGTTTGACTTGGAGTCGTCTTTAACTCACCTCGATACCAGTATGTGGTTGATAGCACCAATGATCGCGATTTTGGCGGCTGTGGTGGCTGGTATCTACCCCGCGTGGCGTGTGTGTACGACTAACCCAAGTGTTTATCTCAAGAGCCAATAATCGGGGGCAATATGTTACATATCAAACCTATTTTAAGCAGTTTATTACGCAGTAAAAGCGGCCCCTTGTTACTGTTGTTACAGATGATTTTATCTGTGGCTATCGTGGCAAATGCTAGCTTTATTATCGCCGAGCGCCTGAATTTAATGGCCCGTGAGTCGGGAATTGTTGAAAGCGAAGTATTTGATTTCAGTATTTATCATTTTGATAAATCGACAGATTTAGTCGCGCAGGATAAACGGGATCTGGAACTCCTGCGGGCTATTCCTGGGGTGATTGATGTTGCGCCCACCTCAATGGCTCCCCTTAGCGGTGGTGGTTGGTCGAGTAACTTTACGCTGGGGCCTGAGGAGCGCGCTAAATCTACGCCCAATACGGGCATGTATATGAGTGATGAGCATTTTATCAACTCCCTAGGACTGAAGTTAGTCGAAGGACGTAACTTCTATCCCCAGGAGATCACCACAGAGTTGCTGGAGGATGGTGGCAAGATGATTGTCACTAAAGCCTTTGTTGATAAAGTGTGGCCGAATGAGTCAGCCCTTGGCAAGAGCGTGTATATGGGTACGCAGCACTATGTGGTGATTGGGGTGGTTGAACGCTTACAAACGGCATGGGTTGATAACAGTAATCTTGAGTTTAGTTCCGTATTGTCGGTGAATTATCCCGCTGACTATAAACGCTATTTAGTAAGAGCTAAGCCGAGCGATATCGCGCGCTTAAAAGGAGTCATTCCCGAGCTGCTGCACAAGGAATATCCAAGCAGAGTGGTTGAAGACTTTACGACTATTGCTGAGCGACGCATCGAGGCGTACCGTGACCATGAGTTAATGGCAACTGTACTGACCATGATGGTGGTGTTACTGCTGTTGATCACATCCCTTGGGGTGACAGGCATGGTGATGTTTAATATCCAGCGCCGCACTAAGCAAATCGGCACTCGCCGCGCATTAGGGGCGAAAAAACGGGATATTATCAGCTACTTCCTCGTCGAGAACTATTTGCTCTGCTTGCTCGGCGGCGGCATTGGAGTGCTGTTAGCGATTCAGCTCGGCCAGCAATTGATGAGCCTCTATAGCCTGCCGATGCTGGAGATAATCTATCCATTGTTAACTGTGGTGGGACTGTTTGCGGTAACCACCCTTGCGGTGTACTTACCTGCTCGCAAGGCCGCTAAGATTTCTCCAGCGACAGCTACCCGCAGTGTTTAAATAAGTTGAAGGGCATTAAGTGTGATAACAGTAGGATGTTATTGCACTTTTTGTTACTTTAAGGTTAATAGTTTTACTCAGGACGCACATGCTCACATGGACACTATTTTGATTGTTGACGATAACCATGCCATCTGCCAAGCCTTAGGCTTAATGTTGGAGATCAATGGTTACCAAGTGTTGACTTGTCATACGCCCGAAGATGCCCTTAGCCTAATGGCAACCCAAGATGTTGATTTGGTTATCCAAGACATGAACTTCACCCGCGATACCACCTCGGGGGAAGAGGGAAAACAGTTATTTTATGCGCTACGTGAGCGTCAGTCTGATCTACCAATCATCCTGATGACGGCCTGGACCCAGTTAGAAACGGCGGTCGAGTTAGTGAAAGCGGGCGCCGCCGATTATATGGGTAAACCGTGGGATGATGCTAAGTTACTCAACAGTATCACTAATTTAATTGCGCTACATAAACTTGCCCGTGCAAACCAACAACTCGAACGGGTGAACTCTCAGCGCCAAGTGGCGATCGCCGATGCGGATCTCTGCGGAATCGTGTTTGGCAGTGGCGCCATGCAGCGCTGTATCGACTTAGCCTTGCAACTGGCGCGTTCCGATGTGTCAGTATTGATCACCGGCCCCAACGGTGCGGGTAAAGACAAACTTGCCGATATAATCCACGCTAATTCCCCCTTAAAAAACAAACCTTTTATCAAGGTGAATGTGGGCGCTTTGCCGATGGAGTTGCTCGAAGCCGAACTCTTTGGTGCCGAGGCGGGAGCTTTTACCGGCGCCAATAAGGCGCGCATTGGTCGCTTTGAGGCGGCCGATGGCGGCACGCTGTTTTTGGATGAAATTGGTAATTTACCCCTGTCTGGCCAAGTGAAATTATTGCGGGTATTGCAAACCGGGGAGTTTGAGCGCTTAGGCAGCCATAAAACCTTAAAGGTGAAGGTGAGAGTGATCAGTGCGACTAACGCCGACCTTGCCCAAGATATTGTCGAGGGGCGTTTCCGTGAGGACTTATTCTACCGCTTGAATGTGATTGAATTGGCATTACCGCCGCTGAATCAACGTGTTGATGATATCTTACCTTTAGTGAAACATTTTGTAGGCGAGAGCTTTAGCCTGAGTAAACCTGCGCAGCAAGCCCTATTACAGCACCGCTGGCCGGGCAATGTGCGGGAGTTGGAAAACGCTTGCAAACGTGCGGCGCTGTTGGCCCAAAGCCGAGTGTTAACCGAAGCCGATTTTGGTTTGCCCCCTGTCCATGGAAATCATTCCTGTGCAATAAGCACTACGACATTTGGGCGAAACCTGACCGAAATGACACCGATTGAACCGCAGGTGAAAAGTTTGCCTCATGCCGAGCCTGCTCAATCGGACTCTAGCGACGCTATGGATGTTAGCCGTGAGCAGATTGAAATGGCCCTAAGGCAGCACAAGGGCGTGATTGCGCGCGTGGCTAAATCCCTAGGCTTGAGTCGACAGGCCTTGTATCGCCGCATGGATAAGTTTGGTCTAGAAAAATAACCATAGCATGATAAACACTGAGCATTAGGCGGAATTTTAGGTGCAACTGCGAACAAAATTAATCATTTATTCAACCGTTTGTTGCGCCTTAGGTGTGCTCTTGACCTTAGGTGTTGTGAGCTATCGTCCGTCTATCTCGCCCGTTGAAGTCGCTGAGCCCATCAAGATCCCCGATATCACTATACCGCCCTTCGATATAGATAAGCTGCAAGAGACTGTCGAGGCAGCGATAAAAAATAACGAGCAATTACAACAAACTCTGCCATTGCAGGAGCGTTTAAGGGCGGAACAGATTAAGCATGAGCTGCAAAAGTTGGAGCAACTTAAGCAAGAACAGCTGCAAATAAAGCTCTATAAACTCGAGCGGCTTAAAGACGGGCTCTTTAGTCCTTCAGTCCATCCTGAGGTGCCACCCATAGCGCCACCCGCTGAATCTATCTCGCTGCCTAAGTTGAAGTTAGAACACGAGGCTGTGTCCACACCGCCAATTACTCAATGGCTATTCATATTACTGTTTGCCTGCGGAATCTGTGCCTTAGGTGTGGCTTGGTTTACCCGCCATTTAGCTCGCAGTCTCAATGCCTTAGAGGTTGGTTTTCTCAACTTTAATGACAATGACTTTAGCGTCAGCATTCCTGCAAATGGTGAGGGGCAGTTGAAAGCATTGGCTGAGTTATTCAATGATTCGGCGGCTAAGCTGCGCCAAGAGCGGCAATACATTTACCAGCGCGAATTGCTATTGGATAAGGTGATTCAAAGCTCTCCGAATGTGATGCTGCTGTTTAACGACCACCAAAAACTCATGTATGCCAACGATGCGGCGCGGCATCTTTTTCATATCAAAGGCAAGATGGAAGGATTGAGCCTCGACGAGTTGCTGCAAGACTTACCCGAAGCACTTGCCTTGGCCCTTAAGCAAGAAAAGAGCGGCCTGTTTACCATGGGTGAGGATGATACTGAGACTTGGTATCTGAGTCGTGGCCAGTTTTTACTGAATAACCAGCAGCATAACTTAATTTTGCTCAAGCAGATGACTCGAGAGCTCAATCGTCAGGAAGTGGCGGTATGGAAGAAGGTGATCCGCATTATCAGCCATGAGCTAAATAATTCCGTTGCGCCAATCGCCTCCATGGTGAACTCGGGGCGTTTACTGACGAAAGATCTCGATAATCCTAAGCTTAAGCTGATATTTGACACCATAGAGAGTCGCACGAATCACTTAAGTCAGTTTATTTTCAATTATGCGCGCTTTGCTAAACTGCCTTTACCACAGCGACGTGAGGTGCCATGGCAGCAGCTTGTCGAGCATTTAACCCAGCATTATCCTTTTACCTTAGCCAATGAGTTGCCCGCTGAAATGGGTTATTTCGACCAAGGGCAAATGGAACAAGTCCTGCTGAATTTACTGAAAAATGCCCATGAATCAGGTTCTAATCCCGATGAGGTCACGCTATCGATTCGCTTTCAAACGCTGGTGGATGGAGCGGGCTTTAGTATCAAAATCGAGGACCGCGGCAGCGGTATGTCCGAGGAAGTGTTAGAGCAAGCCCTATTGCCCTTTTACTCAACTAAACAATCGGGTACAGGCTTGGGCTTACCACTTTGCCGCGAAATCATTGAGGCCCACGAAGGCAGTATTAGCATGCATAATCGCAGCGACGGCGGGCTATCAGTACAACTCTGGTTACCGCAATAATCTGCGTTTAAGAGTGTATCAAGAGTTTTCATTACTCATTCTAACGTATTACCCAAATGGGCTATTTTGCGGTTTTTACCTTAGCTTTTTGGGCTAATTTAGGTCTCCGTCTAATGACTAGCGATCTTCAATCCTGTTAACCTTTCTTTAATGAAAATAAGCGTAAAATGTTACATGCACAACATGGCGTAGTATGCGTTTACGCTAAAGCAGCATCTTAAGGTAAGGAGGGACCTGTGAAATCGTTAATTCAGCGGTTGTTGTTCAGTTTCTTGTGTCCATTCTTGTTTATAAGCGCTCCCGGCGCGTTAGCCGATGATGATATTGAAATCAGTGGGCTTGTGATAGATAGAACCTTAACGCGTTTTGGTAAGGATTTTGGTTTTTACTACTCAAGTTATTGGCGCGAATTGCCGTTTACTCAAGGGTTTAACGTGACCTTGTATGAAACTGTATTTCCACAGGCGGGGACAGTTTTGAATTTAGAAGTGAATGGTACTCGTATTTATACCACGCACTTTGGTCGTCGGGCGAACCCGATTAAGGAGAGCGCAGAGCAGGCCATTTTGTTGACGATTGATTACTTAGCTCAAGTTAGGGCTAATGCGATTACGGGTGATTTTTCAGGAACATCGGACGATTTGTAGGATAACAATAATGACATTCAGGACGTTACTTTCTCTTGCTGTGCTTTGCATAGCTCACACTAGCCAAGCAACCGAATTAATCTATACCCCCGTCAACCCAAGCTTTGGGGGCAATCCAGCGAATGGCTCCTTTTTACTCAATAAAGCGCAGGCTCAAAACGATAATAAAGCCAGCTCTACTGAGAAGGACTTTGTTACTCGTTTTAAGGAATCATTGGAACGTAACATCATTAACTCCATCACCCGCGGCGTTGCCGATGGTGAGATCACCGATGGGGTGTACGATACGGGCGATTTTCGTATCGAAGTCGCTTCTACTGGCACCGGGGTGATGTTGACCATCACTAACATTGAAACTGGTGAAGTGACTGTGATTGAAATGCCAACTTTTGGAGGCGGAAACTAATGGCACGTTCCATCCTTATCGCTTCTATGCTGCTGAGTATGTCCGCCTGTAGCTTGATCCCAAAGCCTGACTTAAATATAACTCCTGCTCAAGTTAATCCGATGAGTGAGGTGATGAAGGAACTACAGAGTCAGCCTGGGCCTAAGTTTCCTATTCCGGTAGCTGTCTATTCGTTTCGCGACCAAACAGGCCAGTATAAGCCTCAGGCGAACGTGAGTTCCTTCTCCACGGCGGTCACACAAGGGGCGACATCGATGCTGATGCAAACCTTGATCGACTCTAAATGGTTTACGCCCGTTGAACGTGAAGGCCTACAAAATTTATTAACTGAGCGCAAAATCAGCAATAAACAAAATGGCTCAAAGGGCGATGATATCCCCGTGTTATCGACGGCGAGATTGCTATTAGAAGGCGGCATTATCAGTTACGAGACTAACACCAGCACAGGCGGTACAGGGGTTGAATATTATGGTATCGGCGCCTCGGAAATGTACCGTGAGGATCTGGTCACTATCTATCTGCGTGCTGTTGATGTTCACACAGGCAAAGTGATGATGTCTGTATCTACAAGTAAAAGGGTACTTTCACAGGAAATGCGTGCAGGCCTGTTCCGTTATACCAGTTTGAATCGTTTGGCCGAAGCCGAAGTCGGTTTTACGACTAACGAACCCGTGCAATTTTGCGTGTTGCAGGCTATCGAACTCGCGGTCGCCGAGTTGATCGATAAGGGCATTAAGCAAGGCTATTGGAGTCAGGCACAAGTGGCACAGCCCGCTGAAAAACAGCAGGAGTTGAGCCAAGGCTAATTCCTTTTGCGATAATAAGCACCGAGCCAGATACGTATCTGGCTCGTTTTTTTGTTTAATTAATCGGCCTGTAATGCCTTCCAAAACAGCGCAAAGCTGGCATCTCGGTAATGTTTATCTTTGCCTAATTCTGGATTATCGATAAAAAAGCGCGTGGCGGCCAAGTATTGCCCGTGACAGTTTTCAAGCATTAAATCAACGGGATAGTGTGCAATCAATCCCATCAGTTGTCCTTGTTTTATCAATTGCGCGATAAACCCTAAGATACTGTTCATCGCCTGCTCGCGAATATGCAGAGCGATCTGCGGCGACATAGAATACTGCTGAAAAAACAACTGTTTGACTGGATTTTCAATCGACCAATCGATCGCACTCTGCCAAAGCGTTTCGGCATTGTGTTTTAGATCTTGCCCCTCGCCGACCTTTAATAACAAGGCATCGGCGAATTCTTGCTTGATGGTAAGAAAAAGGCTTTCCATCAGTGCTTCCTTGGTCGGAAAATGATGGAACAGGGTGCCCGTGGCGACGCCCGCCTGTTTGGCGATCGATGCGGTCGAGGTGCCATGAAACCCTTGGTCGACAAATAGGCGTAAGGCGGTTTCCAAAATGGCCTGACGTTTATCCGTTATGGGTTTAGTGTCTGTATCTGTTGGTAATAAGCTCGGCATAACCACTCCTAAGCGCTTGTATTAGCGTAAAAACAGCTTCATCAACATGCGTTGGATAAAAGTGCCATAGGGAGGATGGACAAACTTACCCGTGTTGAAGCGACCTCGACTAAGTACGGTTTTGGCGTGGCTAAAGGTCAGGAATCCTTCCTTGCCGTGGTAATGCCCCATACCCGATGGACCGATTCCGCCAAAGGGGGCATCATCGGCCGCCACATGGAACACGGTTTCGTTGATGCATACACCGCCGGAATGGGTTTGTTTGAGGATTTTTTGTTGGCTCGCTTCATCAAAGCTCATCACATACAGGGCTAAGGGGCGGGCGCGATGGTTCACGTAGCTAATGGCTTCATCTAAGCTATCGTAACCAATCACAGGCAGTAGTGGGCCGAAGATTTCTTCTTGCATCAATAGCATATCTTCAGTGGTGTCGGTAATGAGCTGAGTGGCGAGTTTACGATGCTGGCTATCAATAGCATCATTCGATGCGGAGATGACCTTAGCGCCTTTAGCCTTGGCATCCTCAAGCACGGTTAGCAAACGCTCAAACTGACGGGCATTAATAATGCTGCCGTAATCTTTGTTGTGACTAATCGCGCCGTACATGGCTTGGAATTTCGTCTGATAGGCTTGGATAAATTCTGCCACTTTCGCCTTAGGGCAAAGCACATAGTCAGGTGCTACGCAGATTTGTCCTGCATTCAAACATTTACCATAAATCATTCGTTCTACTGCTATCTCAAGTGGCATATCGGGGGCGATAATCACTGGCGACTTACCGCCCAGTTCGAGAGTCACAGGCGTAAGATTATTGGCGGCGGCGCGCATTACATGGCGGCCGACAGTGGTTGATCCGGTAAACAGTAGATGATCGAAGGGTAGGGCTGAAAACTGCGCCGCGACATCGGCTTCCCCTTCGACCACGGCAACATGGGATTCCTCAAACACTTCGGCGAGCAATTGCTTGATGACGCTGTTGGTCGCGGGGGTAAATTCCGAAAGTTTGAGCATGGCGTGATTGCCTGCTGCAATGGCCGTGACTAATGGTCCGATGGAGAGCATGACGGGGAAGTTCCAAGGTACGATTATCCCAATCACCCCGAGCGGCTGATAATGCACTTTTACTTGGGCGGGGGCGAGTAGGATGCCCGCATGACGGCGGCTTGGCTTGAGCCATTTCTTCAGGTTTTTCAGGCTGTAATTAATGTTATTGACCACGGGCATAATGTCGGAAATCAAGCTGTCGTCGACCGATCTGTGGCCATAATCCTGTGATAGAGCCTCGACGAGCGGCTGTTGGAATTTCAGTAAGGCGGCTTTAAGGCGGATTAAGCGTTCTTTACGGATGGCGTAATCGGGATTGGGGGCTGCCAAGTAACTTGCACGTTGGCGCTGGAGTAACTCGGTGAGTGGCGAGATTTTTGTTAGGTCTGTTGCCATATTCATAGTGATCCCTCGGGTGCAAGCCTTAAACTTTGGAAGTGATTTGTGGTGTAAAAAACAAACCGACTGATTAGTCGGTTTATCCTAGCTAACTGTGTGAGCATTCGCAAGTGTTCTGGTGTATTTTTGAGCAAGATCACGGCCCTGAGAAGGTATAAATTTTACACTCAAAAGGTAGTTTGTTAGACAAGGAGTGAGTATGACTTTGTTAAAGCATGGAATTTCTGTTGGCATTGAGCGTTATGGTGAGGATGATTTTTTTGTCGCCTTTAAAGCCATTGGTACCTTAACTCATCAAGATTATGAGGTGATGGTACCTGTGCTCGAAGCCGCGTTAGCTGGGGTGAAAGATCCCGATATTTATGCCTTAGTCGATGTGACTGAGCTTGAAGGTTGGGAACTTCAAGCCGCTTGGGACGATCTAAAACTAGGGGTTAAGCATGTTCGCCACTTTGAGCGGATTGCCATTGTCGGCAAAACGACGCTACAGGAGGTGATGGCAAAGTTGGCAAACTGGTTTACTCCGGCCGAGGTTAAGTTTTTTGTCGATAAACTGGATGCCATTACTTGGCTCAAAGATGAACTTAGCGATGACTAGCCATTAAGGAGAACAGATTATGCGTTCAGGTCAAATACTCTGGCCCACAGATTTTTCGGAAACTGCGGCCCATGCGCTACGTTATGCCATCGAAATGGCAAATTTATACCATGTTGGGCTAAAGATTTTACATGTTGTAGAGCAACCAATCGGTGACGAGAACTACATGATCCTAGCGATCACGCCCGAGGAACTCGCTAAGAGTATGGAAGAAGCCGCTGCAACCAAAATGCAGGCTTTACTTGAGGGCCTCAAAACCGAATTACCTATTACCACCCTGATTCGCCGTGGCGATCCCGTCGATCAAATTCTGGAAGAGGCGAATGGTAAGGATGTGGGTATGGTGGTGATTGCTAGTCATGGTAGAACTGGACTCTCGCACTTTTTACACACCAATGTCGCTGAAGCTGTCGCCAATGGCGCTAAATGTCCTGTATTAGTGGTTAAATAGCGAGTAAAACGCTTAGAAGAGGGCGCTTAGGCGCCCTTTGTTTTTGATTGCTAAAGCATAATTAATTTTGTGGCCTAGCTGTTTGTCCCAAATTACTGCGATAAAATACAGATTATCAGCAATGCCATTTGCCCCTATATTGGGCACAACAACCTAAGTGATGGATAAGATTATGCGTACTCAAGAAGTGTTATGCCCAACCGATTTTTCGGCAACTGCCGCCCATGCGCTAAAGTATGCGGTTGAAATGGCAAATCTTTATCAAGTAGATATCCGTTTGCTACATGTGGTCAGCCCTGCTAGAAGTGCTCACTTTTATGGTGTGGCAGTGGAGACTCCCGCGTCATTAGAGCAAAAGCTGGCCGAATTTGTTGCGGAGAAAATGCAAAGTCTACAGCAGGATATGCAGCAGGGATTGAAGTCTGGTCTGAGTATCAAATGCATTGTTCGCCACGGTGAGGCGAGTGAGGAAATTCTTGCTGAAGCCGCTGATGTGGGGATGGTGGTCATTGCCAGCCATGGCAGCAGTGGGTTAATGGATTTTTTAAAGCCTCATGTAAGTCAAGATGTTGTTAGGTTAGCTAAATGCCCGGTATTAGTTGTTAAGAGCTTACCACCTATAAAGGATCTTTCTTGAGTATTGACTGATCTACAACGCTGCTTGAGGCTTCAGCCTCTCCCTCAAGGGACATTAATCGCCGATACTTTTCTTGCAATGCGCTGAGTGTCCCGTCTTCACTTATTTGTTTTAAGCCAAGGTTAAAGTCATCTCGGATTTGCTCACTCAGAAAAGCAAATTTGTATTCCGTCGGTTGAAAAATACGATGACATATAGCCACTTGCTTCGCTTCTACTTCGGTTAATTTGCCCTCAATAAGCGCCTGCCTTAGATAGTAGGAGAATATATTTTTATCCATAACCACGACATCGGCTCTGTGTTTCATCAGCATATACACCTGCTGAATCTGACGAGCTTGCTCTTGATAGCTTGGATTGGATTTGATCATTTGGCTAAATTCATCGCCTAACAAGCTTGAGGCACGTTGAAAAGCAACGATCTTTTTATCAGCTAAATCTTTAATATTATTAATGTTAAAGTGGTTTTTCTCTAAGCTGATAGCGCAATTTTGATACCGAATTGCCACATTAGAGTAAAACACTTTATCGACCATACCTTCCTTAACGTTGATTATGCCATCGAGTTTTCCTTCTTTTAATTCATGGAAGGTTCGCGCTAGGGGTAAATACTCAATATTGGCTGTATGACCTTTTACAGCAAGTGCTTGATATAGAAGTTCAAGTTCTAATCCGCTATTTGATTCTTGGATAACATAAGGAGGGATAGAGAGGCTGACGCCGATTTTAAGTTCTTCTGCGGCTGAAAATTGGGGATTCAATAACGCAATCATTCCTATCAATTGATAGCGAATGGGGGTTATTTTGGAGAAGCTGCAATAACGATTAGCTTGTTTCATCACTGTATAACCTTCACCATCCGCCATCTGATTATATCGCTGGTCATTCCTTGACCTCATGCAATAAGTGTAGTTTGCCAATCGATTATTTTAGGGATTTTATTTAAATAAATGCTCGTTCATTGCTAAAAAGATGACCCAGGTTGGCTTAAAAAGGCGATCTCTTCTGCGGTAGATTCTCTGCCTAATATCTTGTTTCTATGTGGGTAACGACCAAATCTGTCGATAATCTCCTTGTGCCTCAGTTCAAATGCTAAATTGGCGATGGCCGCTTCTCGGTTGAACAATTTCACTGCAACTTGGTGAATAAGCGGCGACTCGCTATGCATGTAGGGCATAAATAAAAAGGGCACTTGTTTTGGCTTAAGTGCTTGGTCAACCTGCTGGGCGACGGCCTCTTGGGCAAGGACGAGGGCGATGGCATCGGCCTCAAACGCGGCGGGCGTATCGCGATAAATATTTCGGGAGAATTGATCCAGCACTATGATTTCGGCTAACCGACCTTGAGGTGTAACGCGCCAATCGGCAAGTTCACCCCGTTTGGCTTGTTTTAATAAGTCTTCAAAGCGGAACTGAATTAAGGCATCAAATTCAGGGTCTTTTATCCACCAAGACTTAGGTGAGATTTCCTCAAACCAGAAATGTAGCACTTGCTCAGCGGTAATCATTTGGCTCATTACTTGCTCCCATCAATTGACTCCTTTTAGAAATAACAGCGATGGGGGGATAAACACAAGTCAATGGAGTAAATTTGTCCACTATTGGCGGGTGTAGCCCCGTAAACCCTGCCTAATAATTTGTACTGAGGCTATTTCTTATTCACTGAATATCAAGTAGTTTTATAGACTCTTGATCAATTTTTGGATCCTTCCTCTATGCCCCTAGAAGCCGCAGCCACTCAATCGATGTCGAAACAGCATAAGGCATTTTTGCGTAAGTTATATTTAGCGCATTTAATGGATGATGATCGGCATAACCTTTTATCGCTCAATAAGTTAACTGGAATGCCGCGGCGCACGTTGCAGGATTCTATCGTCGCATTTGAAGATATAGGGATTCGAGTCGAGTTTGTGCAGGACGGCAGCCGTAACAATGCGGGTTATTATCGTATCGTCACCTGGGGGCCAATCAGCAGCGCTTGGGTTGATACCCATGTCGATGAAATTGCTGCAATCATTGGTGTTAATGCCTCGAGTGAAGCGTTGGTGTGAAAGAGCGCGGATTTTGGTTCGACACTGAGCCTCAGTTAAATCAGCGAGCCGTTTTACCCCCCTTAGAGCAGGATATCACCGCCGATGTTGCCATTATCGGTGCGGGGTATTCCGGGCTTTGGACGGCTTATTATCTAAAGCAATACCAGCCAAATCTGTCTGTGGTTATCCTTGAGGCCGAACGCATTGGCCAAGGTGCATCCGGCCGCAATGGTGGTTGGTTGATGGGCAGTTTCAGTGGTGATGTCGCCTATCTTAATCGGCTTCAAGGCGAGCAGCGCCTTACCGCTAAAGCCATTATTCAAGCAACCATTTCTGAAGTTGCTGAAGTTTGCGCAAAGCATCATATCGACTGTGATTTACACCATGGCGGTAACTTGCGGGTGGCGGCGCGTTATCCCGAGCAACTCGCCAATATTAAAGCCGAACTGGCGCAGTGGCGCGTAGATGGCTTTGGTGAAGAAGATATACGTTGGCTGGATAAGCTCGAGCTCGATAAGCAAGTGTCTATGGCCGAGGGCCAAGCGGCACTTTTTACCCCCCATTGCGCGCGAATACATCCGGCGAAACTCGTCTGCGGTTTGGCTGACCTAGTGCAAGGCTTAGGGGTGAAGATCTACGAGCACACGCCTGTAAATCACATGGCGCATCTTAGCGATGCACAAACCCAATTACAGACGCCGCAAGGAAATGTTCGTGCGGCGATTGTGGTGCCCGCAGTGGAAGGTTATCTACGTCAGCTCAGTGGACTTGGGCGATTCACCTTACCCGTGCAGAGCTTACTTATCGCCACCGAGCCGTTAACGGACACCACATGGGATGCAATTGGCTTAGCCAATCGCGCGACCTTTAGTGATGCTAGCCGTATAGTGACTTATGGCCAGCGTAGCGCTGATAATCGGCTGATATTTGGTGCCCGTGGCGGCTATGGCTTTGGCGCGAAAATACGCACCGAATTTGGTTTTGACCCTAAACTTTTTAATGGGAAATTTCCTGTAAATCAAAGCCCACCTCAGTGTGCTTTCGAGGGCGAATTTGGCTTTCGTTATCAATTATTGTTGGCGTTATTTCCTCAACTTAAGGGCGTACAAATTACCCATGGTTGGGGCGGTACTTTAGCCTTGGCGAGGCGCTTCGCTCCCCATGCCATTTTTGATAAGAGTCTCGGTTTAGGCCTGATTGGCGGCTATGGCGGGGAAGGTGTCGGGGCGGCAAACCTATTTGCCCGCACGCTGGTGGACTTGATATTAGGGCGTGATACACAGCTTGCGACCATGCCTTGGGCGTTTAATGCTCCAGTTCAACAGGTATTAGGACCCTGGGAGCGCGAGCCTTTGCCGTGGCTCGCTTACCATGGCATGAACAAGATTTTTACCTGGGAAGATAGGCTCTACAGTCAGCCAAAGAGTGCGGCTTGGCAAAAATGCTTAGCTAAGCGGCTTGCGAATCGATTAGAAGGTTTAATGAGTTAATCCGTCAGTTAATCAGCCTATTACCGATTCATCTTTTCATACAAGATAACTACTTTGATGATCCGAATATGTTAACCGAACAGTTTTTTCTACAGGGCCGCCTTAAGCTTGAAACCATTCCCCATGAAATGCGCATGTCCCATTGGGTGTATGCGCCTCGATTAACCGACATGCAAAGTGGGCAAGTGCTGCTCGACCTTGTCGGTCAATGCTGGGATTGTCAGTTTGCGATTGAGCGGGACAATACGTTCTGTCTAACACTCGATGGCTACCCCGACAGAGCCAACTGGTTTGAGTTGGCCTTTTTGCCCGAGACAGGGCGAGTCCAGCTAAAGGCTAGCAATATCAATGCTAAGGCGCTTACTGCGCAAACATTTCTGCCGCAGGAGCTTGCCAGCTACCTTGATACCTTACGCGTTAATCCCCTTCGTTAAAGAAAGATATAGGCTCCAAAGCCAAGCCAGCTAAGGAGTAACAGGACGATTGCAGCCCAAGCGATAGGAGTAAATTGAGTCTGCGGCAGCGAAAAATCTTCGCCGTCATCCATCTCGTCGGCTGCGTTCGCTTGTTGGTTTCTTGCCCTGAGTTGTTGTTTTCTCAGTTTATCGCGCTCACGTGCCTTGGCTTTTTGGCGTTTTTTGTATTCGGCAATGCCTTTTTCAATCCCTTGCGCGATAAGTTTGGTCTGTTCCTTCGTTTGCCCGGGTTTTTGCGTGGCTTTGGCAATACTTAAGGCGTCTTGCTGCGTTTCTGTGGAAATAGTGTTTTTCATCTGCTCAATGTACTGGCGATATCGATTGGCCCGATTATACCCTCAACTTTAAGTGAAAAAGCTTTGCGAGTTTGATTTTGGATCAAAAAATCAATGGGTAACCGCCCTGTGGTGCAGGAATAAACTCAGGTTCATAATCCCACACCTGTCGAATTATCTCGGCCGATAAAGCTTCCTTTGCCGAGCCTTCACTGACGATTTCCCCTTGCTTGAGGACGATAACCCTGTCGCTGTAACGGGCGGCCTGATTGAGATCGTGTAGTACCACAATCACAGTGTAGGCGTGTTTGTGGGCTAGATTTTTTGCCAGCGCTAATACCTTATGTTGCTGCGCCAGATCTAGTGCCGAGGTGGGTTCGTCGAGCAGTAAAATCGGCGGGAAGGGGGATTGGCTCAACTGAGTTAATACCCGCGCCAGTTGCACCCTTTGTTTTTCGCCACCCGAAAGGGTGGGGTAGCTACGCTGCGCCAAGTGCACTATCTCCACCTCAGAGAGCCATTTTGTGACTAACTGCTGTCCCTCTTTTTGACTCAAGGTTAACGGATAAAGCCCCATGGCGACCACTTCATGCACCTTAAAGGGAAAGGTTAAACTCGCGTGCTGCGGCAACACCGCGAGCGATTTTGCCAGTTCAGCCCTTGGCCAATCGACAAGCGGGCAGTGCCCAAGCCGGATGCTGCCGCGCGCGGCGGGGATCTCTTGGCACAGTGCCTTTAAAAGTGTGGACTTACCCGCGCCATTCGGTCCTAACAGTGCGGTGACACTGCCCGGTTGAAATTGCACACTAATGTCTTTTAACACTGCTTTATCGCCGATAGCGTAGCAAAGTCTATCCACGCTTAATTGGGTACGTTCAAAATGTTGTTTAGCGACGGGCGCAGCCGATAAGCTCATAGCCATGGAGTTCTCGCTTAGATTAATTTGCTGCGTTGTTGCAGTAGTAAAAAGATAAAGAATGGTGCGCCGATGAGCGCTGTCACTAAGCCAACGGGGAGTTCCGCTGGGGGTAAAAAGGCGCGCGCACCGATATCGGCAAGTGCTAACAAGGCCGCACCTAGCTGGGCACTCATCGGGAGGAGGCGCTGATGATCTGGCCCTAGCAACATACGCACTAAATGTGGCACTACTAAGCCAATAAAACCGATAATGCCCGTTGCCGCAACACTGACGCCGACCCCTAAGGCGCAGAGTAGTATGAGTCTCAGCTTGAGTGAATCAACATCAATGCCTAAATGCCTGGCCTCGGCCTCACCGAGCAATAGGGCATTAAGCGCCTTAGCATCACGATTAAATTGCCAACTCAGCAGGGCTAACACCACTAAACACAAGCCCACATATTGCCATTGTGCGCCGGCAATACTGCCCATTTGCCACAGGGTTAAGTCCCTGAGCGCCATATCATTGGCTAAATAGGTCAGTACGCCAATTCCTGCCCCTGCGAGTGCTGCAACGGCGACGCCAGATAAGAGCAATAACACGACCGATGTGCCTAAAGCGTTGCTGGCAAGACGATAGACGATAAGGGTGGTGATTAAACCAGAGACAAAAGCACTGACAGAAATCATGACCGATTCGGCGTGAGGGAACAGTACTATGCAGATGGCCGCACCTAATGCCGCGCCGGATGACACGCCAATAATCCCAGGATCTGCCAAGGGGTTACGAAACAACCCCTGCATCACTGCACCGCATTGGGCCAGCATAGCCCCAACGGCAAGGGCCAATAAGGTACGAGGCAAGCGGACATTGCTGACAACCAGTTGCTCGTGGGGAGCAAGGTTGCCAATATTTTGCTCCGTGGCCCAGTTAAACACCGCACTGAGGGAGTCGATAAGGCTGATATTCACTGGCCCGACACTGACGGAAAGTAAGCTGCTGAGGATAAGCAGCGTTGCCATAGTGGGCCATAGCCAGCGATGTTGTAACATACTCATCGGCCCCACAACTTATTGATCTTGCTTGAGCAAAGTGGCTGCTAAGGCTTCAGCCGCACCGATAGCGCTAATGCCTAACCCGCCGAGTAAGGCTTGTGGGGCAAGGGTTTGGATATGGCCATTTTTGCCCGCGGGAGTGTGGGCGAGTAATGGCATTTCCTTCAGTAGTGCTTGCGCGGTTTGTTCATCCGTTTGTGCATCGCTCTGCTCGCTGCGCTTAGAGAGTAAAATTACATCGGGCTGGAGTGAGAGTATGCCTTCTTGAGAGAGACTCTTATAACCTTCAAAGTCGGCAATATTCTTCGCCCCCGAGAGCGCGATAATGGTATCGGCCGCAGTGCCTTTACCGCCGACACGGGCGCCGCGTCCTTCCTGTAATAACATAAATAGGATTTTCGGCTGGGTCTGTTGCTGGCTCAATTGCTGTTGCTGTTTATTTAGCCCTTCAAGTCTTTGATGTAAATCTTGTTTTAACTTTATCGCTTGGTCTGTGCGTTTCAGTAGCTGAGCGAGGGTATCAATATTCGTCATCAGCTGTTTCTCATCGGCACTTGAGGGTAACTTCACCACCTCAATCTTGGCCTGTTTGAGCACATTGAGTGTGGTTTCTGGCCCCATTACCTCAGAGCCGACAACTAGAGTTGGCGACAATGCCATAATGCCTTCAGCCGACAACATTCTGTGATACCCCAGTTTGGCAATTGACGCTAAATGCTCTGGAAGATAGCTGGTGGAGTCCACTGCAACCAGCTCGTCAGCTGCATCGAGGGCAAGCACCAACTCAGTCACCCCAGCGCCCGCGCTAACCAGTTTGGTCTCCTGCGATAAGGCATTAGTCGAGAATAAGGCCGCGAACGAGGAGAGAGTGAGCGCCTGGAAAAATAGCCGCCATGGATTGGCTGATTTATTGGCATAACGATTGGCTTTAAACAACATGGGTAAACTCCTACTTCATCTGTGTGCAAGGTGGGCAAAGGCCACTACCAAGGGAAATGGTTTCGTAAATGTTCTGCTTTAATCTAAGCGATTAATGTTCCATCAAAATCTGCGTCTGGCTGATGGCATTGCCCTGCAAGAGTGCTAACAGCTGCATTAAAGGTTCTACCGGCGCGGCTTTATCCGCCGCGATAACAATACTGGCCTGAGGATGACGTTTTAGTCGTTCTTCAAATGCCGAACTGAAGGCGTTTAACTCGGAATAGGCCTCGCCGTTTAGCGCCCAATGGGGAGCCTTTGCCATGATGTTGATAGCGATAGATTCTTTCGGTTCGACGGCCGTGATGGCGCTGCTTGGGCTTTGGGGCACTTCCACGGGTAAACTCATCAAACGGCTATTGGCGGTCAGTAATAGAAACACTAAGACGATAAAAATGATGTCTATCAACGCCGTAAGATCGATGCTCGGAAGGGGCTCTAAGGCCGAGATCCCCGCTTGAGGTAATGAGGCTCTATCGGCACTGATCATGGCTGTGACTCGAGTTGAGTGTTTGAGGCGGGTTTAGCACGATTAACGTCGGCAAAAGCCTGATAGTGATTCTGCTCGAGGGCGATATGTTCAACCCCAGATAGCCACAAATTGAGTTGATTCAATACATGACTTACTTTTACGCACTGACTATGGGCCCAGATCCCAAACAGATGTGCGGCAGTAATGGTCGGCACCGCGATAATCAGACCCGCTGCAGTGGTATTCATCGCCAGTCCAAGCCCGGCACTGAGCTGTGATGGAGTGACGGGGCCTTGGGATTGCCCTAACTGGGCGAACATCTCAATCAGCCCCAGTACTGTCCCCAATAACCCCAGTAGCGGGCTAATAATCCCAATCACTTGCAGTAACTTGAGGCCCGCTTGTAAGTCCCTTTGCTGCTTGTTCAGCCACAGGCTGAGTAATTCTTCCCTGAGCTGCTTTGGTTTATCTGCTTGTTTTAGCAGTATATTGGCGCCTCTGGTCAGTAAGTCCTGCTGACGACTCGTACTCTCGATGAGTGCTTGAATAGTTTCACTGCTGGCCTTGGCATCGGATTGACGCAGCGCTTTGACCCAAGCCTGCTTTTTGGGCGACATAGATGCAAAGGATTGCTGTAAAAATAAGGCGCTACGTTCGAGGCAAATCATTAACGCGAGAAAAGCGCAGATAAGTAACGGCCAAGTCAGGGCGCCGAGTTGAGCCTGTAGAGTGGAAAAGTCAGTCATGGGTATTAAGACTCTTAGGTTAAATTCGTTATTAAACAAGTAGTTATTAAGCTGGCAGCAAACGTTAAAATGTTACGGTTAGGGACGTTCAATTTAAGGCGAACCGAATAGGTACTCTCACCTTGTAATGGCTGGCCAGTTTGTTGGTGGGGGCTTGAAACTCCCAGGTCTCAACCGCCTCTAATGCCGCTTGATCTAATAGTCCAACCCCCGAGCTTTTTACTAAGGTGAGGGCCAGTTGTTGTCCAAATTCGTTAAACATCACTTCTACAGTCGCCGTGCCTTCAAGCCCTTTTTTACGTGCCATACGTGGGTAAGTAGGTTGCGGCGGTTTACTGGCAAAAGTTGGTGTTGCTAGCTCGATAACCTCGGGAGTAGCTTTGATGTTCTTGCTGGTACTTGTGGGCGTCACATCGCTGCTGTTAATGGCGGCATTATCTTGAGTCTTGATTTCTGCCATTTGCGACAACACTTGGTCAGAAGATTTTGTTATCTCTCCAGTTTCTTTCTGATGTTGTGTATTTGCGGCCATAAGAGGCTTTGCTGTTGTTGCATCGGCCTTAGAGGATGTGTTCGGCGTTGGCTTGTTCTGCACTGCGGATTGAATCGTTCGTGGCTTATCTGTGGTTGGTGCGGGTGCTTGCCTTGCTATTTCAGCTATTGGCGTATCAGTGAGTGCTGGCGCCGTTTGGGGCTTACTAGTATTAGACACATGCGTCGAGGTCGCATCTACGGGAATCGTTTTCGCTGGCGTACTTTTTACCGCAGATATGGCCGCTGATTTTTCTGTGGCACGAGGAGCTGCAAAGCTTAAGGTAACCGCTTTATTCGCTTCATTGAATGCGGCCATTTGAGTCGATTCATTGAGACTACTTGGTAATGGCATAGCAGGCTGCGATGCAATCACACCCGTTTGGATTGCAACGGTTAATGCGCCAAAAGCCAGATATCGTTTCGGTGTCACAGCAAGTCTTCCAAGTCCAAAAACAGTCACCCATCAATCAATGCTAATTAAGATACGTCAATATAAATAAGATCGCAAATGATAATGATTTCTATTTGATCAATTTTCCAATCTCAGTTAGAGTGCCTGCAATCACGAAAAGGAATGCTTAAAAATGCAGCAGGTTGGCCTAGGTTAATGGATTAACCACCGACGGCCGATTTTGATTCTAATCGATTAATATTATTGATGATTTGAGGATGTAACCATGCAAAAGAAGCCGTTAGTTATCGCCATTGCGATCGCATTAACGACTACGGCGCTAAGTTTTACGTTAGCGGCTGAAGAAGGTGTGACTGCACTGCAAAAGGAAAAAAAGCCGGGATTAGTCGAGACTGAGTTTGATGAAGTATTAGTCAGCGCGACACGCTTGAGTGAAAAAGTCTCACAAACTAGCCGCAGTATTACCGTTGTAAGTGAAGAGCAGCTCAATGTGGCTCAGGCATCATCGGTTGCCGAAGCGGTAAAAAATGAAGCCAACATCACTTTAACCAATGGTCCAAGAGCGACGTCTCAAGGCGTTGAGATCCGTGGTTTAAGCGGCGATCGCGTATTACAAACCATTGATGGTGCAAGGCAGAATACCAGTTCTGGTCACCGTGGCTCTTACTTTATGGATCCAGAATTACTCAAATCAATTGAGGTGATTCGCGGTCCTGCCAGTAGTCTCTGGGGCAGTGGCGCCATTGGAGGTGTGGTGGCACAGAATACTAAATCGGCTCAAGATTTCTTAGCCCCTAACGAAACCTTTGGTGGCTATCTAAAGCAAGGCTATGACACTAATGGCGACCGCACTAAAACCAGTGCTGCCGTGTATGGCCAACAAGATACTATTGATTGGTTAATCAATGGATCTTACTTTGACTCCAATAATATCAATACGGGTAATGACGAAACCTTAACGAACAGTGCTTCTTTGGGGAGCAGTGGTTTGGCTAAGTTTGGATGGCAAGCCGATGAGGCTTCACGCTTAGAGTTATCGGCAAGAGTTAACAAGATTAATGAACTCGTGCCGAGTAATCCTTCCGCTGCGGTGAGCAGTTCAGTGCCTTTAGTGCGCCGCAAAACGGACGATCAAAACGTTACCCTTAATTACAGCTTGGCGCCGGCAAATAATCCGTATTTGGACACTAAAGTGCAGGTCTATTGGAATAGCACTGATTATGACGAAGACCGAGTGACCAAAGGTCAATTCGATAGCACCGAATACCGCACCATTGGCATCAATCTCAACAACAGTTCGCAACTTGGTAATACTAAGCTGACCTATGGTGTCGATGGTTATCGCGATACCCTTAAAACCGTTAGAGACGACAAAGGTCAAGTGGGGCAACGTCCAGCGGATATCGATGGTGAGACCACAGTGTGGGGCGCCTTTAGCCGTGCCGATATTCAATTGACGCAAACCGTCAATCTCGACGCCGCCTTACGTTATGACAGCTTCAAAAACGAGAGTCATAACCTCAATGCTTCCGCGGATGACAATGAGTTATCGCCTTCGCTGGGCTTAAGTTGGCAGACTCAGCCGTGGCTGACCTTAAGTGCACGTTATGATCAGGCTTTCCGCGCGCCGACGGTAGAGGAAATGTTTTCTACAGGAACCCATTATTGCATTCCGCCGATCCCCGGTTTTTTACCCCAAGGTTTGTGTAATACCTTTGCGACGAATCCTAACTTAAAGTCTGAAGTCGCCCGCAATAAAGAACTGAAAGCCGATTTTCGTTTCAACGACTTAGCCGGTGATGATGAGCTGGCCTTCACCGTAAACATCTTCCGTAACGATGTGGACGATTTTATCGTGCAGCAAGTTTCCAATCCGTATCGGGGGATACCAGGACTTGAGCAAACCACCTCATGGAACAACGTGGAAGATGCGCAATTAACTGGGTTTGAGCTCAGCGGCCGTTATCGCATTGGGCAAACACGGTTAGCGATGAATTACGGTCAGACCCGAGGTGAAGACCGTAAGACTGGCGACTATATCGAAGGTATGCCCGCTAATAAGTTTAACGTCGACCTCTCCCAAGGCATCATGGAAGGCGATATGAAACTCGGCACCCGAGTGACCTATGTCGCCAGCCAATCCAATATGCCCGAAGGTTATCGCGTGGCTAAGTATGACGACTATACCCTGTGGGATGTGTACCTCGCCTGGGAGCCAGCAATGGGGGCTATGTCAGGCCTGAGAGTCGACTTTGCCATCGAAAATATTGGTGATGAGAAATACCAGCAGGCATGGCAGACCCTGTATCAGCCTGGTCGCAATATGAAGTTGTCAGCACGTTATATGTTCTAGGCCCAGCTTTAGGAGACGCAAATGACACAGACAATCGACACTGAAATTACACACCCGAGCCATCACACTGATGCCGACTCGCAGTCTATGTTAAGGCAGCGCTTTATCAACCAGCCCGATTTAATGCCCGCACAGTTGGCGAGTGAATTAGGGATTGCCGAGCTTGATGTGGTCGCAGCACTGCCGCAAGCGCAGCGGGTGTTTTTACCTTTGACACAAATTGACGAGCTGCTGCAGAGCTTACCCGAGTGGGGACCTCTGACCACGATAGTGATGCTCTCGGGCAGTGTTTTTGAATTTAAAGGTGATTTTCCCCAAGGGAAATTTGCCCATGGATATTACAACCTCTACAGCAAAGGTGATGGCCTTCATGGCCATCTCAAGCTGGATAACATGCGAGCTATCGCGTTAATCAGCAGACCCTTTAGGGGCAGCGAGAGCCATTCGATTAACTTTTTTGGTCCTCAAGGCGAGGTGGTATTCAAAGTTTATTTAGGACGAGACAAGCAAAGAGTGCTTTTTCCTGAGCAAGTTCGCCGTTTTAAAACGCTTGCGAGCACCTTTGCTACTCAATAGTCATCGATATAATTTATTAAGGTATCCAATATGAAGCCTGAAATCTCCGAGCAAGAACAACGTTTAAGGGACAAACTGTTACCCGAAATTGAGGCCTTTAAACAGCAGCGCCATACTTTGCAACTCGCGACAGTCGATACGGGTGGTCAACCCAATGCCAGTTATGCTCCGTTTGCCTTAGCTGACGATGGATTTTACATCTTAGTGAGTGACTTAGCGCGTCACGGCCACAACCTTAAGCAGTCGACAAAAGTGTCTGTCATGCTGGTGGAGGATGAAGCCGAAGCAAAATCCGTATTCGCCCGTAAACGTCTAACTTTCGATGCAATCGCTCAAGCGGTTGAGCGCGATACACCCACATTTAGTAAGGGAGTCAGCCTGTTATCAAAACGCTTTGGCGAAATGTCCGATAATCTCGCGGCATTGACGGATTTTAATCTGTATAAGTTAGCGCCCCATCAGGGATTATATGTGAAAGGTTTTGGCCAGGCCTTTAGTCTGACAGGCAGTGAATTACTCGATGTCAACTGGAAGCGTGATGGCCACCATGGCACACCTAAAGCGCCCGAAGATATGCAAGTAGCTTAAGTCGAGTCTTAATAAATTTCTGTGTCTCACACTTCAGCGCCTTGAGCTTGACCAACTTAAGGCGCAAGCATAAACCCGCTCTCTAGGCGGGTTTATTGTTATATTCCTCAAGGCATTTTGCGTTTATCGTTTGTTATTGCCCGCCTTGCTAATGTCATTTTGTTTATCCTTAAGGCTTTCGGGTATGCTCTGTTGATACTCGCATGTGCTAAGGTTGATGAGCATATAAAGCCTAAGGATATCAATGGTGAACAAATCGCTAACTGAGCCTACAGAATCGAGTACACTTCCCCCACGATCATTATCAGAGTCCACTATGTCTCACAACGCTGCTAATTCTTCGATTCGCCAACGGGCGGTATTGCCCTGGATTTGGCAATTTCTTAAGCCCTATCGCCTGCGGGTGGTAGCGGCGATTGTATTTCTGTTGATTGGTTCCTTGGCCTGGCTATCCCTCGGGCAGGGCGTGCGGTTGATGGTGGACGAAGGTTTTATTAAGGATAACGCCCAGCGCCTCAATGAAATTATTCTGTTGGTGCTGCTGATCACTGCCGTGAGTGGCACTGCGGTATTTTGCCGTTTTTATCTGATGACTTGGCTCGGCGAGCGGGTCAGCGCCGATATAAGGCTGACGGTTTACAATCAACTGCTGAAGTTGTCTCCGGCCTTTTATGCCAAGGTGCGTACCGGTGAGGTGATTTCGCGCTTTACCGCCGACTCTACTCTGCTGCAAACCGTGGTCGGCTCGAGTCTCTCGATGGCGCTGCGCTCAGGTGTGACTGTGATTGGCGGGCTGGCGATGATGGGGATCACTAGCGTGAAGATGACGCTGCTGGTGCTACTGGCCGTGCCTTTGGTGCTGGGGCCTGTCGGTTTCTTTGGTCGAAAAGTGCGAACCTTAGCGCGGGAGAGTCAAGATAGGGTGGCGGATTTGGGAGCTTATGTGGATGAAACCTTACATGAAATTCACACAGTGCAAGCCTATGGCCATGAGGATAAGGATCGCAGTTTGTTCAATGGTCGTGTCGAAGATGTGATGACCGCCGCCAGTGGTCGCATCCGTTACCGCGCCATGTTGATTTCCTCCGTGATGTTTTTAAGTATTGCCGCCATTGCATCTGTGACTTGGGTCGGCGCCCACGATGTGATGTCGGGTAAGATGACGGGTGGTGAACTCTCGGCCTTTATGTTTTATGCCGTGATGGTGGCAGGCGCCGTCGCCACCATTAGTGAAGTCGTTGGTGAAATCCAACGCGCCTCGGGCGCCGCCGAACGCTTAATCGAATTAGCTGAAACTGAAGTCGATATTCCTGCGCCACTGGTACCTAAAACGCTGCCCGCGAAAGTGCGTGGCGAGCTGCAACTGCAACAGCTGAATTTTCATTATCCCGAGCAAACTCAGTTAGTGCTCAGCGATTTAGAGCTAACGATAACAGCGGGTGAGCGGGTAGCCTTGGTCGGGCCGAGTGGTGCCGGCAAGAGTACCTTATTTCAGTTATTGCAGCGGTTTTATGTACCGTCATCGGGTAGCATTCATTTGGATGGGATTGATATTGCTGAGCTTTCACCAAAGGATTTGCGGGCACAGTTTGCGCTTGTGCCGCAGGACTCAGTGATTTTTGCCACCAGTGTGCTGGAGAACGTGCGCTATGGCCGCGTCGATGCCAGCGAGCAGGAGGTGATTGGTGCCTGTATTGCGGCCCGTGCCCATGAGTTTATCAGTGAGTTTAGCGAAGGTTATCAAACCTATTTGGGTGAGCGCGGCGTGCGCTTATCCGGTGGTCAAAAGCAACGTATTGCCATTGCGAGGGCGATTTTAGCCGACAGGCCTATCTTGCTGCTCGATGAGGCGACCAGCGCGCTCGATGCCTTAAGCGAGCAAAAAGTGAAGCAGGCACTGGATGAATTGATGACGGGGAAAACCACGCTTATCATCGCCCATCGCCTCGCCACAGTGATCAATGCGGACCGAATTATCGTGTTCGATAAAGGACGGATTGTCGCCAGTGGTAAGCATCAAACTCTTATACAAACCAATGATCTATATCGCGAGTTTGCCAGTTTGCAGCTGCTCACGGATGAAGTGAGTGCGCTGAGCGAGTAAGGTTTGTATGGACAATGTAATATAAATAAAACCCCAGAGTGTTGCTCTGGGGTTTTGTTTTGGATTTAAGATTGCTCAAACGTCACTGATGTTTGCGTATGCTTAAGCGTGATTTTTGAGTTCTCTGCGCAGAATTTTACCCACGGTACTCTTAGGTAGTTGCGGCATAAATTCAATCAACTTGGGCAGCTTGTAGGCGGTGAGTTGCTCGCGGCAGAAGTTAAGAATGGCGGTTTTCATCTGCTCATGGTCTTGGCTGTCATCTTTTAGCACTACAAAGGCTTTGACCGCTTCTCCCGAGTGTTCATCCTTTACGCCAACCACGGCACATTCAATGATATTCGGATGGCTGGCGAGCACGTTTTCGACCTCATTCGGATAGACGTTAAAGCCGGAGACAATAATCATATCCTTTTTGCGATCAACGATTTGATGGAATCCTTCCTCGTTCAAAATCGCAATATCCCCGGTTTTAAAGAAACCATCGGCCGTCATCACATTGGCCGTTTCTTGGGGATTATTCCAATAACCTAGCATCACTTGTGGTCCGCGGGCGGCGAGTTCACCGGCTTCTCCTTGCGGGACTTCATTGCCGTTTTCGTCTAACAGTTTGACCTCTGTGCCGAGAACGGGCTTACCGATAGTGCCAATCTTTTGATATCCAGGAGCATTAAGTGAAATTACCGGTGAGGTTTCGGATAACCCATAACCTTCACTGATGGTATTGCCCGTGGTTTGCTGCCAGATATTGGCAGCGGCAGCGGTGAGTGCGGTACCACCCGAAATCGTGATTTTTAAATGACTGAAATCCAGCGCCTTAAATTCGGGCTGATGGCACAGGGCGATAAAGAGGGTGTTAAGCCCTGCAAAACCGGTAAAAGGATATTTTGCCAGTGTCTTGATTAAGCCACTAATATCACGGGGATTGGGGATTAATACCGAGCAACCACCACATTCAAAATACAGTACTAAGTTCACCATAAAGGCATAGATATGATAAATCGGCAGTGGCGCGACAAAAATATCTTCCCCTTCGGTGATAACACTGCCAATTCGGGATTTTACCTGCGCCGCATTGGCGAGCATATTACCGTGGGTCAGCATGGCGCCCTTGGAGAGGCCCGTTGTACCACCTGTATATTGCAGCGCCGCTAAATCATTTGCTGCGGGAACAAAACGGCTAAAAGGCAGCTCGGCCCCTTGTTTAAGCACTTGGCAGAATTCGACATTTTTAAGCCCTGTTTTGGGCTGAACTTGTGGGTCGATAAGATCTAACGGGTGGGTCGAAATCACCAATTCAATCGGTGTGGTCGCAACCACTTTGGCGAGGGTTGGCAGCAGATCTGACAGCACTACTAAGGCCTTAGCACCTGAGTCATTAAACTGATGAATAAGCTCTCTTTCGGTGTAGAGCGGGTTAGTGTTAACTAGGATAAGCCCCGCCCGCAGCGCACCATAGGCGGCGATAACGAACTGGGTAATATTGGGTAATTGAATCGCGATCCGATCGCCTGGTTTTAGGTTAGTGTTATTCTGCAAATAGGCGGCAAAATAGCGTGAATCGCGTTCTATATCATTGAAGCTGCTGGTTTTCCCCAAACAAGCATATGCCGTTTTATCACCAAAGCGTTGGCTAGTGCGTTCGATTAAGTCTATGAGTGATGAGTATCTGCCAAGTTCGAGTTGTGAGTCTTGATCGTATGCCATGCCTAACTACCTCAAATAGGTTTATCGTTGTTATTATTTTAAAATCAAACGAGTGTTTAGATTAGAAGGATTCAACCTATAAGGTCAATGTTTATCGATAAATAATTCTAACCTGCCAGATGCTCTATCTTTATGTTAAAAATAGTGTTTTTACTCTATATGAGCGGAGTAGAGTTAAGTCGTTATTAACTTGGGTATATTAGGGTGTGTTGATGTTATAGGGCATTTTTATAGCGATTGGTAGATGAATTGGGGAAGGAAAAGGACCCGTAATGTGGGACATTTTTAAAACCAATAAGACGCTCAATCGATGGCGCCTTATTGGTTGTATAGGGTTAAATGAGAACGTTTAAGCTATGAATTAAGGGCTAAAGAAGCCGGTTTCTTGGCTAACGCTTTGTTCAGGTTTGCTGACATCCGTTACCGAGAATTCGATAATTTTGCGCCCCGTTGGGATTGCATCCTTATCAGCTAATACTGTCACGGGATAATCCGATTGCTCGCCCGGAGCTAGGGTAATGACCGGATCGGCAATTAAACTAAAGGGCACTTCGCTGTTGACCGCGAGTTGATATTGCTTAGTTTGCTGAGTCTTGTTACGGATCTTCAGCTGGTAAGTATTTTCAACTTTGTTATCGGCGGTTTCACGGTATAGGCTTTGCCTGTCGCGGATAACGTTAAGCTGAATTTCACTGCGACTAGAAAGATCTAAACCTATCACAACCAACATAATGACAACGGCGGCGCCGTAACCTAAAAAGCGCGGCGAGCGCCAGTTGGAATGGGCGATACCCTTTAATTCATTTTCGCTGACATAGCTAATTAGATTTTGTTTGTAGTCGAATTTTTGCATGGTTTCATTACAGGCATCGACACAAGCGCCGCAGTTAATACACTCGTATTGGAGGCCTTGGCGAATATCAATCCCCGTCGGGCAGACTTCGACACATATGTTACAGTCAACGCAATCACCGAGTTCAGTCGGTTGTTTGCGTTTACGTGGGCCGCGCGCTTCGCCGCGTGCGGCATCATAGGTGACGGTTTTGGTGTTGGCATCGAACATCACGGCCTGAAAACGCGCATAGGGGCAGCAGTGTAAGCACATTTGCTCGCGCATCCAGCCTGCATTTAAGTAAGTGCAAATCGCGAAAAACCATACCCAGCAGGTCGTCCAAAAGCCGGCGTTGCCGGTAAAAATATCTAAGTAGAGTTCGCGGGCGGGGATGAAATAACCGATAAATCCACAGCCGGTAATTAAGGCGGCTAATCCCCACAGGCCGTGTTTAAGGCTTCTTTTGCCGAGTTTATTGGCTGACCATGGCGCCTTATCGAGCAATTTACGTTTGTTGCTGTTGCCCTCAATTCGGCTCTCGAGCCAGACAAACATAAAAGTCCACGCGGTTTGCGGGCAAAGATAGCCGCACCAGACGCGCCCCCAAAACACTGTGATGAAAAACAATCCAAAGGCGGCGGCAATAAACACCCAAGCGAGTAAGGTGAAATCCTGTGGCCAGAGCGTGAGGCCAAAAAAGAAGAACTGTTGCTGACTCACATCCAGCAATATCGCTTGCCGACCATCAAAGGAAATAAAGGGCAGGGCAAAAAATAGCAGCACTAATAGGCTATTCATCGTGGTTCTCAGGCGCTGAAAATAGCCTTTTTGTTCACGGAAATGAATTTGGCCACTGCTTTTTTGTGCGGACTTATCGTCCGCCTTGATATTTTTTACGGGGATAAATTGCTCGGCAGAGGAGCGCTTGGCGTTCTCACTCTGTAGGGGGTCACTCTTTGGCATAGGTAGTCCTAACGGCTTAAATAAGATTCGGCTCCCTATAGCAAGCGTTAGGCCAAGAGTTTTTTGTTTTAACGTATTGATATTTAATAGTTAAATTAAATGCTGATTTAACGCGTGTCGCGATATATCGCTAATTAGCGATATATCGCGTTTTTAAAGCTATTCTTCCGCAGGGGGTTGGCGTGTAATCCCGAGTTTCTTCATCCGCGATCTGAGTGTACTTGGCGGAACACCGAGCACATTGGCCGCACCATTGGGGCCAGAAATACGCCAATTCAGCTGCTTTAATGTTTGCTCTATATGCTGTGCTTCCGCCTCGGCCAAGGTTTGTAATGGTGAAGCTGCGGTTTGAGTCTGCAGATGATGCGTAGGCATGGCATGGATTTGTAAAATATCCGTTTGGGATAAAATGGCCTCCCGTTCGAGGATATTCTGTAATTCGCGCACATTGCCAGGCCAGCTGTAGGCCATCAGTTTTTGAAGACCTTTTTGGCTTACGCCGCGCAGTTTCTTACCGAGTTTGCGGTTTAGGGAATGTAAAATGTGGCTGACAAGCTCGGGCATATCTTCAAGCCTTGCCCTCAGCGGCGGCACTTGAATTGGGAAGACATTCAAGCGGTAATAGAGATCCATCCTGAATAAGCCCTGTTCAACGCGCTTGAGTAAATCATGGTGGCTGGCGGCGACTAAGCGAATATCGACCTTAATGGTTTCACTGCCGCCGAGTCGTTCAAAGGATTGCTCTTGGATCACTCGCAGTAACTTAGATTGCGCCTCCAAACTTAATTCGGCCACCTCATCGAGAAACAGTGTGCCTTGATGGGCGAGCTCGAAGCGGCCCTTGCGTTGCTGAGTCGCACCCGTAAAGGCGCCTTTCTCATGGCCAAACAACTCACTCTCTAGCAGTGAGGCTGAAAACGCCGCGCAGTTAACGCTGATCATGGGTTTATCTTTACGGCGACTCAGTTGATGTAAGTTGCGGGCAACCAGTTCTTTGCCTGTGCCATTCTCGCCACAAATCAATACGGTACTGTCGGTATTGGCCACCATATGCAGTTGCTGGATCATATGGCGGATCACCGCGCTACTGCCCGAAATATCCACATCGCCGGTCTTATCGGCTAACTCGGCTTGGAGATAGTGATTCTCGCTGGCAAGTTGTTCCGACAGTGCTTGAACCTGCGCCAAAGCTTGGCGTAGCGACTGCTCGGTTTGTTTCTGAATGCTTATGTCGCGAAATATCGCGACTACACCGATAAGCTTGTTATCCCGATAGACGGGCGTAGAGCTGTAATGCACTGGAAAGCTGCTACCATCTTTGCGCCAGAACACATCGTGGGTAATTTCCCTTGCTATCCCATCTTTTAACGTATTGTAGATAGGGCAATCTTCCTGCGGATAATGACTACCATCCGCGTGGCTATGATGATGGCAATTATGGATATTTTTGCCGAGTAACTCTTCATTTTTCCAGCCCGTCATGCGCTCGGCGGCGGGATTGATAAAGACGGCATTACCATTTAAATCAAACCCATAAATGCCTTCACCCACGGCATTGAGCAGTAATTGGTTCTCTGGCAGAAAATGTTTATCCAAGGGCATTGCGGTGGGCTCTATTGATGTCATTCCGTTGATTCCTTAATACGAATGAGTGCCCTAAGTATAACCCTTTGAGTCGTGTCGCGATATATCGTGGGTTTCTCTGTGATGCTTGAATTGAATGGTTTAGAGGCTAGCTTAGAGGTCTGACCATTAACCTGTTGATAATAAAAAGCTTATATTTTAATCGATCGAAAGTTGTATTTAATGCTGGCGTAAAGGATTAAATTGTTATAAAAATGTTTCATAAATATCTTTGGCTAAGTTGACCTGAACTAAGCAGGCTTGCCCTTAATGCTGGGGATTCACGGCAACGCGGGGATGTTTATTGAAGTACGGTGTGAGTGATCGAGCGAGTTAAATAGCGTTTTGGGGTTAGACGGTTGTTAAGAGTACGGAGTAGTTTTCTGCCCACCTTTCCGGAAAATTGCTTTCTACTGATTTGAAGTGTGCAAAAAGGCTGCGATGCAGCCTTTTTTATTGCGCGACTGTTGAGCTTTACGGCTTCAGTTTTTGAGGTTTAAAACCGCTTACAGTGCTTTCGCCTGAGCTAAGCCATTAAGCACGGCCTCTATGGTGAGCGTTGAAGGCAATACTATGCCGTTAGGCGCCCTTGGACCATAGACCTTATTGTAAGGCGTGCCCGGTACGCCTTCATGCTTCATGTAACCCGCAATGGTGGAATCGGCTTCACTCCAATTTCCCTGCATTAAAATAACCTTGTCGGCCATCAGCGCATTCACCACTTGTTCCCTATGCGTGACTTCCGCCTTGTTGGTTTGGCAAATGCTGCACCAGTCAGAGGTGATATCCACAAACACTGTGTAGCCATCGGCGACCAGTGGCGCTATTTTTTCAGGGGCCAGCGTATGCCACTGCAGCTTTTGATAGGCTTGATAATCTTCGCCTTTATGTACAAAACCGATAATTCCGCCTAGGCCGACGGCGAAAAATCCCAACACAAAAATTACCGCCAATGGAATGCATTTACCTTTGCTGCGTTGCCAGATTAACAGGCCTATCGCGCCCACAAGTAATGCGAGAATGACCAAACTGATAAGAGTGATAGTGCCCATAGATGCCTACATGAGTTTCCAATAATCCAATCTATCTTAGCGGCTAACAGCTTAAATCTGCGTGAATTTATGCTTTAAAAGCCGATTAAACCTTTGACGCATTCGGTTGCAATTGTGCTTTTGCGCCGAGTGCACAGTCTTTGTAAGCTGGTGCACTAATAAAAAGATCACAAAATAACCACTACAGAAGGGAAGAATAATTGATGCGAGCGCTAACAGAGAAGCAAACGCCCACAAGGCTGAAATGGGCAAGTGTGTTGCTGCCCTTGTTATTCACTGTGTCCATGGTCGGCCATGCCGAGCCAGCTAAAAAAAGCGATGCGAAAGTGGATAAGCTAGTGCCAGAGGTGGTGACCACTAAGCACAGAATGACGATTCAAAATCAGAAGATCAGTTATCAAGCCATCAGTGGTGAGACCATTTTAGAGGATGATAAGGGGGAGCCTCAGGCCAGCATCTTCTCTATTACGTATTTACGGGATGATGTGCAGGACAACAGTAAACGCCCGGTCACGTTTATTTTTAACGGTGGCCCAGGTTCTGCCTCGCTGTGGCTGCACATGGGGCTCTTTGGGCCAAAACGTGTGATTGTGCCAGGTGATGCTAAAGATGATGGTGCGGCGCCTTATCGGATAGAAGCCAACGATTACTCATTACTCGATGAATCTGACTTAGTGTTTATCGACCCTGTGGGCACGGGTTTTAGCCGCGCCCTCGGAGAGAAGAAAGGCGCCGATTTTTGGGGCGTGAAAGAAGATGTCCAATCGATTGCTGAGTTTATGCGCCGTTGGTTGATTGAACATAAGCGTTGGAATTCGCCCAAGTATCTGGCGGGTGAAAGCTATGGTACGACGCGAGCCGCAGCATTAGTGGATGAGCTCCAAGGCGGCTGGACCGATATCTCGGTCAATGGCGTGATGCTGATTTCATCGATTCTCGACTTTAGCCACGCCCGCTATCAACCGGGTAATAACCAACCCTACATTGGTTTTTTACCGACCATGGCGGCTACCGCGTTTTATCACAATAAAGTCAGCGATGGCGACAAGGCATTAGGGCTAGAAGCGTTTGTCGAACAGGCGCGTCAATTCGCAATCAAGGATTACGCCCTAGCACTATTACAGGGTAGCCGTTTATCGCAAAGCGATTATCAAAGCGTACGTCAACAGTTGGCGCGTTTTACTGGACTGAGTGAGTCTTACCTCGACAGAGTGAATTTGCGGGTGAGTGCGAGTCGCTATACCAAGGAATTGCTCAGGGATCAGGATTTAACGGTCGGGCGATTAGACAGCCGCTACACTGGCAAAGATTACGACAGTGGCGGTGACTCGACCGATAACGACCCTTCGGGATATGGCATCGATGGCGCTTATACGGCGGCTATCCACCAATATCTGTATGAGGATTTAGGGGTTAAATTATCGCGTCCCTTCAACGTGCTCTCCACCGATGTTAACCGTGGCTGGAACTGGAATATCAGCGGTAAGCAAATGCATTATGTGAATGTGGCGCCCTATTTAGGGCAGGCGCAGCGCGAGAATAAAGACCTACGCATTTTTGTTGGTAACGGTTATTTCGATTTTGCGACGCCCTTCTTCGCGACTGAAAATACCTTTGCCGATAATGGCATAGATAATAGCCGCGTCACTATGCATTACTACAAGGCAGGCCACATGATGTATGTGGAGCCCGCATCGCTTGCGCAACTGGTGCAGGATATCCGCGCTTTTTATCATCCTAACGCGGCGAAATGAGAGTGACCGTATTGTTTGGCCAGTGTTAAACTGCCACTCCTGTGAAGGCCCTACTGAGGGCCTTTTTATGCTTTAAAGGGTTAAAAATGAGCTTTAGTACTTGGTTAGGGCTATTGGCGATTTGTTGCTTGGGCGCTATGTCTCCCGGGCCGAGTTTGGCCATGGTTGTGCGTCATACCTTGGGCGGTGGTCGTGGTAAGGGAATCGTTTGCGCTTGGGCACACTCGATTGGTATTGGCATTTATGCGTTAGTGACGTTACTCGGCCTAGCCGTTGTATTGAAAAAAGCACCATTGATTTTTAATGGGATCGCGATTTTAGGCGCGCTCTATCTCGCATGGATGGGGATCCAAGCATTGCGCTCAAACGGTGGCATGCAGGCAAAACTTGCGGCGGGGGAGGCGACGGATACACTCACGGCGGCGCGCGATGGTATCGCAATTTCCCTCTTCAATCCTAAGATTATGCTGTTCTTTTTAGCGCTGTTTAGTCAGTTTGTTATGGTGGCTGATAGCTTGACGGGTCAAGCGCTTATCGTGTTAACGCCTTTGGTGGTTGATGGGCTTTGGTATACCTTGATTGCCTTACTGTTATCCCATTCGAGTGTATTGCCTAAGTTACGGGAAAAAGCGGGACTTATTGATAAACTTTCTGGCGTGGTGCTGATCCTGCTCGCGATACGCGTGGTGTATACCCTCTAACGTATTGCAATACGCATAGAACAATGCGAAGAGAAATACACAGAGATAAAAAACGCCATCTTAGTATGGCGTTTCTTATGGAGTTTTGGCAGACGATGCTTGGCGTTTAGCGCTGGCCCTGTTTTAGGGGTTAACCCTTAAAAATTTGTACCGAATCATCCACAGCACCAGCTTCTTCCTGCATAACGGGTGGATTGGCGATATGGTCGTCTAGGTTGTCGTTCAGCATTTCGCGGTATTCGGCGCTAAACCAGTCGAGTGCGTTGTCTTTTTCTGCGCCTAAATCGGCAGATTTAATCGCGGCTTCAAAGGCATTAAAACGGGCTGCTGCGAAACGCAGTGCCGTGCCGACTTTACCGACATCGCCTTCTTGCTGGCTTAGCTGATTGGCTAGAGCAATAAATTGATCGGCAAGTTCAAAAATCGTGGTGTTGCTGGTATCAGTCATAGCGCTTACTCAAAATAATTTATTGGTGGGGGATTCTAGCCCAATTTGGCAAAGAAGGAATCGCCCGCACTTAACTATTGGGATCCAAGTCCGTTGTGACAGTTCCCGTTCGTGAATCGTAATAGATAGATAATTTATCGTTGGCTCGATAAAAGTAGGTACATTGATTCGGATTGATATAACTCGCTTTGTAGTCTGTTTCGGTGGCATCGACATTGAGTCGTGAAACACTTGGTTGTGAGTTTTGGAACAGCACTTCCCATACCGAAACACAGTCTTCAACATTGTCTAAAGCCGGTGATGCCTCGTTACCATAAATATAGTGCTGTGCAGGCCAGCCGTTGGCATTAAAATCCACTTGCTCGGATTGTGCCGAACCGAATACGGGTAAATCTTCCTTTGGACCCGAACCGACTTTTACAGCCCATACTGAGCGGGCAAGATTCAAGCCCGATTTAAACCCAGCTCCCGCAGCTTTGACTGTGGCTATTTGTGCATCTTGCTGCACATTAATAAATTTAGGCAGTGCCACCACGGCTAATACCCCAAGCACAAGAATCACAACCACAAGCTCGATGAGGGTAAAGCCTGCACTGTGCGCTTTTAGGCGGTTATTGGTCATTTAAATCAATTGATAAACGATAAAGACAGACACTATAGCACTTTGTTAGTCGCATTTTAACTTGAGATAGAGCCAATTCTGGCGAATTCAACACCTAGTTAACTTGTCATGTCTCTCTATCACTTTTAAGCTAGCGGCATTGTAATCCAAGCAAGAGAAACAGATTTTGGCGACTTGGCAGGAATTTATAGACCATCAACGTGCTCAACCCTATTACCAGCAGTTGATTACTTTTGTGAATCAAGAGCGAGCTTCGGGAAAGGTGATTTATCCCCCCAAGGAAGATGTGTTCAATGCCTTTAAGACTACCCCTTTGGATAAGGTGCGTGTGGTACTTATTGGTCAAGATCCTTACCATGGCCCTGATCAAGCCCACGGTCTGTGTTTTTCGGTTAAGCGAGGCATTAAACCGCCGCCATCGTTGGCCAATATGTATAAAGAATTGGTCAACGATATTCCCGGTTTTCAAATCCCTAACCATGGCGATTTAACTCAATGGGCGGAGCAGGGGATCTTAATGCTTAATACCGTACTAACGGTGGAGCAGGGGCAAGCACATTCCCATGCTAATGCGGGCTGGGAAACCTTTACCACTGAGGCGTTAAAGCTGCTTAATGCGCAGCAGCGGCCGATTATTTTTGTCCTTTGGGGAAGCCATGCCATTAAAAAAGGGGCGGTGATTACTGCGTCACAGCATCAAATTCTGTCGGGGCCGCATCCGTCACCGCTGTCGGCCTATCGCGGCTTCTTTGGTTGCGGGCATTTTTCTAAAGTGAACCAACTGCTGATGGCACGGGGCGAAGCGCCGATCCAATGGCAGGTTTAATACGATTGGTATAAGTTCACTTTGATAAAGAACGTGTCCCGTCCTGAAATAAGTTGACACTTATTTCCACCTAAAACGCCTGATGAACCTCATCGGGCGTTTTGTATTTTAAGGCCAAATGGGG
>NZ_AXZL01000077.1 GCF_000485795.1 Shewanella decolorationis S12
GCCTGAAATCCCAAAGGCAACAGTGACCGTCAGGCATTCCTTTGTGAAATCATCGACGCAGGTAAGACACTTGATCCTGCGACCGGTGGAAAGTGCGTCCATGACGAAATCCATCGACCAGGTCAGATTGGGCGCCGCCGGACGGAGCAGCGGCAGACGTTCTGTTGCCAGCCCTTTACGACGTCTTCTGCGTTTTACGCCCAGGCCACTGAGGTGATAAAGCCGGTACACGCGCTTATGATTAACATGAAGCCCTTCACGGCGCAGCAACTGCCAAATACGACGGTAGCCAAAACGCCTGCGCTCCAGTGCCAGCTCAGTGATGCGCCCTGATAAATGCGCATCAGCAGCCGGACGGTGAGCCTCATAGCGGCAGGTCGACAGGGATAAACCTGTAAGCCTGCAGGCACGACGTTGCGACAGACCGGTCGCATCACACATCAACATCACGGCTTCCCGCTTCTGGTCTGTCGTCAGTACTTTCGCCCAAGAGCCACCTGAAGCGCCTCTTTATCCAGCATGGCTTCGGCAAGCAGCTTCTTGAGTCTGGTGTTCTCTTCCTCAAGCGACTTCAGGCGCTTAACTTCAGGCACCTCCATACCGCCATACTTCTTACGCCAGGTGTAAAACGTGGCATCGGAAATGGCATGCTTGCGGCAGAGTTCACGGGCGGGTACCCCAGCTTCGGCTTCGCGGAGAATACTGATGATCTGTTCGTCGGAAAAACGCTTCTTCATGGGGATGTCCTCATGTGGCTTATGAAGACATTACTAACATCGGGGTGTACTAATCAACGGGGAGCAGGT